>NZ_JAUMKC010000005.1 GCF_030519355.1 Mucilaginibacter sp. L3T2-6
CTCGGCTAATGGTTCCCCTTAACGGGCCCATAGCGGACTTGCACCGCCAAGTAAATGCGCCCTGCCGGGCGCACCAATAAAAAGTAAAGTCCGGCTTTCGGACTTTACTGACTTTCCCGACTTTAGGACTATTCCCCTATCTTTGCATTACTATGTCTGACAAAAAAGTTAGGGTACGTTTTGCGCCAAGTCCTACCGGTGGTTTACACCTGGGCGGCGTGCGCACCGTGCTGTTCAATTACCTGTTCGCCAAAAAATATAACGGCGATTTTATTTTAAGGATAGAAGATACCGACCAAACCCGTTATGTAGAAGGGGCTGAGGAGTATATTTTAGACTGCTTAAAATGGTGCGGCCTGGAGCCGGATGAAAGCCCGGTGGCCGGTGGCCCGTATGCGCCTTACCGGCAGAGCGAACGCAAATCGCTTTACCGCGAATATGCCGAAAAGCTGGTGCGCGAAGGCTATGCCTACTACGCTTTTGATACGCCCGAAGAATTGGATAAAAACCGGAAGGAGATCCCTAACTTTCAGTATGGCCAGGCTTACCGGGAGAGTTTACGCAATTCCATCTCATTATCAGAACATGAAGTGGATCAATTACTGGACGCAAAAACGCCTCATGTTATCCGTATAAAAATGCCGGCCGACGGGCGCGTTACCTTTAACGATATGATACGCGGGCCGGTAAGCTTTGAAACCAACCAGGTTGACGACAAAGTGCTGTTAAAGGCCGACGGCATGCCGACCTACCATTTAGCTGTTGTTGTAGATGATTACCTGATGAAGATTACGCATGCCTTCCGCGGCGAAGAGTGGCTGCCGTCTGCGCCGGTGCACCTGCTGCTATGGGAATATTTAGGCTGGAAAGCTGACATGCCGCAGTGGGCACACCTGCCGCTGATACTAAAACCGGACGGGCACGGCAAATTGAGCAAACGTGATGGCGCACGGCTGGGCTTCCCGGTATATGCCATGAATTGGTTCGACCCGAACACCGGTGAATTAACCCCCGGCTTCCGGGAGCTTGGCTTTTTACCGGAAGCATTTTTAAACCTGCTGGTTATGCTCGGCTGGAACGATGGTACTGACCAGGAGATATTCACTTTAGAAGAACTCATCCATAAATTTTCGCTCGACCGCGTAAGCAAGGCCGGCGCGAAATTCGATTTTGAGAAAGCAAAGTGGTTTAATGCAGAGTGGATAAAGAAGCTGAGCGCAGAAAGCTTAGCGCCCAAAGTAAAGGCAGTTTTAGCCGACAAAGGTATTGAGGTAGCGGATGAGGCCTACCTGCTGCAGGTTATTGATAAAGTGAAAGACCGCTGTGTACTGCTGCCGGATTTCTATCACCAATCGGCATATTTTTTTCGTCAACCTGCGGAGTACGATGTCAACGCCGTAAAACCCAAATGGACAGAAGCCAAAACGGATTTTTTCCATGCATACGTCGCTAAACTACAGGCGGTAACCAATATGGAGCCGGTTGCGCTGGAAAGCGAATTCAAAGCTTTCGCCGAAGAAAAAGGCATTAAAGCGGGCGAATTGCTATTGCCACTGCGGGTGATGCTGGTAGGTGGCAAATTTGGCCCGCATGTGTTTGATATTGCGCAGTTGCTGGGTAAGGAAGAGACGATCAGCAGAATTGAGAAGGCAGTAGCGGTGTTTGCAAATTGACCGGCTTTTGCGGTGACATCTTTTTTCTGGCACACGCATGCTGCATGTGCCAGAAAATGGGACGGTATGTTAGATGTTTAGAGGGTACCAGGGACAGCTGTTTTCTGCCAAATCCAATCAAATAATACTTGCGTAACGCGCTCTTCAACATTGACGCCGCTCAATGGCCGGTAAATCCGGACTAAACTTCTGCCTATTCCAAATCAATCCTTTGGTGTTGAAACGGAATTTCAACACCAGTAAAACTTTTGTCCAGGAGCTTCTGCCTGAAATGCTGTTGCACTTCGTACTCGCCATGAACAAGGAACACTTTTTTTACTTTTTTAGGGTCCTGGCAGCTGATAAAGCGCAGCAGATCTTCATAGTCGCCATGGGCGCTCATTGATTTAATCGATCGAACTTCGGCTTTTACCTCATAACGCTCGCCAAAAATATAAACGTCCGGATCGCCATGCAGCAGGTGGCCGCCAAGCGAGTTGGGTTCGCAATAGCCTACCATCAAAATGGTGTTCTTCTGGTTGTTTATGTTATTTTTTATATGGTGTTTTACCCTCCCGGCCTCGGCCATGCCAGATGATGAAATAATCACGCATGGTTCAGGGTTGTCGTTCAGCGCCTTCGATTCTTCCGTTGATTGTATAAAGCTCATTCCTTTAAACCCGAAGGGGTTCGCATCCACCTTCAAAACATCGGTTACATCTTTATTGTATACTTCGGGGTGATCCAGTAGAACCTGCGTGGCCTTTTCTGACAGCGGGCTATCCACATAATATTTAAAGTCGGGCAAAGCGCCTTTTAGCTCCAGTGCGTTAAGCGCATATAAAAGTTCCTGAGTGCGGCCAACGCTAAAGGCAGGGATGATCAGCTTTCCTTTCTTTATTTCGCAGGTATGTTTAATTTCCTCTAATAAGGCGTCCTCTATAGCGCCCACATCCTTGTGCAGCGAATCGCCGTATGTCGATTCCAGCAGAATATAGTCGGCCTGCCGGAACGGCTGCGGGTTTTTCAATAACATATCGCCATAGCGGCCCACATCCCCGCTAAAAGTTATCGCCGTTTCTTTGTCATCTTCATTTATCCATAAGTGTACTGCGGCGCTGCCTACCAGGTGGCCTGCGTCGGTGAAGGTAAATTTTACGCCGGGCTTAATTTCGTATTCTTCATTATAGTCTACTATTTTAAAAAACCGCAGCGATTCCATAGCCTGTTCTTCGGTATAAAGCGGCTTGAGTAAAGGCAGTCCTTTACGTTCGCGGTGCTTGTTACTGTACTCGGTATCCTGCTCCTGTATCCTGGCCGAATCCATTAAAAGTATTCGCGCAAGGTCCATTGTGGCCGCAGTACAGAATATCGGACCGTTAAAACCCTCGGTCGCCAAACGCGGAACCAAGCCGCAATGGTCGATATGCGCGTGAGATAATATCATATAGTCCACTTTTCCCGGGTTAAAACCGAAGTGTTCGTTCATATCTTCGGTATGTTCGCCCAGGCCCTGGAACATCCCGCAATCAAGCAAAATGCCTGTTCCGTCATTTAATCTTAACAAATGTTTGCTGCCGGTTACGTTTCTGGCAGCGCCGTGGAAGGTTATATTCATTTACTGAGTTATTTGCAGACGCAAGGTGAGAATATATTTTTCAAAACACTTGCAAAACTAATGCCGTAGTTTTAACTTTAGCTTTTGCGAGCCAATTAAAATAAAATAATAATATTATAATATTATTTATCTTTATTTACTAAAAAATATTAGCTGATACTCAAGAAATGGGCCGGTGCCTGCCGGCCGTAAAAACGGGACAAAACAAAAAAAACATGGAAATCAAAGAATTAACGCGAGCCGAAGAACAAATTATGCAGGTGCTGTGGCATTTGAAGAAGGGATTTGTAAAAGATGTGCTGGATGTGCTGCCTGAACCTAAACCTGCTTACAATACTGTATCTACTATTATCCGGATTCTTGAAAACAAGGGATTTGTCGGACACAAGGCGTTCGGCAAAAGCCACGAATATCATCCGGTCATCAGCAAAGACCAGTATCAAAATTTTGCGACCGACAAATTAATGCACGGTTACTTTGACAACTCGGTTAAGCGGATGTTTTCTTACTTTGTAAAGAAGGAGAAAATCGATCTTAAAGAAGCTGATGAAATAATGAAACTGATTGAGAAACTCAAAGAAAAATAAGTATGACCTGGTGGCATTATTTATTGCTGGTAAATATTTACCTGCTTTTGTTTTATGGGTTTTATTTTTTGCTGCTGCGAAAAGAAACCTTTTTTCAACTTAACAGGATTTACCTTATTCTTGCCTCCATTTTATCTTTCTTTATCCCGATGATACAATCAAGCTGGGTAAGGAACTTATTTATTACCAAAGAGGTTCAACTCACCATTTACAGCAGCCCGCTGGTTATTTATCGCTTTAAACCGATCATACAAAACACACAAGTAACATTTGGCGACATATTAGCCGCCCTTTACCTGCTGGGGATGCTTTTTTTGACCGGTCGGTTTGTTTGGCAAATGGTAATATTGCGAAAGATAATAAACCAGCCCCCCCAAACCCCGTTTTCGTTCTTTAAAAAAGTCCGCTTAAACGCAGAACACCAGGACAACGATATTATTGCCGCCCATGAGCATGTGCACGCCAGGCAGTGGCATAGCGCCGATGTGTTGCTGATGGAAGCTGTTATGATTGTAAACTGGTTTAATCCGATCGTGTATCTTTACCGCTTTACGATAAAGCACATCCATGAGTACATTGCCGACAGGCAGGCCGTAAAATTCGGCACCAATAAAAGCGATTATGCCCTGCTGCTGGTAAGCCAGACCTTTAATGCGCCCGCTCACAAGCTGGTTAATCCGTTCTTTAACCACAGCCTGCTAAAACAGCGTATCCTTATGCTGCAGAAAAACCATTCCAAAAGGGCTGCACTGATAAAATACGGATTATCAGCCCCGCTGTTTATGCTGATGCTGGTATTATCGTCGGCCACGGTATATAACAGCAAAACGGTTGGATTTGTAAATAGAAAAGTTGAACAGGTATTAGAGTTGCCAGCCAGCGTACCGTCTGTTGTGCCACATAGCAGCACAATGGTTATGGATGTTAGTCCTAAACCAAACGACCAGCCTGATAATACTGCAAAGCGTACCAGCATTCCTGACGTTATTACTGCATCAGCAGGAAAGGCCACTACTAAAGAGATAGCCGGGCCGGAGCCTGCAACGCCGGAAAAAAAAGACATTGACGACAATGAGAAAAGCCCTGTGTTTATTGCTGTGGAGAAGGTTCCTCAGTTCCCGGGGGGGATCGATGCGTTTTACCATTACCTGGCCAAAAACATCAGGTACCCTGCAGCTATGCGGGATGCCGGGGTACAGGGGAAAGTGATCGTAACTTTTGTAGTTGAACGGGATGGATCGTTAACCGACGTACGGGTTACCCGCGGGGTTGCGGCAGATATCGACATGGAAGCGCTGCGTGTTATCCAGGAGTCGCCAAAGTGGACACCCGGCATACAAAACGGACGCCCCGTAAGAGTAGCATACTCTGTACCCATCGCTTTTAACCTTGTAGACAATGATTATTCCTCATCTGCTGCTCCAGCTAAGCAAAATGTCAAAGTACCCGCCGTCCGCGTAAATACGGTTTCCATTAAACCGGATACCATTGCCAGGATCGCTCCTCAAAATCTGAAGGAGTCGTCTGCAGGAGCCCCGGTTAAACCCAATAGTAAAGAGGCAGAGAATCCTAACAAGGGAAACCACGGCACAATTGACAAGCTAGGGGTTTTGCTGGATAAAGAAGCAAGCAATGGCGCCGGTGTTAAGGCATCCGGCGGAGCTGTCCTTCATCGCACGGCCAGTCCTTCGTTAGGCCGGTACTATACTTATTAAAACAAGACTACTTAGCAATAAAATGGTAAAATATAAAGGCAGCCGCAGCATTGTGGCTGCCTTTACATTGCAACGGCATATTTTATCTGGATTATGTATTACATTTATACCTGTTAATCTTTTCACATGAACTGGAAACTCATTTTTCAATTATCAATTTTCGGTTTGATAATGGCCTTTGGCACAGTGTCCCTGATACCCCAAAAGGTTGAGCCTGTGTTCTGGGTGCTGATCTTTGCTTTTTGTGCCGCTGTAATTGCCAAAGCATGCAATGGAAAATTTTTTCTTTATGGCTTTTATACCGGCCTGGTAAATTGTGTATGGATAACCGTTGTACACTTCTTATTTTATAAAAAGTATATTGAAAGCCATAACCAGCTCGACAGCATACTAGCCTCGTTACCGCCTTCGTTCTCTACTCATCCAAGGGTGGCAACCGCGCTTGTTGGGTTAATTCCGGGTGTAATATCAGCTTTGATATTCGGCGTTTTTGCGTTTTTGGGAGCCAAAATAGCCCCCAAAAGATAAGTCCTTCGCTTTCATTGTAAAAATTAAGCTTTTCCATCCAATAATTCTAAAGAAATCGGTTCCGGATAATTTCAAAATTTATACCTTTGACCACAAATACCGTTCGCGCGGTATATTGATAAAGAAAATATAAATTAAAAATATGAAACCGTTTATTTCGACAGCTTTTTATGGCGTTTTAAATTATATCCTCGCGCTTACCATGATAGCGTCTCCATGGTTATTTGATTTGGTAAATGTTTCAAGCGGCGCATTGTTTTTACCGATCTATATCGGTTGGCTGCAGCTAATCATGGCGATATTCACCAATATTGAAACCGGTTTTATAAAACAGCTCCCTATCAGGATAAAATTGGTGCTCGACGTATTGATGGGCTTTGTGCTGTGGGTATCGCCGTTTTTATATGGCTTCGCTTTCGATTCAGTTCGTGCAGGAGGCAAAGTATTTAAAGGCGTATTTTGGCCAGAATTGTTGTTGGGCGGCTTATTATTTATCATGGGGCTGTTCACCAAGCACTCGCCATTTACAACCCGTGTTCCGGCACATCAGCCCGAAGGCCTGGTAACTTCTACAGATTCAATATAAATCCCGGCATTTATTAGCCGTATAAACGAGAAAGCCGTTGGAAACGAGATTGTTTTCAGCGGCTTTTTTAGTATGATACGATTATTCCGCCGCCAACAAGATGACCTTTACGTTTAACGCCATTCATCTGTGTTTTATCAACCTGGCCGGATGACAGGTAAAGCTGATCAGTACCATTCCCGGTTTCCCAGTTAAAGTAGCTGTACCCCGCATCGATGGCAATGTTTGGCGTGATGCTATAAGCCAGGCCTATAGATGCATTCACTCCGTATCCGTTAGCCGAATGACGGTAGCTTACCGGATGCTGAAATTGACTGATCAGGTTCCAGTCGCCGCGGGCGCTATAAGTAACCTGGTTGTAGGCAAGGTCCGCCGTCAGCTTTAAATCCCGGACTATTTTTACTGATGATTTAATCTCCAGAAACGGCCCCTTCCACTCTGTGTCGTACCTGCTGTCAAGGCCGGGGAACCGGCCGGTAAGGTCAACGATATAAAGCGATTGCGCGTTAATGCCGTAGCCGGCGAATGGGACCAGGCTAAACAAGCTGCTGTTGATAACTGCATATCCCGCTCCGGCAAACCAGGCGGAAGTATAGCCCTTTTTATCACTAAAGTTTTGATTATAGTTGGGCTGTGTCCGGTTATCAGACGTATAATCAATATCGCTGACATTGCCTGAATGCACCGATACGCGGTTATATCCGCCTGTTATAAAAACTTTCTTCCAGGGGTTCCATTGCAGCGCTGCAGCGTAATTTTGCCCGCTTACCTTTTGCCATTTAAGCTCCGAGAGTACATTAGGGCTTTGCCCGCTAATATTGCCGGCTATCGACCAACTGAAATCTTCAACCTGGCGGCCGGTGGTTAAAGACAGTTGCAACGTCTTTTCAATCCCCTGGCCATAGTCTGGGTGTGAAAAGCAAAAAAATGCTGAGCAAAAGAGAATTGAAAGGATCCGCGATTTCAAATCAAGGGGTTTATTCTGCTTTGTAAACTCTTACATAATCTACATACATTTTTGCCGGCAGCTTGCTCTCATCCACTGTCTGGCCCGGAAAATCCCCGGCTACAGCAAAGTTCAGGATGATGAAAAACGGCAAATGAAAAGCTTCTGTGCTGTTGATATTGTTTTTAATGTTGCCGGTTAGATATAGCGCATCATCAACATACCACCTAATCTCTGTCTCGTCCCATTCCACAGCATAAATATGGTAATCATCAGTGCTGGCGATAGTTGTTTGCGCGCCGTATTGTGAATGCCCGCCGCCTGCCTGCCAGTGCATGGTACCATAAATGTCATGGTTATCATTTATATGCTCCATAATATCTATTTCACCGCAGCGGGGCCATCCATAGGTATTGATATTTGCGCCCAGCATCCAGAAAGCCGGCCAAAACCCAAGACCCGAAGGCAGCTTGATCCTGGCCTCAACACGACCGTATGTCGCCGAGAATTTGCCAAGTGTATTCATCCTGGCCGATGTATACGGCATGCCGCCCACGTTCTCCTTTTTTGCCGTAATCACCAAATTGCCGTCCTCAATAGCGGCGTTTTGCGCCTGGTAATATTCCTTTTCATTATTTATACCCAGGCTGCCGGTTTCCATATTCCAAACAGCCGTATCAATGGCGGGGCCGCTAAACTCTTCCGACCAGGAAAGCGTGTACTTTACGGCCGGCTTCGGATCCGGTTTGTCGGGCGTTGTAGCGGTGATTGTTTTGGCTGGTGTATTGCTTTTGGAGCACGACTCCGCAAAAATTACAAGCGCCGCAAAAATGAGGGCGCTTGTAGTCATTTTCGAAAATATTATTCTCATAAATACAATTGGTTCACTAATATAGGAAATTTAGAAGAGGCCAGAGATCAGAGGCTGGTTTTCTCCTAATCTCCGATCTCTGGCCTTTGATCTTTCTTTCCTTTATTGATTCACCTTAAACGACTCCCATCCCGAGGCCGTGGTGCGGTTACAGGTCATGGGCTGTGTGCCGTTTTCTGACGAAACAAACTTACCATTGTTCCCTTGCAATGTTATCGTTCCATCGGCATTGGTTCCCCAGGTAAATTTCTCCCAGTCGCCAATAGTTGTGCGGTTACAGGTGATGGCCTGGGCGCCGTTCTCGCTCGATACGTACTTGCCCATGCTTTGCAGCGCCACCTTACCACCCCCGGCATCAACAATTGTAAACTGCTCCCAGGCCTGTGCAGTGGTGCGATTGCAATTCATGGCCTGCGTACCATTCTCGCCAGACACATATAAGTTGTTAAAACCTTTCAGGGTAATAGTTTGCCCTATTGGCGCGCCCGAACTGGTTACCGCTTTATATACATGCACATAATCAACCAGCATGCTTGCAGGGAGTGCGCCTGTATTAACCGTCTGGCCGGGCAAGTCGCCACCGACAGCAAGGTTAAGAATGATGTAGAACGGGTTATGAAAAGCGCCGGTATTATTGATATTATCTTGAATATTACCGGTTACATACAAGGTATTATCAACATACCAGCGGATGCTGTTGGTATCCCATTCTACGGCGTAGATATGATAGTCGGTTGGAGTAGTGGTGGTGCTGCTGCCGTATTGAACGTGTCCGCTACCGCCGTTCCAGTGCATGGTGCCCAAAATAGTGCTGCTGGTATTTACCTGTTCCATAATGTCAATCTCGCCGCAGTTGGGCCATCCAACGCCCGGATCATTGATATTTGCGCCCAGCATCCAGAATGCGGGCCAGCTGCCCTGGAACGCCGGCAGCTTAATGCGCGCCTCGATCCTGCCATAAGTGGTGGTAAACTTGTTAAAGGTCTCCAGCTTGCCCGAAGTAAAGGGCTGGCCGCCTACACTCTGGTTTTTGGCAGTAATAACCAGGTTTCCGCCGCTAACGCTGACGTTTGACGACTGATAATACTCCCGCTCGTTGTTAACCCCGGGATTGCCATTATCGATATTCCATTTGGAGCCATCTACGCTCGTGCCGTTAAATTCGTCCGACCAAACCAGCTGCCAGGTGGTGGCACGTGGTTCGGTGGTCACATCAGTATTAGCCGATGGGCTGTTGGGGTTCTTCATCTGGTTGTTGGCATCCTTTTTACAGGAGCTCACCAGCATTGCCAGCGCCATGCCTGCAATAGCAAAATAGTTAAAGAGTTGTCTTTTCATAATGGTTGTATTTAGTTAACAAATTGGTTTTGTTTTAAAGTAAGGGCCGTATTGCTCACCCCAACCCCTCTCCAAACAACTACTTGCTGCTTTCTTTCTCCTTTGGAGAAGGGGGCTGAAGCCGGATGAGGCAAGAGAATTATTTCATGAGGACTTCCCCGTTTAGGTGAGGCGGCCTCAAAGCGGCGTGTGCAATACGGCCCTGCAATTATCATCTTAACATCACTGATTCACCTTAAACGATTCCCATCCCGATACCGAGGTGCGATTACAGGTCATGGGCTGGGTGCCATTTTCGCTGGATACGTATTTACCGTTGTTACCTTGCAGCCAGATGGTGCCATCGGCGTTAGTTCCCCAGGTAAATTTCTCCCAGTCGCCAACCGAGGTGCGGTTGCAGGTGATGGCCTGCGTGCCGTTTTCGCTCGATACATATTTGCCCATACTTTGCAGCGCCACCTTGCCCGAGCCTTCGTCAACTACAAGAAATTGCTCCCAGGCCTGCGCCGTAGTGCGGTTGCAATTCATGGCCTGGGTCCCGTTTTCGCCGCTCACGTATAAATTATTAAACCCTTTAAGGGTGATGGTTTGCCCGATTGGCGCGCCGCCACCCCCGCCTGTCGACTGTGTGCCGGCCCATTTAAAGGTGGCAGCCGCCCCAGCGGGTAAAGTATAAGTGAATGATTCGGCGCCCCATTTAATTTTAAAGCTTGAGCTTGAGCTGCCGTTGTTCATGGCTACTACTACTTTGGTGCCGTCGGGGTTTTTAAAGGCAACGTTTTGTATGCTGCCTGCTATGTTTGATGATATGCGCGTAGCACCCGCCTTCACAAATTCCGACGCGTGCGCAACTGTATAGTACGCTGTATTTTTAGTGTAGTTATTACCAGATATAGTTACCGCACCAAGGCAGTTGGAGCAGCCCCCTGCAGTATGCGGGTTATAATTGGGGTCGGCGGCAAGGTTCCATTCCAGGGCTACCCGGCTCCAGTTACGCGACGCTCCGATAATAACGTTGGTCATGTGCCATGAAAAGTCGCCGCCGAAGTTACCGGGACCTCCAATATATTGCTCGGTAAAATAAATGTTCTTGGCTGGGTAAGCGTTGTGAACCGTTGTAAGTGCGCTGATGTCGCCTGCATAGAGGTGAAAAGCGGAACCATCTACGTAGGGATTTGCGCCGGCATCGCCCAATACCGCTTCCGGGTAATCGGGACGGTCGCAGTTATGATCGTATGCTATTATTTTGGTGGTTATACCATTGGCGGCAAACTGCGGCCCGAGATTGTTCTTAATAAAGTTGGCCTCCTCGCTTGCCTGCATCGTCATCGACGGATTGTTGTAAGGGTTCAGGGGCTCATTTTGCGGGCATACGGCATAAATATTAATACCCTGCCCGGCCATAGCCTGTATGTATTTAACAAAATATCGGGCATAGGCATCATAATACGCCGGGTTTAAGTTACCACCGGTAAAGCCGCCATTGCCGGTTGTGCTTTGTTTCATCCAGACGGGGGCCGTCCACGGCGTTGCTAAAATTTTAATGGAAGGGTTGATGGCGACGATCTTCTTCAGTACCGGCACCAGGTCGGTCATCTCCTGGCTGATGCTAAAATGCGTCAGGCTGTTGTCCGTTTGTCCTGAGGGCATATCGTCATACGTAAAATCAGATGAGCTTAAGTCCGACGCGCCGATGGTAATGCGTACAAATGCCGAACCTACGTGACCCGAAGCCGTTGAAAAAATATCATTCAGAAATGTGGACTGATTAGCGCCCAGTCCGTTGATCAGCGATGCGCTGCCGCCGGTAAGCGCATAGCCAAAGCCATCAATAGTCTGGTAGCCGGTGTTTTCATCAACCGTGATGGTTGTGGCGTTGGTACCCGCATCGGCTGCGAAATTAATGCTGGCCTGTTGTGCCAGCAGCTTGCTTTGGTCAGATGTGGTCATCCAAACGTTAACGGTTTCGTTGGCTGCCCGGGCCACCGTTGTCGCCCCGGTAATTGCCATGCCGGGCGCCTGCCGCGACAGATCTTTCTTGCACGAGTTGAACAACATTGCAGGCAGCAGGAGCAGCACCGCCGGCAATTTAAGGTTGCAGATAATTTTCATAATTGGTTATAGTTTGTTGATTGGTTTAAAATCAGGGCAATTTGAACCTACGATGCAACAGTTAACCCACACTTAAAAACACAGGCGCGCTTGGGCGGTTACCCCCAGGCATTTTACGTGTTTTCAATATACTGGCAGACGTTTGGTTCTGAATTGGTATCACAAAACTATAGTAATACCTGCATTATTTGCAAATAAATTTTAACATAAATAATTGATATTTAGACAGTTATAATAAATTTAATACGCTTTAAACACAAAGTGTATTTTGTACAAAAAGGGCGTTTAACCAGCTATGAGGCAGATTTTTAGATATCAGCTTGCTGAGGCTGATACGGTTAATTCGCAGTTAAAAAAATGGGCGCAGACAGTTATGAAAATTCACTATTGACCGGTTATCAGGGCAGAAAACTTAATTTCTGTAAGGCAAAACGCCGTCAGGGGGCAAGGAGGGTAGCGCACAGGCAACTTTTCCAGCGAAGAAGGCAAGGCGTTGTTTGGAGAGAAATCTGAATTGCCCGCGCAATCAGAACCTCCTCCCCGGAAAGGGCAGGGCGAGGCCACAACGCATATTGTGAGAAGAAAACGGCCCGCCGCAGCAGCAGCAGCCCAAACCCCCTCCCCTGGACAGGGCAGGGTGAGGCCACAACGCATATTGTGAGAAGAAAACGGCCCGCCGACACCGCAGCCAAAACCCTCTCCCCTGGAGAGGGCAGGGTGAGGCCACGACGCATATTGTGAGAAGAAAACGGCCCGCCGCCACCGCAGCCAAAACCCTCCCCTTGGAGAGGGCCGGATGAGGCCACGACGCATATTGTGAGAAGGAAACGGCCCGCCGCCGCAGCAGCCAAAACCCTCTCCCCTGGAGAGGGCAGGGTGAGGCTACAACACATATTTTGGAGAGGGCAGCATGAGGCCACAACGCAGCGCCTCAATAAAAATCAGGCATTAAAATGATACAAAAATACCACCTCGCCTGTATATGCCGGTTTTTTTTCTCCCTCAATCTCCATCGTAACGCCTATGCTGGCCTTGGTAATACCCCGCAGGTTAACAATCGATACCAGCCGCGCAATTAGCCTTACCCTGCTGTTCACTACCACCGGCTGGGCAAATTTTATATTATCAATACCGTAGTTTATCTGCATTTTAAGGTTACGCACGTCCGCAATCTGATGCCAGAAATAAGGGAGCAGGGATACGGTCAGGTAACCGTGTGCTATGGTCGCCTTAAACGGACTTTCAACTGCCGCCCTTTCAGGTTCGGTATGTATCCACTGGTGATCTATCGTAGCTTGGGCAAACTGATTTATTTGTTCCTGGGTGATGGTGTGCCAACCTGAGGTGCCTATTTCTTTCCCTAACAACGCTTCAAATTCGGCATGATTGTTTATAATAACCATTTATTGATATTTAGGATGATAAATAATTGGATTGTAAAAATAGTAAACTGCGCGGATTTGCAAAATGTTTGAAAGCGCGCCGCGTTCCGTTTTTCTGCACACGGAACACCCCAAAACACATGGAACACCCTGATTATCAGAGCACATTCGTTTCACCACTTTGCAACACGCTGATTTTCAGGCGTTAGCCACAGGGTTTACACACTGTAATGCCGCAAATAAATAAACAACTGGCAATCAACAACATACAAAAAAAGGGGTTTACACTTGTAACCCCTGCGCATCCGTTATTCAGCAAGACTGACGCATCACCATTTGAACATGCGCACAGTGGGAAGCCTCTTTTATTCCCTGTTGTTCTAACCAAAACTTTGTTTGTATCTTCCCGCGATAAACCATCACGAAAAATACCGCTGTTATGAGTAAACGTTATGAAACCGTCTTCATACTGTCTCCCGTGTTAAGCGAGGACCAGGCGAAAGAGGCTGCTGCAAAATTCCGAAAAATTCTCACCGGCCTGGGCTGTGAAATTACCCACGAAGAGAACTGGGGATTAAGGGCCGGTCAGCCCGCCAGGCCCGTATCTGAAGAATTGCTGGAACTGACGAAGAAAACCACGGGCTATTACAGGCTTTTGGAGTACACGACAGCCAACCCGAACGCTGTACCCGATCTCGAAATTGCTTTTAAGCGCGATGAACGTGTGTTGAGGTTTATGACCGTTAGATTGGGTAAGTGAAGGCCGGTTTAAGGCAGACCAACTGTGCCGTAAAATGCTATAGCTGAAAACCTTTAACTGTGCAGTTAATTGCAGATAGACCTTTTTCACGCGCCCCGGCGATGAGATGTAGAAGGGTTTACACTTTTTAGGTGCAACCCTGCTGTAATCACTTGACTAGCAGCCAATTTACCTGAAACCCAATGGTTACACCTGAAACCATAAAGCGTTCCGTTTTTACGTGCATGGAACACCCCGAACGCTATGTAATATACTGACTATCAGCATTATTCTATTTTAAACCACTGCAACAAACTGATTATCAACTCGTTCTACAATTGCCGAAATTTCCGTAAGGCGTTTACAGGGTTTACAAGTATAGTCGCCAGACACTTCCTAACGAGATTCAACAGATGCAATAAACTCCTCAATCGAACAGGCACTATGGGCAAGCTCATGATCGTATTCAATACCCTCGAACTCATGCCACGTCGGCTCGAATCTAAAATCGCAGTGCCTAAAAAACAATTCGGGGATGCCCCATTCCTTGGCATAAAACCATGTGCCATCGATTAGTTTGGAACGAATGAGGGATTCAATTTGTGATAGTTCAATTTCCGTTGAATTTGAAAATACTACTGAACCGTATTGCTTATAGCTGCCGCTATCACGATACAGATAATTGAATTTAACATTTGACATTTGGACAAAATCGGGATACTAAACCTTTTCGTCAATCGGATATAGGTGAACTTTCACCCTTTAAATTTTTCATTATGCATCCTCAAAAAATCTGTATCCGGGAAAAATTTTTTAGGCAGTAAGAGTGATTTGCCATCGTAATCAATAAAGTTTTGCTGAATGCTTAGCGTATCCTTTTGCCTGTAAAACTGGGGGGAAACTTTGATTTTCAGGTCTTCGGTTACGGTAATAAGGTGCTTGTCGAAGGCCCTGTCATGCAAAGCATTTAGAGCCAATCCGTTTTGCGGGCTGAGCCGGTTGCCTTTATCCTTGCTCCATGGCACAATATGACTCGCTACAATTAGGTCGAGCATTTGTATTCCGGTTATGCAGCATCGATTGTTAAAGTTGGTTAGGACTATCTTGCGGAAGTGATATTGATTTACCCGTTGCATTATCAATCGCTCACGTTCCTGCCCCTGTACCTTAGGCAAATTTTCGAGGTCCGCCTGATAAACTTTCTCAACCGACGTCTGCTTCTTTTTAGCGAGCAGTTTTTCGCCTTCGAAAAATTGCTCTTCCCAATTTTCCATATATTCGTTCCAAACCTCTAAATCTAATTTACTCGCGTTGGTTAATCCCTTAATTCCACGTTCTTTTAGCTTGGGGTCGAAACTGGCAAAATTTCCCAGCTTTCTTGCAACAGCCGCCTGTGACCTGTTGATAAGGCCTGCCAATTCATTTACATCAGCATTTGAAGCATGCATCTGCCCAAATGGAATTTTGGAATATAGGTTTACAGCCAGTATCAATTGCTCTTTAGTCCAAAGGGTCTGTCCTTCTTTCATTCGTTGTTGTCGTCAACTTCCATAAAAACGCGGTTACAATTGGGGTTTAAACAATGCTGTGCCCACATTAAAAGTTTGGTATAATAAAAAATCGCCAATAACCTCAGTGCGCGCGCTACAATATGAACACATAGGCTGATCTATCATCAAAAAATAGCAGTTTCCGGTGTCCATATTCCAAATATAATATTATTCCTCTCAACCGATTACCTTTTCAAGTCGCTGTGTAACCCATTCCAGGCCTAAACTGCTTCCTCTGTTCCCTCATGTTCACAATTTTCCCGCATAACAATACCGTTTTACCCCGATCTAACCCAAAAGCCATTGGTCAGTCCCCCTACCACTCAGGACTACCGGCTCAAGACTTTAGACTTTTTCCTATCTTCACCTTCATGAAAACCCTCTCCGATCTCCTCCTCCTCGGCGACCCGCGCCTCTACGAAACCTGCGCTCCGGTGGAAAAGTCTGAACTGCCGCTGGTGCCGGGCTGGGTGGCGGATATGGACAACGTAATGCGCGAGATCCGCGCCAGGTACAATTTCGGCCGGGCCATTGCCGCGCCGCAGCTGGGCATCATGAAGCGGCTGGTGTACATGAATATCGGCCGTCCGGTGGTTTTTATCAACCCCGAACTGCAGAACCTCAGCCCCGAACTGTTCGAGCTGTGGGACGACTGCATGAGCTTCCCCAACTTGCTGGTAAAGGTAAAGCGCCACCAGTCGCTCACCATTTCTTACCTCGACGAAAACTGGCAGCGCCAGGAATGGCACATGCAGGGCGCCCTCTCCGAGCTCCTCCAGCACGAGTGCGACCACCTCGACGGCATCCTCTGCACCATGCGCGCGGTGGATGACAAGGCGTTTAAGTGGAGGCTTTGAAAAAGCGGACAGTTGGCAGTAGCAGTTGGCAGTAAGACCTTTTAGATTTCCCGTCAGCAGACAAGCTTCGGACAAAAGGCGAAAAAACCTGCCGGCCTGTGAAGTGGGTTCGGGCATAGGAACTTTTCGGATACAGGGTAAGAAAGCGACAGGGTAGCCCGCCGAAAAGGTTCCAGCCCGCGCAGGTTTTTCGGCTTTGTGCGTAAAAGGCCTTGTGCACAAAGAAGCATTTCTGCTGACTTGATTTTTTTGGTTACTTTTTGTATCAAGACAAAAAGTAACAGCCTCCGCGGCAAATGAGCGGGGTGAAGCCTAAGTTCAACCCTGAATAATAATCGGAGCCTGGCATTAGGCCGCTTCTATATACATTCTTCATTATGACAAAATCATAATACCTTATTTACAATACTAATAATCTAAAAGAAAGATTTCTTTAGTACCCCCGTCAGCAGACAAGCTTCGGGCAAAAGGCGAAAAACCTGCCGGGCTGCGTGTTGGGCAGGGCATAGGAACTTTTCGGATACAGGGTAAGAAAGCGACAGGGTAGCCCGCCGAAACGGTTCCAGCCCGCGCAGGGTTTTCGGCTTTGTGCGTAAAAGGCCTTGTGCGCAAAGAAGCATTTCTGCTGACTTGATTTATTCGTATGTTGTTTGTTTTTTAGTGGCACTCATTATCTCGCTGTTGCTCGGTCTTTTGGTTACTTTTTGTATCAAGACAAAACGGCGCAGCCCTCTTGAGCTCCTATAAAAACAAACACACGCGAAAAACATAACAGCCTCCGCGGCAAATGAGCGGGGTGGCGCTTAAGTTCGACCCTGAATAATAAATT
Organism: Mucilaginibacter sp. L3T2-6; assembly: GCF_030519355.1. GTDB lineage: Bacteria > Bacteroidota > Bacteroidia > Sphingobacteriales > Sphingobacteriaceae > Mucilaginibacter. Next base: position 17,311 of record NZ_JAUMKC010000005.1, read on the forward strand.
GGAACCTGCCCGCAGGTCGCCCGCTTAATCAACCAAATCAACACATTCAACAACAACCCTTGCAATTCCCAATCGCATCCCCTAAATTGTCACAACCAATTACTGATCTTATGAAGCCCTTTTTCGCCCTTGCCTTCCTGTTGGTTTTTAGCAGCTGCGCTATGATGCAATCGATTGTAAAATCTACCTTCCCCTATACCACCACGGTAACCATTCCGCAGGATTCAAAAGCAGGCGAAGAACTGTCGGTATCGGGCATGGCCACCAGCTTCGACCAGGACTTTAAGAAAAACGGCAATAACGCCGACAAGGTGAGCGAGGTGCGCATGGTTTCCGCAAAAATGGAGGCAATCAGCCCGACAGACTTCAACATCGGCAACCTGAGCATGGTAAAGGTTTACATGGCCAAAGCCGACGGCACCTCAGAAGTCCCGGTGGCCTCGCGCATGGACATCAGCCCCGACGCCGGGAACAGCATTGTGCTTGATATTGACAACTCCACCTTTTTAGACCAGCGTGTGCGCGAGCCGCAGGTAAAGATCAGGGTAGCCTATAAGCTGCGCAAAGCCATTAGTGTTAGCCCCAGCCTGCATATCACCCTGGGGCTGAGCGCATACCCCAACAGGTAATTCATTTTTTCGTTCCCGAATCCACAACCGGCGCTGCTGCCGGCTTGCCAATGCGACTGGTGTCAGAGGGTGCAGCCCCTGCAGCCTGGCTGGAATGCGCCGCTACAGATGTATCAGCCGGCCCGCTGTTTCCATGGGTGGCGCCTGAGTCGCGGGTTGCTCCGCCGGTTTTATGGGTCGCCCCATTGCAGGCGCCGAAGGTTAGCGCAATAAGAATGCCCGCGCTGACGGGTAAATTTTTCATGACGATATTTTAAAAGGTAACAATGGGTATTAAGGCTTGTTTAATCTTTTTGGTAGTGCATGTGTTAGAGACGCGTCAGCAGATAAGCTTCGGGCAAAAGCGAAAAATACCTGCCGGCCGGTGAAACGGGTTCGGGCATAGGAACTTTTTTTGCATTACAGGCTCTCAAAGCGATAGGGTCACAGAGCAAAAACGCAAAGCATCTTGAGCGCGCTAAAAAAACAAACAAAACCGCGAAAAACGATTCCAGCCCGCGCAGGTTTTGTCGCTTTGTGCGTGAAAGGCCCTGTGCGCAAAGAAGCATTTCTGCTGACTTAATTTATTCGTATGTTGTTTATTTTTTAGTGGCACTCATTATCTCGCTGTTGCTCGGTCTTTGGTTCTTTTGTATCAAGACAAAAGAACTAGCCCCGCGGCAATGAGCGGGGTAAACATTAAGCTCTACCTTAAAATAAAATGTCGAAACTACCCGCAGGTGATTTAAAGTCGCCTTTTTTCAATTCTAATGCCATTCTAATCCCGTCAGAAATAATAAAAGGGTATCGCAGCGTGCCGTAGGTCAATGTCATTAAATTAATCCAAAAATGCGCTTTAGGTGCAAAATATTGGTAGAAATAATAAAAGGGTATCGCATGCGTGCCGCAGGCATAATGTCATTAAATTAAGCCAAAAATGCGCCGTAGGTGCAAAATATCGGTAGAAATAATAAAAGGGTATCGCATGCGTGCCGTAGGTACGCAACCTGGCCCGCTGACCCCTGTACGCGGTGTTTCGTACCTACGGCACAGAATCCAGAGCGGCGCCATTTTTCTGTCAATATTTGACCCTGATGGGGTCTTACTGCTTAACTTAATAACATTGACCGCAGGCGGTAAAGAGAGAAGAGAAAAAATCCATTTAATCCAACTCCCGTTCCCTCTTTATGCGCAGCAAAGAGAGGGTGGCCGGGCGAAGCGATGGCCGGGTGAGTCAACTATGCGAGCGGCAATTACACCACAAATCATTATCGCCCTTTTTTCAATTCTAATCCCATTCTAATCCCGTCAGTTTCAGGCCGGCGTAATTTTGCACGTCAAAAAAATTGATGCTATGTGTTTGAGATATGCTGTAACGGCGCTGTTCCTTTTATTTATCACTTCCACCTACCAGGCAAACGCCCAAACCGATACGCTCCGGCTCAATTTCCAGGATGCCGAGAAAAGGTTTTTAGAAAGCAATTTCGACCTGCTGGCTCAAAAATATAATGTGGAGTCTGCCAAAGCACTGATCGAGCAGGCACGCCTGTGGGATAATCCAACCCTTAGCACCGATCAGAATATCTACGACAGCGGCAGCAAGAAGTTCTTTTACCATAATAGCAGCCGCCAGCTGGGGCAGGTATTTGTGCAGCTGAGCCAGGTGTTCACTACCGCAGGTAAGCGCGGCAAACAGGTAAAAGTAGCACAGGACAATGCCAAAGTGCAGGAAGCCGAATTTAACGACCTGATGCGCAACCTGCGCTATAACCTGCAATTAGATTTCGGTCAGCTGGCTACGCTGATAGACCAGGCGCAGGTTTACCAGAACGAGATCACATCGGCGACGAGCCTGGTGAGCTCTATCCAGAAATCGTATGACGCGGGTAACACCTCGATGAAAGACCTGATCAGGCTGAAGGCATTGCTGTTCGGTCTGCAGAATGATATGATTGAAAACAGCCGCCAGATCAACGATCTGCAAACCGAGCTGAAGACCTTGATCCAGGCTAATGAAATGTCCTTCGTTAAGCCTGTGATAAATGATACCCCGAAAAATAACATAGATCTGAATGTAGCGGCGCTGATTGACCGGGCATTGGCCAATCGCGCCGACTACCTTTCAAACCAGTACCAGCTGGCTTCGGCACAGCACAACCTGGAGTTGCAAAAAGCCCTGGCCGCGCCGGATATTACCATCGGCGCCTCGTACGATAAAAACAGCAGCTACGCGCAAAACTACTACGGCCTGCAGATCGGCCTGCCGCTGCCCTTTTTTAACCGCAATCAGGGCAATATCAAATCGGCAAAGTATAGCCTGATGAGCCAGGAGAACACGGTAAAAAGCAATGAATCGAAACTAAAGAACGATGTGGTGGCGGCCGTCAATCAGTACAAACTCAACCAGCAGCTGTTCACCACCCAGCAAACCGAATTTAACCAGCAGTACGACACCCTGTTTAAAGCCATGATGAAAAGCTTTAAAGAGCGGCAGATAAGCCTGGTGGAGTTTGTGGACTTTTTCGACAGCTATAAAGACACCAAGCTGAAAATACTGCAGCAGCAATACAACCTGCAAAAATCTATCGCCGACCTGAACTTTGCCGTTGGCGAGCCTGTAATTAAACCCTGATAAAACTCATACTCCGAATAAACGATAATGAAAAAACAGTTCTATATAACCGGCATTTGCTCACTGGTGCTGTTTGCGGCCTGCAAGGATAAAAAGCAGGAGGCAACGGTGGCCAAACAGGTATGTGTAAGCGATACGCTGGCAAAAATGATAACCATTGATACGGCCAAAACCACCACGATGAAGGACGAACTGAGTCTATCGGGCGAAGTATCGAATGATGATAATCACGTGGTAAAGGTGTTCCCTTTCAGCAGCGGGCAGGTGCTGGAAGTTAAAGTTTCCCTGGGCGATAAAGTAACCAAAGGCCAAACCCTGGCCGTAATGCGCAGTGCCGATATCGCCGGAAACTATACCGACCTTACCTCCACCCAATCCGATGTGGCAGTTGCCAAACGCCAGCTGGAGCAGCAGGAATACCTGTATAAGAACGGCATCGCCAGCGAACGCGACTACACCGAGGCTAAGGAGAATTACAATAAGGCCGTTGCCGCCAATGCCAAAGTAAAATCGGCCATTGCCATTAATGGTGGCGGTAATACCAGCGCCAATGGCATGCTGGTAATTAAAGCGCCGGAAAGCGGCTACATCGTAGAGAAGAACATCACCTCGGGCAGCTTTATCCGCCAGGACAACAACGGCAGCATGTTCACCATATCCAACATGAAAGATGTTTGGATCTGGGCCAACGTGTTCGAGTCTGATATCAGTAAGGTAAAAGTAGGCTACACTGCAAAGGTCACTACTATCGCCTATCCCGGCAAGGTGTTCATGGGCAAGGTGAACGAGATCAGCTCCGTGCTCGACCCGGATAACAAGGTGATGAAGATAAAGATCGCCCTGCCCAACCCGGATATGCTGCTGAAGCCCGAAATGTTTACCAATGTGGTGATCACCAACAGCGAGAACCAGCAATCGGTATCAGTGCCGTCCAGGGCGATCGTGTTCGACAGCAGCAAAAACTACGTGGTGGTTTATAACGACAGGTGCGACATGAAGGTGCGCGAGGTAAGCATCATCAAAACGGTGGACGATGTTACCTACATCGCTTCGGGCCTGAAACCGGGCGAGCGTGTTGTGTCCAAAAACCAGCTGCTGCTTTACGACCAGATAACAGGGGATAATTAATAGTTGAACACCCCAAACAGAACGACCTGACAATGAATAAATTCATTAAAAATATAATCTACTTCTCGTTAAGGCACCGCTACTTCGTGTTTTTTATGACGGCCATTTTGGTGGTGATAGGGATATGGAGCTACACCGAAACGCCCATCGAGACCTTCCCCGACGTTACCAATACCCAGATCATCATTATAGCACAATGGCAGGGCCGCAGCGCCGAAGAGGTGGAGAAATTCATCACCATCCCTATCGAAACGGTGCTGAACTCGGTGCAAAAGAAATCAAACCTGCGCACCACATCGGCATTCGGTTTATCCTATACCCGTATCATTTTTGATGATGACGTGGATGATGCCTTTGCACGCCAGCAGGTGCTGAGCCGTTTGGCCAATGCCGACCTGCCGGATGGCGTAAAACCCGAAATTGAGCCTCCTTACGGCCCAACCGGCGAGATTTACCGTTATACGCTGAAAAGCAAAACCAAATCGCTGCACGAACTGACCGCCATACAGGATTGGGTGCTCGACCGTCAGTTCAAATCTGTTCCCGGCGTGGCCGACGTAAACAGCTTTGGTGGCGAGGAAAAAGATTATGAGGTAAGCGTAAACCCGGCCATGTTGCAGAAATACGGCTTGACCTCGCTCGACGTGTACAACGCCATCAACCGCAGCAACATCAACGTAGGTGGCGATGTGATCGAGAAAAACGACCAGGCCTACGTGGTGCGCGGTATCGGTTTGATCAACAACATCAGCGAGATACAGAACATCATCGTTAAAAATGTAAACAACGTGCCCATCCTGGCTAAGGATGTAGCCGAGATAAAAGAATCCGGTTTGCCGCGTTTGGGCCAGGTGAGCCGTGATAATAAAAAGGACGTAATTGAAGGCATCATTGTAATGCGCAAGGGCGAGAACCCCGCCAGGGTGCTCGACCTGGTGCGCGCCAAGGTGAAGGACCTGAACGATAACATATTGCCCAGGGATGTAAAGATCGACACGTTTTACGACCGCACCAATCTGATGGACTTTTGTACCGAAACGGTTATTCATAACCTGCTGGAAGGTATCATCCTGGTAACGGTTATCGTGTTCCTCTTCATGGCCGACTGGCGCACCACGCTTACCGTGGCCATTATTATCCCGCTCTCGCTGCTGTTTGCCTTTATCTGTATGCGCATAAAAGGCATGAGCGCCAACCTGCTCTCTATGGGCGCGGTAGACTTCGGTATCATTATCGATGGCGCCGTGGTAATGGTGGAGGGCATCTTTGTCGCGCTCGACCATAAGGCCAAAGAGGTAGGCATGCAGAAGTTTAACGGCCTGGCCAAGCTCGGCTTGTTTAAAAATGTAGGCGCCGAGATGGGTAAGGCTATCTTCTTCTCCAAGCTGATTATCATCACCTGCCTGATACCCATCTTCGCATTCCAGAAGGTGGAAGGTAAAATGTTCTCGCCGCTGGCTTACACCCTGGGCTTTGCTTTGCTGGGCGCGCTAATATTTACGCTTACGCTGGTGCCGGCCCTCTCGAGCATTTTGCTGAGAAAGAACGTAAAAGAAAAGCATAACCCGGTAGTTACATTTTTCGAGAATGGCATCCGCCGGATGTTTAACTACACCTACAAAAACCCTAAGATAAGCCTGATCGTTGCCGTTGCCTTTATGGCGCTCACCTTCTTTTCCGCCAGGTTTTTGGGCACCGAGTTTTTGCCCGACCTGAACGAAGGCGCATTGTGGGTAGAAGCCGAACTGCCGATGAGCGTGTCGTTGCCAGAGGCGGAAAGCATCAATCAGAAGATGATGCAGATCCTCCGCAAGTTCCCGGAGGTAAAACAAACCCTGGCGCAGGTAGGCCGCACCAATGACGGTACCGACCCCAAAGGCTTCTTCGACGTACAGATACAGGTGGACCTGAAAAACAAGAAGGAATGGCCCGGCGGCCTTTCTGAAGACGACCTGATTGACCAGATGGACCACCAACTCACCAAAATTCCGGGCGCAGTGTTCAACTACTCACAACCGATTCGTGATAACGTAGAGGAAGCCGTTGCAGGTGTGAATGCCGCCCTCGCCGTAAAAATATTCGGGCCTGACTTTGACGTGCTTGATAAAAAAGCCGACGAGGTACTAAACGTACTGAAAACCGTAAAAGGTGTTGACGACCTTGGCGTGCTCCGCAACCTCGGTCAGCCGGAATTCAGGATCGAGCTCGATCAGCGCAAGATGGCCCTGTACGGCGTAGCCACTGCCGACGCCAATGCCGTTATCGAGATGGCCATAGGCGGCAAGGCTGCTACGGAGCTGTATGAAGGCGAGCGCCGTTTCGATATCCGTATCCGCTACCAGAAAGAGTTCCGCGATACGCAGGAGAAGATCGAGAACCTGATGGTGCCCACGCTTAACGGCTCCAAGATCGCCATAAAAGAGATTGCCACTATTAAAACCATTACCGGTCCGGCATTCATTTACCGCGATAACAACACCCGCTACATCGCCGTAAAATTCTCAAACCGTGGCCGCGACCTGGGCAGCACCATTGCCGAAGCGCAGGCCAAGGTAGCCCGGCAAGTACACCTGGACCAGGGTTACTCAACCACCTGGGCCGGCGAATTTGAAAACCAAACCCGCGCGTCAAACACCCTGGCGCACGTCGTGCCCATCTGCCTGCTGGTGATCTTCCTGATCCTGTTCATTACCTTCGGCAACGTGAAGGACGCCTCGCTGGTGATCCTTAACGTGCCCTTTGCACTCATCGGCGGCATACTGGCGCTGCACATTACCGGCATCAACTTCAGCATCTCGGCAGGTATCGGCTTTATTGCCTTGTTTGGCGTGTGTATCCAGAACGGGGTGATCCTGATATCCGTGTTCCGCAAGAATCTGGAGGCCGGCATGCACCTCAACGAGGCGATACTGGATGGGGTGATCTCGCGCGTGCGCCCCGTGGTAATGACCGCCCTGATGGCTGCCATCGGCCTGATGCCCGCCGCCATATCCACCGGCATAGGCTCCGAAACACAAAAGCCCCTGGCCGTAGTAGTCATCGGCGGACTCATCACCTCCACCATCCTCACCTTACTGATATTACCCGTAATATATGCTTTGGTTTACCGTCTCATCCACCGCCGCGAAAACCGCAAGCTGCTAAAGAAAATGGGCGTGATACGAAACCAATAGGCCATTATTGCCCCGTTAATACCCCTATAAAAAACTAAGCCCCCGGAGAGATCCGGGGGTTTGGTGTTACTGTATCTCCACTAAGCCCATCAATCCTCATATCTCAGCCAACCTCTCCATCGATGGCCAACCCTGTTTCCCGGCTAAAAGCTTTTGCAGGATTACGGCTATCCCTGTCACCGCAGGTTCCACTATCGGTAGAGCCTTGAACTCATTAATAAAGATAATCACCGAAAAGAAATTGTCATTTAAAACATTTTGCTTTCCTATCTTTGTTATACACAATTATCTGGCACGTTATGGTGAAAATGCAGGAGATATTAGATTTAAGCGTGGATGAGCGGTTATCAATGATTGAGAAGATTTGGGATAGCATAGACCAGACTAACATTCCCGTACCTGAAAGTCATAAACAGGAACTGGACAGACGGCTGGAGCGTTTCGAAAAAGGCGAGACTACCTTTGTTACCTGGGAGTCGATCCGTAATGAGTTAAACACAGCCCGTTAATGTATCAATTATTGATATCTGAAGAGGCCCGGCTGGATATCCTCGATACATTTTCATGGTATGAAAGTCGGCTGCCCGGATTGGGGCATGGTTTTGAAAAATGCCTTGATGACGGCTTTCGTCGAATTCTTCAACGTCCGCTTATTTACCAAAAACGGTATAAAGGTGTCAGGGTATACTTTATAGAAAGATTTCCTTACGGCATACATTATTTAATAGACGGCAAAGATTTAAGAGTTTTTGGCGTATTCCACACAAGCAGAAATCCGGGAGAATGGAAGATTCGGCTGAAGGCTTGAAACCTTCCCAAATCCTTTCCGCCCCCGCAGATTCCCCTCATTTATTAAGCCTCACATTCTAGAAGAGATTTCGTCTCGATCCTCCCGTTTTATTTTTCGTGTCCGTAATTTCAACTACGGACGCCTTGGGTCTGTAACCTGCTACCACTATTCATAAAAATTAACCTTACCGGTAAGTATGGTTTTGCAAACGGGGTGGGGAACTCGGCCATGTTAAAATCGCCGGCCGACCTGGCGATAAGCTAGTCGGGCAAGATATATATGGCAGATGAGTATAATCATATGATACGAATGATAGAAATAGGCTAGTAAGATTTTATGGCTGAGTCTGATTTAGTTGCCTTGCCATTTGCTTTTACCCCTTGCGGGGGTATCATCAAAACGGGGTAACCTTTTACCTTTAGCCCAACCAAATCATTACAAAATGAAGAAAGTACTTTTTATGGCGATTGCCTTTTTGGCCCTGTCGCCCGGGGCATTTGCTCAGGAAATAAAATTGAAGATACCCGCGTCAAGCACCGGTCAGCGCATCGAGCAGGATTTCGGTCTTGGCATTATCTCGGTTACTTATTATCGCCCCAATACCAAAGGCCGCAAGATATTCGGCGGGATGGAGCCTTATGGGGCGGTATGGCGTACCGGCGCAAATAATGCTACCGTTATTAAGCTAACCGACACCATACAGGTTGAAGGCCATACGCTGGCCCCGGGCGCCTATGCACTTTTCACTATCCCCGGTGTTGATGAATGGACCATCATTTTTAATAAGAAAGCTGCCCAATGGGGCGCCTACGCCTATGATGAAAAGGACGACCTGTTCCGCTTTAAAGTAAAACCATTTAAGCTGGCGGGCAAGGTAGAGACGCTCACTTTACAATTCGCCGACGTTACACAGGAAAAATGTAAGTTCCAGATATTGTGGGAGAACACCGGCGTGTCGTTCAACCTTACCAATAACCCCGACGACCGCATTATGGCTAACATTCTGGAAGCGATGAAAGGCGAGAAGAAACCGTATTATATGTCGGCTATTTGGTGCTATAACCACAATCGCAACCTGGAGCAGGCCCTTGGCTGGATGCAGGAAGCCGAAAAGGCAAACCCTGCCGCCGATAACATGAAATACTGGCTGGCAAGACTGCAGCTAAAAACCGGGAACAAGGAAGCTGCAATAGCTACGGCTAAAGCCGGCTTAAAACTTGCCGAAGATAGTAGGGATGCCGAATACGCCAGGCTCAACAAAGAGGTACTGCAGGATGCCGGTGTGATGTAACGCGGGAGGCCCTGCTGTCAGGATTTATTCTTTTGTTTGGCAAAATGCGCGCGGGCCTGTTTAAGGCCTGTGGCAATTGCTTCGCCTTCGTTGCCGGTTGTCTTCAGTACCTCGTTGGCAATTTCTGTAGCCTTGTCGCGTATTTTTTTTGGCTGATTTTTGTATGATGGCGGATAGTCGCCGTTGTACCATGGCATAATAATTTCCTCCTTTTAACAATAACTGAATAGGGCGGCTATTTGTTTCTTCAAAATCAATTGGCTATTTCTGTATTACCGGTTTCATCTTTTAAAAACACGCTGTCCTTCTTTGGTCAGGCCTAATATTTCTGTCATTACACCGATCTCCCGGGACGTATCAAAAAAAACAATTTTCGCAACAGAAGTGTCAAAAGAGCTTACCTCCCGGAAGCCTTTGGCCTCAAATTGTGCAATAACCCTGTCCAATTCCTCCGCAGAAGTGGTATAAGCCAGGTGCTGAATACCGCCCGCCGGGTTTTTCTTCAGGTAATCCCGGAATATACTGTTCCCTGAAACCGGCTGGATCAGCTCGATATATGCCCCGCCGGAATAGCCATGGGCAACCAGGTTTTCGGCGTCTGACGGCTTTCCATAATACGTGCCGTTATAATCGCTGGCCTTACTTGTTTCAATTGTGCCGATGCTTATGCCCAGGGTTTCCTTAAAAAATCTCTCTGCCGCGGTAATATCTTTTACCACCCAGGCTACCTGTGCCAGGCTTAAGTTAGATGCTGCGGCCTCCACGTTCGTTATTCTATCAGGATTACTTTTGTATTTCATAATGAAGCTGAACAGTATTTTTGTTCAGTTTGGTTACCTCTAATAAATTGAGTTTTAATTCCAGATCCACATCGTTTAAAAACGGCAGGCCGCTTCCAAAAATAACGGGCTCCATCACGAAGTAAATATCAGTTACTGCTCCGGCTTTTATAAACTCGCTGATGGTTTGGGTCCCGCCAATAATTACAGCTTCCGTATGCCCTTTTGCGGCAAGCATTTCCACTATTTTGCCGGCGCCATCTTGTGTAAAAACAACGGTTGAGTTTTCTGACCTCTCGTGCGGGTTGGTTGTCAGCACAACGGTAGTGCCGTCTGTTTTCAGAGGCAGGTAATCGGGCGCAAGAATGTTATAGGTGGTTTTGCCCATAATTACCGCTTTATATTTTTTACAGATAGCTTCAAAACCCTGGCCGTATTCGGCCGACAGCCAATCGGGTACATTTCTTTGGTTGGAGATCTTGCCATTGGCGGCGATTGCTATATAAATACTGATTTTCATTAGGAGATATTAATTTGTTTTTTGTTCAGGAATGTTGTTTTATTTTTATTCAAAATTGCGCAGCTACACAATGGCACGCAATAACTAACAAAATTGTTAGTCGACAACCAGCTGATTATGAGAAAAGAACAATCAACAAATTATGCTAACGAGCAGTTTTTATCCCAGGTGTGCGAGCGTAATTCTGCTATAAGCATGATTAGCGGACGATGGAAGGCTCAAATTGTTTATTACATATACGAGGGCAGCAACCGGTTCAACCTGTTACAGAAAAAATTACCTAAAATATCAGAAACAGTATTGGCGAGACAGTTAAAGGAGCTTGAAAAACATGCTATTTTGGTAAAAGCAGAAGTTCCCGGTACGGTCCCCACCGGTATAAAGTATATATTGACCAACAAAGGGCTGGACTTGGTGCCTATTTTAGAAAGCCTGTGCGATTGGGGCAAAATATATGCCGAAGGTAAAGAAATTTTTGCCGGTACCGAAGCTGAAAACGCTTAGCGATTGCAGTCATCACGTCATAAATAGCTGCACCCTATTTCTTCGGAATTGTTTAGTTTCTCAAAATTCACGCTTAACAGCATTCAAATAATCAGGCCGGTTACACTTGGCAAATGTCACATCCCGGCATTGGTTAAAATGAATAAACTCTTTCAGCGTATTAGCGAGCTTCCCGATCATGTCCTCACTAAGCGTCACGTCCTCAAAATGGAGGTTATGGATGATAAGCACCTTATTTTTTCGGTCGGCTTTTGAATCCATGCGCGCCACAAAAGTATCGCCTATCAATACCGGCAGCGAAAAATAGCCATATTTGCGTTTGGGCGCGGGGACAAAACATTCCACCTGGTAATCAAAATCAAAAAAGTCGCGCAGGCGGTGGCGAAATACATTCAGGATATCAAAAGGGGATAGAATAAAAGCATCACCGGCCAGTTCAATATCAGTTGGCTGGTCTGGCAGCATGTAAAGCGGCCCTTTTAAGCCTTCCACAATAACCGTTTGAATCAGGCCCTCCTCAACCATTTTCGGCAGTTCTTTTTTTACAAGGTTGTCTTTCACATACCGTGCCCGCCAGGCCATTTCCTTTACGTAGCCGATACCCAAAGCGCCGAGCGTCCGCCGGATTACAAAGCGGGCATATTCTTGTGGCGAAGGTTCAGTTAAATCCGTTTCATGCGGAACCAAATTCAGCGGTAAATCATATACTTTGTGAAATTTCGGCGTCCGGCAGATCATCAGATGACCTCCTAAATAAAGTCTTTCCAGCGCTATTTTTGCCGGCCGCCAGTCCCACCAGCCGGAGCTGGCTTCTGTACGGTCGTTTTCAAAATCGCCTACCATCAACGGTCCTTCGCGTTCAATACGATCAAGCACTTGCTTAGCCAATTGTGACTCGGCTTTGGTTTGATTGTCCCATCGTTTGCCAAAAGCCGCTTTTACCGGCAATGAAAATCGGAAATCCTGCATGGGGATGAACCCTGCGTCAGAGGTAAAATATTCATAAATCCGGCCGTCTTCCCGCAGCTCGTCCAGCCATACCAGTTCATAATCAGGCACCCGCGACCACATCACCTGGTGATGCGCCCGCTCTACGGTATAATTAGTGTCCAGCTGAACAAACCCTAAATGATCAATCAACTGGTAAACAGCCTCTGCACCCATGCCAAACTGCGCTTTCCGCGCCAGGCCGGCAGCATGAATAATGATCTTGCGGGCTTCGGATTGGGTGAGTTGAACAGGTTGCAGGGCAGGCATAATGAAGTTTGATATTCTTCAAAAATAACAAGTTTACGGAAGTAATGAATAAACATGGATTTGGCACGCTGATACACTTACACTACAGCCACTTCGCTGACATCACTCAAGATTTCAACTGCCTGATCGATGCTGTTTACGCCATCAATGCTTAGGCGTAGGGTGTTTTTTACCTCCTTCAAATTGGTGCGTCGCGGGTTGGCCTGCACAAAGCTTAGTACGTTCCGGAAGGCTCCCGTTTCAAAGTATGGCGATTGCTGATCCGTGATAAAATAACCGCGCAGTACATTTTTCTTGAGAGATATTTTTTCAAAACCAATAGCCTTACCCAGCCATTGCAGGCGCATGGTATTCAGCAGGTCGTTAACCTGGGGCGGCACCGGGCCAAAGCGGTCATGCAGCTGCTGCTCAAAGGCACGCAGTTCGGTTTCGTTTTCCAGCTTGGATAACTCCGTATAAAGGTTATACCGTTCAGACACGTTGGTTACATACTCATCGGGTATCAATATTTCCTGGTCGGTATCAATCTGGGTGAAAGATATAAACGGACGCGGCTTATCCTCGGGGAACACGCCTTTAAACTCGTCTTCCTTAAGTTCTTGTATGGCCTCATCCAGTATCTTATGGTACATCTCGAAGCCAATCTCAGCAATAAAGCCGCTTTGTTCTGCACCGAGCAGGTTACCGCTGCCACGGATATCCAGATCGCGCATAGCCACGTTAAAGCCGCTGCCCAAATCGCTAAACTCTTCAATGGCGCTCAGGCGTTTCCGCGCTTCATTCGTTAATGTAGATAACGGCGGACTCAACAAGTAACAGTAAGCCTTTTTGTTGCTCCTGCCTACACGGCCGCGCATCTGGTGCAAATCGCTCAGGCCGAACATGTGGGCGTAGTTAATGATAATAGTATTGGCGTTGGGAATATCCAAGCCTGCTTCAATAATGGTTGTAGCCACCAGCACATCGTACTCATGGTTCACAAATTTCAGCATCACGTCCTCCAGCGCATCCCCCTCCAGCTGACCGTGGGCTATGCCAATACGGGCCTTTGGAACCAGCTTGCGTATCATACCGCCAAGCTGCGGCAAATCACTCACACGGTTATGGATAAAAAACACCTGCCCGCCGCGGTCAATCTCGTGTTCAACGGCTTCTTTTATGAGTGTATCGTTAAATACATGCAGTTCGGTAACTACGGGTTGACGGTTGGGTGGCGGGGTAGAGATAATGGATAAGTCCCTGGCGCCCATCAGCGAGAAATGCAGCGTGCGTGGAATTGGCGTGGCGGTCAGCGTCAGCGTGTCCACATTGGCACGCATCTGCTTTAGCTTTTCTTTGGTTGATACGCCAAATTTTTGCTCTTCGTCGATAATCATCAGGCCGAGGTCTTTAAACTTAACGTCTTTGCTCACCAGGCGGTGCGTGCCAATAATGATATCTATCTTTCCCTCCTTCAGCTTTTCAAGTGTTTCCTTTATCTGCCTGCTGCTTTTAAAGCGGTTCACATAATCGATATTCGCCGGGAAACCCTTTAACCTGTCGGAAAACGTTTTAAAATGCTGCGCAGCAAGAATCGTGGTCGGCACCAGGATAGCCACCTGTTTGCTGTCGGCAACAGCCTTAAAGGCAGCGCGAACAGCTACTTCTGTTTTGCCAAAGCCTACGTCGCCGCAAATCAGCCTGTCCATCGGGTGCGGCGCTTCCATGTCCTTTTTCAGGTCTGCAGTGGCCTTTTCCTGGTCGGGGGTATCCTCGTAAATAAACGAGGCTTCCAGCTCGGTTTGCAAATAGCTGTCGGGCGAGAAAGCATTCCCCTGCTTGGTTTTACGCAGGGCGTAAAGCTTAATCAGGTCGCGGGCAATGTCTTTAACTTTTTTTTTTGTGGTTTTCTTCAGGCGCTCCCAGGTATCGGTGCCAAGCTTGTTCATCCTCGGCACGGTGCCCTCTTTGCCGCTGTACTTGCTGATACGGTTCAGCGAGTTGATGTTCACATACAGCAGGTCGTTATCGGCATAAACCAGCCGTATCATCTCCTGCATTTTGCCGTTCACTTCTACCTTTTCCAGGCCTGCATATTTGCCTATGCCGTGGTCGATGTGGGTTACATAGTCGCCGGCCTTTAGCTCACGCAGTTCTTTCAGGGTGATGGCCTGCGAGCGTTGGTAGCCTTTTTTAAGCTTGTACTTATAATATCGGTCAAATATCTGGTGGTCGGTATAACAGGCGATTTTTTGTTCCCTGTCCACAAAACCTTCACGGATAGCGATGCTTACCGGTGTAAATTTCACCGTTTTATCCAGGTCATCCAAAATGGCGTAAAGCCGCTCTATTTGCCGGGCCGAATCTGTCAGGATAAAATTCTCTATCTTATCAGCATCGTTATTTTTAAAGTTATGTATCAGCAGCGTAAAGTCCTTATTGAATGACGGCTGCGGCCGCATATCGAAGTTGATCTCCTTTGCATCGTGGTAAAAAAATTGTTTGCCAAATTCAACCAGCGGGAAATCATGCAGCTGGTCGGCGATCAGTTTCTCGTCGGTAAAACCAAATTTCGGGTCAATCCAATCAGGGTTCTTTTCTTTTTCTTCTGCGGATAAAGCTTTCCAGAGCGCGGTAGCTTTTTTATAGCCGGTCTGGATAATATCCAGCGTAAACTGCACATCCTTTATCCAAACCTGGGTGCCGGCATCCACGTATTCCAATAACGAAATGTTGTTCTCTGTCAGGAAATTCGACTGCACGTTAGGTACAATCGTAATGCTCTTAACCTGTTCAACCGATAGTTGGCTTTCCACCTCAAAGGTGCGTATCGATTCGATCAAATCCCCGAAAAACTCCACACGGTAGGGCAAGTCATGCGAGAAAGAGAATATATCCACAATACCACCCCGGATAGAGAACTGGCCGGGCTCATACACAAAATCCACCCTGTCAAAATCATATTCAACCAGGAACTCGTTAATAAAATCG
The DNA here is from genome assembly GCF_030519355.1 of Mucilaginibacter sp. L3T2-6. Taxonomy (GTDB): domain Bacteria; phylum Bacteroidota; class Bacteroidia; order Sphingobacteriales; family Sphingobacteriaceae; genus Mucilaginibacter. The sequence continues at coordinate 32,963 of NZ_JAUMKC010000005.1, forward strand.
ATGCTCAGCTTATTGTTAACGGCAATTTCCAGTGTGTTTTTTTCGAGCGATGAACGGTCGATAACTTTTTCGGCCAAAGCCTCCGGGTAAGTAACTATCAGCTGGCCAAATTCGGTAGCATGGTTCAACTCGTTCAGTACTTCGGCACGCGCCAGAACATTGCTGCTGTCGGGCTGCGTAAATTCAAATGGTTTTCTGTAAGATGAGGGGAATAGCAGAACCTCCTTGCCGGTAAGGTTTTCCAGGTCGGCCTGAAAATAAGCCGCTTCCTCACGTTCCGGCAGCACGAAGACCATGTGCTTGTGCTGCAAAAAATACAAAGCTACCGCAATGGCGGCATCGCTTGAACCGACCAGGCCTCTCAGCTGTATTCTCGGACTTTTTGATGCGTTAAGCGCCTCCGCCAACGCTGTTACCCGGTTATCAGCCTTATATCTATCTAATATATCGCGGATATTCAAAACTGGCGCAAATATACGTAAAAAAGCTTTTGAGACGGCCGGTCGGCTCAATCATCAAAATTATTGCAAACAATATTGCGTTGTAATTACTTTTAATAGTAAATTAGGGTTAGAGATTAGAGACTGGTGGTTAGAGATTAGTTTCTGACCATTTCATTAATCTTTGGCGCCTATCCACCAGAAACAACCTTTACTATGAAAAATGCTATTATTTTCGGCCTTTTGATAGGCGTTTTAAGCGGAGCCTGGATGTTTATTATGCATGCCCTTGGTTACTCCCCTCAAACCAGCGGACTTAAACCTATAGAATACGTGTCGGTAATTATACCCTTAGTCGTTTTATTTATCGGAATTTATAGTTACCGCTCAAACGAGTGCGGCGGGCACATGGGCTTTTTGGAAGCACTGATGCAGAGTTTTAAAATATTGATTGTGGGTGGCATTGTTTCTGTGGCAGCCGCAATTATTTTCATTTCTGAGTTCGCCCCCGAAGGTGTCACCCTTCAGGATTTTTCGGGAAGAATATTTGGCGCCTTGCTGGTAGGCATCCTGTTTTCACTGGGCGTATCGGTATTACTGACCACGAAACCTAATAAAGTTGATTAAGATTGCTTTTAAAAAATATTTCGAACTTGCCTTTTGGATTGCCGCTATGGTTTCATTGGCGTTAACTAATCCATCTGATCAATCTCATTTCTCGTTATGCCCTTTTAAGCTGATGGGTATAACCTGGTGCCCCGGCTGTGGCCTGGGGCATTCCATTTGTTATTTGTTTCATGGCGACATCCGGCGCTCATTCCAGTGGCACTGGCTGGGCATTCCCGCAGTTATCTTAATATTTTACCGTATTTACTCACTCGCAAGATTAAGATTTAAAACCCGCTCACCCGTTTCGTTTTGAGGGTTTTAATTTGAGGTCGCTGCCTTACAAGCTATGTTTAAGCGCTTTATGTTGCCTGTAAAATTTCCGTTCGCTCACTTTATTGTCTTTCATTAACTCTTGAAAGTTCGGTAAGATTGATACCTTTGTTATATGGAATTAACCGAAGCAAGGCAAAAGTTTATCGAAGCCTGGGGCAAGCTGGGATCAGAGTGGGGAATTAACCGCACCATGGCGCAGGTACATGCACTACTGCTGATCAGTCCGGAGGCATTAACCACCGAGGAAATTATGGAGCAGCTCAGCATATCGCGCGGCAATGCCAACATGACTCTGCGCGACCTTATTGGCTGGGGCCTTGTTGAAAAACAGCACAAACCCGGCGAGCGCAAAGAGTATTTTTTCGCCGAAAAAGATGTGTGGGTTATTGCCCGGCAGGTAGCTAAAGAACGCCGCAAACGGGAGCTGGAGCCCGTAATCAAAATTCTTGACGAACTTTCAAAAGTTCAGGGCGATGCCAAAGACCCTACTTACAAAAATTTTCACAAATCTGTTACGGACATCAATAAGCTGGCAAAAAACGTTGATAAAACCTTCGACGCCATGCTGAAAGCCGACGAGAGCTGGTTTTGGGGTTCAATTCTAAAGGTTTTTAAGTAACCCATCATGACTTTCTACGGGGTGCCGTGCCATAAAAAACATCCCAATCATCTGCATTTTTATTTTTTTCGTATATTTGCAGCCCTAACGCTCCCTTATGGTGTAACGGTAGCACGTCTGATTCTGGTTCAGCCTGTCGTGGTTCGAATCCATGTAAGGGAACAAAGCCTTCCAAATTTGGAGGGCTTTGCTGTTTCTGCAAATGTGGCCTCTGGCCGTACACTTTTTAGAAGTTTATAGCCAGCTCAACCTGCTCCGGCTTACCGTTAGTGTTCCCAACCCATTTCGGGCCTTTTTTTATTAGGTCAATAGCCTTTTTATCAGCGTCGTCGCTCAAGCTGGTTAAAACTGTTACATTGCTGATCGCTCCGGTTTTGTCTACCCAAAATGACAGTAAGACCGTCCCTGTTTCCCGGTCGGGAGACACAGAGGCGCCGCTTAAGTACCTGTTATACTTTTTCCAGCCAATTTGAGGATGGGCAACCGAAGGATTCTTTGTGTTGTTTGATAGTGCCGCCTCCGTGGGGATATCGGCAGGCGCAAGGCTAATCGTTTTCAGCGAATCTCCTCCGGCTGCAGCGGCTCCTATTTTTGCGGTATTATACCCTAAGCGGCTAACAGTAAATCCGCGTTTAATACGCTCTGACGGAATATTAAATCTTCCATCCCGGTCGGTAACTGTGCCAAAGTTTGTACCATAGGCTTTTATGGATACACCTTGCAGCGGCGCGCCGTCTATTTCGTCGACAATGCGGCCTTGCAGATAAAACTTTTGCGAGCCGGGCGAGGTCATTCTCAAATCAGCAGGGGCAGAATTTAGCCCATCGGCCTTGCTGTTAAGCTTATACTCCGGGGCAACTGCGGCCGGAGGCGTTATTTGTGCCAAAATATTTTGGGAAGGCTTGGCAACGGTCACTTCATTCAATGCGTTGTTTTTTTTTGCCGGCCTGTAATTCATCACCACCAATTCGTTTAACGGAGTATTGTCAGCTGTATCCGCATTTGGCACAACAGCATTGGCAATAACATTCTTATCGGCCGCCGGCTCGGCAACCACAGGTACAGCATCCTGGTGACGGGTTATCTCCGGGGCTGCCTTTTTAACAATAGTTCTTGAACGAATCGCCGGTGTTGATGCCTTAGCCAGCATCTGCGCAGCGGCGGTGGTTTCTTTCGCCACCGGTTGCACCGGAGGTGTTTTTTCAACACGCTTAACAACCATTAAATGTGGTTGTACTACGTGTGAAGTTTTAATAAATACCAGCCAGCCTATCGTAAATACCACCAAAACAGATGCTGCAATGGCCAGTGTCCGGAAAGGAATCAGGCGTTTTACTTTCTTCTCTTCAACGCGCTGCCGCAACCGTTTGCTCAAGCCGGTTAAATTGGCTTGCTGACCACGGCCGGATTTTTCGTAACCCTCCAGGGCATCGGCCAGGAAAGGATCGTCCTGCGCACGAGCTTCCAGTTGGTGCATAGCACGGGCATCAAGCTCCCCGTTAAGGTACTTTTGAATTAATATTATGTCAGCATCGTGGTTAGCCACTTTTCTTCTCCAAACAAATTTTAAGGTTACGCTTTCCGTTTTGAATAAAACTTTTAACCTCATTAAGGCTAAAACCGGTTATTTCCGTAATCTCTTTATAACACTTTTCATTTAAATAAAACAAACTCACCGTTTGTTTTTGCTTAGCAGGAAGCTTTTCTATACACCCCTCCAGTGCCTGCAGGGCCTCTTCGCGGTTATTATCTTCAGGATGCAAAACCAGCGAAAATTCCATAACATCATCCAGACTGATCACCTCCATTTTTTTTGACGAGCGAAGCTGCATCAAACAATAGTTGCGGCTAAGCACGTAAAGCCAGCTTTTAAACTGTTTAATATCGTGCTGCTTAACCTTAGTGATCAATTCCTCAAATATCCCCATTACAGCATCCTGCGCCAGCTCTTCATCTTTTAAATATTTCAGGCAAACACCATAAACCAGGGGCATCTGCTTTTCATAAAGCTTGCCCAAAACCGCCAGGTCGCCGTGCTGGCGGTAACTGGTTAGCAATTGTTCATCGTCGGCGTCGGTTGGTTTAACTGGTCTCCTAAAAAAATTCATCCGGAGCGGCTAAAATAATTTTTTTTAATGGTTTATGGAAATGCGCCGGGCACAGCATCATTAGTACAAAACCAAACAGTTATGAAAAAGATTTTATTAATGATTTTAATATTGGCAGGCTTAACCGGGTTTAAGCAAACAGCCTTCCGCAATATTACAGGCGCCGTTACCGAAAAGAACACCGGTTTACCGCTGCCTGGAGTGAGCGTTACCGCGCCCGGCACCCAGGCCGCCACCCAAACGGATATTAATGGCAGGTTTACTATAAGTGTGCCAGAAAGCTGCAAATCGCTTAAGTTTACTTTTGTTGGCTACAAAACGCTAACCTTGCAATTGGGTAAAAGCGACAAACTGAATGCCGCGCTTGAATTTAACGCCAACCAACTGAACGAGGTTGTTATCACAGGATATAACACCCAGCGAAAAAAAGATGTTACGGCAGCTGTCTCTGTGGTTAAGATGGACTATGCCGCCCCGCAGCCAAATGTGGCGACCGCGCTACAGGGACGGGTATCGGGTATCACAGTTTCCAACGCGCCAGTACCGGCTGGAAACGCCGCCATAACGCTGCGCGGTACGTCTTCCTTTTCAATAGCACCACTGGTAAACGACGAAAGCTATAAAAACAATCCTGAAAACGGGTTTACTACGGTAAACGCCAACCCGCTTTCAACCTTTTCTGTAGATGTAGACGCAGCGTCGTATGCCAACATAAGGCGCTTTATCAACAATGGTCAGCTACCGCCCCCAGATGCTGTTCGCATTGAAGAGATGATAAATTACTTTAAGTATAATTTGGCCGGTCCCTCTGATAATAGTCCGGTCGCCATTCATACGGAATTATCATCGGCGCCATGGAATGCCAGTCACCGGCTACTGCGTATCGGGCTAAAAGCAAAAACTATCCAACAAAAAAAACTGCCGCCATCAAACCTCGTGTTTTTAATCGATGTATCGGGCTCCATGCTCGAACCTAATAAGTTGCCGTTGGTAAAATCCTCTATGAAAATGCTGGTGGATCAATTGCGGGCGCAGGACAAAGTGGCCATTGTTACTTATGCAGGGAATGCGGGCCTCGCCCTGGCCGCAACTCCCGGTAATAAAAAAGAAGTTATTAACGATGCGATAGACAATCTTGAGGCCGGCGGTTCTACGGCAGGTGGTGAAGGGTTGAAGCTGGCCTACAAGATTGCCCGTGAAAACTTTATGACTAAAGGTAATAACCGCATTATACTGGCTACCGATGGCGACTTTAATGTTGGCCCCTCAAGCGATGGCGATATGGAGCAGTTAATAACTAAAGAGCGCGACAGCAAAGTAGCTATCTCTATTCTTGGTTTTGGCATGGGCAACTATAAAGACAGTAAGATGGAGACCATGGCCGACAAGGGCAACGGAAACTACGCCTATATAGATAACCTTACCGAAGCGCATAAGGCCCTGGTAAGCGAGTTTGGCGGTACCCTATTTACGGTTGCGAAAGATGTAAAGATCCAGATTGAATTCAATCCGGCCAAAGTGCAGGCGTATCGCCTTCTTGGCTATGAAGACCGCATCCTGGCCAAAGAGGATTTTAATAACGATAAGAAAGATGCGGGCGATATGGGCTCCGGCCATACAGTTACTGCATTATATGAAGTAGTGCCGGTCGGTGTTAAGGATGACTATGCTGGCAATGTTGACCCGTTGAAATACCAAAAAACCGCCCCGGCGCCTCAAAGTAACTCATCAGATGAAATGATGACTATTAAATTCAGGTATAAAGAGCCGCATTCCGAAAAAAGCTTGCTTAAGGCTGTCGCTATAAAAGATAAACCCATGGCATTAAGCGCAACATCAGACGATTTCAGGTTTGCAGCTGCCGTTGCCGAATTCGGTATGTTATTGCGCGAATCAGAATTTAAACAGGGCGCTACTTTTCAGCAGGCGATCAGCCTGGCAAAAGGAGCTAAGGAAAATGACGAGGATGGCTACCGGTCGGAATTTGTGAGGCTGGCCGAAAGTGCAAAATCACTGGCCAAAAAAGAACTCGCTGCTAACAAGTAAACTATTAGCTGACCGATAGAGGCATGCCCGGCGCTGCGCAACCTTCAGGCTTAATGTCATTGTATCCGCGTTAATTCCTAAGCCAAACGGGTACTGCTGAGGCTGACATTAATGGTTGCAAAGCAAAGGGCTGTTTCTGTTTTTGGCGAAAATATCTTTTTACGGCTAACGTCATCGTTTGCCCAAAAAATTCCCCGGCGACTGTTCACAATATTCCCCTGCGTTTTACGAATTTTTAACTTAAAGGATAATTAATTTTTTTGAAGAGTAATATCATGCGATATTTGCACATAGGTGCTATTGGCACAGCTATTGCCTAATAATTAATGCTATGCTATTAATTAAGGCCTGCATCGGGTTTTTATGAAAACAATCGCCGGCTAAAGCTTTAGTTATAAAATATTTATCTTAGCAAAACTTAAACTATTTACCCATGTGCAAACTTGTAGTAATTGACGACAACCCGACAGACCATTACATTATGCAGCGTTTACTGCACAATAACTATAATTGCGAACAGGCAACCTACACTTTTGACGGCCGATTGGTGCTGGACTACCTGGAAGAAAATAAAGACACCGGCCCTCTGCCTGATGTCATTCTGCTTGACCTGGACATGCCTCAGCTGACCGGCTGGGAGTTTCTGGATAAGCTGGAAAGCTTTAATGCAGAAACCAACAAAAATGTAAGAGTGCATATCATGAGCTCATCCATCCGCACAGCTGATGTGTTTCAGTCGAAAAAATACAATTGCGTTAACTCTTTTATGACCAAACCGTTGTCCCGCGATTTAGTGAACCAGGTTTGCGAGCAGGCCAATCCCTACCATAACAATTAAGGGTCAAATACCCATTTGTAATAATATTTGTTTGATATTTTGAATTGCGGGGCGCATTCAGCAAACATAAGGCACTTTCACAGAGGTGCCTTTTTTATTTGACACGTGATTTACAGAATACAGGGCGCAATCCAAGCCGGCGCGTCAAAAAATCGGATGTAATTATATCGCCGATACCCGCCAGATTTTGTTGCCCGCGTCGTCGGCTACCAATACCGAACCATCCGGCAAAGCTGCAATACCTACGGGCCTGCCGTAAACTTTCTTATCATCAGCATCGGCAATAAAGCCCGTCAGGAAATCTTCAACCGTTCCGTTGGGCCTTCCATCCTTAAACGGAACAAATACCACTTTATACCCTACCAGCTTCGAGCTGTTCCATGAACCATGCTGCCCTATAAATGCGCCGCCCCGGTACCGCGCAGGGAATGCACTGCCGGTATAAAAAGCGAGGCCGAGCGAGGCCGTGTGCGCGCCGAGTGACAAGTCGGGCGTAATGGATTTTCTTACCAGGCCGGGCCGCTCACCAATATGGTCCGGATCTTCATGTTTACCAAAATAAGCGAAAGGCCAGCCATAAAAACCGCCTTCTTTCACACTGGTTAAATAATCAGGCACAAGATTGTCGCCAAGGTCATCCCGCTCATTAACCACGGTGAAAAGCACATTAGTTAAAGGTTCAAAATCAATGCCCGCCGGGTTTCGCAAACCGCTTGCAAAAATGCGTTCGTGTGTTCCGTCCGGGTCTGTTTCCAGGATATCGGCGCGACGGGCCTCCACTTCCAAACCATGTTCAGCATCATTGGTGCCTGAACCTACGGAAATGTATATTTTACTGCCATTCTTATTTGCGCGCAGGTTGCGTGTCCAATGGTTGTTATAGCCGCCGGCAGGCAGCGAAAGGATTTCCTTTCCGGCAGCTGTTATATTTTTTTGCCCTTCTTTATAGGGATATCGCCACAGAGCGTCTGTATTAGCTACGTAAAACCAGCCGTTTAAAATCAGCATACCGTAAGGCTGTTTCAGGTTGCTTAAAAACGTGTGCCTGGTATCTGCGGCGCCGTCGCCATTGGTATCCCTCAGCAAGCTGATTCGGTTAGCGCTTTTGTTGTAGTTCTGCGATTTACCGGCCCCGATAATATTAGCGCCAATGCGTTTTATCCCGCCAATTTCTGTATTTGCTTCCGATACAAATACGTCGCCGTCCGGAGCCACATAAATATTGCGCGGATTGTTCAAACCTTCCGCAAATAAGTTTACCTTAAATCCTGCAGGTGCAACAGGTGTTTTGCCTTGCGGCCAGCCAATCACCCTGCAAAAAGTCATAGCTGCCTTGGTTTGATAGGGCGGCGGCAGCTTTACCCGCTGGTTTGCCGATGTTACAACATCGTCGGCTTTCGAAGGGTCAGGCTTTTTTGATGAGCATCTAAAGCATAGCAGGGCGGTTGATAAAATAATTACATTAAGGCGAAAACTCATCATAAAAACAAGTATGCAATTTTAATTTAACTTCTTATGCTTTTTTTGTTTCGTTATCAGCCTGTCCGCTATGCAATAGGATGCTGTTTTTAGCTGCCTGTGGTCAAACCACAGGTATAATTAAGTACATTTGATTTTTGCTATCACCTTGTTTGATTTGATTATCCCCTAATGAAACCGGCCCGGCTTAAGATACTTTTACCCGTAATCGGTTTATTTTTTGCGAGCCAAAGCATTGCGCAGGTTTGCACTGGGGCACTTGGGGACCCTGTAATTAACCAGGATTTTGGCTCGGGCGCCGGTCCCGGCCCGCAGCTGTCATCTTCAGAAACAACCTATAGCTATCAAGCCGCCGATTGTCCGAACGATGGCAGCTACACCATAGCCAGCCAGACCAACGGCTGTTTTGGCCGCACCTGGCACAGCCTTACCGATCACACCGGAAACCCTAACGGATACATGATGATTGTAAATGCATCAAACGAGCCGGGCCTTTTTTACACGCAAACTGCCGACGCCGGTGTATTATGTGCCAATACCACCTATTACTTTTCTGCCTGGATAACTAATATAATCATTCCATCGGCGTGTGGCGGTGCATCCACGCGGCCCAATATTACTTTTTCCATCGAAACGCTTGACGGCAAACAGCTAAGTCAACCCTATAATACCGGCGATATTGAGCCTGCCGATGGCGTGGAATGGAAACAATACGGCACCTATTTTACTACACCCGCCAGTGTGAGTACCGTTGTGGTAAAAATGATAAACAATGCTCCCGGCGGCTGTGGTAACGACCTGGCACTGGATGATATTACATTCCGCGCCTGCGGACCGGTAATCCAGGCCGGGTTTGGCGCTATTGCAGGGCAAACAACGCAGGAGATCTGCGAGGGCAGCAACGCACACTTTAGCATAAATGCAAAAGTTAGCGCTAATAATCCCGTATTACAATGGCAGGTAAATTATTCAGATAATGGCTGGGTTGATATCGATCATGAAACCGGCGCCACGCTTAATATAGATTTTCAAAAGGCCGTTAAAGGTACTTATCAATACCGGCTTGGTGTAGCTAATGGTTCGGATATCACTTCCGTGCGGTGCAGGGTGTATTCGGCGCCGCTGACGGTCACGGTAAATCCGCTGCCGGTTGTCCCGGCCATTCCACCAAAGACTTTTTGTGAGGGATATCCGCTCACACTGGAAGCATCGGGCGGCGCAACATACCGTTGGGCAGGCCCCGGCATTCAACCCACATCTCAAAATCCCCTGGTTATAAATAACGCTACGCCGGCAAATGAAGGGACCTATACAGTGATAGCTACCTCGGATAAAGGCTGTGAGGCGCCGCCGGTACAGGTACAGGTTAAAATAGTGCCAAAAGTTGTGGCGAGTGTTAGTGGCAACGTGGCAATTTGCGCCGGACAAAGCACACAACTGCACGCCGCCGGCGGCCTTTATTATAAATGGACCCCTTCCGCTGGGCTTGATCATGACGATATTGCCAACCCTGTTGCCAGCCCGGCAGACACCACTACTTATTCGGTAAACGTAAGTAACGACGGCTGTAATGATGACAGCAAAAAGATAACTGTTGCAGTGCGAAAAATTCCGGCAGCAGACGCGGGAGAAAACAAAAAGATCTTTGAGGGTCAATCGGTAAAGCTGAACGGATCTGTTACCGGAGATGAGACAACCAGCGTATCATGGTCGCCGGCAACTGCGCTCGACGATCCAACCGCCGTTACACCCACGGCAAACCCTACAGACGACATCAGTTACACCATGACTGTGACTTCGGCAAACTGCGGGATATCAACCAGCACCGTTTTTGTACGGGTTTATAAAAAAATCACTATACCTAATACCTTTTCGCCCAATGGCGACGGCATTAACGACACCTGGAATATTGAAGCGCTGGTAACCTACCCTGAAAGCTCCTCGATGGTTTTCGACCGGTATGGCAAACTGGTATACAAAAGTACCGGCTACGCTAAAGCATGGGATGGCACATATAACGGCAGCAAACTGCCCGGCGGTACTTATTACTATGTTATTGATTTAAAAAACGGGACCAATAAATTAGCGGGATGGGTGTATATCGTGCGGTAAGAGGTATTTTAAAAGTTGCCTTGGTAAAAACGGGTTCCGCAACATAGGCCAACCGCTCCTAACTGCCAGCTTAAACCTGCCAACTCTTTTTTACGCCTTCTTCTTTGCCGTATTCTTCACGGGCCTTGCCGCTTTAACCGTTTCAAAAGCATCATCCGCTTCTGCTTTTATTTTAGGGGGTTCAGGCTTGTCTGCCAATTCAGCGAGAATGGTGCGGCCGCCTTTTACCACCTGGCCAAGTTCAACGTTTATTTTAGTACCAAGCGGCAAAAATACGTCCACACGGGAGCCGAATTTTATAAAGCCGAACTGCTCGCCCTGCTCAACCACATCGCCTTCTTTAACATACCACACAATACGGCGCGCAAGCGCGCCGGCTATCTGGCGGAACAAAACGACAACGCCCTCTTTATTTTCGATGGCAATAGTAGTACGTTCATTTTCGGTAGATGATTTGGGGTGCCAGGCCACCAGGTACTTGCCTTTGTGATACCTGAAATATTTAACAACCCCGGCTATTGGGTTACGGTTAACGTGCACATTTACCGGCGACATAAACACGGAGAGCTGTATCCTTTTGTCTTTCAGAAATTCGGTTTCCACCGTCTCTTCAATCACCACCACCTTGCCATCGGCCGGGCATAAAACATATTTATCATGCTTATCGATGCCGAATTTCGGGCTGCGGAAAAACTGCACGATAGTTACAAAAAGCAGGAATGAAAGGATGTAGATAATCCATTTTACCACGTGTGCTTCGGGGAAGTAAAATTGGATCAGCGCATTCAAAACAAAAATAAAAAGAATGCAAAGGGCTAACGAGGTATATCCTTCTTTATGAAAAGTCATTGTTTTGGGTATTTATTATAGCACTACCGATTGCAGGTAATAGTGCAAAGCTACTAATTTGAAATGAAGTACAGGTAAGTATATACAATAGGAGCGGCCAGCAGCAAGCCATCGAACCTGTCGAGCAGGCCGCCATGGCCGGGCAGCAAACCGCCGGAATCTTTAACATTAATGCTACGCTTAAGCATTGATTCTACTAAATCGCCGGTTGTGCCGATGATGGATATGATCAATGCGATAACAATCCAATGCTGCATGGCCAGCCCTGTGTAATAATGGCCAAGTATACGCCCTGCGGCCACACTGATAATAGCGCCGCCGATGAATCCTTCCCAGGTCTTTTTCGGCGAGTGGCGCTCAAAAAGCTTGGTGCGCCCCAATGCCCGCCCAACCAGGTAAGCGCCGGTATCGTTCGACCAAAGCATTACCAGGAAACCCAGCGGAAGGTAAAGATTAAACCCACCCAAAACATACGCCAGGGCATGGAAAAACGTAAACGGCACAACGGTAAATATCAATCCCAGGTATGTATAAGCAATATTGGTAAAGGGCGCTTCTGATTTGGCGAACAGCTCTGTTGTGAAAATAGCGGCCGATGCAACCGGGATTAAAAATAATAACTTGTGCCCGGTATTCATGCCTTCCAAACCAGGCATTGAAAAAACACCCGAATAACAAAGCACGGCGAAGGCTGCGAATATTAAAGCCCCGGTAAGTATCCCCACGGGGACGTTCGGGTTAGCCGTACCCTGCTTTATCAGGCCATAAAACTCAAAAAGGCACAGGCAGCTTATCAGCAAATAAAAGCCGGCAAAAACCAGCGGGCCCAGCATAACCGAGGCCAGCATTACAATCACAAAAATTATCCCTGTTATGGTTCTTGTCTTCATTGCATACTTTGATTCATAATCAGCACTTCTATAGCGTCGCTAAAGTTGTCCTGGTGCACGTAAACTTCGATATCGCCGAACGTGCGGTGCGACGAATCCTGTTTGTTTAGCAGTACAGTTTCAATATTTTGCCCTGCTAAGGCTTGCTTCACCATTTCGCTCTGGTAAAAGTTTGATGAAGTAAATATTCTTACCCAGTTTTTCTCCATCACTCAACACCGGTTTTATTTTTCAGGAGCATTGTACGGTGATATATAAAAAGCAAACCACCGGTTACTATAAAACTTACAAGGTAAGCCGGCGCGCTAAAAACATGCTGGTTATTTACATCGCCGGTAAACACTTTTTGCTGAAAAAGGTAAGTTACCACAACAATGGTGGCATTATTTATAAAGTGCGCCCAAACGCCGGTCCATATACTGCCGCTCCAGGCTACAAAATAACCGAACAATAACCCCAGCAGCAAACGGGGGAAAAATCCAAAATACTCCATATGGAAGGCGCTGAACAAAATCGCCGTTATCCAAATGGCAACATGTATGTTTTTGGTCCAGTTGCAAAAAATGGTTTGCAAAACGCCGCGAAACATAAACTCCTCGGCAATAGCAGTAAATAAGCCGATAAACAGCACATTTAAAATCACGTCCCACAGGCCTTTCATGTTTAGCATTTGGGTCATCAGTTTTTCGGTGTTTTTTTCATTTTCGCTCATCCATTCCAGCCAATGCGGCACCGGAACTTTTTGGTTAAGGTTTGACAGGAACTCGATAAGCGGCAACCCGACAAACATTGCAGCAAGTATCAAAACCATTAACCCCCACGGAAAATGCAGACGGGGCTTAATATATCCCGGGATATCGCGCACAATTACAGCGCTGAAAAAAATGGCCGATACCAGGATGGGCAATGTAGTGCCGGCTATCTGAAGTATCCAGATAGCGGGCATAAAATGTGGCGCTGTAAAGTTTAGTGTGCCTAAAGCCAGAAACGTCTTCTGGCCGAAAATGGCTAACACCAGGCCCGCGCCAATTAAATTACCTGCGATAAAGAAACCAATAAAAATACCCGTAAATATTAAAAATTGCACACCCGGACGTATGCGTTTGTCATTGTTTTCTAACTGTTTATAGGGCATATTTATCATCCGGGGTAAAATGCGTATTTTTGCCACGAAGATAACAGATGTCGGTACAAATAGGAAATATTGATTTAGGTGAGTTCCCGCTGCTGCTGGCGCCGATGGAAGATGTGAGCGATCCGCCATTCCGTTACGTTTGCAAGCAAAACGGTGCAGACATGATGTACACTGAGTTTATCTCGAGCGAAGGGCTGATCCGTGATGCCGCCAAAAGCCGCCAGAAACTGGATATTTTTGAATACGAGCGCCCGATAGGCATACAGATCTTCGGCAGCGATATCGACCACATGCGCGAGGCTACCGAAATTGCCACCCTAGCCAATCCCGATTTGATGGACATTAACTACGGCTGCCCGGTAAAGCAGGTGGCTTGTCGCGGCGCCGGTGCGAGCCTTTTGCAGGATATTGACAAGATGGTAGCCATGACCAAAGCTGTGGTTAATGCCACGCATTTACCTGTTACTGTTAAAACCCGCCTCGGCTGGGATGATAACACCAAAAATGTTTACGAGGTGGCTGAGCGCCTGCAGGATGTAGGTATAAAAGCCCTTACCATACATGGCCGTACCCGTGCGCAAATGTACAAGGGCGTAGCCGACTGGCGCCTTATCCGTGAAATTAAAAAAAACCCGAGGATACAAATCCCCATATTTGGGAATGGCGACATCGATTCGCCCCAAAAGGCTGCTGACTGGCGTTTGGAATACGGCGTTGATGGTATGATGATTGGCCGCGCCGCAATTGGCTACCCTTGGATTTTTCGTGAGATAAAGCACTATTTTAACACAGGGGAATTTTTAGAAAAACCAACCATTGCCGAGCGCGTTGAGGCCTGCACCACGCACCTGCAAAAATCGGTAGAGTGGAAAGGGCCAAAGACGGGTATCTACGAAATGCGCCGCCATTACAGCAACTACTTTAAGGGGATTGAAAACTTTAAGGAATACCGCATGCGCCTGGTAGTTGCAGCTACACTGGATGAGGTAATGGAAATTTTACACGAAGTGAGCGTAAACCCAAGGTACGCTTTGGAAGTCTTAAGTGAATAGATGTTAGTTGTTAGTCACAAAAAGACTTACTACTACAGGCTCAAGGCATTAGACTAAAATTATCCGCAAAAAAAATCAGAAAATGGCTTGATATTTGACTGGATAATATATATTTGACTCTCAAGATTTTGTTATATGGTTACGACTATTACAGACGGCGTTAAGGTATCGGTAGATACGATCTACCAGCCCGAGTATTCTAACCCGGCAAATGACCACTTTATGTTTGCTTATAAAGTAAGGATTGAAAACATGGGTAATTATGCGGTTAGGTTGTTGGGCAGGCACTGGTATATTTTTGATTCTAACGGCGCCAAGCGCGAAGTGGAGGGCGAAGGTGTTGTTGGCCAGCAACCGGTTATAGAGCCGGGTATGGCCCACGAGTATGTATCCGGGTGCAATTTAAAAACCGATATGGGTAGCATGAAAGGCGAATATCACATGACCCGCCTGATGGACAATCAGCCGTTTAACGTGCAGATACCCGAATTTTACCTGATCGCACCCTACCGGATGAATTAATTTCACTCAACCATAAGATTAAAGAAACCCCGGCTCATCTCAAAGCCGGGGTTTTTATTTGCATACGAAATAACAATTACTTGCAGTTTATAAGCAATAGTTTGTGAACGATGGCATACAGTTTCTATTGATGGTGTATGGTATCCTTTTTTAGTTCTCGCCGCACTTCCTGTACTTTCTTTTCATTCCGAAGATGCTTATCTGCCTGTCTTAATTGCTTGTTGATCCGTGCAGCTTTTTGTGATGAAACTTTTCGCACAACCCGCTTATGCTTCTTATAAAGTTTATGTTTTAACGTGTCGGTTTGCTGTTGCTGGCCAATAGCCACATCTATATCATTCTCTGCCTGCAGCGCAGGCGCAATTTCAATTGTCAGGCCGAGTAGCATTATTATTATCAAAAACTTTTTCATATCGAATTAAATTATAAGTATTAGACAATCAGACTATAATAAAGTTTGATTGTCTTGGGGCGGATAACAAACTTCGTCTACTGGTTATGTATTTGAAGGCGATTACCGTTATCTTTAAACCGATATGAAAGACATCGCGCGGTTCCTTTTTGTAATGCTTGCTTTGTTGGCTGTTAAGCTCACTTATGCCAAAAACAACAGGCTTAACTTTTATAAAGCCGATAACCCGGATATCCGTTATGTTGGCCGTATTGATTTTTCGGACAAGCTTAGGCCTCGCATCTGGGCCCCGGGTGTTTATATACAGGCAAAATTTAAGGGGCCGCAGTGTGAGATCATTTTGAACGATGAAGTACCCGGCGGCAACAACTTCAATTACCTGGAGATTGTAGTAGACGGCAATAAGATGCAGCGTATACAAACTACAGGCAAGCAAAACATCATTAAAGTTCCCGAAGGCCTTGCCGGTACAGAACACACCCTGCTGATCTGCAAAGACACAGAATCAAACATCGGTTATATAGATTTTATCGGGCTGCGGTGCGAAAAGCTGCTCCCATTACCGCCGCAGCCTAAACGGAAGATCGAGTGTTTTGGCGATTCGATAACCAGCGGCACCGGCATGGATCTGTCTGCCGTCCCCTGCGATAAAGGACAATGGTACGATCAGCATAACGCCTACATGAGCTACGGGCCCCGCACTGCCCGCAACCTTGATGCTGAGTGGCAGCTTACTTCGCTGGCTGGTATTGGGTTAATGCATAGCTGCTGTAATTTAAAAGTGGTGCTGCCGCAGATAGTGGATAAAGTTTTTATATATGGCGATTCTATCACCTGGAATTTTAAAAACTATCAGCCTGATGTGGTGACCGTTTGCATCGGGCAGAACGACGGCCCGCAGGACTCCACCCTGTTTTGCAGCGCTTATGTTAAATTGTTGACCCATATGCGCCACTATTACCCTAAGGCCGATATTATTTGCCTCACCAGCCCCATGGCTGATACTACTCTTTTACCCGTATTGAAACGTTATCTTACCGGAATCACCGGCCACATGAACGCAAATGGCGACCGGCGGGTATCTAAATATTTCTTCTCCAAACGGTACCACAATGGGTGCGGCGGGCATCCGGACATTGACGAGCATAAACAAATAGCCGATGAGCTGACGGCTTATATTAAGCAACTAAAGCACTGGTAGCCGAAAACTTTACATTTCCTCTACAACGCCTTCTGTAATTTTGTGTTTTAACATTTACTATGAGCACAAATAAGATACGGCTAAGCGTTTTGGACCAATCGCCTGTGCGCAAAGGCGTTACCGCAGAGCAGGCAGTTCAGGAAACTATCGCGTTAGCAAAATATACCGATGAACTGGGCTACACCCGTTTTTGGGTAT
This sequence comes from Mucilaginibacter sp. L3T2-6, assembly GCF_030519355.1. Lineage (GTDB taxonomy): Bacteria > Bacteroidota > Bacteroidia > Sphingobacteriales > Sphingobacteriaceae > Mucilaginibacter. The sequence continues at coordinate 49,806 of NZ_JAUMKC010000005.1, forward strand.
CGGAACATCACAACACCGGCGCATTGGCAGGCTCTACGCCCGAGGTGTTGATGGCTTACCTGGCGTCGCAAACCAAAAACATACGCATTGGCTCGGGTGGGGTGATGATGCCCAATCACAGCGCGTTGAAAGTTGCAGAAAATTTCCGTATGCTGGAGGCACTTGCGCCCGGACGAATAGATTTAGGCATGGGCCGCGCTCCGGGAACTGACCGCCTAACTGCATCGGTACTGAACCCGTCTAACCAGTTCCGCGAGCAGGACTTTATAGAACAGCTTTACGATTTGCGAAACTATTTTCATGATACCGGCGAGCCGGGGACGTCCGTTGGCAAGATACGTGCTATCCCGCAGGTACAAACCGTGCCCGATATGTGGCTGCTCAGTTCGAGCGGACAGAGCGGATTATTTGCAGCTCATTTTGGCATGGGGCTTTCATTTGCGCATTTTATCAATCCCCTTGGCGGCCCGGAGGCGGTTAAGTTATATCGCGAACGTTTTCAGCCTTCTGACGATATGAAACATGAGCAGGCCAGCGTAGCTATTTTTGTTTTTTGCTCGGAGGATGAAGAAAAGATACGGCGGCACCAGGCGTTGATGGATTACCGCTTTACACAGTTTGAAAAAGGCGCCGGCATAAAACCGGTTGGCTACGAAGACATTAAAGATGTGGAATACACCGGCCAGGAGCTGGAACGCATCCGTTATAACCGCGCCCGCGTAGTAACCGGCACGCCCGGCGAAATTAAACTGAAACTGAAATGGCTGGCCGAAGATTATAAGGTTGATGAAATTATTGCGGTTACCATAACGGAAAATTTTGAAGACAGGCTCACCAGCTACCGGCTGCTGGCAGAGCAATTCGAACTTGAACGTTAACGGAGGGCAACCGCCTGCATCCCCGGGTTAATTTAATCAGACTTGTAAAAACCTTTTGCCTTAACACCCGTTCAAAATGTCAGGATAATTGTTTAAATTACACTACAATCATTTCCGCCATGAAGACTATTGACAAGTCGGTTGAGGTATTAAATGATCTCATCGAAATTAACAACGACCGCATGGCCGGCTTTGCACAAGCGGCAAAAGAATTGAACGAAAAGGACCTTGACTTACGCACCTTGTTTATGGAGCTCCGCACTGATAGCCGGGAGAACGTGCATGAGCTTGGCCGCTCTATACATAAATGCGGCGGCGCTGTAGAAATGGCGATGAGCGGCCGGGGCGCCCTGCACCGCATGTGGCTTGATCTTAAAGCTACTATCAGCGGCAGCGACCGTAAAAGCATTTTAAGAGAATGCGAAAGAGGCGAAGACGCGATAAAAAAAGCTTACGAAACCGCGCTTTTGCCGGGCAGCGGCCTTACAGCCGAACAGACTGAAATTGTAAGACGTCAGCAGCAACAAATCATTGCCTCGCACGACAAGGTGAAAGCTTTGCGCGATGCGGAAAAAAATAACTAAAAACAAAGCGGACCGCTGCATAACAGCCGACCCGCTTTTAGGTTAATTGTCCCTAATCAATTAAACATGGAAATCAAAAGAAATGCTTTGCGAACAGATAACCAATACCCATTAACTGGTATTTAAAGCCAGCCCTGGGTAACCGCCTTGCCAATTAGCTCGCCTGTGTTGCTTAAATTGTTGCGGCGTATCATGTTTTTGCGGTGTGTGTCTACAGTATGCTTGCTGATACTTAAAAGATCGCTTATTTCTTTGCTTAACCTGCCGTCAATCAGCAGTTTCAGAATTTCTTTTTCGCGGCCTGTGAGTGCTTTATTCTTATCCTGCTGCCTGCATTTTTCGCCAGCATTCAGGTATGACGGCTCTCCGCCCAGGCCTATAAACGCCAAAACCGGTATTCCCTCTTTTTTTAAGTGACTGATATCCGATTGTATAATTAAGATACGGCCGATGCCGCCCCGGTCGTCATGCTCAATCACTACGCCCTGGTGCTGCAGGCGCATATATTCGCCGCTCTTGTTTTTTATCCTGAAGTCATACCGTATTTTATATTTGGTAAGCTTGCCTGCAGGCAGCTTCGACAGGAAATTAGTAGCCAGATTTTCAAATTCAAAAACCCACGACCGGTCTTCCGGATGGATGTTCTCGATGAGCATAGGCAGCGTAACATCTGAGGGGCTGTATCCGAGAATTGTTTCAACCTGCGGGCTGATAAAATCAAAAGCAAATTTTTTAGGATTAAAGATAGTATAGAAGAAATCGCCTGCCTGAAAAAGCCCCGGAAGGTTTTTGTGCAGGTCTAACGCTGGATGACTTTTTACGAGGGCATTTTCGCAGGCCACCTTATTCCACAGCCCGGATGTTTGCTTAATAAAAAATGCAGTTGTCATAATGGCAAGGTTGTATCAAATCCGTAATTTATTGATAGCCGGATATTTGCAACTACCAATAATTGAATTTACTCAACCGTTATTTATCAATCGGGCCAAATGAGTGAATGGAAGGAAAACAGTGCTAAACTGCAATATTAGTTAGTTAGGACAAGCCGGATTTTGCAAATTGGCCTGCTTATAGCCACTTATACATCTCAAAAAGTTTATCCTTTTGGTTACGGGCTACCGGCAACTCTTTTTTGTTTATCATGGTAAGCGTTGACCGCGTTCTGTCCAAATGCGTAACATGGTTTAGGTTGATGATGTACTGACGGTGTATGCGCAGGAAATGGCTGTCTTCCAGCACATCCTGCAGGTCTTTCAACGTTTTGGATATTACGAACGTACGGCCGTCAGCCAGCATCAGCGTTGTATAATTACTATCAGCTTCGGCGTAAATAATACCTTTCAGGTCGATAAAGAATACGCCATTTTGCGATGAAACTGCTATTTTGTTAATGGGCTCACCCTGCAACTGTTTTTGCAATGCGCTTAAGCGGTTTTGATTTACGACATTTTCTTTTTGCGCCCGCAATACTGCGGCAACCAGGTCATCGGTGTCAATCGGTTTTACCAGGTAATCAATAGCATTGAATTTGAACGCTTTTATAGCATATTGGTTGTAGGCGGTAATAAAAATAACTGTAAAGTTAAATGGCATCAGCTTTTGCAGCAATTCAAAACCATTCAGCACGGGCATCTCTATATCCAGGAAGAGCAAATCAGGCTGCCGCAGTTCCATGTCTTCCAGCGCTTTAACCGAATTGGTGTACGTATCAATTTCGCCTATTTCGGGGCAAAACTTTGCCAGCTGCAGCTTCAACAGCTCTACAGCATCGGCCTCGTCATCAATAATTACTGCTCTAAAATTCTTCATTGCAAAAGCATTTTTATGGTTACCAGCGTTCCACAGGCAATTCCTGCATGGTTATATAAGTCGGTAATATCGACCCTGGTGTTGGTTTTATAACGTGCATTAAACATAGCAATGCGTTCATTATTCAGTGCCGATCCGTGCGAGGCATGGTTAAATTTATTTTTCTTTTTTAAAACGCCCGCCTGCTCACGGCCGATACCATCGTCAGCAATAGTTATAAGCAAACAGCTGTTTACTATCCTTACATCAATCTTAATCACCCCGCCCTCCTGTTTGGGCATCAGACCGTGCCATATTGCGTTTTCTACGTAGGGCTGTATCAATAGCGGCGGTATTTCAATAAACTCGGCATCTATATCATCAGCCACATCAATCTGGTAACGCAGTTTTTCCTTTAAACGCATCGCTTCCATTTCAAGGTAAAGCCGAATCAATTCCAGTTCGGTGGCAAGCGAGATCTTTTCAGAACGGGCACTGTCCAGGATACTGCGGATGAGCCGGGAGAACTTGGTAATATACAGGGAGGCGGCATCGGTTTCATTCTTTTCCACATAAAATTTAATAGAGTTAAGACAATTGAAGATGAAATGGGGGTTCATCTGCGATTTTAGCGAGGCGAGGGTAAGGTCGTTCAATTTACTTTCAAATCCCATTTCCTTAATCTGCTGCTGCGCTTTCTCATTTGCCAGCTGGCTTTTAAACCGTATTTGCTGCACCCTGGCACGAAAAAAAAAGTACGAGGAAATAAGCAGCAGTACCACAATGGCAACAACCCCGTAAAGCGAGCGCTGTTTCAATTTGCTATCAGCTGCCGCCCTCACTTGTGCCATCTCCTGCTTTTGCAGCCTTGCTTCGTAGTTTAACGAGTCGTGTCTCCGGGCGTACTCAAAGGCCAGTTCATGACGCGTATAATCCTTCAGCTTTTCTGAATTGTTGATGCTATCGTTATTTGCAGCGTATTCTTTATACACCTGTAAGGCTTCATTATGCCTTCCGAGGGCCTCAAGAGATTCTGAAAGCCCTTTAAGCCCGTTTGCTGCCGACTCGCGATAATTTATTGCTTTATCGATACTTACCGCCCTGCCGTAGCTTTTTACTGCCAGCTGCAAAAAATCAATTGCCTGTTTACCCTGGCTTTGTTTTGCCGCCAGGGCGTAAGCGTTACCCAGTGTAAGGTTGAACGACGATTGCATCTTTTGGGTTGGCGTCCCTTTTAGCTGCGCCAGCATGTTTAAAGCCCGCAGGCATTGTTTTATGGCTTGTGCCGGTTCTTTTTTTGCTACATACAGCCTGCTTTGCTCGTTAAGGCAAAAAGCCACACCTTCATCATTCCCCAGTTTTTCAAACAATTTAATCGCTTTGTTTACATATTCCAATGCTTTATCCTGGTCGCCTTTATAGGAATATATCAAGCCGATCTTTTGAATATAGTATGCCCCGTTAAGCGGCTTGTTGATCTGGCCGGATAGCTTTAATGAGCGATGGTAATAAGATAGCGCTTCGTCGTACTTTTTCTCATTTGAATACAGGTCGGCAATATTTGAGTAGGTACCCATTTCCAGCTCCTTGAACCCGTTTGCTGATGCCGCAGCAATTGATTCTTTGTAATACGCAACAGCTTTTTCGGAATTGCCGGTAACATCGTAACAAATACCGATGTCGTGAAGATTGATAGCGATGAACATTTTGTTATTGATTTCACGCGCAACTTTCAACGACTCTCCATAAAAATCCTGTGCACGCATGAAATCATTCCGGGCCCAATAGTTAGCAGCCAGCGAACTATATGCCCTCATCACACCCTGTTTCCAGCCTATTTTTTTTGCAAGGCTTAATGCCCGGTTACCATACTCAAGTCCTTTTTTATAATCAATGGGATAATATTTTTTTGACAGATTAGAGAGCAAATCCACCTTACTGCTATCCTCAGCGGCTTTGTTTACAAGCCAGGTAAGTGAATCAACAATGCGTTGATTTGTTAATGATAATTGCGAACAGGCCACAGCAGGCAGCAATATCAGCCACAAAAAAAAGCAAATTTGCCTCATCGCCTGCATTAGTTTCTTAAAATTAAGGGAGTTACAATATAAAAACTTCTGCGCTAATTAATCAGGTAATAAATGTAAAGGCTGCTGCCGGGGGCAACAACCTTTTACGTTCAAAACTATAAACCAAACATCATTTGCATGGGTATTTTAATGTTTCCGTTTTCGCCGGTGCGGACATTGGCCACCGCCAGGCAACCGTAAATTGTACGGTTAAATTCTTATTGGCTGCTGCACAGGCCGCCAGTATAAAATTATCAACCGCATCCTGTGGGTGGTGGCTGCCGCCGGCCGCAATTCAGCCTGCTTCCAGAAATTGTTTACAAACGAGTCGCCATAAGTTTTCTTTAACTTATCAGAAACGATGAAACCCAGCAAACAAATGCCGGCCAGGAAAAATCTGACCGGCTTTGCATAAATAACCACTTTAATTGCAGATTTTGTTTTGGGGATAACATTTTGCTTCATGACAGAGGTAGGGTTGATCTATTGCTGCATAACTTACAGATTCAAAAAAACGAAAACAACGCCGCCTGGGAAATACCCATTTACAGGTAAATTGCTGATATTGAGATTCTATTCTTCCCGAAATGCAGGCAACCGGCGGCAGTGGCTTTTTGAAGTGTGCGTTGGCCTATGGAATATTTTTTGATATGATTTGGTCTTTTGAACCCGTTACTATGAAACTACGTTACAGCAGCTTCCGTATATTTTGTAAGCAGAGCCTGTTTAATAATTGTATCTTTGCAACTAACATAAAAGTAATTCTTTAACCAATATTATAAACGTGATTATCCTTATTTTTTTTCTTGCTCATTGGTTTTTGTCGCTGTTTTTTCAGACATTTTTTCTCCACAGGTATGCATCGCACAAAATGTTCAGTACCCATAAAATCAACGAGCGTATATTCCATTTGCTTACATTTATCTGCCAGGGCTCTTCGTATTTGAACCCGAGAGCTTATGCTATAATGCACCGTGAGCATCATGCCTACAGCGACACCGAGAAAGATCCGCATTCTCCGTACTTTTTTAAAGATGTTTTCCAGATGATGTGGCGTACAGCCCAGAGCTATAAGCTTTATGAAAAGCGCCTTAAGGAGCCTGATGCGCAATTTAAGGGCAATTACCCCGAATGGCGCATACTGGACTATTGGGGCTCAACTTATATGTCGCGTATTTTGTTCGGAGTTTTTTACGTGGTATTTTATATATTTTTTGCAACACACTGGTGGATGTTTTTGTTACTCCCTATCCACTTTTTAATGGGGCCAATACACGGCGCTATCGTAAACTGGTGCGGCCACAAATACGGTTATGCAAACTTTGATAATGGCGACAAATCAAAAAACTCTACCCCTTTTGATTTTTTAATGCTTGGCGAGCTGTTCCAGAACAATCATCATAAAAGGCCAAACAACGCTAATTTTGCGGCAAGGTGGTTTGAATTAGACCCGGTTTATCCCATCATGAGGCTAATGCACTGGGTAAGGCTGATAAGATTGAGGGAAGCGTATTTATAGTATAAGGCAGAAGCCGGAGTAATTGATGTAATCTGTCAGAACTGATTGCTGTTTAAATATAAATGGCCCGGCGAAATCGCCGGGCCATTTTAGTATACGGAAGTTCCGTAAGTAATCTCTCAGATCCGCTTACTCCCGGCTGGCTTTCGCCATATCAATTACAGCCTGGTTAAGCCTTACATATTCGTCGTCATTGGTGGCCTTTGCAAGTTCCACGCCTTTTTGGGCAGCCTTGATGGCGGCTGCCTTATCGCCGGTTTTCAGCCGGATACGGGCTTCCCATAGCCTGAACCAGGGGCTTTCGGGCTCAACCTTTTCCGCCTCCAGCGCCCAGCCGAGCGCTTTTTTCAGATCCTTATTATTTTCGTAATAGTATTGTATCGCATTAAAATAATAAGGCTTGCGGTCGCCTTTCATCAGTTGATCAATGTTCGCTGTAATTTTAGCATCGTCATCAGTAGCAAGCTTAATATACACCGACGCATGGTCCCAAACCAGGTGCAGTTCAGCAGAATGTGTAGTTACATCGGCAAACTGTATAGTAAAACTTTCACGTTTCTCGGCCCGATAGGTCGATTTTACCTTTACCCGCAGAATATCATCGGCTTGTTTGTAACTATACGCGCCCCATTGCTTAGCCGTTTTGTTTAATATGATGGTCCATTCATCCTTTTCGGGAATAGTGAACAGCGCGTAGGTACCAGCTTTAACACTATGCCCCTCAAAAAAGATGTTTTCTGTAAAAGTAATAGTAGTAGCCGCATTTGCCCCGGTGCGCCAAACCTGGCCATAGGGATTTATCCCCCCAAATATCACGCGGCCTTTCACGCTTGGCCTTGAGTACGTTATGGTGATTTTACCAAGCCCAAAATCCTGTATAATAGTTTGCGTAGGGCTGGCTTCAGGTATACGGGGAGCCTGAGCTTCGGCATTTAAACAGACTGCACTAAGCAGCAATGCAAATACAAATGCGTAACACTTTGTCATATCGATAATAATTTTTTGCTTCGCTTAACTGGACATTTTAGAAACCGGACACTGCGCCAGGATAATTGGGGTCAGAAAATCCTGTGCAAAGTTAAATAAACGGTTTAAACTTATAAATTGTATACGCGGTTTATCTCCCTTATTTTCTTAGACTATAGTTGGCAGAAAAAGTAAAGTCTATAAAAAAATAAAAGCCCCCCACACTTGCTGCGGGGGACTTTCAACCTAAACCTTATCACAATTGAACTGGTGAGTGCCAGTCCCGATAGTAACTAATCAATCGCCGTGCCAAATCTTTGAGATACTCCGTAAATTTTCTTTAAACTATTATATTTCCTATTAAGCAACCCTGCCAAAACCCAAAATGTGTATCAAACAGTAAATACTGTGTTTTATTTTTTAGACAGTAATTGACCTGCATTCTTACGGCGAAGGTATTTATCAAACAGGTATAACCCTAAAACCACATCGAAAAACATAAATCCCTCTACCAGCGGTTTGGAGATATGAGTGTTTACTTGTGGTAATTTAACATTCACGGATACTTTTGACACAATGTCAGGAACCTTTGCTGACGAAATGTCCATTTGGGATAGCGCATATACCAGGAACCCGGTAAGGCTTACCACAAAAAACAGTACTATCCCTAAAATTATACGTTTGTTTACCCTGGTTTTTAATGGCACCATGGCTTCCTGGGTGCGAATAGCCTCAATTACGTTATAAGTAAACGCCATTGACGGCTCGTCCAGTTCCATCGCAGCAAATTCTTTGTCAAAGGCCAGCAACTCCTGGTATTTTAAGCGCACCGATTCATCGCTTGCGATGAGCCTGCTGATATTCTGCATGTCTTCCGGCGTGCATGTCCCATCTATGTAACTCCAAAGTTTTTCCTCAATCGTATTCATATCAGTTCCTTTGCTTCATGTTTTAAATTACGCTCCAGCTTTTCTTTTAAACGCTGGCGCGCCCTGAATAATTTTACCTTCACCGTATTCGCCTCCATTCCCAGCGCCTGCGCAATTTCCTCCAGCGATTGCTCTCCTTTATAAAAAAGGGTAATTATAGCGGCATCGTCCGGCAGAAGCTGCTCAATAGCCTGGCTAAGGTAAAACGACCGCGATTTATTTTCGGCATTATTTACGTCATAAACCGATGCCTGGCTTTCTACCTGTATAAAAGTGCCTTCGTCGTCTATCGAGTCTGTATCCACCCTCTTTTTCCTTAAAAACGTCATGGCTGTAGTATATACTATACTGTACAGCCATGTAGTAAACTTGGCATGCCCCTGGAATGATGCCAACGACCGGTAGACTTTCACAAAGCAATCCTGCGCTATTTCTTCAGCGTCTTCACGGCTTTTCGCATAGCGCATCGCCAGCGTAAATACAAATCGCTGGTGCCGCTTAACCAAATCGGCATACGCCGCCTGATTGCCCGCCAGTACCTGTTCAATCAATTCGATATCTGAAAGCTTGCTTTGCATCTTCTAACCCTTCTGACTACACTTCTTCCCCGCAGGTTACAGCTGTATATAAAGATAGTTGTTCAAAATTAATTGTAGTGTTGTGCCGGCCGTAAAAAGTTATATCAATTTAAAAAAAGGCCATCTAACAATACAACTTCCCAACTTTAAAACATTTCAACTCCACGCTTGCTATCCATTATATAATAATTATTTTTGCAGCATAACATTCTCTGTATCATGAAACATCACGAAGAAGAAAAAAATATCGATTCATTATACTACCTTATCGGCATGCTTGCCGGCCTTGCAAGCGGTGTGGTTATCGATAAAACCTTAATACTGATACCTATATTAGGCGTTGTGGGCCTGCTTTTTGCCGGGTTTTTCCTGAACGTTTTTGTAAGGGGCCGTGGCAGCAAAGCCTGATCCCGAACTGCCATCGTTCATACGCAGCTGGAACCAGTTTTATGGCATTGTAGCCGGCTGGCTGGTTTTTCTAATCCTTATTTTTTCGCTCATTACCTTTTACCTTGAATGAGCTTAACCGACTGGATAGTTCTTGGCGCTACCTTGCTTACCATCATCATATACGGTGTATGGAAAAGCGGCAGCAATAAAAATATCGACCAGTTTTTAATGGGTGGCCGCTCGCTCAAGTGGTACCACGTCGGGCTTTCTGTTATGGCCACGCAGGCCAGCGCCATTACTTTCCTGTCGGCTCCGGGCCAGGCTTATTCTGACGGGATGCGGTTTGTGCAGTTTTATTTCGGCCTGCCCCTGGCCATGATTGTGCTGTGCATAACATTTGTGCCCATTTTCCATAAACTGAAGGTCTATACCGCTTACGAGTTTTTGGAAAACCGCTTCGATCTGAAAACACGGGCGCTTACTTCGTTTTTATTTCTGGTACAACGCGGCTTGTCAACGGGTATTACCATCTATGCACCTTCAATCATATTATCAACCATCCTCAACATCAATACCGTTTATACCACGCTGTTTATCGGCGGATTGGTGATATTTTATACTGTTTATGGCGGTACAAGGGCTGTTTCGTACACCCAGACATTGCAAATGAGCATCATTTTCCTGGGAATGTTTTTTGCCGGAGTGTTGGTAGTTCATTTGTTACCTGATGGGGTTGGCTTTGTTAAAGCAGTAAAACTGGCCGGCAAAATGGGCAAGATGAATGTGGTGGATTGGAAATTCGATCCGAACAACCGCTACAACATCTGGAGCGGGCTGATAGGCGGCTTCTTCCTGCAGCTTTCTTACTTTGGTACCGACCAAAGCCAGGTTGGCCGCTACCTTACCGGAAGCTCGGTTGGCCAAAGCCGGATGGGTTTGATTATGAACGGTTTGCTTAAAATACCGATGCAGTTTTTAATCCTGCTGATAGGTATCCTGGTTTTTGCCTTTTACCAGTTTAACCGGGCGCCTATGTTCTTTAACCGTTACGAGGTTGAACAGGTGAAACAAAGCAGCTACGCAGGACAGTACAATGAACTGGAAAACCAATACAACGCTGCCTTTCAAGAACGTAAAAACAAAACCGGCGATTTAATCAAGGCTTTCGACAGCCATAGCCCCGAACAAATAGCCCGCGCAAAAGATGCGCTGAAACTGGCAGATAAGCAATCCGCTGATATCCGTGCCGAGGCTATCGGCGTAATGAAAAAGAACAATGCCAAAGCCAACGAAGATGACACCAACTATGTGTTTTTGAATTTTGTTACCCATTACCTGCCGCGTGGGTTAATTGGGTTGCTGGTAGCTATTGTATTTCTCGCCTCCATGGGCTCTACGGCAAGCGCGCTTAATTCGCTTGCCTCCACCAGCGTCGTTGATATTTATAAACGCATAATCAATCCCGGCGCCAATGAGCAGAATTACCTGCTGGCGTCGCGTTTAGCTACAATATTCTGGGGCGTAGTGTGCGTGGCCATGGCGCTTTATGCAAGCAAAGTTGGTAACTTGCTGGAGTATGTAAACAAGCTGGGGTCTTTTATTTATGGCACCATACTCGGTGTTTTTATAGTAGCCTTTTATCTCAAAAAGATAAGAGGGGCCGCGGTATTTACAGCTGCTGTAATAACAGAGGCTATCATCTGCATACTGGGTTTTACTGATAAGGTAGCTTACTTGTGGCTGAACGCGATTGGGTGCATATTGGTGATTTTTATAGCGGCGTTGCTAAATCCCTTTATGTCAAAACCCAAACCAGTATTAAGGGCCCCGGAGAATTAGGATATGTTATAAACCTTTTTTCTCAAATAGAGATAATGGTATCTCGGTCTTAAAACGCTCTTTTCTCCATCCACGACTGCAGCAGGATCACCGCCGAAACTGTATCCACCAGCTCTTTATTTCTTCTGTCCATTTTTTTTACTCCGCCCTGTAAAATGGCTGCCGATGCCATTTTTGAGGTAAAGCGCTCATCCAGCATCTCTACAGGAATATCAGGGAAAGTCTTGTTTAACAGGTTTACAAAACCTTTTACATGTATGGCCGATTGGGAGGGAGTATTGTCCATTTGCTTGGGCTCGCCTACAATAAAGCGCTCCACCTGTTCGGTTTGGAAGTATTTTTTAAGGTAATCGATAATTTTGTTCGGATGGATGGTATCCAACCCGGTAGCTATGATTTGCATCGGGTCGGTAACGGCAATGCCGATGCGCTTGGTGCCATAATCGAAGGCCATGATTCTCATGCGTTATTAGAGATTAAAGACCAGAGATCAGAAATTGGTTTTTGCATGATGAATAGCATTCGCATGGCCAAAGATACTGCAAACAGTTTAATTCATGTTATCGTCCCATCGTCAGACTTTTCAAATTCAACGCATAATTGTAAAAAATGCGTTTGATTTCGGGTCTCATGTCTCAAATCTTATATCTCGCATCTAAATTCTCGTATCTATTCCCTAATTTGCACCAATGCAGTTTAAGCACATAGTAGGACAGGATGCAATAAAGCAACGCTTGATAACTTCGGTAAAAGAAAACCGGGTTAGCCACGCGCAGCTGTTTTTGGGCCCCGGCGGCTCGGGAAGTCTGCCGCTGGCGGTGGCTTATGCGCAATATTTATCGTGCGAGAACAGGCTGGAAGATGATTCCTGCGGCGAATGTGCGTCATGCCGCAAGTATCAAAAACTGATGCACCCCGATCTGCATTTTTCGTACCCGTTCTTTGCCAAACATAAGGAAGACACCGCTATTACATTTATTGAGCAATGGCGCGAGGCCTTTACAACCAACCCCTATTTAAATCTGGATACCTGGCGCGATTACCTGGATGCCGAAAATAAGCAGGCCAATATTAATATTGCAGAGTGCCACCAGATCATCAAGAAATTAAGCTTTAAGCCCTTTGAGTCTGCTTATAAAATATTAATTCTCTGGCTCCCCGAATACCTGGACAAAGAAGGTAATGCACTGCTGAAAATTATTGAAGAACCCCAACCTAATACGCTGTTTATTTTGGTGGCTCAAAACCAGGACCAAATACTGAACACCATCCTGAGCCGTACGCAGCTGATGAAAATTCCGCCACTTGAGATGGAGGAAATAAAGGCACACCTGGTTCAGCAGCATAACCAAACGGAGGACTCCGCTGCCGAAATAGCGTATTTAAGCAACGGCAGCCTTACCGACGCCATCAGCATGCTGCAGCTGGACAACAGGGGCTATCATACACAATTTGTACAATGGCTGCGGCTTTGCTTTGCCAACAAGGGGCTGGAAGTGATGAATTTTGCGGATCAGATTGCCAAAATGGGGCGTGAAAACCAAAAGAACTTTTTAAGATACGGAATAAGCTTTTTACGGGAGTGCTGCCTGCTGCTGTCAGGCGCCGGCAGCCTGGTACACCTGCCGGCAGCAGAGCTGGATACTGCCGAAAAAATGACCAAAGTGATGATTGTTGAGGAGGCGGAGGCCATTGTTGCAGAGCTGGAAAAAGCACACTATCACGTGGAAAGGAACGGTAACCCCAAAATATTATTTTTAGATGTATCTTTACAGATTATAAAAATACTAAGTTTTAAAACGATCCGCCAGGAGCGGGCCCAATATATGCCAAATTAATTATGGGATGCGGAAGTTGTTCAACGGGGGGCGGATGTACGCCTGCCGGCTGCAAAAGTAATGGCTCTTGCCTTACCAATGGTTGCAGTAAATTAGATGTTTACGATTGGCTGTCGCACATGGACATGCCGACAAATTATAAGCCCTTCGGTATAGTAGAAGTAAAATTTAAAGGTTCGCGTAAGGAGTTTTACCATAACCCGGATAACATCTACCTGGAAGCAGGCGAGCTGGTGGTGGTTGAAGCGGCTACCGGCGGTTACGATGTGGGGCATGTTTCCATAACCGGCGAACTGGTGCGGATGCAGATGGTAAAACGCAGGGTAAGGGAAGAGGATGTGGCTAAAAAAATCTACCGCAAAGCTACCGTTGCTGATGTAGAGAAATGGAAGGCAGCCAAAGACCTTGAATGGGAAACCATGCACAAATCGCGTACGCTGGCGCTGGAACTTAACCTTAGCATGAAACTGAGCGATGTTGACTACCAGGGCGATAAAACCAAAGCCACTTTTTATTATACAGCCGAGGGTCGCGTGGATTTCCGCGAACTGATCAAGAAAATGGCTGAGGCTTTCCGTATCCGTATCGAGATGCGTCAGATCGGCATGCGCCAGGAAGCAAGCCGCCTGGGTGGCATTGGTTCATGCGGGCGCGAGCTTTGCTGCTCAACCTGGCTTACTGATTTCAAAACAGTATCTACAGCTGCGGCGCGTTACCAGAATCTTTCACTCAACACCCTGAAGCTGGCCGGCCAGTGCGGCAAGCTGAAATGCTGCCTTAATTACGAGCTGGATACTTATATGGATGCGCTTAAGCACATCCCCGATAATGTAAATGTTTTAAAAACCCAGCGCGGTGATGCCCGCCTGCAGAAAACCGACATCTTTAAAAAAATGATGTGGTTCAGCTATCCGGGTGAAGAATCATGGATACCGCTGCCGATTGCACGTGTAAAAGAATTACAGCAAATGAACCGCGACGGCGTAATTCCGCCGGATCTGGGTGTTATCGTTGAAGCTGAAACCAAGCCGGTTAAAGTGCTCGATTATGAAAACGTGGTTGGGCAAGATAGTCTCACCCGCCTTGACGAGCGCCGCAACCAGAACAAAAAGAAAAACAAGAACAAAAACCGTAACCAGCGCGATGGTCAGGGAGCCGGCAATAACGCGCCGCGCCCGGATGCACAACAGGCTGGCTCAAATCAAAATAAAGGGCAGCAACAACGGCAGCAGCAGGGCAACAGGCCCGACAGCAACCGTGGAGAGACGAACAGGCCCCAGGGTAACAAGCCTAATGATGGTAACCGGACTGATGGCAGCGCCAACAAGCCACAGGGCAACAAACCCGAGGGCGACGGGAACCAGCAAAACCGCCACAAAAAATTTCGCCCGAACAAAAACAAGAACCGCAACCCCGACGGGAAAAGAGAGGGTGGCCAGCCAGGGAATAATGCATGAAAAATAAGCTGATTTTATGCTGTTCGATATTGTTGGGTTGCATAGCCCTGCTGCCAGGATGCACGGATAAAAATGCAATTATCGACCAAAATACTGAAATTCCAAATCATAACTGGACGTATAGCAACAGCGCAAAATTTTCATTTAAAATTGATGATGAAAAGCTGCCTTACAACCTGTATATGAATTTAAGGGTAACCGGCGACTATAAATACTCCAATATTTTCGTGCTGATATCACAGTCGGGCCCCGGCATAAAAAATGCGTCTAAGCGCTTCGAGCTGCGCCTTGCTGATAAAGAAGGCAAATGGCTTGGCAAAGGCTCAGGTAATCTGTACAGCTACCAGGAACCCTTCCTGGTGAATCACATGTTTCCGGCCAAGGGAACTTACACCTTTATTATAGAACAGAACATGAGAGACAACCCGTTACGAGAAGTAAGCGACATAGGCTTAAGGGTTGAGAAAGCTGGGCACTAAGTAACGGATGAAAGGGTTGTTCCTGGTTTTAAGTGGAAGAAATTTGATTTGGGCCAAAAAGCGTACGATTGTGGCAGCGAACGGTTAGTTACGCGGCTAACTAAAAATCATACCCGATACGTTTAAAATAAATCCCATTTGGTTTAATTGGTTAGCCATGACAGGCGGCAACCGCGAGTTTAGCATCAAAAAAAGATGCAGAAGAAAGACTTCCTCCTACTGGTAATCATCCTTTTTACCGGCAGGGTTTATGCTCAAACCATCCGGCCTGGGGATAATACAATTGATTATAACGTTATCCGCCCCTCGCACCAGTTTTATAAAAACGTTACCTGGGATACATCAGGGAATATAAAATATGAGTTCATGATGGAAAACGTTATAAAAATCGATTCTTCAAAACAGCGGATTACATTTTCGAGGTCCAGGCAGGTTCCCGTTGGTTTTATGTCCGCCGACACTTCGGTAACTGATTTTTCGTTTCGGCCTGTAAGTATGCATGAAGTACACATTCAGCAAAAAAGAACTTACGAGATGTCGTTTTCGGCTACGGCAGCTACTGTACGAAAGGAATTTAAAGGAGCGGTTACCAACAAGACTTATCCAATGAATGCGGGCTATTTCGAGGATAATATGATAGAATATATCTTCGGCTATCTAAAAATAAAAAGAGGAGTAACCTATACACTCAATAATTTTAATGAAGCCAGGGGCGGGAATGACCCTTATACCATCAAATACGTCTTCGACGACAGCCTGGACCTTCCGGGTTATCACCAGCTTAATTGTTCGGTACTCGCCTTTACGCACGGCGGAACCACGGGTTTGATCTGGATCGGTAAAAATACGCGTGAGATGATCAAGCAGCTTGGCCAGTTTAAGGGAGGAACTTATGTAGTAGTTAAATTATAACGTTTTCGCCTGGTAATATATGTGCATTACGCTCTGGCGGTTAACAATTCTATCAAAAAGCCGCTATTTATGAAGCAATTAATAGCCGCTTACTACTTTGGCAAGATTTGTGCTAATACATGGAAAATTACAATTATCATGAAAAAATTAGTTCAATCATTATTAGCCGTTACAGTAATAGCCATCGTATTAACCGCATGTTCTTCATCAAAAAATGCCGTTACAGGCGCCAGCAATGTATCCCGCGGTAAATTTACCGGTACGTGGACCATTAGCAGCGTAAATTATGAGGGCATTGTACAGCAAGCCGTACAGAATGTGTTCGACCAGGCGCCACCACAAGACTTTGTGGGCAGCACCTGGAAACTTACAAATAGCGGCAATGGCATATATACGCTGCCAAACGGTACGTCGCAAACCATATTCTGGTCGGTAAATAATACCGATGGCGGCGCTAACCAGTTATTCCAGTTTAAAAAGCTTTACCAGGGAGATAAAGCCCAAAAAGTTACGGAAGGTTATCAATTGGTTGTAGCCGCTAACGATGGCAGCTCAATGACACTAAAATCGCCGGTGGACCTGGGTGGTAAAACGGCATACGTGGTTTATACGTTCGCCAAGCAGTAAAAAAGCTTAAAGCGAAAGGCTAAAGCACAACGTTTATAACAGAAAGACCAAAGCTATCAGATAGCTTTGGTCTTTCTGGTTTTAGCTTTAAGCTTATTCAGCTGATGTGAATTTTAAACAAACAGGGTTCCCAACCTCTATTGCACCTTGTACCGGAGAAAGCTTACCGGTAGCTTTGTTTATTTTATATATCAGCAAATTGTCGCTATCCTGGTTGGCAACCACCAGGAAATTTCCATTTGGCTCAATGGCAAAATCGCGCGGATTTTTGCCGAAAGTTGATATCTGGTCTACCTGGGTAAGTTCGCCGGTTTCTTCGTTTATGGCAAATGCGGTTATGTTGTTTGTCTCCAAACGGTTTGATGCGTATAGAAACTTCCCATCCGGCGAAATATGAACTGCTGCGCCGGCGGTTTGTCCTTTAAAGCCCGGCGCTAAAAATGATATCTTTTGCTTTTCGGTAAGCTTACCATCGTCGTAGTCAAACACGTGAATGTTCGAGCCCATTTCTGTCAACAGGTATAAGTGCTTTTTATCGTTCGAAAAAACCATGTGGCGCGGACCATCGCCCGGCGTAATACTTACAAAAGGTGTTTTAGCGCCGGAAAGCGGGCTCTCCTTGCCGGGTTTGTAGCGATTTACAAATATTTTGTCGTTGCCCAAATCGGTATAAAGCAGGTATTTTTCATCAGGCGACAAAAGGGCCATATGCGCGTGCGGGCCTTCCTGGCGTTCGGCGTTGGGGCCTTTGCCCTCGTGGCGGATAGTCTCCGTCCCATTCGCCAGCGAGCCGTCTTTGTTTATAGGCATCACCGCTACGTTACCGCTGCTGTAATTGGCAACGAAAGCATTTTTCCGGTCTTTATCAACCGAGATGTAGCATGGATCGGCGCCAAGCGATGACTGTTTGTTAATAAATTCCAGTTTGCCCAGTCTGGCGTCAAACTTAAAGGCGCTCACTTCGCCCTGCTTGCCGTTCTCATTCACTGCGTAAACAAACTTATTATCGTCAGACACCGTAAGGTATGATGGATTGCTTACATCATCGATTTCATTCAGATACTCCAGCCGCCCTTTTTCGGCATAAAAGCGGTACACATAAATACCCTTGCTTTTTCCCTTGGTATAGGTACCGATAAGGAGGTCATATGTTGTGGGCGGCCCTTTCTTTTTTTGTGCGTACATAAATACAGGGCAGAGCGTCAAAACTAATACCAGAAATTTTTTCATCACAGGATAATTTGGTTAACAAGATGCAAGGTAGTGATTGGAGGTGAAAGGTAAAAGGCAAAAACAATGCATTTCTACAATAAAAAAGGCGAAACATTATCAATGACAAACTTTCGCCTTTATGTTTATCCTTTCGTCTTCACTACACCAAATGCTTCAGCTGGATCACTTCCTTTTCGTCAAGGTAACGCCAGCGGCCGCGGGGAAGATCTTTTTTGGTAAGATTGGCATAAACGGCACGATCGAGCTTTACCACTTCGTAGCCTAAATGCTCAAATATGCGGCGAACAATGCGGTTTTTGCCGCTATGGATCTGGATGCCGACTTCCCTTTTTGAGCCGCCGGCCACGTAGGATACAGAATCCGGTTTTATTAAGCCGTCTTCCAGTTCGAGCCCGAAACTGATTTTATTTAAATCGCCCTGCGTGAGGCCTTTATTCAGCTCGACATGATATAATTTAACGATATTATTGCGCGGATGCGAGAGTTTGTCGGCCAGATCACCGTCGTTAGTCATCAATAACAGCCCGGTTGTATTCCTGTCAAGGCGGCCGACAGGGTAGATGCGTTCGCGGCTTGCTTTTTCAACCAGATGCATTACGGTGCGGCGTTCCTGCGGGTCTTCGGTAGTGGTAATATAGTCTTTAGGTTTATTCAATAGCACATAAACCATTTTTTCGCGCTTCAGCAATTCGCCATTATAGCGCACCTGGTCTTTCACCGGATCAACCTTATAGCCTAACTCACTGATCACTTCGCCGTTAACAGAAACTACCCCCGCGGTTATCAGTTCATCGGCTTTACGGCGGGAACAAATTCCGGAGTTCGATATATAGCGATTCAGCCTGATGAGGCCGTCGTCTTTAGGTTCTGCTGTTTTCTTACGGCCGCGCATTGTTTTTGCAGGCGCTTCAAATTCCGGCGAAGCAAAGTCTGTTCGTGTGCGTTTTGGCCGGTCGGTGGAATATGGCTTATCGCTGAATGGCTTTTTAAAACCGCCGCGGGCTGCCGGTTTGTCGCCGAACTTTTTATCACCAAACTTTTTATCGCCAAAACCGCCCGATTTGCCACGTGATGAAAAAGGCTTTTTGTCTCCTTCGCCGGTGCGGCCGCTATAAGGCTTGCTTTTGACGAATGGCTTACCTTCCGGTTCTCCGGCAGTGCGGCCGGTGTATGGCTTGCTTTTAGGGGAAAATGTTTTTTTGTCGCCGGCGCCTTCCGTGAAACTGCTTTTGCCGCGCGAAAATGACTTTTTCTCGCCGGTAGTTTCGGTGTTATACTTTCTCGAAGGCCGTGCGTTGTTTGACGTATCGGAGTTGGGGGTTGATTTGCCTCTTGCCGGGCTTGCTTTTTTTGGCCTGTCACCGCCATTAGCGGGGCGGTTTGATGATATGTTCGACTTGCCGTCTCGGCCGTTACCCGGTCTGTTAAATGCCATAGTTTTTTCGTTAGCGCTTTCGCAGCGTGAGGGGTCAAAGTTACGGTTTTTCGGGAGATTTTTGGATTTTTTTTAACACAAACAAAATCGCGCTTTAAGCGTTTTAAAGCAGGTTTTTAGACTGAAAACCGCGTTGTAAAAAACGTGCCGCAAAGGTAAGTGTTTGATAATCTGACTTATATAACGTACCTTTGCAGCACATTCTACCAAATGTATTGATTATGGATAAAAAAGAAATGACGAAAAGACATCTGATTACGTGCTCCGTAATTGTGCTGCTGGTTATCATTTCCGTGTTCAATATTTGTGGTACAAAGGCCGTGCCAACCACCAGTATGAACAACCCGAAGGCTTCAGTGATCGCAAAGAAAGCTACTGAATCTGCTCCCCGCATTACAACTTTTATTTACAAAAGTCCGGATGCCGACGAGGACTACAGTTTTGCAAATGAAGCCATGCCAACAAGGAACAAAAGTGTAACCCGCAAACTGATGCTGTCGATAAAAAAGCACAGTTTTAAATGCGTGCAATCCAACATTTTGCATAGTAAAGCAGACAAATGGTTTCCCATTATCGAGCCTATTTTGAAAGCTTACGGCATCCCTGACGACTTTAAGTATATTCCTTTAGTGGAATCGGGGTTTTGTGAAAGCACCTCTCCAAAAGGCGCCAGGGGGATCTGGCAATTTATGCCCGGAACTGCCCGTACTTACGGGCTTAAAGTTGGACACGGGGTTGATGAAAGAATGAACCTCACCAAATCAACAGTTGCCGCATGTAAGTACATAAAGGAGCTTTATGGCTTGTTTAATAGCTGGACCCTTGCCGCTGCTGCTTACAACAATGGCGAGATCAAGCTGGAAAAGGCAATAAACAGGCAAAACGAGGATAATTACTTCCGCATGCACCTCAACCGCGAAACAGGTGCATATGTTTACAACCTGATTGCCATGAAAGCCATCATTACCCAGCCGAAAAAATATGGCTATGATTATTACGCGGTTAAAGATTTGAGCGCCGGAAGCTTTGAGCTGCTGGCCGTTAACTAATACGCGGAACATTATCCGCCAAATGTAAATTAATATTACGGAGCACTTTAAGGCCGGTTTCCCAGGGGGATGACCGGCCTTTTTTGCGTATATTTGTGGTTTGTAGAATAGTTGATCGGGTTGATTAAGAGCGGGGTTGATCAAGTTAAAAGAAGACCAGGCTAATGAACTCAATTTAACGCGACCGATTAATCAAGTTATGCAATATGCTAATTTTTTTAGCTAGTTTTGCGTGCCGTTAGTGCAGGATATCTCTTAATCGCTAGCTCACTAATTCACTAATTATGACAAAACCACATGTCGACCTGGGGGAACAAAACGAAGTTGAAGTGTATGGCGCCCGGGTGCATAATTTAAAAAACATCGATGTATCATTTCCGCGTAATCAGCTGGTTGTTGTTACCGGGCTGAGCGGCAGCGGCAAGTCGTCGCTGGCTTTCGATACCATTTATGCTGAGGGGCAGCGCCGTTATATGGAGACATTTTCGGCATACTCGCGGCAATTTATGGGTGGCATGGAGCGCCCCGATGTAGATAAGGTGTCGGGCCTAAGCCCTGTTATCGCTATCGAGCAAAAAACTACCAGCAAAAACCCGCGATCTACCGTAGGCACTATTACCGAGATATATGATTTTATGCGCCTGCTCTTTGCCCGCACGGGCGAGGCTTACTCTTATGTAAGCGGCGAAAAGATGGAGCGCATGTCTGAAGATCAGATACTTAAAACTATTCACGAGAAATTTGACGGCCAGCCGGTAAACATTCTTGCGCCGGTGGTTAAAGCCAGGAAAGGGCATTACCGCGAACTGTTTGAGCAGATACGCAAGCAGGGCTTCCTGAAAGTTTGGATTGACGGCGCCATTGCGGATGTTGAGCCTAAAATGCAGGTTGACCGTTATAAAATACACGATATAGATATTGTTGTAGATCGCTTGGTTGTTAGCGAGGCAGATAGTAAGCGTTTATATACTTCGGTGCAATCGGCGCTGAAGATCGCCAAAGGCATTATCAGGATAGCTGATAAGGATGGCAACGTTTATTACTACAGCAAGTACCTGATGGACCCGGTTTCGGGCATATCATATGATGAGCCGCAGCCCAATACGTTTTCGTTCAACTCGCCTTACGGGGCTTGCGAAAAATGTACCGGCTTAGGTTATATTTTCGAGGTTGATGAGGCTTCTGTTATACCGAACCCCAAACTAAGTATTTTAAATGGCGGGCTGGCCCCGATAGGAGAATACCGCGAAACCTGGATATTCCAGGTATTGAAGGCGCTTGCCAAAAAGTACGAATTTTCGCTGTCGACGCCTATAGAAAAACTTTCGCGTGAGCACCTGGATATCATCCTGAATGGCGCCAGCGACATGATAACCGTGGCCGTTGAGTACAATAAATGGAATGTACAAAGTTACCAGGTAGCTTTCGACGGTGTTATCCGTATGCTGGAAGAACAGCAGGAACGCCGCGGCGAAGAAGGCATGGACGATATGGAGAACTATCGTGTGCTGCGTACCTGCCCGGTTTGCGGGGGTGCAAGATTGAAAAAAGAGTCGCTGCATTTTAAGGTTGACGGTAAAAACATATTTGAACTGGCTTGCATGGATATCCGCAATCTGCAGGAGTGGTTTGCCAACCTGGAAGACCGGCTGACCGAGCGTCAGAATGTTATCGCCAAAGAAATATTAAAAGAGATAAGGGCAAGAATAGTGTTTTTGCTGGATGTTGGTTTGAATTATTTAACACTTGACCGTACAGCCAAAACCCTTTCAGGCGGCGAGGCCCAGCGTATCAGGCTGGCTACCCAAATCGGCTCGCAGCTGATGAATGTAATGTACATCCTGGATGAGCCCAGCATTGGCCTGCATCAGCGCGATAATGAGCGCCTGATAAATGCCCTTAAAGATTTGCGCGATTTGGGTAACACGGTATTGGTAGTTGAGCATGATAAGGACATGATCCTTCATGCCGACCACGTTATTGATATGGGCCCTGCCGCAGGCGTGCATGGCGGCGAGATTGTGGCCCAGGGAACGCCCGATGAATTGATGAAGGCGCATACGTTAACCACATCCTACATAAACGGCGAGCGCGAAATTGCTATCCCTAAGAAAAGAAGGGCCGGTAGCGGGAAGGTGCTGAAACTGAAAAAGGCAATAGGGCATAACCTGAAAAACGTGTCGGTGGATTTTCCGCTCGGTAAGCTTATTGGTATTACCGGCGTATCAGGCAGCGGTAAATCGAGCCTGATCACAGAAACATTGTACCCCATTCTGAACCATCACTTTTTCAGGGCCAAGAAACACCCGCTGCCTTACGAAAAAATTGAAGGCTTAGAGCATATAGATAAGGTGATTGAAATTGATCAGACGCCTATAGGCCGTACCCCGCGCTCGAACCCGGCAACTTATACCGGCGTATTCTCGGATATCCGTAACCTTTACGTGCAATTGCCGGAGGCCCGGATAAGGGGCTATAAGCCTGGCCGTTTCTCATTCAACGTAAAGGGAGGCCGCTGCGAGACCTGCCAGGGGGCCGGTCAGAAAGTTATCGAGATGAACTTTTTGCCGGATGTGCAAGTTCCATGTGAGGAGTGCGGCGGCAGGCGGTATAACCGCGAAACACTCGAAGTGCGTTACCGTGGTAAATCCATCAGCGATGTTTTGGATATGAGCATTGAGGATGCCACGGCATTTTTTGAGCATATACCATCCATCTATCGCAAAGTAAAAACCCTGCTGGATGTTGGACTGGGCTATATTACGCTGGGGCAGTCATCAACTACCCTGTCTGGGGGGGAGGCGCAACGCGTTAAGCTGGCAACCGAATTATCAAAAAAAGATACCGGCAACACCTTTTATATTCTCGATGAGCCTACCACAGGCTTGCATTTCGAAGATATTAATGTGTTGCTTGGGGTATTGCAGCAATTGGTTGACAAAGGCAATACCGTATTGGTAATTGAGCATAACCTGGATGTTATAAAAGTAGCCGACCATGTAATAGACCTGGGTCCTGAAGGAGGCTCTGGTGGCGGTACCATTTTGTTTAGTGGCACACCCGAGGGTTTGTGTAAGGTTAAGGAAAGCTTTACGGGGCAGTTTTTGAAGAAGGAGATGGGGATAAAATAAGCCGCCTATGTACGAGCAATTGAAGAAATATCTGCGGCACAACATCACTGTTGACGGCGATATCTTAAACGAAATTGTGCATAGCTTTAAGCCGGTCCATTTTAAAAAGAATTCCATTTTACTGTCCAACGGAGACGTATGCGACACCTTCTATTTTGTAAATAAAGGCTGTATGCGCACCTACTATCTTACTTTAAATGGCAGTGAAAAGACACGATACATTGCTTTGGAGGGTATGGTAATAACGGCGCTTAATAGTTTTATCGCCCAGACACCCTCGTTCGAGTTTATTGATACCCTGGACGATGTTGAAGCACTTTGTATTAGCCGTACTGCATTTTACGGTCTTGCAAAGAGGTTTTCAGAATGGAGGAAATTCTATATCAGATTGCTTGAATTTGCCTACATCTATCAAAATAAAAAGATCGAAGAGCTGGTGACGCTATCAGCCGGCGAACGGTATGCATTATTAATGAGGGAACATCCGGACTATATCAAACGGCTCCCGAATAAAATATTAGCTTCTTATCTCGATGTCACACAGGAAACATTGAGCCGGCTGAAATCGCGGTAGCATTATTTGATTTACATCAATGTTTTGCAAATTGCAGCTCCATAGTTTTACGGTCACCAACAAAATTCAAAGATGCAATTCGACCCAAACAATAGCGTAGTAAAACTATGCGCGGAAGGCATGCAAGCCGAGGCGGAAGGAAATATTGAGCACGCCCACGGCCTCTTTCAACAAGCCTGGGATATTGCTGAAAATGACTTTGAAGCCTTTACTGCCGCACACTACCTGGCACGCAATCAAAAAAATCCTGAAGATGTTTTAAAATGGAACCTTGAGGCGCTGGAAAGAGCAAAAAAACTACCCGACGATACAGTAAATGCCAGTTACCCGTCTCTGTACCTGAATGTAGGTAAATCATATGAACAGCTGAATGATTTAAGACAAGCCAACACATATTATCAATTTGCGGCCGACTCCGCCGGCTTTTTGCCCGCAGGCAGATATAGCGACATGATACGTTCGGGCATCGGCGAGGCTTTGAAACGCACCGGTACCGTTAAATTTGCCAATACAGTTTTGGATGGTATGATCAACACGTGGTGCGAAAACAAAAACCTGAGAGCATTAGCCCTGGTGCTGCCCGCTTATGTTGGTAATTTAGGAACTGAAAATGATATTAATAAGCTGATATCAGCCTTGAGTTATTTAAGTGCGACGCAATGGCTGGATGAGGGGGAACAAGTTCTGTTGGATGGGGTGGTGAGGGAGCTGGCAGCCCCAACGCACGAATAGTGAGTTTTGACCAGGCCTAAAAGTTTCAAAAACTTCGTCTTGCACTGCGGCAAACAAAACCAAACAATCGTAACTTTAACCTATATGCTGCCATTGTTAACCTCACCCCAGATCCGTGAAGCGGATGCCTATACCATAGCTAATGAACCCATAAGCCCGGTTGATTTAATGGAGCGCGCCTCCAGGGCTTTTGTAAGCTGGTTTTGCAACCATTTCCCGGACAAAAAGAATGGGATAACGGTGTATTGCGGCACCGGCAACAATGGCGGCGATGGGCTGGCCATCGCCAGGATGCTAAATGAACACGCCTATAAAAGTATAAGCGTTGTTATAGCCCGGTTTTCAGACAGAGCGTCTGACGATTTTAATGCCAACCTTAAAAGATTACAGCAAAGCAGTATCCCGGTAACAGAATTGAAGCCTGGCGAAAATCCTCCGGATGAAAATAGCCCGGTGATTATAGATGCATTGCTTGGCACAGGCTTAAACAAACCGCTGGAAGGTGATTTTAAACGGCTGGCTAATTACATCAACAGCTTGCAAAGAACAGTTGTTGCGGTGGATGTGCCGACAGGCTTATTTTCAGAAGGAGAAATACCTGCGGATGCTGTCGCGGTAAAGGCGGACCTGGTAATTACCTTTCAACAACCTAAAATTAACTTCCTGCTGCCAGACTCCGCACGATATATCGATTGCTGGGAAGCGGTTAATATCGGCATCGAAGAGAATTTTGTGCGATCGCTCAACTCACCTTACCAGGCCGTAGAGGACAAGGATGTGCGTAAAATGCTAAAACCGCGGCATCGCTTTAGCAACAAAGGCACTTACGGGCACGCATTAATTGTAGCCGGACAGGAGGAAACCATGGGAGCTGCCTTATTGAGTGCATCGGCCTGTGCATATTCGGGTTCAGGATTAACCACAGCGTGCATTCCAAAAAGCGGCCTCACAGCTCTTAATGCTTCCATGCCCGAATTGATGGCTATCCCACGAAACAGTGCGGAAGTGCCTGCAATTGAGTGGGATAAATTTAGCGCAATAGGTGTTGGCCCCGGCCTTGGGAAGGGCGAGGACGCTAAGGCCTTACTGGCAGATATTTTGACTAATTATGAACAGCCTGTTGTATTAGACGCTGATGCCCTCAACCTTTTATCGGCAAACAGGGAGTTCTGGCTTGAGCTGCCTGAAAACAGTATCCTTACGCCGCACATGAAAGAGTTCGACAGACTTTTCGGTGAGCATAAAAGCTGGTGGACGCGCGTGCAAACCGGAATTGAAAAAGCAAAAGAATATAAGGTGAATATCCTCCTGAAAAACGATTATACCATCATCATCAGCCCTGATGGAAAAGTTTATTTCAATACAACAAGCAACCCCGCTATGGCTTCGGGTGGAATGGGCGATGTGCTTACCGGCATCATAACATCATTGCTTGCTCAAAAGTATTCGCCGGAAGAAGCTTGTGTCATCGGCGCCTACATTCACGGAAAGGCCGGAGATGAACTGGCGCTGCCCGGCAGGCTTAATGTAGTGCTGCCTTCGCAGGTTGCGGCGCGGCTGCCGCTTACCATGGCCAAATTAATGACATAAAAAAAGCGGTCGTAAGTATCGTACAACCGCTTTCTACTATTAACTGATCTTATAAAGAACAAAATACTCAATGGGGTGGTTGAACTTGTTCTCACTCATCTTCGTCTCATTTTCGCTTTCAAGTTCATCTTATATTTATAAGACGTTTTCACTATTTATATAGTTACAAAAAAACGGGCAATTATTTTTTTTATTGCCGACGGCCTATAATGAGAATAGTAACAACTTGATTACAGTATTGTTTGAAGGCGATTCAGAAAAAACTGCAAACCAAAATCTTTAGCTGCAACCCGCACACTAAATCTTCTGCTGCTATTTAACAGGCATTTTCCTCAACAGCTGCCTTAAAGAGTTATATAGCCAGGAACACAAAGCTTTTTATAAAAAATTTCACATCTTCAACAAAAATAGCGCTAACTTGTACTTCAATAAACACACCTGCTATGGAAGACGAAAGAGCGCATATTTTGCCCGAAGCTGACTCCGGGACAAGCGAGAATTCACGCCGCAATTTCTTAAAACAGAGTACGCTTTTAACCGCCATTGCGTTAACCCCCGCAACCGCCGTTAAAGCAGCAGAGGCGCATGTGGATGAGAAAATTGCCGGGGCATTTGAAAAAATGCCCGTAAAACTGGAGGTGAATGGTATTAATCATAGCCTGTCTGTTGAGCCACGCGCTACTTTACTGGATATTTTACGCGAGCAATTAGACCTTACCGGTACCAAAAAGGGTTGCGACCACGGCCAGTGCGGTGCATGTACTGTGCACGTGGATGGCAGGCGCGTGAACAGCTGCTTAACGCTTGGCGTAATGGTTAACGGTAAAAAGATAACCACTATTGAAGGGCTTGCCAAAGGAGATGAACTGCACCCTATGCAGGAAGCATTTATTAAACACGATGGCTTTCAGTGCGGGTATTGCACACCGGGCCAAATCATGTCGGCAGTGGCTTGTATCCGCGAAGGGCATGCGAATTCGGAAATGGAAATTCGTGAGTATATGAGCGGAAACATCTGCCGCTGCGGAGCTTATCCGAACATTGTGAATGCTATACAGGAGGTAAAGGAAGGAGGCTTTAAGGTATGAAGCCATTTCAATATACAAAAGCTGTAACCCAGCAAAGCGCTATAGAGGCCATTGCCAAACCGGGAGTAAAGATTATTGCGGGCGGCACCAATCTTGTCGACCTAATGAAACGGGGAGTGACTGCGCCCGATAAACTGGTGGATATTAATAATCTGCCCCTAAAAAGTATCAGCCTTGATAAGGCGGGCCAGCTGCATATTGGGGCATTGGCCTTAAACAGCACGGTATCCGAAAGTCCGTTAGTGCTTGAACAGCAACCTTTACTGGCCATGGCGCTCAAAGCAGGGGCATCGCCGCAACTGCGCAATATGGCTACCGTTGGTGGTAATATGATGCAGCGCACACGTTGCGCTTACTTTTACGACACCACGATGCCCTGCAATAAACGCCAGCCCGGAAGCGGGTGCGGTGCATTAGAAGGATATAACCGGATGCATGCCATTTTTGGCACAAGCAACAAATGCATTGCCGTTCATCCGAGCGATATGTGTGTGGCGTTGGCAGCGCTCGGGGCCGAGGTAACCGTCAGCAGCCGCAAAGGCTCACGGGTAATTCCTTTTACGGACTTCCATCGCTTGCCGGGTGATCACCCTGAAAAAGACAACACGCTGGCCGATGGCGAGCTGATAACCGGTGTTGTCATCAGCAATAACAAATTCGCCAAAAACAGCTATTATTTGAAGATACGCGACAGGCAATCGTATGCCTTTGCGCTGGTATCTGTAGCTGCCGCCCTGGAAATAAATAACGGAACAATTAAAGAGGCGCGTTTAGCTATGGGTGGCGTGGCGCATAAACCATGGCGTTTATATGATGCCGAGAAGGCCTTAGCAGGCAAACCTGCAAACGAAGAAAGCTTTAACCAGGCCGCTCAAATTGCGATGCAGGGCGCAAAGGGGTACCAATTTAATTCGTTTAAGCTGAAGCTCGCGCCGGCAGCTATTACTGAGGCGTTGAAGCATGCGGCCGGTATAGCGTAAATGATGCATGGCCCCAATTGATATAATGGAAGCAACCGGCCCTAGGGGCCAAATATTGGCAGAATAGAACAACGAAGCACTCACCGCCCGATAGATGCGGCGTTCATGCATAATATCATGTTGCGCACCGGCGCCCGGATATCGTTAATTGCGTTTTGCTAATACCAATATTGAGGCTCCTAACGGAGCCAAAAATGTACACTTAACGGAATGACATCAAATGACAAATAACCAATCAACCAAAGGCTTAAGCCGCATCGATGGCCGCCTGAAAGTTACCGGCGCTGCACGTTATTCCGCGGAATTTGCGCCAGCCGGGATGGTTTATGGCGTATTGGTGGGCAGCACCATTACTAAAGGGACAATCAAGTCGATCGACAGCAAGGCGGCTGAAAGGGCGCCGGGAGTTTTATCAGTGATTACTCATCAAAACTGCCCGAGAATCGCAGGATACCAGGTTGAGCCCGGAAAAAAAGAACCGGAAAAGGGCACTTACAAGCTTTTTTATAACAATAAGATTTTATTTAACGGGCAGCCTATCGCTATTGTAATTGCTGATACGTTCGAGCGGGCGCTGTATGCGGCATCATTGGTAAAGGCGCAATATAACGCAGCGGAACATAACACCCGTTTAATTGACCAGAAGCACGAGGCTTTTGCACCGGAAGGCGATGGTACCAGTAAGCGCGGGGAAGCCGACGCCTGGAAGACGGCGCCATTTAAACTGGAGCAGGAATACATTATTCCATCAGAAGTCCACAGCCCGATGGAACTGCATGCCATAATAGCCAAGTGGGATGCCGCGGACAGGCTGACGGTATGGACGAAAACACAGGGCGTGCAGGACACCCGCGACGGCATTGCCAGTATATTTAAGCTGCCCAGGGAAAACATACAGGTGAACTCCAAATTTGTGGGTGGCGCTTTCGGCAGCGCATTACAGGTATGGCCCCATGAAGTGGCAGCGATCGTTGCAGCAAAATTGGTTAAGCGACCGGTAAAATTAGTGCTTGGCAGGGCCGACATGTTTACATCGGTTGGCTATCGTCCGCATACCTGGCAAAAAATAGGTATTGGCGCTACAGCTGATGGTAAACTGGTTGGAATAACCCATGAAGCCATTGGACAAACCTCTGCTTACGAAGATTTTAATGAAGGGCCGATTGGTGTTAGCCGCGCAACCTACGCGTGTGCAAACGTAAATACCCTTTATAAATTAAGCGCACTGGATATTGGCTCGCCCACCTGGATGCGCGGTCCGGGCGAAGCAACGGGCGCATTTGCCCTGGAGTCGGCCCTGGATGAATTGTCTTACCAATTAAATATTGATCCGGTTGAATTGCGTATCATCAACCATGCGGATACCGACCCGGAAAGCGGGAAGCCATTTTCGAGCAAATATTTAAAGGAGGCTTATAAATTAGGAGCAGACGCTATCGGGTGGAGCGACCGGAAAACTAAACCGGGCGCGACCGCCCAGAACGGCTGGCTGGTTGGTTATGGCATGGGAGGCGGCATGTTCGGCGCTTACCGCGATAAGGCGGCAGCCCGGGTGGTGATGAAGGACGACGGCACTTTGCTGATACAAACGGCGGTAAGCGATATAGGCCCGGGAACAGGTACGATGATTGTGACAATAGCATCAGAGGAGATGGGCCTGCCGGCGGAAAAGATTAAGTTTGACCTGGGCGATTCATCGCTTCCGCTGGCGCCAAGCCAGGGCGGCTCGGGCACCACGGCAACAGTAGGATCTGCAGTTTACCAGGCTTGTACCGACCTGAAGGAAAATTTTCAAAAACTGGCAGGTAATGGCGGCACCGACAAGCCTGACTATGCTGCCATATTGAAACGCAATAACCTGCAAAAGCTGGAAGTTACCAGCACCACGAACGGTGGACCGGAACGCGATAAGTACGCCATGTACGCGTGGTCGGTCCATTTTGTGAAGGTTTTGGTACACCCGGCAACCGGTGTGGTTAAAATAGATAAAGCCGTATGCGTGGCGGATTGCGGCCATGTAGTTAGCCCTAAGACTGCGCGAAGCCAGCTAATAGGAGGCGCCATCGGCGGCATAGGCATGGCGTTGATGGAGGAAGTGGTAATAGACCACCGTTATGGCAGGCTGGTTAACAATAACTTTGCTGACTACCATGTGCCGGTTAATGCGGACATCCCGCAAATAGAGGCCATTTTTGTGAACAAACCGGACCCTTATATCAACCCAATGGGTGCTAAAGGCATGGCCGAAATAGCCTTAATTGGTATGGCGCCGGCTGTTGCTAATGCTGTGTATAACGCTACAGGCAAGAGGGTTAGGGAATTACCGATTACACCTGATAAGTTGTTAGGCAAAGATGGTGCGATGGAAAGTTGAACTGTTGTAATGTTAGAATGTTATGAAAGTTAAAGAGACGGCAATACCTGGAAACCATAACTTAATGCCCGATGACAGGACAGGGAAGTCTGCCCTAAGCCGTGTTGACGGCAGACTAAAAGTTACCGGCAAAGCCAAATATTCTGCAGAATACAATGTTAAAGATTTGGTATATGGAGTGATGGTTGGCAGTTCTGTCACCAAAGGAACCATTAAATCCATCGACACAAAAAAAGCAGAAAATGCGCCGGGTGTGCTTTCTGTGCTTACTTACCTTAACGCGCCTAAAATTCCGGGGTACCAGGCGGATAACCCTTCGCCAAAAGGCCCGCTCAAGATATTTTACAATAACCAGGTTTATTTTAATGGCCAGCCCATTGCGCTGGTAGTAGCCGATACGTTTGAGCGGGCGCTCTTTGCATCGACCCTGGTCACCGCGACTTACGATACCGAGGCCCACCAAACTAACCTGCTCACCAATCTCGACAAAGGGGTTTCTACCCGCCGGGAAGATAAAGACTTTGTTAAGGGGCAGGCAAACGCGTGGCAGTCGGCGCCGGTGAAGGTGGATGCAGAGTATATCATCCCGACAGAGGTGCACAACCCCATGGAGCTGCATGCTATAATTGCCCGGTGGGATGCGGGTGATAAGGTGAGCGTTTATACTAAAACCCAGGGCGTTAAATCTTCGCAAAGAAGCATTGCGCAGGCATTTAAGCTGCCACCAGATAACGTACAGGTTACCGCGCCATTTGTCGGCGGAGCATTTGGTTCGGCCTTACGGACCTGGCCTCATGAGATAGCTGCTGTACTGGCATCAAAGGTAGTGGGTAAACCTGTTAAGCTGGTGCTGAGCCGCGCTGATATGTTTACGTCAGTAGGCTATCGCCCGTTTACCTGGCAAAAGGTTAGTTTAGGTGCGGGCGCGGATGGTAAACTTACCGGCATTACGCATGAGGCTACCGGGCAATCATCCGTTTATGAAGATTTTACGGAAGGAGTGGTGAATATCAGTCAGCTGATGTATGCCTGTCCGAATATCAATACCCGGTACAGGCTCGTATCGCTCAATGTAAATACTCCGACGCCGATGCGCGGGCCGGGCGAGGCCACGGGCGCCTTTGCGCTGGAATCGGCGATGGATGAATTATCGTATGCCTTAAACATCGACCCCATTGAGCTGCGCATGCGCAATTACGCCGAAACCGACCCATCAAACAACAAGCCTTATTCGAGCAAATTCCTGGCAGAGGCCTACAAAATAGGGGCAGAGAAAATTGGCTGGACCGAACGCAGCCAAAAGCCGGGTACAATATTGCAAAATGGCTGGCACATAGGCTATGGAATGGCGGCAGGCATGTTTGGTGCACATCGCAGCTCATCAACCGTTACTGCAAAAATGCAGGCCGACGGAACGCTGGTTTTACAAACAGCAGTTACAGATATCGGGCCTGGTACGGGAACTGCAATGGCCTCGGTAGCAACCGGGGTAATGGATATTCCCGCTGACAAAATTAAGATCGTGCTGGGCGACTCGTCACTGCCTCCTTCGCCTACGCAGGGCGGCTCGCAGATTGCTGCCACAGTGGGTTCGGCCGTGCACGATGCCTGCACTGAACTTAAAGAGAAATTTAAATCGATGGCCGGTAATACCGACCCGGCTGACTATATAAAGATACTAAAGCAGCAGGGGCTGGACCACCTGGAAGTTACCACCACTTCGAAAAGCGGACCGGAGCAGGGGAAATATTCCATGTATTCCTGGTCGGTTCATTTTATGCGTGTTTTGGTGCACCCGGCTACCGGGGTCGTTAAAATCGATAAGGCGATTTCTGTAGCTGATGCCGGACAAATATTAAGCCCTAAAACCGCCCGCAGCCAGATGATCGGCGGTACTATTATGGGTATAGGCATGGCGCTGATGGAAGAAGCTGTTATAGACCACCGCTACGGCCGCCTGGTAAACAACAACTTTGCCGATTACCATGTGCCTGTACAAGCTGATATTCCCCAGGTGGAAGCCTACTTCGTTAATAAGGCCGATAATATACTAAACCCCATCGGGGCCAAAGGCATGGGCGAGATTGCGACCATCGGCGTTGCGGCAGCTGTGGCTAATGCCGTTTATAATGCTACCGGAAAACGGGTGCGGGAACTGCCAATTACGCCGGATAAGCTGTTGTGAACAGGACTAAATTCCCAATATCCCAACTCCAGGAATAAGTATCGTTTTTAAGTATTATATCCGGCGGTATTGGGCTTACCGTAACTAGCAACTTTTACTTATCACTCAGCATTATCGGGTTATTTTTTCCGCCGATGATAATTACCTTGGTATTTGGTGACAATGCTATTTCCTTTTGCGCCTTGATGCTCTCGTACATCAATTGCTTGTCTGACAACCCGGTTGAAAGTATCTTCTGATAGTCGGCTATACCCTGGGCCTCTACGCGTTTGCGGTCGGCCTCCTGGCGCTCTTTCTGAAGCACGAACTGCATTTTTTGCGCATCCTGCTCAGCCTGTATCTTCGACTCAATGCTGGCGCGAACAGTAGCTGGCAAACTGATATTGCGCACTAAAACCTGTTGCACCAGCAGACCGTTTCGTGCAAAATTATCTATAATGGTTTTGTTGATCCTGGCCTGAAACTCGCCGCGCTTGGTTGAATATAAGTCGACCGCAACATAGTTCACGGCATTATCGCGGATGGCGGTACGGGTAATGGGGCGCACAATTTTATCCTCGTAGTTTGCGCCGATATTTTGCAGGATGAATGGCGCTTTAGCGGAATTTATTTTATATAGAACAGAAAGGTCGATGGTTACCTCAAGCCCGTCGGAAGAAAGCACCCGGATGGCATCGTCGCCCGGTTGCTGTCCTTCATTCTCTTTGGCGCTCATGGTATAATTTTCCGTTTGAACGCTAAAAGTTGTTACTTCTACAAAAGGGTTAATTATGTGCAGGCCGCTTTCAAGCACACCATCCTGCACCTTGCCGAAAAGCACCTGTACGCCAACTTTACCAGGATCAATGATCTTTATGCTGGATACCAGTATTCCTAAAAGGATAACCAAAACAGCTATTCTGTTAATTGTACCGGCAAAGCGGCTTCCCGGCTCGGGGGAACGTTTGAGTACTATGCCCACTATAAGGGCAATAACTCCTAAAATTGCAATAAGCATGGCGTTAGTGCTAAGGTTTTTTCTGAGCGTTTTTTACATCTTTTAAAAGCCTCACCTTTAGCACTACTAATATAACAATAATTGCAGCGGCCGGGAGCAAATAAATATAATGCCCCTGGGCTATGCCGTAGTTATACCCGGCTATAATACAAAGGAATATGCCGATGGTGTACAGCACATTCAAAAACATTTTTAACGCCATGGCTTAATACACGTTGATGGTTGGGTCAATCTGGTCGGCCCAGGCTAAAATGCCGCCCTGCAGGTTATACAAGTTGGTATATCCCTTCTGTTCAAGCTGCATAATGGCCGCGGCACTGCGTTTACCGCTGCGGCACATTACCACTACCGGCTTATCCTTTGAGATCTTTTCTGCTTCAATTAAAATCCCCCCCAACGGAATCGACAGCCCGCCAAGGTTGCTCATTTCATACTCGAAATCCTCGCGCACATCAATCAGCTGAAAATCCTCGCCGCTGTCTTTTTTATCTTTTAATTCCTGTACTGTAATTTCTTTCATGTCTTTACGATGTAATAAATGTCAAAGGTAGCTGTTATCATTCAAATATTTAAGTCTGTTGTTTGTAACATTCAATCCCTTATGGCGTTTCATATTAAATTGTATTTAAGATAATACTAATGAAGAAGGTTACGCGCTTTTTCTGGTTCTGTTCCGGAGCACATATAGGCACTTTAAAGAAATATCCCCTCGAGCATAATAAATACGTTGGAATTGGCGCTACTATATTTTTTACGGCATTGTTTGCCTCCTTATCCGGCGGGTACGCTATGTACTTTGTTTTTGCAGGAAACCACGCCGCCTGGGTTTTCGCTATTTTATTCGGTTTGTTATGGGGAACAGCTATTTTTAATTTAGACAGGTATATTGTATCCAGCATTGATAAAACCGGGACAACCAATCAGCAGATCTTACAGGCGTCGCCCCGTATCCTGCTGGCGATAATGATAGGTATTGTAATATCCCGTCCCCTGGAATTGAAAATATTCGATAAGGAAATTCGCCAGAAGCTAAAGACCGCCTACCTTAAAGGCCAGCATCGCCGGATTGATACCCTGACAAAAACATACAACGACAAGTATGCCATGGAGCTGCGTAAGAGCGCTGAGCTAAAGCGTGAAAAAGACTCACTCGAAAACGACATTAATAACTCGCGCGTGCAGCTTAACCAGGAAGTTTTCGGCGAGAAAAACGACCAGACCTCGGGCATTGTGGGTTATGGCACTTATGCCAAACAAAAGCAGCAGGTGTTACAGGAAAAAGAAGACCGCCTGAAAACCGTAATGGAAGACCAGGGAAAAATGGAAGACTACCTTAGCCGGCGGAAAGATTTTGAGGGCGTAACCAATACCCGCCTGTTTACCGAACATCAATTGGACAGCCTTTCGAACGTTGCGGGTTTCAGCGACCGCAACTGGGCCCTGGGGCAGCTGTCGTACAACGAAAACGGCACGCGTGATTTAGACACCTTCCTGGCCGAATCGTTTATTAGCTGGCTGTTTATTTTGTTCGAGTGTTTGCCGGTGTTTGTTAAGCTGATGTCGCCACGGGGTGCGTATGATATTGCTGTAGCCAAAATTGGCGAAGCGGACATTCACTACGCTGAGCGGGATAAAGAACGGCACATAAGGGTGACAGACGAAGTTTATGACCACCGCCTGGAGCGCGATATAGATAAAGAGAAAAAGATTATTTCAGCACAGTCTGATTATGATTTTGAGCGGCACCGGTACGATTGATGGCGGAGCTGCGATATCAGCCATATTTTTTTATATTTATATTTTTTAACAAACGACAATCCGATGGAAACCGCTGGAAAGTTAACGAATGTGCAATTGGAATTATTGAAATTGTTTCAATACGATTTGCCCGATACGCAATTAGCGGAAATCAAGAATATATTGGTTCGTTATTTCGCCAAGAGTGCAGCTGACGAAATGGATAAGCTATGGGCAGAGAACGGTTGGACCAATGAAACAATGGAAGCCTGGGCCAATGAACATTTAAGAAAAAGTAACCAATGATTGTAGTGTTGGACACGAATGTCCTGCTAATTTCAATTGCCCCAAAATCGGTATTCAGACCAATTATCGATTCCCTGATAAATGGCAGATTTAACCTTGTCCTAACGAACGACATTTTATCTGAATATACTGAAATATTAGAGCGAAAAGCCAATGCCATAGTGGCAAACAACATTGCAGAAATGCTCCTTAGCCTTGACAATTTGAACAAGGTTGAGGTATATTTTGAATGGAAGCTTATAGAAAATGATCCCGACGATAATAAATATGTCGACGATGCAATTGCAGGCAGCGCCGACTTTATTGTTAGTAACGACCAGCATTTCAATGTTTTGAAGAACGTCGACTTCCCAAAAGTAAATGTCGTCAGTATTCATGAATTCATGGGGCTCATCTCCGGGAAATTAATTTAACTTGGCGGGATATTTTTAAGATGAAAAAACTAAAAACTATCCGGCATTTTCTTTTTGTGCTTGCAGGCGCCTTGCTTGCGCAGTACACCTATGCGCAACAAAAGCAAGTTGAGTTAACAAATGGCATGGTTATCAGCCATTCAGTCACTATAAAAAAGCAGGTTTACCATTTTAACGGGACTGATTCTTTATCCGCAGCCCATGTAACCATAAAGGGTAATAATATCACGATTGATTTCAATGGCGCTGTAATTCAGGGAAGTAGTAATATTGAAAATCAGGATACATTTAAAGGTATCGGTATAATCATTAAGGGCGGTGAAAATATTACCATAAAGAATTTAATAGTAAAAGGTTATAAAGTTGGCCTGATGGCCCGCGGTGTAAATAATCTGCACATCGATAACAGCGATTTCAGCTTTAATTACCGTCAGCATCTGAACAGCACCCGCGATCGGGAAGATCTGGCCGACTGGCAAAGCTATCATCACAACGAAAATGGTGAATGGCTGCGCTACGGCGCCGGCGTTTATATGCAAAATTGCAACCATTTTGATGTAAGGCATACTACCATTACCAACGGCCAGTGCGGACTGATGCTTACCAATTGTAATGACGGCATCGTAACAGAGAACAACTTTTCGTTTAACTCCGGATTGGGATTAGGCATGTACCGCAGCAGCAGGAACGTTGTTTTATATAACAACCTCGACTGGAATGTACGTGGTTACAGCGATGGCGTTTATTACAGGGGACAGGATTCGGCCGGGATTCTTGTTTTTGAACAGTGTAATGATAACCAGTTTCTGCGTAATTCGGTAACGCACTCAGGAGATGGCTTTTTCCTTTGGGCCGGGCAATCAACCATGGATACAGGCAAGGGCGGCTGCAACGGCAATATACTTTATGGAAACGATTTTTCTTATGCTCCCACAAATGGCGTAGAGCTGACGTTTAGCCGGAACAGGATATTAAACAACATCATACACGACTGCTGGCATGGCGTATGGGGTGGCTTTAGTTATAATTCTGCCATCGCTAATAATGATTTTGCAGGCAATATATCTGCCATCGCTATTGAACACGGAATGAAAGATACTATCGCCCAAAATAAATTTGAGGGCGATAAAGTGGCGATTGAGCTATGGTCGAACCCGAAAATGGCAAAAACTTATGGTTATGTTCAGAAAAGAGATACCCGGAGCGTGGATTACCTGGTAAGCGATAA
This sequence comes from Mucilaginibacter sp. L3T2-6, assembly GCF_030519355.1. Lineage (GTDB taxonomy): Bacteria > Bacteroidota > Bacteroidia > Sphingobacteriales > Sphingobacteriaceae > Mucilaginibacter. The sequence continues at coordinate 87,711 of NZ_JAUMKC010000005.1, forward strand.
CACTTTTACCAATGTCAAAAAAACACTTAACATCAAGCATACCGACAGTATTACCATTGTAAACAATAAGTTATTGCAAAGCAGTATGCCTGAAAAGCTTGATTCAACCGTTACACATGTTACGTTTAGTAAAAATGACGAACACGCGGAACCGGGTCATAAAGATTACAGCTATGGAATTCCGGGTATGGTGCCAGCAACACCTAAAGCACTGCCAAAAGGCTTTCCGCGCGGCCGCAAATACATCATGATGAATGAATGGGGGCCATATAATTTCAGCTACCCAATAGCCTGGTGGCAAAAAACCGAGAACAGCGGCAAAATGCATTTTGACATGATGGGGCCTTCCGGGCAATGGAAAATTTTGAAAACAAAAGGCGTGTCGCAGCCTTCGGCTACTTCGGGCAAATTCCCGGGGGAGCTTACTTTGCAAAGGGACAATTCATCACTAACTGATATCGACATAGAATTTCAATATACGGGCAGCGCAGTAACTTCGCCATTTGGTGTAAAATACAACGCGGGGCAGCCATATATATTTCATTACCGCGAGTTTGCCATTCCTTACAACTGGCAGATGAAATGGTTTACATTTGACGATAGCAACGACCCTGTAAAGCATGCGGCAGAATTTAAAAAGCTAATTTCGGGTACCCCTGTTAAAACCACCGAAGGGAAAGAGCTGCATAACGTTTTCGGAAAGAACTTCGGTAAGAACATTGCCCGCCAAAAAATAGCGACGGTTTCTACAACTGATATAGATGTTCCTGAAGCTACTTATAAAATCGGCATCAGCGCTTCAGAACTGGTGAAGCTGTATGTAGATGACAAACTGCTTATTGAGAACTGGGACCCAGCCAAATTAAAAAACGACGAAGACAACCATAAGGATGGCATCATTCATTTAAAAGGAAAGCATACTATCCGAATTGAACAGGCGCAGTACGGCGATTATGGAATGCTGAATCTGGTGGTGAAGAAGCTGTGAGATTGCTAAAATTGAAACGAAAGAAGCTATACTTGTGTTGCTATGCAGTTTATCTTCTAATGATATCCAGATTGTTAAGGATTACTTTTCCGGTCAGCCGGTATTAAAGGCGTATCTTTCTGGTTCATATTCCCGGGATGAGGCTGACACCAACAGCGATATTGATATTTTGGTTGACCTTGATTACTAAACGCATATAGGCCTCAGCTTTGTTACTATGCAATCTGAACTCCAGCAGCGTCTTCAAAAGAAAATTGATTTAGTATCGTCAAGGCGCGTTTCTAAATATATTAAGCCTTTATAGACAAAGACAAGGTGCTGATATATGAAAGGTAAAATTGGCCGCAACAACCTGACAAACGGGCGTATTGCATATACTCTCGCCAACAAAAAGGTGATTGAATAATACTTAAGGGCGTATGCGATACGCCCCTACAATTACAGACCGACGACTTCGGACTTTTCGGTCTTTCCTGTCTTTGCTAACTTCCCGCCAACTTATTACACAACAATTCCCATATAAATAGTAATTTCAACTTTTTAACTGACTTCATGAAAAAACTATTACTCTCAGCGGCGGCCGGGCTCATGGCAACCGCAGCAATTGCACAATCACCAACCAGGCCCATATTTTATTCTATATCATTCGCCAATGCAGCCCATCACGAAGCGGAAATTGTGATGTTTGTGCCACAGGTGCCGGATGGAAATTTCAAAGTCCGCATGAGCCGCTCATCGGCAGGGCGTTATGCCACGCATGAATTCGGTAAAAATGTTTACAATGTAAAGGCTACCGATGCCAAAGGGAAAGAACTGCCATTGAAGCAAATAGAGGGCGATGTGTATGAGGTTGGCTCTCATCCCGAAACAGTAAAAATAAGCTACACGCTGTTTGCTAACCATACCGATGGCACCTACGCCAGCGTTGACCCGAGCCATGCGCACTTAAACATGCCGGCCGCATTTATGTGGATCCCCGGCCTTGAAAACAGGCCCATACAGTTTGAATTTAACGACCTGGATAAATACGGCTGGCGTGTGGCCACCCAGCTTAAGCATGAGAGCGGCAAAATTTACAGTGCGCCCAATATGCAATACATGATGGACAGCCCGACCGAGCTTTCCGCTTATAAGGAAAAAAGCTGGGATGTAGTAAACACCGATGGAAAAACCGAAAAGATAAACCTGACCATACACTCTGACGATAACCAGGGCGTAATAGATAATTTCGCTGCCATGCTGCAAAAGCTGGTGTTGGAAGAAAAGGCGGTTTTCGGCGAGCTGCCAACTTATGATTATGGTGAATACACTTTCCTTGACGATGTTTATCCAACCGTGTCGGGCGATGGTATGGAGCACCGCAACTCCACCTGCATTGTGCAGCCTGCGCCAAAAGTTGAAGGTTATGAAAATGATTTATTGGGAACCTTTGCACATGAATATTTTCATAGCTGGAATGTGAAGCGGATCCGCCCTAAATCACTGGAGCCGTTTAACTTTGAACATGCCGATATGAGCAGCGAGCTGTGGTTTGCAGAGGGCTTTACCCAATACTATGGCGAACTGCTGCTGGTGCGCTCAGGTTTTATTAAGCCTGATGATTATACAGGTACTATAGCAGGCCTGGTAAATTCAGTGCTGAATAAGCCTGCATCAAAACACTATACCGCTCCGCAAATGAGCCGTTATTCGGTTTTTGCCGATGCTGGTGTCTCTATCGACCCAAACAATAACAATAACATTTTCACCAGCTATTATTTTTATGGCGACGCGATAGCCCTGGCGCTTGACTTGCGCCTGCGCAGCGACTTTAACCTTACGCTTGACGATTACATGCGTACCGTTTGGCTTAATCGCGGCAAGGTAATGAAACCCTACACCATCCCGGATTTGCAGGCTGATCTTGCCCAGGTAACCAAAAATCCAAAATTCGCAGCAGAGTTTTTCAGCAAATACATCAATGGTTTAGAAAAGAATGATTACGAAGCACTCCTGGCCAAGGCTGGATTTGTGTTGCGTAAAGCCGCTCCCGGCAAAGCCTGGGCAGGGCCGCTTTCCGTTGCGCAAAACCGCGGGCGCTCGGGTGTGGCAAGAACGACTGGATCGGCAGGACTGCCAATACAAGCGAGCACTGTACAGGGCACGCCCATTTACAAGGCCGGGCTGGATGCAGGCGACGTGATTATAAAAGCTGATGGCAAAGAGGTGACGGACGCCAAATCGTTTACAGACATTGTGGCTGCAAAAAATATAGGTGATAAAATTGTGGTTAACTACCGCAATCGTACAGGCGACCATGAAACCACGATAGTACTGGAAGAAAACCCTGCGCTTGAGGTTGTCCCCGCCGAAAAAGCCGGAAAGACTTTAACTAAAGAACAGGAAGCATTCCGTAACAATTGGCTGTCAAGCAAAGTCAAATAAAACGATTATGAAAAAAAGTATAATAGCAGCGGCCTTAATGGCCATAACATCGTACAGCTTTGGCCAGGATGTAAACAAATTGATTAAACAGGACCAGGTGGAAAAGGTTATTAAAACCTTGTCGGCCGACGACATGCAGGGCAGGGCAACCTTTACGCCCGGTATCGAAAAAGCCGCCAAATATATCGAAAGCCAATATAAGGAAGCCGGCCTGGTTCCGCTGAAAGGAAATAAAGATTTTCGTCAGAACTTTACCATGATGCGCAACACCTCCCTAAAGGCGCTGGCGAGTATAAACGGCAAGGTAATATCACAGGATAGCGTATTAGCCATGTCGAACGCAGCATCGTTTAACTGGAGCAACAACAGCGATGTACAGGTAGTAAAGCTTGACGCCGGAAAAAACTTCCGTACCGAGTATATGAGCTACATCAAGAACGGCAAAAAAATGCTGATACTGGTAGACCCGCAGTTTACCAACATGTTTAAGGCCATTAAAGGCCGTGTTGCGCACGGCATGACGAGCTTTAAAAAAGCGGAGGAACAGGAGTTGGTTTTTGTATTAGGTCATTTTGACGACGTTAAATCATTCGAGGTAAGCTATACGGGTAAATCGGAAGAACTACCCTTGTTTAATATTGCCGGCATGATCCCGGGCAAATCAAAACCGGATGAATATGTTGTTTTCTCGGGTCATTATGACCACCTGGGTATCATTAAACCTGTAAAAGGCGATAGCATAGCTAACGGCGCGGACGATGACGCATCCGGAACAACGGCAGTAATAACGCTTGCCAAATACTACAAAAAGCTGAACAACAATGCCCGTACGTTAATATTTGTAGCTTTCACGGCCGAGGAAATCGGTGAATTTGGCTCACAATATTTTGCAACTACTGTCGATCCTGATAAAGTGGTAGCTATGTTTAATATCGAAATGATTGGCAAGGCATCGAAATTCGGCGAGAATTCCGCATTTATCACCGGCTTTGAGCGGTCAGATTTTGGTACCATCCTGCAAAAGAACCTTGAGGGAACGGCGTTTAAATTCTATCCCGATCCGTACCCTCAGCAAAACCTGTTTTACCGAAGCGATAACGCATCGCTCGCAGCTGTTGGCGTACCGGCGCATACCATATCGACAGATCAAATCGATATAGATAAATTGTACCATACAGTAGGTGACGAATTTAGCTCACTCGACGTTGCGAATATCACTTCAACAATCCGGGCAATTGCGTTAAGCTCGAGAACGATAGTTTCGGGCCAGGACACACCTAAACGGGTGCCTAAGCTGGAGCGATAGCTCTCGGTTTTGAAAAAGATGAACAAGCTCTCCGCGTGGTTTCCGTGCCGGGGTTTGTTCATCTTGTTTTTTGACTTTTGCTCTCTCCATTATTTTAAACAACCTTTTCCGTCATTCGGGAAGGCGGGCACTAACGCCCGGCCCATTAACAATTTAATAACCTTATCCTCCGCGCACATATCGTATCTTTACTATATGAAATTACGCGTACTCGTTTTTTTTAATGCTTCCGCAGTAGCCGTTACGCTGTCGGTAGTAAATTATTATTTCCAGCATAGCTGGTATAATGTTGCCCTTACTTTTATTATCACGCTTGTTACCAGTTTCCTGGTCTTCTATTACATGATAGAAAAGTATGTCTATTCAAAAATTAAGCTGATTTATAAACTCATACACAACCTGAAGCTGGGTCGCGACTTGCGCGATGCCCTGGGCGAACATGTAAGTGCCGACCCTATAAACGATGTGGAACATGAGGTAAAAGAATGGGCCAAGGAAAAAAAGAGCGAAATAGACGAGTTGCGCAAACAGGAAAAATTTCGCCGGGATTTTTTATCTAATATTTCGCATGAATTTAAAACACCGCTCTTTGCCATACAGGGCTATATTGAAGCCTTGCAGGATGATGATTTTGAAGATAAGGACATGGCCAGGCAATTCCTTTTAAAAGCTTCAAAAAATGTAGACAGGCTAAGCTACCTGATCAAGGACCTTGACGAAATATCAAAACTCGAATCGGGCGAAATACCTATCAATTTAACCCGCTTTAAAATAAATGATCTGATAAAAGAAGTTTTTGAGACATTTGAATTAAAGGCCCGTCAGCAAAATATAAAGCTGATATTTAAACATGACGAACCCATACTGGTAAATGCCGACCGCGAAAAAATACGCCAGGTATTGGTAAATCTTATCGAAAACTCCATAAAATATGGTAAAGAGGAGGGCAGCACCTCCGTGAGCCTTTTTGAATTGCATGACCAGGTGCTGGTTGAGGTTACTGATGACGGTATTGGTATAGAAGAAAAGTTTCTGCCCAGGCTGTTTGAGCGCTTTTTCCGTACCGACACCAGCCGTTCCAGGCAAATTGGCGGTTCGGGGCTTGGTCTGGCCATAGTAAAACATATTATTGAAGCGCATGAGCAAACCATTAATGTACGTAGTACCGAAGGAATCGGCTCAACTTTTGGCTTTACCTTGCAATTATCCAAACAGAGTTTACATTTGCCTAACATACCAGTCCTCAAAAATTAACATTAACTTAACATTGCAAGATTACCTTTGCGTAAACTTAATGTTAAGCAAATGTCATTAAACAGTATTTTTCAGTACTTCGTTCCCAAAGACAAAAAAATTTTTTCGCCATTATTTGAGCAGGCTGCCAGCAACGTGGTAGCAATGGCTACATTTTTGGTTGAGGCTGTAAACTCAAATAATCCGCAAACACGCGAAGAGCTGTTTAAGCAGATTGACAAGCTTGAGAATAAAGGCGATGAAATAACGCACCAGGTTCACCTTGAGCTTGGCAAGAATTTTATTACGCCGTTTGACCGCGAAGACATTCATGCGCTATCGTCAGCGATTGATGACGTTGCCGATTATATACAGGGCGCGGCCAACCGCATGAGCCTGTACCGGATTGAAGATTACAACGAACACATCCGTAAACTTTCGGAACTTACGTTACAAGCCAGTATGGACCTTGAAAAAGCCGTACGTGAACTTAAAGACCTGAAAAACGTGCGCAACATTGCCGACTCCTGCATCCGCATCAACAGCGTTGAAAACCAGGCCGATTATGTATTTGACCGGGCTGTGGCCGACTTGTTTTTGTATGAAAAAGATGCTATCCGCCTGATCAAATACAAGGAAATATTATCCGCATTAGAAACTGCAACCGATATGTGCGAAGATGCGGCCGATGTAATGGAGTCAATTTTAGTTAAACACGCATAAGCTGATGGTAACTCCTATTCTTGTTGTAATAGTTGTGCTTGCCCTGGCTTTCGACTATACTAACGGCTTTCATGATGCCGCCAATTCTATTGCCACCATTGTATCAACAAAGGTATTAACCCCCTTCCAGGCTGTTTTGTGGGCAGCATTTTTTAACTTCCTGGTTTTCTTTTTTGTTAAGGAACACAAGGTTGCCGCCACGGTATCCAAAATTGTTCATGAGCAGTTTATAACACTTAATGTAATTCTTGCGGGGTTAATATCGGCTATTTCATGGAACCTCATTACATGGTGGTTCGGCATACCTTCCAGTTCTTCACATACTTTAATAGGCGGTTTTGCGGGCGCAGGTATAGCCAATGCCCTGTATATGGGTTCAAGCGCTATGAGTGCTGTAAATAACAGTTATGTATTTACCATATTGGCTTACATTGTGCTGGCGCCGGTTATTGGCCTGGTTGTGGCCTATATCGTTACTATAATTATTCTGCACATTTGTAAAAATGCCCGGCCTGCTGTAGCAGAGCGATGGTTCAAGCGGCTGCAGCTGGTATCATCTGCGGCGCTTAGCTTTGCACATGGCGGTAATGATGCCCAAAAAGTAATGGGTATTTTATATGTGTCGATGGTGGCGTCGCATATTGTTGCACCCGGCGGCGCTATGCCGGATTGGATCCCGCTGGCCTGTTATTCCGCAATAGCGCTTGGTACAATGTCGGGCGGGTGGCGTATCGTAAAAACTATGGGATCGAAAATCACCAAGATCACCCCATTGGAAGGCGTTAGCGCCGAGACCGCCGGCGCCATCACGCTGTTTTTCACCGAAAGGTTCGGCATACCCGTTTCAACCACGCACACTATTACCGGTTCGATTATAGGTGTAGGACTGACCAAACGTTTATCTGCCGTACGCTGGGGATTAACCGTTAATATCATTTGGGCATGGGTAATTACCATCCCTGTGTCTGCCCTTATTGCTGCCGGCGTATTTTCACTGCTGAGGATATTTTTGAAATAGATACGAGGAGTTAAACCGGAGATTTAAGACTAATCGATCAGGGAAATTTCTCGCTGGAAAGTCCGGCGCCTTCGGTTCAACTTCACGTAAAAATCTCAATACTCAGACCGGCATTTCATTTCTATTATTTATTTTGGCGGCGATAAAACTTATTGCTTAGCTGTACCTTATAGATAATAAGAACCATATTCCGAAAACTGCCATCATGAAAAAAACGCTGCTAGCCGTCCCTTTATTTACATTATTTATTCTTTTATCAAGCTGCGATCAGCTCAACAAAGTTGCACAAACTGCCGGTGCACAATTAGGAAACCCTTCAACCCTAGAAATCGCCAACGGCCTTAAGGAGGCCTTACAGCAGGGTACGTCAAAGAGCGCCAATCAGTTATCTGCGGTAGATGGTTTTTTCGCGAATGCGGCTGTTAAAATTCTGTTCCCACCAGAGGCCCGGAAAGCCGAGAGCACATTGCGCAGCATAGGACTGGGGAAACTCTGTGACGATGTTATTCTGTCGCTTAACCGCGCAGCCGAAGACGCTGCCAAACAGGCCAAGCCGATATTTATCAACTCGATAAAGCAAATGACGCTTACCGATGCGACAAATATTTTGTTCGGCGCCCAGGATGCCGCCACACAGTATTTTAAACGTACCACTACTGTACAGCTAACGGCGTCATTTAAGCCGGTGATCCAGAACAGCCTTAACAAGGTCGGCGCGACCAAATATTATGGCGATGCAGCCAATGCCTATAATAAGGTTCCGTTTGTTACCAAAATAAACCCCGACATCAGCGCCTATGTAACTCAAAAAGCCATAGACGGTTTGTTTTTAGAAATTGCAAAAGAAGAGCTGAATATCCGTAAAAATATCAGCGCCCGTACTTCGCCGCTACTGCAAAAAGTGTTTGGGTATGCGGATAGGAATAAAAACAACTGACACCAGTTTTTATAAGCCTTATTCTTCCTTAATTAACCATATTGATTGTACTGTAAACATCAACCCGCTCCTGCATGGGCATATCGCGGCTGTATTTCCTGCGGTAATCCTGGGGGGTTAGGCCGGTTATCTTTTTAAATACCTCGCGGAAAGTTTTGATATCGTTGTAGCCGGCATCATACATCAAAATATTGATATTCTGCGCACCCTTTTCAAGCGCCTTTTTTGCCGCTTCTATTTTTACACGCTGCAGGTATTCAAATGGCGTATTTTGAGTGGCTTTTTTAAAGCGGCGTATAAAGTTGCGCTTACTCATGTTGCTGTGCCCGGCAATATCATCTATGTTAAGCTGCTGATGGTGGTTTTGCTCGATGTATTGCTGCGCTTTTAATATGTCCTCATCGCTATGCGAATGCTGACCCATAAAAACAGAAAAATGCGACTGGCTGGTACGGTCCATGTCCAGGCTAAACATTTTGCTGGCCCAAACACCCACATCCCTGCCGCAAAACTTATCGATAAGGTATAATACCAGGTTAAGCGACGAAAAGGCCCCGCCGCTGGTATAAATACCCCGGTCGTCTGTTATCACCATATCCGAAAGGAAATTAACGTCGGGATAACGGCTTACTATGTCGTCCCGGTCGAACCAGTGTGACGTACAGGAACGGCCGGCAAGCAGGCCTCCCTCGGCAAGAAAATAGCTGCCGGAGCAAAGACTGGCTACCTCTGAGCCGGTTTTATTTTTGCTGCTAACCCATTCAATCAGGTTTTTATGCTTTTCCAATGAAAGGGTGCGGTCGCCGTAAAATGCCGGAACTATAATAAGCCCGGGCTTTTCAAGCTTATCTATAGGGCAATAGCTAACATACGGCTCGGGGTTACGCAAAAAACGATTTTCCGGCTCCTGCCCAACCAGCATTATTTTAAATGGCAGCGGTTTGCCTTTTTCGTGAAAAAACCGGTTGGTATGTATCAGCATATCCATGGCACCGGAAACCGTTGACAACACGGCATCTTCGTGTATTAAAATCGCAACGTCTTTCATGGTTTTATAATTGTGTAATTCAAAGATAATGGCTTTTGGCACATCTGCAACCGAAGGGGGCCGGTTTACACAAAGATAACATGATTCGGGAGCAAAGCAACACCGATAGATAAGCGGACCATACCTATCGATGCTTGCTTTGCTAAATTCGTAATACCAATAGGCTTTAAAGCTTGATATTAGCTCAATGCATTCTTTGCATATTCGCGGCATTTTATAACTTCTTTTACCGCGTCAGAACCATCCGGAATTTTATACTCCAGCTCTATAGTTGCCGGGAACTTGTATTTGTTAGCCTTCATTAAAGCCAGCACTTCCTTAATTGGCGTATCGCCTTCGCCCCACGGCGCGTTGGGGCCATTGTTAAACTTGCGGTCTTTAATATGCAGACTCACAATACGGCCTGCGTTTTTCTTTATGAAATCAATCGGGCTGCTGCTTGTGCCGGCAACGTAGTGGCCAATATCAAGGTTGATAGCATTATATTTTGACTGACTTAAGGCTGTGTCCCAAAGCGTTGGGGTGGCCTGCGTGTGGGCATGATAACCTACGTACATTTTGTGTTCGGCCGCCTTGTTGCCCAGGCGTTGAGTTTGTTCGTGGTCTTCAGGCAGCTCAACGGTAACATGCGTACAGCCTAAAGCCTTGCCCGCGTTAAAAGCATAATCAATCTCGGCATCTGTATTTTTCTTATTCAGCGCATTTGGCTTCCAGGCGTAAATCTTAACCCCGGCGTCGTTGTACATTTTTCGAAGTTCCTTAAACTTATCCATCGGTACGCTGGCACGCCATTCCGCCATTTTTGTCTGCCAGTCGGTATTGGGCGCATATTTTGGCGCACCGGCAAAAGCTTCGGCAGCTTCGCCCATCAATTCAATAGCGTTGATATTACAATCTTTACAATATTGCAGCAGCTGCTCGGCGCTGCCCGGCATACTGCGGAACGAATAAGTGATCACGCCTATCTGTACGCCATTGATCATGGAATTTGGTTTGTCATCAGACAAAATTGATGCGGCAAACGACGCTCTTGAAGCCAGCGCAATGCCCGCTGCGGCAAACAGACCGGTACCGATAAAGCGCCGCCTGGATAAATTTTCTGTTTTCATAAACAATATCAGGTTAGGGAATAATTGGTTGGTTAATTTTGATTATAACCAAAGCTAACATTTTATCCCGTTGCGGGCAAGGCGGGCTTGGTAACGTTTTTATGGGAAACTGTCAAATACCAGGCATCGCTATGCATCTGACTTTTGAAAAAACCCAATTGTGACTGTTGTTCCCGATCCTTGGGCAGATTTTATGTCGACAGTGCCGCCAAACAGTTGTATAATCTTTTGGGTTACATACAGGCCGATGCCATTTCCCGCAAAGTTTCGGGCATTATAGCTGCGGTAGAAAGACCTGGTCACTTTCTCCATATCCTCCGGTGGTATCCCGATGCCTGAATCAATGATCCGGATGCGGATGATCTGCTCATCCGCATAAAAGTTGCAGGTAACGGGCTTGTTGTCCGAAAATTTAAATGCATTGCTGATGAGGTTATTGAGCGCGATGAACATTAGCTGCCGGTTGGCATATATAGTCAAAAGGCCTTCGTCAGCAGGCAGATGCTCTATATTTATTTTTAGCTGGCCTTCGCCGGGCCTGGTCACCCAGTGTTCATCTACTTCCCATAATAGTTCATCAATACGCACAGGTGCTAGTTCAGCCGTGCTGAAGTCCATATCTACCTGGGCAAGTTCCATCAAGCCTGTTATGGTATCGCGCAGGCGTTCTGATTGTTCCAATACCAGTTGCAGCGTGCGCTCATGCTGTTCTGCTTCGCGCTTTTTACTAAGGGCCAGCTCTACTTCACCTATGATGCTGGTAACAGGTGTCCGAAGCTCGTGCGAGGCGTTGGTAACATAAGTCTTTTGCAGTTCAAACGCATTTTCCAGGTGGGCAAGCAGTCGGTTAAAATTTTGTGCCAATTCGCTTATTTCATCGCGTCCGTTTCCTTCATTTATCCGCTTATTCAGGTTATTGGCATTAATCAGCTTCATTTGCTGTACCACGTTACTTATCGGCGAAAGCGCTTTTGTGGCCAGCACGCGGCCTACAAAATACAAAATACTGCCTACCGCGAAAAACACCACCAGCATGGCTTTCAGCATACCGTCCAGCCGCCTCATACCGTCCCTGTCTACGGCAGATACCAGGATAACAAAATTCCCCTGGTTATCTTTGTAATAGATCCCCACAATTTGACGCTTATTCTCGCTGTACTGCAGGAAATGACGCTTCCGGACGGCCTCTATAGTGCGTGGCCCCCAGTATTTTTTTTCGTCGGGAATAAACGCGGCGGTATTACGGCTGTCGTAAAAACGGATCACCTCGCCGGGCAGATTTTTGATATAGCGGTTACGGACCTTGCTTAATGAGTCGGCGGTAATTTCATCCGCCTTCAGATAAAGCTGTGCGGCTACGTTGGCACGATCGTTAAGATGGGTGAAAAAATCGTTGCGCACCAATGAATAAACAGACAGGTAGGTAGACACCAGCACAACCAGCAGTACACCCGACCCGAGCAGTGTAAAATACAGCGAAAGCCTGTCCTTTATCTTCACCTAAATATGTTGTTTTATTTTGCTTTGCTTTTTATTTATTAATGTGCATATCATATAGTAGGATGGGCATATAACTGCGGTTCTCTTCCAACAAACTTCTTCGGCTGCCTCACCCTGCCCTCTACAAAGGAGAGGGTTCTAAACATTTGTGCAGCTCAAGTCCTCTCCTTTGGGGAGGATTAGGTGAAGCCGGTACAAAGCTCAGCAGTTTCTGCCCTTATATCGAACGCACGTTACTAACAATTTAACTTACGGGGCTATTCACTCCGTCTTAAAAATATAGCCCTTCCCGATAACCGTATGAATGTATTTGGCATCAAAGCCTTTTTCAATTTTATTGCGAAGATAATTAACGTACACATCCACCACGTTGGTGCCGGTATCAAAATCGATGCCCCACACCTTTTCGGCGATAGTCTGGCGGGAGAGGATCTTGTTGGGGTTTCGCATCAAAAGTTCCAGCAGTGCAAATTCCTTGGTAGTTAAGTTAATGCGCTGGCCGGAACGTTCTGCGGTGCCGCTATGCGTGTCGAGCGTAATATCGGCAACTACAATATGGCTATCCGGCTCAATAGACTTTCGGCGTAATAATGCCTCAATGCGGGCCTGTAGTTCACGGTAGTGAAAAGGCTTCACCAGATAATCGTCGGCGCCGGCATTCAGGCCGTTTACCTTATCGTCAATATTGCTTTGCGCCGTTAGCATCAGGATGGCGATCTGCTTGTCCTTTTGGCGGATATGCCTGCAAACCTCAATCCCGCTGAGGTTGGGAAGCATCAGATCTAAAATTATGAGATCATAGGGTTTTGCAGGGAACATCTTCACTGCCTCAGCCCCATCGCGCGCAAGGTCTACCGCATAATTATTTTCAGCAAGCGCCTTTTGTATGAACGAGGCAACGCGCTCATCATCTTCAACTAAAAAAATCTGGGCCATTGTTAAAATTAAGCAAATATAACGGGTTTTACAGGGCTTAATTATCACGAAAAACGGAAACCCGGGCAAAAGTACCAAATGGCGCAATGGCGGTTCAACCGGGCATAATTACCCTTCTTTCATGTCGCCGGTTTTATTGCATGCCGGTATTCAACCGGCAGCCCGGGCGGCGCCGTATAATTTCTGCACCGTTCCAAACGTTTGTCTTAAAGGATTTTTATAACATTTTATAGCTTGCCTTGTTCGGTAATAATGGAGAAATTTGCAGCGATGACGGACCTGAATGAATATGAATGCGAAATGCTCGACGCCATGCTCGAAGCTTTCGGTATCCCCGACAGCCTTACCCGCGACCAACTGCTGGAGCTTTTCGATAACGACGAGGCTGCGGCATTTGCCATGGTACAGGCGCTGATCCGAGAAGACCTGGTAGCAGCAACAGGCCGGCAGAATGATTACGAGCTGCCCGAGAAGCTTGTTCTAAAACCCAAGGGCGAAAAATTTTTGAAGGATGGCGGTTTTACCGCCCGGTTTCACCGCGAACAGCAGCGCCCGTTGGAAGTAGGCGGCACCCTCGCCAAGCTGCAGCAGCAAAATATGCGGCTGCAAAACGAAAAACTGGCCAACCAGACCGAACTCAGCGCACTTAAAAAGCGCATGGCTGCCCGGCAGGCCCGGTTATATTTTATGTGGGTGCTGGTGTTGGTTGCCCTGGTGGTGGGCTATATGCTCGGGCATATGAGGAAGTAAAATAGTCTGAAGCCGATAGTCTTGAGTCAAATCTTTTTTTACTATCGACTCCGGACTTCCGACTCCAGACTTACCCCCGAGTCTACTGCTTCGCAATCCTATACAATTTCCCGCCATCCGTACCTGCATAAATCGCACCGTCTTTCCCGGTGGCTATGCAGCGCCAGCGTTCGTTCTTATCGGCAAGCAGGCGTTCTTCGCCTACCACCTTGTTGTTTTTAATTACCAGGCGGGTAATAAACTGGCTGCTCAATCCGCCCAAGAACAGGTTGTTTTTCCATTCGGCTATGTTGCCGGTGTAGAACATCATGCAGCCGGGCGAGATCACCGGGTCCCAATAGTAAACCGGTTGTATGGTGCCCGCTTTTTGCTGTATGCCGTCGTAAACTTTTTCACCGCTGTACTCAATGCCGTAGGTAACCACGGGCCAGCCATAGTTGCCCCCGGGTTTGATCAGGTTGATCTCATCCCCGCCCCGCGGACCAAACTCGCACTCCCACAAACCGCCGTCAACAGGGTTAAAGGCAAACCCGTCCGGGTTACGGAAACCGTAGGCATATATCTCAGGTTTCGCATTGGCCTTGCCGATAAACGGATTACCCGCCACCGGTTTACCCTCTTTGGTAATGTGGATGATCTTGCCGGTGGTGGCGCTCAGATCCTGCGCCTTTACGCGCATCTCGTTGGCCATGCGGTCGCCGCTGGTTACAAAAAGGTTGCCTTTCTTGTCGAACAACAAGCGCGAACCAAACTGCCCGCTGCCCTTAAAGCGCGGGGTAGCTTCCCATATCACCTTCACATTTTCCAGTTTGGTTTCGTCGGCCGACAGCTTGCCCTTGGCCACAGCAAGCGTTGCCCCGTCGCCAGGCTGGGCGTAGGTCCAGTAGATCATGCGGTTGGTGGCGAAATCCGGGTCGATGTTCACATCCAGTAACCCGCCCTGGCCGGCAAACTGTACCGCGGGGAACCCGGTGATGTTTTTAACGATCTTGCCGTCGGTGGTCAGTATCTGCATCGTGCCGGGTTTACTGCTGATGAGCAGGCGGCCGTCGGGCAGTACGTGGATGCCCCACGGACCGTTCAGCGATGAGTTGATAACGGTAGCGGTGTACCGTGTTTTGGTTTTAACGCTGCCAATGCGCGTTTGCCCCGCAAATGCCGGTTTGTAATTGGTGTTGGCCGCTTTGGTTTCAACGGGCGCGCCGGTTTGCGCCACGGCCGTTGCCGTAACCGATAAAGCCAGCGCACCCAGCATCAGGGGCTTATAAAGTTTTGAAAGCATAGTATTGATTTTTAGATTGATGTAATTACAATACAAGTTTAAGAGTTATATGTTTAATTGCAGCAAGATTTTTACCCTTAGAAACAAGGATGTTACGTTGGGGGGCCACGCTTAAGAACTCTAAGTGATAAAAAATACCGAACATCGAATTTTAAACATCGAATAATGAAGGAAAAGCACTTCGGCGTTGGATATTCGAAATTCATTATTCGATATTATTTCCCTTAATTTAAGACAATGGTCGTTAGATAAGCTTTTAAGTGATAAAAAATACCGAACATTGAATTTTGAATACAGAATAATGAAGGAAAAGCACTTCGGCGTTGGATATTCGAAATTCATTATTCGATATTATTTCCCTTAACTTAAGACAATGGTCATTAGTTAAGCTTTTGAGTGATAAAAAATACCGAACATCGAATTTTGAATACCGAATAATGAAGGAAAAGCGCTTCGGTGTTGGATATTCGAATTCATTATTCGATATTATTTCCCTGAACTTAAGACAATGGTCATTAGATAAGCTTTTAAGTGATAAAAAATACCGAACATCGAATTTTGAAGAAAAAAACACTTCGGTGTTGGATATTCGAAATTCATTATTCGATATTATTTCCCTTAGTCCCCCCAACCGGGAAACATCACCTCTTTCCGCTAACTGTAGTTCAGCCTCTTTACCGCTTGCGGGAGAGAGGGTTGCCGGGCGAAGCAATGGCGGGATGAGTCCCTTTCCGTAAACTGCAACTCACCCTCTTTACCGCGTGCGGGAGAGAGGCGCCGGGCGAAGCCATGGCGGGGTGAGTCCCTTTCCGCAAACTGTAGCTCACCCTCTGGCAACGTTATAAGTTAAGCCAAGAATGCGCCGTAGGTGCAAAATATTGGTAGAAATAATAAAGGGTAAGGCAGCGTGCCGTAGGTACGCAACCTGGGCCGCTGCTGACATCTATGCGCAGTGTATCGTACCTATGGCACGAAATGGAGAGCGGCATTTTCTACCAATATTTGACCCCGATGGGGTCTTACTTCTTACCTTAATGACATTGCGCCTGCAGAAGAGAGGGTCGCCGGGCGAAGCATTTGCGGGATGAGTTTCTTTCCGCAAACTGCAGCTCACCCTCTTTACCGCTTGCGGGCAACGTTATTAAGTTAAGCCAAGGATGCGCCGTAGGTGCAAAATATTGGTAGAAATAAAAAAGGGTAAGGAAGGGTGCCGTAGGTACGCAACCATGCCCGCTGATACCTATGCGCGGTGTTTCGTACCTATGGCACGAAATGGAGAGCGGCGGCATTTTCTACCAATATTTGACCCCGATGGGGTCTTACTGCTTACCTTAATGACATTGCGCCTGCGGAAGAGAGGATCGCCGGGCGAAGCGATGGCGGGGTGAGTCCCGTTCCGCAAACTGCAGCTCAGCCTCTTTACCGCTTGCGGGTAACGTTATTAAGTTAAGCCAAAAATGCGCCGTAGGTGCAAAATATTGGTAGAAATAATAAAGGGTAAGGCAGCGTGCCGTAGGTACGCAACCTGGGCCGCTGCTGACACCTATGCGCGGTGTTTCGTACCTATGGCACGACATGGAGAGCGGCATTTTCTACCAATATTTGACCCCGATGGGGTTTTACTTCTTACCTTAATGACATTGCGCCTGCGGAAGAGAGGATCGCCGGGCGAAGCGATGGCGGGGTGAGTCTCTTTCCGCAAACTGCAGCTCACCCTCTTTTCCGCTTGCGGGAGAGAGGGTCGCCGGGCGAAGCGATGGCGGGGTGAGTCCGGCGGCGACAGGCAGCAAGCTATGTTCCGCCAGCGTTCCGTTTCCGCACACACGAACACGCCCGAAAAAGATGGAACATATTGATTATCAAAACAATACAATTTACGCCACTCGCAATACACTGATAGTCAATGAGTTCCTTCGGGGTTTACATACCGGGTTTACAGTGTAAACCCCTCTAACATTAATAATTCATTACTAATCAATGCGTTATATCATAAAGGGCTTTACACCTGTCAACCCCGCTGTAATTATTTTCCGGGCAACTTGCTGATTTCAATATATTTCTTTGTTTTTACATAAAAATACAGAAAATGAAGTCAAACGCAGACGTTAACACGGACGATTACCTCGCCAGCATGAAAAAGATCAACGCGGTTTGGGCACTGCCGCGCATCACTAAAAAAAACCTGGAAGGCCTCACCCAAATGGAAACCGACTACCTGTACGAGCAGGTCGACTACACGTATCACAGCCTGGAGGGCCGGGAACGCAAACTGTTTATCCGCAAGATCCAGCCGCTGCTTACCGGTAAGTCCAACAAGGAAGCCTGGGAACACAACCATTCGCAGATCACCGGCGCCATCGAAAAGCTGACCGGCCAAACCGGCGTTATGCCATCCCACGGCGCGCTGGCCCGCGAAACCGGCCTGAGCCGCCAAACCATTGTAAGGCACGTAAAAGCTGGCCATAGCCCCGACTCCTGCGCCGGGAAGGACCCGTTTAAAAAGAATGTGCGGGAGTTAATTTCGAGAATTTACGCATCCGCCCTTGAAGGCAACATAGAAGCCGCCCGCCTTTATCTCCAGGTTACCGGGGCAATGCCCGTTGCCCCGGCAGCGGTATGAACGGGAGAGCAACTACAGGAAGATAAAATTTCCTTGGTTATCCAGGGAGGTCTTAAGAAGCGCGGCCGGCCAGTAGCGGAATAAATTTGAAGATGAGTTTTTGGGGGGGATTTGCGGACAGGTAAATGCTGGTTTCAGTTTATTGCAGTATGGCTTTAGATCAGGCGGGATAATGAGTTCCTATGTGTGTCTGTAGATTAGTTACGCTTCCTTATTTTATTTAACAGTAGTCTGCCATCAAGCGAAAAGTCCTTTATTTCGAACCCTTCATCAAATGAATTTCCACAATTTCTGCACTCATAACTGGTTCTTTTCTTCAACAAGGCACAGAGCAAATAGTAAATACTTACCGGCGCACAAATAATGCCCAGGACAATATACAGCAGAGCTCCTAAATTTGCGGGTGCATCAAGCTCATCGATGATCGTAAAGGCCAAGTAGGCGAAACCCACTGAAGCCATGCAGACGCCCATCTTAATAAAGTATTTAGCCTTGCTGAATTTCCTAATATTATAACTTTCGCATTTAGGGCAAATTGCACGTAGCATCTGGCTGGTTTTTTTTCTAAACTACCGAACTTTCATTTAAAAACAAATGCTGCTCTAAGTTTAACGCAGTACCAACACCTAAAATATTTTAGGTGTTTGCTTGAGCAAATAAAAATTTTTTGTCCCCGCAATTTTTTGTCCCCGCAGGTTCTCTCCGTGAGGAACCTGCGTTCCGTATTGCTAAAGTGAAACAATATTTCCGGGGCACTGTGAGACAGCGCAGTCCACAGATTAATGCGCCCCCTTGATGCTGTATCTATCGCAGGTTCCATTTCAAGAGAACCTGCGGTAACGGACAAAACTCTTTCATCTTATCCCGAACTCACGTTAAATTACTTTTTTGTCATTGCGAGGAACGAAGCAATCTCGTCGCCATCCTATGCGTCCGCCCGCAACTATGCACACTATGGTCTATCGTCCATGACTATGGCCTCTGCTACAATATTTCCGGGGCAGCGTGAGCCAGCGCAGCCCCACAGATTAATGGTCACCGAAAACTGTATCTATCGCAGGTTCCTTTTCAAGAGAACCTGCGGTAACAGACAAAACTCTTTCATCTTATCCCGAACTCACGTTAAATTACTTTTTTGTCATTGCGAGGAACGAAGCAATCCCGTCGCCATCCTATGCGTCAGCCCGCAACTATGCACACCATGGTCTATCGTCCATGGATTATGGACTCTGCTACAATATTATCTATCGCAGGTTCCTTTTCAAGAGAACTTGCGGTAACAGACAAATATGGCTCAGGCAATCTCCCTGCTTTACTCCACCTTATATCTCAATACGCGCCTCTCCGGGTTTCCATCTGAATCAATCCCCCCAGCTGGCGCACGCGTGCCGCGTGTGCTTTGTGCAAGTGCTAATGATAGTTTATCGGCTTAAACCTGCTTACCCCCGCAGGTTCTCTCCGTGAGGAACCTGCGTTCCATATTGATAAATTGAAACAATATTTCCGGGGTCACCGTGAGCCAGCGCAGTCCACAGATTAACAGTCCCCTGAAAGCTGTATCTATCGCAGCTCCCTTTTCAAAAGAACCTGCGGTAACGGACAACAATCAGCATCAACGGCAAATCGTGAATAATACATTTTTGTCATTGCGAGGAACGAAGCAATCCCGTCGCCATGCTATGCGTCCGCCCGCAACTATGCACACTATGTTCTATCGTCCATGGATTATGGGCTCTGCTACAATATTTCCGGGTAGTGGGAAACAGCGCAGTCCACAGATTATCTATCGCAGCTGCCTTTTTAAGAGAACCTGCGGTAACGGACAACAATCAGCATCAACGGCAAATCGTGAAAATACTTTTTTGTCATTGCGAGGAACGAAGCAATCCCGTCGCCATCCTATGCGTCCGCCCGCAACTATGCACGCTATGGTCTATCGTCCATGGACTATGGACCTTACTGACTTTACCGACTCTTACTTCACCAGCGTCCCGATATGCTCACCATTGGCAATCTTCATAAAGTTGCCCGGCTTGTTCATATCGAATACGATGATAGGCAGGTTGTTTTCCTGGCAGAGGGTGATAGCCGTCATGTCCATCACGTTCAGGCCTTTGTCATACACTTCCTGGAAGGTAATTTCATCGTAACGGGTGGCGGATGGGTCCTTTTCCGGGTCGGCGGTGTAAATACCGTCAACGCGGGTGCCTTTCAGCACTACGTCGGCTTTTATTTCGATGGCGCGCAGGGATGCGGCGGTGTCGGTAGTAAAGTAGGGATTACCGGTGCCGGCGCCGAAGATCACAATGTGGCCTACCTCTAAATGATGCATGGCGCGGCGGCGGATGTACGGCTCGCAGATCTGCTCCATCTTGATGGCGCTTTGCAGGCGGGTTTCCACACCGATGCTTTCGAGGGCGTTTTGCAGGGCCATGCAGTTAATTACAGTGGCCAGCATGCCCATGTAGTCGGCCTGGGCGCGTTCCATGCCCGATTTTTCGGCGCTTAGTCCGCGAAAGATGTTGCCGCCGCCAACTACAACGGCAATTTCCATGCCCGTGTCTTTAACTGCTTTAATATCCTTTGCGTACTGTAAAACCTGGTTATTGTCGATGCCGTAAGTTTTGTCGCCCATCAGCGACTCGCCGCTAAGCTTTAGAAGAACTCTCTTGTATGCCATTCAGAGGTAGTTAAAATTGGACAAATGTAGGAAAAAAAGTGGAGAGAGAAATTAAATCGAAAATCATGAAGTTGAAAAGATCCTGATACTCATTCCATCTCAAACGTGCGAAAAATATTTAAAAGCTATATCCACACGGTACAGGTTCGCCTGCGATCCAATACCTGGATCATTCTGCTGTACTTTCAATTGCATGTTTAAACATCTATTTTATTCCTAAAATAAATATTCCGTATTTTTGCAAAAATTTGGGCGCCAAATGTTTAACAGGGCCATTATAGCGGGTGCAAGCGGCTTAACCGGCAGCGAATTGCTTGATATTTTGCTGAATAGCGGGCAATATAATGAGGTATTGGTTTTAGTGCGGAAGAAATTGCCGGCAGATCACCCGAAACTGCGTCAGCTGGTAGTAAATTTTGATAAGCCGGAAAGCTTTTCGGAAGCTATAACCGGCCACGCGCTTTTTTGTTGTTTGGGCACAACCAGGAAGAAAACCCCTGATCTGAGCGTTTATCGCAAGATAGACCACGATTACCCATTGCAATTAGCGCAATTGTGTAAACAAAACGGTGTGGAGCAGTATCACCTGGTATCGGCCCTGGGAGCAAATAAAGACGCTTCTAACTTTTACCTGAAAATGAAAGGCGAAACCGAGCGCGATATCGCCGGTACTGGTTTGCCTGCGCTTTGCATTTACCAGCCGTCGTTTCTTACCGGAAAGCGTGCCGAAAACCGGCCTGTGGAACGCTTTTTGGAACCGGTAATGAAGGTAATAGATGTGCTGCTGATTGGCGGCCTTAAAAAATACAGGAGCATTGCTGCCAGAACGGTCGCGCAGGCCATGTATAATCAATCATTAAAAAACTTAAGCGGGGTACATATTTACCCCTCGGATATTATAAAGGAACTAGCGTGAGCAATTTTATTTCAGCGGAAAATCTTGGCCATTCGTTTCACGACAAATGGCTGTTCAGGAATGTGTCGATAGGGATTAACCGCGGTCGGCGGGTGGCATTGGTGGGCATTAACGGCGCAGGTAAATCTACCTTGCTTAAACTGCTGGCCGGTACATTACAACCTACGGAAGGCAAGGTAGCCCGCATGCGCGACCTGAATGCCGGTTACCTGGAACAAGACCCGTGGTTTAAAGACGCTGTTACCATAAGCGATTACATTTTTCATGCCGATGACGTGCAGCAGCAGTTGATCCGTCAATACGAGGAGTTACTGGAGAACGACCCGGAGAATTCCAAAGCCATTGAAAAGGTGATGGAAGAAATGAGTAATGTTGACGCATGGGAATATGAGTACAAAATTAAAACCATTCTCGGACGGCTGGATATCCACCACCTCAACCAAAGAATAAGTACGCTTTCCGGCGGTCAGAAAAAAAGGCTGGCGCTGGCTAAACTGCTCATTGAAGACCCGGAGTTGTATATTTTGGATGAGCCCACCAACCACCTGGATATTGACACCATTGAATGGCTGGAAAAGCTGCTCACCGAGGGTAATAAAACTATCCTGATGGTTACGCACGACAGGTATTTCCTGGATAATGTGTGTAACGAGATATTGGAGATTGACAAGGGAAAGATTATCCCCTATGCAGGCAACTACGGTTATTACCTGGAAAAGAAGGCCGAACGGGAAAGCGCTGATGAAGCCGCCTTCCAGAAAAACAGCAATTTGCTGCGCAAAGAACTGGAGTGGATGCGCAGGCAGCCGCAGGCCCGTGGTACAAAGTCTAAAGCCAGGATTGACGCCTATTACGAGCTGGAAGAAAAAACCAAAAATGGCGGGCCTAAGCAAAAGGTTGAGCTGAGCGTAAAAACCGCACGGCAGGGCAACAAGATAATGGAGATGAATCATCTTTATAAGTCTTTCCGCGGGCAAACGTTTATCAGGGACTTCAGCTATGTGTTTAAAAAAGGCGACCGCATTGGCCTTGCCGGCAAGAATGGCAGCGGCAAATCTACGCTGCTTAACCTGATCACCGGTAATTTAGAGCCTGACAGCGGCAAAATAGATAAAGGCGAAACAACGGTTATCGGTTACTTCCACCAGGCGGGGATCACATTCAAAGAAGATGAGCGCGTAATAGATGTTGTAACAAACGTTGCTGAATTTATTACGATGGCTGATGGTAAGCTGATTTCAGCATCCCAATTGCTCACCTTATTTCTTTTCCCTCCCGCCAAACAGTATGGGCTTGTTTCAAAGCTAAGTGGTGGTGAAAAAAAGCGGCTTCAGTTGATGAGTATTCTCATCAAAAACCCCAACTTTTTAATACTGGACGAGCCCACTAATGATTTGGATATAGATACCCTGAACGTACTGGAAGAATTCTTAACGAATTACCCCGGTGTACTGATGATCGTATCTCACGACAGGTATTTATTAGATAAGCTAACCGACCAACTTTTCATTATGGAGGAAGGCGGCAATGTTAAGATATATAACGGCAATTATTCATCGTACAGGCTGGAACTGGAAGAAGAAAAGCAGCAAAGTAAACGTAAGCCGGTAGCAGAGCCAGTTCCGGCGCCTGAAGTAAAAAAGAACAGGCTGAGCTTTAAAGAACAAAAGGAACTTGATACGCTGGAACGCGAAATAACAGATCTAGAGAAACAAATATCAGCTAATAACGAGGCGCTCAATACTACAGGAATAGACACAGAACGCCTGAATAAAATACTGGAGCAGAACAGTCATTTAAGCAGTAGTTTGGAAGAAAAGACCTTCCGCTGGATGGAATTAACCGAGTTAAAAGAGGCCTAAATGAAGTTTCCGGATGTATTGGCTTCTATCGGCGTAATTATTTTACTGATAGCTTTTCTGTTGAATCTTTATAGAAAACTGTCAGCAAAAGATAAAATATATGCCTTGATGAACTTTATTGGAGCAGGCATTTGTTGCTATTCTTCGTATTTAATAAAATTCTACCCGTTTGTAGTGCTTGAAGCGGCTTGGGGTTTGGTGGCGCTATTATCATTATTCAATGTTCCACGTGGAACAACAGGTAATGATGAATTAAAATAATATATTAATGTTCCACGTGGAACGTAAGTAAAATGTTTAAGAAATATAATGTTATAGTGGTAGGCGCCGGACATGCTGGTTGCGAAGCAGCGGCAGCGGCGGCCAATCTGGGTTCTTCTGTTTTATTGATAACCATGAATATGGGTGTTATAGCACAGATGAGTTGCAACCCGGCAATGGGCGGAGTAGCCAAGGGTCAAATAGTGCGTGAGATTGATGCGATGGGCGGCTACTCTGGTATCATTACCGATAAAACCTCGATACAATTCCGTATGCTTAACCGCTCTAAAGGCCCTGCCATGTGGAGCCCGAGAGCGCAAAGCGACCGTATGCGCTTTGCCGAAGAATGGCGTTTAGCGCTTGAAAGAATCCCAAATGTTGATTTCTGGCAGGATACCGTAACATCGCTCCTGGTAAAAAACAATACCATTAAAGGGGTAAAAACTTCTTTGGGTATCGAAATTGAAGCCGATGCCGTTGTCCTAACCAATGGTACTTTCCTGAATGGATTGATACATATCGGTGAAAAACGTTTTGGCGGCGGCCGAACAGCAGAGAAAGCTGCGACAGGCTTAACGGAGCAACTGGTAGGATTAGGGTTTGAATTCGGCAGAATGAAGACCGGTACTCCTCCCCGGATTGATGGCCGAAGCTTAAATTACAGCTTAATGGAAGAGCAATGGGGCGACGAAGAACGCGGTCGTTTCTCCTTTACAGACGTTCCATTAGCTACCGACCAACGTTGCTGCTGGATAACATACACTAATAAAAACGTCCATGAAACCCTAAAGGAGGGTTTTGAAAAGTCACCCATGTTTACCGGGCGGATAAAAGGCCTTGGCCCCCGTTACTGTCCGTCTATAGAAGATAAAATAAACCGTTTTGCAGAGCGCGACCGTCACCAGATATTTGTTGAACCCGAAGGCTGGAACACGGTAGAAATTTATGTCAACGGTTTCTCTACCTCTTTACCGGAAGACATACAATACAAAGCCTTAATACAAATCCCCGGCTTTGAGAATGCAAAGATGTTCCGCCCCGGATATGCAATAGAATATGATTACTTCCCCCCTACTCAACTAGGCCTGACACTGGAAACTAAACTGATCAGCAACCTATATTTTGCAGGGCAGATAAACGGCACGACCGGTTATGAAGAAGCGGCTTCGCAGGGTTTTATTGCGGGGATTAATGCACATCAAAAGATTAACGATAAGCATGAACTGATCATGAAGCGCTCTGAATCCTATATCGGTGTGTTGATTGACGACCTGGTAACCAAAGGTACCGAAGAACCATACCGCATGTTTACCTCCCGTGCCGAACACCGCCTGCTTTTGCGCCAGGATAATGCCGACATACGGCTAAGCCCTATTGCTCATGAATTAGGATTGATCAGCGATGAACGATTAGAAAAAGTAAAAGACAAGATCAAAAACTCTGATAATATTGTAGCTTACACCAAATCAAAATCTATCGAACCGGCGACGGTAAACAGTTTACTGGAAGAGTTGGAGACAAGTCCGCTCAACCAGAACACAAAACTGTTTAACCTGGTTAGTCGTCCGCAGGTTGGTCTGAAAGATTTAAGAAAGGCCGACAAAAACCTGGATGAACTTCTTTCTGTATACGACAAGGAAACTATTGAGCAGGCTGAAATAAAAATTAAGTACGAAAGTTATTTCGAGAAAGAGATGGAGATCATCGACAAGATGAAAAAAATGGAGGACAAAGAAATTAACCCGGAATTTAATTACAACCAACTAAATTCCCTCTCTAAAGAAGCGCGTGAAAAACTGATGAAGATCAAACCGCGGACTCTGGGACAGGCATCAAGGATTTCGGGTGTTACACCATCAGATATATCTGTTTTAATGGTTCATATCACAAAATAATGATTTAACTAATTGATATTTAATTATTTATAAAAATTTTGTTTTAAATCAATTATTTCAGATTTTTAATATTGCGGTTCATTAAAATATAAACGTCGCTTATAGCGTTTAAAAACGATGTTAAATAGAAAAGGTACTTTTTCCGGGTTTGTTTTTACCATTTTTTGCCTCATTTTGCTCAATTTTGGCTGTGCTAACCGCCAGTTGCCTCAGGGAGGCCCTCGCGATCATGACCCGCCTAAACTTTTGAAGGCAACCCCGGAAAACATGACCCGCTTTTTTAAAGACAAAGTGATCAGGCTTGATTTTGACGAGTACTTTAAATTGAATAACCCCTACTCCGAAATCAGCATGAGCCCCACCCCGGCCAAATTGCCGGAGTACAAAGTGAAAGATAAGAGCATCGTTGTTACTCTAAAAGATACGCTCGAAAAAAATACAACCTACGTTATCAATTTTGGTAAGGCCATCGCCGACGTGAATGAGTCGAACGTTTTAAAAAACTTTACATACGTTTTTTCAACAGGCGCACACATCGACTCGCTTAGTGTTTCCGGAACAGTCATCAATACCTCAACTCAGAAAAAAGAAAAAGATGCCACGGTTATGCTTTTCACTTTAAAGCAGGACTCCGCCTTATTCGGAAAAAAGAAACCAACAATTTTTGCAACAACAGACAGCGCCGGAAACTTTAGTCTGAATAATCTTCACCCTGATGACTACAGGATCTATGCCCTTAAGGAAACCAGTCCGGACAAGATTTATAACAAAGATGATGAGTTGATAGCATTTACAACTAAGCCTATCCACCTGGAAAAAGATACAGCCAATATCCAGCTTAATTTATTTAAGCAAACACCGGCAAAATTCAGGTTTGTTGAGCAGCGTTTTGATTCTGACGGAAAGATGTTCTTCACATTCAATCGCCGCCTGGATAACCCATCGATGAAAATTATTTATCCGCCGGATTTTGATAAAAATAAAATAGTAGATTTTGCACCAACGCATGACACTGCTACGGTATATACAAAAACAATGGACTTTGATTCTCTCCGCTTCGTGTTGTATGACAATGGCAAAGTAGTGGATTCTGTATCCAAGAAAAAACAACGGAAGGAAACCTTTGCCAACGGAAGAACCTTTATTCTTAATTACAATATAACTGCAGACAGTAAATTAAAACCAGGTACCGACTTATTAATAAAAGGATTATACCCCATCGCCTCTTTCGACAACACTTTGTTTACTTTGAAGGAAGACTCGGCCGAAGTAAGCAATTTTACCATCCAGCAGGACACTGCAGCCAGTAAGAAAAACCTGGTATTTAAATACCGCTGGAAACAAAACAGGAACTATGCATTAACGATAGAAAATAATGCGATAACAGATATTTATGGCGATAAAAATAAAAAGGTGATCAAAAAATTCACGATAGACAAGCAGGAAAATTATAGTTTGTTAACGCTCGCCATGACAGTTCCGGATACTGGTAAATCTTATATTGTTGAATTATTGAACGAACAAAAGCAATTGTTACGCAGTGACGTTATCACTAAAAATACATCGCTGGTTTATAAAGATTACATAACCGGAAAATATACCGTTCGTGTAATATATGACGCAAATAAAAACGGCAAATGGGATAGCGGTAACGTAAAGCAAAAAACGCAGCCCGAAAATATTTGGGTTGATGACACACCCATAACATTACGCCCAAACTGGGAGCAAGTGACGCCGGTAACTATACCAAAAGAACCGTCGAACCCCTGATTACTGGAAATGATTATATTGGTAATAGTGCGCAGAAATATCACGCACTATTCCTTAAACCAACCGGAATACATTATATACCGGCCAGGCAAATTTGTAAGCATTTCGCGTTGCTCCGGTGTAACCGGTTTGATCTTTTTTGCGGGAATACCAGCATACAGATACCCGGACTCGCAAACCGTTTTTTCGAGCACGATTGCCCCTGCCGCAATAATTACAAACTCCTCAACAATGGCATGGTCCATTACAATAGCGCCCATACCTACTAATACATTATCTTTTAATGTACAGCCATGCACCAGTGCATTATGGCCGATAGAAACATTATTGCCAATATTGGTAGGCGCGTACATGTAGGTACAATGTATACAGGCCCCGTCCTGTATGTTAGTGTTGTTGCCAATCCTGATATAGTGCACATCTCCCCTAATTACGGCATTGAACCACACGGAACAGTTATCCCCCATTTCTACATCGCCAACAATGGTGGCATTGGGTGCTATAAAACAGTTATCACCAAATGATGGACTGATATTTTTAACGGGAAGAATAACTGGCATATATTTCAATTAGTGAATTATTGATTTTTACAAAAAGGGTAACAAATTTTAATTATGTTTGATTCCTCATTACATCAGCGGAAATAGCTCAGTCGGTAGAGCATCAGTTTCCCAAACTGAAGGCCGCGGGTTCGAATCCCGTTTTCCGCTCTTTTTAAAGCTTTGCTATTTCAAACTTTAATTTTTTAACTGAATACTTTTCATAGCTGTATATCGACACTTTTACATTATCGGCTATCCATTCAATATAGTTTGAGGTATCTGTAATTTCCTTATTAACAGGTACTTTTAAATATTCGTCCAGGTGTTTCTTTATTAATTTAAGATGTTCTTCAGCCGCATCATTTCCTTCTATATTAAATTCAATACTCCTCAATAATTTTCCGTCACTATCCGGATTATTATACCAGAATACAGTAGTTAGCGGCAGTTTTAAGCCCTTTAGAATAGAACGCTCACCCCAATTATAAACGGCACGGTCGGCGAATAACCTTTCTGACACCCTGACCCTTTTCTTTATTTCGCCGACTGGTTCCTTCCATTTAATAAATTCCTGCTCATCTTCAAATAAAATACCCTTATTTATTAATTTAACGATATCAACGTTAAAATCGATATCCTCTTTTTTCTTCTTTTTTAATATATCTAAAAAACCCATTAGTTATTAACAGACTTGATTGCAGTACCTATCATCCTGACGTTTTCACCATCTAAACGTTACAGCCTCTGTAAAAGATATCCGGTAATGCCTGGTTTAAAAAACCGTATCGTGCAGAGGCTGAGCATGCTTAGCATAATCAGTCGTGTAATGCAAACCCCTGCTTTCCTTCCGCATCATGGCAGACTTTACAACAATATAAGAAACCTGTATCAAATTTCTCAGTTCACAAAGTTTAACAGACAGTTTAGTCTTTTTATAAAAATCCTCAGTTTCTTCGTACAATAAACCCAAACGTCGCATAGCGCGTTCCAGCCTGAAATCAGATCGCACAATCCCCACATAGTCATTCATCAGTTTCTGCATTTCGCGGATATTATGAGTAACCAGGATGTCCTCATTGGATAGCTGCACGCCTTTTTCATCCCAGTCCGGTATATTTTCGGGGATAGTATTGTTTTTAAAACCTTTAACAGCATCTTCATAAATGCGATGCGCAAACACCAAAGCTTCTAATAACGAATTGGAAGCCAAACGATTAGCGCCATGTAATCCTGTTGATGAACATTCGCCGCAGGCATACAATCTTAATAATGACGACCTGCCCACATGATCAACCATTATGCCGCCGCACATGTAATGGCAGGCAGGCGCAACAGGGATCATATCTTTCGTCATATCGATACCAATTTCCAGGCACTTAGCATAAATGTTAGGAAAATGGGCCAACAGATCCTTTTTACTTCTATGGCGAATATCCAGGTAAACAAAATCCTCACCCGATTTCTTTATTTCGGCATCTATAGCCCTTGCTACGATATCCCTGGGTGCTAACGATTTACGCTCATCATATTCCTGCATAAACTCTTCGCCATTTGTTCTTTTTAATATACCGCCAAAACCGCGAACCGCTTCAGAAATTAAAAAAGACGGATAATCTCCGGGGTTATATAAAGCTGTGGGATGGAATTGGATAAACTCCATATTACGCACTTTTCCTTTAGCCCGGTAAACCATCGCAATACCGTCGCCGGTAGCAATGGTAGGGTTAGTAGTTATCGAATAAATATGACCTGCCCCGCCTGAAGCCATTACCGTAACTTTTGAAAGGATCTTTTCAACGTTCTTTGTTTCGTTGTTAAAAGCGTAAATTCCATAACACGTAATATCTGTAGTCGACTTATCCACAAATACGCCTAAATGGTGTTGAGTGATCAGATCGACAGCAAAATAATGGGTTAAAATTTCGATGTTAGGATTGTTGTGTATCTGCTCAAGCAACGATCTTTCTATTTCATAGCCCGTTATATCCTTATAATGCAATACACGAAACTCAGAATGGCCGCCCTCTTTAGCAAGGTCGTAAATGCCTTCCTTGGTTTTATCAAAATTGGTTCCGTACTCTATAATCTCGTTAATCCGCTCCGGTCCTTCGGTTACTACTGCCTCCACAACCTGTTCATCGCAGAGCCCATCACCCGCAATTAAAGTGTCCTCAATGTGTTTTTCGAAAGAGTCCTCCTTTTTATCCACAACCACCGCCACACCACCCTGCGCATACTTAGTGTTCGACTCATCTTCGTTGCTCTTTGTAACTATCAGTACTTTACCATGTTTGGCAGCCTTAAGGGCAAAACTCAATCCGGCAATGCCTGATCCTACTACCAGGAAATCAACAGTCTTGGTCATTTTATATATCTGCTATGTGTAAAATTTGTTTTGCTGTTAATAAGCCGGGTAAAAGGTGTTAATTTTGTGTATGCAAAAAACTAATAAATAGTTGAGCCGTTGATAACCCCTGTTTTTAGCTCATTTTACAACAAATTTTACCCGAGTTTTAAGACAGCTTGAGGCCAAAGCTAACATTTTACCAGCCAATAAAGTATTAACAAATAACTTTTGAAACTAAAATTACCATATTACATAAATCTAAAAATCAATAATATAGAATTTAAAAACGGCGTATTTTATGTTAATAAATTATTAAAAAAAATATTTTAAGCTGTTTTAAAAACGAGTTTTACACATAACTAACACCCTAATAACAATCCTTTTTTATATTAATTTTAAAATAGTTGTTATTAATTGAATTGTTGAAATGAATACCTTCGAAGAAATAAATGTGAAAGGTTTTGTTGACGAATACATCGACCCAACATTGGACCTTTTTAGCGAAATTGAAAAATTAAAAAAGGAAAAAAATGCTGTTATCCTTGCCCATTACTACCAGGACGCAGATATTCAGGATATTGCTGACTATATTGGCGACAGTTTGGGCTTATCGCAGCAAGCCGCAAAAACGGATGCAGATATTATCGTTTTTGCCGGGGTTCATTTTATGGCCGAAACAGCAAAAATTCTTTCGCCAAACAAAAAGGTCCTTTTACCCGACTTGAAGGCCGGCTGCTCATTAGCCGATAGCTGCCCGCCGCATTTGTTTAAAAAATTTAAGGAACAATACCCCGATCACCTGGTGATAACTTACGTTAACTGCACTGCCGAGCTGAAAGCCATGAGCGATATTGTTTGCACCAGCAGCAATGCCGTGGGAATTGTGGAAAGCCTGCCTAAAGACCAGAAGATAATCTTCGGTCCGGATAAAAATCTGGGTGCTTACGTGGCGAAAAAAACCGGCAGGGATTTAGTTTTGTGGAACGGCGCCTGTATGGTGCATGAGATATTTTCGAGAGAAAAGATCACTAAGCTAAAAGAGCGTTATCCAAATGCTAAATTGCTGGCACACCCTGAATGCGAGGAGGTTATTTTACAGCTTGCGGATTACGTAGGCTCTACAACAGGTATATTAAATTATGCTACCAAATCGCCGGTTAAGGAATTTATCGTTGCTACTGAATCAGGTATTTTGCACCAGATGCAAAGGGAAAATCCGGATAAAACGTTTATACCGGCGCCGCCAAATAACAATTGCGCCTGCAACGATTGCCCGCATATGAAACGCAATACGCTGGAAAAGCTTTATTTGTGTTTAAAAAATGGATATCCTGAAATTACAGTTCCGCAGGATATTATTGAAAAAGCAGTGAAACCTATTGAAAGGATGCTGGAAATATCGAAGCAGTTGGGTTTGTAGGCGGTTGAATAGTAGTTTCTGATATACGGAACTTCAAAAGATCTCCAGAATTTAACCTTGTTATTGACGAGTTTTTTATTAAAAAAAGTAATTTATGATAACTGCCCTCCGCAACCTTCAGCTCATCACTGATGGCAAAATAACTTCCGGCAAAGTAGTGTTAATCAATGGCGATAAAATAACTGCAATAGCGGATGAATCTTCTATACCGGATGATGTAGAAAAGATAGATCTTAACGGAGCCTGCGTTGCACCAGGACTTATCGATCTGCAGATATATGGAAGTGGCGGAAAGCTGTTTGCAGGTAAGCCGGAACCCGAAGCATTGGAGCGGATGGAGAATGATTTGCTGGCCCAGGGAACCACTGGTTTCTTTGCGACTATAGGCACCAACACACCCGCTATATTTGAACAGGGAATTGCTGCCGCCAAAGAATACCGAAAGCATGCAAAGGGCAATTATCTGGGTATGCATTTTGAAGGCCCCTACCTTAACCCGGCCAAACGCGGCGCACACCCTGCTGCACTGATTAAAAAGGGCACGTTGGAAGAAGTTAAAAGATGGATTGAAGCAGCCGAAGGCGAAATAAAAATGATGACTATCGCCCCGGAATTGCAGGATCAGGAGGTTATAGATTACCTGCATCAAAATGGAATTATCCTCTCATCGGGCCATAGCAATGCAAGTTATTCAGAGGGTAAATCATTTCTGAATAAGCCTGTACCGGCTGTAACGCACCTGTTTAACGCGATGCCGCAGATGCACCACCGGGATCCGGGTTATATTCCGGCGATTTTTGAAGAGCGCCCTTATACCAGCATTGTAGCCGACGGTATTCACGTGGATTTTGCGATGGTAAGGCTGGCCAAGCGGGAATTGGGTGATAAACTGTATTTGATAACCGATGCAGTAACTTCAGCATCTGAAGGAACCTACCAACACCAATTTACCGGCGACAGGTATGTAATGCCCGATGGTACTTTGTCTGGTTCCTGTCTCACTATGCTGAAAGCCGTACAGAATTGCGTAGCGTATGCTGGCATTCCCCTGGCCGAAGCCATTAACATGGCGTCACTCTATCCTGCTCAACTGGCAAAAATGCCGCATAAGGGCCGTATTGCAGCCGGTTGCGATGCAGATATGATTATTTTTAACGCTAAATATGAGGTACAGGGTACAGTGTTTAAAGGTAGCTTTCTAAAAACACAGGTATGAATAAAAACCGTTACCTTTTTTGAATAATGGCGCTCATTAAGGATATTTAGATTTAACTTATAGTTGCGCCTGCACTTTGTTTTATGAAAGGTGCAACGCCGAAATCAACAAAAATAACCAGGGAAATCATTACAATAAGCTAAAAATATGAAACTTGCTCAAATAACTGCCTATCTCGAAAGCCTGGCCCCGCTGGCTTACCAGGAAGATTATGATAATGCAGGGCTTATTGTAGGCCATCCGGATATGGATGTCAGCCAGGCGCTCATATCGCTGGATTGTACGGAGGCTGTGGTTGATGAGGCTATTGCTACGCGCTGCCAGGTTATTATTTCGCATCATCCTATCGTTTTTCGGGGATTAAAAAAATTTAACGGCAAAACGTATGTGGAACGGGTGGTGGAAAAAGCCATCAGGCATAACATAGCCATATATGCCATTCATACCAACCTGGATAATATCATGACCGGTGTTAATCAAAAAATTTGCGACACACTGGGTTTAAA
Source organism: Mucilaginibacter sp. L3T2-6 (assembly GCF_030519355.1). Taxonomy (GTDB): domain Bacteria; phylum Bacteroidota; class Bacteroidia; order Sphingobacteriales; family Sphingobacteriaceae; genus Mucilaginibacter. The sequence continues at coordinate 121,000 of NZ_JAUMKC010000005.1, forward strand.
AAATTGCCGGGTGCTGGCGCCGAAACATAATTTACTGAAAAAGCTGGTAACCTTTGTGCCGCAAAGCCATGCAGAAGCAGTGCGGGTTGCCTTGTTTGCTGCAGGCGCTGGCCATATCGGTAACTATAGCGAAACCAGCTTTAACAGCGACGGTACAGGAACCTTCAAAGGTAACGAGCACACCAATCCGTATGTTGGCGAGCCGGGCAAGCGCCATTCAGAAAGCGAGGTGAGGGTTGAAACCATTTACCCGGCAATCCTGGAAAGTAAGGTTTTAATGGCCCTTGTGCTCGCCCATCCTTATGAAGAGGTAGCTTATGATATGTATAACCTTACCAATCCTAACCAGCAGGTAGGCGCCGGGATGATTGGTGAGCTGGAGAATGGTATGTCAGAAGAATCATTTCTTTATCATATTAAAGAAAAAATGCACTGCCATGTCATCCGGCATACTGCGCACACCGGAAAACACGTTAAAAAGGTAGCGGTTTGCGGCGGCGCTGGCGGGTTCCTGCTGAAGCAGGCGATAGCTGCCGGAGCCGACGTTTTTATAACAGCGGACTATAAATATCATGAGTTTTTTGATGCCGACGGAAAGCTGATGATTGCAGACATCGGACACTTTGAAAGCGAGCAATTTACGCAACAATTATTGTATGAAATTATTACAAAAAAATTTAGTAACTTTGCCGTCCGTTTAACAGAAGTAAATACAAACCCTGTCAAATATTTTATTTAATGGAACAAACAGTAGAACAAAAGCTGAAAGCTTTATACGAACTACAGACTATCCACACCAAAATTGACAAAATTCGCCAGGTACGTGGTGAACTGCCTATGGAGGTTGCCGACCTTGAGGATGATGTTGCCGGTCTGGAAACCCGTATTCAGAAAATCAAAGCCGAGCTGGATGATTTGGAAGACGATATCGTTACCCGCAAAAACATCATCAAAGAAGCGCAGGCCAACATAAAAAAATATGAAGCCCAGCTTAACGAAGTTAAGAACAACCGCGAGTATGATGCAATTTCGAAAGAAATTGAAATACAGGGTCTGGATATACAGGTAAGCGAAAAGAAAATTCGTGAGTTCGGTTTCGAGATCACTTCCAAAACCGCTATCTACGAAAAGGCCCTTGCTGATCTTGAAGCCCGCAAGAGTGACCTTGATGCTAAAAAAGAAGAGTTAGGCACCATTACCGCCGAAACTCAAAAAGACGAAAACGAGCTTACTGCACTTGCTGAAAAAGCAGTATCAAATATCGAGGAGCGCTTATTAACTGCATACAACCGGCTGCGAAAAAATGCTAAAAACGGCCTGGCAGTAGTAACCATTCAGCGCGACTCATGCTCTGGATGTTTTAACCAGATCCCTCCTCAGCGTCAGTCTGATATTCGCCAGCGCAAAAAGATCATCGTTTGCGAGCATTGCGGCCGTATCCTGGTTGACGAGCAAATGGCTTTGGAAGCAGAAACAGTATAAAAGCCCCCAGCCCCTAAAGGGCAGATAGAAATACAAAAAGGCGCTCAATTGGGCGCCTTTTGCTTTAAAAATATGTCATGCTGAATTTATTTCAGCACCCCAAATGCTAAGTGCACATCATGCATTCATTCCAATAAGCAAGGGGGGTTACCTTTATACTGGCTACCTGTCTGTTGGGTGCCGAAATAAATTCGGCATGACGAGGGGGCTAACCCCCATAAGCCAAATGTATGCCATGTATTCATTCCAGTAAGCAGCATATGGGTTAACTTTATGCGGGCTACCTGTCTGTTGGGTGCCGAAATAAATTCGGCATGACTCAAGATTTAATCCTTCTTTATAAAAATACCATTCTCATCAAAAATCAAATCGCCACCTTTTATTTCGGCTTCGTACATGGTTTTACCGGCGGCATCGGTGATTTTCCCTGCCTCGCGTATTTTGGCACCTTTGTAATGCTCTTTAATATAAGCAGCAACGTTTTTAGGCAAAGCTGATATTGAAATTGCTTTTACAATCTCAACAAAAGTACCGTCCGGCTTAAACAATGCAGAATTATCTTCGCCTGATTTTCCTCCCCAGTTGGCTTCATAATTTCCTTTTTCCTTTTCCCAGCTTACTTTAGTCGCTTCAGGGTACTTTTTGACCAGGGCGTCTTTTACAACTGCCGGTACATCTTTCTGTTTTAAATCCTGCGCCTGTAAACCACCAGCCATTAAAGCAATCGCAGCCGTCATTACTATCTTTTTCATATAAATTGATTTTGTTTAATCAATTATAGCAATCCATTCTGTGCAAATATTGTGAAGATGCTGGGTTAAAGTTGTAGATGTGTAAAGGATATAATAGTTGTAAAAAGAGAAAAAAAGGAGGACCGTACAAGCCCTCCTAATAAATACTCCGGAATCCTAAAATCCAATAAATACTACAAATCCTAATTTAATCCCACTTATTCCCCCATGGGTCTTTAATATTGTATTGCTTCAGCACGTCGGCAGGCACGCCATCCCACTTGCCGGGAGCATTACCCATATAGCCCAGGTCTTGAATACCAATTTTGCTGGTATAAAAGCCTGAGGCCGTTAAGTCGCGCATCCGGTTAAAGAATGATACGCCCTGCTCCATGCCCGGTTTCGCTTTTTTAGGATAGGCAATTTCCGTCACCATTTCAATCTGTTGTGAGCTGCTGGCATCCACAAAAGTATGACCATAGCGCTGCAGGCATTGCACATCCAGCCAGCGGAGGCCCCCGCGCATAGGTGTTTGATGCTCGGGCATATCTTTTACAATAAACTCGATAAAATCAGGCACCTTAGCGTCAGATGCACCGCCGGAGCGGTCGTCTTTAGGGATAATGATATCGCCTAAAACGGTAATGGTAGCCATTTCGTGGTCGGTAAAAAACTTTTCGGCATTTAGCTTTTTATCCCGCTCTATTTCGAACGGTTGCCGGCCGGCTTCGTCAGCTGTCGGTGCTGCGCCTTTGTTGTCTTCGGCAAGCTTATTGTCTTTTGGCTTGCAGGCTTCCAGCAGCACACCTGCCGAGAGGGTGCCTATGCCTAAAGCCTTTAGTGAGTCGCGTCTGTTCATGTTATATAAATGAATTAAACGTTGGTTTTCTTACGTTGAGATAAAATATATTCTGCAGTACGCATGCTAAGCGCCAAAATGGTCCAGGTAGCGTTCTTATCGCCCTGCTGTACAAAGGGAGCAGCATCAACCACAAACAGGTTTTTACAATCATGCGCCTGGCAGTACTTGTTCAGCGCCGATTTTTTAGGGTCGTCGCCCATACGTACGGTACCTACTTCGTGAATGATCATGCCAGGTGCTTCCAAACCATAATTGGTTTCCTTACCCGCCGGCGGACCATAAATTGCGCCACCCATGTTGTGCATAATCTCCTGGAAGGTATCCTGCATGTGCTTGGCCTGGTTTATCTCGTAGTCGCTCCATTTGTAGTGGAAACGCAATACCGGGATACCCCATTTATCAACCACGTTCGGGTCAATCTCGCAATAGTTATCGTACCGTGCAATGGCAGTACCGCGACCGGCCATACCGAAGCCTGTTCCGTAAAAACGGCGGTAGTCATCTTTCAAACTGGCGCCAAAGCCGCCGGCTTCTTTCATCTTACCATCGCGGCCGGGTACTACGCCGTTCATGTTTTGTATACCGCCGCTAAAGCCGTAACCCGGCATGTGCAGGCCGCCGCCAAACTCGATATGGTAACCGCGCGGGAAGTTCAGTTTTTTGTTATCATATACCCACGGGCCATAAATGTGCACGCTGCCTACACCGTCTTCGTTATAGCGCTTGCGGTCCATCAGTTCCGGAATCCATCCGCCAGCACTCGAGCCGGTAGAGTCATGTATATAATGGCCAACAACGCCACTGCTATTGGCAAGTCCGTTAGGATGCTGTGCAGATTTTGAATTGAGCAGCAAGCGTGCAGATTCCCCCGCGCTGGCGCCTAATATCACAATATTTGCTTTTACCTGGTATTCCTGCATATCGTCTTTACTAACATACGATACGCCGGTAGCAAGCCCGTTGTTATCAGTCAGTACCTCGCGCACCATGGCGTTTGGTATCAGCTTAAGATTACCTGTTTTAATGGCCGGGATAACCAAACATGAGGAAGAAGAGAAATCGCCGTACACTTTACAGCTGCGCCCGCATTGGCCGCAAAAGAAACATGCACCGCGGTCTTTGTTGCCCGGCAAAGCTTCGGTAAGTACCGAGCCACGGCCCGCAATTACTTTTACACCTGCTTTTGCCGCGCCCTTCTTAATATAAAGCTCGTTCAAGCGTGGTTTTGGCGGCGGAAGAAAAATACCATCCGGTTCATTTGGTAAACCTTCCACAGTACCGTAAACGCCGATCATCCGGTCAACTTTATCGTAAAACGGTTTTACGTCTTCATAGCTTATCGGCCAGTCATCAGTAAGGCCGTCAATATGATGCCCTTTAAAATCATCGGGCCCCATGCGTAACGAAATGCGGCCCCAGTGATTGGTCCGGCCGCCCATCATGCGCGAGCGAAACCAATGAAATTCGGTGTTGTCTTTGGTGGTATAGGGCTCGCCGTCAATTTCCCAGCCGCCATAGGCAGCGTCAAAATCGCCGAAATAGCGGGTCGTGCCTGCGCCCCTGCGTGGAGATTCATACGGCCATTTTAGCTGCATCGAATCTTTTGCCGGGTCGAAGTAAGGCCCCGCCTCCAGCATTAAAACTTTTAACCCGGCATGGGCCAGCACATATCCTGCCATGCCTCCTCCTGCGCCCGAGCCTACAACAATGGCATCGTACACGGTAGATGATTTTTTTATTTGTATATCGTCCATATCTGGTTAGTCATTGGCCATTAGCCATTGGATTATTGGGTTAGCGTATTTTTACTAATGACCAATGACCAATGACTAATGACAATCAATTAAAGTTCTTTAATAGTAATATCTTTAAAGCAAACTACAGCCCCGTGGTCTTGCAGTGCGATGTGGCCTTTTGGATAGGCAGCAAAGCCTTTCCATGTTTTAAATTTGCTGTTGTTCAGCATTTCCTGCCACTCGGGGCTGCCGATCTTTACATTAATGGTTTGTTTGCCATTCATCCAGAAGGTGAGCTGGCCGTGATCTTTGCGGATTTTTATCTGGTTCCATTGTCCGGCCGGTTTGGCAGCTACCGAAGCCGCTTGCATATCATATAATGAACCTGCAAGGTGATTTGCTTTTTTATTATCCTCGGCGCCTTTATCGTCAAGCACCTGCATTTCAATACCGGTTAAATAAGTGGCGCCAAATGAAGGGTCTTCATGAACACCGAAAATTATCCCGCTGTTACCGCCTTCAGCAATCTTCCATTTTAACGATAATTCATAGTTTTCGTACTCTTTGTCGGTAAGCAGATCGACCTGGTCTGGTGCTTTTGGGTCAAGCTGCAATGCACCGTCAACCACTTTCCATGCACCTGGGGTCGATTTTAAATAGCTGTGCCAGCCGTTGGTAGTTTTGCCGTCGAATAACTTTGTTTGAGCTTTAAGCGAGAAACTTACGGCAGAAAAGGCCAGGAGGCCTAACAGGATTTTTTTCATTTTATTAGTTTGGTTTTGTTTGGGTGATGTTTGCCTGAGTATAGCCAGTCGTTTAAATAAACGCATTACCCGAATAGCTATTACTACGGATAGTAAAAATAGAATAATTTCTTATGGATTAAAAAAACCGTGGGAAGATTGTTACAGAAGGCCGGATCAGAAGGGTAATATTACCCGGAAACTCTAAGAAATACTCACGCCGCAGAATAGCGATGGTCTGGTTTCGAACTGCTTCCTCAAAAAAGCATTATTTCAGCTTTTCTGAAACGATACGAAAGCCAGGAGCTGGCTTAAAAAAGCGTTGCGATCTGAAACGGACAGGTTCAAAAACCTGTCAAATTATCAAAAAAAAAGCCGCTGCGCGGCCTTTTTACTTTTTCACAAAGCTTACCTGGAACAACTTATCCCATTTCTTCCCGGTTAAAAATATGCGTTTGCCTGCCGGGTCGTAAGCTATGCCGTTCATTACCTCCGAGTTTTCGTTGCGTTTGTTTTCAGGATAAAGGTTGGTACAATCAATCCTTTGTAATACCGCGCCTGTTTTAGGGTCAATGGCGATGATGGTATTTGTTTTCCAGATGTTGGCATATATTTTACCATCGATGTATTCCAGCTCGTTAATTTCGTTTACTGCCCCTTTTTCGTCATAAACATCAATATGGCCGGTTTCCTTATAGGTGTTTTTATCAAGAAAATAGATTCGGTTGGTTTTATCATCAAAGCACAACCGGTTACCGTCAAAGCACATGCCCCACCCTTCAATACCTACTTTATTTTCGAAGTTGCTCAGCAGCTTTAAACTGCTTTTGTCGTACACATAACCTATTTTTTCGTGATAGGTTAACTGGATGATTTTGTCGCCTACAATAGATATCCCTTCCGCAAAAACCTTAGGGTCCACCATTGTTTTCTGTAACACTTTCCCGGTGCTCAGCTCTACCTTACGAAGGCTCGATTGGCCTGTAACCTCCTCATTTGGAGGCGGATCAAGATAGCCGCCTCCGCTTTCGTACAGGTAGCCATTTTCATAAACCAAACCCTCGGTAAAGCAGCTGGTATCATGCGGAAATACTTTTTCTATCTTAAAAGATAACTCTTCAGGGGCCTTAGCGGGCAGTAAAACAATATTAGTGGCTACATCCTGGTTTTTACCCTCTGCGTACACCTTAATATCTATTGTTTTTGGCCCTAATGACATGCCATCGGTTTTAACCGAAAACGCCGAAGAGTCTTTTTTTGCGCCTGCCCGTACCGAATCAATAAAATAAACAATTGAGTCGGGCTTAAGGCTGCCGTAATGCACGGCTATATCTACTTTATCTCCTGATTTATAGGTCGTGCCGGCTTCGGGGCTTACGGTAATAACTTCTTGCTTTGTATTATTTTCCTTGCAGCTATTAAAAACGAATCCAAGTAAAATGGCTGCGGTTATTAAGGCGTTATATTTTAATTTCATTAGGTATTCTTTAGTTGGCTGTTGGCCAAAACGCGTCTTCTATATGTTTTAGTATGTAGTTGTTATTCCTGTCAAACAATACCGAAATGATATCGAACCGCACCTCGCCCTGGTGGTTCATCAGGTAAAGATATTCGTCGGCTGCATCGGCAAGTAATCTTTGCTTTCGTACGTCAACAAAATCTTCCGGTTCGCCAAAACCATTACCGGTGCGGGTTTTAACCTCGGCGAATATAATCATCTTGTCTTTATAAGCAATCAGGTCAACTTCCAGGCGGCCGTGTGTCCAGTTTTCATCTAAGATCTCATACCCTGCATTTTCCAGGTGGGCTTTTGCCAGGCTTTCACCCCGGCGGCCAAGGTCGAGGTGTGTTGCCATTACTTCAAAATTACTGAACCCAAAAAATCCGAAATAGTTTTTTCAACCTTTTTCATGTGCATGTACTGGGTCATCAAAATTTCCTGGTCAGCCTCTGCGCTGGTGGTTTGCAGCTCTTTGCGCAGGCTTTCCAATATCTTACCAACTTTCTGTTTTTTGAGGTGAAAAATCGCCCCTAAAATGGTGGCTTTCATGTTCGCCTGCTCATCCGGCACCAATATTTTGTGCATCTCGTACCAGTTTTCGCTCAGCGTATATTTTGTGGCGATTTGGTTAACGGCTAAATCCACAACTTCTTTGTCCGGGTAATGGATAAAATATTGCTCGTCGGGCAATACGCCATTTTCTACCTCTTTGCGGTAAATTTCCGCAAACTTTTTGGCGGCTGGATATTCAAACTCCACGTCGCTGAGCTCTGCTATCATAAACGGACCGATATAAGTGTCGGCAATTCCGTCCCAGGTAATCATCTTGTTGCCGTATAACAAAAGCAGCCGCACAATTTCTTTTTCCTGGCTGGCATCGTCTTTTTCAGTAATCAGCTCAGGCTCTGCCGGCATAACCTCATCAACCGGGGCCGGCTTTGAAGCTTGCTGCTGCGAGTCCTTTTTTAATTTGGCAGTCCGCATCTTGTTGAGCTCAGACAATAAAGCCCGCTCGTCAATCTGTAGCTGGTAGCTGCATTCCTTTATAAATACCGATGCCTTTATCGAATCCGGTATTTTGGCGATGCTTTCAACAATCTCGCGTATTACGTCGGCCTTCCGTATCGGGTCGTTGCCCGCTTCTTTCAGAAGGATCTCTGTTTTATAAAGGATAAAATCTTTCCGGTTGTCCGCAATGTGCTTTTTAAACCCGGCGGTACCCACCAACCGCACGTATGAATCCGGATCGTGCCCATCCGGAAAGAGCACCACTTTTACATTCAAGCCCTCTTCCAGGATCATATCCAAACCGCGCAACGAGGCCTTTATGCCTGCGGCATCGCCATCATACAAAATGGTGATGTTTTTAGTAAAACGGCTGATGAGCTTGATCTGCTCTACGGTAAGCGAGGTACCCGACGAGGCCACTACATTTTCTATGCCCGCCTGGTGAACCGAAAGCACATCGGCATACCCTTCAACCAGGTAGCAATTATCTTCTTCGCGGATGGCCTTCTTGGCGAAATACAACCCATAAAGAACATTCGATTTATGGTAGATCTCCGACTCGGGGGAATTTACATATTTGGGTACGTTTTTATCAGTTTTTAAGGTACGCCCCCCAAAGGCGATCACCCTGCCGGTAAAGCTATGTATGGGAAACATTACGCGGCCCCTGTAACGGTCGTACATCGAGCCATTGTCGCGTTTTACCGAAAGACCGCTTTCCTCTAAGAATTGAGCTTGATAACCATCTTTTAAGGCTTGCCCGGTAAACGCTTCCCATTGGTCGGGCGAGTAGCCCAACTCAAACTTTTTGATGGTTTCATTGCTGAAACCGCGCTCCTTAAAATAGCTCAGACCGATGTTCCGGCCTTCCTCGGTATCGAGCAAGCTTTCGTGGAAGAATTTGGCCGCATAACCGGTAACGATCATCAGGCTTTCGCGGCGGTTCTCCTCCTCTTTATTCTCGATGGTTTCTACCGTTTCCTCTACCTCGATTCCGTACTTTTTAGCGAGCCATTTTAGCGCTTCCGGGTAGCTGAACTTCTCCAGCTCCATCAAGAAGGTAACAGCTGATCCGCCTTTTCCCGACGAAAAATCTTTAAAAATACCCTTGGCAGGCGAAACGGTAAATGAGGGGGTCCTTTCGTTGGCGAAAGGAGATAAACCCACATAGTTTGCGCCCCTTTTTTTTAATTGTACAAATTCACCTATCACCTCCACAATATCTGTGGCTTCCATAATACGGTCGATAGTTGATTTAAGGATCATTAAAAAACGCTTTGATCGGGTGTAATCACAAAAGTAGCTTTTTCCGGTTTGCCCCGCGGCCCAATCGCCGATTAAATATCAACAAAATAATGTTGATTTAAACGTTCCGCATCGCAGTATGCTATTGTATTTGCATTTCGTTAGCTTTAACTTTATGCAAAAATGAAAAGAAATATCAGCTCAACGATACTTGTTGCAGGCGTGGTTATCTGCGTTGTGGCATTAACTGCCGCTTCGAAGACAGGCAGCGATTTGCGTTCACAGTTAATTGGCGGGTGGCGGAATGTTTATGTTAAGGTAAGCATTCATGCAAAAGGTAAGCCGGATGCTGTTATGCAGGCCGACAGCAGCAACTGGGAAAAGCGCCTCGGCATTAAGCCAATCCGCACGCACTTTTTAGAGGACGGTACCTACTATTCTGAATATTTTAATTTGAAGGACAATATTGTGCGGCGTCCGGAGGGCACGTGGTCATTAAAAGGCGATTCGCTTATTATGACTGAATTAAAACCAGATAAGTCGGTCTTGAAACTGCATTTAGCTATCACCGGCGATCACGCTGTCTTTCATGGCATGATTGACTTTGACGGGGAAGGCGTGGATAATGATGAGTATTTTGGCATACAGAAAAGTATAAATAAATAGTGGTGCTTAAAAGCTGTCTAAAAATATAAATATACGGGCTTTAGCTCCACCCAAACCCTCCCCTGAAGGGAGGGCTTAAAATATCCCTAAGCAAAAGTCTCCCCAACCGGGGGAGATTTAGAGGGGGCTAATATCCTGTAATAATTATTGGCAACAGTTTTTAGACATTTTCTTTATCCCGGCCGCTATTCTCATTTTCCACCGAATAAGCTATAATTGCACCATGTACACTATCCGGAAAGCAACTATAGCCGATGTTGAAAGCATCAGAACCATAGCCCACCAAACCTGGAGGCCTGCCTACAGCGAAATCTTATCTGCCGAACAGCTGGAGTTTATGCTTGCAGAAATTTATTCAGCAGATAAAATTGCGGCACAAATTAAGAATGATAGCCAAACCTACCTGTTGTTAATAGAAGACCAAAAGCCCGTTGCTTTTGCCGCGTATTCACCCCGTGCCGAAAATGCTGAAATATATAAGCTGCACAAGCTATACTGCCTGCCCGAAACACAAGGCAAGGGCTATGGTAAAGTATTGATAAACGAAGTAGCCGCCAAAACGCTCGAGGCAGACAAACACACCCTCGATCTCAATGTAAACCGCTACAACAAAGCGAAGAATTTTTATGAAAAGATGGGCTTTGCAGTGGTTTGTGAAGAAGATGTCCCGATCGGAGATTACTGGATGAATGATTATGTGATGCGGAAGGAGTTATAGCTTAAACATGAAAGCCTCGTTAAGATCTACGAAGTTTTTAAAACTTAAATCTGGATAATTCAACATTCCAACCTTTCAACGTTCCAACCTTACAACAACTTAGTAACAACCTAAACAATTTCGTATTTTTGCACTATGGATATGGATGCTGTAAAACTGCTGCAGGGCCGTTATTGTAATTCGCTTACCGAATATTCCCGTTTTGTAACTCGCGAGGTAAATATTGGCGATGTGCCTATGGGCGGCAATAACCCAATCCGCATCCAAAGCATGACGACCACCGATACCATGGACACCCTTGGCACGGTGGAACAAACCATCCGGATGGTGAACGCAGGCTGCGAATATGTACGCATTACAGCACCCAGCATAAAGGAAGCACAAAATCTTGCCGAAATAAAAAAGCAGCTGCGCGCACGCGGTTACACCGTGCCGCTGGTTGCAGACATTCATTTTACGCCCAACGCTGCCGAAGTAGCTGCCCGCATTGTTGAAAAAGTGCGCGTTAACCCAGGCAATTATGCCGACAAAAAGCGTTTCGACCAGATTGACTACACAGACGCCGAGTACCAGGGGGAATTGCAGCGTATCTATCAAAAATTTGCACCGCTGGTAAAAGTCTGCAAGGAGTATGGCACCGCTGTGCGCATTGGCACCAACCACGGTTCGCTGAGCGATCGCATCATGAGCCGTTATGGAGATACCCCGCAGGGCATGGTGGAAAGCGCGATGGAGTTTATCCGCATTTGCGAGGCACTAAATTATTATAACCTGGTAATCTCCATGAAATCCAGCAATCCGCAGGTAATGGTACAAGCCTACCGCCTGCTGGTTGATACAATGGTTGCCGAAGGCATGAACTACCCGCTGCATCTGGGCGTTACAGAAGCCGGCGACGGCGAGGACGGCCGCATCAAATCAGCCGTGGGTATCGGAACCCTTTTGGAAGACGGCCTGGGCGATACCGTCCGAGTATCACTCACCGAAGAGCCCGAAGCCGAAGCGCCCGTGGCCATCGCGCTGGTAAACCGTTATACCGAGCGGTTAAAGGCGAAGGGTGAAAGGTTAAAGGTTAAAGAAAACGATGGAAAAAACCTTTCGCCTTTAACCTTTAACCTTTTACCTGCTCATAACCCCTACCAATACAAGCGCCGCCACACATTTGAAGCGAATGCTTTCATCGGCGGGCACATGGTGCCCAGGGTGGTGGTTGATTTATCGGCGAAAAATTTAAAAGACCCCGCTATTTTGAGCGATGCGGGCTACATCTATTCGCCCTTGCTGGATAAATATAACATGGCCGAGCAGTCGGTGGACTTTGTTTATTTTGCTGATAACCTGCCCTCGTTTAACCTGCCGGGTAACCTCAAGCAGCTTTATAATTATAAAACCTGGCTTACACTGGCCGATAAAACCATGTGCCATCCCTTGTTCACCCTGGAAGAGTATGTGCAGGATGCCGACCGGTCATCAGCTTTAAACCTGGTTAAATTAAAGCCTGCCGATATCGGTTCGGATGCTTTTGGCGCTTTGCCGTTTGATCAGTCTTTAGTATTTGTGCTGGAAACCGATGCCTTGCATGGCATGGCAGACCAACGCGCCTTCTTCTTTAAAATGGAAGAGCTCGGCTTAGACATACCGGTTATCATCAAACGCAGCTATAGTTTCGGGGCCGCTCAAAAATCAGAACTTAAGACTCAGGACTTACAATTATTCGCCTCAACGGACCTTGGCGCACTTTTAGTGGACGGTTTTGGCGATGGGATATGGATCGATGCTCCCGCTATCGACACAAAAACAATCATTTCTACATCCTTCGGCATACTGCAGGCTACCCGCTCACGTATTTCCAAAACAGAATATATTTCGTGCCCGAGCTGTGGCCGCACGCTGTTTGATCTGATGGTAACCACCCAGATGATCCGCAGCCGCACCAGCCACCTTAAAGGCTTAAAAATCGGCATAATGGGCTGCATTGTAAATGGCCCCGGCGAAATGGCTGACGCTGATTATGGCTACGTTGGTTCCGGCACCGATAAGGTTACCCTTTACCGCGGCAAGGAAGCCGTTAAAAAGAACATCAGCTCCGCTAATGCGCTTGATGAATTAATAGACATCATTAAGGAAGATGGCAATTGGATTGATCCCGAAAATATTTAGTCTAACCCACTCATTATTATTGCATTTATCAATTATTAGTTTTAAAATTATCCCTGTAATTTAATTTACATGAATAAAACAGGGCGTTACTTTTTTACACTGCTGTTGCTGGCTGGTGGCAGCTTTGCTATGGCGCAACCCCATAGCCGCGGAATGGACTTCGATGACAACGGGTATGAGCAAGTGCCCAAAAAAGCAAAATTAACCAGGGCGCTTGATGTGCTGCCCTCCAAAGCATCCATAAAGCAATTTGCGCCATATCCCAAAACGCAGGACCGGTATGGAACCTGCAGTGCATGGGCCAGCGCTTACTGCGGCCGTACGATGGTTGATGCCATAAAGTACAACTGGACAAACAGGGATTCCATAACCCAACACGCCTATTCTCCTGCGTTCTTATTCCGGCTGCTGCGGCCCAATGACGGGCAATGTACGGGCGGATCGAGCCTTGGGACAGCGTTCGAACTGATGAAATCAACCGGCAGCATTCATTATACCGACTTGCCGGCGCTCTGCATCGATGCCGTAAACCCGTCGCAAGTGGGTATAGCCGGCAATTCGAAGCTGAAAGATTATGCACGGCTTTTTGATGTTACATCATCGGCGAGCATCAAAATACAGGCAGTTAAAAAGAGCATATCCGAAAAAAAACCGGTAGTTATCGGCATGTTGTGCCCCAGCTCATTCGATACGGCCCGCAACTGCTGGATACCCAAAGAACAACCGGGCCGCCAGGGCGGGCATGCCATGTGTGTGGTCGGTTACGACGATAATCAGTACGGCGGCGCCTTTGAAATACAGAACAGCTGGGGTACCTGGTGGGGCAATGGCGGATATATATGGATAAGATACGATGACTTTTCGCGGTTTGTACAGTATGCGTATGAGTTTGTAGACCTGCCAGATACTGCACCCAATGTGCCTGATTTGTCCGGCGCTATAAAACTGACGCTCTCTACCGGTGAACCGATGCCGGCCAACCTGCTGGTATCAACCCGCGGCCTTAAAGTGGTTGCCGCTAAAACTACGCCGCAACCGCTTACCATTTATCAAACGGCCAATCCATACACCTCCGGAACCAACTTCAGGATCTATATTTCCAACAATCAGCCTGCGTACGTGTATGCGATCAGTTCTGACTTAACTAACCAGGTAACCAAGATTTTCCCTTATGAAGATGGCATCAGCGCTGCGCTTACCTATAAAAAGAACGATGTAGCCATTCCTGACGAAGACCACTTTATTCAGTTCGATAACCAGCCGGGAAAGGACTTTCTATGCGTGCTGTACAGCAAAAATGCACTCGATATTAATGACATCATCCGCCAGGTAAGCGCGCGTACCGGTACCTTTAATGAAAGGGTTTACAGTGTACTTCATGACAGGATCGTCGACCCTCAAAATATTAAATTCAGTAATGACAGCATCGCGTTTGACGGAACCAGCAACGGTAAAGATATTGTAGCGATGATGGTGGAGCTAGACCATAAGTAATATGAGAAAAATATTTACCCGATTTTACCTTGTGTTGTTATTGCTGTGCAGCCTGGCTCACGCGCAGGGCCTTATCTATTACAATGCCTTCAGCAACGGGGAATCAACCTGGCGTAATTTCGATGATCAGCTGAGCAACGTAAGGATTGAAAACGGTAAATACTATCTTACCCATAAACAACATATTTCATCTGTTGTTGCGCAGGCGGTTCCTGTCGACTTTAGCAGGAATTTTGCAATACAAACAACCATGTCGCATGTGGCCGGCGGAACCAATTTCCCGGCAGGCCTCACCTTCTTCGGGCTCGACGCACTAAATACCTACTACTTTTGCATTACCGCCACCGGAAGCTTCCAGGTAGGGAAATTCGATCACGGCCAAACATCAGCCTTAATTAACTGGACAACCTCGCCCGCTATATTGCAGGGCAATGCACCCAACAAGCTGCGCATAGAAAAGCTGCAGGACAGGAATAAATTTTATATAAACGGTGTTCAGGTGGCCGAACTGGCGCCGTTGCAACCATTTGGCAATCATTTCGGTCCGGTGGTAATGGAGCAGCAAACCGCGGCTTTCGACTATATAAAGCTGGCTTACCTGGCGCCCGCAAATCAGGCCGCTACCAATGTGCCGCCTGTAAGCGCACAGATTGTGCAGACAGTTTATCATACCGATTTTAATGCGGACGATAACAACCAATGGGTATTGCCGCCCACCGACTCACTAACCACCACCCTAACCGACGGTTATTTTAAAATGGTGCGCCTGGCAAAGTCGGGGTATAACTTATCGGTTACCGGTGCTAACCTGAAGGTGGACATGCACCGCGATTATTTAATAGAAACCCAGGCTGTGCATTACTCCGGCGCTCAGAATTATGGGTACGGCCTTTCATTCGCCTGCGATGAGCAGCGCGTTTATCATTTTTGGATAGGCGCAAGCGGGTATTATTATATAGGCTCCGCAAATAAAAATGGCTTTAATACCATATTGACATGGACGCCGTCGGACGTAATCAACAAAGGCGACCTCGCCAGGAACAAGCTGGGCATTCTGCATAAAAACGGGCAGCTTAATTTCTATATAAACGACCAGTTGGTAACCTCGCACCCGGATATCGAATTCACCGGCTACAGGTTCGGCGTATCTGTGAGCGCCAACCAGAACATCGGCTTTAACTACCTCACTTTTGGTTACCTGGATAAGCCATCGGCCACACGGGTGGTTGCAACCCAAAATGATGTAACACCGCCGGAAATATTCATCACCTCGCCCGAAACCACCCGCGGGCTTAAGGTAGTGCAAAGCAGCGATGTATTGCACGTTGCCGGCATAGCTAAAGACCCAAGCGGCATTTTCTCGGTTGTGGTAAACGGCATACAGGCAGTGGTTGATAAAAACGGCAGCTTTACGGTCGACGTACCCATGGCGATAGGCGAAAACCCCTTATTGGTTGTCGCTACGGATAACAACATGAATAAGGGACAGCAGCGCTTTTCGGTAACGCGCAATAATGTTGCTGCCAGCACCGTAGCGGCAGTAACGCAAACCGCCGCGCAGGGCAAGTTTTACGCACTGCTGATAGGCGTACAGGATTACCGGGACCAATCGATACCAAGCCTTGAAGGCCCGGTGGGCGATGCCACTACACTTTCGCAGGCGCTCACCAATAACTATACTTTCAATAATGAAACTATTACCTTGCTGAAAAACCCGACACGTGCACAATTTTTTGCAGCGCTCGATGAAATTGCGGCAAAAGTAAAGCCGGAAGACAACCTGCTGATATTTTATGCAGGCCATGGTTATTACGACGAATCGCATTTGCAGGGTTATTGGTATCCGGCGGATGCCATTCGCACCCGGCGCGATACCTGGATATCCAACGCCGACCTGATCGACTATATTACTGCTATCAAATCAAAACACACCCTGCTGATAAGCGACGCCTGCTTTTCGGGCAGCATATTTAAAACAAGGGCGATAGAAATGGCGCCAAAGGATGTGCAGGAGCTTTATAAACTGCCAAGCCGGAAAGCCATGACCAGCGGCGCGATGAAAGAAGTGCCCGACAAGAGTGTGTTTATGCAGTACCTTATTAAGCGGCTTAATGAAAACACAGATAAGTTCCTGCCCTCAGAACAATTGTTCGCCAGCTTTAAGGCGGCGGTAATCAACAATAGTCCCAACGGCCAGGTGCCCCAGTTCGGCGAAATACGCGAAGCCGGTGATGAGGGTGGAGATTTTATTTTTATAAAGAAAGACTGAATTGCGTATGGAATAGTATTTGAAAATTAGCCAATTTGATGATTTGAAAATGATGTGAATCTTCAAATTGGCTAATCATCAAATCTTCAAATCAATACTCCTTCTTATTCAAAAAATCCGCCAGTGCATTAATATGGTCCGTGCCAATAACATCTGCATGAAGTTGGATTAATTTCTTCCAGCAGGTATTTGTATCGGGGATCGCAAAGAAGCGAATTTTCTTTCCGAGGTTATGCGCGCTGTCGATCAGGCTGGTTATCCGGGCTTCATCCTTTTCGGGTAATTCGCCGGAGCCGTTCCATTTAGAATACCTGTCGAACGGAAAACTTAACAATCCTATTTTGGTGAACTGCTGTGGTGTAAAGCCATCCATATGGTCTACATCAAAACTCATCCATGCCGGGTAGTTCAGCATTACCGCGCCCGGAGGAACCTTGCCTGTCATCACAACCGATAACCTGCCTGCGTGGCCTGTGTAATTAAAATATTGGCTGAGGGGTTTTAGTTCTTGTATGACCAGCGGAAGGGTCGTGGCGTAATCGTTTTTTATTTCGATAAGTAACCTTATTCTTCTCGCGGTATCCTGCTTAAGTTTTTCAACCAGCGGATCGATATACATGTTCTTCAGCGAACGCCCGGGGGTAATTTCTTTCTCCTCATGCGCAACCATCAGTTGCCCGTTTACCGCAAATACATCTGCTTCTACCGAGCCAAAACCTGCGTTATATGCCCGGTAAAAAGGGACGCTTTGTTTATAATCGTTGTGAGAATGCGCATCGGCAGGGGTATACATCTTGCCGGGCTTGTTACAGGCACATAAAGCAGCGGTTAAAAATAGCACTAACGGGTTGATGATCTTACTTTTCATATCTGGTAATTTCCGGCCTCTGCCAAATTTAGTTTGGAAAACCTCGATTTGGAGGATCTCTTTTAAAATAGCAAGTAACCTATTTTGATCTATAATCTAAAGTGTATTCTTTAACAGCTAACGTATCGTTTTTGCCAAGCGTTTTAACCCCTTCTGCGTTAAATTCATTGTTGACGGTAGTTTCTTCGCGATATTTTATTGCGTTGGTGACACTGTCCCGGCGAAGAATGCTAACGTACATGCGGTTAATATGAAACAAAGTCATATCGCCGCTGGCTACAATTACACGGGATGCATAAATATTGCCATTAGGCAAAACGGTTGCAGTAGGCTCTTTAAAAAACGGCCAGAATACCACCGCATAATTTGTTGAATCGACAGGGTCTTTATAGGCTCTGAATACGAAATGATCGTTTGTTTTCACGTAAGTATAAAAATCACCTCCCCATTGAAAAAGGCCATCGGCGCGAAAAGTAACATCATCTTTAATTACCGGCAGATTTTGTAATGCGTCCAGTCCGGTTGCTGCTTCCGCCCTGCTGACAAGTAAAGAATTTGTTATTTGCCCGTTTCTTGTATAAGCAAATGTTCCTTTTGAGGTTGTGCCTTTGAGGTAAAGTGTGGTTGATGACCTTTCTGGAGTGCCGCCTTTTTTACAGGATAGTAATGCCATAGCCAAAATTGATACGAAGGTAACGCCTTTGCTGTAAATCTCTCTCATTGATAAAATTTTCGCAAAAATAAAAAAATTTAACCCCAACAAGCGTTCGTGAAAAAATGTTTTAATTAAACAGCATATCGGCAGTAACAAGTTTTTTATCTGAGCTGCCTGGCGCAGTCATAAAAATGCGGATGGGCGGGTTACCCCGCCGGCGAACGCCGGGTACCGGGGCAGTATAAAAGTTCTTCACCTTAATTTTGTGATATCCTTTCAGCAATGATATAGCGCCTTCATTTTCCGGCAGGATTTCGTTATCAACAAACAACTGCGTATCATTATAGCTGCCCAGCGAAAAATTATACACACCATCGGCAGGGATAGAAATATAGCCCTCATAAAAAACGCCGGAATTTGGCCTCGTCCGCCTGAACTCCTTCGTCTCAAAGCTTTTAGCTATGCCCGATGTATCTTTCTGCGCATAGTCCAACTGATCAGCTGAGGTGAAAGTGCCCTTAACCAGCGTAAATTTCAAGCCGGGGTTATTGTCGTTATAATTTACGGCGGCAACAGGCGCCTGGTTATACATTACGGTGCTGGTAGGCAGGCTGCGCCGCCCTGATGGTGTGATGACCACCGTTTTAAAAATCCGCTTTTCGCCCGGCGGGATGTTAAAATCTATTGGTAAATTATACTCCAGGTCTGTATCCAGCGGATCGCGGCCATTAAGGGTATAAACTATACGTGCGCCGGGTACAAAAGTTTTAGGCTCCATAGTAAAACGGGCGCCCACCAGCATGGTATCAATAGTTGCGAAAGCAGTCGGCACACGATAGTTATAATGCATGGCATCCAGCCGCGCAAAGTGTTTGGCCAGGCGCTGCTCAAAAAAAGTTTTATAGTCTTTTTTCTCCGGTTTGCTCCACGCTATTTCAGACAATGCAAAAAGCCGGGGCAATATCTGGTATTGCAGCTTAGCCACGGTCGGTACATATTCGGTCCACAGGTTGCCTTGCACGCCGATGATGTATTTACGTTCATCTTCCGTTAAAACTTTGGGTACTGGCTCGTAATTATAAGTCTCTGAAAATTCTGCATACCTGCCGAAAGATACGGGTTCCAGCGGCGAGCGGCTTTGGTAGTGGTCGAAATAAAGACCGGTGGTTTGCGGCGTCATGATCACGTTATGCTTTTGCTGGGCCGCAGCTATTCCGCCCTGCTCGCCGGTCCAGCTCATCACCGTTGCATTTGGGGCAAGGCCGCCCTCCAATATCTCGTCCCAGCCAATAATGCTGCGGCCTTTGGAGTTGATAAACTTCTCCATCCGCTGTATAAAATAGCTTTGAAGCTCCTTTTCATCCTTTAGGTTCAGTTGTTTCATCAGCGCCTGGCAAAATGCCGATTCCTTCCAGGGTTGTTTATTGGCTTCATCACCGCCAATGTGGATGTATTTGCCTGGGAACAAATCCATCACCTCGGTAAGCACATTCTGCAAGAAAGTAAAGGTTTCTTCAGTGGGACAATAAATACCCGTAGTACGTGCCGGGTTTTTTACCGATGTATCAGGCGTACACATTAGTTCGGGATAAGCTCGAAGTGCTGCGTCAGAATGTGCCGGCATCTCGATCTCAGGTACAATGTTAATGTAATTCCGGGCAGCGTATTTAACCACGTCGCGGATCTGGTCCTGCGTATAAAATCCGGTATAATCAAGTCCTTCGGGCCAGTCACGGTTGGTGCCGAACATCGTTTGCTGGCGGGTGCCGCCCACCTGCGTGAGCTTTGGATATTTCTTTATCTCAATACGCCAGCCTTGCCCGTCCACCAAATGCCAGTGAAAGTTGTTAAGCTTATAGGCGGCCATCAGGTCGATGACTCGCTTCACCTGTTCAACGGTAAAAAAATGACGCGAAACATCCAGCATCATTCCGCGGTAGCCGAAGCGCGGCGCATCGTTAATCACCAGGCAGGGCAAATTCTCGGCAATGGCATGGTCCACCGCAAATAACTGCATAAGTGTCTGTATGCCATAAAACAACCCCGGGCCTTTACCTATAACTGTTATTTTGCGCGGGGTGATAGTTAGCTTGTATCCCTCGGCCGGCAAACCTTCAGCGCCGCGCGATGTCAATATCACACCTGAGCTGCTGCCCGACTTCGGTTTATATTTTATTATCCTGTTATTCAGTCCGCGGTTATTTGATAAAAACTCCTTGAATAACAGCACTGCGTTATCATTGGGCCTGTCAGCCTTTATAATCGTCTTTTTGCTGAAGGTAAACCAGCCCTTCGTTTTAATAAGCGACGCAGGCGCCGGAATGATGCCCATATTGGGGTCGTCCTGGGCTTGACAGGTAAATACTATGGCGAGCAGGATAAGCGCGAGTGCAAGTGGTTTCATTTACTTTGGTTAAGATTTTTCAGTTAGTATAACTGATATGAAAATCAGTATAACAATCCGGTTTTATGATAAATGTAATTATATTATTACATCGCAGGCGGTAAACAAGCTGAATGAAGGACTAAAATAGAACCGTTCTCAACCGCTGATGTCAACTTAATGCTAAAATCGCCGCTTCTGTGAACCATGATTTATGAACCATGTATTAATATTAATTACCTTTGCGCTCCAACAATTTAAAAGCTTATGCAATATGATGTTATCGTAATCGGTTCGGGCCCCGGTGGCTACGTAGCCGCTATACGCTGCGCCCAATTGGGACTGAAAACCGCTATCATTGAAAAATATAACACACTTGGCGGCACATGCCTCAACGTAGGCTGTATCCCTTCCAAGGCACTGCTCGACTCTTCTGAACATTATCACAATGCTGCGCATGCCTTTGAAGGCCACGGAATAAAGGTCGGAAATTTAAAGGTTGATTTCGGGCAGATGATAAAGCGCAAAGAGGAAGTGGTTGCCGCTAACACCAGCGGTATTGCTTTTTTGATGAAGAAAAACAAAATTGATGTGCATACCGGCGTCGGTTCTTTTAAAGATAAAAATACGATCATCGTTACCAAAGCTGACGGCGCCGCTGAAGAGCTGACCACCAAAAACGTAATCATTGCTACTGGTTCCAAACCTTCATCGCTTCCTTTTATAAAGATTGACAAGAAGCGCATCATCACCTCAACAGAGGCTTTGTCTCTTAACGAGATTCCCAAACATCTGGTGCTGATTGGCGGCGGCGTTATTGGGCTCGAGTTGGGTTCGGTATATGCCCGTTTGGGTACAAAAGTTTCCGTAATCGAGTTTATGGATTCCATTATTCCCACCATGGATAAGGCCCTGGGCCGCGAGCTGCAAAGGGTGTTGAAAAAGCTGGGCATGGAGTTTTACCTGGGTCATAAGGTTACCGGCGCAACGGTTAAAGGCAAAGAGGTTACTGTGACGTTTGATGATCCTAAAGGCGAAAAGGGCGAGCTTAAAGGTGATTATTGCCTGGTAGCTGTTGGTCGTGTAGCTTATACCGATGGACTTGGCCTGGACAAAATCGGCCTTACGGTTGAAGAACGCGGGCGTAAAATTACAGTTGACCAGCACCTGGAAACCAGCGTTAAGGGAGTATATGCCATAGGCGACGTAATTAAAGGTGCAATGCTGGCCCACAAGGCAGAGGATGAAGGAGCCCTGGTTGCCGAAATTATCGCCGGCCAGAAACCGCATATCGACTATAACCTTATACCTGGCGTGGTTTATACCTGGCCGGAAGTAGCAGCAGTTGGTCAGACAGAAGAACAACTGAAAGCTGCCAATGTAAAATATAAAACAGGCTCGTTCCCGTTCAGGGCGAGCGGCCGCGCCCGTGCCAGCGGCGATCTGGACGGATTTGTAAAAGTATTGGCCGATGCTGCGACTGACGAGATCCTCGGCGTTCACATGATCGGACCGCGTGCCGCGGATATGATTGCCGAGGCGGTTGTCGCCATGGAATACCGTGCATCTGCCGAAGACATTTCACGCATGAGCCACGCACACCCTACTTATACAGAAGCAATGCGCGAAGCGTGCC
Source organism: Mucilaginibacter sp. L3T2-6 (assembly GCF_030519355.1). Lineage (GTDB taxonomy): Bacteria > Bacteroidota > Bacteroidia > Sphingobacteriales > Sphingobacteriaceae > Mucilaginibacter. The sequence continues at coordinate 143,157 of NZ_JAUMKC010000005.1, forward strand.
TGGCTGCTACCGAAAACAGGGCAATACATATGTAAAAAGAATTTAGATAACTTGTCAGTTAATAGCCTTTTCAAACCAGCAGCCTGTCGATGTCGGCGTAAGTGAGTTTTCGGTGGAGCGTATCGTCGCCTGCACAGCCAATTCGTCACCGCTGTTGCCGCCAATACGCAATACGGCTTTGCCCCAGGTTTCTTAAAAACGGGATGAGCAATGTATTGTTTTCGTTCAGGTAGTTAGGATCGTCAGTAAGCAAACCACGCGCACGGGCATAAAGGCAAAACGAAGGCGGCCAACCAGGGGTTGGTTCATTCATAAGGATGAAAAAGCTAATAGTTGTTGTAACAATAAATTACAAAAGCTAAAATTCAGCCGCCTGATTTTAAAAATTAGTGATTGCTAAATGTCGTCAGGGGCGATCCGATGCCTGCAGAATAGCCGGCAAAAGAAAAGCGACTGCTCACAGCAGTCGCTTTCGGGTTAAGGGAGTTATATGAATTGATTTTTAATATGCAGGTTATCCGGCCATGTAGTGCATTTCGTTTACGGTGAGCTTTTTTACCATATCCTTCAAAATTGCACGCGCCCGATGCAGGTTAGTGCGCGACAGCAGTTCCGTCATGCCCAGCTTATTGCCGATCTCCTGGTGCGAGTAACCTTCAATAGCGTACATGTTAAATACCGAGCGGTAAGTTTGCGGCAGTTGTTGTATCATTTGCATCAGGTCCTTCGCCTCAAGGCCATGGGCATTATAGCCACTGGCAGAACCGCTGTTTTCTTCGGTAAAATCATCAACCAACACCATTGGCTTCAGCTTGCGGTACCGCGATATGGCGCAATGAACCATGATGCGGCGAATCCAGCCTTCCAGGTTCCCGTCCCCACGATAGTTATGTGCGTTTTTAAACATCTTAATAAACCCTTCCTGTAAAATATCCTGGGCCTCGTCTTTATCGTGGGCATAGCGCATGCAAACAGCCAGCATTCGCGGTGCTAAGGTTCTGTATAAAAGCTCCTGCTGCTTACGGTCATTTTTAAGGCAGCCCTCCCACATTTCGTTCAATCTGTTATCGGCGGTCATCATCGTGTTGTAATTTGATACACCTATGCCAATATTGATACCTATATTTTAACTAATTGATAATCAAATAAATAAATTTTTATTAAACTACGAAACTGTTCGTTTCCGAACGGTCAGTGATACAAAGGCGGACGATTTTGAAAATGGATGTCCTCCTTAACCATAGACCTAAGTCAGCAAAAAGTGCTCGCATTTGCCGGTATACTTTTATACATTTGATAAGTGACAGCAAATTGTTAAAAGCGACAGAAATCTTATTATGAACTTTTTAGATATACGTGCATTTGTCCCTTCGGGTAAAGATTATGAAAGATCAAAAGACCTGTTTAAGGATTTAGGCTTTGATATGACTTTTGATGCCGGACATTTTGCTGGTTTCGAAAAAGATGGTTGTAAATTCTTTTTGCAGAATTACGACAGCGGCGAATGCGTACAGCATTTTATGATGGCGGTAGGCATAAGCAATGCCGCAGAGTTCAGAAATAACCTGGTTGAAAATAAGGTGGCCGAAAAATATGGAATTAAGATAGGGACCGTGGTGGAGCAGCCTTATGGAAAAGAAGTTTGCATAGTTGATATTGCAGGTGTATTATGGCATTTTGTGGAACCGCCTGCAGAAATATAGTGCAACTTTTTTACAGATAGAATTAGCCTATATACAAATCTGTCCGTCTATCCTTCAGCAGATCATTAAACGCATTAAAATGTTTATCACGGGTAGCAATTGGGTCAATTTGCAGGGTAATCACTTTCGTTTCAGTTGTATTGGCTTTTGCCAGCGCCTGCCCGTTATAATCATATAAAACGCTTCCGCCGTTAAATAGCAGCGTTTGCCGCGTGCCATCGGGCAATTGACGGACTTCGGTACCGCAGCGATTAGCCACAGCCAGATACACCTTGTTTTCGAGTGCCCGTGCGGCCATGCCAATTTGCCATACGGTACTTACCAGGTTAGACGGGCAACAAATTACATCAGCTCCGAGCAGTGCCAGGCTCCTGGCCGCTTCAGGGTAGCGCCAGTCGTTGCATACCATCACGCCGATTTTACAATCTTTAACCGGATGATTTATTACAAAAAAACCGGAATCTCCTTTATCGAAACATTCCTTCTCTCGATAAAATAAATGGCTTTTGCGGTAGACTTTTATTTCGCCGCCAGGCATTGCTATCAGGGCCGAATTGTAAACATTGTCGCCACTTTTTTCTGCATAGCCCGCAATAACCAGGGCTTGCCTGGTTGATGCAATTTTACGGAAAATATCCAGAGTATAGCTGTCCGGTGAATCGGCGGCAGCAAAAGCTTCTTCTTTCGAAATAAAAGAATAGCCCGTAGTACATAACTCCGGCAACACAACAACGTCTGTAGTTAAGTTCTCCACCAGGCGCTCAATCTGTTGCAAATTGTGTCCGGGCCGGCCAAACTCCGGCGTAAACTGAACGATGCTGACGTTGATCATGCAGCTAAATTATTACTTTTCCGACAAACTGAGGCTAACTATAATTTCGATTACGCCCCAATGCATTTGTATTATATTTTAAATATTTTTCCATAATTTAGTTCTCTCCATTTCCTCTAAAAATCAATCAGTTATGAAAACATTGGCCATTATATGTTTACTGATAGCAGGCCTTACCGGCAGTAAAACCAATGACTTAAACGGTGCCTGGAAACCTGTCAGCCAGGAATTCGCCGGGAAACCTTTTCCAGCTTCGGTCTACGAAAAACAAACCCTGATTATTAAAGATAATACCTATGTTGTTACCGCGGAATCGGTTGACAAAGGTGAACTTAAATATGGCGAGGGTAACAAGATGGATATTTATGGAAAGGACGGCGTGAACGCCGGCAAGCATTTTACCGCTATTTATAAATATGAAAACGGCCAGCTCACAATCTGCTATAACCTGGCAGGCGACAGCTACCCGGAGCGTTTTGAGACCAAACCCAACACGTTGCTTTTTCTATCTGTGTTTAAGAAAGCGGAATAAGTTAAACATAGCCGTGTGCGATACCACCCGAATATGATTACCTCAACAGATGATACGCCACAAAGCTTGCCGTATATGCTAACACAGTCATATAAGCAAATTGGATAGCGGGCCAGCGCCAGTTTTTGGTTTCGCGGTAAACTACGGCCATGGTGCTGGCACATTGCATGGCGAAGGCATAAAACATCATTAATGAAAAGGCAACGGCCAGTGTAAATACCGGCTGGCCCGTTTCCGGATTTTTAGCCGACCCCATTTTCTGCTGCACCGACTCTATCTTATCTGCATTCCCGTCCACACTGTAAATAGTGGCCATCGTTCCGACAAATACCTCGCGCGCGGCAAAAGATGTTATCAACGCTATACCTATTTTCCAGTCGAAACCGAGCGGTTTTATCACAGGTTCAATGAAGTGACCGAGCGTACCTGCGTAGGAATTCTCCAGCTTTTCGGAATTAATGCTACGGGTTAAATCTTCGGGGCTAAGCTGTTTGGCGTATTGCGGTTGTTTATATTTTTGTTCGATCCTGTCGAAACGGTCGCCGGGCCCGTACGAGGCCAGTACCCAAAGGATGACCGAAACGGCTATGATAACCTTACCGGCCTGTAAAACAAACGCTTTAGAACGGTCATACATACTAAAGGCAACGTTATTCCATCTCGGCATGCGGTATACCGGCAATTCCATAATAAAATAACCACGCTCACGGCCTTTTAATATCAGCTTAAATGCAAACGCAACGATTATAGCTGATATCAGGCTGAAAATATACATGCCGGTCAACGCAAGCCCTCGCAGGTTAAATACCCACCAGACATTACGGTTGGGAACCACCAGCCCTATCAGCAACACATAAATTGGCAAGCGTGCAGAGCAGGTCACCAGCGGCGTTACCATAATAGTGATCATACGGTCCTTCCAGTTTTCGATGGTACGCGTACTCATGATGGATGGCACCGCGCAGGCAAATCCGCCTATCAGCGGAACAACAGATTTACCGTTAAGGCCAACCTTGCGCATCAGCTTATCCATCATAAAGGTAACCCGGGCCATATAACCGGTATCCTCCAATATCGAGATAAAGGCAAACAGTATCGCTATTTGTGGGATGAATACCATTACACCACTCAAGCCGCCTAAAACACCGTCTACCACAAGGCCAACCAGGGGGCCATCCGGCAGAATACTGTGCAGGTAATTTTGCAGCCATGCAAAGCCATCGCCAATTTTTTCCATCGGCCAGGCCGACCACGCAAAAATGGACTGGAACATAAACAACAATATCCCTAAAAAAATAAACAGTCCGAAAACCCGGTGAGTTAGTACTTTATCAATTTTATTGCTATGGGTCTCGTCTTTGGCAGTTTCCGGCACTTTCACAGTGTCGTATAGCAAATCATTGATAAAATTATATCGCGCGATGGTTTCAGCCCCCTGCGCTTTCTGAGAGTGAAAGGAATATTCTTTTTCCAGTTGTTCTATATGATCGCTTTCAGCGGGGGTTAAAAACTTTACTGTTTCATGCTGATGCGCCAGTTGTAAGGCCAGGTATGGATTGTCTACCTTAAGGTCTTCACGTATTTTTGCAATTAACCCCGGTGCAATTGCCTCCACATCAATGGAGGCTTCCTGTAAAGCCACTTTATTTGCAAAGCTTATAGCGGATTTTAATTTATCGATACCCTCAACTTTTCGCGCCGAGATAGGGACGACCGGTACGCCAAGCTTTTTGGCGAATAAGTCGATATCGATGCTGATGCCTGCTTTTTTCGACAGGTCGATCATATTCAGCGCAATAATAACCGGAATTTTCAGATCTGCTACCTGGCTGTAAAGCAACAGATTGCGTTTTAAATTTGTGGCATCCAGGATAACAACCACAAGGTCGGGTGTATGCGTATTTGCTTTATCGGCGAGGACAGAAAATACGATAGATTCGTCCTTGCTTTTAGGATAGAGGCTGTAAGTGCCCGGAAGGTCAATTATTTCGGCAACGCGGCCGTCGGCCAGTGTGCAAAACCCGGTTTTCTTATCAACTGTAACACCCGGAAAGTTGCCTATTTTTTGATTAAGCCCGGTTAATGTATTAAAAAGAGTTGATTTACCGGTGTTTGGGTTTCCAACGAGTGCAACTCTTATATCGGCTTTCAATTTTTGATGATACTACTGCAATATAATGGTTGACGCTTCGAATTTGCGAAGGCTAAGCTGGTAGCCTGACACATTGATAGCAATAGGGTCGCCAAGGGGAGCAACACGCGAAACGGTAACCGGCTCGCCGGGCAAGCACCCCATCTCCATCAGCTTTACCGACATTTCTAAATCTGTAAACTCTTTAACAATTCCAAATTCACCAGGTGCAAGTTCTGAAAGCGTCATATCATTAGTTAAAATCGTGCTCAAATGTATTGCTTATTTAAATTAAATCCAAATAAGAGAAGTGGAAATTTACATTGGGAATACTAAACGTAAGCCGATGATTAAAGTTACACAGCGATTAATTGCTTACTGTGCTATATTTGATCCCAACACTGTTAAGCGGAGGAATTACTACCATGATAACATCAACCCAAAACGCCGAGCATTACACCTGGGGTAATAATTGCGATGGCTGGCATTTGCTCAGGTCAGACAGCTTAAGTATAATACAGGAACGTATGCCGCCGGGAACGGGAGAGCAACTGCATTTTCATCATCATGCACAGCAGGTATTTTATGTTCTTTCCGGCACAGCAACGTTTGAGGTAGCGGGCGAAATTTTTACGGTTGCGGCTAACCAATCCATTCATATACCGCCAGAAACACGCCACCGTATATCCAATAATGCCGCTGAAGATTTGCATTTCCTGGTAATATCCGAGCCGAAGGCTCATGGCGACAGGGTGAATTTATGAGCGTTGTTGTAAGGTTGGAATGTTGTTTTTTGTGATATTCTCAGAAACTGTCTAAAAACGGTTGCCAATAATTATTACAGGGCATTAGCCCCCTCTAAATCTCCCCCGATGGGGAGACTTTAGCTTAGAAATATTTTAAGCCCTCCCTTCCGGGGAGGGTTTAGGTGGGGCTAAAACTGGTATATTTATTTTTTTAGACAGCTCATAACCTTTCAACTTTACAACATTCCAACGTTTCAACAATTAAAATCCCAAAGTAAACCCGAAAGAGAAATTCTTCAGGCCTTTCTGGGCGGGGCTGTTCTCGAACATATCGTTGAAATAATATTTGGCGAAGATGCCTAAATCGCCATAGCCCATGCGAACAAAGCCCCCATAGCGGAAGTGGGCGAAGTGGTAATCGTCGTCAAACTTTTGCTTGCCGTTTTCATGACTGATTTGTTTTACCCTTCCATTCAGCAGGAAGCCGCCATCCGGCCCGAAGACAAAGTGTGCTCTTTTGCCGCGTGAATCTTCGTTGGTGCGAAAATCAAATGAGAGCGGGATGCGCAGGTAGCTGGATGAAAAGCGGTTTTTACTATAATGGATATCATCCTGGCGATAGGTGAGCACCGGCTGGTTTGGCAGGATGGTAATATCTTCCCGCAGGCGTATCAGCGTCCAGTCGAACCCGCCGGAAAGATAAATTTTAAAGTTCGGGCTAAACCGAACGCCCATCTGCACCAAATCAAAGCCTACATTACTGGTTTTCCATGAGCGGTACCGTAAAAAGTTATTGGCAGGCGACAGGGTAAAGCTGCCATTATCGATCAGGGTAGCCAAACCTAAATCGAATCGCGAAAAAGTAAGCCCGAACGAAAAGCGCGGGTAAGCGTGTTCATTGTAAGTGGTAGTATCATGCCTGCGCCTGTGTTCGCCTTCTTCGCCATAACCGGCGTAAAAATGAAAGCCATGTTCCTTGGTAGAGTCCTTTTGACTTCTCGTGCTATCAGATGAATTTTGCGCAATAGCGCCGTATACCGATAAGCTTAGTACTGCTGTGTATATTAATCGTTTCATTTTTGTGTTATTGTTATTTGGTTGTTTGAGCTGTTGTATGATGTTGATTGAAAATGAAAAGCATTATGTACACTCCGCTCAGTTAACTATCGCCGGCAACATGTACACCTTGCCGCCGTAATCAACCGCTCACCCAATCAACTTAATTAACTCATTTATTTTTCTTTATCTCTTTTAAATTTTAAAATCCCCAGGTTCACTGCCGATATATTTGATGATTCGTCATCATCGGAATTGCTGAACTCTATTATTTTATCTTTCCGCTTATCTACAGCTGCAATTACCGTATTCAAAAATCCGCCTATGCCGTGTACTTTGCGTTTGGGCTTTGGCTGGTCCGCTTCCTGCTTGCCGGCAGCCGGAACAGTTGCCGCCGTTATGCTTTGAGTTGATGCCTGGCTATCGGTTATCAACGGCCTGGTGATTATTGGCGTAGCATCGGATGGCAAAACCGGGCTTATAGGTTCCGGTTTCTGCTCAACAACTGCCAATACGGATTGCTCATTATGCTTTCCCGCATTTTCAATAACCGCCGCAGCTTCATGTACTTTTATAGCCTGGTTAACCGGCTTTGCCTTTACATGCACTAACTGGTTAACCGGAGGGGCCTCGCGTGCTCCGGATGTTTTTGACTCCGCTTGCCGTATAACCGGTTCCGGCTTCATAACAGGCGGCCGCGTCTTTACAATAGCATTTTTAGCAGGATGTTTTACACCGGCAGGTTTTTTCTGCGGGATAAATAATATTCCGGCGGCTGCCAGTATAGTAATGCTGGCTGCAATGCTCAGCCAGGGGAGCAATGTGCGATAACGTTGTTTGCCGTCGAGCCGCTCGGTTATGCCCAGCCAAACCTGCGAGGTAGGCTCTGCCTTAAAGTTTTCCAGTTTGGAACGAAATAAGCTGTCAAATTCTTTATCCTGCATATCCATATCTTTTACCTTCCATTTTTGCAATTTGTTCTTTTAATACCGCCCTGGCTCTTGACAATTGCGATTTCGACGCGCCTTCACTTATTCCAGCCATCTCTGCTATCTCGCGGTGCGAATAACCTTCTATGGCATATAAGTTAAAAACAATGCGGTAACCCGGAGCCAATTGCTGTACCAGTGCCATTAAATCATTTGCGGCAAGCTTTGAGGTGGCCAGAGCATCCACTGATGAATGTGAATCGACCTGCTCTACATCCACCAACTGCACCATTTTATGATATTTGCGGTAATATTCTATCGAGCTGTGGACCATGATCCGCCGTATCCACCCTTCAAACGAGCCCTCGCCGCGATAATCTTCTATCTTCTGGAATACTTTAATAAACCCGTTCTGCAGCATATCTTCGGCTTCCATCCGGTCAGTCGCGTAGCGTAAACAAACGCCCAGCATTTTCGAAGCAAATTGCTTGTAAAGCAACTCCTGCGCTTTGCGCTCGTTGGCCTTACATCTTTTTATCAGTTCGTCAATAGTATATTTATGCTCCAAAAACATCATTTAAAGGTAAGATGAAAAGGCTAAGCAAATGGTTGCATGGTATTAAAAATAATTTTAATATCTTGCTTTCCAGGTCTCCTAATACTTATCTGCGCTTAACATGATGAAAATAATCAAGTTCTCACTTGCACTGCTCCTGCTGGTTAATGTGTCCGTTGCGCAGCCAAAAACAACAGACACGCTTATGCTGCTTAAACCCGATCGTGTGTTCGATGGACAACAAATGCACAGCGGCTGGTGGGTACTGGTAAAAGGCAGGCATATTGAAGCCGCCGGCGAGCCTGGCAGTATAAGCGCCCCCTCTTCAGCCAGAATAATTGAACTTAAAGGAACAACCTTAATGCCGGGAATGATTGAAGGACATTCACATTTATTCCTTCATCCTTATAACGAAACTACCTGGAATAACCAGTTACTGACTGAAAGCCGGGCAGAACGTACAGCACGGGCTGTGGAGCATGCAAAGGCCACATTAATGGCAGGTTTTACAACCGTGCGTGATTTGGGTACCGAGGGCGCCGGTTATGATGATGCGGGCTTAAAGGCCGCCATTAATAAGGGTGTTATTCCCGGCCCGCGTATGCTGGTGGCCACACGCGCAATAGTGGCGACAGGGAGTTATGGCCCCAAAAGTAATGTAGCCGAAGCCACAGTTATAAAAGGCGCCGAGGAAGCGGATGGGATTGATGGGATAACCCGTGTGGTTCGTTCGCAAATTGGCTATGGCGCTGATGTAGTTAAAATTTATGCCGATTACCGCTGGGGAGAAAATGAGGTTACTGCACCCACGTTTACCGAAGAAGAGCTTAAGAAAGCTGTTGAGGTTGCCAAAAGCAGCGGCCGCATGGTGGCGGTTCATTCCGGTACGGAAGAGGGCATGCGCCGGTCGATAGCGGCAGGGGTAACTACTATTGAACATGGCGATGGCGGCACACCCGAACTGTTTAAGCTAATGAAAGAAAAAGGGATAGCCCTGTGCCCGACGTTAGCCGCAACGGAAGCCATACTGAGCTATGCCGGATGGAAAAAGGGCGTTGGAGCAGAACCGGAAGCTGTAAAACAAAAGCACAAAATGTTTACCGAGGCCTTGCGATCGGGCGTGGCAATTTTAATGGGCGGCGATGTTGGCGTGTTCAGCCATGGCGATAATGCCCGCGAAATGGTGCTGATGGCCGAGTATGGTATGAAGCCAATCGATGTATTACGGTCGGCTACAAGTGTCAATGCGACAATTTTTAAATTAAATAACCTCGGATATATAAAAAGCGGCTATCTTGCCGATATTATTGCCGTTGAAGGGAACCCTGCGGAAGACATCAAAGCGGTGAAGCAGGTAAAGCTGGTGATGAAGGACGGCGTAATCTATACCAATTCAGTAAACTGAACCAACACATATTAACATGAATAAAATAGGCTCAAAAGGTTTGTTTAGCGGAATAATTGTGTCTTTAGCCATGATAGCATCGGCAAGGGCGCAATCTGTAGTGATACCGGTAGAAACCAAAGACAACGCCCTGGTACTTGAAGTGGGTAACGACCGGGTTTTAAATATGGTGTATTTCGGTGGCCGGCTCGGCAATAAAGACGAGTATAAAAATATCGGCGGCCTCAACAACTTTAGCGGCACCATTGGTTCCTATAACAACGCCTATACAACTGCCGGTACAAGCAACCTGGTAGAGCCGGCTATACAGGTAACCCATGCCGACGGCAATAAGTCGCTGGACTTGAAATATGTAAATCACACCGTCACAAAAATTAGTGACGATGTGAGCCTGCTGAGCATTAATTTAAAAGACCCCGTTTATAATTTTGAGGTGACGCTTAACTATAAAACCTATTACGACGAAAACGTTACCGAGCAATGGAGCGTAATAAAAAACCGCGAGAAAAAAAGCGTAGTGCTTAATAAATATGCGTCGGCAAACCTTTGTTTGCAAGGCAGCGAGTACTGGCTGAAACATTATCATGGCGACTGGGCTCAGGAAATGAAGCCGGAGGAAGAACGCTTATCAAACGGTATAAAAACGATCGATTCTAAACTCGGAACACGTGCCGATCTTTTCCAGCCGCCTACCTTTATGCTTTCGTTGGGCAAATCAGCAACCGAAGAATCGGGCGAGGTAATGTACGGCAACCTGGAATGGAGCGGTAACTTCAGGCTCGATTTTGAGGTTGACCCCTCTAATCATTTACGCCTGATCGCAGGTATAAATAACTACGCTTCCGATTATGTTCTTAAAGCAGGAGGCGATCTTGAAACGCCAAAATTTGTTTACACACTGAGCGATAAGGGGAAAGGCGAAGCTACCCATAACTTTCACAACTGGGCACGCAAGTATAAAATTGCAGATGGCGAAGGACCAAGGTTAACGTTGCTAAACAATTGGGAGTCAACTTATTTTGATTTTAATGAGGATAAGCTGGCCAGCCTTTTGAAGGACACCAAAAAGCTAGGCGTTGATTTGTTTCTGCTGGACGACGGTTGGTTTGGCAATAAATATCCCCGCAACGGCGATCATGCCGGCCTGGGCGACTGGCAGGAGAATAAAGCCAAACTACCCCATGACATAGGCTACCTGGTAAAAGAGGCCAATATGAACGGTGTGAAATTCGGTATTTGGGTTGAGCCGGAAATGGTTAATCCCAAAAGTGAGCTATATGAGAAACATCCTGACTGGGTAGTAAAGCAACCGCAGCGTCCGGAAATATATATGCGCAACCAGTTAGTACTTGATTTGACCAACCCTGCTGTGCAGGATTTTGTTTTTGGCGTAGTTGATGGCCTGTTTACTAAAAATCCAGACCTGGCCTATATTAAGTGGGATTGTAACTCAGTGATTTTTAACGCTAACTCGGCTTACGAAAAAAATCAATCCAACTTTTATACCGATTACGTTTTTGGCCTGTACAAGGTACTCGACCGTTTGCGCTCCAAGTATCCCAAAGTGCCGATGATGCTCTGCTCCGGCGGCGGCGGCCGTGTTGACTATGGCGCGCTGCATTACTTTACCGAATACTGGCCAAGCGATGACACGGACCCTCTCGAGCGGATTTTTATACAATGGGAGAACTCCTATTTTTATCCTGCCCTAACCAGCTCAAACCATGTAACCGATTGGGGCAAACAGCCGATAAAATTCAGGGTTGATGTAGCCATGATGGGCAAGCTGGGGTTTGATATTGTGGTAGGGAAGCTGAAACCTAATGAACTTGCCTTTTGCCAGGCAGCAGTAAACACCTATAAACAATTTAGTGAAGCCATCTGGCATGGCGATCAGTACCACTTACAAGACCCGCGGGAGAATGATATCGCCTCGGTCATCTACGTCGATCAGGCTAAAAGTTCTGCCATCATGTTCAATTATTTGGTAAACTGGCGCGTTGGCACAGAGTCTAATGCGCCTATCAGGCTCAAGGGGCTCGACCCGGAAAAAAAATATAGAGTCGAGGAAGTGAATGTTATGCCGGGATCTCGTTCCACTATTAAACCGTCGACCTATAGCGGTAAATTTTTAATGACGGTGGGTGTTAACCCGGATGTAAAGAGCTGGAGACCGAGCGTGCTGATTGCGGTGAAGGAGTTAAAATAATATCTGTACCTGTCTACTTCGCCGTACCGGCAATGGTTGGCGAGGGGTCGCTCTCGTTTTTTAGCCTGTCCAGCGCGGTGACGACATACATATAGGTTTTGCCTCTCGGTACGCTGTCATCCACAAAGGAGGTACTGTTATTATATTGGATATGCAGAATATGCTTCGGATCGTTCAGGTTAATCTTCTCCTTTTCTTCGAAGCGGTAAACAACATAGCCATAAGCGGTTTCGTTATCTTTTGCCGGCAGAGGTGTCGTCCACTTTAGCTGTACGCTATGCAGCATTGGCGTTGCCGTAAAGTTTTGAGGAGCGTTAGGCGGAATAGAATCCAGCCATAGCATCACCGGCGGCAGGGCCGGGTATTTATAATAGTTCTCTTTTAGTGAGTCAGCAAAGCCAAGCGGGTTATTTATTAAAGATTTGGAGCTAAAATACACGCTCCCCTGCACCCTTGGGTTAGCACGCAGATATTTTATCTGGTCGGGCATTTGTGCGGGATTTTTAAACTTGTTAACCTTGCGCTCGTTTATACGGTAAGCCGCCATACCTATATATAAATGCCGTCCGTAGGTGTTGTCGCTCCACCAGTTCACTAAGGTATCAAAAGCAGCTGAGCGGTCGCCGAGCGGCCAGTATAGCTGCGGATTAATATAATCCACCCAACCCTCTTTCACCCATTTGCGGGAATCAGCATAAAGTTCGTAATTAGATGAGCCCCCATGTGTTGCAGAGCCTTCGGGGTTTTGGTATTTATTAGCCCATATGCCAAACGGACTTATACCAAATTTTACCCTGGGGTTATGCGCCTGTATACTGTCGCTCAGCATTTGTATCAGCGTGTCTACATTATGGCGGCGCCAGTCTTTAATATCATCGTAGCCCTGTCCGTATTCGGCGAATGTTTGGGCATCATTAATTTTTTGTCCGTCGATTGGGTATGGATAAAAATAATCATCCATATGTACACCGTCGATATCATAATTATCAACTACATCCAAAAACACCTTCACGATGTAGTCACGAACTTCAGGAATCCCCGGATTAAATAATTTAATTCCTCCGTAGGTAAAAAACCATTCAGGTTTTATCCGCGTGATATGGGCCGGGCTCAGCAGAGAAAACCTTCCATCATTTGTGGCGCGGTATGGGTTAAACCAGGCATGCAGTTCCATGCCGCGCTTATGCGCTTCTGTTATGGCGAATTCAAGCGGGTCGTATGACGGATTAGGCCCCTGTCCCTGTTTTCCGGTGAGCCATTTGGACCATGGCTCGCGGCTTTTGGCATAAAATGCATCGGCGGCTGGCCGTATCTGAAACATCACTTCGTTAATGCCCTGGCGCTGATGGGCATTCAGGCGATCGATCATCTCCTGTTTTTGCTGGTCGGTTGGCAAGCCGGGTTTGCTTGGCCAGTCAATATTTTCAACGGTGGCTATCCAAACACCCCTGAACTCCCGCTTTGGCGGCAGGGTATCGGCAATCGCCTCTTTTTCATCGGATATTGAATCAATCGCTGGCTTTAGTTGCGCCCGTGCATGTGTACAAAATATTAAAATAGAAATCAGAAGAATCACCAGCCGTTTTATGCGCATCAAACAGAATTTTTAAAAGCTGCAAAGATATAAAACTCGTTGCCTGCCTGTTTTAGTATAGTTTATAATAATTGACCGTATTTTGTGTTTTAATCTTATTGTGTTTATTTTTAACAAATCTTAAACGCCATATTATACCATTTACAGCGTAATAGCGTTATATATTTCCCGCTTGATTGGATAATATGCGATAAAATCAATAATTATAAACCCCTGATTAATACTTAAAAAAAGTTAAAACAAATAAGTTATAACATTTATTTAAGTACAAAGCCGGTACACGTTTAGTATTATTGAACATTTAAAACATCAAATTGTTATGGAAGATACCACAAGCCAACAGCCCAAAAAAAACTCAAATGTCATATACTTCCTTATTGTGGTAGTATTGGCTTTGCTTGCTACGGATGTGTACTTGTATTTGCAGAAGAATAAATCCGATACAAAAATAGTTTACCAGAACGATGAACGGACCAGGCTGCAAACGGAACTTGACAGCCTTGAGGCGCAGATAGAACAGGTTAATGCCGGAAAAGCTAAGATGTCTCAGGCACTGCAGGCAAAAAACGATTCGCTGAAAGCACAGATCAGGGTACTGCGTTCCAAGCTTGCCCAGGGAAAATTAACCGCTGCCGAACTGAAAAGTGCACAGGAAGACATAAAGCAGCTACGTTATAACGTAACAACATTTACCGCGCAAATTGAGGAGCTGAAGAAACAAAACGCCGCATTGACCAATGAAAGGGATACTTTAAAAACCAACCTGGCCACCGCCGCTAAAAGAGACAGCGCCCTTAGCAAACAAAATGCTGATCTGGGTAAAACTGTTAAGATAGCATCTGCCTTAAAGATTGCCACTGTAGATGTGGTAGCCTACAAAATAAAGGGGAGCGGCAAAGAGGTGGACACCAAACGCTCCAAGGTTGCCAAAAAGATTAAAATAAACTTTACGATAGCTGCCAATTCTGTGGCTGAAAAAAACATGCACGATATTTATCTGCGTGTAATCGATCCTACCGGGAACCTGATTACGGGCAGCGATTCAGGAACCTTTAATGCGGACGGCCAGGATTTACAATATACCTATAAAACAGCCATTGAGTTTAAAGACGACGGCAGCGGTTATACTATCGACTGGATAAACCCGTCAGCTTTTCAGAAAGGCTCATACACCGTTTTGTTATATGCTGATGGATACACTATGGGAAAGACAAGTTTTGAGTTGAAATAGGTCCGGAAAGCCCGAAAGATAAGACAAAAAAGCGCCGCTGAGAAGATCCCAGCGGCGCTTTTTATTTCTGCTATACAGGAACACATACCCGGGTTACAGAGCTTATTAATGTTGTGTCGCTACTTGCCGAACAATGCCTTCCATGCCTTTTCATACTCATCATTTGCCGTCCATGTGGGCTGGCCCGGCTCATCAGCGATGTATTTGGCAGCCAGCGTATATGATTCGAAGAACTTCATAACATAGTTTTTGTCCATGTTATCAAATTCATCGCTAAGCTGATGATAACGGTTAGTAATTGTTTCATCAAAGGTCTTCATGCCAAGGCTATAAGTAGGTGCAGGAATACCTTTACCTGCCAGCGGATAATTATCACTTCCGGAAAATAGCTGACCGCCGGTTGGATCGCCGCCAACACGCAACCCGTATGCAGCACAGGCTTTTTTAATGAGCGGGTCGGCGCTGGTGCGGCCAATACCAACAAGCGATATCAGGGTGGTATCATTGTAACTTGCATTATCGATGTTCAGGTTATACACAGTTTGTTTCAGTGGCAACACGGGATGCGCTGCGTAATAGGCGCTGCCCAACAGTCCTTCTTCCTCTGCAGTATAAGCGATGAAAAGTATGGAGCGTTTCGCCGGATGCTTGCCGAAATACCGCGCAGCCGCTATTATGGCTGCGGTACCTGAAGCATTGTCTCGGGCGCCATTGTAAATGCTGTCAAGTTTGCCATCTTCCTGTTTGGGGCTTGACGTTACACCCAAATGGTCGTAATGCGAGGACAGCAAAAGGTATTGCCCGCGTAATGCAGCATCCGTACCAGGAATATAAGCCATCACATTTTTAAGCGCGAGGGTGCGGGTTTTTGTGCCTGTTATAGCAATGCCGGCCGTTATTCCAGGTTTTGTAATGGCATCATCAAGCGCTGTACTGTTTATCAATATTGCGGGCAGTAAATGGGCCTGAGCTTCCTCCACCGGTTTGCTTCCTGACAGGTAGCCGGACATTTCGTTCCAGAAGCCGGGCGCCGCATCCCATTGCTCAACCAATGCGGCAGCGCCTTTATCTTTAAGCATTTTCTGCAGGTCTGCCACCTCACGGTATAGCTTCGACATATTGCTTTGGTCAACCTTGCCCATATCCAGCAGTACTACTTTTCCCTTAACATCCAACGGAGCTAATTCTTCTTTTGAGCCTTTACCTCCGTAAGCAACCGGGGCATTTACATTTACATCCAGGGCATTTACCTGGGCGGCGTCAACACCGGTTTTAAAAGTTGTTGTTCCTAAGGTTATGGTCCCCGATTTAGATGGCGTTATCATCTTCAGGTCGAAAAGCTGAAAATACCCTTCAGCACCTTTTAGGGGCTTTGCGCCTGCAACCTTAAACTGATCGGCTATATATTGGGCAGCGGTATCTATTTCAGGTCGTTCTATATTACGCCCTTTAAGCTCGTCGGAAGCCAGGTATTTCAATGTGCCAAGCGCAACATCCGGCGGATTTACTGCCGCGATGTCCTTTATGTCTTTTTGCTGTGCACAGGCCACAGTACCCGTAACAAGCAAGCCCCAAAGGGTCAGTTTTATTTTCATGGTAGTAAATTAAATGCTAGGTAAATACCTGGTGTCAAGATGTAGAAGCGTCGTTTGGCACTTTTCTCAACTTATTAAGCTTTTCTAGTAAGTCATCCAGTTGATAGACTGCCTTTAAAATTTCCTTGACTAATTCAATAGATATTTCTATCTCATTCTTACCAATTTCTTCAAAATCTTTTGCGACTATATGAGCAGCGTCGTTTCCCATTAATTTTAAAACCTGCATGCTATCGATTAAAGCATTGGGAACGGTTATCAATTTGCTTAAGGACCTAAGCTTTTGATGGAGATTTGCACCGGGAGCTTTTTTGTCTTCGCAAATGGCCTCTAAGGTCTTTCGCAACATCATGCCTGATGCTATATAACATTCAGTCGCATGACAGGTAACGGCTTCGTCGAAAATTTTTATAATATTTCCAGGAATTTTTTCTCGATTTATAGAGATTTTTATAGGTGGATATATATTTAATCCTTTGCCTGTTAAAATAAAAAAAATCAAACCCCTACAGTCTTGATTAGGACAATATCTTATTCCCGCTATCGCCTGTCGGTCTAGCCACAAATCCTTAGGACTTAATATGTCAAAAGTGCCTTTAGTTTGGCAAAATGGACACTCAGATACCACCCGTGTCGTCGAAGGCTCTTTAGACTCTTGAGCAGCTACTTTATAATACATAAGATAAATATAGGCATTAGATAATAGCTTTGGGAACCTTTATGAAGATAAATTTATTCGGGTCAAGCGAGATATCATTGTAAATTCATACTGTTTATTTCAAGCAAATACTTCCACCTTCTCATCATACGATGCCCAAACCATATACGGATGCGTATCGGCATGATAAATTTCCCCGGTGGCGGATATGCCGATAATGCCGGCAAAGCCATCGTAGGGCTTCAGTTCGTTTAGTGTTTTTTCGGTGGCAAGAGCCAGGGGCATACCGTCGGTTACCCGGGTTACAATAGTTGATGCTACCGCTCCGCTTACAATATCCTCGCCCACGCCGGTGCATGATACACCGGCAAGTGCATTGGCATAATTACCCGCGGTAGTAGCCGAGTCGCTTACGCGCCCGGGTATTTCAAAGCCCTTACCCCCTGTTGAGGTTGCGGCAGCAAGATTGCCGTATACATCCAGCGCTACACAACCAACCGTCCCCAGGCGGACGGAATCACTAAGCTTTTTCTCGTATTCCTTGCGGCGTTGGGGTATTTCCGGGTTATAATATTTAAAGCCATTTTCGCGGGCAAATGCGAGGGCGCCATTGCCGCTTAAGACCCGGTCATCAAAAGGCATTAATTTTTCAGCTATGCAGATGGGGTTTTTTACATCCTCGATATTGATTACACCCGAAAAGCGCATGGTTTTGCCATCCATTAGCGAGGCACTTAATCTTATCTTGCCGTCGCTCTGTATCTGCGAACCGGTGCCTGCGTTGAAAAGTTCGCAGTTCTCGAGCAGGCAGGTGGTATATACCACCGTTTCAACAGCCGTATGGGTTTGCAGGTATTTATGGCCAAGCTTCACTATCTCTGCCAGCGCGTCCTGCTTGGCCTTCTTTACTTCCTGATTTGTCTGCGATTCGCTGAAAAACCCACCGTGGATTATAATCTTCATGTTTTTGATTTTTAATCCGGAAAGACAAACGCATGCCTGGTCCGGCACTAATCTTCAGTCTCTAATTAACTGATCTCTTATCAGCTTCCCAACCCTGTCACATGGGCTACAGAATCCTCGGCCCTGGCCGATTGTTTGATGATGAGCTGATTTTGTAACAGATCGTACTTGTCAAAAATAGACATTACGCTTACCCGCATATTTTTGATGGATACCGGCATGCCCATTTCCACGTCGTAGATATTCGTTTCTGCCATTTTGCGGCCGTTAACCAATATGGTAAGGCCCGAGCCTATGGCTTCCATCATGGTTCCGCCGGTTATCAGTAATCCGGCGTCCTCACCCAAGCCAATACCCAGCATTCCCGGGTTGCTGGCCACAGCATACAGCAGCCTGCCGATGCGTCCGCGCTGAACAAAATGCGTGTCAATAATAACCGAGTCGATAAAGCCGAGGCCAGCGGTAATTTGTACCTCGCCCTTTATCAGCGCCTTGCTGCTTTGGCCGCGGTAAATCATGTTGGTGGAAGCTGCTGCCGCCCCTGCCGATGTGCCTGCAATTACAAAATGCTCATTCTCATAGCGCTCTTTTAATATGCTCAAAAATTCAGTGCCGCCAAATATCGAGCTTAATCTTAACTGATCGCCGCCGCTAAACATTACGACATCGCATTTACGGATACGCTCCAGGTATTCAGGGCTGGCTGCATCCTCGCGGCTGCGGATATCGAGCACACCTACTGTTACATCCAGGTAGCCGAAAGCCTCTTTGTATTCCTCTCCCACCAGTTCGGGTATTTGCGAGGCGGTAGTGATGACCTCCACAACCGATGCGGTTTGCTTAGCCGACTCCGTAATAATGCGCTTCAGGATGCCATGCTCAAAAAACTTAAGGTGGTCAGGCTTTACAATATTTTCCTGAGCAGTTAAGTTCGTATTCATGTCGACGGCGCCGCCGATAATTATCAGTTTACCCTTCGGGACAGTCATTTTTCAGTCGATTAAATTAGATTATGCTGACTAAGTTGATTGAGTGACCAGCGGTTATTGAGCTAATTTTATTAAATATTAACTTAAGCAAACACTCACTTAGTCAACTATTCACCATCATCCTACAAATTAAAATAAAAACGGCCATAAACACAGGTATTTGTAAATAATAATCCCTTTTTTGGCGGAAAAGTTTTGTTAAAGGCCGAAGTTAATTAGCTTTAAGAGAAATTACTTCGCAACACAACTGCAACATACTTATGAAAATAGAAAATATACAAGTTCTTCGCGGCCCCAATATCTGGAGCATAAACAGGAAGAAATTAATCCAGATGCGGCTGAACCTGCAGGAGATGGAAGACCGCCCGACAAATACCATCGAGGGTTTTTATGACAGGCTTGAAAAACTGCTGCCCAGTTTGTATTCGCACCGCTGCTCGCCAGGTGTTGAGGGTGGTTTTTTTCAGCGTGTTATTGCGGGTACTTGGATGGGGCATGTAATTGAGCATATCGCGTTAGAGATACAGACCCTTGCCGGCATGGATACCGGTTTCGGGCGGACGCGCGAAACCAAAACCAAAGGCGTTTACAATGTGGTTTTTAATTATGTAGAAGAGAAAGTGGGTGTCTTTGCAGCAGAATCAGCAGTAAAAATTGCGGAAGCGCTAATCAAAGGGGAAGATTACGACCTTGACCGCGACATTCAGAAAATGCGCGAGATACGTGAAAATACCCGCCTGGGGCCGAGCACAGGTTCTATCGTAGAAGAAGCCATTGCCAGGGACATACCCTGGATAAGGCTCAATAACCAGTCGCTGGTGCAGTTGGGTTACGGTAAAAACCAGGTGCGCTTTCGAGCCACTATGACGGAGCGTACCAGCAGCATCGCTGTAGACATTGCCAGCAATAAAGATGAAACCAAACGGATGCTGCAGGAGCAGGCCATTCCGGTTGCTAAAGGCATTACTATATCATCATTAGAAGGCGTAGACGAAGCCATTCGCAAAGTTGGTTTCCCGCTGGTGTTTAAACCGCTGGATGGCAACCACGGCCGCGGCATTTCCATCAATATCAAAACGCGCGAAGATGCCATTGCCGCTTACGAGCATGCCTCGCGCATATCCCGCCGGGTAATTGTGGAACGGTTTGTTACCGGATATGATTTTCGCGTGCTGGTTATCGACAACAAAATGGTGGCTGCCGCATTGCGCGATCCGGCTCATGTTAAAGGCGATGGCATATCAACCATACAGCAGCTCATCGACAAAGAAAACACTGACCCGCGCCGGGGCTATGGTCACGAAAATGTGCTCACCCTGATTTCTGTCGATCGCGATACGCTAGACCTGCTCGAAAAGAAGGGTTATACTTTAGAGACCGTGCCTGCCAAAGGCGAAAAGGTATTTGTAAAATCAACTGCAAACCTGAGTACCGGCGGCACCTCAGTAGACGTTACCGACCATGTGCACCCGCAAAATATTTTTATTTGCGAGCGTATTTCGAAAATCATCGGTTTGGATATTTGCGGCATTGACATTATGGCCGAAAACCTGACCGAGCCACTTACCGAAAACGGCGGCGTGGTGTTGGAGGTGAATGCGGCCCCGGGCTTCCGCATGCATATAGCGCCAAGCGAAGGCCTGCCGCGCAATGTGGCCGGGCATGTTATTGATATGCTGTACCCTCCGGGGAAATCGGCCCGCATACCGATCATTGCCATCACGGGCACCAATGGTAAAACTACTACTACGCGTCTTATAGCACATATCGTGAAAAATGAAGGCCATAGGGTGGGTTTTACCACCTCAGACGGCGTTTATGTACAGAATACCATGATGCTGAAGGGCGACACGACCGGCCCGGTAAGCGCGGAATTTATCCTGAAAGACCCGACAGTTGACTTTGCTGTGCTTGAAACAGCCCGCGGCGGCATCCTGCGCGCCGGCCTTGGCTTTGGATTTTGCGATATAGGCGTGGTAACCAACATCCAGGAAGATCACCTTGGCCTGGCAGATATTCATACCCTCGATGACCTTACCCGCGTAAAAGGCGTAGTGGTTGACGCTATAAAAAAAGATGGCTGGGCCGTGCTTAATGCCGATAACGAATACTGTGTACGCCTGGGCAAAAATGCCCATTGCAAGGTGGCCTACTTTAGCATGAACGAAAATAACCCCATTATAAAATCGCACTGCAAAAAAGGCGGTATCGCCTGTATTTATGAAAATGGCTTTGTAACTATACAAAAAGGCGACTGGAAGATACGCGTACAGCGTACCACACTTATACCGGTAACATTTGGCGGCACGGTACCCTTTATGATTGAGAATGTGCTGGCCGCAACGCTCGCCACATATCTTTACGACTTTAAAACGGACGACATTAAAATATCGCTGGAAACTTTTATCCCGTCCGCCGCACAAACGCCGGGACGAATGAATATCTTCAACTTCAGGGATTTTCGCTTCATGATTGACTTTGCCCACAACCCGGCAGGCTTCAGGGGAATTAAAGAGTTTTTAACCCATATTGATTCGCCGCTCAAAATCGGCATAATAGCCGGTACCGGCGACAGGCGCGATGAAGATATTCGCGAATTAGGGAAGCTATCGGCCGAAATGTTTGATTATATCATCCTGCGGCAGGAAAAGCACCTGCGCGGCCGCACTGCTGAAAACATTGTGGGGCTATTGCTGGAAGGTATTCATTCTGTAGATCCGGATAAGCAATACGAAGTGGTGCCCAACGAAGTTGATGCCATTAAACACTCTATGAGCCTGGCCAAATCCGGTACATTTATAGTAGCGTTGAGCGACGTGATAGACAATGCGATTGAAACCGTACAAAACTACCAGGAGCAGGAAAGGAATGGAACCTTTGTGGTATAATGGAAACGTGTTGTTGGTCACCTAACATTCATATACTAAATAATTGCCGCTATCAATCTGGTAAAACCCTAAATTTGCAGGAGCAAAAATTAACGCTTTGGATAGAAAACTGATTATCGGAACCCGTGGCAGCGACCTGGCGCTTTGGCAGGCCAACTTTGTAAAGGATAGTCTTACGGCCCTTGGCATTGATGTAGAACTTAAGATTATTAAAACCCAGGGTGACCGTATCCTTCATTTAAGTTTTGATAAGCTGGAAGGAAAAGGTTTTTTTACTAAAGAACTTGAAGAAGAATTACTAGCCGGCACCATCGATTTAGCGGTGCACTCGCATAAGGATTTGCCGACTGAAAACCCTCCGGGACTCATTATCGCAGCAGTTTCAGAACGGGAAGACCCCGCTGAACTACTGCTGATACTGAAAGATTGTGTAGATGTTCATCAGAAGTTTTCTGTTAAATATGGCGGCATAGTAGGCACCTCGTCTAACCGCCGCAAAGCGCAGTTGCTGGCCTACCGCCCGGATTTGGATATACAGGACCTTCGGGGTAACGTGCCTACCCGTGTTGGGAAATTACGTGGCGAGAATTATGATGCCATAATGATTGCCAAAGCCGGCGTAACCCGCCTCGGGCTCGACCTTAGTGAGTTTTACGTAGAAGAACTAACGCCTACTGAACTGATTCCGGCCCCGGCGCAGGGCGTGCTGGCTATACAGATACGCGAAAGCGATAAAGAGTTATTCAATGCCTTGCAGGCGCTGAATCATCCGGATGTAGCTGAAGAGCTTTCCGTGGAACGCACGCTGCTGCAGTTATTTGGCGGCGGATGTCATCTGCCTTTGGGTTGTTATTGCCGCAAGCACGATGGCGTTTACCAGGTTTTTACATCAAAAGCTGACGAGGGCGACGGTTTCCCCGACAGGCTGTTCTTGCAGAGCCCAACCACTGATGGCCTTGCCCAAAAGGTATTAACGTTTTATAGCAACGACCGCAAATTCCCGCTAAAGGTGTTTATATCCCGCGAGCTTTCTGAAAACAGCTACTTCCGTCGTGCGCTCGAAAAACATGATATTGAAGTTGAGGCACGCTCCCTGATACGTACGGTGCCTGTTATAACCAAACTGGACAATTTCATTCTGAAAAATGCCGACTGGATATTTTTTAGCAGCAAGAATGCTGTGGAGTATTTCTTTCAGCTAAACCCATTACTGCCCAAAAAGGTAAAATTTGGTGTAATGGGCAGCGGATCAGAGGATATGCTAAGGCGTAAAGGTCATTTTGTAGATTATACCGGCGACGGGGTGGACCCCGCCGACGTCGCAGCTGAATTTGCAGAATTGGCCGATGGAAAAACCGTGGTTTTCCCATCGGCTGAAAACTCTATGCGCAGTATTCAGCAAGCCTTGTCGCCTGACACTAAAATTATTGATCTTACCGTTTACGAAACTATCCTGGAAGACAATGTACAGCCAAGCGGCGCCGAGATTATGGTATTCACCAGCCCTTCAAACGTAGAGGCTTATTTTGTGGATAACCTGCTTGATCCCGACCAAAAGGTAATTGCCATCGGCGTATCAACAGGGAAAAAGCTGGATGAAATAGGGGTGAAATACGCGCTGCCCTATTCACCGGATGAAACCGGCTTAGCCGAAGCTGTGTTTGGTACAATTTGTTTAAGCCATAGGTGCTGAGGGGGACTCGATAGCCGGTAGATCATAGTCCACAATGGCTGCAATGTTCTTTCGGCCATCACTATCAACTATGGACCGTAAGCTAACAATCATTTTTAAGACATAAAATTTCTTTAAACTTATTATATGTCCCAGTTTCTATAACTTTGGCATTCCCGAAAAAGCAGGGCGTATGCCCTGCGGAATGTTGGAATACTGCTATGTTACAACGACCACGAAGAAACCGAAAGAGCGAAGTAATACGCCAGATGGTACAGGAAACGCACGTTAGCGCGGCCAACCTGATCTTCCCTCTGTTTATTATCGACGGTGACCATCAAAAAAGCGAAGTGGCATCTATGCCCGGCATTTATCGCTATTCGATAGATAACCTGCTGCGTGAGGTAGAAAGCTGCCTGAAGCTTGGCCTGAAATCATTTGATCTGTTCCCGAACATCGAAGAATCGCTTAAAGATAAGTATGCTACCGAAAGCCACCGTGAAGAGAGCCTTTACCTACGTGCGATCCGCGAGGTTAAGAAGAATTTTCCTGAAGCTTGTGTGATTACTGACGTAGCCATGGATCCTTACAGCAGCGATGGACACGATGGTATTGTTGAAAACGGTGAGATACTAAACGACGAGACCCTCGAAGTGCTTGGTAAAATGGCATTGGCCCATGCGCAAATGGGGGCAGACATTATTGCCCCAAGCGACATGATGGATGGGCGTGTGGGCTATATCCGCAGGGTACTGGACGACAATAAGTTTACCAATGTATCTATCATGTCCTACTCGGCAAAATATGCAAGCGCATTTTACGGACCATTCAGAGATGCATTAAATTCCGCACCAAAGTTCGGTGATAAAAAAACGTACCAGATGAATCCTGCCAACCAGCGCGAAGCTTTGATTGAAGCTAACCTGGACGAACTGGAGGGCGCCGATTTCCTGATGGTAAAACCGGCACTGGCTTACCTTGACGTAATAAAATTAATTAAGGATAATACTGAATTACCGGTTGCAGCGTATAATGTGAGCGGCGAATACGCTATGCTAAAAGCAGCCGTACAAAAAGGCTGGCTGAATGAGCAGCGCGCCGTTACCGAAGTGTTAACCAGTATCCGCCGTGCAGGCGCCACAGCGATATTGACCTATCATGCTAAGGAAGTGCTGCAGAATGGTTGGTTATAACAGGGTATATTGAAGTGGCGTATCGCATATGCCCTAACAAAGTGGCAGCCGCTTCCGAAAAAATTGGGTTACAAACAAGGGTGTATATGATACTCCCCTACGAGAAATAAGACACATGTTTGATTCGATAAAAAAGAAATTTACATCAGAAGGGAATGAACCCGTGGGTACTACGGCAAAACCTGATATTTGCAGGGATAAGTCGGCAGAGTTGTATGCAAAGGCAAAAACATTTTTTCCTGGCGGGGTAAACTCACCTGTAAGAGCTTTTAAATCGGTGTATGGTACGCCGCTTTTTATAAAAAAAGGTGATGGATGCCACCTATGGGATGCTGACGACAACCAGTTTATCGATTTTTGCTGCTCATGGGGACCGCTCATTCTTGGTCATAATCACGCCAAAGTACGCGAGAAAGTTACAGAGGTAATGCAGAACGGTATGTCGTTCGGCGCGCCTACCTCACTTGAAAATGAACTGGCCGAGTTGATTATAAAGAATAACAAGTTTATTGAGAAACTGCGTTTTGTAAGTTCGGGCACCGAAGCGGTAATGTCGGCCATTAGGCTGGCGCGCGGCTATACTAAACGCGATAAGATATTAAAGTTTGAAGGCTGTTACCACGGGCATTCCGACTCGCTGTTGGTAAAGGCAGGTTCCGGCCTGGTAACTTTTGGCGAAACCTCGTCGGCTGGCGTACCTAAATCATTTGCCGATGAAACTATAGTAGTGGCGCTGAATGATAAGCCCGCCATAGAAAAGGCGTTTGAAGAATTTAAAGATCAGATAGCCGCCATCATCATTGAACCCGTGCCTGCCAATAATGGCCTGTTGTTACAGGAAAAAGAATACCTGCAATACCTGCGTGATATTTGCACCCAAAACGGCGCATTGCTGATATTTGACGAGGTAATTTCTGGTTTCCGCTTAGGTTTTGAAGGCGCAGCAGGTTATTACCAAATCAAGCCGGATATTATTACTTATGGTAAAATAATCGGCGGGGGCTTACCCGTGGGCTGTTATGGTTCATCGGCTGAAATAATGGGCCACATATCTCCGGATGGCGGCGTTTACCAGGCTGGTACATTATCCGGAAACCCGGTTGCCATGGCGGCAGGAATAGCGCAGCTTAGCGAGTTGCTTCGCATGGGCTTTTACCGTGACCTCAACAAAAAGACGGAAGAATTTACAGAATCTATCCAACGCTTTGCAACGGCTCGCAATTACAAGTTTAAAGTGTATGCTATAGGTTCTATTTTCTGGTTCGCATTTACCGATAAAGAAGCCATCCGGCGCGCTGATGAAATTGACCCGGCCAGCATGGAGAAATTCAAAAAATTGCACCGGGAATTGCTAAACCGCGGCATTTATTTGGGTCCAAGCGGTTACGAGGTCGGATTTATATCATCAGCCCATACCAAAATTGATTTGGAAAAAGCAAAACGTGCTATATTTGATAGCCTGGAAGTAGTGTTCCGGGAGAAATAGCTGGCGGTAAGCAGTTTGCAATGGGGCGGATTACCCACAATGCGCTGCCAGTTGCAAACTTAAAACGGCAAACTGAATGAGAAGACCTTTTATAATATTCTATTTACTGCTTACCTATGCCCTGGCCGAGTTGATCTGGTGGGGTTACCTGCTGGCCAAGCACATGCCGGCTGATATAGGCATGATAATGGGCGAAGGTTCCGTTTTTATCTTTGTGTTTTTTGTTGGCGCATACTCCATGCACCGTTCTATTAACCGTGAACGCAAGCTGCAGGAACAAAAGAAAAACTTCCTGCTCTCAGTAACCCACGAGCTGAAATCGCCCCTGGCGTCTATAAAAATATTATTACAGACGATACAAAAGCGCGACCTGACAAAAGAGCAGGTTTTAGACTTTATCGGCAAGTCGTTACGTGATATAGAGCGACTGGATGACATGGTGGAGAATATGCTGCTGGCATCTAAAATTGACAATCATTCTTACAATTTTCCTAAAGACAAGTTTAATCTATCGGTATTGGTGGACAGTATTGTTAACCGGTTACAGATCACCAAATGCGAGGGCACACAGCAGATAATAGATGCCGAAATAGAACCTAAAATCGAGATCACAGGCGACAAATTTGCGCTTACATCGGTGGTTACCAACCTGATAGAGAACGCGATTAAGTACTCCGGCCCCTGCGAAACGGTTGATGTAAAGCTGTTCTCGCGCGATGAAAAGATATATCTGGAAGTGGCCGACCACGGCATTGGCATTGCCGATCACGAGAAAACCCGTATCTTCGAAAGGTTTTACCGGGTAGGCAGCGAGGAAACAAGAAATACTAAAGGGACGGGTTTAGGTCTGTATATTGTAAAAGAAGTGCTCGATAAGCATCAGGCCAGCATAAAAGTGAAGGATAACCGGCCGGTTGGTAGTATATTTGAGGTGGTGTTTAACTAAAGAAACACGAATAACACGCAATCAAACGAATTTTCACTAATTTGCTTTAATATCAGATTTTTTAGTTCGTTAAGTTCGATTGAATTCGTGAAAATTAGTGCATAATTTATTTAAATCATTATCATGCTGAACAGAAAAAGAATTTTATTGGCCGAGGATGAAGAGCACCTGCTCGAAGCAATTAAACTGAACCTCGAGCTTGAAGGATACAAAGTATCTACCGCTACCAATGGCAAAAAGGCCCTGCAAATATTTAAAGAGGAACGTTTTAACCTGGTGATATTAGACGTAATGATGCCTGAAATTGATGGTTTTGTTGTTGCTGAAACCATCAGGCTGGAGAACTCAGAAGTCCCTATTATGTTTCTTACGGCAAAAAACACCAATGAAGATAAAATAGCCGGCCTGAAGAAGGGCGCCGACGATTATCTTACTAAGCCATTTAACCTTGAAGAATTGATATTAAGGGTAAATAACCTGGTGAAACGCAGCTTAAAAGGCGAAGAGCTAAAAGAGTTTAACAGCTACAAAATTGGTGATAAAACCATTCATTTTAACTCTTTCGAGCTGGTGAATGAAGACGGGTCAATCACGCCGCTTACCAAAAAGGAAACCATGTTGCTGAAGCTGTTGATAGAACGCCGCAATGATGCTGTATCGCGTGAGCAGATTTTGGAAACTGTTTGGAATTACGACGTTTACCCCTCAACCCGTACTATCGATAACTTTATCCTGACTTTCCGTAAATACTTCGAACCAGACCCTAAAAACCCGGTTTATTTTCATTCTATCCGTGGTGTAGGTTATAAGTTTACTGATACGCAGCATTAATGTTTACAAACCGGACACGCCTGTTTATCGGAACCATATTTTTTCTGTCGCTGATGCTGCTGGCTTACCGGCATTTATACGAGTTCGCTTTTTTTGCTTTTTTGCTGATCATCCTGCTTGCCTGGGACTATATCAGGCAGGGGACGCTAGTTGTTGCGGCGAGGTATTTTCATCATAAAGATTACGAAAAGGCCGAACGCACGCTGCATGAAATCTTAAACCCAAAGTGGCTTAGCAAAAACAGGCGTGGTTATTATGAGTTTTTGATGGGCGGCGTTTGCCTGCAAAAACAGGATTTTGAGGATGCCGAAAGGCATTACGAGGTTGCCGCACAGTATCCGTTGCGATCGGTAAACGATCACGTAGCTGCGCTGGTGCATGTAGCTAATATAGCCGTTCGGCAGGGTAACTTTGAAAAAGCAAAAGCTTACATCGAACTTACCGATAAACATAAAGATAATATAAATGCCAAAATGAGGGACATTATTCAGCGCCTCAGGGATGAAATAAAGACACATTAATTGAAAAATAACGCAGGAGCGTATCACTTACGCCCTTGCACAAAAACACAATGCAAGACTCTCTATTTATAAAAGCAGCTTTCTCTAAGCCAACCGAACGCCCGCCCGTATGGATGATGCGCCAGGCTGGCCGGTTCATGAAAGAATACTGGGACATCAAGAATAAATATTCTTTCCTTGAAATGTGCAAGACACCCGAGATTGCAGCCGATGTAACGATGCTTCCGGTTGACTTGCTGGATATTGATGCAGCGATATTATTTTCGGACATTTTGGTAACCGGCGAGGCCATGGGCGGCGACTTGAGTTTTAGCCAGGGTGTTGGACCCAAATTTGCCAATCCGGTACGCAGCCAAAAAGACGTGGATGGCCTGCAAACGGATGTAATGGACAGGCTGCAATACGTAGCTGATGCCATTAAAGTAATTCAGCAGCGGTTAAACGGCCGTATCCCGCTGATTGGTTTTGCAGGCGCGCCATTTACGGTGATGAGTTATCTTGTAGAAGGTGGTTCTTCGAAGGATTTTAAGCTTACTAAACTGATGCTCCATAATGAGCCGGAGCTGGCACATCAGCTTTTGTCAAAAATAGCCGCTGTTACTGCCGACTATTTGAACCTGCAGATTGCTGCCGGCGTAAATGCTGTGCAGATATTTGACAGCTGGGCACAAGCATTGGCCTGGGATGATTACAAAGAGTTTTCTCATAAATATATTGCAGAAATCATCAGCAAGCTTAACAGGAAAGATATACCTGTTATATCTTTCTGCAAAGGCAGCTCGGTATTTGCGCCGCTGATGGCTGAGGCAAAGCCGGATGTAATTTCTATCGATTGGAATGTTGATCTGCTCGATATGAAAAAACGGTTGCCGGCCGGCGTTGCTGTACAGGGCAACCTCGATCCGCATATTTTATATGCCGATAAAAAAGTCATAAAAGAACGCATTCACCGCCTGTTCGACCGGATGAAAGGCGAAGACGGTTACATTTTCAACCTGGGGCATGGTATTATGCCGGATATCCCGTTTGATAATGTGAAATACGCGGTGGATGTGATAAAAGAGTATGCCCCCTAACCCCTAAAAAGGGGAAACAAAGGTGTGGGTAATCTATTTGCAATTCAAAAACGCCCCGTTAAGGGGCTGCGGGGCTAATGTACGACTACATTCTTTCCATACATATCATTTTTGTTGTCTGCTGGATGGCGGGACTGTTTTATATTGTGCGTTTATTTGTATACCACACTGAGGCACAAGACAAACCGGAACCGGAGCGCACTATCCTTTCGCAGCAGTTTGAGGTTATGGAGCGTCGGCTTTGGAACGTAATCTCCATACCTTCAATGATCATAACCATTGCAGCAGGAATTACTATGGTGTGCCTTAAACCGGTGTGGCTGCAAATGGGATGGCTGCAAATTAAGCTTGGCTTTGTGTTGGGTTTGGTAGCTTATCATCATATCTGTCAATCCAAAATAAAGCAAATGCGCAATGGCATCTTTAAGTGGACATCCACCCAATTGCGCTTGTGGAATGAAGTTGCTACCATTTTCCTGTTTGCAATAGTATTTCTTGCTGTAATGAAAAGTGCCATCAACTGGATATACGGCGTGCTTGGCCTGCTGGCATTGGCCGTTATTTTGACGATTGCGGTAAAGATTTATAAGCGTTATCGCACCGGAAAGCAGTAACCCTGCGTTAGCTGACAACAAAAACGATCTGTATCTGTACCCAGGCGCTGGTTATAAAAAACCTGCGCAGGCGAAAGACGTTATGCACCTCTTTACTTCTCTTGTATTTCCAAACAGTGGATAAAGATGTCTATTCAATCAACCCCTTATCCTTCAACCCTCTCAAATAAATGTCAATCTCCGCATCACCCATCCCGTAAACCTTTTCGGTTTTCCAAAACTCCAGGTAAACTTCCGGTTTGGTTCGGATGCCCCGGTTATAGTTGTCAAGCAGCAATTGTTCGATATGGTTCAGGCCGGCTTTATTTACCCGGAGACGCTTTAGTTCCGCTTCAAGCGCGGGTTTTAGAAAATGTAGGCTGCCCCAAAAATCGGTTTCTTTTATTAAGTGCTGTAAACGGGTCGCATCTTTTCCTGCAAAAACCTTCCAGGCCGTAGCGGCAATTGCAAAATCCTGTTCGGTCAATTGTTCGCGGATATTATCGTACAAGTATTCAAGTTCCTCTCCAGTTAATTCGCCCATGCCTCTGAAATCCGGCTTGCCCGGAAAATCGCCGGGACAAATCAAAAATATAGCGGGCGCCGATAAATCCGTTTTTTGCTCCAAATAAGCTATCATACCCAGCAGGTTGGCCTGGCAATGCAAATCAAACTCAAACCACAGGTTAATTTCATCGTATTGCTCACCCAGTTTGCTCAGCTCATCCAGTACCTTACGCTGGTAGCTTTCCGGTTTTTCGCCAAAGGTTTTGGCAAGCCATTCTTCCCGATTACGCCAAAAATGCGCTGATGAAATATCTTCTTCCAATGGGCCTTGCGAAAATACCTCGCGCCAAACCATAATATCGCCGTCAAGGCCGGTTTGTTGGAAGCCATTGAGCGTGGAATCGCCGTTGAGTACGTGAAGGATAGCCATATTTTTGAGCTTATAACAGGGTGCCTAAAATCAAAGCTAAGCTTTTGCCGATGAAATATTTTCGCCGAAACGATAAATATTTAATGCGATTGCAACGCTTGTCCGCCGGGGTTGCGCACCTACGGCGCGGAATTTCCTGCTGATTGTTTTTCTACCAATATTACCCCCCCGATGGGGGCAGAAGCGACTTGCGTCTCCCCGTTTTAAGTAGCATCATTAGGCGCATATTGGTATCAAAGGAATTCCTTGTTGATTGTTTCTATCAACACTAGCCCGCGACGGGGCGAAAGCAAACTTGCGTCTCCCGTTTTAGCAGCGCCGCTAGGCGTGTAATATTGGTAGGATAATAAATGGGATTAGCGCTCCGTTAGGTGCGCAACCTAATAGAGCGATTAAAACTCACTTCCCCAACAGAGCCCTCAAGCTTTCAATAGTATCCGCTTCCTCTTTTGGCTTATCGTGCCGCCATCTTAAAATTCGCGGAAACCGGAGCGCAATCCCCGACTTATGCCGGGTTGATTTATTTATTCCCTCAAAACCTATCTCAAAAACCAATTCGGGCTTTACCGTACGCACCGGGCCAAATTTTTCGAGGGTATTGCGTTTGACAAAATAATCCACCTTGTTTATTTCAGCATCGGTGAGGCCGCTGTATGCTTTGGCGAACGGCACCAGCTTGTCTCCGTCCCAAACGGCGAAGGTGTAATCGGTGTACAGGTCGGCACGGCGGCCGTGGCCTTTTTGCGCGTATATCATCACCGCATCGACAGACAGCGGATCGATTTTCCATTTCCACCAGTCGCCACGCTTGCGGCCAACCTGGTAAGTGGCGCTTTTGCGTTTCAGCATAATCCCCTCAGCAATCATCGCGCGCGACTGCTCCCTTGTCCTTCCCAATTCGTCCCAACTGGCAAATGGTATCAAAGCCGAAATGTTGAAAAAGTCAGGAAAAGGTGTCGCCGCCTGCAATTCTTCCAATATCTGCCGCCGTTCGCTTTGCGGTTTGTGCCGTATGTCCTCGCCCATGTGTTCCAGGCAATCATAGGCAATCACTGCCACCGGGCTCTCCTCCAATATTTTCCGGCTCAAATTTTTGCGCCCTATCCGGGTTTGCAGCACATTAAAGGGCATTGGCAGGCCGTTTTGAAAACTCAGCAGCTCACCGTCTAAAACAGTTCCGTCTGGCAAGGCCTGTAAAAAAGGATGCAGCTCCGGGAACTTTTCCGTAGCAAGATCTTCGCCACGGCTCCAGATAAATATTTCGCCGTTGCGTTTGATGAGCTGGGAGCGTATTCCATCCCATTTCCACTCTGCCTGCCAGTCGCGGGGCTCACCGAGCGCCATGCCCAGTTCATCCGCCGATTTTTGTTTTTCAGATGTTTCCTGTATAGGGTAGGCTAAAAAGAAGGGATAGGGCCGTGATATATCATCAGCCGGACTTTGTTCCTGCACCAGCTGTTCATAAGTATAATTTTCAGGCATCCAGCTGCCCATAATACGATGTGTAAGCACCGGCGGCTCAATCCCGGTGATATCAGACAGCGCCTTGATCACCAGGCTTTGCGACACGCCCACGCGAAAGCTGCCGGTAAGCAACTTGTTAAAGACAAAGCGCTCGCTGCTATCCAGCATTGCCCACGAGTCCATTAACCATAACTTTTTTTCCTCCTCGGTTTTATCACTGAGGTTATTTATTTCGGCAATCCATTCGGTAAGGGTTTTACTGCTGCTGCCCCTGTTTTGCGGCATCAATAACGACATGGTTTCCGCCAGGTCGCCAACCACATGATAGCTTTCCTCGAAAAGCCATGCCGGGATATTCGAAGCCTCTATAGCCCAGTTGCGCACCAGCGTGGAGTTAATCTGCCGCTTCGGCCTCCGGCCAGAAAACAGGGCCAGCATGTGCATCTTGTCTGTATCGGGCACCGTATTAAAATAATCCTTTAAAACCTTAATCTTTTCGTTGGTTTTGTTGGTTTCATCGAGAGACAGGAATAGCTGCGCGAAATTTTTCATGGGGTGACCTCCTTTTTCTCCGCAACATGTTTATCAGGTTCTTCCTCAGGCACGCTGGTCATGCCTTCATCGTCACCATACAGGGTGTGGACTTCTTTAGCATTAAAACCGATTTCATTCAGGTAGCGGGTAAATTGCGCCGTATAACCATGCGTTAGATACACGCATTCGCAGCCGGTAGCATCAATGGCGCTGATAAGACCGTCCCAGTCCGCATGATCCGACAGGACGAAGCCGCGGTCGGCCGCCCTTCTTCTTTTCGCCCCCCGAATCGCCATCCAGCCTGAACAATACCCAAAGCTATATGGATTAAACTTACGCATCCATGGCGTGCCTACAGATGAGGGCGGTGCAAGGACAATGCCTTTGCGCGCTTCCTCTTTTGAAGTTTCCTGCGTGATGCGTATGGTAGGATTAAGTTTTATGCCATTACGACGCAGGGCTTCATTGGTATTCTCAATCACTCCATGCGTATAAACATTCCCGATGGAAAGGTCGAGATTTTGCAGGATGCGCTGTGCTTTACCGAGCGAATAACCCACGATGACGGTAGCCAGGTTATGCTCCACATTGTAGCGCCACCAGTTATTTACCTCATTAAATATATCCGCCTGCGGCTTCCATTGATAAACCGGCATACCGAATGTACACTCTGAAATAAAATGATGGCAGCGAACCGGTTCGAACGGAGCGGAAACGCCGTCATCCTCCACCTTATAATCACCTGAAACCACCCACATCTGGCCTTTATATTCTACCCGTATTTGCGCCGAGCCGATTACATGCCCTGCCGGAAATAATGATATTTCCACGCCATTTTTCATCACCTTCTCACCATATTCAACAGTCTGCAAATTGATTTCGCCTAAACGGTATAGCAGCACTTCGCGGGAGTGATGATGAGCCAGATAGCGCTTATGCCCCCAATAGGCATGATCGGCATGAGCGTGGGTGATTACGGCATCATCCACCGGCTTCCATGGGTCGATATAAAATTTCCCTTCCGCGCAGTAAATACCTTTATCCGTAAACTCGAGCAATGGTTTTTCAGGCATAGTATAAATAACCTGAATATACGAATTTGGTTTTTATCCGGTTGTACAGCTTATAGCAAACCGGCATAAAGATCATTTCCGGACCGTTAAACACGGCAGTGAGATCTGATTTACGATTTACCTATCGCAGCAGCCTCCATACCGGCTGGCCCATTCATCATCAGACGGTTAAGCGGCAGGCTTTCCGGGTGATTATCTTTTATAAATTTAATCAGGTTTTCGCGGATATAGCAGCGCAGGTCGAACGCATGCGAGGAATTCCGCGCGCTAACCAGTACGCGTACTTCGATACAGTCGGGTTTGGCATCGGTTACCTGTATGCCCTTAACCCGTTTATCCCAAAGGCTGCTGCCGGTTACCAGCTTGTCGAACTCTGCCCGCAAGGCATCAACAGGTGTATTATAGTCCAGATATAAAAATACGGTACCCAATATTTCAGACGTCGTGCGTGTCCAGTTCTGAAAAGGTTTTTCTATAAAATAATTGATGGGCAATATCAGGCGGCGCTGATCCCATATATTTAACACAACGTAAGTAAGGGTAATGTCTTCTACGCGGCCCCATTCACCTTCCACAACCAGTACATCATCTATTCGTATGGGCTGCGTAAATGCTATCTGGAAACCAGCCAGTAAATTCCCAAGTGATTTTTGCGCCGCGAAGCCGATAATGATACCGCCAATCCCCACCCCTGTTAAAAGTCCCGCGCCCAGCTTACGTACATTATCAAAACTTAATAATATGATGGCTATGGTTATGAACACAACCAAGGTGCCTAATACCTTGCGTATAAATGCCACCTGCGTGCGTATTTTGCGCTCCTCCAGGTTATCTTCTTTGTTTAAGTCGTAAGTATGGTAAATATAATCTTCAAAAACATTGATGGTTTTCATTAGCAAAACGGCGAATGAAATAATCAGGCCGATCTGGATTCCACGGCTAAGCAAGGAATCGTACCGGGGGGAAAGTTCCATCATGGGCTCCATTAAGTTCAGTACCAGAAGAGGTACAAAATGGTTCAGCGGCGGACTAAGATGGGTGAGGATGCTGCGAAACAGCGAATAATTTGTATGCTGCTTTTTATAGTTTAGCACCGCTTTTATAATAAATTTAACCAGTAATCCTATAATAACCGCAACGGCGACAATAATTACATCCCATGCAAAGGGGTGTATGCGGCCGGCCCAGCTTTCAATCAAGTCCTTCATAATGCTCCTTTGATTTTACAACAGGACATGCTGGAAATTGTTGACATAAATCAGCCAGCGGTTGCGCAATGAAATTATTTCTTACTTTTATGCAACCTATCATTTTAAGTTGCGTCTTATTTAACAAAAGTGAAGAATACTATGAAATCTATAGCTAAATTTTTGCTGGCTGCACTGCTGGTAACAGGCGCCGGCAATACTTTTGCAAAGCCAGTTACTTCCGGAACCACGGTTACTATTGACATTGTCGACCGTCATCTGTCCGGCTTTAATGCAGTAAACGTGGCCGGACCGTTTGATGTATTTATCTCCCAGGGCCAAAACGAATCTGTTAAAGTTGAGGCTCCTGCAGACGTAATGGACCGCATATTAACCGAAGTGAACAATGGTGTATTAAAGGTTTACAGCAAGCACGATACCTTTAACTGGGGCAACTGGTGGGGCAATCATAAAAAAATTGCTGTTTACGTGGTGGCCAAAGATTTAAATGCTATCAGTATTTCCGGCTCTGGCGATGTTGCTTTTAAAGGGGGTATTACTACCAACTCTATAAAATTAAGAATCAGCGGATCCGGCGATATGATGGGCAGGATAGATTGCAAAAACCTGGAAAGCAGCATCAGCGGCTCTGGCGACATGAATTTGACCGGACATGCCGATAATTCCACAGTTAGCCTGGTGGGCTCAGGCGATTATACTGCGCGTAACCTTACTACAGCAAGCACAGCCATCCGCTTAACCGGCTCGGGCGATGCATATGTAAATGCCAGCGAAAGGATTGATGCTGCGCTGCATGGCTCCGGCGATATTCACTGCTCTGGCAACCCTAAAAACGTTTCCAAATCAACCAGTGGCAGCGGCGATATTTATGTACACTAATCCGCCCTATTCAATCTCAATCATATACATTAAAAAGCGCCGCCTGAATTAACGGGCGGCGCTTTAGTTTTACCAGGCACATTATAACTGTCTTGGCTTTCGCCGTTTCCGTTATGTCACCTGGTAGTTGCCTCTTATTCCTTTTCAAAGCGTGCTGCCCAGCCGCCGCCTGATGCCATTTTAATATTAAGCTTATCTTTTGCAGTCACGGTAATTGTTTTTGTAGTATAATCTGTCCCATCCTTACCGGCGTTTATGCCATCTTCAAATATAGTGGCCTTGTATTGCCCCTCACCTAAAAACGACAGATCTACCGTCAATTCGCGGGGGCTCCAGCTGGTCATTGCACCGGCATACCATGTGTTGCCCTTTTTGCGGGCGATGCTTACATATTCACCAACCTTGCCGTCAAGAGCAATAGTGGCATCAAATACGGTTGGTATGGCTGCTATAAAATCAGTACTTTCTTTCTCACGCATGTAAGCGGTAGGATTATCACTCAGCATCTGCAGCGGTGCTTCAAATATAGTATACATAGCCAATTGATGGGCTCGCGTGCCCTGGCTCATCGGATTTGAGTTTACCGGCCGAAAAGCCTCCTTTGTGGCATTGCGCATAGCGCCCGGCGTATAATCCATCGGACCGGCCATCATCCTGATGAACGGTATGCTCACATCGTAATCAGGTTGGTTGTCGGTACCCCATTTCATATTTTCCATGCCTTTAACCCCTTCACAGTTAATAACGTTAGGCCAGGTGCGCTGCATGCCCGACGGCTTATACATGCCGTGATAATCAATAAGCATGTGGTGCTTGGCACCTATAGCGGCTACCTCGTACAACGAGCGCACCATCTTCTGGTCGTCGCGGTCTATAAAGTCGATTTTAAAGCCTTTTACGCCCATCTTTTCGTACTTATCCATAAAGCCCTCGCAATCACGCGTCATGCCGTACCAGGTAGACCATAGTATAACGCCCACATTTTTCTGTTTGCCGTAATCAACAACTGCCTGCACATCCAGCTTGGTTTTGTTCAGGTCCCAATCGTCCGACCAGCCTTCATCTATAATGATATACTCCAGCTTATTGGCCGCAGCAAAATCAATGTAATACTTGTATGTGGGCACGTTGATGCCCGATTTAAAGCCGACGTGACTCACATTCCAATCATTCCACCAATCCCAGGCAACCTTGCCGGGTTTTATCCAGGAGTAATCGGTAATGTGCGATGGCTCCGCAAGGCGCTGCATCATATCATTATCGGCAAGCTGCTTGTCCTCAGTACTGATCACAAGCACCCTCCACGGGAAATTGCGGGTACCGGCAGTTTTGGCGATGTAATCCGCACGTTTTTTTACCACATAATTGATACGGAGTACAGCCTCCTCGGTCGGATATTTTGCAAATACCCCATGAAGGCTGTTGCCCTGTCCGGGGGTAAGGTACATGCCGGGATAATCCTGCAAATCTGCTTCCAGTATGGCTACTTTCTTCGGGCTGCCCACATCAACCAAAACCGGCAAAAACGCAAGAGTGTCTTTCTTTATTTTTGAAATATTGGTGTTATCGTAATGCGATTCGAACGAGGTGTTGAATTTGTCCTTATTCCGGTAGTCCTGCACAAATGGCAAAAACGCTTTATCGTCATCTTTAAAATTAAAGTTAGCGCCTTCGTTAATAATGGTCAGGTCACCCTTGCGCTGTGTGGCAAAACGGTAAGCAGCACCATCGTTATATACGCGGAAGATAAGGCTGTAATCGCCTTTAAAGGCAAGACTTAGCTGGTTATAATTATCCTGAACTGAGGATCTTTTATATATCGGCGTATTAATAACCGCATTGCCGGTAGTGTTCACTGCCTTTTTCACTATAACATTCTTGCCTAATACTTCTCCATTATTCAGGGTCATGGATATTTCTGAAGGCTTGATGATATCCGTGCCTTCATGCTCGACCGACCAGCTCACGGTGTTGCCAGTGGAAATATGGATACTGATTTTGCCATCCGGCGATTTTACCTGGTAAGTTTTTGCAGTTTGCGCAAATACAATGGATAGCGGCAGCATTAAGCATACCACCAACGATACTTTAAATTTCATCGGAATCAGGGTTATGGTTTATAATCTAAGGGGGTAAAAACGATATGTCTCAATTTAATATATAAAAATGTGCGAAATTTGTGCGAAAAAGGCACTTTTTGAAACTTTCATAAAAAACGACTTGTTCAATCAGGTTCAATTTATCTTCCATTTGGGCCTTAATTTTTAAAGCCTTTTAAAGGTTATCTTCTATTCCTTCAGCAAACCTGCTGTTTTGATTACACCCAATAGCTTATCAACTGTGCCTTGCAGGGCCACCAGGTCGGCTTCGTTGTTGTTTACGCGTTTCCACAGATCGGATGGTGACTGGAAATCAAAACCGCCGTGAAATACCGCATACCACAGTTCCTGTATCTCTTCGGGGTCTATCTCAAAGGTTTTGTACATCTGCCTGTCGTCGGTGGCATCGGACTTGCAAACTATCTTATTTCGCTCTTTAATGCGGTTTAAAAGCCTTTTTATAATAACGCCGCGTGTTTTATGCACTATAATATATACCCTGTCCTCTCTTATATATTCCAGTTTTTCAACCCATTTGCCTATTACCATCTGCCCATGCTTTAACGTGGGGTGCATGCTGTCGCCGTCGACTTCAAATGAACGGTAGGTGGCATCTGATAAGCCTGGGAGCCGGAACGAAGGTTGCCTTTCAAGGTATTCCCTATCCGCAAAGCCGCGCAAATAACCGGCTGCGGCCTTAGTAGATATATGCAAAATGTTTTCTTCGCCGTCCCTGTCAACCGTAATAAACTGCGGGGTAAGGTAAACTGCATTTACGCCATATTCAGAAGTTGGGGGGGCATTTGGGGGGGCATAATCGGGGGCAGTTGGGCTTGCAGTTGGGCTTGCAATTTTTTTAGAATTATCTGTATCTAAGGATTGGGGTAATTGCTTTTTACTACTGTCCGGCTCATTAAATGTGCTGGTAACATTGTGGGGTATGTGCTCGTATTTATGGATTAATCTAACCTCATCTCTCAAATCAAATAAGGAATTCATATCTATCCCCTTATCTGAAAGAAATAAAATATACTCATTCGGTATAAATTTTTTTGCGCCGCTTTCCATCATCGAAACGTCTTTCTGTTTCAACCCTGCACCTATAGCAGCATCTCCCTGGTTAATTCCAAGTAGTTTTCTCGCGATTTTAAGACGTTCAGAGATAGCCATTTATACTGAATAAGTATATTATTTATACTTTTTATGGATATTTTATTTTGAATTATACTTTTTTAGTATAATATTTGTGTTCGCAAAGGAACACTATGCAAAGTAAAGAAAAAAATCTAAAAACCATTTGTCCCGAAAATGAAACTGCGGAAATACCGCTTCCTGCCGAAAAAGTGGCCGAGATAACCGGCAAATCAACAAGCCTGGTTAAAAAGGTTCGCACAGGCAAGCGTAACCCAGACAGCGATGCCGGTAAGGCGATACAGGTAGTAGACGACCTGTGGGCTTACGGTTCAAACAAGTTAATCACCGAAATCAAACGAATAGTAAAACTCTAACACATGAAAATAACAACAAAACGACACGCCATTTTAGAAATAGGCGAATTAAACAACGAGATGATGAAATTAAGGGCAAACGGCTATCCGATTTCATCTACCCTTTTATTGTCAATGCGAGTGGCTACTCTCAAAAAAAGGTTCAAAATATAATCTCTAACTCTAACAGACAACACAATGAAAAAGCTAATCACCAAAATCCAATCCTTTACCTATCGCCTTATTTACGGCGAAGCCACCGCCATAGAAGCGTTAATGTTCGGCATAGTTCTGTTTGTGATACTGTTTTTCATACTCATTATCCTAAAGCCAGGCATCCAAAAATACTAATATCCCTATTGGCAACCATCCCCGGTTCGAGGCCGGGAAGGGAGCGACCCCTGATTGATTATGAAATTCAACGATCGTAAAATATTGTGTCTCACGTTTGACGAACTTGTACCTGACATTATGCCTAAAGGCACCTATGACAGCTTAAAAGCAAGGAAGCAAATAACTGTGTTCGGACGTAGCGCCTACGGTCGTGAGGTTCTTATCGAATTTGAAACATTACCCTTGAAATATAGGGATGCCATCACCAAACAATACGGCGACCCGTACCAATACATCGCCAAACAGCCATTAATCGACTACGTAAAAATCAATTGGGACGACGAGGCCGAACGCTTTTACAGCAAATACGTGCTGCCGAACAAAAGCAAGCTGCCCGAAACACACGTAGAGAAATATACCAAAGCCGCAACCTGGCTAAACGCTATTCAGCACTTTACAACCGACAAACGCGCCTTAAAACAGGCGCTAAACGTGAGCATTGAAGCTTTTTGGGAACTGGTTGGCGACCTGCTGCGCAGTAAAAAAGTTGCTGTACCGTACGCCTCAAAGCGCCTTAAAGAGGCTTTAAAAGCCTATAAAAAGGACGGTTACGCCTGTTTGGTAGAAGCATGGCGCTTCGGTAACAGCAATTCGGCCAAGATAAACGACGAAGTATCGGAAGCCCTGCTGGTGCAGCTGATCGCACACCCGCACAAGCACGACGACACCATCATCGCTGCAAAA
This sequence comes from Mucilaginibacter sp. L3T2-6, assembly GCF_030519355.1. Taxonomy (GTDB): domain Bacteria; phylum Bacteroidota; class Bacteroidia; order Sphingobacteriales; family Sphingobacteriaceae; genus Mucilaginibacter. Next base: position 184,250 of record NZ_JAUMKC010000005.1, read on the forward strand.
TACAACGAATGGGCCGTAAACAATAACCGCGCTGCAATTACCCCCGCTGCTGTAGGCTACTGGCGAAAGAAAACGGCCCTGTTAACTACACTTACCCGCGACGGTGCCGCCGTATCTTATAATAAATTCAGCAAGCGAATTGAGCGGGAACGGCCATCGGCACCTATGCTGCTCATCAACTCTGACGATAATATCTTAGACCTGTACTTTAAGGAAACTAAAGAAAATAAAAAGGGCAAAACCGTTGTCAGCGAGTTCTACCGGCCAGCGGTGTACGTGATTATCGATGCCTTTAACGACTACATTTTAGGCTATGCCATAGGCGAAGAGGTGACCATTGAACTTATAAAAGCCGCCTACCGCAACGCCATGAACCACGTAATGGAGTTAACCGGCGACAGCTACCTGTGGCATCAGATACAAACCGATCACTGGGCCATTGACAAGCAAAAAACAGGCCCACTGGCAACGTTTTTCAGCAACCAGGCACACTTTACACCGGCAGCGGTAAAGGTGGCCCAGGGTAAGTACATCGAACGCAGCTTTGGCATAACCTGGCACCAGGAATTAAAGATGTTCCCCAATTATGCCGGTTACAACATCACCGCGCAGGAAAAACGCAACCCGGATGCTATCCAATTGCTTAAAAAAGACTACCCCGATAAGGAATCAGCCCCGCAATATGTGGCAAAATTCATCGAAAACATGCGCCAAACGGTGAACCCGGCCAGCGGTTTACCACGGAAGGAAGAGTGGTTAAAAGCCTTTAAAAACTCTTTAAAAAGCCAAAAAAGGCAAATTACAGCCGAAAAACGCCTGCAACTGTTCGGCATTACTCATACGCACACTAACCGCATCACTGCTGCCGGTATCATCGCCGAAATCGGTAAGAAGAAATACAACTTCGAGATACCAAACGAACTGTATATGGAGCATGTAAACAAGCAGGTTCAGGTTACTTACGACCCGTACAACATGGATGAGGTACTCATCAGCGATGGGCGCGGCCTGCGCTTCGTGGCTAAGCAGTTCCAAAAGATGCCATCGGCACTGGCCGACTACCAGCCGGACGACCGCGAGCGGCTTAACAACCTGCTCGACTTCAAAAAGGAGATCAATACCCACATTATGCAGCAGCTGGAAGAGCGGAAGAAAACACTATCACGCTACGGGGTTGATGCGGCCAGCATTTTACAGGCCGGGGTAACAGATAAAGCTGTAAGTCACCAGGCACAGCGGCAGATAGCAGGACAGGTATTTGAAAACGAGGAACCGGCAGAGGTTTACGATTGGAGACAAGCATTATAAGCCCCCTTTAAATCTCCCCCGGCAGGGCAGACTTTTAAAAGGCTTTTAAAAATAAAAAAAGGGCAGCAGCTCTAACCCTGCGGCCCCTTAATAATCACCTTAATTAACCAGTAATTATGTTAGACAACACCACAAAGGAACAAATCAGGGAACAATTAAACAACTTTTGTTCTATTACCGGCAGCAACAACCTTGCCTTTAAAAAAGTAGCCCTAAACGGTGCGTACGGCAGCAACATCTTAAATCGCAAATGGGAATCCATCAGCGATGGCGCCTGGCGTAAGCTGGCCGCATCGCTTAACATGAAGCTTGATGAGCAGTGGCAGCATGCCGACACGATGCCGTATCAAACGCTAAGCGGCATTTTCGGAGATGCGCAAAGGTTCGCCAACGTATTCGGCGTGATCTGCATCCCTGGCAGCGGCAAAACTTATACCATGAACGAGTATAAAAAAGCCCACAAGGATGTAATTATCATTAAATGCCAGCGCCATACCACCGAGCGCGATTTTCTTAAACAGGCGCTAACAGGCTTAGGCTTTACCCATAATATCTTCACCATCACCGGCCTGCTTAACGAGGTATTTACCCGCACGGCAAAGATGACAGCGCCGCTGTTTATCGTCGACGAGATAGAGAAGGTTAAAAATGATGTGCTGTTTATGTTCATAGACTTTTACAACGAACTGCACAATAAGGCCGGTATCGTGCTGCTCGGCACGCCAAATCTTGCCACCCGGATATACAGGGGTGTAGAGAAAGGCAAGATATGCTACAACGAAATTTTGAGCCGCCTCGGCGGTAAGCTGCTGTCTATACCGGCCCCAACGCAAAAGGACGGTGCCGCCGTAGTACGCGCCAATGGCATAGCCGAACAGTTAGCCATCAACACCATTGTTAACGACAGCCTTGAAGGGCAAAACCAGGTAGACCTCCGCCGCGTGGAACGACTGGTGCATAAAACTAAGATCACCCAAAACGACTAAAACTATGAGCCACGTTAAAGCCATCAAAACCATACAGCAGGTAACCCGTGCAAAGGTAATGCAGCTGCTCGGCTGGAATGACCTGCAATACGGCGAGTTCCAGATGCAGCAGGCCGATGCCTACATCGCCCGTCAGATCGGCGACGATGTGTGGGGCGTGCAGCAGCTAAAGGAAGCGCCTGCTTTTTGGGCATGGTGGCGCAATCACTGGCACCGGCGCGACGAGCAGTTCATCGGCGAGGTTAAGAACCTTACACAGCCCGAAATGGTGATGCTTTATGAGATAACCCACGATGCCGAGGCCATTGAATACACCCCGCATTTTGTGGTGATGCAGCATGCCTTTCAGCGCCAGGTGATAGACGAGGTATGCAACGTGGCTAAGCAGAAAAAAGAAAGGAAAGTGAGTATATGACCGATATAGAAATTTTAACCACTGTAGAGCAGGAGACGGCCATAGATCGCCTTGAAATGCTTAACCGTGCGCCGTATAACTGCCTTTTTGCCCGATACGTGGCCATAGCTATGATGAACGAGGAAGGTATTGAAAATAAGGTAATAGCCAAATGGTTTTGCATGCACCCCACCAATGTGCCGTATGCGCTAAAAACCATCAGCGGCCTGCTTGAAACCAATAAGCAATTTAAAAAAATGTACATCGCCTGCGGTGAAAGGCGGGTGCAAATGGAGGAACAAGTATGATTTTCTGTAACCATACCATATTCAATATCAAGTCGGTAAGCTGCATGTTTCCGCTGTATTTGCCGAAACGTGAGACATCCAACTACGATGAAATTATCAAACTCATTGGGGACACATTTGGCATTAGCGCTGCCAATATAAAAGGTAAATCAAGGCAGGAAGATATAGTAGACGCGCGGTATATCGCCATTTACTTCATTAAGCGTAACAACAGGAATATCAGCCTAAAACAATTGGGGGCCATATTCAGCAAAAGAGACCACAGTACGATGATTTATGCACTTGATAAGTTTAATAACCTGTACGCAACTGACAGGCACTTTAAACGCAAAGTGCAGCTGATTGAATCCAGGTTAAACCGTAAAGACTGCGAAAGAATATGACGATAAAATTAACCCCGCAGGAAGCCGCAGCGCTATATAAGTTATTTAACAAAGTAGTATTAATCAACCGGCCTCAAAGCTTTGACGAAAGATTGATAACTGCGCTGATGATAGCCATATACAAAAAGTTCCGCAACAAGTGGGAAGGTGAGCCGCGCAAAAAATACGGCGTGAAGCTGAACGATGCGGAAGCGCTTGCCTACCGCATATATTGGCGGGATAACGGCCTTTTTGATATGCCATACGAATGGAATATGGTGTTAAAACATTGCACGCAGATAGAAGCTGAATTAACCGACCAAATAACTAACCAACATAATTTTTACAAATTTTTAAATGCATAAAATGACACTAACAGTAAAACAACAAAAACCGGCTGACGGCAGTTGGAACGACGAGGCAGGGCGCACCATACCCTATGCCCGTATTAAACAATCAGAGCGTCTTAACGAACGCGAATTATCGGGTATAGCCAAACAGGCACTGAACCTTAACAAAGCGCTCACAGCCTTTAAAGAGCATGTGTTTGCCAAAGCCGAACAGATGTACGACGCCTTCATAGCCGAGAATGGCGGCAAAAAGCCGGGCAAAGGCAAAGGCGGCATTACCCTGTACAATTTCGACCGCAGCATCAAAGCCACCGTGTCGGTAAGTGAGCAGATACAGTTCGACGACAACTATATCGACCTCGCCAAAGCAAAGCTGGACGAACTGCTGCAAGATGGCCTAAGCGCCGCCGCCGACTTTGTTAAACCCCTGGTGATGGATGCCTTTACCACCAGCGGCGGCAGACTCGACACCAAACGCGTTTTAGGCCTGCGCCGCTACGCCGACCGCATTAAAGACAGCCGTTACGCCGAGGCTATGGCCTTTATCGACAAAGCCATCCGCAAACCCAACAGCAAAGAATACTTCCAGGTGTGGATTAAGGACGACCGAGGCGAGTATGTGGATGTGCAACTGAATTTTTCATCGATAAAATAATAAAGCAATGTCAGAAACGAAGAGCGACATAGCCGTTTTAGAGCAAATGGTTACTCAAAATTTAGATATAAGGTCATCAACAAACCTTATTGAGATGAAAACGCATAATGCTGGCGGATTGGTTACTATGGGTGTGGACAGACGAAGTTTTAACGACTTGATGAGATCAGCAACTATCGGACAAACACATTACTGTGTAATGTATATCATTAACAAAAAGCAGTTTGATTCAATTAAAAAATCCTAACCCGGCAGGAAGCCACGCCCGGTTCAAGGCCGGGGCGGGTTCATAAAAAAATAGAAAAATGTTTGCACAAATATACACCGGCTGCAAATGCGGCGAAACATGGCGGGTAGGTCACATACAGGATTGCGATATCTCACGCGATAAAGTTTACACGGTATTGCAATGTAATGTATGCTTTGGAACCAACCTTAAACCAAAGGTTAGCGACGATGGTGTGCCTCATTATCATGCACTAACCGAAGAAGATATTTTTTGGGATATATACGCTGCTGATTTGGATGGCGACGACGACGATTGGGATAACCACAATTGGACTTGCTCAACCTGTGGCGGCGAGTTTTGGGACGGTGGCACCAGCTGCGATTGCGAAGATTGGGACGATGGCGATGTCATTACCCTGCGGCCTGATTTGGGCTATGATGAAGAGACCGACGATTTACCTTTTTAAAAACCCTTTAAAACCATGCTAACACCCGAACTAAAAAACAAGCTATCCAAAATATACGAACTCGTAAAACGCGGCGCTACCGATGGCGAAAAGGCCGCAGCGCAAAAGGCGCTGGATAAGATGATAGCCAAATACGACCTGGATGCTACAGACTTTGACGAAGCCGCTAAAAAGACATACATCTTTAAATACGCAACTGATATGGATGTATGGCTGTTTATTTTATTGTTGCGGCGCATGGTAGACGATAATAGCGCACGCGACGCACTTTACAAAGATACATGGCGTGGTAAACGCCTGGTTATAAAACTCACCTACGCCGATTGGGTGACGATGGACTGCGCGTACGGCTATTTTAAACCCCACATGAACCGGAAGTTTAAAAAGCTGTGCCTTGCCGAAGTTAAGAAGAAACGCAAAGCCAAAACCCGCAATGCCAGGCGAAAGGAACTGCAACACTTGTTTTTTGACAAGTACATCATCGCCAGCGACCTTGTAGATAAGCAGCATCTTATTTCAATTAACATGGATGAGTTATCGGATAAGGAAGTAGCCGACCTCATGCGGCTGCGCGGCATTGAAGGCGGCAGCTTCAACCGCCAAATGACCAACGGACTTTTACTAAACTGATTTTAAAAACCCTTTAAAAACTATTGATATGAGCGAAACAACACAGCAGATCAGCAAAACGCAGTTTTTACTGCGCCTTGCCAACCATTTGGCAAAATCAAAAAAGCCGGTGATATACGTTGCCGGTAAAGTGAGCGGACTTAAACCCGAAGATTACGAGGCCAAATTCAAAAAGGCCGAACAGCAGCTGGAAAGCCAGGGCTTTCACGTACTGAACCCCTGCGCCTTTATTTCTCCGGATTGCGACTGGAAATTCGCCATGCGCCTGGCGCTGACCCTGCTCAACATGGCCGACCACATTTACCTGCTGCCCGATTGGACAGATAGTCCCGGCGCACAGTGGGAATTTGAGCAATCCCTAAAATTAGGGCTGAACGCAATTTTTGAGGCTGAAATAACTAAGCCGGTACCGGCGCATAAGTTTTTAGACTAATCAAATTTCACCAAAATGACTTTAGGATTTTCAACAAAAATAAACGGTAAGCCTAATTACTTCCCGGAAAAAATAATATCTGCTTTGCAGTTAGAAGGAGTTATATCTATTGAAAAGGCGTGCGAATTATTACGGGATTATCCGCTGCTTGTTGATGAGCGTTTACGTTTTATTGATACTTACAGAACTGCTATTGAAAATTACAAGCCAAAGGGTCACACTATAAGACGCGATGAGCATAACCGCTGGCGAGCCGGAATGGATATTCACCCGGTAATAAATAACAGGACACGAAACCGCTTTCAATTTGCGCCTGTGATAAAGTGTGTAAGGGTTCAAGATTATAGAATAGGCTATTTTCCTGAAGAAAACTATCCCTGCCCTCTCAATAACATACATGTTTATATTGATGGAAATGTATTGAGTGATGCCGCCGTTAAGCAACTGGCCATAAATGACGGCTTTGATACAGTAGCTGATTTCTTCGCCTACTTCAATACCGACTTTACCGGCAAAATTATTCACTGGACAGATTTAAAGTACTAAATGAAAACAATAGGCGCATATCAAATGCTGCAAAAAACCTACGACACCATAAACGTTGGTGGCGAATGGGGCGAGTGTATACCAGAAATACCGAAGGGCGTACACATCACCTTTTTAGGAGATACAGGCGAAGGTAAAACAGAGGGGGCAATGCAGTTTGTAAAGCAGCTTTGTTCGCAGGGGGTATCTGTCGACTGGGTAAGCTATGAGCAGAGTCACGGACTGGATTTGCAGAAGGCAGTACGGAGAAACAATATGATTGACGTTGCCGAATACTTTCAAATATCCGACCCGCACGCTGATAAGGACGACGACATTTCCTATTTCGATGACTTCAAAAATAAGGTGTTAGCCCGTAACAGTCCCGACTTCTACGTCATCGACAGTACGCAGTTCAGCGAGTTCGACAAAAAGGACTTTGCCTTTCTGCTGACTAACAGGAAATGCAAAAAGAAGGGTTTTATATGGATAAGCCACAAAGAGCCGAGCGGCAAACTGCCTATGGGCATACTGGCGCAAACCATAGCAAGGCTGGGCCACATCACGCTGCTGGTAAAAAACTACATCGCCGAGCCAAAAAAGAACAGGTTTGGCGGCAATAGAAAGTACGTGATTTACGAGGAACGCGCCCGTGTACTGGAGCCTAAATTTTTTGAGGAACGCGATAAGGAGCGGTTAAAGGCAAAAAACGCCCTTAGCGTGGTTAAAAACGAGGTTTCAGACGAAAAAAAAGCCGCGAATGATGGGGGGTAAATGCATTTACCCCCTGTGCTTCAAGGCTGATTTTGTGCCAAAACAGCTATAAAAACGCGGTTTTTGCCCCGATTGAAAGCAGAAAAATCTTTTACCCCCTACATTAAAACAAACGATATGCAAAAATACATACTCACATCCCCCAGGTTCAAAGGCCAGGTAACCTTTGGGTACGACCACAACGGCGACATCGTTTTCTATAATAACGAGATAGCCGACGAGGTGGTAGTAAAGTGGATGAAGCGCTTTATACCCATCGATAAACACGAACTGGAGACATTCAAAACAAAGGTACAGGCCACCATCACCGAAGTACCCGAAGATTTAACCTTCGAAAGATTTTGGAATGCCTACGACAAAAAGCATAACCGCAAAAGAACCGAGCCGCTATATAATAAGCTAAGCGATGCCGAAAAGATGCAGGCCCTAATGCGCATTAAACAATACCAGGAATACTGCTACTTAAAAAGCCGCGGCATAGCAGACCCGGAAAAATATATAAGAGAAAGATATTTTGAAACTGATTGGATGAAATTGAAATGAAACATAATAAAAAACCTTACGAGGCAAGGCAAAAGCTTAAAAGTATTAGATACTGGCAATCAGTTGTTAACGGCCTTAATCAGGCTAAAAGGCCAATTGCATACTATAAGAACAAGCTGAAATTCTACAACCAAGATGATATTGATTACTTAGAAGAGGTATCAAAAACAAGTCTTGTGAAATCTAAGAAGGAAAAAGTATGACCCCCAAACAGATTGGTATGGTTCGCGGCCTGTTGGCCAAGGCCGGGCTAACACAGCACAAAGAGGATATGGTGTATGATTACACCAATGGCCGTACCGAGCATTTAAGCGAAATGACGCACGACGAAACCCAGGCGCTGGTAAAGTACCTGAATAGCTTTTTAGGGCAGACCGGCAACCCTGCCGAAAAGATGCGCCGGAAAATACTAAGCATGGCCCACGAAATGCACTGGGAACTGCCCGGCACCACCCGCGTGGATATGAAAAGGGTGAATAATTGGTGCATCCGGTTTTCGGGGCAAAATAAGCCCTTAGACGCGTTTAAATATTCGGAGTTACCTGCGCTTGTCTCGCAGTTCGAAATTGTTTACAGGGATTTTTTAAAAGGAATTTAAAAGAGATTTTTTAATATTGTATCATTATGATAGCCTATTCTGACAAACCTAACCCATTTGACCCCCAAAACTGCCGGGAAATCATCTACCATATTCGAAAAATGATTTCAATGATGAATCACTACAACTACTCAAATGGCCAGTTAGTAATAATGATGCAAAAATCTTTAGAAAACATTCTTAAATATTGGATTGCTGGCTATGACGCTACTTTGCCGCCAGAAGGCGATATGAAGATTATGGGAGTGAATGTACTGCCAGGTTATGAGCCGCATGTAATTATATACTGCCCTATGAATGCAGGGTATAGAAATTCTCCGATAATAGCGCTTGAAAATATTGGTACACCTCAAATGAAAATAGTTCAACGTGTTAAACCTAATTAATTTACCTTCATTAAAAATCAAACCTTATGAAATTACTTTTACTTCTATTCCTGCTGCCGGTTGTAACCTTTGCACAGGTTGGCACACGTGGTTATCTTGATGAGAAAAACGGATTTAAGGACATTCTTTTAGGCAGCGAAATAACTTCCATTAAGCATAAGATGGAAAATACAAGGGCAGATGGTAAGCCGGACAGGGACAGCTGTTATACCTACAGTGTTGAAGACACCAGTATGTTCCATATAGGCGATATTAAACTCAAAGCTATCGGCCTGTCTGTGTTTAGGAATAAGGTTGTAAGCATTATTTTGATTTTCGATAAGTCGCAGAACCTGGACATGTTTACCACCCTGACCAAGGCCTATGGTGTGCCGATACAGGAAAATAAGTATATAAGGGTGTATCAGTGGATTGGTAATAAAGTTGATCTGCAATTGAATACCAAAATACTGCAACCAACAGGCAACGCCGTTTTTACCTGCAAACCGTTGGATATAGAATTAGCCGAGTTCAGACAAAAGCAGGTCGCTAATACCGCTAAAGACTTGTAATATGTATATCGACAGGACACTCTTAACCGATTATGGCTTTTATCATTGGAACGGATATCTGATTAAAGATATAGGACACGCACGTATGTTTTTAGGGTTCTATGCTGGTGTCGGTGATAAGATGAGCCTTTTACAATTCAAGGTTGATGACGACACAGCAACGGAGATTCAATTCGGATTAAACCATCCTAACAATTTAACCCAGCTTAAAGCACTTTGGAAAGTATTATCAGGAAAGCCGCTGTCTAAAGTGCTTTAAAACCTTTCCGCTTTCGCCTTTTACCTTTCACCTTTCCCCCGTAATAAATCTCCTTTTGCAAACCCGCTTTGCCGCTTAGTATATTTGGGAACCCGATTAATTTATGCTGCGCGGTCAAAAAGCCTTAATGGCCATCGTTTCTAATGATTTAAACATGGCATCCGAAAAGCACCTGAAAGGCTGCTTTACGGATGACCGCGATGATGCGCTTGCCTGCCGCTTCTTTTACTGGGGCCACCTGGAAGGCAAACGCTACGATATTTGCCTCACACAGCTAAGCAAAGAATTTTTTATCAGCGAAACGGTGATCGGCCAGCGCCTGATGCAGCGGCAGGATTTTTTAAAGCAGCTGCGCCTGAAAAATACCACCCGTAAGGAATTGCAAAGGAAATACCCGTTTTTTAGCTGGAACTGATATATTTGGGGATGACAGAAATTGTTTATACCTGTCCGGAATGCGGCGGCAAGCTGCTGGCAGAAGTATTGCAACCCGAAAATATCACCGTTAAAAAATGCGCAGGGTGTACGGCAATCTATGAGGTAAACGATGCTTCGCTTTTGCCTTTCGCCTTTTACCTTTCGCCTAACTGGCCACCTCGTCAAATTCCGTCTCAAACGGCATCGCAATAACGGTCAGCTTATCGTTACGCCTTTCCTGTGTTTGGCTTACCCGGCTTAGCTGCTCTACTTCGTCATCCCAGTATGATTGCAGCTTGCTGTAAACCGATTCAACCGTATCTAAGCAGCTTAACGCAATATCAGCAGCATGGTCGCTGAAGTTGGACGATGTTCTGTCCATCGTTGTATTAAAGGCAATCCTGATGGTAATTACGGCCTTTACGCGCTGATCACCGTCCTGCGTGTCGCTGCATTTAACGTAAGCTATGGTGAACAGTGCGCAGGGGTATTGCACTGGCGGCATCTCCTGTTCCAGCTGCCCTAAATCCCAGGATACGTATTTGAGGTCGGCTACCTGCATCAGCAAGCCCCTTATTTTTAAAAATAGCTTTTTCATTTTTTAAACAGTGGTTTAATGCGTTGTATAAATCGTTTGCGTAACTCATAGCTGTAGCCCATAAACTGGCGGCGCGGCATGGTGTAATCCATTTTGCGGGTGTGTTCGCGCACCTCCACCGTGCCGCTTTTGCTGCGTTTGCCGCGCTTGCTTACCTTGTATTTATTGCGGGTGTAAGCGCCCACACGCGCAATGGTGTTCACCGTTAGCCCCTCGTTATGGATGCGGGCGTACGGAACCTTACTGCTGCCTGCGCTCACGATCACTTTACCGGCTTCCGGCTCGTTGTAGCGTATGCTGGCGAACAGCAGGCCGTTTAAGTAAAGTATTTTATCCTTATTTCGCTTCTTTGCTGCCAGGTAGCTTTTGCTCAAAGGTTGCCACGGCACACCGTCATAGCTGCCGGAAAGGATGTTTTCTTTAAACAGCTCTACCGCAGTTTCGCCGATGATGGGCGGCACTTTGGTTTGTATCTCCACCGGCAGCGCTGCAAAAAAACGGTGTATCTTATCTTTGTTGCTTAATGGCATCTTAGCCCCCTCTAAATCTCCCCCAGTAGGGGAGACTTTTAAAAAAAATGTTTTATCTTTGTTATGTTTTAAAAGGTGGCGGCACTGTGAGCGCCTTCGGGATGATGGGGACAGGGCCACTTTTAAAATGCTTTTAAAATCCCAATAAAGCCGTGTCTTATGGTCGCGGCTTTATTTATTTCCCCCGTACACCAACAATCCCCGGCGCATCTGCCCGATACTGAACCTGTTCTCCGACAACGGGAACCAGGTATTTACCTGCGTTACATTATTCTTATCCACTTCGGCAATAACTACTATCGTCTCGTCGGTAAAATACTTGATGTACAGCAGCTGGTTCAGCGTGGAAGGATTGTACCTGTCGCCGCTCACCCAAACTTCATCCGGCTTTTGCAGGGCTTGCATCATGGCTTCCAGGTACGCCTCGCGGTACTGCTTTTTGCCGGTGGTGTGAAAGTCGAACACCTTTTTAGCCAGCTGCAAAGGCCGGTCGTTATAATCCTTCACGGTCGCCACGCCGTCTTTCACCTGTGCGTCGTAAAAGTCTGCTGCGGTGCCTTCGTATTTCGGCATGGCTTCGGTAGCGGCCTTTTTTGCCTGGCTGTAGCCGGGCAGGTCAAAGTCGGCGCTGCCCAGTTTGTTGAGCATCTTACTGGCTTTGCCCTCAAATTTGCGCAGGTACTGCTGGTTTGCGGTAAACACTTCGCCGGTGTCGGCGCGGTTAACGCCCCATCCCTGTGCGCTGTCGGTTTTGAACTCGGCGGTATCGAAATACGCATCGGCCTTTTCCTGCATTGCCTTCAGGTCGATGTCTTTCACCTCGTCCTTAGTGCGGGCCACCACGTAGCACCGGCAGTTCCAGCCGTTTGGCGGGTACAGCTTTTTCCAGCGCGGGTCGTTTGCCGGTAGTATCAGTCCGTTGAGCGCAGCATGTGCAGGCCGTACGCGGTCGTCGCCAACGGTTTTGTATTCCCAGTACGGGAATAGCTGCACGTTTTTCATGAGCCTGGTATAGGTGGCTGACGCTTCGCCGGTAAAGTAGGCGGTATTGTACTGCGTTTGCAGCTGCGCGCGGTTATACACCTTTGTTACCTCGCTGGCCTTTTTGTAGAACTCATCAAAGCTTTTGCTTTCGCGGTAAAGCTTATTCAATACCTGCGCCTCTTCCAGTGTTTTGGCACCGGCAAACCTGAACAGGTTCATTTCAAAGGCCGTCAGCAGCGCCGGGTCGTCCACCCCATAAGTAAAGCCCAAATCGGCCAGCTGCACCATTGGTTTACCTGTCCATCCGCCATGCAGGCCATCCAGCAGCACCTGCGCCGTAAATGCGAATACCGAAGCGTAGAAATTGCTTTTGCCGCTGGCATCCCATACCGCGCGGATAAACGCATCGTTAGCCTTGTCCAAATCGGTTTTAGCCCCCTCTAAATCTCCCCCGGTTGGGGAGACTTTTTCTGTTAGCTGTATAAATCGTGCATCCACAGCCGGGTTGCTACCACAGCATGCCGTCATCGTCGCCCCGGTCGCCTTCAGCGCCGGGGCTTTGTGAAAAAAACTTACAAAATCATCCACAAGTTTTGCCAGCTTGCCTTTGGGCTTTTTACCGTTAGCCCCCTCTAAATTTCCACCGGTTGGCGTGACTTTGTTGTTTTTGTCCGGTTTAGCACCGGGGGTAGGTGCGTTTTCTGCGGGGTTATTTGGCTGCCCCTGCGCCTGATTTTGTGCCTTTACAGCCAATAGAGCGGCTTTTTGGGCCTCGTAGTCGTCCGGTTTTTCAGCGCCATATTTTTTATAGAAGAAATCGTCGTCGATCGGGATGTCCAGATCGCTTACCATCGACTTATGCACCTGGTACGATTCTGTTTTAGATAGCTGATCTTCGTTAGCCTGTACGCTGAATAAACCGCCTTTGGTGTCGATGCCGTTCGCTTCCAGTATGCGGATAAACCGGCTATTCAAAATCTTCCGCACTTTGGTTATGAGCGATGCTTTGCGCTCGTCCTCTACCTCTTTATGCGTTTTGCTTTGGGCGTAGCCGCTCGTCGCGCTGCTGTCGGTCGATTCGGTGGCGTGCAGTATGGCTTTGCTGATCTCAGCGTTAAGGGCGTCCTTCAGCTTTTCCTGCATTGCGCCATCGGCATTGGCCCGGCTTTCCAGCAGTTCAATTTTACTGCCTGATGGATGCGTCACGCTGCTGCCAGGCCCCATGTTCTTTAGCTTGTTCTCGAATTGTGCCCGCTGCCCTTCGTCGAATCCGTCCCATTCCGCCGATACGATAGGCTGACCGAAGGTTTGCACGAACGCGGCCCAATCGCTAAAGTCGCCGTCCTTTAAAATGGCGTACTGCGCCACTGAAAGCAAACGGCCTAAGTCGGTAGGGTTTCCGGCTTCCAATACAAAGTATGGGTAAATCCCTTCGCGGATGTTGATGCCGGTATCTCCGTACAGTTCTGTGGTGATGATCCCCGTATTTGGGCGCATGTAGCGGCGGTCGCATTGAAACACGCTCATCGCCTTGTTGCCGCGAAAATCGGTAAAGAAATCGCATTCAACCATGCTGTAACCCCAATCCTCGGATTTGGCTATCTCGGTAAGCAGGTCGTCAAATCCGAGGCTGTCGATAATGTTTTTTACCGCGTCCACCTCGTTGCCGTCCTTATCCAGGAATACCCAGTTAGCATTTGTAACGGCATCGTACAGCTTGCCGGTAACAGCTATCACGTGACCGTCGAGCATCACATCTGCATAGAGGTCGTACAGCAGCACGCGGCGCGGTATCATGCTTTCGGCGGCACGATGGGCGGCACGCCATTTCTTTATGTCCTGGCTTTGCCGGTTAACAGGCCGGACGTTAATATTTTGCAGTATGATGGGCTGCTGCGTTCCGTCTGCGGTTTTAGCCGCCAACGCCTGTCCAAAGCCGCCCACAGTAATTTTTTCAGTAGTCATATCAATAGGGGTATATGTAATTAACGATAGGTATCGCGCTTGCACTGGCTGCTGATCTCGATGGTGCCTGCCGGGTAATCCGTGTCGGTGACGGCACGCAGTTTCCAGCCGAGCGGCACATCAGTAGAGCCTTTTATAGCGGTGAGCGACTTAATAGCCTGCTGGTAACGTGACAGCGAATCCTCGTAATCGATGCCCGGATTTGAGAGGCCGATAAAATGCCAAATCGCAATATCTTTCAGCCATATCAATAAAATGGGGTCGCGGTCGTCGCCGGTTTTGCCGAACAGATCATCTAAGTCGAACTTTACCAAAAGCTTTTCCACTTCTGATATTGCGCCGCTGATGGCTGTCGGGAGCAGCGTGTCGTCGCCGTTGCTGATCGCGTCTATCTTTTCCTGGTAAACGCGGGTGTTAAAATCTTCGGAGGTTAAAAATGCCATTATCTTCGTGTGCTACGGGTTTCGGGTTTACTTACTGTGGTATTGGTTGCGTCGGCCTGCGTGCCGTGCTGAATGATGTACACGCCCCCTTCAAGGCAGTCCGGGCCGTCCATTGTTTCGGCATCAGGTGCCACGCCGAGCATTTGCGCCGCCATCTTTTCCATGTGCGGGTTACTTTTCAGGCTTTCATCGAAAACCAAATTTCCCATGCGGTCGATAGGCTCTAACGTACCCTCGACGCGGAAGTACTTTTCCGGCTTTTTGCGGGTGTCGGGCATGATCGGCGGCAGCGTTTCGCGCCCACGCTCTTTGGCTGTTTGCTTGATAAGCGGGATAAACACCTGCTCGTAAAATGGGGCCTGCAAAGTGTTATTCTCGATGTAGATTTTCTTTGGCTGACCGCAGTTAGCCATCATATAATTATCAGCCTCGAACAGCCAGCCTATAAACGTGGAGTTGTTTACCTGGTCGAGCCAAACGCGGTAAACGTAATAGGTAAAATCTTTGATGCCGATAACGAGAACGCTTTTAAAGCTGGTGCCTTTTTTCTTTTTATCGCTGTTGGATGTGGCGGGGTCGGCGTATGCTAACACTATACGGCATGTTCTCGGATGCGGCGCTTTTCCGTAGGTGATCTGCGTAAACACATCGCCTGCATCGTGCGGGTTGTTAAAGTATTCTTTTTGCCCCGATTCATAGCTGATAATGGAAAGGATGTAATCGATGTCTGCTTCACTGTTCTTTTCGGGCCAGGTGCTTTTACCGTTCTCATCCCGGATATTAACAATGTCCACATGCTTAGCCAGCGGCACCATTAGCGACACCGTGCATACCTTAGCTATCTTATTACCGCAAACGATAATGCGGTAGTCGCCCGACACTGATACGGTAGGAATAAGCGATTCCTGAATCCATTTAAACTTATCGCGTACACGCTTTTCATTGCGGCACTCTTCGTCCGTATCGATGTCGTCTATCAGGATGCAGTCGACACGGTAATTTTCGTTCCTGGTACCACGCGGCGACTGACCGGCACCCAGCGCCCTGAAGCTTACGCCGTCGCGGGTTACGAACTCGCTGTCTGTCCAGCTGCCCGGTTTTTCCTGTATGCCGTAATAGTACTGTATGCGCTGGTTGTTTTGCAGGTTAAGGCGGTAAGGGGTGAGCAGGCGCACGGCGTTATCAAAGGAGTTGGACACCAGCAGGATGTTTTTTAATTCCTTTGGTACCAAAGCCAGGTACATTACCACCATCATGGTGATGGTTGATTTTGCCAGTTCACGCGCCCACATCAGCACCTCGAACCAGCGCTTGTTTTTGATGAGCCGGTTAATGGCCCGGCGATGGAAACGCGCCAGCCTGCATTTAGCATAGTTCGGGAACATTTCAGCCATCCACTTTTCGGGGTCGGCTTCCAGGTCTTTCAGGGCCTTTTGCTTGTCTTCCTCGGTATCATGGCGCACTACAACGGTATCGCGCATCAGTTCCTGTACGTATTTGTCCCAGTCGACGACCGCCTTTTTGTCTAACGCTGCGCTCATCTTAAAAGGCTTTTAATTAATGCGTCACAATATTTGGAAAGCAGCTGCGCATCTTGCAGGTTAACCTTACGGATAAAATCTAAAAGGATTTTAAGGGCTGCAATAATTTCGGGCAGCGCAGCTTTGGTTTCCAGTTCCTTAATGTCCTTTACCAGCTTCCGGCGCA
The DNA here is from genome assembly GCF_030519355.1 of Mucilaginibacter sp. L3T2-6. Lineage (GTDB taxonomy): Bacteria > Bacteroidota > Bacteroidia > Sphingobacteriales > Sphingobacteriaceae > Mucilaginibacter. The sequence goes on from NZ_JAUMKC010000005.1 coordinate 200,651, forward strand.
CATCGCCGAGTTTGGCATCAGCAAACCTGAAACCCGCAGGAAGACTTTTAATGTACGCGTTGATCTCGTTCAACTCGTCGAGCATCATACCCATTTGTTCCTCACGGGTAAGGAGGAAGTTTTTTTGCAGCTTATCCCATCCGCCATCAACCACCCATTTGCCGATTGTCTTTTCTGACACACCTGTTTTTTCGGCGATTTCCTTTTGTGTAAGGCGCTCCCTGGTGTACAATACCTGCGCATTGTAACGGTCTCTTTCCAGTTGTGCCTTTGTTTTTCTTTCAGCCATATTCAGCGGTTTTCTATCCAAAAGTGCATCCTTTAAAAGCCCTAAAAAAAAGCGATTTCCGGATGATTGCAGTAACTGTAATCTTTTAATACGGGCTGTGTAATCACGCCAAAAGCCGGTTTTTTTTGGCGGAAATAGCGCCTTTACTTTGAGGCCACAAACAACACCAACGCATTAAAAAACACGGTAGCCCATGCTCAAAACAACAAAGCGATATGTGATTAATTCCAACGCGGTAAATAACTACGGCTACCGTGTTTTAAGCGAAGGCATAGACCAAAGCCAGTACAACAATAACCGCGTTATGCTGTGGCTGCACTACCGCCCCACCGGCGCACGTAAGGACGAGGTTTTAGCCCTGGGTTACATCGATGACATACAGATCGATAAGGACGGGGTAATGTCAGGACAGCCGTACTTTGATGACGGCGATACCTTTGCCAAAAGCGTGTACGACAAATACGAGAAGGGCATTTACAATATGTTCAGCCTTTGCGCACTGCCGATGGAAGTAAGCATGGAGCCGGAAGATATGCTGCAAGGCCAAACCGGCCCTACGATCACCAAATCACTGTTAAAGGAGATCAGCGCCGTTGACATCGGTGGCAATCCTGACGCGTACGGCATAGAACTGTGCGACGAAGCTGGAAAGCTGATTAAGCTGGCCGATGGCAAATTCCCCTTTGAAATACCGACAAAACCAAAAAACGCAGATATGAAAATAACAAGCATTGCAATAGCGCCGCTATTGCCCCTTATCAAGCTTAGCGACGACCCTACCGAAAAGGAAGTGCAGCAAAAGCTTATCGAACTTATCCAGCTGGCAGACACCAATAACAAGGAACTGATTAAGCTAAAGGATGAAAAGAAAATTTCTGACGACAAGGTGATCGAGTTGACAGCCGAGTTAAGCAAGGTTAGCGAAATAAAGCTGAAAGGATTGCACGATAGCGCGGTAACAGTTGACCGTAAGCTGACCGAAGAGCAGTGGAAAGCGGTGGTTAAGCTGTCCGACGGAAACGTAGAGAAGATTGAAGCCTACCTGGCTGCTATTCCTGCAAACCCCACTATCCGCGAACTGCACGGAAAAAACACTTTGCAGTTATCAGATGAGGTAGCCGGTTTGATGAAGCTGTCCTACCAGGAACTCGACCAGCAAAATAAGCTGGTGAAACTGAAAGACCTTGACATCAACGCCTTTAAAGCCAAGTACAAGGAACGTTTCGGAAAAGACTTTAAAGACTAATCCTGACGGATTTAAAACCTCATGTAAAAGTTTATAACCCCTATTAAAATAACAAAAAACGAGATGAAAAACATCCATTTTAAACCACTTAATTTACTTTACAACATCCTGGTTGCAATAGTAATTTCATTCATTTTTAGCGTACAAATCACCTATACCGTTGGCGCTTCATTGCTATTAGGTGTAGCGCTTGGCTTTCGCAATAAAAACCAACTTTTAGGCATAGTCCGCACAGGGGTAGCTGTAGAAATTTGGGAATCTGATATAGAAGAGGCGATTTTTAAAGATAACTCTTTTATTAACCAATCTAAGGACGTAAGCGGCGATGTATTAGGCGGCGCTGTAGTTCATCACCCGCAATCAGGCGGCCCCGGTAATGTGGTTAAAAACCGTTTAAGCGTTCCGGCTGATGTTCGCAAGCGTACTGATACGATTAATACCTACGCGCTGGATGAGTACACATCTGACCCGCTTTATATCCCCAACGCTGATACTGTACAGTTAAGCTATGATAAGCGTAACAGCGCGCTGGGTGAAGATAAATTAAAGCTTCAGCAGGAAGTTGCAGAAAACATGCTTTATAACTGGAGCAATGGCATGCCAGCAGGGCGCGTATTGCGCACGCTTGGCGTTAAAGAAGATGGCACCGATGACCTTGTAGCGGCTACCGCACCAGGTGCAACCGGTCAGCGTAAAGCGACAAGGGTAACAGATTTGCAGATCGGACGGACTTTCCTTGCCAACGAAAACCGCTTTTTCTCTATGGGCATGAATGCCCTTGTCCCTTCTAACCTGCTGGCGCAGATGTTCCCGGCAAATAACCTGGTAACCACTACCGCAATGGCATCAGTGACCGAACAGGAACGCCGGAACGGATTAATGTACAAAGCGCAGGGATTTGACATCCGCGAGCGCAGTACCGTTCTTATTGTAGACGTTAACGGCAATATCAAAGCACCTGGCGCAGCTTCAGACCCTACTGATAGCGAAGGTATATTGTTATGGTGGGGCATGGCCGTAGAGCGTGCGCTTGGCGATATTAAATTCTTTGAGAAACTGGGCGACCCGCAATTTTATGGCGACATCTATTCTTTCCTTGTACGTATGGGCGGAAGCGCATGCCGTACCAACAAAGAAGGCATAATGGTTTTAGCGCCTGGTTTGACAGCATAACCCCCGATAACCCCCTCAATCAACGATAGCAGCAACCGCACCCCGGCGCGCAGCCGGGGTGCAATACCGGAAACCCAATGAAACTATTTGCAGAACGGCTTTTAAAAACATACGACTGGCACAGCGCCGAAAGCTTTTTCCATAGCCTGGCACCCTCGTTTAAATACAATGTGCATATCGGCTTACTGATCGGCAGCGCAGTGTGGGTAGATGTAGATAAGGTGTTCGGACTGGATAATGTTGGATTTGTTGGACTGGTGGCCGTGTTCATTATGGAACTGGTTACCGGCATCAGCGCCGCTATCGTGAGAAAGGAAAGCATCAGCAGCGTGAAGCTGTCGCGCTTCGGGCTTAAGCTGGCCTGTTACCTGGTGCTGATCGGGGCCAGCTATGGCCTATCAAAAAGTTTCGAGGCCCATAAAAAAACAGTAGCCGCCTGGGCGTTCGACTGGCTCAACGTGTTCCTGATCGTGCAGATAGCACTGGAGAACATTATCAGCATTCTTGAAAACCTTGCCGTTATCAGCGGCAAGGATAAGACGGCATGGATAAACAAAATTCAAAACGTATTTAAATCAACAGAGGGATGAGAAAAGCTGCATTGATTATTATCGGGTTGGCAGGTGCCGGATGCGGAAGTGTAAAGCATACCATCAATACCGATACCAGCGTAACACAGGTAACCCTGCGGAAAGCCGACAGCAGTTCTGTTACCGAAACAATTACAAAATTTTACAGCGACAGCCTGCAAGGGCAGTCGTTCATACCGGCAGACAGCCTGACCAGCGATACAGCCGGGTACATAATACACGGCCAGTCTACAGGCCTGTCGTTCTTTGAAACCCTTACGCCGTTAAAAACGGCAGGTGGCAAACTGGCCGGGTTCAAGGCCAGCTATACTGCCATCGCAAAGCCTAAAGCAATAACCAGCACCACACAGACAGAGCAGGCCGATGTCCGCGAGACGATGCAAAAGGATTCCGCCGTAAAGGTGCAATCCGCCACTACAACAAAAGCAGGGCTTAGCGTACCCTGGTGGTGCTGGTTATTAGCCGGGTTAGCCACCGTTGGTGTGGCCTGGTATCTGTTTAAAAAGTATTCACCCATAAAACTATAACACACAATGAAAAAATTACTTTTCTTTTTTGGCATAGCCTTGTTTTCGTTCACGGCTGTAAATGCGCAGTCGGTAGTTAAGCCCCTCCAAAGCGATGTAACCGTTCACAAAGCCGGGCTGGACACGGTAACTAATGCCGCCTCGGTATCGCAGGTATTGCAGATACCCGGAAACCCGGCCATCATCACCATACAGGCGGCAGTTACCAAACTGACCGGCTCGCCTGGCGGCTCCGTAAAGCTGTACGGCTCGGTAGATGGCGTCAGGTACGACTTTGCCACCACCTCGACAGATACGCTGGCGGTGGCGAACGTGGCAGGCGCACAGGTCAAGACCTGGAAGCTTACGGGTAACGCCTTTCAGTATTACAAGGCCATCTATAAGAGTAACAACAGCAGCCAAACATCCACCGTCTCCAACGCCGCGTTGATTCGCGGCAAATAACAGATAAAGCAGCAGCCTGACCTTATCACTACAATTTAACAAACTAAAAAACCTTTTAAAATACTTTTAAAATGGAATTAAAAGAAAGAGCAAAAGAGATATTCGCCAATCACTCGGCGCATGATACGGTACACTTTACCAGCGATGGCCAGCCGTTTTTTAAGCACCATGATGCGTGGAACCATTCGCATTCGCTGAAGGATAAAACCATCACCCGGATTGAAAAAGACGACATGGACAAAGCCACCAACAACCACGACGACAAAGCCGCAGCAGTCAGAAAGCTTGAGTTTGTAATTATAGGTGCTAAAACTATCTATAATAAATATCTACAAGCACTGCCAGCCAAAAAGGAAGAACTGGATAAAGCCATAGCTGCAGCCGGTGCCGAAGGTGCCGACGATAAAGCGAAAAAAGCCTCGGAAAAACTGCAAAAGGCGTATGATGAGACTGTCGCCAAATCAAACGAAGCGTTAACCAAGTTGCAAACACTCGAAGCCGAACTGGCAAAGCTGCAAGGCGCTGAATAAATACGGTAAGCCTCCACGCAATTCGTATTTGTCTTGAAATTAGTTTTTAACCCCTATTAAAAATACACAATGTCAGAAAAAAGAACTTTCGGTATAAAGTCCGTTAAGCTGGGCGATATACCTGACGACGGCACGATGTCGACCGTGTTGGCACAGCTGGCACTAACCTATAAGGATAGCGCCAGCATAAAAGAAGCCGACCCCACCACTACCGACTTTTGGGCAGAGGAAGAGGACTTCCCTATAGAATCGATAAACGAGCAGGGCGATATTATGATCGCATGGTCGATAACCGATTTGACCGATGAAACACTGGAAACGCTGAAAGCGGGTACGGTAGTAGGCGGCGGATGGGAAATGTCCCGCGTTATCGTGAATATCGAAAAAGCATTACAGATCATCAGCAAGCGCGATATACTGTTCGAAGTACCCCGCGCTAAGATAACCGCTGTAATCAATATCGATCTCGGTAAAGCAAAGATCGGCCTGGTGGACATTAAAGCCAAGGTACTGCTGCCAAAGAACCCTGTGGTAAGCCCGTTGGGCATCAAAACTTACACCGCCCCCGTAGTTGACGCAGGCGACGCGCAATCGGTAGCGGTGGCCGTTCACATTGCTACGCTTACCGGCACCGCAACGCCGTTCCGCGGCACCGCAACTTACCAATGGACAGTAAAGAGCAAGCCAAACGGTGCCGATGCGCCGGTAATGGCAACGCCTGCCGCCCTGGTAAACAATGTTACCGGCTTAACCACCGTTGGCGACTACGTGTTCACCCTCACCGCTACCGACAGCAACGGCTATTCGGCCAGCGATGATGTAACCATCACCATAACCGCGTAAGGCTGTGAAAAACATCGAACTTAACGCAGCTGAAAGGCTGCTGGACAGAGGAATAAAGGTGCCGGTAACGGCGCCTTTATTATTCCGGCTGTTTGGTAAACGCAAAATAAACGTGGTGGTGCGCATGCCATACCTCGGCACGCTGTACCGCATCAGCGCCCTGTTTTTAAGCATGGGCATCAGCGATGACCGGCTAAAGGATATGACCGGCGAAAACATACACAACCTGTTTGCGAAGCACGGTAAGACGCTGACGAAGATCGTCGCACAGGCGCTGCTTAACGGCTGGCTTACCGGCTGGCTTTTTGCCCGGCCCGTTGCAGCCTGGCTTTACTGGAGGCTGAATAACGTACAGCTGCTAACCTTAGCCGACACGCTGGTGTCGCTTACCGGCAGCGACGCTTTTACCAATACTATCAGGTTGGTGCGGATGATGAAGAGGACAGCGCCCAATCAGAGCCAAACAGCTTAGGGGAGTTAACATGCCTCGGCATGAATAGCCCCTGGGGAATCGAGATAAATATTTTAAAGGAATTGCACTGGACGCGCCACTACCTGCTGTGGCGCATACCGTGGCCGCACGTGCAGCTGATGCTGGCGGATGCGCCCCGGTTTAAAACAGGGAAAACAGAGCCGAAAGGCAGGGAACTGGAAAGCCTGGAAGATTTTGAGGACTTTTTGAAACTGTAACAATGGACGAGGAATTAGGCCCGATTAGTATAGAGTTTGTTATCAATAACAACCTGCTGAAAGCCGACGCTGCACAGGCCGAAGCCACTTTGCAGGGCGTTACCTCGCGCGTGGAAGCCGGTGCCACCAGTGCAGCCGCTGCTATTCAAAAACTCGTAAACAAAGGCGGGTTTTCTGACAGCGCCGCCGAGGTGCAGGCTTACGCAGATTCGCTGCAAGCTGCTGGAGACACCGGGCGCGTAGCTTTGAGCGGTACAGATGAACTGATACGCGCCTTAAATGCCGATTTGGAAGCCGGGGTAATTACCGCTGCGCAGTTTCAAACAGAAGTTGAAGCCATCGCCGCCGCTGAAACTTATTGGGCCGAACAAACAGCCGTTACCAATGCTGAACAGGTAGAGCAGTTGGGACTGCTTGAAGAATTGAAAGTAACGTTAACACAGTTGCAGGCGCTGAAACTTACTGCACAATCACCGCAGGACTTAAAGCGAATAAATCTTGCCATACAGGAAACCGAAGCCGAGGTGACCAAATTCTCAAACCTCGGAAAAAAAGGCTTTGATGAGTTTGGCAATAAGGTAAAGCAAAGCGCCGGTTTTGTCAATACAGCGTGGGGTGGATTAAGGAAGCTTGCGCAAATACTGCCTGGCATTGGCATTGCTGGTATTATTGCTTTTGCCACCGGCCCGGTTATCGAATGGTTGTCGGCATTATTTAAAGGACGCGATGCACTTAACCAGGTTAAGCAAAATTTACAGGCGCTAATTGATGTACAGAAACAAGCAGCAGAAATAGCCGGGAGCGGCCTTGCCAGTCTCAAATTATACTACAAAGCTGCAACAGATGTAAATTCTGCTATGGCTGACAGAATAGCCGCCGCGAACGAACTTAAAAAGCTTTACCCTGACGAGTTTGCAAACGTCTCCGAATTGGAGATAGCAAACGGTAAACTTGCTGGTAGTTACGATATGGTTACCAAAAGCATACTGGCGCAGGCACAGGCGCAGGCATCGCTTAAAAAAATAACGGAGCTAACCAGCCAAATACAGGAAATAAATTTTCAGCAAGATCAGCGCCGCGCTAAGCTGATCGACGATATAAACTCGGCAAAGCGGCGCGGGAATATTCCATCCGGCACCGGTTCGCAATCATCCATATCTGGTGGGGGCGCATCTGTGATAAGTTCAGTTATAACACTTCAAGATCAAGTTACAGGGCTTAGTGAGTATGCCACAAAAGACATAAAAGCTTTAGAGGAACAAAAAGAAGTTTACCAAAAACAGGTTGACTACCTGCTAAATGCAGCCGGTGGTGCTGCCAAAATTGCGCAGCAATTGCTTAATGGCAATAAGCTGATTTCAGACCCTTTAAAGCAATTTGATGATATAATTAAGAACGCGAACGGCCCCGCTGTTTTAGAAGTTCTTAAAAAATCACTACAGGCTAAACTGGATGCGCTTGCACCAAACGATGCACAAATAAAGATTTACCAGGATAAAATACGCAAGGTAGAGGAATTGTTAAAAGCCTATTCCCCTAAAACGACAGATGGCAAATCTGCTGAAAACGCTGCCGCTGAAGCTTTAAAAAGGCAACAAAATTTGCTACAGCAGATATTTGATGTAAATGATAGCTACAGGCGTAAGGAACTGACTGCCGACCAAATGGCGATACAGGCAGTCGTTGATAAATATGACCAACTACGCGCAAAGATTACGGAATTTAATGCCAATCCTAAGAACGTTAATAAAATCGGCGATAGCATCCTCACCCGTATAGATGCCGCTGAAAACTCGGCTGTAGATACGCAGGAGGTTCGTAATCAAAACAAGCATATCGCCGAGGATATAGAGGTTAAAAAGAAAATGTATGCCGACTATGAGGCTTATAAGGCTAAAGTAGGCAGCGATTCTGCAAATATGGAGTATGCAGACTTGTTGAAGTCGGGAAAAGACTTTGGCGATTATTTGAATACTATTTATCAAAGTGCTGATAAACTTTACCATAGCTATGCAAGCGATGTGAGCGGCGCAGCCCAGGAACGCCGCGACCTGGTGCAAAAGCAGATCGACCAAAACCGGGAAGCGCAGAAAAAGGCGCTGCAAAACTTGCTGGAAGATACAGCAACCTATGAAGAGCAGCGGCAGGCGATCTTAGAAACCGGCGCTGATGCTGAAAAGAAACTGCTGGATGCCGGGCAAAACGAACGCGCCGCACAGGTAAGGAAAAATACGCAGGATGAACTGACCGCGCTGGATGAGGCACAGGTTAAAAAGCTGGATGCTTACAAGGAACTTTTTAGCGGTGTTTATACGCTTACCCAGTCGCAAACACGCCGGGATATAGCGGCTATCCAAACTTATATTGATACCGCATTGAAAGCCGGTAAAATAACAAAAGAGGCGTACGACAAGATAAACCATGAACTAAAAAATGCAACGAATTTAGCTGATAGCGACCTTCCGGAAAAGTTTATTGAGGTGGGCAGCGCCTTGCAGCAATGGGGCAGTGAGCTGTCGTATTTTGATGATACGCTCGGCCATGTGCTGGGAACGCTGGGAAGCGTAGTATCGGGCATCGGCAGCATAAAGGGCAATCTGAATACCCTGGGCAGCGACAGCGCCACCAGTCTTTCAAAATTAAGCGCCGGGTTAGGGATCGTCGGCACGGCCATAGGCGTGGTGACTACCGTTGTGGGTTTATTCAGCAACGCCAAACAAAAGGCCGAGCAGGAACAATATAACCTCGATCTGCAAATAAAAGCCATTGAGGCGGTAAACAAGGGGCTGCAACGTCAATTAGAGTTGACTAAGCAGATTTACGGCCCGGAACGGGTTAGCGGCTACCTGAAGGCGCTGGCCGATATAGCCGCTGCGCAGGAAAAGGCCTTTAATACTTTATCCGGCAAAATACAGCTGACCGGCGACAAGCTGACCGACGAGGCCATCGGCAAATACAACAGCGGTCAGGATATATCGAATTTTTGGAAAGAGGCCATCGAGAACGGCGAGAAAACCGGCAAGGTATTTACGCTGGCCGGTAAGTCGCTGGAAGACTTGCAAAAGCTGATGGACAGCGGTAAACTGGATGCCAGCACCCAGGCGATAATACAAAGCCTGATCGACTTACAGCAGCAGGCCATCGACACGCAAAACGCGATTAAATCGGAATTTACCGGCAGCACGTTCGACGACCTGGTATCGGGTATCAAAGATTTGCTTTTCAATGTAAACGCCACCGCGCAGGATTGGGGCAACGACTTTACTAAAATCATTCATAACTCCGTAGAAAAAGGCTTTGAAACGCAGTTCATCGAAAAGCAGATGCAGGCCTTTTACGATGATTTGGCGAAGTACACGCAGGCCGATGGCGGCATATTATCGAAAGACAGCATCGCCAAGCTGCAAGCCGAATACGACAAGATAAAAGGCGACCTGCAAACCGAATTGCAGCAGGTGCAGCAGGCTACAGGCATTACTTTGTCGCCCATTGATAACACCGGTAGCACAACCAGCAGTCCTTCGGCAATATCCGGGCAAATATCCGGCATCACCGAAACGCAGGCTAACGCGCTGGAAGGTATCGGGCGCGGCATGCAGCTGTCGCTGGTAAAAAGCAATGAACTGCTGGAGGCTGGCGTAGCCAACCAGGAAGCGCAGCTGGCTGAAATGAAAAAGCAGACGCTGCTGCAAATGCAGATCGCCGCAAACACCAAACGCACAGCGGATAATACCGACGTGCTGCCGACTATGGCCAGCAGCTTAACCAGCATCGACAAGAACACAAAAGACACCAGCGGCAACATTTTACGCGCTGCCGGTATAACCAAATAACCATGAGCCAGGCAACCATAAACGGAAACGAAATTTTTACCACCTATGGCCTAACCATTATGGCAGGCATGGAAACGTTTTTGGCCTACCCGAAACGTAAGGACAGCGTGAGCCACGATTGGCCGGAAGAGGAAGGCATAGACATCGACCTTTCGGAACCGCATTTTGAGGCCCGCGAGTTTACGCTGAAGGTGCTGCTGATGGGTGCCGACCGCGCCGACTTTAAAACCAAATACTATGGCCTTTTTGCCGAGTTGAGCAGCGCCAATAACATGGAGTTGTACTTTACTGACATCGACCAAACGTTCACGGTATATTTTAAGACGCAGCAGAATGTAAGCAAGGTAAAACGCAGGTTAGACACCCAAAACGTGGGCGTAACCTTCGACCTGGTATTCGGCGAAAGCGACCCGAACGATAATATAGATGTGTTCATAGTTACTGACCTGGACGAATTTATTATCGCATGAGCCAGCAGATCACCATATACAGGTACAATAACAACATCATTGTTGCGGTAGTTGACCCGGACGACCGCAGCGCCCAGGACATCGGTATTATGCGCGGTGATACCGTTACGCTTACGTTTACCAGCTATGAGTTCTTTGATTTCAAGATCGGCGATTACTGCACTATATACGGCAATAAATACCGGCTTAACCGCGATGCAGTGTGGTCAAGAAATTGGAAGCGCAGCTATAGCTATACGCTGACACTGGAAGGCCAGTATTTTCAGCTGGTTAGGGCGCAGTACCTGACCCTGAATGCCAATAACAATTTTACGGAAGGCAAATTTACACTGCGCGCCAAACCTGCTGATTTTTTGGATTTGGTGGTAAGGAACATGAACCGCGTTTTTCCGTCAGAGAACTGGCAGGCCGGTTTTGTGATAGATGCCGATTTTCAGCAATTGGACTTTGCCGGTGAGACCTGTTTACAGGCGCTCACCAAAATAGCCGAGGCCTTCGGTACCGAGTTTTTGATCAGCGGAAACAAGATCAGTCTGATAACCTTACAACCAGCCACTGGCGTAGTGCTGGAATATGGCAAAGGCAAAGCGCTGTACAATGTCACCAAAAACAACCAGGATAACTACACCGGCATAATTACCCGCCTGTACGCCTATGGCAGCAGCAAGAATTTGGGCGACAACTACCGAAGCGGCGCGCCGAGCCTGCGCATGGCCGACAGCCTGTACATTGAGCGCAGCATAGCGGCTTATGGCGTGTACGAAGGCACCATCTATTTTGATGGCAGCAACGGCACGCAGGAGATATACCCGCACCGCACCGGCGTAGTGAGCGCCGTTAGCGCCAATGATACGTTTATCGATTCGGCTATCGACTTTGATGTAAACACCCAGCTGATACCCGGCGTGACCGCAAAGCTAACCTTTAACACTGGCCTGCTTGCCGGAACGATTTTCGAGATACACAGCTTTGACAACGCAACAAAAACGTTTGTCATCAACCCGAACACCAGCAGCCAAACCATTACGCTGCCAAACGACGACCTGCGACCGGCTGTAGGCGACACCTATGTACTTACCGACATTATTATGCCTTTAAGCTACGTTACCGCCGCCGAAGCCGAATTGAAGCTGGCCGCGCAAAAGTACCTGGCTGCAAGGCCCGGCCCGGTATTTACCGTGGCCTGTAACCCGCGTTACTTTAAAGCCAACAACCCGCCGCTGCAATTGGGCGGCAGCCTGGTGCTTTTAATGGCCGATGCCAATATCAATCGCCCTATCAGGCTGATGGGTTATAACCGCAGCCTGCGTAATCCTTATTTGTTCAACTCGCTCACGCTGGCCGACACGGTAGTGCCGCAGGTGCCTGCTGTAAAGCTTTTAAATAGTATTTAAAATGGTTAAAAAACGCATCAACCAATTACCCGTTTTAGGCCGCGAACCGGCAGCTGGCGACCTTGTACATGTATGGGACGGACAGTTAGGAAAAAGCACGCAGGTTGATGTAACTGACCTGCCGGGCGGTGGCGGTGGTGGCGGCGGCTCATACGTGGCCGTGTCTGCCGTATTTATGGTAACCACCGGATTTGCCGGGCTTAGCTACGATGCAGGAACCGGCGCTACCACCATTAAGGACGAACGACTGCTGAATAAAACGGATTACCCGGTAAGTACCGACCAGTTCGGTGGGGGCGACTTTCATTTGTCGGCGTTGACCTATAACCCTGTTGACCCTGACGACGATACAAAAGGCAGCGTGGTGATTGCAGGGTTCCAGCTGGATGACGCAGCACACATCACGATCATTGTGAACGGCTCACGCGATGCGTCCGGCGACAGTGAATATAACCAGCTGCTGGCGGATGTGGCGCTGCTGAAGCTGGTTTGCGCGCCGTTGCTAACTACCGCGCTCGGCGCAAACGGCGGCAGGGTATGGTGGACAGGCGCTCTTGCCGACATACCAGCCGGATGGGCGCGCGACACAGATTGGCAGGGCGTAGTGCCAGTAGCCCTCGACCCTGACGACGACGACTTTAAAACAATGGGCGCTGCTGCGGGAAGTAAAACGCACACTAACACGCTGGAAGAAATGGTTCCGCATACGCATGATGTGGATATTCCGAGCCGTGATTTTGCAAACGCCGCTGATAACGGCCCCGACCTGACATCTGACCCGGCTATCATTGGAACTCACCGGACATTTACAAGTAATCCGACAGGCGGATATGACCCCGGCACAGGAAAAGTGGCGAAGCCTTACAGCATCATGAACCCCTACAAAGTAGGCTGCTGGATAAAATTTATTGGAATAGTTTAAAATTAATACCCCTATAAAAAATGAAACGATTAATTAATTTGATTTTACTGTGCTGCCTCACGATAACGGCATTTGCACAGCAGAAAGCGCCGGTCGACAGGTCGATAGCTAACCAGGTAGTCGCCGATCGGCAGCTATTAGCGCGTTATTTTTTTAATATACCGCGCGGTGATGCGCCTGGTTTTCCTTCGGATGTTCCCGATAGTTTAAAGAACGGCGCACTGTATAACAGAACAGGCAGCACAGCGCCGGGCCTTTATCGTTACAGTACATCATGCAGCTGCTGGACGTTGGTATCACCGCCACAGGGCGCAATTGCTTATGTTGACAGTTTGTTTAATCAATTATTTCACGGCAATAATGACTATTACGGCGTAAATAATTTTCACGCGCCTACTTACATAGTTGGATCTACACTCGGAATACAACCGGGGGCAAATTTGGGATTTTTATCTTCATTATCAACGACACATGGACATTGGCAATGGACATCAAGTGACATTTCACCAAATACAAGTAGTTTAGAGGCAACATTTTGGAATACATCTGGTACACCGCTTAGCGGGCTAAAATTTTTGCCGGATAATAATGGTAGTATAAAAGATTATGCGGGTATACGATTTGCAAAAATCACTGATTTAGATGCTGATAGTGCTTATAACGCAAGTACTTACATTAAAGTATCGCAAATAAACGTTCCGAACGGTGTTGCCCCTTTGGACGGTGGTGGTAAAGTACCGCTCGCTAATCTTCCGGCGAATATTTTAATTTATAAAGGGCAATGGAACCCAAACACTAATACGCCAACACTTGCGGACGGAGTTGGAACATCCGGGTGGGTGTATGAGGCTTCGGCTGACGGTAATATAAATTTAGGCAGCGGAACGCTTAGATTTTTACAGGGAGACTTCGTTATTTACAATGGCACTGCATGGCAACTTTCGGCTGGTACTAACAGAGTAACTTCTGTTAATGGACAACAAGGCATAGTGGCGTTGAACACAGATAACATTTCGGAAGGGACTACTAATTTATATTTTACGAACAGTAGGGCGCAGGCTGCTATAACCGCGGGTGCAGGGATTACAAAATCTGTCGGAACCTTATCAAATAACTTAAGCACTGGTATAGCATCAAGCAATCAAAATATCATAGGCAGCACGTTAGCGTCAGGAAGTTTAACATTGTCTACTACTTCAAATGCTACAAAAGGAAAAATATTCTTTGGAGCCAATTCGATTTTTAATGAGGCAACTACACACATGGGTATAGGGTTAGGGTCAGGTTCAGAACTAACTATATTAGACGGTTCTTTAGCTACAGTAAATACCCAAATACAAGCTACTCAAACATCTGGTACATCTGCCGTTATTGCCGGGGTTGCGGATGGAGTCATAAATCCTCGTATAGGCCTTATAGCTGATTTACCACACAATCTTGTAGGTATAACTTCAACTTACTCTACTGGTGGACACCCGAACTTTATAATAGCCAACAGCAATGGCGAGGGAATAAGGATGACAAATGCGTTAAGCTGGGGTATAGGCACTAAAAATCCAAACGCTAAACTTGAAATTACGAATTTAACCGAGCAGTTACGATTAGGTTCTGATAGTACTCATTTTGTTAAATTTTCAGTAGGCAGTTTGGGTAACTTAACACTTACGCCCATTGGCGGCAGTCTGAATCTTGTCGGAACAATGAATGTTTCAACCTTAACAGCTTCTAAGCCAGTATTCACGGACGGAAGTAAAAATTTAACATCTACAGGGCCTGGCCCATCGACTTCATTTATAAAAGCTGACGGAAGTTTTGATGCGACAAGCTACGTACCTACAATAAGAACAATATCAACAGGTTATGGATTAAATGGAGGCGGTAATCTTTCAAGCAATCTGACACTGACAGCAGATACAACTAAATTAGTAAGCCAAAGTAGATTAGCTACTAACTTAGGTGGCTACTTACCTGTTAATAACCCATCGGCATTAGGATTGCTAAAAGTTACAAGTACCACAGGTGATAATTTTAGACCGGGTTATGATGGAAGCAATTATCTGTCAGTATCTACAAATAACGTAGGATATACTTTGATTCGTCCTGTAGGAACTTCACCAGTTTTAGCCCTGGGCTCTTCTACCAGTGATATAATTATCGTTCCTACACTCGACGCGACAGTATATAATAATCAGGTAGCAAGTACAGCATATGTTTATTACGCATTAAAAAAAATAATAAATACTGCGACAGATGCTGATTATGGTATAACTGGCTCGTCTGTAAATTTATCTCAGTTCATAGAATTTCCAGCTATAACTGCTAACAGAAATATAACTATGCCGTCGACATCTGTATGGACAGGAGTAACTATTAGTTTGTGGAATAAAAACAGTTCAGGGTTCAGTTGGCTTTTTACTGGAGCTACAGTAAAAGACAAAACAGGTGCGACAGTAACGACGCTGCCTAATTCTACTATTTATCAGCTTATATATAACGGCTCTAATTGGATAGTTCAATAGCATGAAACAACTCATTATAACAGCAATGCTGGTAATAGTTACCGGCTTCGCATTTGGTCAAAAATCAGTTAACAAAAAGGAAGTAAAGGTTGACAGTACATGGAAGCATGTGACGTCGTCTACAAATAAATATTTATTAGTCGAAACGACTTTATATAAGCCGAAATACTTGATAGTAACTGGAGTACAGCCAACCCCAACCATGGAAATATCAGTAGCTGACAGCACTGGTACATACACAGTTAAATTCAAAAAATCAGCTGTTAAATTTATTAATGACAGCACGTTCACTTTTAAAATACCAAAACAATGAAATATATTATTTTAATTGCTCTTACCCTGACAGTCTCGGTATGTTTCGCCCAAGAATCAGTTAAAAAAGACACCGTAAAAAAACAGCCGGTAAAGTTACATTATGAATATTTTGTAAAGGTTCCTGCCAACATCTATTACCAAGTTGTTAATACCGTCCACAGTTACCGGGACATTTTGATTTATGACCCAAACACCGACAGCAACAGTAAGTTAAACAACCAGGCCGCTATTGATAAGGCTATGGTTCAGTTGCGGGCGCTACCTGTGGATAGTGCGGTTGTTAAAAAATAAGGCAACTATGAAAGCGCAAAAACTAACGCCTAACCAGGCGAAAATAATCGAGGAAATTAACCGGCTTATTGTCCTAAATGACAAAAAGCCAAAACGCAAAGCGGCCCTATATGCAGCGAGTGAAAACTTTTTAAAGCAAGTAAAATGAAACTATTAGATTTTATTCACAACACAAAAGCGCAGGCGGCCCTGGCTATTTTAATTGTAGTTGGCGGCGCTTTAATGGTCATTTTTGGCCATTTGAAAGAAGCCACTGAAACTAAGATATTAGATATAATATACTTGGTTCCGGCGTATTACTTTATATCCAGCAAGTCGAGCAATGACAAGGATAAAACGATTGCTAACCTTAGTCAGCCAACCCAATCAACCAATTAACATGGCAGACTTTCAAATCGCTTACAAAAGAACCGTCCTTGGCATCGAGGGCGGATATGACCCAGGCACCAATGAGGCCGAAACATACCGGGGCATAGACAGGAGCCAAAACCAGCATTGGCCGGGTTGGGCTGTAATTGATGCAGTAAAGGCCGGTAACCGCAGCTTAACGTTAGCGCAGTTAAACACTGTTTTAAACGGCAACAACCAGTTACAGGCAAACGTTCAGGCATTCTATAAAACAAATTATTGGGATGTGTTAAGCCCAGGAAGCTTGCTCGGTCTCGACCCAGTAATGAGCCAGGTAAAGGCAAACGCGCTATTTGACTGTTCGGTTAACCCTTGCATCATCGGCGTGGTAAAAGCCGCGCAGATCGCCTGCAATGTGGTTAAACCTAAAGCTTTGATAGTTGACGGCAAGTACGGCGCTAAAACGTTGGCCTGCATCAATTCAACTAATGATAAAGAGTTTGATTTAGCTTTCGCAGCAGTTAGGCAGGCTAATTACTACGAGCGTGTTCGCTTAACGCCACATGACGCAGATTGGCTGGCCAGCTGGTTGTACAGGAGCCAGCGACAGACATAACATCTAAAGCAAAAAGAAAGCCCTTTAAATAGATTTTTAAAGGGCTTTTAAAATTTCAACCGGCGATAAAAAAGGAACAAATCGTTTTATATTTTTGGTACAAATGGATTT
Organism: Mucilaginibacter sp. L3T2-6; assembly: GCF_030519355.1. Classification (GTDB taxonomy): domain Bacteria; phylum Bacteroidota; class Bacteroidia; order Sphingobacteriales; family Sphingobacteriaceae; genus Mucilaginibacter. The sequence continues at coordinate 217,802 of NZ_JAUMKC010000005.1, forward strand.
TGCGATCTTAAATCAGCCTAAGCTAAATAAAATTGATGAAATAAAATGTATAGTTGACAATAAAAAACCGTCGTTTCCAGCCTTTATTGATGTGGTCGCCGACAAAACTCTAGTTTGTGATAATGATAAAGTTGCTAATCTGAGGGCTAGAAAGGACAATATGGGCATCCGGTACATGTTGGTGACAACACCAACAAGCGCGGGTAGTTGACAATAATAGCTAAAAAACAATTAGTCATTAACCGCTGCAGGGAACCTTAAAAGCAGCTGCGGATCCGGGATATTTTTTTGGTAAATAGCCTTTTCGGAAAATTTGCAAACGCCAGGATAATCGCCCCGCTTGCCTTGCATATCAAACATCAGTTGAAAATGCAGATGCGGCGGCCAATGACCATTTTCCTCCATATTTCCAAGCGTGGCAATTTGCTCGTTGTGATTGATGGGCTTGCCGATATACAACCCGTCAAGGCTTTTTAAACTTAAATGCCCGTACAGGCTGTATAGTGTTAACCCATCAAGGTTGTGTTCAAGAATAATAGCAGGGCCATAATCGCCAAAGTTATTGTTATTCTGAAAACTGTGAACTTTACCGGCCAGCGGCGAATAAACAGGTGTGCCGGCTGCGCTCCAGATATCCACGCCTAAATGCAGGCGGCGGGGCTCATCTTCCGTGTCAAAATGTTTGCTGCGGGCATAAATGGTTCGGTGCTCCATATAACCGCCTATACCGTACTTGCAATTATTATCGCTAAGTTTTTGGGTTATCCACCTGTCAAACTTCGTTGTATCCGAAAAAGTATCCGGATTGAGCTCCTTATTGGCAGCGGTAAAATCAAAATGGTACAGCTTATCAGCATAGGGGTTAAAATCAACTACCTTACCAATAATTTCAGGATGGGATTCAAGATAAATCGCCAACCGCGCAGCTGCATCCATAGCTATTCGGGTTGACGGTCTTCTTTACTTATCTTATCGAAGATCTTATCCATGCGCTCCACATATTCATTGGTGTCATCTACAAAAAATTCCAGCTGGGGGATAATCCTCACCTGGTCTTTTATGCGTGCACCCAATTTATAACGGATTTCGGAAGCATGCATCTTTACAGTTTGCAGGGCGGCCTGGGTGTTGGTATTATTAAAAAAGCTTAAAAATACGCGGGCGATAGCCAGGTCAGGTGTTACCCTTACCTTGGTTATGGTAACAAGGGTATTTGGCAAATAGTTCATCCCTTCGCGCTGAAATATAGCGGCGAGGTCCTGTTGTATTACTCCTGCAAATTTTTGCTGACGTTTTGATTCCATGTTTTTTGGCTGAAAAGTGTGGCCGGATGCCAATCACCTGTAAAATATATTATATCGCAAACCGCATTCAACTAATCTCTAATCCCTACCTGCACATATCCTGCGGAATCTCCTTTGTTATTTTTATCAATTTTTTCACCACCAGGGTGCTGTCGTATTCAGAGCCGAGGCCTTCCTTGTCTGAATGTATTTTCATGCCCTCTACTTCAACATAAACGGGCTCATAAGGTTTTTCGAAATTTAACTGCGAGTATTTTAATTCCAATTGTTTAGAGCTGTCGGTAACCCAGAATTCACGGCCATTGTCGCAGTCTTTAAATGATTTTACCTCGGGGCCAAAGCTGTATATGCCTTTAAAAACTACCGTATGGTCTTTATTCCCGGAGTTGTTACATGAGCAGGCAACCGTTATTACCAGCAATATCAAATATTTAATCCCCCTCAAAATGCTATCAATAAGTTTACAAATCCTGTTTTATGTCGTCGAGCCCCTTAATGCTCAAACGCGCGCTTATGCCAGACGCTATAACGGATATTATACCTACCGTTAAAAACACCAGTATAAAATCGCGAAACTTAAGGGCTACCGGATAAGCATCAATAATGGCCGTTTGCGCGCCCATCTTAACCAGCCCAAAACGTTGCTGCAATATACAAAATATCAACCCTAAAAAAATACCGGCTATACAGCCTATCACTGATATCATCATCCCCTCAAAAAAGAAAATCCCCTGTATCAATCTCCGGTTTGCTCCAAGGCTGGTTAAAATAGCTATGTCTTTGCGTTTGTCCATAACCAGCATGGTTAACGAACCGATGATATTAAATATTGCGATAATAAGCACAAATACCAGTATCATAAAAATAAACCAGCGTTCATAGTTAAGCGTTTTATACAGCTCTGTATTTTGCTGGCTGCGGTTTTTAACAATAAAATCCTTACCGGCTTTTTGCTGTACCTCGTCCTGCATGGCTGATATATCCACGCCCTTATTAAAGTTAAGTTCGAGCGAGGTAACATTTACCGGTTCGTTCAGCAAATCCCGGGCAAAATCAATCGGGGTTATCACCATGTCGTCAAACTCCTGTCCCAGGGTAAAAACCCCTGAAGGGGTTATGGCGCGCACATTAAATTCGTTTAAGGGATTAACCGCATTGCCGGCGTTGCGGTTGGGCGAATAAATTTCGATAGGTGTAAACTGATCCCGCACGCTTACGCCCAAACTATTTTGTACCGCAGACCCGATCACAGCAAAGTTGTTGCCGTCCTTTTTTAACGTAAAAGTTCCCGATTGGCAAATGCTGTCCATTCCGCCACGTTTCATAAACTGCGCACTTACGCCTTTAATTTCGCCGATGAAGGGCCGGTTGTCGTATTTTATCAATACTTTTTCCTGCAGTACTTCTATAAAGGAGAACACCTTCGGGTCTTTCCTTAACGCGTTAAAATAGGCCGTATTCGGGTTAAATGATTTGCCAAGCTTAGGCTCGATTTTCAGTTCCGCCGTAAAATTGCTGTACAGCGACAGGATCACTTCCTCAAAGCCGTTAAAAACCGACAGGATAATAATCAGCGCCGCACTGCCTATCAATACCCCCACCATAGAAATGCCTGAAATAATATTGATAGCGTGCATTTTTTTGCGCGAAAACAAATATCGTTTGGCTATGTAAATGGAAGTATTCAATTGGCAAATTAGCGATTTAGTGAATTAGTGATCAGGAAGACACTTACTCACGGCTTAAAGGTAACGGCTTTTTGATGAAGTTTGATATGAATAGGCGATTAGTGGTTAAACTCTTTACAACTTCTTTAACCAATGCAACATCTGCAACCTCTACAAATTAATTAAGAAACGGATTAGTCACCTTCTCATACCCAATAGTTGTATCCGGCCCATGACCGGGGTAAACCACGCAATCATCAGGCAATAAAAGTAATTTCTGTTCGATATTGTTTATCAGCTGGGTAAAATTGCCGCCAGGCAGGTCGCTGCGGCCAATGCTCCCGCGGAAGAGCACATCGCCCCCTATCAGCAGGTTGCCGGTTTTATCGTAAAAGCACAAATGCGCCGGCGAATGACCCGGGGCAAAAATTAAATGCAACGTGGTGTTACCGAATGTTACGGTACCGGTTTCCGGTAAGTATTCATCAGGCAGCGGCGATAATTCATAACGGATGCCCATCGACGGCGCGTAGGCGGCTACGGCTTCCAGCAAAGGCAGCTCACCTTCATGAAATTTGGGTTTCAGGCCATATTGGTCGAAGATGAATTTGTTGCCCAGCACATGGTCGATATGGCAATGGGTGTTAAGCAGCAACACCGGCTTTAAGTTATTTGCTTTGATGAAATTTACCACCGCATTTTGCTCGGCGCCGGTTTCCATGCCGGGATCAATGATGGCGCACTCGCCGGTTTCATCGTATAATATATAGGTGTTTTCCTGGTAAGGATTATTTTCGAAAGAATGAACTTGAGCCATAGGTAACGGATTCCGAATGTGCGGATATGCAAATGTGCGGATTTTTGGGCGAAGAGGGTGAACGATTTATATATCGAAGCTGGTAGCCAGTATGCCAGATGTTATTTTGCCGGGTCGTTCATAAACAATATCATATTTACCTGAAGCATTCAGCGCAAACATAACCACCATTTTACTGGAGGGGTCGATAACAAAATATTCCTTAACGCCGGCTTCCTCGTAAAGCGATTTCTTTTTTACCGTATCGTGGATGTGATTGCCTGAAAGGATTTCAAATATAATATCCGGCGCGCCATGAACGCCATCTTCATAGATTAGACTTCGGTTTTTCTCCATTATTACCATGATATCAGGTTGAACGACCGATTGGAGTTCCGTAAGATAAAGGTCAGTTGGAGCTTCCAGAATTATGCCTTTTTTCGTTTCTTCTAAATAAACAAAAAGCCTTGAGGATAGCTTTACCGATAAAAATTGGTGACTGGTATTAGGTGCAGGCGTCATGATAAGTTGATTATACAGCACCTCGCACCTGGTTCCTTCAGGCAAGCTCCGATAGATATCAATGGCCGTTGCAGGGATTGTGGTATGCATCACTGGTACTTTTATGCTAATTTACGCAAATTATAATGTTTCAGGATGAATTTTGTTTGATTTACTCCCCGCTGAATCTCTCCGGCCCGGCTGCAGAGACACTCGCCAATTTAGTAAGACATTCTTTTTGCCTTTTGGCTTTACTGACTTTTCGGTCTTTCCCGACTCCCCTCATATATCCATCACCTCTTTCTTTTTCTTGCTTTTCATCCGTTTAGGCAAAAAATCCAGTATTTCATTTTTTAGCGCCTCGATCATTCTTCGCTTCAAAAAATTGCGCTGGGTAACAATGCTTACTTCGCGGGCTGGCTCCGGCGACTTAAAGTAACGCACCTTATCCAATTGCTTGTCGGTAAGGTCGGCTAAGGCAAGCTCAGGCAGGATGGTAGCGCCGTCGTTTTGGTCTACCATGCGCTTCAGGGTTTCTACGCTGCCGGTGTTGTATTCAAAATGCTTAAATCCCTGGGTAGATTTACGCCGCTGGCAGATGTTCAGCACCTGCTCGCGCATGCAATGGCCTTCGTTCAATATCCATATCTCCTCCATGTCGATATCATCCGGAGCAATGTTTTTCTTTTTTGAAAGCTTGCTGTTTTTAGAAACATACGCCACAAAGTTTTCATAAAAAACAGGCAGTTCGGTAAGCGTACTTTCGCGCAGCGGAGTGGAAAGTATGCCGCAATCAATTACGCCGAGTTTAAGCTGCGAGACTATCTGCTCGGTTGTCAGCTCCCATACCACCAGCTTTACCTGTGGGTATTTTGCAATAAAGCCATGCAATATTTTCGGCAGGATATACGGAGCGATAGTAGGGATAATGCCAACCTTCAGCTCGCCGGATAGCTCTTTCTGCCTGTCAGTAATAATTTCTCTGATCTTCTCACTCTCAGACAACAATACACGTGCCTGCGCTATAATTTCGGTACCGATCTCGGTTGGCGTTACCGGCTGTTTGCTGCGGTCGAATATTTTAACGCCGAGGGTATCTTCCAGCTTTTGCACCTGCATGCTCAACGTAGGCTGGGTAACAAAACATTTATCGGCTGCGGCCACAAAGCTGCGGTAGGTGTCAACGGCTACTATATATTCAAGCTGGGTAATGGTCATCGGATGGATATGCTTATCTGAAGGAAACCTAAAATTAAATGCACCCGGTTTGCAGCTCCTTTCTGACTTCCGGTCTTTACTGGTTTTTTTCGAACTATAAATAGATTCCCTCTATCCAAATATAGTATTTATTGATTTTTTCTATTGAATTATTATCATGAAGTTTGAATATTAAATCGCACTGCCATGGAACTGAACAAAAAGAAACTAACCACAGCATCAGGCATTCCTTACGCCGAAAACGAAAACTCGATGACTGTTGGCCCGCGTGGCCCTATATTATTGCAAGACTTTATCCTGCACGAAAAAATGGCGCATTTTAACCGCGAACGTATACCAGAACGCGTAGTGCATGCCAAAGGCTCGGGCGCTTACGGAACGTTTACGGTGATGCGCGACATCCGCAAATATACCCGCGCGAAGCTTTTTGAAAGAGTGGGTAAGCAAACTAAAGTATTTGTGCGTTTTTCCACCGTAGGCGGCGAGAAGGGCTCGGCAGATACTGAACGCGACCCACGCGGCTTTGCCGTTAAATTTTACACCGAGGAAGGAAACTGGGACCTGGTAGGCAACAATACCCCGGTGTTTTTTGTGAAGGATCCTAAAAAATTCAGCGACTTTATTCACACCCAAAAACGCGACCCATACACCAATTGCAAAAGCGCAACCATGATGTGGGACTTCTGGTCGTTAAACCCCGAAAGCCTGCACCAGGTAATGATTGTGATGAGCGACCGCGGTACGCCTTACGGATACCGCCACATGCACGGATTCGGCAGCCATACCTTTTCGATGATAAACGACAAGAATGAGCGTGTTTGGGTGAAATTCCACTTTAAAACCAGGCAGGGTATTAAAAACTTTACCGACGCCGAAGCAGGTGAGATGCGCGGCAAGAACCCCGACTTTGCCCAGCACGACCTCCTCACCAATATCGATGCCGGCAACTTTCCAAGCTGGGACATGAAAATACAGGTGATGACCGGCGAGGAAGCGAAGACCTATCGCTGGAATCCGTTTGACCTTACTAAAGTATGGCCGCATAGCGACTTTCCGCTGATAGACGTTGGCATACTGGAATTGAACAAAAACCCGGACAACTATTTTGCGCATGTTGAGCAATCTGCTTTTGCCCCTGCACATGTGGTTGACGGCATTGGTTACTCCCCGGATAAGATGCTGCAGGGGCGGCTGCTTTCCTACCCTGATGCACACCGCCACCGTTTAGGCGGCAATTATGAGCAGATCCCGGTTAACCGTTGTCCCTTCGCCGTAAATAATTATGAGCGGGATGGCTTTATGCGTGTGGATGGCAACGGCGGTTCAGCCCCTAACTATTTCCCGAACAGTTTTGACGATATCGCCGCCGATGCTGCTTACAAAGAACCGGCATGGGACTTAGGTACAGGCGTGGCCGACTGGTACGACCGCAATGCCGAAGGCGAAAATGACCATTACACGCAACCCGGCAACCTATACCGCCTGATGGACGACCAGGCCAAACGTGACCTGATCGACAATATTGTTAATTCCATGAGCGGTATTGAAGGGCCTAAAAAAGACCTCATCATCAACCGGCAGCTTTGTCACTGGTTCAGGGCTGATATTGGCCTCGGTATGGCTATTGCCAAAGGCCTGCAGCTGGATATGGATGCCGCCATGAGCTCGATGGCAGCGCACATGTGAGATTAGTTTATAGCCAATAGACCATGGACCATAGTAAAAGCCGGACCCAGCAATGAATCCGGCTTAATTCTTCACTATGGACTATGGTCTATGGACTATGGACTATCGTCTATGGACCTATTCTACTCCACCGTTACCGATTTTGCCAGGTTACGTGGCTGATCGACGTTGCAGCCGCGCATTACGGCTATATGGTAGGCAAGCAGCTGTAAAGGTATGGTTGCCAGCAGGGGCACAAACGCCTCGCCGGTTTGCGGTATTTCAATTACGTAATCCGCCATGCTCCTCACTTCGGTATCGCCTTCGGTTACAATGGCAATTACATGGCCTTTGCGGGCTTTTACTTCCTGTATATTGCTCACTACTTTTCCGTACGACGAATCTTTGGTTGCGATGAATACCACCGGCATATCGTTATCGATCAACGCGATAGGGCCGTGCTTCATTTCTGCTGCGGGATAGCCTTCGGCGTGTATGTATGATATTTCCTTCAGCTTCAAAGCCCCCTCCAATGCAACCGGGAACGAGCTGCCACGGCCTAAGAACAGGCAGTTGGCCGAATCTTTAAACTCAAAGGCGATTTCTTTGATATGATCGTTCAGCTTTAAACACTGCTCAACCAGTTCAGGTATTTCGTCAAGCTCGGTTAAGTATTCCACCAGCTTGCTTTCGGTGATCTTGCCCCTTTGCTGTGCGATGTAGAATGCCATCAGCGTAAGCACGGTAACCTGTGCAGTAAATGCTTTGGTTGATGCCACGCCAATTTCCGGTCCTGCGTGGGTATAAACACCGGCATGCGTAGTGCGCGGTATGGAAGCGCCTACCACGTTGCAGATACCGAAAATAGTAGCGCCTTTTTCTTTGGCTAATTCTATAGCGGCCATGGTATCGGCGGTCTCGCCTGATTGCGAAATGGCAATTACCAGGTCCTTCTCTGTAATGATCGGGTTGCGGTAACGGAATTCAGAAGCGTACTCAACTTCTACAGGTACGCGGGCATACTCTTCAATCAGGTATTCGCCTACCAGGCCGGCATGCCATGAGGTACCGCAGGCAACTATAATTATCCTGTCGATATTTTTTAGCTTCTCGGTATATTCTTTTAATCCGCCTAACTGCACGATGCCTTTATCCGGGTAGATACGGCCACGCATACAATCGCGTATGGAACGGGGCTGCTCGTATATTTCCTTGATCATAAAGTGGTCGAAACCGCCTTTTTCAAGGGCGTCCAGCTTCAGGTCGAGCTCCTGGATATAGGGGGTTTGTACCGTATTGTCGATGTTCTTGATCAGCAGGTCTTCACGGCGCAGGTAAGCAATTTCGTTATCGTTCAGGTAAATTACGTTCTTGGTATACTCCACTATCGGCGTAGCGTCCGAAGCCACAAAGTATTCGCCTTTGCCCACGCCAATTACCATCGGGCTGCCTTTACGTGCTGCAATCAGCAGGTCGGGCTCATCAGCGCTCATAATAACAATAGCATAAGCGCCAACCACCCTGTTTAATGCCACGCGTACCGCTTCGCGCAAATCAAGGCCGGTCACTTCAATTATTTCCTCAATTAAGTGGATCAGCACTTCGGTATCCGTATCGCTGTTAAAGGTATGGCCTTTGCTCAGCAGGGTTTGCTTTATGGTACCGTAGTTTTCAATAATACCGTTGTGGATGATCGTCAGCTTGCTGTCGCCTGATGTATGGGGATGCGAGTTCCTGTCGCTAGGCGCGCCGTGTGTAGCCCAGCGGGTATGGCCCATACCAACAGTGCCGGTAACATCGCTTTCTCCTACAAAATCTTCCAGCTCGCTAACTTTGCCGGCTTTTTTATATATTTTTAAATCATGGTTCAACAGCGAAACACCTGCGCTGTCGTATCCCCGGTACTCCAGCCTGTGGAGCCCTTTTATTACGATGGGATATGCTTCCCTAAAACCAATATAACCTACAATTCCGCACATAAATAGATAGTTTAGTAAAATGTTTTCGGCGCAAAAATAAAAAGATTAACCGTTAATGGGTTAAATTTAAGCCGCCTTTATGATATTAAATTATTTTAAAAAGTTTATTAACTTATTGGTTTTTAGAGGCTAATGGTTAGTTATTACAGATTGGCATTAAATATTAAAGCCTGAAAAACATATCGTAATATATTTTCCAGGCTTGTTCTTTTCCGGTTGGTATTAAATAATCACTGATCAGCCAATCGCCAACGCTACTTGGCTATCTTGGTATAAATGATGTTTAACTTTATACGTGTGGCCGACGACTTATCGGTACCGGTGGCTACCGTACGCGCGGCAATTGACGGTGTCGGGGTAATCTCGACGCTTGTTTTGTTCAGGGTGTCAACCGGGGCAATGTACGTGCCGTAATCAACCGACTTTTTAAGCAGCAGATCTTGTATGTAAGCCGTAATTATAAAATGATAGCTGTTTGTTTTAGAGCTGTAAAATCCGCCGAAAACACCTGCACCCAGGGCCCTCGGATCGCTTACCGAACCATCCTGCACAAAAATGCGCTGTTTGGCAATATCCAGCTGGTACATGGTTAAACGCGGCAAAGCCCGGTACGGAATGGCAGAGCCGGGGCTTGGCGTAATTACCAGCTCGGCACGGTTCAGCACAATGTCGCTGTCTCTTTTCAACAGGTCGTTGCGTACGTTGGCCAGTACGTTAGGGAACCTAATCTTCGTCCGTAAGCCCGAAAGCCCCTGCAAATAGATCATGTTGCGCGAGGTAGTGGTATTGGCCAGCTCCTCGTTAATGGTTGTTGAGTAGGTATGCGTAATAGAGGCAGCAACCTTGGTTACCGGCAGTTTTATGGTAGTGGTATCGATAGATCCGTTATTGGCGATTTTGCAGAAAACAGCCAGTGTATCGGCATTTGAAAGCATGAAGATACCGCCTGCGCCAACTGTCTGTGCCTTATCAAGCGTTAAATACAAACCTTTAAATGCGCTTTGAAATAAGCTGTTTGATGCCAGTGTTGAGCTGCTTGCATTAAAAAAGTTCTGTATGATAAAGTTTTTGTCGACCGGTATCCGCAATTGTGCCGGAACTTTTATAAGCGAATCGGGCTTGCCTTTAATGATGTTGTTGATCTGTATCGAATCGTGCGTACGGGCTTTAAATGTAATTGAGCCCAGCAGGTTTGAATTTACCTGCCACTGCTTGCTCTGGTAGTAACCGCTGTTCTCGCTAAAAAGTTCCTTAAGCTGGTAAAGGTTTGCCTTGTAGGCCGATGTAATTGAATCGCCATAAAAACCATCCACAAACTTCATGATCAGCCTTGCCGAATCGATGCTGATGGTACCCGAAGGCAGCTTGTAGCCGCTGGTTGACGGCAGGGTTACGCTAAGCGCCAGGTTTGATTCTGTTTCGCCGAAAACCGGGTCGTGAAAGTAAGCCAGCGGCGCTTTGGTGATGCCCGAGGTAACCAGCGAGTCGTCTTTAACAGTATTTACAATTATGGTAGAGGTATCCACCAGCACGCCATTGATCTGGTTTGATGCATCAACGCCCAGCCCTATGGTATCCTGATTTTTACAACTGCTTAAAATAAAAAGACTTATTAACAGGGTCAATAAGTCTAAACGGAAAAATTTCATATATAATCGCAAAGCTTATACAACATGTGCCAATTCTTCACTGGCAATTTCGTCGTAAAAATTGTAATAATTTTCGAAATCCAGCGTCGATTCGAAATCTAAAACGGATTTATGGCTGTTTTTAACATTATTTAACACATCTTCGTCGATATCCTCATCGCCCAGAACAATAGCGTCGCTATATTGAATTGCGCCTGCGTACAGGGCCGAATTGTCGCCCGGCTTGTACACCTCGGTGTGGCTTTCGCTCATATCGCCCATCACGGCTTTTTGAGCAAAGTCGGCATCCATCTGTCCTTTAAAGTCGTTTTTGTAAATCGAGTAAACAACCTTTGAGTTTTTAAACGTAGGGTCGTCTTTGTAGGTGGTTTTTAAGTATGCAGGCACCAGTGCGCTCATCCAGCCGTGGCAATGGATCACATCAGGGGCCCAGCCTAATTTCTTAACAGTTTCAAGCGCGCCCTTGCAAAAGAAGATCATGCGCTCATCGTTATCGGCGTAAAACTTGCCGTCTTTGTCGGTAAATACATGCTTGCGCTGAAAATACTCCTCGTTATCTAAAAAGTAAACCTGCATGCGTGCGGCCGGAATCGAGGCTACTTTAATAATCAGCGGATTATCATTATCGTTTATGATAATATTCATCCCTGATAAACGTATCACTTCATGCAACCTGTTCCTGCGCTCGTTAATGTTGCCGAAACGGGGCATAAGGATACGGATTTCGTAACCTTTGTCCTGCATTGCCTGCGGAAGCTGGCGTGTAATTTCAGCAATTTTTGAGATTTCGAGGAACGGAGACATTTCGTGAGTTATAAACAAAAGCTTAGATTTACCCATCACTATATCAGTATTAAATTTATAAAGAAGAACAAAAAAATTGAGTTTGCAAATATAAGCATTATTATATAAAATGGCAACCGCTTATGCAAGTTAGTTTTGGTAAATAAAAATCAATTGCTCACCTTTGCCGGATTTTTAATAACTGGGTATTGAAAACATTTACAACCAAACAGCCCGTACATCAATATCTCCTTCAGCTTAAGGCAACGGGCAAAAGTATTGGTTTTGTGGCCACTATGGGCGCGCTGCACCAGGGGCACCTCTCGCTCATCCAACTGGCTAAACAGCAGAATGATATTGTTGTTTGCAGCATTTTTGTAAACCCCACCCAGTTTAACGACCCCAAAGACCTGGAGAAATACCCCCGCACACTGGATGCCGACAGCCGTTTGCTTGAAGGCGCAGGATGCGATGTTTTGTTTGCGCCCGGGGTAAACCAGATGTATGATGATAATGAACAATGGCATTTAAACATCGGCGAAACCGAGCACCTGCTGGAAGGCGAGTTTCGCCCGGGGCATTACCAGGGCGTTACGCAGGTAGTGTATAAGCTGTTCAATATCATTCCTGCCGGCAGGGCTTACTTCGGCCAGAAGGATTACCAGCAGTTTTTAATCATCAGCAAAATGGTGCAGATGCTGAAGCTGCCCGTTGAACTGGTGATGTGCCCCATTATGCGCGAACCCGGCGGACTGGCCATGAGCTCGCGCAACGTACATCTTTCCGCAGACGACCGGCAGCATGCTTTGGTACTATCAGGAACGCTGAACCACATTAAAGATAAATTTACCCCCGATAATATTGCCGCTTTAAAGCAGGAAGCCGCCCAACTGATTAATGCCGAACCCGGCGTAGCGCTGGAATACTTTGAAATTGCCGACGGCGAAACGCTGCATGAAGCTACCCCTCAAAGCAAAACCATTGTAGCCCTGGTAGCCGCAAAAGTGGGTAACACCAGGCTGATTGATAATGTGGTTTTGGCGGGTGGTTGAATGGGGAGTGGTTGAGTTGGCTAATAAATTAGCTGTTTGTTCCGTTCGCTGATTGTTCGAAACATTCCGTACAAGGTGAAACAGCAATGGGTACTTCGCTAAACGTGTTTCAGGTTGTTTCAGTGTGTTCGGCACAGGGAGAGAACGGAACAGGATTAAATAGCCGGGACTGTTTTACCGTTTGTATTGATTTCAATTTAATACTGTAAAGACCTGACCTCCCGCCCGAAATAGTTTCTCAATATAATTCCTGTATTGTTTGTTCCGTTCGCTGATTGTTCGAAACATTGCGGACAAGGTGAAACAGCAATGGGTACTTCGCTAAACGTGTTTCAGGTTGTTTCAGCGTGTTCGGCACAGGGAGAGAACGGAACAAGATTATGGCCGTTTTTGACTGTTTGCTTATATTAGACAGTTAATTGTTATATTAGATACCTAAACCGAGCAAATGGAGCACATTGATATATCAGATCAACTTGAGCTTTTCAAAGAGCACATTGAAAATAGCAAAAACTTAAGAATAATTGTATCGGGGCCATTTGGAAGTGGCAAAACATACTTTCTGGACAAGTTTTTCGATAATAATACGGCATATAATTTAATTAAGCTATATCCTGTTAACTACTCAGTTGCAAGCAATGAGGATATTTTTCAGCTGATTAAATTCGACGTTTTATTTGAGCTACTGTGTAATCCTGGGGTTGAATTCAACAAAGAATATTTTGATAATTTTTTAACCGGTCAGCTGTTTGTTCAACAAAATGCATTTGACATAATAAAGCCGTTGATTGAAAAAATTCCTAAAATTGGAAAAGCTACAGCAACGGCTGCTGATACCTTGATTAAGTTTAGTGAAAAATATGAAGAATTTCATAAAGATGTACAAGTTGACGATTTTAAAAAAGCTACAGATTTTATAAAAAAAATAAAAAATGCTATAGCTTCGGTCGAAGAAGACTCAATCACAGAATTAATTAGAGCATCTATACAATCCTTATCCGTAGAAAATAAAGAGACAGTTTTATTAATTGACGACCTTGACCGTATAGACCCGGAACACATTTTTAGGATTTTAAATGTTTTTTCATCTCATTTTGACAGCCATACAAACGGGAATAAATTCTTTTTCGACAAAATCATCCTGGTTTGCGACGTTGAAAACATCAGGACAATCTTTCATAACCGATATGGTTCAAATATTGACTTTTCCGGATATATTGATAAGTTTTATTCGAGAAACATTTTCAGGTTCAATAATAATTTGAACATAGAGCAATTCATAGAACGGAGTATTCAATTAATTGATGGAAATGATGTTTTTAACCATGCATTAGGCATACGTGAAGGCTCAAGTCAATACTTTTTTTTAGTTTGTATTTTAAAGGATTTGCTAGCTCGCCATTATATCAACTTGCGAAAGCTACGCGGACTGGAAAAAATGCCGTTTGCCAAAGTAAATAGTATAAGTGCATCTTTACCCGGAGGAAACCGCCTTTCCAGAACCGAACATCCAATCATTGTAATTATCGAGTTATTAATAGACATTCTGGGGAGCAAAAAAGTATTATTAGAAGCCGTAAACGATTTGCAAAACTTTAATGCGTCTGTTGAATCACAATCTAAGATATTCGCGGGCTTAATGCTCCCACTTTTAGGCATAAAGGAAAACAGGTTAGATTCCGGCCAGATATGTAGTTTTTTTAATCCCGAAAAAAACAAGCCTTTTAAGTATAGATTATGGGAAACTCGAGATAAAGTATTTTATGCAGATTTTAACCTGCAAGATCACGGTTATGAACCAAGCCTGGATTTTGATACACATCAAATCAACGTATTAAATCTTTTTTTACAATTGATACAGCAACTTGATAAATATAAAGTGATTTAATTGCTGTTTATCGGTATCAGTATTAGATATACTAAGCCATCACCCATGATGAGACTGTAACCGTAGATATTTGTTCCGTTCGCTAATTGTGCGAAACATTCCGAACAGGGTGAAACAGCAATGGGTATTTCGCTAAAGTTGTTTCAGGTTGTTTCAGTGTGTCCGGCACAACAAGAGAACGGAACAAGAGGCATCGTCTTAATCCTTTGTCATCAAAATGGCGGTTCGGTGGGATAGCTGCCCTTTGGCGGGATGATGTAGTGTTTGGTTTCTTTCAGCACATCGGCAATGTCCAGCCCGTTAACCTTATCAAATGCGCTGGCTTTCTTTTCCAGCAGCGATGATACGCTGATCTGCATGCCCGGAAATTCCTTTTTAATGGCATCTGCTTTAATCTTCCAAAAATCATAAGCATTTACATCCGGAAACAGCATTACACTGCGCTTTTTAAGTATGCTTAACCTTTGCGGCGTAAGGTTGCTTAATCCGCCGGTTGCCAGCCACAAATAGTCGGGGCAGTAGTGCGATGCAATGATGGCAGTTTTCTCGCTTTCAACCACCGCCACCGATTTACCGGGGAACTGCGCCAGCAGGTGCTCACCGAAAAGGCATTGCTTCAATACAAAGTTTCTGGGCGGCAGCTGGGCAAGCTTAAATACATCAGTGGCCTTGTGTACGCAAAATAAACCTTCGCATTGGCATAGTTTACTCCTTTCCTTCAGCAGCAGGCTGTGCATCCAGGTTACATGGTTGTAGGGCTCTTTTACCCTTTTGCCGGTAACAGCATCATACAGCATTACCTTGCCGGTACGTACCAGGTTGCGTGTATCGATATACCAGAAAACGGTTGCGCCGTCCCAATGGTCTGATGTGCCGATGCAATACATCTGCTTTAGCCGCTGACTTTCGTCGTACCCGAACTTTTTGTACAGGTAAGCGGTAAAGTTATCGGGGTCGCTTTCAATAGTGCGGGCAAGCCAGCGGGGGTCAATGGTACAGCGTTCATCGGGTATGGGCGGGGGTGGTGCAGGCCTGTTTTTAAATGTTGAAATAAATGCCCTGCTGTTATTGCTGCCGTGCTGCATAAAATAGTCTTTTGGTTTATAGTGATAGCCGCAGTTAAGCTCCCGGTCGCAGCGGCCAACGTCTTCGTGCAGGTATTCGCCGGTTTCGGTATCAATATAACGGGTAAAAGTTTTGTTGCGGTGCTGGCACTCCGGGCATTTAAAACGGCTGTGCGGCCCGCTGTAGGGTTGTAGTGTGTAACGGTACATGGGGGTGTGGGTTTGGTAGTTAGTCTAGTCCATAGACCATGGTTAGTAATTAGTCCATGGTCCATAGACCATAGTCCATGGTTAGGATTGATTTTAAATTAGGATGGTAGCTTTTTGACTATGGACTATCGTCTATGGTTAGAATTGATTTTTAAATTAGGATGGTAGCTTTTTGACTATGAGCTATCGTCTATGGACTATGGTCTATCGACTATGGACTATGGACTATGGACTATGGACTATGGACTATCGACTATGATCTATCGTCCATGGATTTTAACAGCCGGTTTACTTTACTGAACGATATGCCCAGTTGGTAGCCTATCTGGCGCAGGGTGAGTCCTTGTTTGCGCAGTTCGGCTGCATCGGCGGCTAACTGATTGCGTTCGTTATCGTCCTTTGCGCGCAGGTGTTCGTTTTCGCTGCTGTAACCTTTAAAGGCATAATGTAAAAAGTTATCAGGCTTATGCAGGTCGAACACGCATACATTTTTATCGCCATAAACCTGTTCGGTATTGCGTTGCTTTATTTGTTTAATGTAGCGGGTATCGGGGCTGTTGTTGCTGTCGCCAATGGCAAACGAGCTGTCGCAAAAGTTCATCAGCATTTTACTTCCCTGCAAATCATTACTGGTAATAGGCCTGCTTTTATCGCGCTTGGGGGTATGGGCCAGCGCCAGTATGCTCAGGTTATATTTATTTTTTAACGATTTTAGCTGCTTCATTAATGGCAGGGCGTCTCTTGCCTGCTCGGTTTCGCTGCGCATGTAGGTAATGTTATCAATTATCAGTATGCGGGTATCATATTGTATAATGGCCTCTTCCAATGCCCGGTACAGGTAAACCTCCAGTTCGTTTTCGTTATAGCTGGCGGATGGGTCGGGGTTGAGGTCGGCACGGTAAAAGTGCTCTTCAAAACGGTAATGCTTTTGCCAGTCGTGCGTGTAGCGGGCTTCCAGCTGCTTGTCATTCAGCTCAAAATCGCAGTAAAGCACCGGCTGTTTGTCGCCCTCGTAGGTAAACGGTTCAATGCTGGTGCCTGTACTGATGCTGTTACCGATTTGAATAGCCAGTACCGATTTACCCAGGTTACTGTCAGCAAATAAAATACAAAGCTCGCCTTCGTACCAAAACTTGCCGAAAAGCATTTGAGGGACCGGCCGGCTGGCGGCCTCTTCAATACAGTTATTAAATGTGCGGATACGCAGCATGCCATCGGTGCGGGGTTGCTGCATCTGGGTTTCAAGGCGGCTGCACTCTGCTTTAAGCTCCTCGGGGGCTACCATCAGCTTTCGCCAGTCGTAGGGTTGTTCGTTTAAGTTTTCCATTTATTTTTTATTAAGATTTTTGCTTGTTTCATCCTGTTTCAGGTTGTCCGGAACGCAAAGCGAACGGAACAAGGCAGCGCGGGGAGCACTGTAAATTTGATACCAGGAAATAAAGGGTTACCGGTTAATTACCCGTAGCCTATCAGACCTTACAAATGTAAAGAAATATCTGTAATAAAAAAGAAATGTATGTATTTTTTTTGTTCCGTTCTCTTTTTGTCCGGCACAAGGTGAAACAAGGCGGAACAAAACGGGCTAAACTATCAACTATACGCCGCCAGCTTTTCGCCCATAACCTCGCTGATCTTGCGGTACGATTCAAACGTCCAGCCGGCTACGTGAGGGGTGAGCAGCACTTTGCCGCAGTGAATTAATTCATCAAACCACTCCTGTTCGGCAAGCGCCGGGAATTTCTCTACTTCAAGCACATCCAGAGCGGCCCCTAATATTTTGCCTTGCTTAATGGCGTTCAGCACCGCCCTCACCTGTGCAGTTTTTCCGCGTGAAGTGTTGATGAAGAACACCGGCTTTTTAAAATGAAAGAGGTATTCCTCGCTTACCAGCGCTTCGGTTTCTTTGGTGAGCGGCACATGCAGGCTTAACACATCGCTGTGCTTTACTATCTCCTCCATGCTTACCTCGCGGGCATAAGCATCGCTGAAACCGGTTTTATATTTATCGTAGGCAATAACATTTACCTCAAACCCCGAAAGCTTTTTAGCGAAGCTGCGGCCCATAAAACCATAACCAATTATGCCAACGGTTTTGCCTTTCAGCTCGTAACCACGGTTGGCTTCGCGCTGCCAGCTGCCGGAGCGGATCTGCCGGTCGGCGGCGTTAAAATTGTTCATTAACGAAAGCAGCATGCCAACAGCATGTTCGCCCACAGCGTCCATATTGCCTTCGGGAGCATTGATCAGGGCGATGTTCTTCTCGGCGGCATAGGCTTCGTCAATATTATCCATACCTGCGCCTGCACGGCAAACAAAACGCAGATTAGCGGCAGCGTCAATCACCTTCCTGTCGACGTTAAATTTGGAGCGGATGACCAAACCGGCATAATCGCCGATAATTTCTAAAGCTTCAGCAGCGGTTATGGTAGGCCGGTAATCGCACACGTAGCCTTTGGCTTCGGCCATTTCAATAAATACGGGGTGTATATCGTCGGCAATGAGGATGTTGTTTTTCAAATGAGTATTTTTAAAGGGGCAAATTTATTAATAATTATTACAGGACATTAGCCCCCTCTAAATCTTCCCCGGTTGGGGAGACTTTAGCTTAGGGATATATTAAGCCCTTCCTTCCGGGGAGGGTTTGGGTGGGGCTAAAACCAGCATATTTATATTTTTTAGACAGCTTCGGAAGAGATTAAAGGGATGGATTTTGCGCAATTTTCTGACTATCTGCAAAAAAGCAAAGCTAAATTGGTTGCCAAACCATAGGCAAGCTGCTTAACCATTAGATCACTAAACGCCGAAATATACTATTTTAAAACAGCCGCGTTAATAGTACTGTTATAGTTACCGAAGGTTAAACCTTCCAGATATTCGATCAAGATGAGATTAAGAAGATTACGTTCCGGTGTGAAGATACAGGCCAGCAGGCTGTCGGAACAGGGATTCAGGCAGATATTCGACCGCATTAACCAACTCAGTATAAAAAACGGCGTTGATAAATTAGGCCTCGATAAGTTTATAGAGCAATGCGCATACCTGGCGGCAGGCTCCGGGGCCATATCCGGCACGGGCGGCGTGGTCACCATGATTGTTGGCGTCCCGCTTGACTTTGTGAACCTGATCACCCAGCAGTTCCGCGTTACCATGGCCATAATGTATGCGGCACGCGGGCATTACCAGGTAAACTTTGAGGAATTTATGCAGTTTATTGCCACCTCGCTAAAGGTTGAGGCAGGCGTTACGCTTACCAAAAGCATGCTGGAGCGCGTTGCCGAAAAGCTGCTGATGATACTGGGCACGCGCACCGCCGAGCGGCTTATACCCATAGTAGGTGCGGCAATAGGCGGCGCTGCCAATTATATGTTCATCAAACGCATGGCGCAATCGGTTAAAGAGATGGAGAATTTTATTGAACCGGTGGTGGTAGAGGTTTCTTAAGCTATCTGCCTGCTTTCCGCAATCTTGTTCGTCAGGTTCACAAAATCAGCAACACTCAGCCTTTCGGCTCTCAGATCGAGCAGGGGCTCATCAGCCATTTTCTCTTTATTGATCAATGAGGACACCGCATTGCGAAGGGTTTTGCGCCGCTGGTTAAACCCGGCCTTTACCACCTGCCAGAAAAGCTTTTCGTCGCATCCGAGCGTTTTCACATCATTTCTGGTCAGCCTGATCACTGCCGATAACACCTTTGGCGGCGGGTTAAATACGCCCGCTTTAACGGTAAACAGGTACTCAACCTTATAATAAGCCTGCAAAAACACGCTCAGTATGCCATACTCCTTGCTGCCGGGCTTTGCATTGCAGCGTTCGGCTACTTCTTTCTGAAACATGCCGACCACCTCAACCACCTGCTGCCGGTTATCGAGCACTTTAAATAATATCTGGGAGGATATGTTGTACGGGAAGTTCCCGATAATACCCATCGGCCCGCTAAAATGGGCTGCGAAATCCAGTTCTAAAAAGTCGGCGTTAATCAGGCGCTCACCCAGCAACGGGTATTTCTTTTGAAGATACTCGTAAGATTCGGTGTCGATATCGATCAGCGAAACCTCTAAATCTTTCTTTTGCAGCAAAAAATCAGACAAGATGCCCATCCCGGGGCCTACTTCCAATACCTGGCTGTAGCCCAGCGCCGGCCGCAGACTGTCTACAATTTTTGCAGCTATGTTTTTATCAGTAAGAAAATGCTGACCGAGATGTTTTTTTGCTCTTACCAATGACATTATTACTCAAATATTTGAGCAAATTAAGGCATATTTGTGCTTTAATAAGAAAGTTATCTTTTAATTTGCGGTGTTGAAGCAGAAGGCGCAAAGCAAAAAGCTGAAAGCAAAACAATAGATTAAGCAAAATATCCGCCGTAAAAATCAAAGAAATCACCCCAATCAATCGGTGAAATCATTTTCAAATCGGTGTTATCACATATAAAATAATATGGGCGAGAAAATAAAAATAGGTATCAGCATAGGCGATGTAAACGGGATAGGTCTTGAAATTATAATTAAAGCCCTGGCTGATAGCCGCATTTACGATTATTGCACCCCTGTTGTTTATGGCCATACCAAGGTGGCATCGTTTTACCGCCGTACAACTACTATTGAAGATCTTAATTTTTTTGTGATCAACAGTCCGGCCGACACCCGGAAAGAACACCGCAAGCCCAATATGATTAATTGCTGGGACGAGGATGTAAAGATTGAGCCCGGCGTGGCGAACAGCGAGGTGGGTAAATATGCCTTTAAATCCTTAGAGCGTGCTACGGCAGATTTAATTGCAGGCCATATTGACGCACTGGTTACGGCCCCCATTAATAAAGATACCATTCAAAGCGAGCAGTTTAATTTCCCCGGTCATACCGAATATTTGCAGGAACGCTGCGGCGCCGCCGACTCATTGATGTTTTTGGTGAGCGACACGCTGAAAGTAGGCGTTGTAACGGGGCATATCCCACTGGCAAAGGTTGCTGAAAGCATTACCATCCCCAAAATTGTGGCCAAACTTAAGCTGATGGATGCCAGTTTAAAAACCGATTTTTGGATACGCAAGCCCAAGATTGCCGTGCTTGGCCTTAACCCCCATGCCGGAGACAATGGTTTAATAGGAACCGAAGAACAAACGATAATTACGCCTGCCATTGAGGAAGCCCGGAACAATAACATTCTGGCTTTCGGCCCTTATGCCGCCGATGGCTTTTTTGCCAATGGTACCTACCTTCAGTTCGACGCAGTGTTGGCCATGTACCACGATCAGGGACTTATACCATTCAAGCATATCGCGTTTGAATCGGGCGTTAATTTTACCGCAGGGTTAAACTTTGTACGCACCTCGCCAGACCATGGCACTGCTTATGATATAGCCGGAAAAAACCAGGCATCAGAAGTCTCTTTCCGCGAGGCTATGTTTACCGCCATGCACATTGTAAAACGCCGCCGCGAAGGTCTTGAGCTGCAGGAAAACCCGCTGGCATTTACCAAGCTAAGCCGCGACAGGGACTAATAGCTCATTACGCCAATTAATATTACAAATATCCGCAGGCCGGTCAGGTTTGTGTTAACTGCCGGTTTAAGTTATAAAAGCCAGGGATCCGCTAAGATTTCTGGCTTTTTTGTTTCATCCGGTTTTCCCGGCAATAGGTGAAAATCACTTTCCCGAAAAAAAATTAAGGTTAGTATTGTTTCGTACGAAAAATTTCCTACGTTTGTATTATGAATTCAGAACAGGAAAAAAACAGCCGCAAATTCGATCCGACAAAATCAGAGCTGGAGATATTGCAGGTGCTTTGGGAATACGGCCCGTCTACAGTGCGCTTTGTGAATGATAAGCTGAATGAGCAAAAGGACGTGAATTACACCTCTACTTTAAAGCTGATGCAGATTATGGTGGATAAGGAGATACTTAAGCGTGATGAAAGCCAGATGAAACATGTTTATCACGTGATTGAGGACGAGCAAAAAACCAAAAATCACCTGCTGAATAAGTTTGTAGAGTCGATGTATAAAGGCTCATCAGGCAATTTGGTGATGCAGATCCTGGGCAACAACACCCCGTCGAAAGAGGACCTGCGGGCCATAAAGGAATTATTAAACAAGCTGGATAAAGACCAGTAGAAAACTCATAAATAAACCAAAGATGGAACTAACAGCAACAGGCGGCATATCAGGCGGTCAGCTCATAAAAGCGTTAGGCAACACATTAATGCATTCGTTATGGCAGGGCGTATTGCTGGCTATAGCCGCGGGCTTAATCATCAGCCTTACGCGAAAACAAACGGCAGCACTCAGGTATAACCTGTTGCTTACAGCCCTGCTGTTATTTACCGGTGGGGTTATCATTACCTTTTTATGGCAGCTGCAACCGGCATCCGGCGCGCACGAGGTAACAAACATAACTGCGGCATCGCCTGCTCTTAACGGCGCAGCTAATGCGCAACCGGTGATTGTATATAATGAAGCAAAACCTGTTTTAACAGCTATGTTGCTGACGTATTTTAACCGGTATTGCAATATGATTGTAATGGTTTGGTTTTTAATTATTTGTATTAAAAGCATTAAACTGGCGGCCGGTGTGTACGAAGTTTACCAGTTAAGGCGTATTAAAATTACCCCCGTAAGCAAGTATTGGGAAGATAAATTAGCGCAGCTATCCGCGCAGCTTAAAATAAAACAAGTTATTGATATTGCAGAGTCTGGCATGGCGAAAGTGCCGATGGTGATTGGCCACCTTAAGCCTTTGATCCTTATCCCGGTGGGCTTTATTAACGCCCTTACTACGGATGAAGTAGAGGCGATACTGGCGCACGAACTGGCCCATATCCGCCGCCGCGATTACCTGGTAAATCTGCTGCAAAGCTTTATGGAGATCGTATTCTTTTTCAACCCGGCCGTTTTGTGGATCTCTGAACTGATTAAAGCCGAACGCGAAAACTGCTGCGACGACATAGCGATAGCCTGCACCAATAGCAAATACGGCTACATACAGGCGCTGTTAAGCTGCCAGGAATATCAGCCTTCCCCCGGCCTCGGTATGGCTATGGCCGGACAAAAAAGCAACCTGCTCGACAGGGTGAAACGAATAGTAAACAATAACAACCAATCATTAAACATCATGGAAAAAACACTGCTTACCATAGGTTTGGTAGCTGCCGGTATATGTACAGTTGCATTTTCATCGGCAAAAAAAGAGATTAAGGCTGATCCTATCCACCAAATCGCCGCTAAAAAGCTAACCAGACCGGCCGTTATAGCCGCCGCTCAACCGATGCTATCAAAAACCGCGGTCAGGGCCGCCCTTTCTGCCGGCAAAAATGCTGTGAATGTATCCGCTGCCAGCCAGGCGCAACCGGCAGCCGGATTAAACCCATATACACAGCCAAAAGAAGCAGAAGCGCCTGCCGATACCGTAAGAGGCGGGACTTACCTGTACAAACCGTCGGATTTTGTTGATGGTACTACGATGAAGGTTATGGCAAGCAAGGACGGCAAAAAACAAACGGCTTACCTTTTTAAACGGGATGGCATTTTATACCAGTTTTTTATGAAAGGAACCCATGCCACGGCCGTATACGTTAATGGCGAACAAAAACCGGTGAGCCAGTATCAGTCTAAAATTGATGAATTAATAGAAGAGTATGACGATATTGCCGCAGCGCCTGTACCCCCGGTTCCGCCGGTAAATGCAATGGAAGCCTTGCAGCCGCCAAAACCTGCGAAAATGGTTCCGCCAGTGTTGGCAATGCAGCCGCCTGCACCCTTAAAGCCAATGACGGCCGCTTTGGCTATGGCAAAACCAATGCCTCCGATGAAACCGATGCCGCCAATGGCAATGATAGCTCCAATGAAACCGCTGCCACCGGTTAAAATGGACACCATGTTTACCATAATTACCCAATCGCTTATAAAACAGGGCGTAATTAAAGACAAAAACGATTATGACTTAGACATCAATAACAAGTATCTGTCGGTTGACGGGGTTAAGCAACCGGAAGAATTACACAAGCAGGTGCTTGATAAGCTAAAGATAAAGCCGGGCGATAAAGTGAACTGGCATTTCAGCAAGCATGAGTAAAATAACGTCAAAATAAAAGCATCCACGGGGCCGGGCAATTAAGCCTGGCCTTTGTTTTAACAGATTAAATCCGTTGCGTCACGGTATCGCTCTTATACAACAGTTGATAGCGGGGCTACTGCCGCAGCAGCAACCAGAGATACGGCCGCCTGCGTTCCATAATTTTCCGTATTTTGGGCCGTTTTAGGAAAGCTGTCTTCCGGATTCTCCGTCTTTCGGACTTTACGGGCTTGCGGGCTTTTCGGACTTCTTCAAACATGAATCCATACCAACAAAAAAAACGCTGGAAATATTTGTTACTGGTCTTCGCGGTAGTTATTGCCAGCGGCTCCCTGCTTTATACCAGCCACCTGGCACGTAACATTGCACGGTCTGAGCGGACACGCGCAGAGGTATGGGCGCTGAGCATGAAGCAGCTTTTACAGTCGGATGATGACGATTTTTTAAGCTATACTTATGCTGTTCGGGATAGCCTGAGCGTACCGGCCATTGTTACCAACAGTAAGGGCGAGGTTCAGTTTACCCGTGGACTCGACCCAACTAAAACCCATATTAAGCTGGAGGCCGAAACCAACAAGGCAAAAACATACGACCCTGAATACTTTAAACGCGAGCTGGCGTATATGAAAGAACAGCATTCGCCAATAAAATATAAAGTTTACGGAGAGCAGTGGCTGGTTTATTATAAAGACTCGGCCTTGCTTACACAGCTTAAATTCTTCCCGTATATACAGCTTTCGGTGATCGCCATCTTTTTGCTGATGGCTTATACGGCATTCAGCTCCTCGCGCAAATCGGAGCAGAACCAGGTTTGGGTAGGCCTGGCCAAGGAAACCGCCCACCAGCTTGGCACGCCAATATCATCGTTAATGGCATGGATCGAACTGATGAAGGAAAAATTCAACGCTACCGACGATGCCCTTATTGCCGAGATGGAGAACGATGTAAAACGCCTCGAAATAGTAGCCGACCGCTTCTCGAAAATAGGCTCGACGCCTAAATTGGAGGAGCACAAGGTTTACGAGGTAGTAAAGGATTTTGTGGATTATTTTAAAGTGCGGGTAAGCAAAAACATCAGCTTTGAGCTTAGCGGCAACCCCCATTTACAGGCCGGCCTTAATGTGCCGTTGTTTGATTGGGTACTTGAGAATCTGTTAAAAAACGCGGTAAACGCCATTGAAGGCAAGGGAAGCATTAAGGTTGATGTTTCGGGCAATAAGATAAAAAAACAGGTTTTTATTGATGTAACCGACACAGGCAAGGGCATCCCGCGCTCCAAGTTCGATACGGTTTTTCAGCCGGGTTATACCACACGCAAGCGGGGCTGGGGCCTGGGCCTCTCGTTAACCAAAAGAATGATAGAGAGCTACCACGGCGGGCAGATATTTGTAAAGGATTCGGAGGTTGGGAAAGGCACAACATTTAGGATTATCTTAAAAAATATACGACATGATAAACAGACCAAACGCCGATGAGTACTCGGAGTATGCAGCACGCTACATTAGCCTGGTAGGCAGCGGGCAGATAGTGGACATTCTTGAACAACAAAAAGAAGAAAGCTACAGGCTATTTACGGGTATAGGCGAGGAAAAATCGAAATATGCCTATGCCGAAGGTAAATGGACGATTAAACAGATGATTGGCCACATGGCAGATACCGAGCGGATATTTGCTTACCGTGCGCTTGTTTTTTCGCATGAGTCTGTTACTCTTCCGGGGTTCGACCAGGACGTTTACATGCAAAAGGCCACTTTTAACGACCGGCCGCTTGAAGATTTGGTAAATGAATTTAAAACAGTACGCGAGGCCAGCATTTACCTGTTTAAGTGGATGACCGATGAACAATCCAAACAGAAAGGAATCGCCAGCGGGAGCCCGTTTTCACCGAGAGCTTATGCTTACATGATAGCCGGTCATGAGCTGTATCATTGGAATGTGCTTAAGGAACGGTATGGGATATAGCTTTTTGAGTTGATTGAGTTGGATTAAGTTATCACGGAGAGCGGGATCGCCTTAGCCGGTAACAGCGAAACGTTTCAGACGCCCCGCTGCTACACTTAAATCATTCGTTGGGTTTACTTTAACTTAATCAACCTAATCCAACTTAATCAACCGCTACAAATTACTCTTCCAGTTTATTCCCGCCATTTTTATCCGACTCTTTCTTTTCCATCAGGAAAGAAACGAACAGGCCTGCGCCGCCAAATATGGCTATCAGGGCAAAGTAGATGGCAACATTGCCGTCGTTATCGAAGTCGTTAGCCATGTGCTTGAATACTGTATGGTCTAACAAGTAGGAGAAGAACAGTCCAGCGCCTGCACCTATCAATAAAAGGCCCCATTTTAACGTTTGAAAAGGCGCCGATTGCGGCTTATACCGGCGTGGGTCCATTCCGCGCTCGATCATCGCCATTCTTTCTCTTTTGGCCAAATAAACTATGCCAAAAATCATTGCAAAAAGGGCGGTTGGAATTATTATGCCTGCCATTACCCCAAGTTCTCCGGTTCTGTCCATGATGTTTTATGTTTTAAGTTAATAAAGTGCTTATTTATTTCACCGTCCATCGGTGTATTTGTAGGTTATGACCACATTTTTTTTGAGGAGGTTACAGTTAATTTGAAAAAAGTTGTAATAGTTGTAATCGTTGCAGTGATCCGGTTGCCTGCAACGGTTGTATAGTTTTGGATATTGTAGTTATTGTGCTGATTAAGAATCTTTTACAACGACTAGCCGGTAACGGCAAACAGCCGGCTAAAGGGTAAGATTTGGCCTTAATGAAAAAATTCCTACCTTTGCCGCCATGGAAATTTTGGATGCTACACTCCAAACGTACCTGGATGCCCACTGTGAACCCGAGCCCGAAGCGCTTCAGTTCATCAACCGGGAAACCTACTTAAAGGTGCTGCGGCCGCATATGCTGTCGGGGCATTACCAGGGGCGGGTGCTTAGTTTCCTCAGCAAGATGGTGCAGCCCAAGCACATCCTGGAGGTGGGCACCTTTACCGGTTATGCCACCATCTGCCTGGCCGAAGGCTTAACCGAAGACGGCGAAATCCATACCATAGAAGTGAACCGCGAGCTGGAAGAGATGCTCAATTCACATTTTAAGCTAACAAGTGTTGGCAAAAAAATAAAACAGCATTTTGGCGATGCTACAGCTATAATTCCGGTTTTACCGGTTGATAGCTGGGATTTGGTGTTTATTGATGCTGATAAAAAGAATAATTATACCTATTTTCAACTCGTAATAGATAAAGTAAGACCAGGAGGTTTAATAATAATTGACAACGTGTTGTGGAAAGGCAAGGTGTATGGCGACGAAAAAGATGCCGACACGGAGCTTATCCGGCAACTAAATGACCAAATTTCCGTAGACAGCCGCGTAGAAAAAATGATTTTGCCCGTGCGTGATGGATTGCTGGTCATCAGAAAAAAGTAGATTATGAAAAAACTCGTACTAATTACAGCGTTGCTGGGCACAGCATTAATGGCTGCTGCACAAAAGAACACCCCAAAATCATACGTAGAACAGCATAAGGATGATGCGATCCGCATTATGCACCAAACCGGTGTGCCTGCAAGCATAGTATTGGGTGTGGCTATGCATGAGTCGGGTTGCGGTAACAGCAAGCTGGCGCAAAAACTGAATAACCAGTTTGGCGTTAAAGGCGGCGGCGGAGCTGTTTACTACGATAAACACAACAAGCCTGTAAAAACCAAATACAAACGTTATGAGTCCGTACTGGAGTCGTTCCAGGATTTTGCCCGCATCATGACAGAGCGCAGCGAATTCCGCGGCCTTGCAGATAAGTTCAGCCATTTTGATTACATGGGCTGGGCAAAAGGCATCCAGAAACGCGGCTATTGCAGCAGCCATACCTGGGCATCGCAGGTAATGGGTATCATCAAAAAATATCAGCTTTATAATTTCGATGAAAATCCGGCCACTGCCGAAAACGAGCCAAACCAGGCCGAGATTGCACAAAATCGTTAAAAATCAGCATAAAGCGAAACCTGCTTATCTACAATTGCGTTATAAGTCACTAATTGCAGCCGGGGCAAACCGGGCTGGTTGATATTGATTTATTATTGAAGATGAGGAAGATCATATACGTATGGATGGGGTTGCTTTTGATAACGGCATGCTCGGCACGCAAAGGGGCAACCAAAGATAAAATTGCGCGAAAGAATAACCGCAGCATTCAGCAATTGCGCGGCGATGCGGCCAACTACACCCCCATAACTTCGTTACAGTATATTGAACGCTATAAGGACATTGCCATAAAGGAAATGAACCTGTATGGCATACCTGCAAGCATAACCCTTGCCCAGGGCCTGTTTGAAAGCGGCAGCGGCAATGGCGACCTGGCCCGTTATGCCAATAATCATTTCGGCATAAAAACGTCGCCAGCATGGACGGGCAAAGTGTATTATAAAGACGATGATAACCACAACGACAGCTTCCGCGTTTACGACAGGCCGGAAGATTCGTTCCGCGACCATTCCCTTTTCCTCCAAAAGAAAAATTACGCACACCTTTTCGAGCTTGATAAAAATGATTACAAAGGCTGGGCCTACGGATTAAAAAAAGGCGGTTATGCCACTAACCCCAAATATCCGCAGCTGCTGATCGGCATTATTGAAAAATATAACCTCGACAGGTTTGACAGCCCGGAAGGCAGCGAGGTAGCCAAAATAAAACGTGTAGACAAAGTATTTACTACGATAGATAAAAAGGAAGATAAAGCAATAAACGATTCAATACAAAACCCGCCTGTCGCTGCAAAATTTTATACCATTAAGCGCGGCGACACTTTGTACAATATTTCCAAACGCTTTAATGTTGATATTGACAGCCTGAAAGCGATGAACAACCTTGACGGCAATAATATTAAGATAGGGCAAAAGATAATGCTGACGAAATAGCGTAATATTAATACACTTTTTGGCCTTACACCGCCTGTAAAGGATGCTCCTGATCCTTTAAGATCATATCCTGTTCCTTCTTCAGTTTCTCCCGGCGCAGGTAACGCCAGTGCAGGCCGCCTATTGCTAAAGCAGCAACTCCCTCGAACAATAAGGTATCGGATGCGCCGATAAAGTGCGACACAAAGCCTACGAGTAAACCGCCCAGTGGCTGCATACCAAAAAAGGCCATGGCATAAAAGCTGATGACCCGGCCGCGCATATCGGGCGCTACGGTAGTTTGTATCAGCGTATTGCTTACCGTAATCTGCGACATCATGCCAAAACCGGCTATGGTTGCAAAAGCCAGGGCCAGCCCATAATGATGCTCGTGAGAGAATAATATAAGCCCTGCACCAAATACCAGCGTGTTGATAAACAGGATTTTTTTAAGATTTGCGCCAGCCTTTTGCGATGCCAGGAATATGGCGCCCAAAAAGGCACCCAACCCTATAAAACTGTCGATAACGCCAAATGTAGAGGCTGTTCCGTTAAAAACGTCTTTGGCATAATAGGCTATCAGTGTGTTAAACGGTAAAACCATCAGGCTGATCAAGCCGAGCATCATTAATATAAATGCGATCGACGGCGTACGTTTGAGATAAGATAAGCCTTCTTTCAATTCGCCGAATACGTTTTTGGGATGTTCTTTCCGTTGATAGGCGGGCAGCTTCATCATGAGCAATGAGCAAATTACCGCCACAAAGCTTAATGCGTTAAACAAAAAGCAAACGCCATCGCCCAGGGCTTCCAGCACCAGTCCCGCCAATGCGGGCCCCACAATACGCGAAAGGTTTACCATCGATGAATTTAGAGCCAGCGCATTCGGCAGATCGTTCTTATCGTTCACCATCTCATAAACCAGCGCCTGCCGTGCCGGCACATCGAAAGCATTGATTATACCGAGCATAACGCTTAAGCCTAATATCTCCCAGACCTGGTAATGATTGAACAATATCAGTATCGCCAGCAACCCTGCCTGTACCAGCGAGGCGATCTGTGTAATGAGCAACACCTTATAGCGGTTGTACCTGTCGGACACTACGCCGCCAATAAGCGAAAATAAAAAAGAGGGGAATAAACTTGCAAAGAGTGTTACCCCGAGCATCAGGGTAGAATGTGTTAAAGAATAAATCACCCAGCTTACTGCCGTCTTCTGCATCCAGGTACCGATAAGCGATACAGATTGCCCGGCAAAATATAACCTGTAATTGCGGCTTTTAAAGGCAGCGAATGTTCTGAATGATTTAATAGTTTGTGTTGTCATTTATTCCTTCCCTCGTATCGTTTCATTAAAAAGAACCGTAGGTTCAATATGATTGGAGCGCCTGATGTAAATCTGCATTTGTATCAAGCCGCAATAATCTTACCTAATGGCGCCAGCATTTTTCTTAATAAATCCTGCTCTTCCGGCGTACATGCCCTGGTTATAGCGTTTGCCAGCCACTCATCACGCTCATGCCTGAACTGCAGCAATGTTTGTTCACCAAGTTCCGACAGCGATATATTTACTTTCCGGCCGTCCGTCTCTGAAGCTGTGCGGGTAACGTACCCTAATTCAGACAAATGGTTTAACACCTGTGACATGGATTGGTTGGTGATCATCTCGTTAGCGGCCAGTTCGCTCGGCAGCATGGCCTTGTTTTGATAAAGCTGCGACATGGTCGACCGCTCTGTCAGCGAAAGTTGCCGCCCGGTAGGCGATTCCTTGCGGAGCTTTTTTACCAGCCGCGTGATAGCACTCCGGAGATCTGAAGCCAATTGAATGTCAATACCGGTTTCCATATTTATTAAGTTAAACTAATAAGTTTACCTTACAAATATCGTTAACTTGATAAACATGACCGTCATTCAATTGTAAGTGTTTCGCCGGACTAACGGCCCCAGTAATCCCGCCCTGTTTAGAGTGCCTGTTTAAACAAACCGGTAGGCTGCCGCTTATTTTCAGTCGCAAAATTTTCCTAATTTCCCGCTGTATTAATTTGCGCATCTTTACGTTAAATATGCTGCAGATTTTGCGCTGAAATATGAACGCTACCGATAATTATCAGCTCTTAATTGATAAGATAAACATCTTTATCCGGAAATATTATTTCAATAATTTTCTGCGCGGACTGATATTTTTGGGTGCGGGCTTATTCTCGGCTTACGTGGTTATTACCGTCAGCGAGTATTTCGGCAATTTCAATACGCTTTTCCGTACACTGCTCTTTTACCTGTTTATCCTGCTCAACCTTAGTTTGGTCATCTGGCTGATCATGCCTCCGCTGCTGGCCTGGATGAAGCTGGGCAAATCGTTAACCCATGACGAAGCTGCCGAAATTATAGGCAGGCATTTTAGCGATGTGCATGATAAATTGTTAAACACATTGCAGCTAAAAAAACAGGCCGGGCAGGATGCGCGCCATGCCGCGTTGATAGAGGCAAGCATCAACCAGAAAATTGAGGCATTGAAGCCGGTGAGTTTTCCATCGGCCATAAACATCCGGGAGAACCGCAAATATTTAAAATGGCTGCTGCTGCCTGCAGGGGTGATCTGCATTATAGCCTTTGCAGCCCCGTCGATATTAACAGAAAGCACCAAAAGGCTTATCCGCCATAACGAATATTTTGCACCGGTTGCGCCTTTTAATTTCGTTGTACAAAATAAAACCTTGTCGGCCGTGCAGGGCGATGATCTGAAGCTCGACCTTAAATTGACGGGCGATAAACTCCCCGCAGATGTTTACGTAGAAGCAGGCAGTAATTCATTTAAGCTGGATAAAGAGAACCTTACCCGCTTTCACTACCTGTTTACTAACCTGCAGCAGAATACCACTTTCAGGCTGACAGCCAATGGTTTTACGTCTCAGCCTTACGAGATAAAGGTCAACCTGCGCCCGGCCCTGCTGCATTTTGACGTGGCGCTCAATTATCCTGCTTACCTGCACAAAAAGAATGAGACCGTAAAAAATGCAGGAGACCTTACCATTCCCGCCGGTACAGTGGTCACCTGGCAACTGCATACGCAGAACGCCTCGTCGCTGATATTCAGCATGAACGGTAGCGGCGGAAGCGTTAGCCCTCAGCAGCCAGACCTCTTTGAACACAGAGAGCGCATCGTAAAAAACAGCGTTTACAAAATAACCCCGCTTAACGGGAATGTTAACCATGCCGACTCGGCTAACTACCGGGTAAATGTTATTGCTGACGAAATGCCTGCCATCACTGTGGAGGAAAAGCAGGACTCGGTGAGTATGAAGACGCTCTATTTTAACGGGCGAATACAGGACGATCATGGTTTTTCATCGCTTAACTTTCATTATGTGGTGGGCCCGCCGGGAGATAAAACCAATGTTAAAAGTTATAGCAAACCCGTTAAAGCTGAGTTGAATGCGCCACAATCGGACTTTTTTTATTTGTGGAACCTGAAGGACATGGGCATAAAGCCGGGAGATCAGGTTACTTATTATTTCGAGGTAGCTGATAACGACGGAGTTAACGGACCTAAAAAGGTGCGTTCGCCGGAGCGTACCATCAACATTCCTGATGCGAAGGAACTCAATAATCAACTGAACGCCGGTACGCAGGTGGTGAAGCAAAAAATGGAATCGGCTATTAAACTTGCCGGGCAGATTGAAAAAGATCAGCAGAAGATCAATCAGCTGCTGCTGAACAAAAACAACCTTACCTTCGACGAAAAAAAGCAGGTGCAGGATTTGTTGCAGAAGCGAAAAGACCTGGAAGACCTGGTAAAAGAAATACATGAAGATAACAGAAAAAACCTTTATAACCGGCAGGAAAGCCAGCAGCAAACCGAGGAGCTGAATGAAAAACAACAGCAGATGGATAAGCTGCTGAAAGACCTGCTCGACCCAAAAACACAGGAGATGCTGCAGCGCTTGCAGGAGATGCTGGACCAGGAACAGAAAGAAAGCGCCCGAAATGAGCTGCAAAAAATGCAGATGGATAATAAATCGCTGAAGAAAGAGCTCGACCGCATGCTGGAGCTTTATAAAAAGCTGGAGTTTGAACAGAAACTCAACCAAAATGCAGATCAGTTAAACAAACTTTCAGAACAACAGCAGCAATTATCAGAACAGGCCAAACAGCCCAACGCGGACCAGCAAAGCCTGCAGCAGCAACAGCAAAAGCTGAATAACGATTTCCAGGACATTAAAAAATCGCTGGATGAGCTGAAGAAGGCAAACGACCAGGCCGAACACAAGCAAAACTTTGACGACCCCAAAAAGGACGAGGAAAGTATAGAGCAGCAGATGCAAAAAAGCAGCGATGCGCTGAATAAAAAAGATAATAAAAAAGCATCAGAATCCCAGAAGCAGGCCGCTAAGGAAATGAAGCAGTTAGCCGGCAAGATGCAGCAAAAAGAAGCCGAAGGCGAGGAAAGCGAAAACAGTGTTGACGCACAGCAGTTGCGCGAGTTGTTGAAAAACCTGGTGAACAGCTCATTTCAGCAGGAAAAGGTGATGCAGACACTGAAGACCACCAATCCGTCGGACCCGAATTACACCAAGCTGGCGCAAACCCAAAAGGATATAAAAGATAATCTTAAAACCGCCGAAGACAGCCTTTATTCGCTGAGCAGACGCGTTCCGCAGATACAGTCGACCGTGAATACGGAGATCACCAGCATTAACAGCCATATCAGCGATGCGCTGGATAACCTTGGAGACAGGCGCACTGCCGAGGCTACACGCCACCAGCAATACGCCATGACAAGCATGAACAACCTGGCGCTGTTATTGAGCGAAGCATTAGCGCAAATGCAAAATTCGCCCAAAAGCGGCAAAGGGAAAGGTAAACAGCAAACGGTATCGCAACTGGCCCGGATGCAGGAGCAATTGAATAAAAACATGGAAAAAGCCCGGCAGCAAATGCAGCAGCAGGGCCAGAAGGGCAACCAGGGAAAAAATCAGAGCGGTGATGGTAATTTAAGTGAACAATTAGCTAAATTAGCGCGGCAACAACAGCAGATTCGTGAGGCATTACAGCAAATAAACCGGCAGGAAAACAAGGACGGCAAGGGCGGATTGGGCGATTTGGATAAAATTTCGAAAGAAATGGAACAAACCGAGCGCGATCTCGTAAACAGGCGAATAACGGAAGATGCAATCAAGCGTCAGCAGCAAATTCAAACCCGTTTACTGGAAGCCGAAAAAGCTGAACAGGAACGGGAGCAAGACCAGCAGCGTGAAAGCAATGCAGGAAAAGATATGCCGCCGGGATATATAAAGGCATTGCAGGAATACCAGCAGGCCAAACAAAAACAAACGGAGCAGATACGGACGGTACCGGCTGCACTTAATTTTTATTATAAATCAAAAATAAAAACATACTTTGATCTACTCAACGCTAAATGATATGGACCAATCAAATATTCAGGCAGGTGAACTTTACACATTGCAGCTTCCTTCAAAACGAGAGAGCATAGCTTTGCTGGAAAATTTGGTGGAAGAAATTGCAGACAGGCACCATGTAGGCGAAGATACGTTCGCCAATATGATGACCTGCCTTAGCGAAGTTGGCAATAATGCCATTGTGCACGGAAATAAGCTTGATGAAAGCAAAAAGGTTATTGTAAATGCTGAAGTTGACGGAAAGCGCATTATCTGGACTGTTACCGACGAGGGCGAAGGCTTTGATTACAACAACCTGCCTGACCCAACCGCTCCGGAAAACCTGGAAAGCCTTACAGGCCGCGGCGTGTTTATTATTAAACACCTGGCAGACCAGTGCATATTCAACGCCAAAGGCAACGAAGTTGAACTTCACTTTAAGATATAATGCCCGCCATCAACTTTTTTGAAGAAGACATCGCCTATAAGTTAAAACAAAAAACAGCTGTACGCAACTGGGTAACCGAGACCATACAAGCGGAAGGCTTTAAGCTAAAGGAACTCAACTACATCTTTTGCTCAGACAATTATCTGCTGCAGATCAACCAGCAATATCTGGATCACGATACTTATACTGATATTGTAACATTCGATAATTCCGATATCGCCCAAACCATTACAGGCGATATTTTTATTTCGATAGACCGCATTCGTGAAAATGCCGCAAAATTCGGGGTGACTGAAGCCAATGAGCTGCACCGTGTAATCATCCACGGAGCGCTCCACTTGCTGGGTTATAAAGATAAATCGCCCGCCGATAAAAAAAAAATGACATTAAAAGAGGATTTCTATTTGAACAAAAGAAGCTTTATTAGCTAATTTTACATTCGATATGCGGGCAACCATCTCGTTTCTTTACCCGTATTGCTAAGGCACAGAAACCAATTTATTTACAACAATGAAAATATTAGCATTAATTATCGCGCTTGCTTTCGTAACCGCGCCATCGTCAGTTTATGACTTTAAACTGAAATCAATCGAAGGGAAACCATTCTCGCTCGCCCAGTACAAAGGCAAAAAAGTACTGGTGGTAAACACTGCATCAAAATGCGGCTTTACTCCGCAATACGCCGACCTGCAGAAACTGGCTGAAACATATAAAGACAAGCTGGTGGTTGTTGGCTTCCCTGCCAATAACTTCGGTCAGCAGGAGCCGGGCGCTAACAGCGAGATAAAAAGCTTTTGCAAAGACCGTTATGGCGTAACTTTCCCGCTTAGCCAGAAGGTTAGCGTAAAAGGTGCAGATATCGACCCGCTGTTCAAATATTTAACTGAAGCGCCTAACCCTGATTTTACCGGCGAAATTCAATGGAATTTCGAAAAATTCCTGATCGATGAAAACGGAAAGCTGATCCACCGATTCCGCTCAAAAGTTACGCCGATGTCTGAAGAGATAACAAAATACTTATAAAATTCTTCACATTTAAAAGTAAAGGGCTTCCGGTAGCGGGGGCCCTTTACTTTTATACCAGCACCCGGACCGGTAACGATTTATCTCCGCCAATATCTGCTTTATCTGGCAATTGCGATTTAACCGGGCGATACTTTAACACGCGCATATTTCCGTTATCGGTGTTAATTTTTGTTAAATAGTAGGGATTAGATTAAGCGAAAGCCGTAGTTTTAACATTGCAAATGACACGGGGTTTAATTTTTTGTTTTCTGTTGATTGCCGGGAGATGTTTTTCGCAGGATAAAACGGTCGACGGTATCGTTTTTGACAAGGAAAGTAAAGACCGGATTGCTACCGTAATTGTTCATAATATTACAGCAGGCACATCTGTATTTAACAACTTAAAAGGCGAGTTTGCTATTGCCGCCCAAAAGGGTGATGTACTGGTTTTTTCGCGCCCCGAATATCATTCTGACACCTTAAAAGTTAAAGACGATTTTCATTTAGCAGTTTATATGGCCCCGCTCGCTATCCGGTTAAAAGAAGTTACGGTTCATGATACGGCGCTTACGCCAGCCAAACGCCTTGCGGCTACCAGGCAGGAATTCAGCAAAGCTTACGGCCCTTTGGCCTATAACGATTACCTGAGCAGCTCGCCGGGCAGTGGCGCAGGGCTTAGTATCGATGCTATTTATAACTCACTGAGCAAAAGCGGCCGCAATGCCGCACGCCTGCGCGAAATTATACAGGGCGATTATGAACAAAACGCCATCGACTTTAGGTTTAACCGTACCTACGTAGGTAAAATAACCGGGCTTACAGGCGAAAAGCTTACTGCTTTTATGCAGCGTTACAGGCCCGGGTATTACACTGTGTCCACTGCAAACGAATACGAGTTTGTAACAATGATCCGCAACAACCTGCGCAGATTTATGCGTAACCAGCGATTATATTCTCTCCCCGAGCTGGTGACCCCGCCTGTTACTAACAATTAGGTTACACCGGTTTATTCGCAATTTAATCATATATCTTAAAATTATTTCCTGGTCTGTTCGTCATCTGAATATCAACGATATGATGAACAGACTGATAAAAGATAAAGAAATAGCAATAGTAGGCGGTGGGCCCGGTGGTTTGACGCTTGCACGTCTGCTGCAAATGAACGGCGCTGAAGTAAAGGTTTATGAGCGGGATGCAAGCCCGGTAGCCCGCACGCAGGGTGCAACACTTGATCTGCATGAGGAGTCGGGACTGGCGGCGCTGCAAGCGGCTGGTTTGATGGACGAATTCAGAGCCAATTACCGTCCGGGCGCTGACAAAGTGCGGCTTGTTAATAAAATGGGGCAAATTATTATGGAAGATAGCGCCAACGCAACCGATGTAAGAAACCGCCCCGAGATTGACCGTGGCCCGCTGCAGAAAATACTGCACGCTTCGTTAAAACCGGGAACTGTGGTTTGGGACAGCCATTTCGTATCCATGTCGGAGCAGCATAATACATGGAGACTTGAATTTAAAAATGGCGACACCGCATTTGCAGATATTGTGATTGCTGCCGATGGCGCCAACTCAAAAATACGCCCTTATATTACTGACATTAAACCGTTTTGGATGGGCTATACCGCGATTGAAGGCGCTGTGTACAATTCGGCTGCAGCGTGTCCAAATATGCACCGGTTGTTAGATGGCGGTAAATTATTTGCCATGGGCGACAATAAAACGCTGATTGTTAGCTCAAAGGGCGATGGCAGCCTGGTTTTTTACCCGGGCTTTAAAAGCGCCGAAAACTGGGTGGACGAATGCGGAATAAACTTCGGCGATAAAGCGCAGGTGCTGGCCTGGTTTAAATCTGAATTCGCTGCCTGGGACAGCGTGTGGCATGAACTATTTGAAAACGCTAGTATAGGTTTCATCCCCCGGCCTCAATACTGCATGCCGCTCAACCAAATGTGGGAAGCTCTGCCCAATTTAACCATTATCGGCGATGCAGCCCACCTGATGCCGCCCTATGCCGGCGAGGGCGTAAACATGGCGATGCTGGACGCACTGGAATTAAGCCAATGCCTGATGAGTGATAATTTTGAAGACCTGGAACACGCCATTGCAGCCTTTGAAAAACAAATGCGTAAGCGGGCAGCTGAAGCCGCCCGGCAAAGCCTGGAATCGACGAAATTGCTGCATTCTGCGGAAGCGATTGAGTTTATGTCGCAGATGATTAGCTAAGTATACGATAATATTCCATTCAAATTAAAACCTATAATTTATCCCAACCTGAAAGGAACTTGTATTTATAATAAACACAGGATCATCGGTAACCGGGGTCTGAAAAATGTAAGCTGCGTTTATATCGAACTTTTTACCGACTACCACACCGCCTTTAATAACCGCCGGGATACGCCATCTTCTAAATGAAAAAGGGTCGGCCTGGGTTGGCGCATTAGAACCATCGGCAGTATTTTTATATACCTTATCAGAATATGATGAATTTCCTATTTGCGCGCCACCACCTGCATAAACCGACAACGCGTCGGACTTATAGAAGTTGTATATCAGCAAAGGCGTAATCGAAATTGTCAGCGTTTGATAGCTATAGTCGATATTTATTTTCGGCGTAACCTGTTGGTCATAATTTACGCTATATTTACTTAAAGCAGCCACAGCCTCAACGCCTAACTCAACACGTTGTGTATTGGGATTTAAAAATATGCGAAAGCCAGCCCTAAAAGCAGGCATAACCGAAGATGCATCTTTTCCGCCGGCGCGGTCATAACCGGTATTTACCTGATGTGTGGTGCTTGCAAAGTTAGCCGCAATGCCACCATAAAAATAGGTATTCTTACCTTCGGCACTCGCAGCTTTATACTCTTCGGCACTGAGTTTGTTTATTTTACCCACTATTTGCATCAAAGCGGACTTTTCATAGTCAGCTTTGATTAGTCTGTTAGTGAGGGCATCATTTAGCGCCCCAAATTTTAATGCCAGCGTATTAAGCTGTCTCAAATAGGTTTGATCTGTTTTCGTACGTAACGTTCCATTCTCATCATTCACCTGGTAAATGCCAAACCTTAGTTCCACGGGCATTGGCGCAGATGTTTCTGCTATAAAATACCGTGTTTTCAAATAATCAGCATAACTATACAAAATAACGTTGCGGCCTTTTTGCAGAACCTGCAAAAAAGCATCGGCTATTCTGAATGAGGTATCTCTCGCGGTGCCAATACGGTTGACGTCGGTAACATTGGTGCTTATCGGCCCGGAATAACTTATGAAGCTATAAACGCCGGTAGAGAATGCTTTAGTGGTTGCAGGCGTGTAGCGTTCCGGCCTGTCTGCCAGGCTTCGTTTGAATGCTATTTCCTCCGGATTGCTATTCCATTCCCGCACGCCTATATATCCACGCACGGTATCGTTATTTTTTAGTACTACATACCCGGGCTGAAAACTAGCCTGGGCCATTGAAAATAAAGGGCAAAAAAAAGCAAGGAAGATTAAGGTTTTAAAAGGTTTCATCAATAATAAGGATTAATTAGTCCTTAAACATAAACATTTTACTGATTGAAATCCTGTAAAAATTAAATATTTAGTTTGATGTGCCTGCAGACACTCAGGCTGCCTTCAACCCTTCACCTTATATAACTTATACCCAAACATAAATATCACGGCATAACATATAATGGGCAAATAGTAAGCGGAAGCAACATTGTGGTTGGCGATCAGTCCCATCACGAAAGGAAAAAAAGCGCCGCCTACCACGCCCATAGATATAAAGGATGAGGCCTGCTGCGTGTGCGCACCAAGATTTTTTAGTCCGAGGCTGAATATTGTAGGGAACATAATGCTGAAGAAAAAATTGATCATCAGCAAGGCGATATAGGAAGCCCACCCTAAGCCCTGCGCTGCCAAAATGCAGCTGACAATGCTGCCCATGGCAAATGCGGCCAGCAGTTTATTGGGGGCAATAACACGCATTAACGCGGTGCCAACAATCCGGCCCAAAGCCATCATCGCCATAAAGAGCATCATGTATTCGCCTGCGGTATCTTTGCTAAAATGCATTACCTCCTGGCCATAGTTAATAAAGAATGCCCAGGTGCCGCCCTGCGCTGCAACATTGAAAAATTGAGCAACTACGGCCCAAACAAAATGTTTATGACTGAATAAAGGTTTCGCCGGCTCAGTGTCCACATTTGCAGCTCCGGGTTCTTCGGCTTCCGCATGCGTTAGCGCCAGCCGGGGAATTTTTAAAAACAGGAACGCTATAGCAATAACAACCAGTACACAAGCTATGCCGGTATAAAGCGTCTTGACGGAAGATAAATCCCCGGATTCGCCGCCGGTTGCCCGCAACAGAAAATATGTGCCTATGCCCGGGCCTATAATTGTACCGATTGCATTAAAGGTTTGCGCAAAATTAATGCGCTGGTCGCTGGTGCGCTGGTCGCCCAGGGCAGCCGCGAAAGGATGGGCAACCGTCTCGAGCGTAGCCATGCCACAGCCCATAATAAACAAGGCTATCCTGAAAAAATTAAATGATGCCGCGTTTGCCGCAGGAACAAATAAAAACAGGCCGCCGGCAAATAAGGTCAGTCCAAGTATAACGCCTGGCTTATACCCAAACCGTTTAAGGAATGCCCCGGCCGGGATACTCATTACAAAGTAGGCGCCGAAAACCGAAAATTGTATCAAACCCGATTTGGATTTGGATAGATTTAAAACATCCTGAAAATGCTTATTCAGCACATCGCTCATGGCGTGCAGCACGCCCCACATCAGGAACAATGAGGTAACAAAAATAAAGGTTACTATAAATCGCTTTTCGGTAAAAGGTGCTTTTTGCTCCATGTTTTTGGGTTTACGGTTTGTTCGCAGCCACTAAAATTAGAAAATTTATCCGGGTTTGCGCAATCCATAAGGATTTGAAAGGTACCGCAGATGATAGTAAAACGGCAGGATGGACAACGGACCGTTGCGATACAAACGATTAAAATCAGTGCGGAAGCGGATTAATCCTAAAAGCTTTCAATCTTACAAATCTTAGTTTACCTTTGTATCCTCAAAATCAGCTGATAAATAATGTTTGAAAATCTTTCGGATAAGCTCGACAGGGCCTTTAAAGTACTAAAAGGCCAGGGAACCATTACTGAAATAAACGTGGCCGAAACCATGAAGGAAATCCGCAAGGCCCTTCTTGACGCCGACGTTAACTATAAAACTGCCAAAACTTTTACGGACGAGGTTAAGCAAAAAGCCCTCGGCCAAAACGTATTAACCGCTATTTCGCCGGGTCAGTTACTCACCAAGATAATGAACGACGAGCTGGCCGCACTGATGGGTGGTACAACTTCGGACATTAGCCTTTCAGCGAACCCAACTATTATATTAATTGCGGGCTTAAACGGTGCGGGTAAAACCACCTTCACAGGCAAGCTGGCCAATTACTTAAAGACACAGAAGAACAAAAAGGTATTACTGGTTGCCGATGACGTTTACCGCCCGGCGGCTATTGAGCAGCTACAGGTATTAGGCAAGCAGATTGATGTGCCGGTATACGCCAACCTTGAATCAAAAGACCCGATTGCCATTGCCCGCGAAGGCATTGCCCAGGCAAAGCAAAACCATAACAACGTAGTAATTATAGATACCGCGGGCCGGCTGTCGATAGACGAGGCCATGATGGTGGAGATTGAAAACGTAAAGGCCGCAGTTAACCCGCACGAGATTTTGTTTGTGGTTGATGCCATGACCGGCCAGGATGCCGTGAATACCGCCAAGGTATTTAACGACCGCCTTGA
Organism: Mucilaginibacter sp. L3T2-6; assembly: GCF_030519355.1. Taxonomy (GTDB): domain Bacteria; phylum Bacteroidota; class Bacteroidia; order Sphingobacteriales; family Sphingobacteriaceae; genus Mucilaginibacter. The sequence goes on from NZ_JAUMKC010000005.1 coordinate 259,192, forward strand.
CTTTACCGGCGTTGTGCTTACCAAATTAGATGGCGACACCCGCGGTGGTGCGGCACTGTCTATCAAATCGGTAGTTAATAAGCCGATAAAATTCATTGGTACCGGCGAGAAAATGGAAGCGCTCGACGTTTTCCACCCCGACCGTATGGCATCGCGTATCCTGGGCATGGGCGACGTAATATCGCTGGTGGAGCGTGCTCAACAGCAATTTGATGAAAAGGAAGCTGCGGAGCTGCAAAAAAAGATACGCAAAAATAAATTCGACTTTAACGACTTCTACAGCCAGATACAACAAATAAAGAAAATGGGTAACATGAAAGACCTGATGGGCATGATACCCGGCGTTGGCAAAATGATGAAAGATGTGGAGGTTGACGACAATGCATTTAAAGCGATCGAGGCCATTATCCAATCGATGACCCCCTACGAAAAGAGCAACCCCGACAGCATCAATCAGAGCCGCCGTACACGTATAGCAAATGGCTCGGGCACCAACCTTACCGAGGTTAACCGCCTGATCAAGCAATTTGAGGACATGCGCAAGGTGATGAAGCAGATGAGCAACCCGGCTGCTATGGCCAGCCTGATGCGCAGGTTGCCCCGTTGATTAGGAAAGCAGCAGTTTCGATTTCGGAATTTAAAATATGCAGAGGCGCAAAATTTGCGTCTCTGCATATTTTGTTATGGCTTATATAAATTTCATGCGCCCAAACTCTTTGCCTAAAACAACGCTATTACTCACATCCAGCCATTTATCCAGCAGGGTAGCGTATACATCCCTAAAGTCGACAGTGTATTTCAAGTCTCCGTTATCCAGCTGTACCAAATCCGGCGCGTCGTTATAAATGCCTGCCTTTTTTAGCTTTCCACCGAACAAAAGGATATTATTAGCTGTGCCGTGGTCGGTGCCATTGCTGGCGTTCTGCTCAACGCGGCGGCCAAATTCACTGAAGGTCATCACCAGGGTATCATCCAGCTTGCCGGTTTGTTTAAGATCTTTAATGAACGCTGCTACGGCATCTCCATAAATTTTCAGCTGCCGCCCTTGCTGTGGCTGTTGTGCTACATGGGTGTCAAAGCCACTCAGTGAAACATAGTAGACATGTGTTTCGAGTCCAGAATTGATAAACTTGGACACAGTTTTAAGTTGATTGGCAAATGGCGTTGCCGGATAATCCCCTTTTACGGTGTACGTCTTCGATGTCTGTTGAATGTATTCTGCCGATGAATAGGTTTCTGCCATGGTTTTATATAAATAACCGAGGTTATCTTCATTCAGATTGGCATCATTATGGTTATGCACCAGCTCCTTAAAAAAAGGCTCGCGGGTGGTTTGAAATAGCTTATCCGGATCTTCAACAGCAATGCCCTTCATCTTTGCGCCTTTCATCGCCAGCGAAAGCGTGTCATCCACTTCAATAGCGGTATAAGGATTTTTACAGACGGCACAATTTGAGTCAAGATAACGGCCGATCCATCCCGTAGTTAAAAACTGGTTGGATTCACTAGCGGTTTGCCAGATATCCATCGAGCGGAAGTGCGAGCGGTCGGGATTGGGGTAGCCTACTGAATTGATAATGCCCATCCATCCCTGGTCGTAAATTTCTTTGAGAGCAGATAAATTGGGATTAAGCCCCTGCATATCATCCAATTTCACAACATCGTTTTTGCCGACAGCAATGGTGGTACGTTTTTGATAATAGATGTCGTTTCCATACGGAACAATCGTATTCAACCCGTCATTGCCGCCGGATAGCTGGATAATCACTAAATTCTTATGGCCACCCAATTCGGCAGAAGCCATCGCCTCGAAAGGTTTTAAAAAAGCCGGTATCATCATTGCCCCTGTGGCAATGGCTGAATTCTTAAAAAAGTTTCTTCTATTCATAAGCCCCCCAAACCTCCGCAACTGCGGAAGAGTTAATGTTTATATTTTATAACCCACGACAGCTCCCCTTTAGGGGCTGAGGGCCCTAACACAGTTGATATTCCGGTGTCGAAACGCTTTGTATTAATGCTGTTTTAATATCCGCAGCCCTGCCAAGTTCTGTAGCGAGCACTTTGCTGACTGGCGGCTGCAGAATAAATGCCGCAATGTTGTTTTTTGATGTGCCCGGGGGTATAGATTTTAACAATTTGTCCCAATCGGCTTGCGCCTGTATGCGGGCGTTTACAAATTGCTGCTGGTTATGCGAAGCCGCTATGTAGGCCTCCTCCTCGGGGTCGGCTTTGCCTTTAAAATCTATTACGCCACCGTTTAATATTATCGACGGTATCTTTAGCCGGTACATTAATGACGAGCTGTCGATCCAGTTGCGTCCGCCCGGCCAGCCCGCCACATTGGGCGGATAAAATAATACCTGCCCAAGCACTTTCTGGAATTGCAGCATAATCTCCGGCCGTTGATAGTTTACATAAAATTGCCGGTTCAATCCCACCAAAAGCTCAACAGGCGACTTAACTATATTGCCCACATTTTGCTCTCCGTAAAACCAGGGAGCGGTAAAAACAAATTGAAGCAGGGGTTTTATTTCATAATTATTTCGATAAAACACATCTGCCATGGCGGCGATGTGCCCGGCGTCGGGCGTTTCATTAACCAAATATTTGTAGAGTTTTGTACTGATGAATACCGCTGTTTGTTTTTGCCCGAGCAGACGGTCGATAATATCTTCGCCGGTTAAGTTACCGGTTTTGCCAAGGAACCTTTTTTCGCCGTCATCATGCAGGAAAGATCGCATGGCAAACTTGCCATCCTTATTAAATCCCCAGCCGGTAAATGCCCGGGCCGACTCCTTTACATCTTGTTCGGTATAGTTTCCGCGGCCAATAGTAAAGAGCTCCATCAGCTCGCGTGCAAAATTCTCATTGGGATGTCCTTTACGGTTTTGCTGATTATTTAAAAATTGCAGCATAGCGGGCGACCTGGACACCTCAAGTACCAGCTCCCGGAAGTTACCCAGGGCATGTTCCCGCTGAATATTGTTCAACTGCTGTGCAAATTGCGCTTGCCGGGTGCGGCAGGCAAAATGATTGTGCCAAAAAAGGGTCATTTTCTCGCGCAGCACGGCATCGGTATTGCTCATGCGCTCCATCCAGGCTTCGTTCAGGCTTCTTTCCTGCCGGCGCTGCAGCTGCATAAATTGCTTCCTTTCGGCTTTGTCGCCTCTTAACATCGTGGTATAGCCCGCATCGCCCGTGATAATATCAAGAGGTTGATAGTTTTCGGATGATTTGAACAACCCGGTAAGCGCCTGGCTTATATCAAGATTTCGGGCGGCATTAATTTCATCAAACCTTAAACCGAAGCCCGCGCGCGCATACAAGTGTTTTATCTGCCTGAGATTATCCATAATAAGGGTATTGTGGGTTTAAGACTGATGCCCGCGGCAAAAGGTTTAATATCAGTACTGCACGCTAATAAATTATTTTACTAATTAAAATAATTTATATATTCGATGTATTAAACCCTATTAATTGAAACGACTATTCGTGCTCTTGTTGCAGTGCTGTGCAATAACCTTTGTGCAAGGGCAAACTCAACACCTTGGACAGATTGATACTGCCGACCTTAAGCTAACATCGTGCGACTTTGAAAAAGGAGCCAATGCAATGGTTTTATTTGATAAGACCGAGGTTAATGCCCTTACTGATGTTACTATAATAACACGCCATCGCCGGGTTAAGATATTGAACAAAAAAGGACTTGAACAAGCGGATGTTACAATAGAATATACCAGCAAAGACCATTTTGAGAAAATAACCGATGTCGAAGCCCATACCGTGTATCTTGAAAACGGCGTTATTAAAACCATCCCGGTAGATAAAACGCTCATTTACAAACAAACTGAGGACAAAAGCACTAAAACATTAAAGTTTAGCTTTCCAGCTGTGAGGCCGGGGGCAATTGTAGAGTTTACCTATACCCGGACGGTTGATTTTCCGGGCGATGTGCCGGACTGGAATTGCCAGGAATCGCTTCCGGTAAGGTACAGTTTGTTCGATAAAAAAATAACTACCGGCTATAGCTATAAAATATTATCGAGGGTTTATCAGGGATACGATAAAAACGTAAGAGAAGCCATCCGGAACAGCTCGAACGACTCTACAGGGGTGCACTATTTATGGGCCATAAAAGATGTGGAGTCGTTTACCGACGAGCCTTTCACTACCACCCCTGAAGATAATATCCAGAATACCCGCTTTTTTTTATTACAAACGCCCTATAACGATATGAAGCTTCGCCCAAGGGTTCATACCTGGCCGCCCGTAACCGGTTTGCTGCTGAACGACCCATATCTGCGCGACGAATTGACTAAAAATTTAAAGGACGATAGCACGTTAGCCGCCGCCAAACTGCTTAATACTGATGAAGAAAAAATAGGGCTTTTATTTAACCGTGTAAAAAATAAGATGAAGTGGAACAATCGTTACGGTACGGAAACTAATGACGGTATAAAGAAAGCATGGGAAAATAAGCGAGGCAACAGCGCGGAGATAAACCTGGTGCTTTATAATTTTTTAAGGATGGCAGGTATTAAAAGTAACCTAACCTTTATCAGCACACGGTCTAACGGGCGGATAGAGCTGGATTTACCGGATGTACGAGACTTCAATACGATGGTATTAAGCGTTACTGCAAACAAGAAAACTTATATTCTGGATGCTACCAGCCCATACAACACCTACAATTCCATACCTTTTGAACTGCTGAACTGTTACTCGCTCACCATTGATCCGGCAGCAAAAAATTATGACCTAAAGGTTGTTAAAGACACTATACCGGTTAGAAAAGCCATTTTTGTTAATGCGCAGATAAAGGCAGACGGAAAGTTGGAGGGAACAGCACATATATCCAGCTACGGGTGCCTCAAAACAAATCACCTGGCTGCTTATGCCGAAGATGGTGAATCTAAATTCAAAGAATCATTAACCGCGGGCGATAATAATCTGAAAATACTTTCGCTGAAGAGAGAAAATATGGAGGCTGACTCCTTGCCACTGATTGAAAGCGTTGGCTTTAAACTTGACCTTACCAGCTCGGATGAGAATTACATCTATGTTACTCCGACCGTATTAACATCATTCAGAAATAACCCTTTTATCAACGAGAAGCGACAGGCCGATATCGACTTTGGCTATATAGGCAGTTATTCGATAAGAAGCCTGTATAAAATGCCTGCAGGGTATAAGGCAGATGCCCTGCCGCAGGGCGTATCAATGACAATGCCGAACAAAAGCATTAGCTTTAAACGTATTGTATCTGAACAAGACGGACAGATATTGATCCGTTTTAGCATAGATTTTTCCAAATCAGTTTTTTCTGTGGATGAATACCCCGCCATCCATGATTTTTATAAAAAGATGTTCGAAATGCTGAATGAGCAGATAGTGCTTAAGAAGACATGAGCGAATACCTTTATATCAGTTAGCTATTATTTATCAACCAAATTATATCACATGAATAAATTTTTACCCTTATTAGCCGCAGCGATGTTATGCCTGTCGGCAAACGCACAAAAAGCTACGTATTCCGGCCCGGCAACTCAGCCTTTCGGAACAATAGATAATGCAGACCTGGATATGAAAGCCTGCGATTTTGAAAAAGATGCCAATGCCGAGGTGCTTTTCGATAAAGCAAACGTTTATTTCGGCACTGATCTTTTAACTATTACTACCGAAATGCACCGCCGCATTAAGATTTTTAATGATAACGGGAAAAAGGAGGCCGACATACATATTAAGTTTTTTAGCGGCGATCGCCTGGAATATATTACCGGCCTGCAGGCACAAACTATTAATATTGTTAACGGCAAACCAGAAATTACAAAGCTGGACAAGAAGCTGATTTATACTAAAAACATTGATAAATACTGGAGCGAAGTAACGTTCAGTTTTCCAAACGTAAAACCAGGCAGTGTAATTGAATATAAATACAACTTAGGCGCTAATTCACCTACGGATTTTCCTGACTGGTTTTTCCAGGATAAAATACCTGTCCGCTACAGCGAGCTTAAAACTTCTATTCCTGAAATATTTTACTTTAGGGCAAATACCAATATCTGGCAGCCATTGGTAAAACAAGAACGTACAACAGACAGCCGCAGCCTGATGGAGGGCGGCCAGGCATACCCGTATACCCTTACTAACGAACTGCATGCCATGGCAAATGTTCCTTCTCTGCCCGATGAGCCCTATATGTCATCTTTTAAAGATAATGTCCAGTCAATCACCTTTCAGCTGGTGTCCTTTCAGCCTCTTGGGGGTTTTGTTACTAATCTCTCAGATACATGGGGCAAAGTAGGTGGCCGGCTTATAGATAATGAAGATTTCGGCGGCCAGTTAAAGCGGAAAATAACCGGCGAGGAAACTATTATTTCAAAAGCAAAGCAAATTACATCGATAGACCAGCGGATAGCCTACGTTTTTAACGAAGTGAAAAACGCCATGAAATGGAACGGACATGATGATTGGCATACGGAGGACGGCACCTATCGCGCATGGGAGCGTAAAACGGGTAACTCTACCGAGATAAACCTGATATTGTACCATTTGCTAAAGCAATCGGGGATTGACGCGGCATTGCCAATGGTGGTAAGTACGCGCGATCATGGCCGCGTTAAGCCGTTTTACACATCAACAGCACAGTTTAACCGGGGCGTCGTTTATGTTCCGATAGATTCTGCCAGGCAATATATTCTGGACGCGACCGGCAAATACAACCTGTATAACGTAACGCCGGCCGAGCTGCTCAACTCATCGGGGCTTTGGGTAGATAAGGCGAAAGACAAATATGATATTGTCCTGCTAAGAAAAGATGAGCCTGTTCGGGAGTCGGTATTTGTAAGTGCGGAAATAAAAGCAGGCGGAAAAGTAGAGGGCAATGTGCAGATTAGCAGTGCGAGCTATGGGAAGATTGATGCTATAGACCGTTATAAAACCGACGGTGAAAAAAAGTACACCGACTACTTGCGGCGCGACGATAACAACATAAAAATCACGGGCCTTAAGCTGGAAAATATGGAGGTAGATACCCTGCCGTTAATGCAAAAATTTGATTTCACGCTCGACCTGCCAGGCTCTGACGACAATTATATTTACCTGAACCCCAATATGTTTTCCGCATTAAAAAAGAATGAGTTTTTAAATGAAAACCGGATGACGAACCTGGACTTTGGTTATGGCCGTAGCTACTCTATTAACGGCGTGTATAAAATCCCTGCCGGTTATAAAGCGGATGCCTTGCCCAAGAGCGTTACTATGTCGATGCCTGACAAAAGCTTCACATTTAGGCGTGTAGTAGCCGAGCAGAACGGAACCGTGGTGGTGCGTTACAATGTAAGTTATAATGTACCGGAGTATTCAAAGGATAACTATCCGGATTTTTTTGCCTTCTTTAAAAAAATGCATGAGTTACTGAACGAACAGATCGTATTGAAAAAAGGGTAATCATCAAACTTAAACACAATGAAAATTTTTTTATTACTGTTAGCAATGGGGACACTGTGCCTTTCGGCAAGTGCTCAGAAAACCACATTCACAGCAGCTAACATACAAAAACCACCTGCAACCATGCCATTTGGCAAAGTGGGCAGGGAAGATCTGGAAATGAAGGTATGTGATTTTGAGCCTGAAGCTAATGCCGAGATATTATTTGATAAAGGCGAAGTGAGCTTTAGTTCGGGCCTGATATTTGAAAGACATGTGCGGATAAAAATATTTAACGATAAAGGCAAAAACTACGGCAATTTCAAAATTGAATACCTCGGCGTCAGCGAGATTCAGAAGATAACATCGGTTGACGCTGAAACTATAAACCTGAACGGAGACAAGCAGGAAGTTTTTAAAGCAGACAAAAAAGACTTTTATAAACAGCATGCCGACAGAGACTATTATACCCTGACGTTTTCACTGCCCAATGTTCAGGCCGGTTCAGTGCTGGATATCCGGTATACCCTTTTTTCCCAATCGCTTTATGCGTTTCCCAACTGGTATTTTCAGACAGACATACCTACGCGCTACAGCGAATTCAGGGCGTCTGTACCGAATTATTTTTATTTTAAACATCTGGAGCATGTAACTCAACCTTACCTGGTAAATACCGATGATATTAAGGCCCTTGGGAATGTACCTTCCCTGCATGATGAGCCCTACATGGGAGCGAAAAAAGATAATTTACAACACATACAATACTTACCCGCCAGTCGCCTTGACAATACCGGCGGTACAGTTGAGTTTGGCAATACCTGGAACCAGCTGGCCATAAAGGCAAGGAATAGCACAGACTTCGGCTCGCAATTAAACAGACACCTGTCAGGAGAAGGTGAAATACTCGACCAGGCAAAGAAAATTAAAACTACTGAAGGGAAAATCGCCTACCTATTTGACATTGTGAAAAACACGATGAAATGGAATGAGATAGATAGAAATTATACGATTGATGGCACCTCAGAAGCATGGGATAAAAAAGCAGGCAACTCCACCGAAATAAATCTCATTTTGTATCACCTGCTGCGCAAGGCTGGTATAAACGCTATTCCAATGATGGTTAGCACCCGTGAAAATGGCAAAGTAAACCCGGCATACCCCAACATATTTATCTTTAACCGTACTGTTGCCTATGTACCACTTGACGGCGACCAGCACTATATACTTGATGCGACCAATAAATACAATGTGTATAACCAGATACCCGCCAGCCTTTTAAACGGCATGGGCTTCTATTTGGATGAAGACAATAACAAATATGATGTGCTGTTTTTGCAAAACACCGAGCCGGTGCGGCAAATGGTATCAATAAACGCCGAAATAAAACCCGATGCCAAAATGATAGGTTCGGCACATATAAACAGCTATGGTTATAATCGTAAAGGCGCCGTTGAAAGATATAAGACGGATGGTGAAAAGAAATATACAGAATACCTGCAGGATCATGACAACAGCTTGCACATATCAAAACTGGCATTTGAGAACATGGAAACAGATACCCTGCCACTATTGCAGGTTGTTGATTTTGACCTCAATTTAACAGGGTCCGATGATAATTATATTTACTTTAATGCAAACCGTTTTGCAGGCCTTGGGAAAAATGAGTTTTTAGCCGAAAACCGCCAGACAGATATCGATTTCGGATACAATAACACCTACATCATAAACGGTATATTTAAAATGCCTGCCGGTTATAAAATGGATGTATTACCAAAAAGCGTAACCATGAGCATGCCTGATAACAGTATAGTATTTAAACGAATAACGGCTGAAGAGGAAGGTATGATCAGCCTGCGATATTCAATCGTATTTAAGAAGTCGTTGTATTTTAAAGAGAATTACCCGGAGTTTCACGACTTTTTTAAGAAAATGTTTGAAATGCTGAATGAACAAGTTGTTTTGAAAAAATCCTAACCCAAGATGAAAAAAAGTTTTTTTTATGGCCTGTTAACGACCGTATGCTTAATTGGCGCAGATGCTCGTGCGCAGAATAATAAAATCGATCCGTCATTATACCAGTCGTCAACCATCCCCGATTCGCTTAAGACCGACGCTAATGTGGTTGTCCGCTATTCTTCACGCGATATTGTTGTAAAGGGCCCCGGGAAAATGGTGCTCACCGTCCATAAAATTGTAACGGTGCTGAACGAAAAGGGCGACTATGAAGCTCAAATGGTTTTGGGTTACAACAAGAAGTACGATAATTTTAGCGACATTGTAATGCGCGTTTATAATGATAAGGGCGCCGTTATTAAAAAATATCACAAAGGTGATATGTATGACGGTGCAGCGAACGGCGGCGAATTAGTTACCGATGAGCGTTTTTTAGGTGTAAGGCATAGTATAGCATCTTACCCTGCCACCATCGAAAAGGAATATGAAGAGAATGTAACCAGTTCGCTGGATATTGGAAAATGGGCGATACAAGGGGAACAAGAGGCCGTACAGAACGCAAACTGTCATATCCGGATCGATAATAATGCCGGTTTCAGGTACCTGAATAAAAATACCGCTGTAAAACCCATTGTCAGCCCCAATACTGATGGTGTTACCACAGACTATTATTGGGCTGTAAAGAACCTTAAAGCTTTTAAAATTGAAGAAGGAGCTGTAGCCTGGCATGTTTTGCCTGGTATAGAGTTCGCGGCTAACAATTTTGAATTTTATGGTGTAAAGGGCAGTTTAAGTACATGGAACGATTTTGGCAAATTCATAAAGGGCCTTAATGCAGATGTAAACTCATTGCCGCCACAGCGGGAGGCCGAAATACGCCAAATGACCGATTCTATCAAATCTGATAAAAAGAAAGCCGAGTTTTTGTATAACTATATGCAGAAAAACATGCGCTATGTAAGCGTTCAGCTGGGCATAGGCGGATTGAAGCCGTTTTCGGCATCATTTGTAGACCAGCAAAAATATGGAGACTGTAAGGCATTATCAAACTACATGAGCGCCCTGTTAAAGGCTGTAAATATCCCGTCGTGTTATGCAGTTGTAAACGCAGAACCCAACAAAGAGCCGGCCGACTTTTCTTTTCCGTTCAACAGCTTTAATCACGTTATTTTGTGTATTCCCTTTAAAGGTGATACTACCTGGCTCGAATGCACAAGCAGCATAAACAAGTTTGGGCAATTGGGCCCGTTTACCGAGAATCGCACCGCTTTATTGATCACCGAAGATGGCGGCAAATTGGTTAACACCCCGCGAAGCAGGATAACCGATAATCAGTTTAACAGCGAGGCCCATATAGTACTTGCCGAAGATGGCAGCGCAAAAACACAGGTAAAGATTTTAGCCAGCGGCGAATATCGCTTTGACTATATAAACTATGCCGCCCTGAAACAGGATGAACAAAAGGAGCTATACTTGCGTATGCTTAATATTAAGCAGCCAAGTATGTTTAACATCAGCCCGGGCAAGGATTTTGACGGGGTTAAAGAAGTGGATATGGAAATAGAGTATGACCGGTTTTGCGATGTAATGGCCGGCGATAAACAGTTTTACCGCCCCCGGGTGTTTGACCTGTGTGCTTTTAGTGTACCTATTGAGGAAAACCGGAAAACAGACTATTATTTTGAACATCCGCTGCAAAAGTCGTGCGTTACTACGATCGACCTGCCTTCGGGCTACGAGGTAGAAGCACTTCCCGCAAACCAGTCGCTTAAATTTTCGTATGGAAATTATGATGTAAAATATGTTTACGATGCTGCTAAAAACCAGGTAGTAAGCACGGCAAAATTTAATCTCACCAACCATATTATTCCTGCAGCCAAATACACCGAGTTGCAGCAATATCTGGATGCCGTCGCCAAAGCACAAAATAAAAAGCTGGTGATAAAGCGCAAGGCGTAAATTTGCCCTGATGATATTCAGGCTCGATGAACGATTGCTTTTCCCCAACCCTGCCCTGGCTGAAGAAGATGGGCTGCTGGCTGTTGGCGGCGATTTAAGTACAGAGCGCTTATTGCTGGCCTATCGAAACGGCATCTTTCCCTGGTATAGCGAGGACGAACCCATCCTGTGGTTTTCGCCGCATGAGCGGTTCGTTCTTTACCCGGATGAGCTTATAATATCCAAATCGATGCGGAAGGTATTAACGTCCGGGCAAATTAAAATAACATTTAACCAGTGCTTTTCCGAAGTAATTGCAGCCTGCGCCAAAGCACCCCGGACGGGGCAGAATGGTACCTGGATAACTGCCGAAATGCGGGAGGCTTATATTGCCTTGCATAAAAAAGGATACGCGCATTCAGTTGAGGTTTGGATGCAGGACGAGCTGGCGGGCGGCTTGTATGGGGTTGCGGTTGGGAAGGTATTTTGCGGGGAGAGTATGTTCAGCCGGGTAAGCAACGCATCAAAAGCTGCACTAATTCATCTGTGCAATTCTGGCGGGTATAAGTTGATAGATTGCCAGGTATACACCCCGCATTTGCAATCGATGGGAGCGAGAATGATCAGCCGGGAAGAATACACGGCAATACTAAAGGAACACTTATTATAGTTCTTTTTCCATGTAAATTGTACCGCTAAGCGGGTTAAAACGGTATGCCGGAATCTCATAAAACCCGAAAGACCTGTATAGCTGTTGTGCTTTAGCCATATCTTCAAGCGTATCAAGCCTTAGCTTGCTGTAGCCGAGCTGTTTAGCCAGCCCTATAGCGAGCTGCAACAGCTTTACACCGATTTTGTGCCCCCGGTATTCATCTTTTACAAACATGCGTTTAAGCTCCGCAGTTTCATCATCAAACTTGCGTACTCCCGCACAGCCAGCTGGCAATCCATCAAAAAAAGCGAGATATAATCCTCCTGACGGAAGGTTGTATTGTTCTGCTATTGTTTTAAGCTCATTCGAAAAATTCTGGAAACGTAAGTCGACACTAAGCGATTGCGCATATTCCCGGAATAGTGCCTTGCCTGTTTCAAAATCCTTTTCGTTTCTGGCGATAAAATAATTAACCATTGGTAGTGTGCTATGCCTGGCTTTGCTGGTACTTATAATGCAGCTGCTTTAAGATTTCGCCGGACAGATCGTCGGTTGAAACGCCATAACCGGTAACCAATGTTCCTTTCACCCCCGCTGCCGACGAAAGCGCGTAAACAACAGCTTCGTCGCCTGGGTCTGAGGCGCCTTCGTAGCGGTAAAGATCGGTGATCTCAAAATCTTCTGCCGGATATTCCTTATCGCCGGTAACAAAATGATCTTGCTTCAGGCTGAATTCGAGTGTATAGCCCTGGTTTTTTAATTGGTCGATGGCCTCGCTTACGGTGGCGTAATGGAATTTTTGTTTCATGGCAGCTGAATTGAATGTTGTGCAAATTTAGCTATAATTTGCTTTCGCATTTGCAGACATCAAGAAACATATAAAATACCATTTCATGATGATTTTACCCCGGGGTGTGGGTCGATTATTCCATACAATTCCGGATTCTGCTAAATAATTCACGATCAGGGAGTAACAACCGGCGTTTCCGGCACTCCAATAATAAATGTTCATTCCTTAATGATATGATGCTTAAGACCACTTGTTTAATCGCTCCCCTGCTGTTTATTTCTTCTTTTAAGCCACAACCCTCATTCAAGCAGTTTACCGGTAATTTTGTAAAAGGATATTCGTCGCTAAAAATACCGGCGATGGACATGAGCTACGTATCCAATCTGAAAGGAATTGGTAATGCAGCTGATATTAAAAAGCAAACAGCTTTTTTTGAATCGGTAAAGTCATCACTTAAAAGTTTTTCGCCGAAAGACTTGACCGAAGTGCAGCGGACGGATTATGAACTGATTGCTTATGAAACTGCGCTTAACCTGGAGCGATTGGCACTTGAAAAACAATGGGCCGCTAATCCACCCAAAAGAATATCAGACGCAGGTATCTATACCGTTCCTAATGGTAAAGCCTGGTATGCATATTTTTTGAAAAACTGGCTGAGCGCCGATGTTACGCCTGATGAAATCTACAAATTCGGCCTGAGCGAAGTGGACAGGGTTAAAGACCATATAGAGGCGATTCGTAAACAAAGCGGTTTAACAGAGGCAGAGTTCTACAAGCATCTTAACGACAGATCGTTTTTTATAAATGACCCGGCGGATGTGATGAAAGCCTTTGAGCATACAAAGTCGGTGATTTACAGCAACCTGAATAATGTGTTTAACACGCACAAAATTGAATCCTTAAAAATTGAACAGGGCGCCAACCAGCAGCTGGCTCAAACGCCCGGCTATTACGACCGGAATGTTTTTTACTATAACCAGTTTGGCAAGCCTTACAATAAGCGACAGGTCGACTGGCTTTTTATACATGAGGCCGTGCCGGGGCATCATTATAAGTCGTGCATTAATGCGGCTGTAAAGCAGACAGATGTGCAGCGGCTGTTTTACTTTTTAGGACTTGAAGAAGGCTGGGGCGCTTATGTTGAAGAATTGGGTAAAGACCTTGGCGTATATAAGACACCATACGATGAACTGGGGAAATGGGAGTGGGATATTGTTCGCTCCGTGCGCGTGCCTATGGATATTGGCTTAAATTATTACGGCTGGACGGATGAGCAGGCGCTCGCTTTCTGGAAGAAAAATATTAAAAACCAGGATGATATTGCCCTGCGCGAAATTGCCCGCGTAAAACGCTGGCCGGCACAATGTATTACCTATAAATATGGAGCCGGACAGATCATGCAATGGAAAGCGCAGGTAACGAAACAGGAAGGGGCTAAGTTCGATATCAGAAATTTTCACGACCGGATATTAAATCTCGGGTCGCTGCCGGTATTTATGGTTGGCGAAAGGGTGATTAAATAATCCGGAATTACCAGATTTATTGATAAATTGATAGCCTAAAGCACAAACCGGAAAATTAGAATCCTTTTGAGTAAACGGCGTCTTAAACCATGTAATTCCACCCATGTTTGTCAGGCACAACGCCATACCTGATATCGTTTAGTGCCTTAAGCGCCCTGGCGGAAAATTCGCGTGCCGCCGGATCCTTCAGAAAATACTCTTCGCCATTATAGCTGAACGACGCAATTGGCGCTATGGTAAATGCTGTTCCGGCGCCAAAGGCATCGGTAAGCTTGCCGTTTTTCGTGCCTTCAACCAGTTCTGTAATAGCTATAGGCCGCTCTTCAACCTCATACCCCATATCACGGGCCAGTGTGAGTATCGTATCACGGGTAACGCCTTTTAATATTGTATTCTTATCAATAGAGGGGGTTACCAACTTGCCATCCATAACGAACATTGCATTGGCCGCACCCATCTCTTCAATGTATTTATGCTCTTTAGCATCTGTCCAGATCAGTTGGTCAAAACCTTCTTCAACTGCCTTGCGGGCAGGCAGCATGGCGCCTCCGTAATTACCGGCTGCCTTTGCATAGCCATAGCCACCCTCGGCAGCACGGGTATAATTGGTTTCAATCTTTACCCGGAGCGGTTTTGAAAAGTACGGACCAACCGGACAAGTAAGCACCATATATTTATAGGTTTTTGAGGGTGTTACGCCAAGGTATGCCTCAGTAGCAAACATAAACGGCCTGATATATAAAGAGTGATTAGCTTTTGCAGGCACCCAATCGCGGTCGACGTCCACAAGGGCCGCAATGCTTTTCATAAACAGTTCTTCGGGCAACTGCGGCATACAGAGGCGGTCGGCAGAATGGTTAAAGCGTTCAGCATTTTTATTCATCCTGAAAATAGAGACGCTCCCGTCAGCGTGTTTGTACGCCTTCAGTCCTTCGAAGAAGGCCTGGCCGTAATGCAGCGTAGTGCACGCAGGGCTTAATGTAATATCCCCATAAGGAACAATCTGCAGGTCTTTCCATTCTCCATCGGCGTAGTCGACCATAAACATATGGTCGGAAAAGATCGTGCCGAATTGCAGGTTGTTAAAGTCTGTTTCTGCCAGGCGAGATCGAACTGCTTTGGTTATCTTTATTTCGGGAGATGCTGTCATAGCGTGAAAATAGAAAAAGGAATTGACACATGCTGCATCCATTCCTTAATTACCCTTCACTAATCGTACCTGCCGAAAGAAAAATTTGGTTTTACTAATTATACAGCGGTATTTGCTAAACAGATGTAAAGATGAGTTCACACCGGAATTACCGGTCATACGGCTTATACCCAAGTTTCAAGCGCGCCCGGCGCGGTTAGGTTATTTGAGCAGAAATTCACCGTTAACCGCGATAAGGCTACAATTATCCGTAATAAGGCTACAAGCAGGAGGGCAGGACTGATGAACTTTGTTGTGTAAAAACAAGATTATGACACAACAGAATAATAAAGTATGGTTTATTACCGGCGCCTCGCGCGGGTTTGGCCGTGTTTGGACGGAAGCCGCCTTAGAACGGGGCGACAAGGTAGCAGCTACAGCGCGTAACCCCGAAAGCATTGCTGATCTTAAAACAAAATATGGCAATCAGGTACTTACGCTGGAACTTGATGTAACCAAGCCCGGGCAGGTAAAAGAGGCCGTGACCAAAGCGCATGAACACTTCGGCAGGCTTGATATTGTTTTGAACAATGCAGGCTATTCATTGGTTGGCACAATAGAGGAAGCAAGTGCAGAAGAAGTGCGTGCTATGTATGAAACAAATGTGTTTGGGCCCGTTTCTGTGATCCAGGCTGCGTTACCCCTTTTGCGGCAGCAGGGCCACGGCCATATATTGGGGACGTCCAGTAACCTCGGTCATGTCACTTTGCCGGTAATTGGCTACTACTGCTCTTCTAAATGGGCATTTGAAGCGATACATGAGAGCCTGGCAGCAGAAATAAAGCAATTTGGCATCAAAGTAACCATTGTTGAGCCCGGCGCCTATGCTACTGAATTCGGCAGCCCGGAATCGTTAAAGTTTGCACAGGGAATGGGTATTTATTCTGATTTTAAGACTGAATTTTTTGCAGGTTTGCAAAGTATGGAGCGGGGCAACCCGGCTGCTACGCCGCAGGCGCTTTTTAAGATTGTAGATGCAGAAAATCCGCCGTTGCGCTTTAACCTGGGCAGCCATAATCTTGCCTGGACACGCAGCGCTTATGCCGAACGGCTTGCCACCTGGGAAGCATGGGACGAAATATCGTGTTCTGCACAGGGTAACTAAAAATAAATAAAGATACCCGGTCGTTGAGTCAGGACGACCGGGTATTTAAGCACCAGGATAACAGATGAAAAAGGAAGATAACACCCTGCACAGGTTTGAGTCGCTTTCTGAGGCACACCGGGCCTTTGGATTACCGCAGCCCGTGCATCCGCTTATCAGTTTTATTAACGGCGAACATTACAAGATAGAGCCGGACAGAATCCTCCAGCGGCATGTGCTGGGTTTTTATAAGATTTCTTTTAAGCCAAAGCTTAGCGGAAAGCTAAAATATGGCCAGGGTTATTATGATTTTAATGAAGGCGGCCTCCTGTTCGCCTCGCCGGGGCAGATCATCGGCGGGACGGAAAACGAAGGTGCCGTATGTTCGCAATATACCTTGCTTATCCATCCGGACTTCCTCCTGGGCTACCCGCTGGCAAAAAAGATCAGGCAGTATGGTTTTTTCTCTTATTCTGCGAATGAAACACTGCATCTCTCCGAAGAAGAAAAGGAAACGGTACTTTCTATTTTTCGCTTTGTAGAAACTGAATTAAACAGCCGCATCGACGATTTTAGCCAGGATGTTTTGATCTCACAAATTGAACTGCTGCTGAGCTATGCCAACCGTTTTTATAAGCGACAGTTCCTCACACGCAAAGCGGCCAGCAGCGGTCTCCTGCAAAGAATGGAGGAACTGCTGGAAGCTTACTTTAATGACGAAATAACCCTGAGCCGGGGCATACCGACAGTGAGCTATCTTGCCAATAATCTGAATATTACGCCCAGCTACCTGAGCGATATGCTGCGGACCCTGACGGGCCAAAGTGCCCAGCAGCACATACACGATAAGCTGATTGATAAAGCGAAAGAAAAGCTTTCGGCAACCCGTTTATCGGTTAGTGAAGTGGCTTATGCCTTGGGATTTGAGCACGCCCAGTCATTCAATAAATTGTTCAAAGCCAAAACCAACGTTTCGCCCCTCGAATTCCGGCGATCATTTAATTGATTACGTGTAAATCCAAATATTGGACACACTTATTGATATCCCCTGCGAAATGCTCTTTCGAATAAAGCCGCCTAAAAGCGCTTTTAATATTTGCAGGGGTTAACTACACCGCCAGCAGCATTTCGATATGCGGGATATCGTCTTCCAAATACATCTCGCCCTGCTGTATAAAACCAAGCGAGCCGTAAAAATCCTTTAAATAAAGTTGCGCGCCAATACGTATGGGTTGCTTACCGAAAAGCTCATAACAAGCTTCTATAGACTGCTGCATAATTTTACGGGCAAGGCCGCGGCCGCGAAAAGCCTGGTTGGTAATCACCCTGCCGATAGATACCTCTTTGAACGACAATCCGGCGGGCAATAGGCGGGTGTAGGCTGCCAGCTGGTTATCTTCAAATATCATCAGGTGGTAACATTGCTGGTCTTTGTCATCCATGTCCTGGTAAAGGCATTGCTGCTCGAGCACAAAGATTGCGCTGCGGAGCTTTAATATTTGATATAGCTGGTAAACGGTAAGTTCGTCGAATGTTTTTAACATAGCTTATGGAAGTTAAACAGCAGCAAAAATAGCATTATTGCTATTCCCGTTGTCTGGACTTGCAATATCGAACTTTTTAAACCATAGCTCCCACGAAATAATCAGCCAGGCTATAATGCAGGGCCACGCTTTCATACCGTACATCCCGATATAATCATGTCGAACAGGCCGCGGCATCACATCGCTCAATCCCAGGCCGGTAAGTATCAGTAAAAATATAATAAGTACAATGCGGGCAGCCGTAAAGGGCCTGGCTTTCATCAGCAGCCACAAAAACACGCCGGTTACCGGCAATATGTAGGTAGGGCTTTCGCCACCTGAACTGAAGATGACGACCATAATCAACAGCGCAGCCAACACCTGCATCCGGAATTGCAATGATTTATACTGGCTAAAACGCAGCATCGGTACTGCAAAAACGACCATGCCGAAGATGTAAAAAGGCAAATCAGAGATGTTGGGGTTCCGCGTAAAATCGCGTACAATACCCATAATGCATATATCCTGCGAGCGTGATTCCAGCCGGTGGTTCAAGATGTTTTTGTGCGCAACTGCCGGCAGCCAGCGGTGATAAGCATCGATGAGGAAATCCGCCCCGCAAAACAATACAGGCAGCACCAGCAAAACAGCGGTCCATGCCACTGTGCTTGCCAGGAACTTTAATTTGTGCCTGGAAAACATAAAAAACGCCAACCCAACAATGGGATAAAGTTTCATCATTGCGCCAGCTACAATCAGCAGCGTGGCCCAGAGGTACTTCTCCTTTTCTACCAAAATAAATGCTCCCATTATAAACGCGACCATCATCGGGTTAAACTGTTCGGAAAAAGCAGAGTTGGCAAATTCAATGACACAAAAAAGCAGCAGCATTTTCTTGCGGTTGATATTCAGCGGCAGATAATTAACAGCAATGAGATAAGCAGCAGCATTGGCCAGCTCCCACAGCAGCAGGCCAATGGCTTTGGGCAGCAGTGCAAAGGGCGCAAAAAACACCGGGAACAACGGGCCGTAGTAAAACATATCGTCATGCTCGGCGGGGTATGCAGCATATAAATTTAAATGGTGAACGAGATGATAGTACGACGCCCGGAATATCAGGAAGTTGTTTTGGTTATGGCCTGTTATTTTCAGCAGCCAGCAGGCCAGTGCAGCAAAAAGGTATAATATCCAGATCCGTTTGTCGCCGGTTAACCAGGTGAATTTACCGCTCATGATAATAGCATTAAGGTTGATGGTTGAGCGGCTAACCGGTGCATCATTGGTATCATACAGGTGTAAAGGTACAAATATTAAAAATCAGGGGGCAGGTGCACACATGATATTTATAAAATTGACGACCACGCGGCGACCTGCCATAGAAACCGGCGTTGCAAAAATACAATGAAAGTAATTGGTGCGGGGAAAAACCTGTAATAAACGAAGATGAATTGAAAATGCGGCGCAGATGTCTTATATCCGCTCCGGGCCTCCCGGATCCGTTTATGGCGGTGTTTAGTGATTGATTAATATATCCTTGGCCATGATCATCGGCACGCTGATATATTTTTTCTCCATGTAGTTGATCACCTTTTCCAGTACTTCGCGGCTGGCGTCGTCCAGGCCTTGTACTTCATCGGCAAATACGGAGTTGAGGGCGGTGTTGCGAATCTCCTTGATCTTCTCGGGTACCTGGCGCATAGCCAGCTCAATGCGGCGCTGCTTCAGCTCCAATAAAAATCCGTTAATGTTTTCTTCAATAATTGCTTCGGCGTGGGTAAGTTCTTCGTAACGTTCCTGCAGGTTCTTTTTGGCGACCTCATTCAGCGAATGCACCTCGATAAAATTGATAGGAAACTGCAGCAGCACATCCGGGTGGGTGTCGTTCGGCACGGCCAGGTCCACAATGGTTTTGCGGCCGGTTTCTCCATTCAGTAAGCTTTTGTAAATTTCGGGGGTGATGATAGGTTCGGTAGAGGAGGTGCAGGTTATGATGGCATCAAAGCCTTTGTTATATGTTTTTAACGCTTCCAGGTTAAAGGCTTCGCCGCTTAAATCGCGGGCCAACAGGGCTGCCTTGTCAACGGTGCGGTTAAAAACCGTGAAATTTGAGAACTTATGTTTTTGAAGATATTTTGAGAGGTTCCGGTTGGTTTCGCCTGCGCCGATGATGAGTACGCGGGCGTTTGAGCAGAGTTTCAGCTCTTTTAATTTTCGATAGGCAAGCGAGACGACCGAAATAGGGTTCTTAGAGATATTTGTATGCGTATAAACTTCCTTCGCCGTTTTTACGATGCAATTCATAAACATGCGCAAACCGTCGCCTGTAAGGCCGGCCTCGCGGCAATCTTCGTAAGCCTTGCGTACCTGGGCTAATATCTCCTTTTCCCCTACTACCAGGCTCTCGAGCGAGCATGATGTACGCAACAAATGTTCAAGGGCCTCGCGGTCTTCATAAATTGCCGCCGAGTCAAGAAAAGTACCGGTCGACACCGGGCAAAGCCCCATGTCAATGGCATCCATAAATTGCTTGGCAAAAGCTTTATCCACCACATGCTGAGTAAGCAATACAAACTCAACGCGGTTGCAGGTAGCCAGGTAAAACAGTTCCGAAATATCAAACTGCTTTTTCACCCGATGAAGTTTCTCGGTGAGGTTCTCCTGGCAAATCACCAGTCGTCCCAACTCCTTCAACTCAATCTGTTTATGCGTAAAAGCGATTACCTTTAGATACTTCAAAGCTATTTTAAATTTGAACCCAACAAAAGTAACAGGTTTCGCATATTGCAATGTCAATCCTTTGTCATACAGGCCTATTTAGAATGTTTATAAATAAAGCGTGTTTTATTGACACTTAAAACTTCGTTATTGAATAGGGTGAGCGCAACAGTAAATCAGGCAGACCGTGCCAAAGCAAAAAATCCCGCTTTTCGGCGGGACTTTCAATTTAACTAACTGATATATTATGATTTTGGATGGGGCGATAAATCAAATGGCACAACAACCTTAAAACTGATATTGCGGCCCATATTGAAGATACCCGGCTGAACGCCTGCCGGTACGTTTGCATTGTCGAAGTATTTTAAGCGGCTCATGTTGCTCTGGTAATTTATATTGCCCAGGTTAGTGCCTTCAATAAATATTTTTACAATTGGTTTTCCGGCGGCGTCAACTACATCTGTACCGATACCTGCGCTTAACAGGTTGTATCCGGCTGTATAGGTTTCAGTACCATAAGCTGCAAAAAACCGGTTTTGTGCGCTGTAGTGGTCCAGTCCCACAAAAGCATAAACGTTCTTAAAATTGCCAAACCCGGCATTGAAATTACCGCGCAGTTCGGAATGCGTATGCAGCGGTGGTATAAATGGCAGGTATTTTAAGCTATCGGCAACCGGGCCGCCTGTCCCCAGGTTCTGGCCATAGGTTAACGCCATTGAGTTTTCAAAATGCAGCCATTTCAAAGGGTGTATGTCGATGCTGAATTCACCGCCATTTATCCTTGCTTTGCTTTGTACATAGGTAAACGTATTATACCCGCCGGTGATGACAGGCGAACCATCGGGGTTCAGCTCCTGTTGCTGGAAAATATAGTTGCTGATCTTATTATTAAACAACTCAACGCTGAATGAGACATTAGGCAGTGTAACGAATGCGCCAACATCTACCTGGGTACTAAACTCAGGCTTGAAACTGGCATTGCCTACATGGTATATCTGTGAGCCGGGATCGGGGCCGTTTGCAGAAAGCTCGGCAATGCTGGGCGCCCTGAAGCCGCGAGCAATATTAGCCTTCAGCAAAAATTGATTCGAGAAATTGTAAGCTGCCCCAAAACTTCCGTTGAAGCCCGAAAATGTTTTATTTAAGGCTGCGAACTGCTGGACAACATTTGGCGCAACTTCAGGGTCGGCGCCGGTGTATAGCTGCGGGTACTTGCCTGCCAGGGTATCAATATAAGCTGCCTTTCCGCTAAAGGAGCGGCTGTCGAACCTGGCCCCGCCTGACAGGTCCAGTTTACCGAAACTCTTTTTCATAATCAGGAACGGACCTATATCAAACTGGTGGTAGGCCGGTATCGGGAATTCTGTCGCATCGCCGATGGTGTTATTTTGATATTGACCGTTTATACCGGCAGTAGTTTCGTAACCATTACCCATGTTAAAGTTGTACTTAAAATCATAGGTATAAGTTGTGAGGTGGAGATTCAGGCCGGCAACATCGGCGTCTTCGGGGTGGGTATATTCCCGGCGGTGGCTGAACTGGTAGCCAAGGTTAACGATCAGGTTGCCATTGCCCAGGTTAAAGTTGCTGTTATTGTAAATACGGTACAGCTGCACATGCTGGTGCAATACCGGCAATTTGTATGAGGTCAGTTCTGATTCGGGCACAATGGTGCGCGATGCATCATCTTCGGTAGTTTGTTTGGTAAACCGCCGGGTCAGCGAGTCGCGGCTGCCATCAGGAATAGCCTGTTGGTCGTCGAATAGTGAAAAATTGAAATACGATGTTCCCCAATTTTTATTCAGTCCTACCATAAAACGGGCGTCTTTCTCTTTAAAGTTAGTGGCATAAACTCGGCCGTCATGCTGGTTCTGATAGTCCTTAGCTTCTTTTGCGGAAAGAATGGTTCCCCATACCAAACCATTCTGGTTGCCATACAGCCGGAATGAGCCATTCAGCAGGTTGTTATTGGTGCCGTATGTGCCCTGAACAGAGCCCAATATTTTGCCGTTGGCAACCGGCGATGGCGTAATTAAGTTTACCACACCGCCAATAGCATCAGACCCATACGATAAACTTGCAGGACCTTTTATCACTTCCACTCTTTCAACCGAGTTTTGGTCGACCTCTACGCCATGTTCATCGCCCCATTGCTGCCCTTCCTGGCGTATACCATCCTGCAGGGTAACTACGCGGTTATAGCCGAGCCCGTGTATAAATGGTTTAGATACATTTGGCCCGGTAGTTACAGCGCTTACACCGGGTATGGTAGCGATCATATCGATAGCGTTACCGGCCGCCGAATGCTGATCTATATAAGTTTTCCCGACAGCTACCATCGGTACCGGGTTGCGTTTTATCTCGGTTGCCTTGCTTACCCCGGTAATTACAACCTCGCCGGTTTCGATAGAAGACACCTGGAGCTGAACATCAAGCGTGGTGATCTTTGAAAAATCGACACGCTGGTTAAATGAGGCGTAGCCTACATAAGTAACCTGCACCAGGTAAATACCTTTAGGTAAATTGTCTAATGTATAATGGCCATTAACATCGGTTATAGAGCCGCGCCTTAAGTCGGGAATACTTACGGTGGCGCCAATAATGGGTTTCCCATCGGCCTTATCGGTTACTGTGCCGGATATGGTCCCCGCGTCGTCGTGCTTATTGTTTACGGCCGTTGCGAGTGCTATTGCCGTGTTTAGTAAAAGCAGGGATATAATACTTAATATTTTTATCTTGAATTTCATTTAATGTAGTGATTGAATTTGCGACCGGCCTTATGGCTGATAAATGATTACAGTGGTTTAGCCGGAAATAATTATCAAAGCAAAAAGGTGTTTTTTAACAACGCTTTAAAAGTGATTGGGTTTGGGACAGATCACCCCATTACCGGCGGCGCACGGCCCCCCGCAAGTATAAGCGATAAGCTTGTGAAGTTGTAAACAGGCGATACATACGTTATATCTTCGGCAGGCAGTAAGGTAAGTGCTGCATGATTGTCGCTAACCGCATTGTAATGATGCATAGCATCGCAAAGCTTACACTTTTCGGTGACAGTTTGCCCGGGCTGATGCTTACTTACCACATGCGCCGGCTTTAATCCCTGGTTTAATTTATGCTGATGTGCATACACCATATACTGCCCTGCTATAAAGCAAAGCAATAACACCCAGGCATGGATAATATGGCGTTTGTATTTTTTCAAAATATGCGCACCGGTTGATTGGCGGCAAAATTAAGTATTAAAACTATTAGTGAAGGTAACATTTTTGTATAAATGCAACAAAATTGCGATGCCGTTGTTCGCTGATAACTTCTAAATTGGCAGTATAGCTTATGCTTTTATGATGCCCGGCACAAATTATTTCCTTTTGCTCCTGAAAAAGCCCCTAACCAGTTCTGCACATTCATTTTCGCGGATGCCGCCGGTGATGATGGTTTTGGGGTGGGTGATTTTTTGGTTTAAACGCCCAAAGCCAAGCTTAGTATCGTACGCTCCGTAAACAATCCGGCTTAGCTGAAACCAGTAGCATGCACCGGCACACATAACGCAAGGCTCCATGGTTACATATAAGGTGCAGTCGCGGAGGTATTTACCGCCCATTGAATTAGCGGCGGCGGTCAAGGCTTGCATTTCGGCGTGGGCCGATACATCGTTGAGCCGCTCAGTTAGGTTGTGCCCGCGGCCAATAATGCGCCCGTTGCAAACCACAATAGCGCCAATCGGAATTTCGTCGGCAGCCAGGGCAGCCTGCGCTTCTTTTAGCGCCTCGCCCATAAAAAACTCATCGGGCGATATGGTTGGCTCATCGCCAAAAGTAACGTACCTCATTTTGATTTCGGAATTCGGATTTACGATTTCGGATTTGTTTTTTTATGGTTTTTTTCGCTCTTGCCTGTTTTTACCGGCGCTCAGGGGGCACCGCCATTCACCGGTTTAAGGACGATTTAACTGATTATTATTGAACTAAATTAATTTACTTCCATTGGGGACAGGCTTTTCTATTGCAGCCAAAACTATATCGCCGTTTTCATCGGCAAAGCCGGTTACCAGGAACTCCGACATAAAGTTTGCGATCTGCTTTTTGGGAAAGTTGATGACGCCGATAATCTGTCGGCCCGGCAGCTCTTCCCGGGTATAATGCTTAGTGATCTGCGCACTTGACCAGCGGATACCAAACGGACCAAAATCAACCCTCAATTTATAGGCAGTTTTACGCGCTTCGGGAAATTCTTCAACTTCCAGAATTGTGCCTGCACGCAGTTCCACTTTTTCAAAATCGTGCCATGTAATGGTTTCCATGCTGCAAAGGTATAAACCTGCCGTCAATCCGCAGCCGCCTGCATTTTTATTTTGATCGCAGATGCTTTAAATAGCTTTCGGACATCAAATCCTTTTTTTTATATTCGAACAATAATAACCGTATCGCCAGCTTGTATTATCCCCCCTGGGAGATAAGCCGACGGCCATTAACGCACCGCAATGACAAAAAAGCTACTTCCCTGCTTATTTTTTTTGTTCGCCGCAGCAGGCGGATCCGCTGCAACCGGCCGTTATTTGCCTGGTTTCCGGGATATCGGCCAAGCCCACAGGGTAACAGACACCATCCCGGTGCCGGACGTTGTTGCCGTGGTGAAGGTCGTGATCAATGCATCAAGCAGTTTTAACGACCAGGCCGTAGCCAACCTGTATACGCCGAATGCTGTTGTAGCAGACGACGAAGCCCCTTACTCGTGGAACGGACTTACGGCGGGTGTGCAATGGATAAACTCCGTAGAGAGAGCCGTGAAAATTAATCATATCAGCAAATTTAAAGCCCGCATTGACCCTATAAATGTGTACCAGCAAAATGTAGAGAATGTTTACCTCATAGTGCCCGTAACCTATACCGGGGAATTACCCGGGCGCAACAGTTTTAAGGCGAAAGGGGCGTTTGCGTTTGTATTGAGGCATATCGATGACAGGTGGCTCATTAAAACCCAGGTATGGATGCCCGAAAAAGGGTTGAATAACGATTAGCACTGCCTGCAAAGCTAACACGCTTATTTAAAAACAGGTTTTCACTTCCTGCTTTCAGCTTTTACCTTAACTTTGCGCATTCATAATTCTCACATTACCATGAGTGTTTCTTTATTGGCCCAAAATCTGCACGGATCTGAAATTATTAAAATAGCCGGCGAAATAAACGAGCTTAAACGACAGG
Organism: Mucilaginibacter sp. L3T2-6; assembly: GCF_030519355.1. Classification (GTDB taxonomy): domain Bacteria; phylum Bacteroidota; class Bacteroidia; order Sphingobacteriales; family Sphingobacteriaceae; genus Mucilaginibacter. The sequence goes on from NZ_JAUMKC010000005.1 coordinate 285,191, forward strand.
GACAAAATATTGCCAATCTTACGATAGGTGATTTTGACTCAAACATTTACCCCATCCCCGCCGAATTAAAGCAAGGCATAGTTGATGCCTATGGGCATAACCAAACCAATTACCCGCCAGCCGACGGTATCCTTGATTTGCGCCAAAGCGTTTCGGCCTTTTTAAAAAGCCGCTTCGGACTGGAATATGCAGCTAACCAGATACTGATCTCGGGCGGTTCACGTCCGCTGATCTATTCAACTTACCTGGCCGTTGTTGACCCGGGCGATAAAGTGGTTTTTCCTGCACCGTCATGGAATAACAACCATTATTGCGACTTAACCGGCGCTGAGGCGGTGATTATACCTGCCACGCCCGAAAACAACTTTATGCCTACGGCTGCCGAAATAGCGCCGCATATTAAAGGGGCAACGCTGCTGGCCCTATGCTCGCCGCTTAACCCCACGGGCACCATGTTCACCAAAAAAGACCTGGAAGAGATATGCGACCTGGTAATTGCCGAAAATAAAACCCGCTTAGCCGGCGAAAAACCGCTTTACCTGCTGTATGACCAGATTTATTCGCAGCTTACCTTTGGTCGGCATGAACACTTTAACCCGGTAACTTTACGCCCGGAACTGAAGGACGTTACCATATTTATTGACGGCGCTTCTAAATGTTTTGCCGCTACGGGCGTACGCGTTGGCTGGGGCTTTGGCCCGGCGCATGTTATCAACCACATGAAAGCCATTGTAGGCCATATGGGCGCCTGGGCGCCAAAAGCTGAGCAGGTTGCCATGGCTGCTTACCTGAAGCAGGATGATTTGGTTAACGGCTATTTAAGCGAGCTGAAAGGGAATATACAAAGCAGCCTGAACACCCTTTACCAGGGCTTTAAAGACTTAAAATCGGAAGGCTTTAACGTAGACGCTATAGAGCCGATGGGCGCCATCTATCTTACCATAAAAATAGATTATATAGGTAAAACCACGCCTGAAGGCGCATTATTAAAAACATCGGCGGATATTAATTTTTACCTGATAAAAGCTGCCGGTGTGGCTTTCGTTCCATTCTCGGCCTTTGGCACAGCGGATGAAGTGCCGTGGTTCCGTGTGTCGGTTGGCGCAAGTACGCTGCAGGATATACAGCAGATATTGCCCCGGATAAAAGACGCCCTGTTTAAACTGAAGTAATCAACCACAGTTAATATGAAGAGCCAACCGAAGACGAGTTGGCTCTTTTATTTGGTGCGCCCGGCAGGGCGCATTTACTTGGCGGTGCAAGTCCGCTATGGGCCCGTTAAGGGGAACCATTAGCCGAG
>NZ_JAUMKC010000006.1 GCF_030519355.1 Mucilaginibacter sp. L3T2-6
ACCGGCAATGATGGTAATCCCGGCGGAACCGGTCCAACCGGCCCAACCGGCAATGATGGTAATCCCGGCGGAACCGGTCCAACCGGCCCAACCGGCAATGATGGTAATCCCGGCGGAACCGGCCCAACCGGCCCAACAGGAGCAGACGGGATTTTAGGGATCAGAGGAGTTTTGAATGGTTCAATTTCAGTTTCTCCTTATTCATACAGCTATGAGCGCACCGGTTCATGGATCGTGCTGCCTCCCGGAATTTATGCAGTGTCTGTTACGATGCTGATGTCAAGCAATCAGCAGGCGCCTTACAATTCGGCATTCTGGCTAAGAAGCACATTTGGCGATGATGCAAGCGGCGGTAACCCAAGCAGCGACATAGTTGGTCCGTACCTGATCAGCGGCTGCCTGGTAGGGCCGGCCACCTATGCAACCCTGAACGGCACGCTCATTATCAATAATTCTTCAGGAGGAAATAAAACGTACTATTATGCGGCCGGAGAAGTAGTTGTAACCAATAACACACAAACATTGTTAACGTTTGGCGGCGGGAGCTGGAATGAAGAATGCATTGTCGCGTTTAAAGTACAATAAAATAATACCACTGCCACAGATGCGTTTTGAACAACATCAGCGGGTATCTTCTTTCCCGGTTCCTGCACCCGGAAAGATAACAGCTGATCTTATGACAGATGACAATTTGATATCTTAGACAGATGACAAACGAGAAAACCATCTGTCTGAATATGATTGTGCGCAACGAGGCTGCAGTAATCGGGCGATGCCTGGCTTCGGTACTTCCGGTAATTGACTACTGGGTGATTTGTGATACCGGTTCAACAGATGGCACGCCTGACGTTATAACTGAAGCGCTTGCCGCAGTTCCCGGTGAACTGCATCATCATGCCTGGGTTAACTTCGGTGTCAATCGCACGATGGCAATGAAAATCGCTGAAAAAAAGGCCGATTACATATTGCTGATAGATGCTGATATGGTGCTGAATGTTCACCGCCAATTTAAAGCGGCGCTCAACGCAAATGCTTACCTGCTTAGGTACACCGGTTCGCTTGACTATTGGCAAACCATGTTGGTTGACGCAAGGTTTAACTGGGAATATGAGGGACCTACCCATGAATATATTCACAGCCGCCTGGGCAGTCGTGGTGAAAAGCTGGATGCCATCAGCCTCACTCATTTTGCAGATGGGGGAGAGCGTGCAGAAAAGTTTGCCAGGGATATCAGACTGCTTGAAGCGGCTTTAGCAACTGAGCCTGGAAACACCCGTTATATGTTTTACCTGGCGCAGAGCTATGCAAATTCAGGCGGTTATGCGCAGGCGATGAACTGGTACCGGAAGCGCATAGCAGCTCACGGTTGGGACGAGGAACGCTGGTATTCCATGTATCAGCTGGCTATTATGCTGGAAAAGTCAGGAGCAGCAACAGAAATGGTGATGAGCGCTTACCTGCAAGCATATGAATACCGGCCCTCTCGCGCAGAACCGCTTTATCACCTGGCAAAAATGCTGCGCGGCAAACAGCGGTATTCCCTTGCAATGCTGTATATCGAAAAGGCTGTAAAAATGCCCTACCCACAGGATATACTGTTCATTGAAAAATCGGTTTACGACTACCTGGCGCTTTTTGAATATGCTATTTGTGCACATTATGCAGGCGAAACCGAAAACGCGATCAGGGCAAATGATATGGTGATCGGCCACCCGGCTGCACCTCTGCATATTGCCAGGCAGGCTATGGCAAACAAACATTTCAGCCTTAAAAAGTTTGTCGAAGAACACGAAGCCGCCCCAAAAAAGCGCATTGCAGCGATATCTTTCGACCTGGCCCATGCAGGAGGTTCTGGTATATCCCTGAAATATTTGATAGATCATTTCAGACAGGGTGACTGGCCGGTGTGGCTGGGATACACCTATCCCCACGGCAACGTGCTTGAAGAATGGAACCCAGACGTGTTGATTAGCCAGCAGTGGGCCGTAAAAACCGGCCGTGCAACTGCCGACAGGCTAAATATTCCGCTGATACAGTATATTCATGGGCCGGGCCAATATAATTTCTCAAAAACGGAAAACGTTAAGCCGGATTTTCTGATTTTCTGCTCATCACATGAATATTTTTCGGTTAAAAAAGAATATCCCGGAATAGAAGGTATAGTTGTGCACCCGGTAATACTGCCTGTAGACGAAAAAGCTGCCGGGAACCGGGAATACATTACACTGATAGGCAATACGCCGGGCAAGGGGAATGATATTTTTTTGGCGATTGCCGCCGCAATGCCGGAGCAAGGATTTTTGCTGGTTGGAGATAATGAGAATAGCGGGAAGCTACCGGAAAACCTGAAACAGTTGCCATATACTACGTGTATCGACGAAGTTTATGGCATGACAAAGGTGTTGTTAGCGCCCTCGGTAAATGAATCGTATTGCCGGGTGATTGCAGAGGCTGCAAGGCACGGCGTAATCTCCGTAGTAACTGATTGCCAGGGTATGCGTGAAGCCACGGGATTTATAAATGCCTTATACATTTCTGACAGAACAAACATTGGTGAGTGGATCGGCCGGATAAATGAGGTGCTGTGTGACCCCGAAAAGTTTGCTGCGTTTCCGAAGCGGATATGCGATGAACTTGACACTGAGCTTGAATTAAAATACGCCGCCTTGAAAATATCGGAATGGGCTGCTAATGGCTGAACATTTTAAAGAGGTGGTAACGTACCGTTACAGTATCGCCGAGATACATAACGCTATTCCTAAAGTTGCAGCCGCTGCTATATTCAGTTTGTTAACTGCGTAAACATCCCTGACCTCTTTTTTATAAATAAAATACAGGCAGCCGGCTATAAATATTGTCCAGCTGAATAAGGAATTGACCGGAGTTGCCGGAAGAGACAACCCAATTTTATTGTCTGTGTTTGCCGGATGCCTGTAAGCAAAGTAAGACAACATAATAGTATTAATTGCCAGGTAGTTAAAATAACCGGATGAAAGCACCCACCCGGATTTTTTATGCAGGGCGAATAGAATTGCCCCTGCGGGCATTACTAACAACGGCCGTAAAAAATACATAACCATCGGCAGGTCCCATTTAGCAGAACTGTTTATCAGCATGTATTTCAGTAACCCAAATTGAGTGTACATCTGGTACAAAAACAAGAGTATCATCAATATGCTGAGCCATAGTATAGCTTTTGGAGCCGCTGTTTTTTCGGTTCGATGCGTGGAATCAGTCATGACTATCGGACGGATTGTGAAGAAAGTAAGGCATATAAAGCAAACACGAAGTAGATGGCAAACCGTATCAGTAAGGCTCTGTTAAATTGTATGGGTTTGCCATTTTGCTTATCAAAAAAATAAAAGCAAAGTGCAAGAAATACTAAAATCAGATAGATGCAATTTATTGCATATAGTATAATCGTGTTTGCAGGCCACCTTAACAAGAAAAACATTACCTGTGTTAATGATAAACAGAATAAAAGCCCGGCCGCCATTGAGTAACCTTTGCTTAGGTTGGGTAGTGCCAGGGTATAAAACCCAAGGGGCCAATACAAACATGCCAGGAAAGAGCCCAAAATCATTATTCCCCAATTTACAAAGGGAACATGAAAAGCATGCAAAACGGTGGAGACAATAAATAAAATAAGCAGTATGGATTCGGCAATGTTGATAGCGCGGAGTTTCATAAAAGCTGTTTGAGTTGTAAAATGACTGCCCTAAAATTTACTTTCCCAATTAAAAACATCTTGCGGGCGACGAGCGCTAATCAATATACCTATCGACCTGTCGTTAATATTATACTTCTTTTTTAGGTCGTCAGCCGTTAAAATGTCTAGGGAAAGAAAAAGCGCGTCGTCAATTGTAGCCAAATCGCCCTCATAACTTTTTATTTTTACTTTGTCGTTAATAATATATTGGAAAGCGGTATCGCTTTTTGTAATCATATATAAGCTATCAAAAGCATGTGATTTCTTCCTGAAATAGGCGATGTAATGTTTTCTTGCGAAGTTTTTAGTTTCAACAATTATTGCCCCGTCGGTACCCTCTGGCCAAATCTTTTTATTGCATCCATACTTAATCGTTATAGAAAAGTATCATAATGCAAAATTAAATAACCACATGATACAACCTTCCATTACCAGCCGTATCGCCAATATCAGCTTTCCCCAGGTATTTTTTTGTAACCACCTTTGGCACAAAGCCTTTATCCACAATCATCAGGTCAACCCGTCCGTTGGGCGATTTATCGGCATTCATCAGCTGGAAAGTATCGCCGCTGAAAGTAAATTGCTTATTATTAACCTTTACACTGGCGAAATCAAAAGTGGCTTTAAGGCTGCTTACAAAAAAGTTGGCATCATGTATCACCTTGCTTATCTCGTCGAAGTTTACATGTGCGCCGTTTTTGAAGGTAATGAGGTAAGCGTTGCGCATTGGGTCGGTTTTAACATCCTCAACAAAAGACATTTTTTTTAACGAGGATTGAGTCGTTTTGGCACATAGGCCGCAGTTAAGGCCGTTGATTTTTAACTCAGCTTTAGTGAATTGGGCATGGGCCGCAGCCGTGCCGAATAGCAATATAAGTATTGATAGTTTGAGGACTTTCATGGTTGTTATTGAAGATTAAAGATAGCAATATTTTGGTAAACTGTTTGTAAAGGCTTTTACCGGATGGGAATAAACAAAAAAGGAATCCATACCTCGCGTAAAGATTCCTTTAATTAACTATTAACTAACCTTATCATCAATGAAAAATTAGCTTTTCAAATATAGAAGCGCTGATAAGCCTACGGATATGCTATTACTGCCAATTTACTGGCCGCCGTTGATAAAAAAAAGGTTTAAAAGCTATGAAAATACCCCGTAAAGGGGGATAAATTGTATTGGCCGGAATCATATATTGGCATTGATTTAATCACTTAATTAAAGGCGCGGTGATGAGAAGTTGTATTTATTTTTTTTCATCCTTATTGATTTGCCTGCTGATGATCATCAAGCCGGCAAAGGCGCAAAATAACGCATTGCTGCAGGCTGCCGACTCGCTTTTTGCCGGTAACGACTGGAAAGGCGCCAGGGAGAAATATGCAGGTTATCTTGCCGATACATTAGCCGCTAAAAACGCCGTTGCATGGAATAAGCTGGGCTATTGCAATTACAATCTTGGATTTTACCAGGACGCTATTACCGACTTTAATAAAACCCTGGCAAATAAGCCGAAGCCGCCTGTACGGAATATGGCCATGTCGCGGATGTCGAGGGTATATGCGGCGATTAATAAAATTGATGAATCGGCGGAATGGCTCACCAAGGCAACTATGGCGGGTTACAACAGTCTCCCTGATCTGGATAGCCTTGCCGATTATAAGAATATGCGGGAATCGCAAAAGTACGCCGGCATACGGAAACAATTATACGAGATACTTTACCCGTGTTCCAGGGAACCGCATAACCATGATTTTGATTTTTGGGTGGGTGACTGGGATACTTATCCAACCGGCAGCAAATTTTTAACCGGCCGTAGTCACGTGGAGGTAATGGCCGGCGGATGTGCTATATTAGAAAATTTTATCTCGGTGCAGGCGTATACCGGCAAGAGCTTTAATTATTACGACCCTGCCAAAGGCAAATGGGAGCAGGATTGGGTTGGCAGCGGCGGCGCCGGGGACAGGACCCGCTATTATAACGGCGAATACCGCGACGGCGCCATGCATTTTACCAGCGAAACTACCGACGCAAAGGGTAATAAGACACTGGGCAATTTTATATTTTACAATATAGACAAGAATACCGTCCGGCAATATCTCGAACTGTCAACCGATGGAGGCAAGACCTACCAGGTCTCGTACGACCTAACATATATCCGCAGAAAATAAGGGACAAACTATATAACTAACGCGAGCCGGGCAGTGGGCATTTAAAAGTGCCTGCTGCCTTATTTTTGTAAACCGGCAATCATGCCGCAGTAAACGGATTATATAAATTGAATATTTATTGGCAACGAGATTCATCCTATTGTAACATAAACCCCAAGCCTCTTAAATGAAATATCTTAAACTGCTGTTTCTTTCCATTTTAATTATTCCGGTATGTGATACTACAGCGCAGGATAAAATGGATGTAGAAAAGTATAACCCAAAATCGACCCTCGTCGTCAAACAGCATCTTATAAAACGCGCCAAATATCCCTTTATCGATGTACATAATCATCAGTGGAATATGCCGGATCAGGACCTGAAAGCGCTGCTGAGTGATATGGATGGCCTCAACATGAAGGTGATGGTAAACCTTAGCGGGCGCGGGTATAAAATTATCAATAACTACCATGGCCACGAATTTTTCAGCGTAAACGGCCCCGATTATTTAAACCGCTCGCTTGATAATGTGCGCAAAAATGGCAATGGCCGGCTGCTGGTATTTACGAACCTTGATTTTTTGGATATAGATAACCCGGACTGGACTAGAAACACCGTAGCACAATTGGAAAAAGATGTGAAAAATGGCGCAAGCGGTCTTAAAATTTATAAGGAACTTGGTTTGGAAGTGCTCGGCAAAAACGGCAAACGCGTGCAGGTTGATGATCCGCGGCTTGATCCGGTATGGGAGAAATGCGGCGAGCTCCATATTCCTGTCTTAATACATACCGGCGAGCCGATTGCCTTTTTTGATAAGATGGACGCCACCAACGAGCGTTGGCTGGAACTTAAAACCCATCCCGACAGGGCACGGCCAAGGTCACGTTATCCCAGCTGGCAGCAGGTAATGAGCGAGCAGCACCACATTTTTCAGAAGCATCCGCACACCCTGTTTATTGCCGCGCATTTTGGCTGGCTGGGTAATAACTTAGATGCATTGGCTAAGATGCTGGACTCCATGCCGAATGTTTATACCGAATTTGCTGCTGTAATGGAGGAAATTGGCCGCCAGCCTAAAAATGCACGTGCCTTTTTTATAAAATACCAGGACAGAATATTGTTCGGAAAAGATACATGGTCGGTGCCGGAGTATGGCTTTTATTTCAGGATGCTGGAGACTGATGACGAATATTTTCCTGCACTGCGTAAATATCATGCTTTTTGGGGTATGTACGGACTTGGGCTGCCGGACGACGTGTTGAAAAAGATCTATTATAAAAACGCCTTAAAGCTATTCCCGAAGGTCGACAGGTCGATGTTTCCGCAATAATTGAGCAGCCTCGTACCAGTAAAAGCAAGGCATGGTCTGGGGCGGTTTCTCTGTTCTTTAAACAAAAGTGAAAACAGAATTTAATAAACAATAACTCACGCCGCCACACTTGCCCTGTATGCTCCCGGTGTAATACCATACCGGCCCTTAAAGAAGCGAATAAATGAACTTACATTATCGATGCCGATCATGCTGACGATCTCGTTAACTTCATAGCGGGTGTGTTTCAGCATGTGCTTAGCCCGCGACAACCGCACTTGTATTAAATATTGATAAGGCGAGCAATGGAATGTTTGTTTAAAGGTGCGACAAAAATGTGTTTGTGATAAGCACGCGTTCCCACATATATCGCTTAAGCTTACGGGTTGGTTATAATTGCTGATCATATAATCTTTGGCAATATTAAGGCGTTTGAAGAGTTCAGTACGCGTTTTATAGCTCATGGCCTTTAAAGTGTCGCATTTAGCAAGAATTTCCTTATTGTAGATGCGGTAAAAGTTGATCAGTGAGTGGATTAGGTACTGGTTAACGAGCATGTCCTCCTGGCTTTCGCTGTTTACCAGGTTATGCAAGTGCATTAAATTGAAGCGCATATCTCCCTTCAGCGGATATAATGTTTCAAGAAATACCGGGACTAAACCCTGTGGTGTATAAAAAGGGTCTTCAAGCAAAGCAGAATCTGAGGACGTTGCGCTATGATGAAAGGAGTTTAAAAATTGCCGGTTATAAGATATAGAAATAGTATTCACTGGAATTTCGGAATAAATTTCCCTGGCAAAGACAGTTCCCTCGTTGATTACCAAAAAATTGCCGGGAAAAACCTTCAGATTTTTGTTTCCCAGCTTATATTGCTCATGCCCATCAATTACCATCCGTATAGAAAACTCGCCGCATTCATTCGCATAGCTGGCGCTGGTAGTAACCTCGCTGTATATCTTATTCTGGTTGGTTAAAATCTGTACCTTTTTCATTCCTCGTCCGAATAATCCCGTTGCTCTAATAAAATATATTTGTTACCATTTTGGTCGGCAACGGTAAATTCCAATCCACAGCTGGTGTACCGTGGCATGCCTTCGCATTTTACGCCGGCCTGGCCCAATCGGTAATAGTCTCTTAAACAATCATCGGTGTTTATCGTAAGTGCCTGCTGCGGTGAATCACCCCTTTGCAGCAGTGCGATAAAAAAATTATTCCCCCATTTATTTTTTACCAGGAATCCGTGCCTGCCGGGTTTGTCCATCTCACTTAATGTCCCGTAGTTAAAAAAGCCGAGGTATTGCGTCATAAATAACAAGGCTTTTTGGGGCTCCTTAACATATACATCTGCATAAGTCAACTCTTCTGTCACCATAGTCAGGTAGTGCTTTTTAATACTCCACAAAACTACCGGCGGTGGTAATCTGCCTGATACCCCCGCGAGGGGTATTTTTCTTTCACGATGTGCCAAACCGCCCTGATTAACTCAAAAAGGCTATAAAAGCATATCCGGTTGGAGGGCTTATCTCTAAAATTACAATCTAATATTAACTGACAAAATGAAGAAACTCCCGCCTCCGCCATGAGCTGCGTTCGTGATTGCAAGCTCATTTACCAAGAAACAGCACAAAAGATTTAACTATTTAAATGACTATGAAACGAAAATTACTTTTTATTTTATGTATAAGCCTGACCACGTTTATACAAGCCTTTGCGCAAAACCGCACCCTTACCGGTACGGTTACCGGCAAAGACGACAATCTTCCAATCCCGGGAGCAAGTGTTACCGTTCCGGGTACACAGGTGGGTACGCAAACTAACGACTATGGTAAGTTTACCATTAAAGTGCCCGCTTCTGCAAAATCCCTGGCATTCTCATTTGTAGGCTATAAAAGCGCTACAGTTGAAATCGGCTCGGGCGATGTTATAAATATTGCCCTTGAAACTAATGCCAGCCAGCTGAAAGAAGTTGTAGTAACCAGCGGATATGGCATCAAGCAAACCGCACGGTCAAACTCCAACTCGGCACAAGTAGTTTCCGCTACGGATTTGAACACTGTGCGGGAGCCAAATATTAACAACGCCCTTGCAGGCAAAGTGGCAGGCATACAGGTGCGCAGCCAGTCGGCAGCGGCGCTGGGTCGCAACACCGAGGTAAGGCTTCGCGGTGCATCGGGTTTTGGCGCCGGCCAGGGTGCTTTGTATGTGGTTGACGGCACGATACTGCCTAACGCAGACGACCTGAACCTTGATGATGTTGAAAGTGTAACGGTGTTACAAGGCGCGGCTGCAGCCGCCTTATTAGGCTCGCAGGGTGCAAACGGAGCGATCGTTATTACAACCTCGAAAGCTAAAAAGAACGGCGGTTTAGGCATCGACCTGCGCCTGGGAGCTACCTGGGACAAAGCCTATATATTGCCAAATTACCAGAATACTTATGGCGGCGGCAATAACCCGCTGTTTACGGAGTACGTTTGGAAACAGGGCGACCCTGAGCATTGGAAATCATTAAGCGGCAAATACTATCCGGATTATTCTGATGATAGCAGCTGGGGCCCTAAACTTTCCGGGCAAGAGTATATTCCATGGTATGCATGGTATGCAGGTACAAAATATACCGGTAAGACAGCTTCGTGGACAGCCCACCCTGATAACGCGATCAATTTTTATCAGACCGCCCCTTTGCTTGATAACAGCGTAGTGTTTAACAAGGGCGGCGATGATTATAGCATAAAGATAGGCTACGGCAACCTTTACCAGAAAGGTATTATACCCAACCAGGATTTAAAGAGGAACACCTTAAACATCAACTATAACTACGACCTGAATAAACACCTGTCATTCAGCACCAGCATCAATTATACCAACCAAAAGCAAAATGGCGCCGTAAACGATAACTATGCTGCACTTGGTACGGGTGGCCTTACCCAATGGTTTCACCGCGACCTGGATATAAACGTGTTGAAAGAATTGCGCGGGCTGCAATATGGCCCCGGCCAGTATGCAAGCTGGAACCATAACGATCCGAATGCCTGGAACCCTGCCAACCCTTCGGCATTTTACGCAGGCAATTACTGGTACAACTATTATACTTACCAGGACCTGATTGTAGACAAGCTGAACAGGGACCGACTGTTTGGTGATGTAGCTTTAACTTATAAGGTTAATAACGATTTAAGCTTTAAGGTAACGTACAGAAAGCAGCAGGCTGATAGCTGGCAATATCATATCACGCCCACAGAGCTGGAGCTAAGCGCAACGCAAACAGGTCAGAAAGGATTGTATGCCACCACCAACACCTATTCGAACCGCGAAAACCTGGAGTTTTTAGCCACCTACAGTAAAAAAATAAAGGATTTCAAGATCGACGCGAATTTTGGTACGGATAAATTTAACTGGACATATAAAGATGTATTTGCTTCAACAAATAACGGCTTAGCTATACCCTATCTGTATAACATCGGCAACAGCGTCGACCCGCCGACTATCACTAATACAAGAATCAGCGAGAAATACAATGCGGTGCTGGGCCATGCATCAATCAGCTGGAAAGACCTGATATTCCTTGATGGTTCATTACGTAACGATTGGTTTTCTACTTTCCCGCAAACCAAAAACGATGTGTTGTCAAAATCCTTTGGCTTGTCGTTTATTTTTAGCGATTTATTGAAGAGCCAGCAAAGTTGGCTGAGCTATGGTAAATTGAGGGCTACCTACGGTCAGATTCCAAAGGCTTTGGGCGCTACAAACGAAACCTTTGGCGCCTACCGTTACCCGGGGGCTTCGTACGGCGTTAGTCCTAACAAATTTAACGGGCAGCTGTTGCAGGCCAATCCTACTCAAAGCGTCGACCCGCAAATTCACGGTTCTACAGTAACACAAAGAGAGTTAGGTTTGGACCTGAGGTTCTTTAATGACAGAATCGGCATTTCAGGTACCTACTGGACCGGCTCGGAAACCGACATCCCTTCGGCAATCGGTGTTAATGGTGCATCAGGCGTAAACTCTATCCTGACCAATTTCGGCGATGTTGAAAAGAAAGGTTTCGACCTGAACATTAACGCCTACCCAATAAGGGTGCCAAACTTCTCATGGAACTTCTCTTTAACTTATTCCAACCTGTTAGAGGATAAGGTGGTCGAGATCAGCAACAAGTATAATGTTCAGCAGATTGTAGTTGCTACAAACGCATTTACGCAGGTGCCTTACCTGGTACAAAAGGCAGGTTATGCCTGGGGCCAGATATTTGGCTCGGGTATATTGCGCAATGCTGCGGGCGTGCCCATCCTGGATGCAAACGGCTTTTACCAGCGTAACCCCGCCGTATATTATGGCAGCGCACTGCCAAAACATACCGGCGGTATGCAAAATACCTTCACCCTGTTTAAAGACTTTGCCATTAACTTCAATATCGACTACCAGTTTGGCGGCAAATTCGCTTCGTTGAGCAACGCCTTCGGTTCATTCTCAGGAACTACGGCCCGCACTGCAGCCCTGAACGACAAGGGTAACCCGGTTCGTGACGCTGTTTCTGATGGTGGTGGTATACACGTAACAGGCGTTGACGCAAATGGTAAGCCGGTGAGCACTTACGTAAGCGCTTATGACTATTACCACAACAACTTTAACAATGGTACTGAGGACGAATTTGTTTATGATTTAACCTTCATTAAACTCCGTGAGGCAGGTATCTCTTACCGTATTCCGGTTAAAAAACTGGGCTTAGGCAATGTTATTAAAAACGCTACTTTCCAGATACAGGCCCATGACCTTTGGCTGATCTATGCAAAAAGCAAGGACTATGATCCATCACAGATCAGTGCTGTGCAAGGTGAGCAGGCCCAGTTGCCCGGTACAAGGGGATTTGGTTTTAACCTGAGAGTAGGATTTTGATAGCTGACAAGAAAAACTAAATATAGAAAACATGAAAAGAATATATATCTGCGGACTCGCCGGCCTGTTTTTGCTGGGCGGGGTAAGCTGTAAAAAACCCAACGACTTTGGGACGACGAATGTTAACCCGGATGCGGTTAATAACCCAATAGTGCCAGCACTGCTGGCTACAGTTGAAAACAATGTGCCTTTTTATTCCACAACGCTTAACTATGGATTGAGCGGCGGATCTTTTGCCCAGTATTTTTCGGAGACACAATATCCGGGCGTTTCATTATACACGGCCCCGGTTCAAAACTTTACCGGGAACTATGTAACTGACCTTGGCGATTGCCAAACCGTTATCAACCTTAATCAAAGCAAGAATTCGGTTGCGGTGGCAACCATCCTGCAGCAATACCTTTTTTGGGTACTTACCGACAATTTTGGTGATATACCCTACAGCCAGGCGTTGCAGGGCCTTAAATCGATCACTCCGGCGTATGACAAGCAGGAGGATATTTATAAAGGCATACTTACAAAAGTTGCCGCAGCTGTTGCCTCTATGGATGGCGGCACCGTACCCGGCGACCTATATTACAACGGCGACGCTGCGTCATGGAAAAGGGCGGGTAACTCGCTGATAATGCTTGTTGCGCTACAAGCGTCAAAAAAGGTGCCGGGCGCAAATGATTTTGCCGCTACAGCTTTTAAAGCCGCCCTCGCTTCGGGGCCAATAGCTACTAACGCTCAAAACTTTACACTTAACTATCCGGGCGGCACTTATAAAAGCCCATGGTGGTTTTTGTACAACGGCAGGACCGACTGGGCCGAAAGCAAGACAATGACCGACTTTACTAAGTCGACCAATGACGCAAGGCAGCAGGTTTTTGGCGGTTCGTTCAGCGATCCCGGGCTTACTACAGGCGGGACAGTGTCATCCAGCAATGGTGTTCCATACGGGGTTGACCGCACCACGGCAAATAATTATATCGCCGCGAATGCGGATTGGGCGCTTGTATTGCGGGCAGATAAACGTGCAGAGGATTCACCGGTGCCTGTAATAACAGCTGCTGAGGTGGCATTGGCAACAGCCGAAGCTATCAATATCGGCTGGGTGACAGGCGACCTGGTGGCCACTTATCAAAATGGTATCAGGCTGTCGCATGAGCAATGGGGTGTTGACGCACCTTCACCGGCTTACCTGGCAAACGCAAACGTTGCTATAAGCCCGACCCCGGGCGACGCCAATACAAAAAATATATCCGTTCAGCGGTGGGTAAGCTCTTATCCTGACGGCCACATGGGTTGGGATATCTGGCGTAAAACCGGCTTCCCTGTGCTTACACCGGCGCCGGCAGCCTCAAACACATCTAAAAAGATCGTAAGAAGATTTATATATGCCACATCAGAACAACAAACCAATGGCAAAAATGTAAATGCGGCTATTGCAAGAGAAATACCTACTGCTGGTACCGATTCTCAGGACAATGCGGTTTGGTGGGATGTAATAGGTCAGACGCCGTGATCAGCCCGGAGTCTTTACTCTGGAATTGGTAGCCCTCGTATGGTATATCAATCCTGAATATTTAGACATTGGTTAATAGAAATTTAAAGCGGCAGCGGCTGTTTCAAAGCATAGCTGCCGCTTCCTGAAAACTTAAAAAATTACAGAAATGAAAAATAGATTTTTACAATATATGCTCCTGGGCTGTTCGCTGATGTTTCTCTTCAGCGCATGCCGTAAGGATGCCTTCAATGGGAAGGAAACAAAGGGGGCGGGCAAGACTTTTGTTTATATTGAGCAGGCACAGCAACGTAACCAGTTCTTTGATGTTTTTAATGATGTGAAACCCGTATTAATGTTTACCGTTCGCCGCGATGCTGCGAATAAAGCTGACCTGCAGAAAGCCGTAACAGTAACGCTAAAAGCGCAAGACCAGGCTTTTGTGGGCGCCAATTATACAGTTATGCCGGCAACCTTATTTACCCTCAACCCTCAGCCGGGCGTATCATTGGCAGGCAACGGAGATTTAACCTTAAGCTTTGCAGCAGGCGACTTTGCAAAAAACATCATCTTCAATATTGACGGCAGCAAGGTTGACCTTTCGAAGCAATATGCTATGGGATATGTAATCACTAATTTTGGAGGATTCTCTAAACAGCATACTGCCGGGGGCGTTAGTCAGGATACCATTTTGACAACCATCGCTATAAAAAATAAATTCGATGGCAACTATGATGTAACCGGCAGCTATACAGACGTTAATCTTCCGGCTGCAACGGGCGTTTATCCTTATAACGTAAATTTTGAGACAATTTCCGCCGCCGCTAATGATGTGTTTAATAATACACTCGGCGATTATGGATTTTTGTTTAACGTAGGCGACGGCACACAAAGCGCTTATGGAAGCTTCTCTCCGGAGTTTACGTTTGACCCGGCCACAAATAAAATTATTTCTGTGGTAAACGCATACGGACAGGGCTCAGGCAGTCATCACAGATCGGCCAGGCTCGACCCAACCGGTGTGAACGAGTACGACCCGGGCTCAAAAACAATTAAAGTTAAATACATAATGGAAAGTGACGGTATTGACCGCTGCCATTTTGATGAAACCTATACGTATAAAGGGCCGAGATAAACTCTTTGTACTCTATTTTAAAACGCCGCCTCTCATACACAGGCGGCGTTTTAATGGTTTTCCGGGGCTGCCTGACCCTGTACCCGGTGGCTATAGTTTCCAAACGGAAGCTGTGTCTTCACAGTTTTAATTGCACTGCTACCCATAAGATTAGAAAATTTTAAGCCTGCGAAGTCATGCATTAATTGTCAGGATTTTCCTTGCTAAAAGGTATTTGTTGTGCAGGCATTAATTAGCGAAGTGTGGAACTACCGGTTAGATAACCCTGTGTTGTTTGAGTACTTTCAGCGCATCACTGCGGGAGTTTACATTGAGCTTGGCATAGATGTTTTTGATATGCGTTTTAACGGTTTCCAGTTCAATAAATAATTCCTCGGCAATCTCGTTGCGCTTTTTGCCTTCACTTACCATGCGCATTATTTCCGTTTCCCGCTTTGACAGAGGGGAGTCGCTATTTTTTTGAAATGATTTGATAACGATGGACGCGATTTTTTTCGACATTGGTCCGCCACCACCGCGGGCGTCATAAATAGCCTCGATAATTTTTGCGGACGAGGTATCCTTGGTGAGGTATCCAGCAGCGCCGTTAGCCAGTGCGCTGAAGATCTGATCTTCCAGTTCATATACCGTCAGCACAATTACATGTGCTTTTGGCAGCATTTTTTTTACCAGTGGGATGGCGTTTACCCCGCTGATGCCCGGTAGCTCGATATCAAGCAATACGATGGACGGGTCCTCTGCAACCAGCTTTTTTTCGGCCGCCTCAAATGAGTTATAGCAGTTAACCACATAAAAGCCGGGTTCGTCTTCAATCAGCTGTTTATAGGCATGCTGCAAAATCTCATCGTCTTCAATAATTACTATCCTTACTGTTTTTTGCATCGGCTTTTAAGGTATTGGTATCAACAATATGCTGGTAGTTCCGTGTTTTTCTTCTGAATGAATGGATAAAGTTGCGTTCAGCTTTTTTGCCCGGTTTTTCATATTCCGGATGCCGTTCCCTGCAAATACGTGCCCGGTGTCAAATCCGTTGCCATTGTCGGTAACTTTAAAACTGATCTGTTTATCAGACGTAATTTCGGCTGTAAACGTTACAGTATCGCCCTGCGAATGCCGGAGTATGTTATTAAATAACTCTTTAAATATCAGTGTGATGTTCCTGCTGTTGCCAAGGGGTAGCTTTATGCTGCTAAAGCCGGGCAATTGATCTCTGACGTTAAAATGAAGCGTGAAGCCAGTACTCATAAAAAGGTTTTCTGCAAACAATTGGATAGCCGACACCACCTCGCCAAGATTGTCGTTATCGGGATTCAATGCCCATAAAATGTCCTTTGTACCCGCATACATTTCTGACGCACTTTGCTGTATCTGCTGGATTATTTTACGTTCTTTTTCGTTATGCTGCGGTATGTTTTTAGCCAGTATTTCCGACAGCATATTTATTCGCGTAAGCTTATTGCCAAAATCGTCGTGAAAGTCTTCTGCTGTTTGCCTGCGCACATGCTCCTGTTCGTTTTGTTTTAACCTGTTAATGTAGTTTAGCTCCCGTCTGTGGCTGTATATTTTATAACGGTATAGCCCATAAATTAAAAAAAGCGCCAACGCCAATACAAGAAGTCTGAAAGACAGCATTTGGTAAATGGCAGGGGTAACCGTAAAATCGTAGGATATGGTATTGCTCATCACCCCGTTTAGCACGGCACGCGCTTTAAAGGTATACGTTCCCGGCGGCAACTGCGGGTATTCAACAACGTTGTTTTGTACCGGTGCGCCAAAATCCCTGTCGAGGCCTTCCAGCTTATACTGGTACATGGCATTGCCGCTATTGCCAAATTCAATGGTGTGAAATTTCAAGGAAATGCCGCTTTTATTTGAAGGCAGTTCGGGCTTTACAGGTATGTTGTATCCATTTTTAAATATTGTATTATACTTTACATCCGGATGGGTTATAATTACCTTTTGAAGGGCCAGGTGAAGGGAGTAAAAAGATGGCGCTGTATTGTTTGTATTAAAAGCCAATACACCATGCGAGGTTGCTACCCACACCTTGCTATTGTAATATAGCATAGCGTTTTGGTTGCACTCGTAAATATCTGAAGTTACCGGCCGGCTTTTAAGCACCAAAATGTCGTTGCCGGATATTGTAAACCGGCTTACGCCACGTGCAGTACCTACCCAAAGATTTTTATCGACAATCAGCATGCCTGATATCATATTCGAACCAAGCCCGTTTGGTATGCCGATGTTTTGCAGCCGGTTTGATTTAGTGTTCCAGATAAATAGCCCTTTTCCGGTGGTGCCAATAATGATGTTTACGCCATACCGAAGAAGGGATACGATGTTGGTCCCTTTCAGGATCGGGAGCTGCTCCGCCCTTTTTTTATCTTTTATATAGAACAGGCCGTACGCAGTGCCGGCAAGCATTTTATTACTATCGAGCTCAATGATAGCCGAAGATTGAAAATCGAGGCCGGGTATATGCCTTGTCCTTTCGTTCTCCAGGTAATAGCAGCCGAAATCGGTGGTTACCCACATCACATGGTCGCTGGCTTCCATAAGTGACGTACAGTAATGCACTGAAGATACTTTATAGGTTTTTGTTTTTGTTTTTTTCCATATGCCAAGCATATCAGTACCTATCCACAAGTCTTCATTTGGATCTGTAAACAAACAATTCACCCTTACGTCGTCCCTGATATCCGGTGGAAGCGGCGTCACGCTGATCACTTTGTTATTTACCAGTCGTTTAATGCCGTCGCCATATGTACCGAAATAAATATCGCTGTTTGTTTTAGCCAGGCCCATGGCCAGGTCGTTGGTTAAGCCCTGGGTTCTGTCATATACCAAATAGTCGTCGGGACGGTATTTATATAAACCCATGCCGTCGGTTCCCAGCCATACCTGGTTATCATTGTCAACAAACACACTGAAAACGCGGCCGCCTGTAAATCCATTTCCGTCGTCAAAGTGTTTCAGCGTGTGGTTAGCCAGCAAATATGCACCTTTATCGCTGGCTAGCCATATGCCCAGGTTGTGGTCTATTGCAAAATCGTTAATAGTGGAAATACCGTCTGTCAGGTTTTTATCAATTCGGGTGATATTGTTATTTCTGCACTGAAATAAGCCATCCCTTGCTGTTAGGTATATATCGCCCGAATGATTGGGTGAAAAGGCGAACTGC
Source organism: Mucilaginibacter sp. L3T2-6 (assembly GCF_030519355.1). Classification (GTDB taxonomy): domain Bacteria; phylum Bacteroidota; class Bacteroidia; order Sphingobacteriales; family Sphingobacteriaceae; genus Mucilaginibacter. The sequence continues at coordinate 17,856 of NZ_JAUMKC010000006.1, forward strand.
CCGATAAAGCCAAGGCTTTGGGTTTGTTTGGTTACTAAAAACGGTTTCCATTTTAAATTGCGGGCGGTGTAAATCCCGTCGAGGAAAACAGCGGCGTAAACGTTCCCAAACTCATCGCGGGTGAGGTAAGAGATCATCTCGTCGTTAGCAGAAATTATTTGCAGCACCAATTTACCGTTTTGAATCCTGAATACATTTGCCCCGGCCAGTGCCCATATATTATTTTGATTGTCGCATACCAGTTGCTTTACGGGCCTGGTATATTGTTTATCGGCAAATGGGTAATAATTGGGGCCGGTTGAACTAAAGCATACCACCCCTTTAGCATTGCCACACCAGATCATGCCGGTATTGTCGGCTGTAACGGAGTAGTTATCGTAGCTATTTGAGTCGTTTCCTGTGGTAAATGAAATAAACTGTTTCCCATCAAAACAATTTACGCCCCCGAGGTTAGTAAGCCATATTTGATTAAACCTGTCTTTTCGGATGGATGTAACCTGCGATTGAAGCAGGCCTTTATCGATATCGTAATGCTGAAAATTGTACTTTTGAGACAGTACGCCTAATGACGAAAATAAAACCGCGAGGAAAACTGCGACGGTTATCCTAATTGTTCGTCTGCTTGCTCTTAAATCTGTCATCAGGATATAAATATACACAATAGACTGCTGCAGATAAGTGTACCTGTATCAGCCGGGCGAGCTCTTTGGTCAGTTAATAGTTAATTCGCAAGTTGCTATCAAAAGTACCTTTTGGCTATAAACGAAAAATACCCCTTTAGGGGGTATTTCCATATTGTGACTATTGCGACAAGTGTTATATTCCTTCGCTGATCACCACTTCATCTTTTGTTGCAATAGGAGCCCTGCCTTTCATTTTTCTGCCGATAAGCCGGTTTACCTGGCCCAGTAACAGGATGCTGCAAACGGAAATCACGACAATGACATATCCTACTGTGTTGTAATGCTCAAGCGGACTGAACTTTGTTTTCTGAATTACGATCATACCGGCTGCGGCAGCTGCAATACCGCCGGCGATCTGCTGCAGCGAAGCGTTGATGCTCATAAATGCCCCCCGGTCTTCCATATCAGGCACAGCACTGATTAAGGCCTGCTGGGGTACCATCCGGCTTAAAACGCCCATCATCAGCAATATGTTAAGGATAACTACGAGGTAAAACGGAGTTACTGATAAGTTTGTGTACAATATGCACATTATCATGGTCCATACTGATGCCATTGCAAATAGTTTAAGCTTGCTGATCTTATCGCTGAGGCGGCCAACCAGCGGCATGATTACCAGCGAACTGACCCCCGATATCATAAACAACACGGGCAACTGCTGATTAGTTACCCCCAGGTTGTTAATAGCGAAAGCGCTTCCGAAAGGCATCATCATGAACCCGCCGATAGACATTAAGGCGGTAGCTGCAAAGCCGACACGGTAATCCTGCCTGGAAACCGTATGCCACAAGTGAACAAATGCCGACTTATCATGCTGTACTGCCAGGTGCGCCGTAACCGGTTTAAGCTTGAGCACAATTGTCAGCACAATAAGGCCTGCAAGACCTGCGGTTAAAAAGAAAGGTATTTCCCAGCCCCAGTGGTTGGCAAGGTATAAACCGAGTGGAATGCCCAATACCTGGCTTGCGCCAAAGCCCATTTGTGTAAAGCCCATAACCCGGCCGCGTTGCTGCAGGGCAAATAAGTCCGTTATAATGGCCATGGCTATCGAGCTGATAACCCCGCCAAACAGACCGGTGATGATACGCGCGACAACGAGGATTACATAATTATGAGCAAGCCCGCATAACACAGTACCGGCCGTAAAACCAATGTAAAAGAACAACAGCAGCTTTTTACGGTCGAATTTATCGGCAAAGCCTGCGGTGAGCAAACCCGAAATTCCAGCGCTGAATGCGTAGGCAGAAACAGCCACGCCAAACGCAGAAGGCTTTAGGTTCATTGATTTCATCAGCATATCACCGAGTGGCGACATGATCATGAAATCGAGGATTACGGTAAACTGGGTTAACGTTAAAATTAGTATTACCAGCTTTTGATAACCGGTAAATGGTATAATTTCTTTTTGTGCATTCATTGTTATCTAAGTTAATTCACAGCAATGATAGCCGTGTTGGTTAAGTAAGTTAATTATACGCTGGTGTTTAAGCGTATGCGATATTATCCGCAGCACGCGGTCATCGTCGTCCATGTCTATATTCCAATCCTCTACACCATCAAGCTGTCCAAGTAGTTTTTCAACAACAGTCTTGTCCCGTTTTTTAAAGCAATTGGTTTTAAAAAGCAATATGTGGTTAAAGTTTTTCATTAATAAATAAATGTTCATTTAGTTAAATGCGTAAATTATTTTCATTTATTCCTGATTAGGGGATCTCCGAAACTTAATTTTTCAGGGCTTTAACAACTAAATCAAAAGTGGCCCACAATATCTTATCCGACATCGTAAATGGCATCCCGCCTACGCTATGGCCTTCGTTATGAAACCGTATCAAAGAATATAAAGGCGCAAAAGCAACCGACCAATACGCTTCGAAGGGCATTTCGTTTATTTCGCCGCGTTTTAGAGCATTTTGCATAAACTTTGTTACGATGGGCTCAAAATTTCCTTTAAATGATTCCATAAACTTGGCGTGATAGCTCGACGTTCGCAACTGGTCAAAAAAAACGCCAATAAACGGATTATCCATCATGTGGCGGTACCGGTTTTTCCATTGCACCCGCAGGCCATCAACAAAGGGCATTTCAGGGTCAAACCCATCTACCATTGTTTTGGCCATCCGCAGGCCTTCTTCTTCAGCAATCTTTAGGATCAGGTCGTCGCGGTCTTTGTAATAGATATATAATGTCGCAACCGAAATTTTGCATTCCTTGGCCAGCTTGTTCATGCTAAAGCCTTCCATGCCATATTTAACAATGCTTTCGATGGCTTTTTGCTTTACCAGCTTTTCTTTATCAACGTCTCTTGTGCGCATATTTATCTTTTCCGGCACAAATATAAATGAATATTCATTTAGTTATAAAATTATTTTGATATAATTTAGTAAGACAAGATTCGCAGTAAAGAGCTTGTTTTGTGACGAGGATCCGGTGCGGCCGGAAACAGATATTATTGAGTCGCTGCTGTGACAGGGGTTATGCTAATCCTAATCTACCCCTCATCTCATCCCTGTAGGTACTGCCGATCGGTATTTTATGTCCGGCAACTATTACCTGGTGATTTTCCACCATGCTGATATGCCTGATAGCCACTACAAACGATTTATGCACCCGTACAAAATTCTGCTCCGGTATCACCTCGAATATGTCGGCCATGTTCTGCCGGATAAGGATGGTTTTATCTTTTAAAATTACTGATATATAATTGCCATCCTTCTCGAGGTACAATATGTCGCCGATTTTTACCTGGTAGGTTTGCGGGCCGCTTTTTATGAAAGCGTACTCAGATTCAAGTTCTTTGGGCTTGCTGTTACCCTTAAGCGTTTGCAGGTTTAAAGCTTTGTTTACTGACGCCAGGAAACGCTCAAAAGTTATGGGTTTAAGCAGGTAGTCAGTGGCGTTAAGGTTATAGCTTTCGACCGCATAGTCACTGTACGCGGTAGTGAAAATAACCATCGGCTTTACCGCCAGCGCGGAGAACAGTTCTATTCCGCTTATGCCCGGCATATTGATGTCCAGGAAAACAAGGTCGACGGGGTTACGGCTTAAAAACTCAAGGGCCTTTACCGGTTCGCGGAAAGACGTCAGTAAATTTACAATGCCGCTTTTGGTGCAGTAGCGCTCAATTACCTCGAGGGCTTTGGGTTCATCATCGATGGCAATACAGTTCATTAGCTAAGCTCTATCTTTAATATAACGCGGAATTTATCCTGGTCTATTTTTATTTCTAAGTTATGTTTTCCCGGATAAAGCAGGTCAAGCCGCCGTTTTACATTTTCCAGCCCGATCCCGCTTTTTTCATCCTCCATCTTCTTTATCAGGCTATGGTTCTTGTTGCTGCAGGTAAACAACAATTCCTTATCCTGTACGGTAATCGAAATATCGATAAATGATGTGCTGTTGATGGTCACCCCATGTTTAAATGCATTTTCCACAAAAGGGATAAATATCATCGGTGCTATGGTAAGGTCGGATATGAATTCATTATAACGGAAATCAACTACAGCTTCATGGTCGGCATAACGCAGCTTATTTAAGGCGATGCAATTATTTATATACTCAATTTCCTTTTTCAGGGGGACGGTTTCTGCATTGCTTTCGTAGATCATGTAACGCATCATGCCTGAAAGTTTTGAGATGCCGTCGGCCAGCTCGTCGTTGCCTTTAGCCTGCGCCATTGAAAAAAGATTATTCAGCGTATTAAACAGGAAATGGGGGTTGATTTGCGATTTAAGGAATTTTATTTCGGTGCTAAGCTGGTGAGCCTCTATCTGCTTGCGGAGCAGGTCGCTTTTTATCCATTCCTTTGAAAAAAAGTAGGCTATGGCAATACCGAGCATAGCCAGGAATATAATGGCATTTGTAAAGTGGAAAAAGCCGAATGGATTTAAAAAGGGCGGCGGTGGCGGCGACGTAACCAACGGCGCAAGAAGCGAATTCAACTCAAAAATACACACCGTCCAACTCAATACAACCGCAACCCGTGCGGTGTTGCTTTTAAATGTCATTACTTTTTTTAGCAGCCAAAAGGCGGTGCTGTAGAAAAGCAGCATCAGCAGAAAAAGGGTTAAAAACGATTGAGAGTAGATGGTTTCAACCATCACCCGCTGTTTTATGTCGCCCTTAATGTTAAACCTTACTACGTCGAATTTTTTATTGGAATTGCCGGTAGTGTAAAATATGGCTGCCCAAAATAAAATGTGGAGCAGTATTTCAACCAGGTGATTCCGTTTGATTCGATTCATATTAAAACTAAGGTAGTATTAAATACGGCAGGCCGGAAATATGTGGTGGTTAATGAGTGTTTAGGTGGGTGAATCAAAGGTTTTTGAGATTGACGGTAGCAGGCGATGATTGTAACTTATCTTCATGTTGCATAAGGAAAACTACAGTTGTGGTCAAGGTCAATAATTAAGGGATGGGATTTTCATTCTAAGTGGCGCTTTTAAAGGATTCCCAAATACCAAATATGCCTGTTTCATCCTTCTAAATCACGGGTTCGCACCTAAGTTTTTACAGAGCGATATAGCCTGATTACCATTGCTTAAAATTTTAAATTATGAAAAGTTCACGCACAATTATCTTTTTGATATTCACCTTTTCTATGGGAGCGTTAAGGGGGATGGCTCAGGGCAAGCCAGAAATGGCGCAGGCAATAATCCATTATAAATTCTCGCATGTAAGGGACACAACCAACAGGCAGGAACCTTACAAAGAAAACATGATCCTTTTTTTGGGCAGTCACTCCAGCGCCTATAAAAGTTACGACAAAAAAATGGCTGACGCTGTGGTACGAAAGCAAATACAGGAGCAGATGGCAGCTAATCCCGGCGGTAATGTACGGGTAATGAGGGGTAAAAATTCAGGTTCGAATACGGAATACTATCAGTTTGCTGCTGAAGGTAAACTAGTGCGACGGGAACGCCTGATCAACAGCTATTTGATTGAAGAACCAATGCCGGCTATGAACTGGAAGATAGCAAATGACACGGCAAGCTTTGGCGGATTGCATTGCCAGAAAGCAACCACGCATTTTAGGGGGCGCGATTACATCGCATGGTTTTGCCCTGATTTGCCTTTTCATAGCGGGCCATGGAAATTAAATGGCTTGCCGGGTGTTATTGTTGATGCCCATGATACAAGAAATGAGGTGGTGTTTAAGTTTGACGGCGTTGAGAAGGTTACTGCTACCGCCGGGCAGGCGCCGGTGCCTGAAGCAACCGCCAGTAACCGTCCGCAACTGCCAGCCCTGCCTATGATGGGTGGGGAAGATCCTGGAGATCCAAACCTGATACAACTCCCTGCCGATGCCATTAAAACTACCGATAAGGAATATACTGAGTTACGTGCAGCCATGCTAAAAGACCCTAATGCATTTGCAAAGGCTGCAATAGGCGCTGCCGGCGGCGGTGCTCCGGGCGGACCCGGCGGCAATGGGCCGCAAATGAAGATGAATATAAAAGTTGCTCCCGGTGCGGTGATCAATAATCCTATTGAGCTGCCTGAAAAGAAATGAGCTTTTTCTTGAAATATGCAGGCACATTCCTTTTGGGGATGCTGCTTGCACTTACCGGTTGGGCGCAGGTGCTGAAAGGTACTGTAAAAGATACTTCAGGCAAGGCGGTTCCTTACGCGAACGTAAACTTAAAAGGGCCTTCCGCTGCTATTTTGGAATATGCCGTATGCAATGCTAAAGGCGAATTTAGCCTCGCAATTCCTGCCGGGACAACGCAAACCGGTTTAATAATAGAGGTTACCTGCATAGGTTTTCTAAAACAAAACAAGACAATAGGGGATGCTTCGGCGCCGTACAATTTTGTCTTGAATGCCGCAGCCAACCAGCTGAAAGAAGTTATTGTTAAGGATACGAGGCCATTTATTGGTGTAAATGGCGATACAACAAGCTATAAGGTATCGGATTATGCCAATAAACAGGATCGGGTCATCGGTGATGTGATTAAAAAGCTGCCAGGGGTGCAGGTGGCGTCCGACGGGAAGATAACCTACAACGGTAAGGCTATATCAAATCTTTACATCGGCGGAGATAATTTGCTGGATGACAAATACAACATCGCCACAAATACTATCCCTCAGGGCGCAGTAGACAAGGTGCAGGTATTGGAAAATAATCAGCCTGTAAAGATGCTGCGCGATAAAACTGTAAGCGAAGATGTGGCGATGAACCTCACTTTTAAAAAAGACGCCAAATTACAGATGGTTGGGCAGGAAGCCATAGGCGCGGGCATCCCTGGAAAATATGATGTAAACCTCAATGCCATGATGTTTAAAGATAACTACAAGGCTATCAATTACATAAAAGGGAATAACATCGGCGTTGATGTGGAAAATGATCTGGTGTCGCACAATTTGCCGGATTATTTGCAGCGTATAGATAATAACAAGCCCACAACACTTCTTTCAACCGGGACAGCTAACGACCCGGATCTGCCACGTAACCGTTATCTGTTTAACCAATCGGGATTAATCAACCTGAATAACCTGGTGCATTTAAAAAAGGATGTATTACTGCGGACTAATCTATATTATCTGCATGATGCCCGGTTGCAGGATTATGAAAAATTCGCTACTGTTTACCTGCCGAATGATACAATAAAGTATGACGAAACGCAGCAGAACCGCCGCAGACCCAATATATTACACGGGCAGTTTACCCTAAATATCAATAAGGATAAATATTACCTGAATGATAATTTAACTGGCGATTACAATCACAATACAAGCTATTCAGCGCTTAATACCAATGGCACACCTGTTAACCAGGTTTTTAAGGATAACATTGCCGATTTCTCGAACGAACTTAACCTAATGCAAACCTTCGGCACAAATAATATCCTCGAAGTGTATTCATACATCAACCATATTGCCGAGCCGGAAAATTTGCAGATAGCACCCGGTTTAAATCCGCAGATATTTAACAACGGAAACCCATACAACGTGCTCACCCAGAAGGTGAATTTGCCCACCTGGTTCACCAATAACTATTTAGGGTATAAAATACCATCCAACGGCATTACCCAGACGTATCACATGGGCTTTAGCTGGCAGCAGCAAAAGCTAAGGTCGGATTTGCTGGCGACACAACTTGACAACGTGAATTATGCTGCTGTAGACAGCGCCCATAACGACTTAAGCTGGCGCAGGCAGCGGCTATACACAGAAGCAATTTATGATTATCCCGGCGACAAATTAAAAGTGAACGTAACCCTGCCGCTGTATTTGCAGCAAATCAGCTACAGTGATGCCAACTTCGCCCTAGATAAACAAACCACTCATCTTTATTTTAACCCGAGGCTATATGTAAAGTACCAGGTAAGCGCTGAGAACTACTTTACCCTGCTTTATAACTTCAGGAACCAGATTGGAAGCATTGCTGATGTCTACAACGGGTATATATTGAAAGATTACCGCACTTTATTTGCCAATAGTGCCAGCCTTACCGAGCAAAAGGACCAATCGGCTGCCGTAGGTTTTAACTATCGCAAAGCCATTACACTTTTTTTCTTCAGCTTGTCTGCACGGTACGATCATATTTCGGCAAATAGTATTTCATCAGACATCATCAATAACAGCTTTGAGCAAAACATAGTGTTGCCATTTGCCAACAGCACCAATTCATGGCTGCTGAGCGGTTATATAAGCAAATACCTTTTCCCGTTGCGCACTACGTTAAGCGGCGGGTTAAGCTGGCGGTCAAGCAGCACGAACCGAGTGCAAAACAATGTCCTGCTGCCATTCAGCACCATAATCACAACCGCAAATGCGAGCGTGGAAACTAAGGTGAGCGGCAAAATTGATTTTAGCTATAAAGCGGTGTACAGCCAATTGAGCAGTAAGTCGGCCGCTGCGGCGTCCCCGGCAGCGGTCAGAAGCTTTTTTCAACAAGCAACCCTTGGATACAACCCGTTGGAGCGCTTGTCGTTCAAATTATCGGGGGATGATTATTATGCCCATACCGGCGCGAGCAATTACCAGAAATATGTCTTCGCCGATGCGTCAGTAAAGTACACGTTTGCCAAACCAAAAATGGATGTAGAGCTAAATGCCAACAACCTGTTTAATACCCGGAAATACAACGAACTTTTATTGGCAGCAAATACATTCAGCAGCAGTACCTATGTAATTCCCGGAAGAATTATTTGGCTGAAGTTTTATTTTAATATTTGATAAAAGCTAATCGGTTGAGGTAAGCCCGCGCGTTACAGTACTAAACTGGGCATACCCGTTGCCGGCTGAAGTGTTGAAAGGCTTGACAATTGTTCAAATGCCCCCCAAAGAGAGAGCAGCTATTATTTTTGCAACAGGGCAGCGTATTTAGCGGAGATTTTTAAGGATATTAAACAGCCTTTCAATATCCTGTGTAGTTGTATACAGGTATGGTGAGATGCGGATGCTTTCTCCCCTGTACCCCACAAAAATATTTTCATTTTTCAACGCTGCTTTTAATTTATCGCTTACCCCGCCCGGTAAATCGATGCCGATCATGTGGCCAACCCGTTCATCTGCATCCGGAAAACCAAAGTCCAATTCAACTGCCCGCCGGTCAATTTCGGCGATAATCATACTTAAGCGCGACTGAATATTTCCTACGCCCCAATCCAACACCTGCGTTAATGCGGCAATAGCCATCGGCACATTAATAAACCCGGAGAATTCGCCCATATCGAAACGCCGGGCGCCTGGCCGGAAGTCGTCCCGGTAGTTTACAAGGCCGGCAAAATCCTCGCTGTTGTTTTTAGTGAGCCATGAATGTTCTATCGGCCTGCCTGTTTCGCGGTATTTTGGGGCAGCATACAAATAACCCAAGCCATAAGGTCCTAACAGCCACTTATAACCCACCGATACCAAAAAATCAGGCTGCACTGCTTGAATGTCGATGGGATAAGCGCCCATCGCCTGACTGGCATCAACAACCAGGGCTGCTCCCACCAACCTTGCTTTTTCACCTATCTTCACCAAATCCACCAGCGCACCGTTCGTCCAGTGGCAATTGGAAACTGCAACCACAGCTACCCTGTCTGTAAGGGCATTCAGGATACTTTCAGTCCAGGTGGATTCTTTTTTTACGGTTAATATTTCCGCTCCGTTGGTTTTTGCCAGCTCATTCCATGAGTAATAGTTGGATGGATATTCTTTATCCATCACCAAAATCTGCTGTCCTTTTGCAACCCGCACATTTGCTGCAGCTATGCTAATGCCATAGCTTACCGAGGGAATGATTGCCATACCGTCTGTATCGGCATTAATAACCTGAGCTGCAAGACCGCGCAGTCCTTCAGGATTTGCAAACCAGTCATCTGTTTGAATTTGCCAGGGATGAACTTTTTGATGCACCGCCAGGCTGCCTGCCACGGTAACAGATTTTAATTGAGGAGAAAGGCTGGCGCAGTTCAAATACACTACATCATGCGGAATATCAAATAATTCAGCTATTTTATTTTTCATAGTTCATCAAATTAAGGCGTTTTGAACGCTTTCGCGGTTGACAAAAGTCAATAAAACAATCTTTGATTGTATATCAATGCAACATATTTATATTCGTAGTCAATATGTCGCCCTGCACTTTTTCACGATTCAAGTTGCTTACTTTTCTTATAGTATGCATTACTTCGCAGGGGTGCTATCGCAGCCCGGGCGTCTGGAAAAACGAAGAAATAAACGGAAATGTGCGTGCGGATTTTCATGCCCGCACAGATGAACTTATAACTTATATAAAATACAACCAGATTAAGCGGGTAAAGGGGGTGCTGTCCCGGGAATTAAACAGCGATAATTACACTGAGCCCCTGGTTGAACACCTGAGCAACAGGTTTAAAGACGACAACTACCGGCTTTGGGAAGAGTATTATCTCGTAAGCAAATTCATAGATGCCGACACAGTGAAGTCTGGCGTCACAGGCATTAATAAGTATAACATGGTGTTTAGTCAGCCTCCACATGAAATGTATATTACCTTCTTTTTGCCCGGGAAAAAACAAAACAGCTATCTCATCAGCATTATCTGGTCAAAACTGGATTACGGCTGGCGTGTGACGGGGCTTTCCGCCGAGCCTTATACTAAAAACGGGTATACCGGCCCGGAGCTGTATAACCTGGCCAAAGACGCTTATAATAAAGGTGATCTTATCGATGCACTTTTAAAGGCTCAGCTCGCCGGTACCTGCATGAACCCCATGCCAGAATGGCAATATCCCGATGCCGACAGTTTAGCAGATTTTAGCGGGCGCTTAATTGCGCTGGCCAATGAAAAATATAGATTCCCATTCGTCCTGGACCAAATCCCCACCAAACCGAAAATCTTCAGGGTTTTTAACCAGGACAATGACGAGGGCTGGTTCCCGACGGTGGACTATTTATCAATCATAAAACTAAAGGATGAGGCGGCGATAAGAAAAGAGAATGCGCAGATCAGAAAAATAATCGGCACTGTTATGCCGGGAATTGATAAGGATAAGAAGTATGTGCAATACTCCGCATTTAATGAGCTTCCATCGGTAAAGCGCGAGGTTGACCGGGTGGAGATGACGGATACCTTGAAAAAATAACCTTGCGCCCCTTATTTAGCCGCCTCGGTTTTAGCGCCGTCTTCAGCTCGTTCGCATTATTGACCACCCTGGCAATCAGCCCCTGCTTGTTTACTATGCAGTGCGTTGAATACTCGTTTGTTCCCAATTAGAAAATTGAACGAACAAGCAGATAGGTTTTCTCATATTTCGGCAAACGGTTATGCGGATGCGGCGTAAATATATGAGTGTAACCCTTACTTCATCAACTCCCCATTAAAATCAACCAGCAACTTGAACAAGTGGTTATATTCATTTAGCGGCAGCGTTTTGCTGATGTCATAAACATCATGATAGGCTTTTATGCCACCCATGGTGTACATATAAAACGCCGGAACGCCCTTTTCGGTGAAAGGATAATGATCGCTGTTGGGGGCTTTGCCGCGGGAATACACTTTTACCAGGTAATGGCCGTTGGCGTTGCAGGTTTTCAGCATTTCAAACTCTTTGGAGTGGATTGTAGCGTTCACTACGGTAATACCTTCTTCGCCGGTGCCTTCAAGGTCAAGGTTGATCAAAAACCTGATGTTGCTTAACGGGATTAATGGATGTTCGGCGAAATAACCCGAGCCTAATAAACCGGCTTCCTCACCCGAAAAGCAAATAAAAGCCATGGAATACTTTTGCGGATGTTTTGCGTAATATTTGGCAAGACTTAACACCTGGCTTACCCCGCTGGCATTATCATTGGCGCCGGGAAAATAGGTATCGGCTCCCATACCGCCTAAATGGTCGTAATGGGCTGTATAAACCAAAAACGAATCAGGCTTTACCGTACCTCTTACCATTGCGCAGATATTTCCGGTTTTAAAGCCGGTAATCAGCTTATTTTCTATATCAGCATTTACAGTCTCAGGCCCGGACTTAAGCGCTTTTTTGCGGACAATTATTGCGGCATAGTCCGCCGCCTGCTGCTCAACCGACCAGGTGAGTTTATCCTCTAAAAGCACGATGATGCGGTTTTCAGGATTAATGAATGTAACGCTGTCTTTTTTAATTAAGCGACCATCGCCTTTTACGCCGCGGCTTTCCGGACTCACAATAAAATCCTGGCCGGGTTTCAACTCTGCGCCGTTGATAGAAACCTTCATGGCTCCGGGAAAGGTATTTACATTATAGGCAAAAGACTGCATGAAGTCTTTTCCGTCCAGCGGCTTAAGGCCAAAAGTTTTAAATTGGCCCGTAATATAATCCGCAGCTTTATGAACGCCATCTTTTGTATAACCCCGCCCCCAGAAATAGGGTGAGGTTAACGTATCAACAATACGGCGGGCATAAAGCGAATCCTGCGCAAAAATTGTGTGGGCGAAAAGCAGGAGAAAAAGCGTGAGTTTAAGTTTCATCGGGATATTGGTCGATGCAAAATAGCAAATCTGCAAGATTTTTGAGAGATAAGCATACACATTGATCGTCCGAGGCATGCCGCGGAAACACAGCACAGCACCCGGTACATGGTTCAAAATCTAAACCCAACAGATATATAGGGCAGCGACCCTTCTTTAGAAAACCCTACTGCCGCTTGTATCAGCACCAATTGCGCCGGTATAACATAAATGCCACCACCATAACCGTCATGCCATGCATTGGAGCTGTCTGTAGCTGACCAAACCCTCCCAATATCATTAAACCCGAGGATTCCAATACTACCCGGCAAAAGGTAGGATGTAAAATCCAGCACCTTCAAACGCAACTCCAGGTTATTGTACAGCATACTCCGGCCGGTAAAGCGCCAGGTATGGTATCCCCTTAAAGTTTGCGGGCCACCCAGCTTTATCTGCTGAAAATAATCTGCATCACCAAAATAGGTACCGCCGCCGGTGCGGTTAGCAATAATAAGCACCGAATCCCTGTCGGGGTTCAGGTAAAAGCTGAATTCAGAAAGCAGTTGGGTATACGCATTGTGCGAGCCATTTACGGCTTTCATGGAAGTCACCGTGGTGTTCCAGTAAACACCGCTGGTGGTTAACGTGCCTTTATTCCGCGTGTCGTAAGCCGCGCCGCCAACCAATCCGAAAGACCATTTGGTTGAAAATACGTTTTCATCGGGATGTGCGGCGTCATAGTCTCTTAAAAAGCGTGTAGTGTTATTACCGGCCCTGCTGTTATAAAACTGCCCGCCGACACCTGCATTTATACGCCAGTTGCCATAGGTATGATATAGCCCAACGTCAGCGGTAACAAAATCATACCTGTTGCGGTAATAGCTGATTTCCTTATCACCCCTGTTCACGAAGGGAGTTCCATTGCCAATACCGAAGAAATTGCTCACGTTGTTGGGGCCGCGGGACAAGGCGTTGATCCGGATATCATTTTTACCGATGGCATTTTTAAAATCTGCCACATAAGTAAACAACAACGATTGGCGGGACAGGGAATAATTGGTCAGAAACTCCTGTCTGAATGAATAAGGCTCGCCGCGAAAACCGTGTTTCTCTGTTGAGAAGCCGCCAATCAGCAAAATCCCGATATCTGTATTGTAGTTTGCCAGGATGATAGGTTCAAACCTGTCATATTTAAAGGCCGTTTTATTAAAGCTATTTACAGCCGTGTCAGTGCTGGTGCGCAATCTGGCTTGTGCGGAAGGCGGAATAATATTGGTTGAATCTGACCGGTCGTATACATAAATATGCCCGCGGTTGTGCAGTTTTTTATCTACATAAAAACTGTCGGCACCATCACCTCCCATCATTCTTACCTTGATAGGCGATCCCGAATTGCCTGTTACCGAAAATACGTCGTTACCGGCAAAGCCATACAGTCGTACCTCTTTGGTAACACCAGGCTTAAACACCCGGTGATAGGTAATTTTATCAACTTCCCCGCTCTTTTTTATTTTGTTGATAGTGACTTCCAGATCACCGCCGGTCTGTTCGTTAATTACAAAGTTATCGCGCTTGTCGCTGGCGGGCACGTCTACATAAATAGAGATAAACCTGTAGTATTCCAGCGCCTGTTGCATCAGCTTATTGCGCCTACCTTCCATATTAGCGATTATGGCCGGGCCCGAAAGTTTAAAAATAGTATCAGGCATCCGCTTTACTGCGGCGGTGATCACGCTGTCGGTCAGCGTTTTTTGCACCAGGATGATTTGTTCGCGCCAGTCGTCCTCGCTTAACTGGTTTAAAAAGTACCGGTCAAAATAACGGGCGTTGAAGTTCCAGCCGTCAATATCCCTGATCTCATCGCTATACCCCTGGAATTTTGATTTCAACCATTGATGGGCAATAATCCAGGGGAACACCCCGGAGGTCTTATAGTACACCTGGTCGCGGTCGCGCGGAACGGGCTCATAAACGTGTCCCTTGCCGTCATCTTGTTTTTCCCATCGCCACTGGTCTTCGTGCCTGTCCCAATCGCCCAAAAGCATATCCAGCAAACGGGCACGCAGCACAGTTTTCTGATCTACCCGGTTATCGTTGTCTTCCTGTAGCTTGCGCTGCGTTTTTTCGGTGTTGTCTGTCTTTTCCGCATCAAGCGGCTCACGTTCCTCAAAAAGGAAAACTTTATTGGCAAAGTCCTTAGCATATTCACCAAGAGCAGGATCATCCTTTACGTAAACAATCTGCGGATTTGAATGAGGAATACCTAAAGCCTCAGCCAACGGTGGAACCGTAAGAGCTGAAAACGGATGTGCGGCGGATACCTGGTCCTGCAAAATATCTTTCGCTACGGTTGGCCGCAAGCGGGGTGGCAGGCCACGCTCAGGATATTTCTGTATGGTGCGCAACACCCATTGCTGCCCGGTTGAATCCTGCAAACGCAGCGACATGGTTTGCAAGCCACCACCTTTTTTGAGTATTTTAAGACCGCCTTTTTCGTCTTCCAACCGGAATACTTTCAGCTTCACGGGCGCTGCCCACAAGGCCCGGTAATTTTCACCAAGAAAGAAACGGTGGGTTTTACTAACTTTATTGTATTCCGGCTCAATCGCGATTCGGATGCTGTCGTTCTTTACCTGTTGCGCCATACTTAGGGATGTTATCGATAAAATATACAGCAGCAGGGTAAAGCTTTTCTTCATAGCACGGGCGATTCTAAATACATTTCCGGTAAGGCCGGAGCAAACCTATAACCGGCAAGTTCACCGATAGTTTTCAATAAATATACAGCATTATTTTCAGGTCAGGAAATGCCGGTGGCTTCTACTGCCGTCCCAATACTTAAAGAGTCTTTTTAGCAAGTTCATTAATCAAAAAAAGCTTTATGGTTAAACGCTCAAACATTTCAGAACTCTTTGCTTTTGGGAAGCCGGAATGAGGCAGCTATGCAGTTTATGGGGAGAACCCTGCTTGATTTAAGGATAACTTATCGCTTTAAAAACTTATCCTTCAGAATGTTTCTCATGGCCTCATCGTGGAAATTTTGGCCTATGGTTATTTTGGCATCACCAATGCGCAGCATGTTGCCTTCTATGGCGTTTATTTTATCCAGGTTTACAATGGCGCTTTTATGTACCTGTATAAATTTTTCGGCAGGCAATTGTTCCAGAATACCTTTTATGGTATGGTAAACAACCAGCTTCGCAGTTATAGTATACAGTGTAATATAATTGCTTAATGCTTCAATATACAACAGGTCATTATAATTTACACGCTCTATGCGTCCATTGCTTTTTACATAGAAGTAGCCGGGTTCGGCGGCTGTCGTTCCGCCTTTTTGCTTCAGTTGTTTCAAGTCATAGGCTTTTTGAGCAGCCTTTAAAAAGCGTTCCAGCGAAAACGGCTTAACCAGGTAATCAACCACCGCCATCTCGAAACCGTCAAGCGCATATTGGCCATAGGCAGTCGTCATGATAACCATGGGCAAATTTGCCGACGAACGCAGAAACTCAATTCCGTTCATCTTGGGCATATTTACATCCAGAAAAATCAAGTCTACTTGTTCGGTATTGAGCAAACCGGCAGCCTTAAGCGGGTTTTCGGCAACACCTGCCAGTTTCAAAAAATCAATTTCCTCAATGTACTCCTGCAGCAGCTTGCGTGCGGCCGGCTCATCATCAACTATCAGGCAATTTAAAGTCATACGTTTTGCAGGGTTAACGTTACGTGGTAATGGTGGTCGTTATTGGCAATATCCAGCCGGTGCCTGCCCGGATATAGTAATTCCAGCCGCCGTTTGGCATTAGCAATTCCAAGACCGGAGGCATTTGCAACCCCGGTTGACATGTAAGAATCCTTTGTGTTGAAACAGGAAAATTCCAGGCTATCCTCACGGTAAGCCAGCCTGATTTCGATACAATTTTCTTTACCCTCATTAAAACCCACGTATTTAAAAGCATTTTCAATAAAAGTGATCAGCAGCAGGGGGGCTACCTTAATGTTGCCGCTAACGCCGTCGCCGCAAAAAGAAACCCGTATACGCTCATCGATGCGGCTTTTTTGCAGCGAGATGTAATTGCGGATGTAATTAAGCTCGCGCTCCAACTCAATCTGTTCAACATTGCATTCATATAGCTGGTAGCGCAGCATTTCGGAAAACACCAGCAGCATATCCCTCGCATTTTTATTGGACTTATCGATATGTGCATAAATAGAGTTAATAGAATTGAACAGGAAATGGGGATTAAACTGGGCCCGGAGAAAATCGAGCTCGTTGGCAGCTTTTTCCATTTCTATCTGTTCGATATAGCGCTGCGATTTTATGCGGTCGGCAATTAGTTTTGCTGTGAGGATAAGTACCACCCAAAACAGGATATTTACAAACGAATCAAAAAAAACCGAAAGGCTATTGAACCTAACCTGGTTAACCTTAAATAAATATTTGTTTACCAGCATAGATACCGGCACCCGCAGCAACGCGCCGGCCACTACGCCGCCAATAAGCGCCACCCCAAACAACAGGTACCTTTTTTTATTCAGCAGCTGCGGAACGGTGTAGAGCGTATTGAAGTAATAATTACCTGCAATGAATACCAGGTAGCAAAACTGGATGGTTATGGCATGGGTAAGCACCAGCGTATTATTTCTGAAGATATACACCCAGAAAAAATAAGCCAGCAGCCAAAATGCGATGTGGTAATATGTTTTAGTGAGTTTCAAACCAGGGAATTAACGAGTTAAAGATAACGTTTTAAGACGACAAGCACAGGGTTCCCTTCTGGAGAGGGGCAGGGGGGTCTCGTCGTGCTTTAATATCAACCTGTCTGATAGTTGTATATACGGGCTAACCCACCCCTGCACCCCTCGCAAGAGGGGAAATTGCACCGGCCGCTGCTTTTTCACTTCTCCCCAAAATTCGAACCCTCCGGAAACGGCACTCCCCTGTGGCACGTCTCGCAATTGACAACCAGCGACTGGCTACCCAACACCGGGTGTTTAACCTTAAAATATTTCTTGTTGATGCCCAGTGTAATGCGCATCATCTGCCGCGCAATTTCCTTTTCCGGCTTCTCATCGCTGGCAAAATCAAGGCCGTGGCCGTCTTTGGCATTGGCATGGCAAAACCCGCAAGTTACGCCCAGGCCATCCTGGAAATCATCCACCATCAGGCCTTGCAGATCCTTCGAGCTGATATCTTTTGGGAGTACTTTCAGGTTAGTGTAGCCCGGATTGGATTTTTTGGATGATGCCGCTGCGCAGATGGTAACCACGAGCGTTAAGGATGATATGACGATTGTTTTTTTGTTCATTTTCTCAATTATATTAGGACCAATGCACACACTCGGGGCATTGCGCCGGTACGGAGCCGGCTATGTATTACCCCTTAACTGCCATCACATCCAGCAGCACCTCCAATTCATTTGATATAGTGCTGGTTCCGCCTATACCAAAGTCCTTACGGTTTATTTTAAACGACCCCTTAAAAATGTAACCATCGCCCGAAGCGGTTGCTGTAAACGGAAAGGCTATGTTGCGGGTAACATCTTTAATAGTGAGTTTCCCCGAAACGTTATAGATTCCGGTTTTGCCCGCTGAGCTAATTCTTGATGACACAAAGCGAATAACCGGGTACTTCTGCACATTAAAATAGCTGACATCACGCAGGTGGCTGTCTCGCAACGAGTTATCGGTATTCACCGTGTTTGCATCGATAGTTACGTCAAAGCTGCTGCTAACCGGCGACTGTGCATCAAAGTTGATGACACCCTTAAATCCGCTGAACTTTCCGCTTACTCCGAAGCCCAGGTTTTTGATATTAAACTGCAGCGTAGAACCTTTATCAACAGGTTTATATTGAGCAAAAGCGAGGTTACAACCCGTCGCAAGCATCAGCATTATAATTACTTTCCTCATGGTTTATCTTTATGTCAGTGGACTATCTGTTACGGCGAGTGTGTGGTCATGCTCCTGGTAGTTTACAGAAGTTAACCCCAGCATACTGCGCAATTTTTCAGCCGGCACCTTCATCGGGCCCGGAGCAGGCGCACTGCCCGGAGCAGGCTGCGGAAAAGCTGTTGAACATGCCGTGTGGAAAGTAATATTACCTTCAATTTTTTGTATGGTTTGATGGATATGCCCGTTCAGCACAGATACCGAGCCAAAACGCTTAAGGTAAGACAATGCTACCTCGCTGTCCTGCGTTCCCCAGCCCCATTGAGGGTAAATGGCCCAAAGCGGAATGTGTGCAAAAACCACAATTGGTGTGCTGCTGCTCAAAGGCTTCAGGTCGTTCTCCAGCCATTTCAATTGTGCGGCGCCAAGATAGCCGAGGCCACCGTCCACATGGTTAGTTACGTTGGCCAAACCTATAAAATGCACACCATTATAATCATAGCTGTACCAGCCATCGCCTTGTGTGCCTTTCCCAAAACGTTCCAGGTATAACTTGCCATTATCGGTTACATCGTGCTCGCCGGGTACGTAAAATATCTTTTCAGTTTTTACACTTTTTAGCGATTGTTCCAGCGTGTCGAACTCATCTGCCTGGGCCAAATGGGTAAGGTCGCCTGTGTGCAAAACGAATGATGGCGCCTTGGGCATTGCATTTATTTTGTCGATGGCTGCCTTTAAAGTTCCTACAACATCCGGATTGGCCGCCTTGTTAAAGCCAATATGGCTGTCGCTTATCTGTACAAAACTAAAGTCGGATTTAGGGACAACCAGCCCGCTTTTCAATCCGCCGGTGGTTTTATCAATCATCTGGCTCATCCCGTATGATTTCAATATACCGCCGCTCATCATCCAGAGTACGCCGGTGCCAGCCCAGGCCATACATTCTAAAAAGCCCCTGCGGTCGATGCCGTCTCCATTTTTATCGGGGGCATTATTTTCTGCGTGTTCAATGTGCTTATGCATAATGTTATTTTTTGGTTTATGGTACGAAGGAAAACATTACGCCTCACCTGCTATAAAACTTTACGCGAACCGCGGGGAATACTTGATGAAATGGGGATTGGCATTTACCATGGCAGACGCAGGGCGATGCCCTTCGCAGACATGTTTATCCTTACAGGAAATTAAAATGAAATGTATTCAGGCGTCCCAAGCCCTGAAAGAGCGCCAAACCGTCAGCGAAACGACAGCCGTTGACAGGTTTTGAACACGCAAGGCCTGTGCAAAAAGATGCCGGATATCTTCATGAGATCTAATCGAAGATTATTAATTCTTAAATCACGTATTGGCAGACGGGAAAATCATATTTCCCTGCTATTGCTTTGACGGCAAATCATCCGGCAAAACCACCTCGTTGCACGACCAGAAGCGGCCTTCAAATTTTTGATAGCGCAGATTTATAGCTGGTCGGATAAAGACATATCGGAACGTTTTTAGGGTTGATTTGTACCACCGTCAGAAAAAAAACAATCATCCGCATAGGGGTAAACTAAAATTGAAATGTACTATCAGTATCAGACACAAAATACAATACAGCAGATATGATAACCGCATTACTTATATGGATCTTCAAAAAATACGGAAAGCCAC
Source organism: Mucilaginibacter sp. L3T2-6 (assembly GCF_030519355.1). Taxonomy (GTDB): domain Bacteria; phylum Bacteroidota; class Bacteroidia; order Sphingobacteriales; family Sphingobacteriaceae; genus Mucilaginibacter. Next base: position 37,977 of record NZ_JAUMKC010000006.1, read on the forward strand.
TTTTAAATAAACACCACATCCGGTTTGCATTTGCGCCGGTTAAAAGACTATCGATAACTATCATTTTTCTTGCCCTGGGCACGCAGGCTTTTGCGCAGGAACAAATCCTCAATTATAACGTGATGCATGGCGACAAAACCGTCGGCCACATGAAACTGCAAAAAACAGTGGAAGGTGATGATACTTTTTTAAAAGTTGCTTCGGATGTTAAAATCCGTTTTGTCTTCAGCATACAGGTAAACATTCGCGAGGATGCACATTACCGGAACGGTATGCTGATCAGTTCACATGTTTCGCGCATAGTAAACGGCAAACAAAAAGCCAGTAAGATTACCAAAGCCTGTAATGGATGCTACCAGGTTACTGATGACGGTAAGATAAAGTCAATAGAACAAAAGCAGATTAATAACAACCTTACGCTGATGTACCTACAAGAACCGGTAGGTTTATCTCAGGTTTATTCAGACAATTTTCAGCAGTTTGTACGGGTGCGGCCTGTAGACAGTCACACCTACCGGATTGATCTGCCTGACGGTAACTATAACTTTTATACCTACACCAACGGCATTTGCAGCAAGGTTGATATCCATCATTCGTTATACAATATTCAAATTCAGCTGGCGTAATCATGAGAATACTGGTAACAGGCGCTACAGGATTTATAGGCCGGTATTTATCTTTCAAACTGGCGGAGCAGGGCTATAATGTAGTCGCCCTATGCCGCAATGTTAATCATCCATACCTCATCCCCCACAAAAATATTACAGCAGTAAAAGGCGATATTTTAGACAGGCCGAGCCTGATATCTGCCATGAAAGACTGCCAACAGGTTTATCATACTGCGGCGTTAGCCAAAATGTGGCGCCGCGATAAAAACGATTATTATAACATTAATGTAGCTGGCACCCGTAATGTGTTGGAGTTGGCTATGGATCTATACATCAGCAAAATTGTATATACCTCCACCTGCGGTGTTTGGGGACCAACTATCAAACACCCCATGACCGAAAACGACCCGCGCATTGATGGTTTTGCAATTGATTATGAGCGCACCAAATACCTGGCAGAGATTGAAACACGCATTTACGCCAATAAAGGATTAAACGTGGTGACGGTGAACCCGTCGCGCGTTTATGGTGAAGGCCCGATTACTGACAGCAATACCGTCGGCAAAATGATCTATGGTTATTTAAAAGGCAAATGGCGCATCATCCCCGGCAAGGGCACGCAGGTTTCCAACTATGCTTACCTGGACGATGTGGTAAACGGCCACATTGCAGCTATGGAACAAGGTGAGCCGGGCAACAGGTATATTTTGGGCGGAGAGGATATCAGCTTTAATACTTTCTTCGACACCCTGCAAAATATTAGCGGCAAAAGCCACAATATGATCAGGCTTCCCCAGCGAATTATAGAAGCCTATAGCCACTTTGAAAAGCTGAAAACCAGCCTGACCGGTTTGCCGCCTGTGTTTTTACCGGAATTTGCCGCGCGTTTACGCAGAGACCAAAAGTATAGCAGTCAAAAAGCAATAGCGAAACTAAATTATCATATCACCCCTTTTGCCGAGGGTATGGCTAAAACCATCAATCATATTAAAAATTTATGAAGCCGTTAACTGCCATAGTTACCGGGGCCAGCGAGGGCTTAGGTAAATCGATAGCGCTGGAACTGGCGTCGAGGCAGATCGACCTGGTGCTGGTGTCGCTGCCATCATCCGGCCTGCCCGAACTGGCAGAATATATTCGCAAAAATCTTGGTGTTAAAGTGACCGTTTTTGAGGCCGATCTGACGTCTGCTGAGAATTGTACTGACCTTTTTGATGTGCTAAAACGGCGTAAAGTTACAGCCAACATACTCATCAATAATGCGGGGTTGGGTAATTGGGCCTGGTTCGGGGATATGAACACCGGATTCTATAAAAAACAAATCGAGCTGAATGTGATTGCCCCGGTGCTGTTAACGCACCTGTTTTTAGCGCAAGTTGACGATGAGCGTACAGCTTACATATTAAACGTAGGCAGCCTGGCCGGCAGGTTCGTAGTGCCGAAAAAGCAGGTCTATGGGGCTACAAAATCATTCATCAGCTATTTTACCCGCTGCCTGCAATTAGAGATGGATAGTCAAAACGTAAGCATCAGTTTGCTAAGCCCGGGTGGAATAAATACGAAGCCTGAACTGCTGGTGATGAACCATAATCTGAAGGGAATCGCCAAAGCAACCATTACTGAACCTGACCGCGTGGCCTATGAGGCCATACATGGCATGTTTTTAGGAAAAAAAGAAATTATCCCGGGCGGCGTAAATAAGCTCATGGTATTGCTGAACACCATTTTACCGGGATTTATTAAGGATATGATCATAAAAAGTAATTTGAAACCGGTCGTGAAGATGTGAAGAGTAATAAATAACCCGTTATTGACGAGCAGCATGATGTAAAATCCGGGCGTCCGCGATGGGGCAATGCAAGCTGATATGCCCTTAGCGGGCGCCCGGCAACAGCATATAGGCGCCAAATATGATGAAAGCGATTATCTTTGAAAGGTATAAACAACCTTTTAAAGTGGAGTACAGCGATAGCACTGTTATAAATTTAATAAGGGAGGGAAGCGGGCAGGCATTCGAAAAAATATTCAGGGAGTATTTTAAAAGCCTGCATGCGTATGCTTATACGTTTATAAAGGACAATGAACAGGCCGAAGAAATTGTACAGAATGTGTTCTGCCGCATTTGGGAAAAGCGGGAACAGTTAAAACCCGAGGGCTCATTAAAAGCCTACCTGTACCGCGCAGTACATAACGAAAGCCTCAACTATTTAAAGCATCAGAAAACACGCGCTGCTTTCACCATACATCAGGGCAAGGTTGAGGAGCCGGTTGGGGCCGAAGCATCCGAAAAGATATTGGCAGCTGAGCTTGACGGGCATATCCGGCAAGCACTGAACGAACTGCCGCAGCAATGCAGGGTTATTTTTCAATTAAGTCGTTTTGAGAATTTAAAATACAAAGAGATTGCCGGCCAGCTTAACCTTTCAATCAAAACGGTTGAAAACCAGATGGGCAAAGCATTAAAAATATTGAGAACGAAATTAGCCGAGTTTATGCCGGTGATTTTAGTCCTGTTAGCGAGGTTATATAAATGAGCAAAAAAGATAACCATATTAATGACGACCTGCTGGTGAAATACCTGCTTGGCGAAACCGATGCTACCGAAAGCCGCGAGGCGGAGCTATGGATAAACGCCGGCGACGCCAACAAAAAATATTACGAGGGCATTAAGCTGATCTGGCAGGAAAGTGAGCGCATCGCTGCTACCAACGACCCAGATGAGGATGGCGCATGGCATCGCCTGCAAAAAAGGATAAATACCGGAAAGACGGATGAGCTGCCTGTCAGGAACGTGAAACCTGCCGGCAAGTTTATCTGGCTAAAAATCGCGGCATCGGTAATATTGATCAGCACTATAGGATATTTTGCCTATAATCAATTCTGGAGTACGAGTTCTGTCAGCAAAAGCGCCGGGCAGGAAACATTAACCCAGAGCCTGCCCGACGGCTCATCCGTAACGTTAAACAGCGGCTCAGAAATCATATATCCGGCGCATTTTAGGGGAGAGCAACGCCTGGTGCAGTTAAAGGGTGAAGGCTTCTTCAAAATCACGCCGGATAAAACAAAACCTTTCATAATTAAAGTGAATGCTGTCACAGTTAGCGTGGTGGGCACGTCTTTTAATGTAAAGAACGTAAAGGGTAAAACTGAAGTGATAGTTGCAACCGGAATTGTAAAAGTAAATTTGCATGGGAGGGAGGTACTGCTTCGCCCCGGCGAAAAGGTTACAGCTGATGAAAACAGCGCTAGCCTGTTGGTGCAAAAAAACAAGGGCAGCTTGTATAATTATTATATCACTAAAGAACTGGTTTGCGATGCCACGCCGCTCTCTGAACTGGTTGATAAGCTGAACCAGGTTTACAACAGCAATATTAGCATAGCTGAACCCAAACTGCGCAGCTTACCCATCACGACTACCTTTAAAGGGCAATCTCTTCAGCAGATATTGAATGTTATTGCCCAAACTTTTAAGATTAAGGTGGAAACCAGGGGCGGCCAAATTCTTTTAAAATAAAACGGATGCATTTTAAACTGTCGCCAGGCTTCAGGGTGGGTCTGCTATTATTTTTTGTGGTTGCCTTATTGCCTTGTCATGCCCAATCAGTGTTAAACCGCAATATCACGATGAACGTGACGGGGCAGCGTTTGGGGAGCGTTCTGCGTCTGATGGAAGAACGCGGCAAATTCCAATTCTCCTACAACAGCAACCTAATTAAGCAGGATAGCGTTGTGGATATACACGTTGCTAATCAGACCGTTAAAGATGCGCTCGATAAGCTGCTTAGTAATCGCTTTGAGTACCGCGAAGCTGAAAATTTCGTAATACTGCGCTATGCTCCTATGCAGCTGAAAATGGTTACTGATAAATTTTCGACTGAAGGGCAAACTTGCATCATCAGCGGGTATGTTGCTGATGAACAGAATGGCAGAAAGCTCGAAAATGCGAGCGTTTTTAGCCGGCGGACATTAGAGTCAACACTCACCAGTGCCGACGGGCACTTTGAACTGAAGGTTAAGAACGAAAGCCAGCCGGTAGTGCTTACGGTAAGCAAGGAGAATTATAAAGATACGTCGGTGATTTTTCTCTCGGAACTCAAAGTGATCAACGATAATCAGAGCAGCGCCAGCAGCAACAGTGGCGGTTTCAGTTATCTGCCCGGCGATTTGTCAAAAGTGGAAAATACCCGGCTTGGCCGCCTGTTTGTTACTTCAAAACAAAAGATACAATCGCTTAATCTTGGCGGCCTGATCAAGGAAGCGCCGTTCCAGGCCTCGCTGGTACCGGGTTTGGGGACACATGGCTCCCTGAGCGGACAGGTGGTCAATACCGTCTCCTTAAATTTGGCCGGCGGTTATAATGCCGGTGTTAATGGTGCAGAGATAGGATTGTTTAACCTGGATAAAAGCGATGTGAAGTCCTTTCAGCTAGGTGTGTTGTTTAATACGGTCGGCGGCTCGGTAAAAGGTGTGCAAATTGGCGGTGCATTTAACCAGGTGCTGTCAGACGTTAAAGCGGTACAAATAGGCGGGGCATTCAATAATGCGGAGGGCGAAGTTGATGGTATACAGGCTGCGCTCGCGTTTAATAATGCCGGGGGATTAAATGGGTTCCAGTCAGCTGCTTTAAATATCACCAGTAAAAAGTCATCGGGTATACAGTTCGGTCTAATGAATATAGCAGAACAGGAATTCAGGGGCATTCAGATAGGCGGCTTGTTTAATTACGCCAAAAATTTGCATGGCATTCAATTGGGTCTCATCAATGCATCTGATTATTCCTCGGGTTTTAGCCTCGGCTTTATCAACCTGGTGCAGCACGGTTATCAGCAATTGATCGTAAACAGCAATGAGAGCACCGATTTAAATGTGCTTTACAAAACCGGTACGCGATATTTCTACAACGTCTTATTGGCCGGAACAAACCTAAGGAAAGACAAAAAGCTTTACGCCTACGGCCTTGGTTATGGCAATGAGCTGCCGGTATTTAATTTCCTGGCATTTAACACCGAAATTACCGCACGGAACCTTAACCAGGGCAGCGGCCGGTACCTTAACCTGCTTTGGCGGATTGACGAATCGATAAATATTAAGGTCGGCCCATTAAAGCTGATGGCGGGCCCTTCACTTAACTTCTATTACAATCAACAGCCAAAAGCTATCCCAGGCTATATTTATGTACCTGATCTGCCGAATCATTACCCAACTAATAATCCGAAGTATACGAGGTGGATTGGATGGACTGTAGGGGTGGGAATATTTAATTAGTCCTTAATCGCCGCCCGGGTAATCGTGCTGCGGGTAAAAAATATCGAACACCGAATTTTGAATATCGGATACTGAAGGAAAAAACACTTCGGCGTTGGATATTCGAAATTCATTATTCGATATTATTTCCCTTAACTTAATGACATTGACCTGCGGCACGCAATGCTTTTTTGGAAGGCTCTAAAATTCAGGAAACATCAACCGTATATCCTTTAAAATATTTATTTCAACGCAGCCAATGCCACTTCCGCAATATCTTCCAGGGCTTTCTTCGGCGTACCCATTCGTGCGGCTACTTTTATAGCGGTAATGTTTCCAAATATAAAACGGGCGAGGGCACGGGCCTCCGCTTTTTTGGAGAACTGCCCTTCGTGCTGGCCCTTTTCAATCAATTTGGTCAGCGCATCTTCAACGCTCTTATTATTTTTATTGACGATGTCGCCTATTACAGGGTCGGTTCCTGACAGCTCAACAGCGGTGTTCACCATCAGACAGCCTTTCAGCAAGGTATCTTCCGTACTTTCTTGTATCAAACCGCTGAACACCTGCTTTAATGCCTTTTTAGGATTATCTGCCTTTGCAAGCATCGCTATCATTGCGTTAGTCTGCTTTAACTGATAGTGTTTTAACGATTTGGTAAAAAGCGTTTTTTTATCGGTATAGGTATTGTACAAACTTGAGCGGTTGATGCCCAGTGCATCCACCAGATCCTGCGCAGAGGTAGCGTTGTATCCCTTCTGCCAAAAAAGGTTTACTGCTTTTTCCAGCAATTCATCTTCGTCAAATTCTTTATTTCTGCCCACGGTAACGTAATGTTATACAAATATACCGAATTGAAACAATCGTTTCAATTCGGTATAAATTTTTTTATCAATAAACCACTGCGTTAACCGTTAAGCCACCATCAACAGTAATTTCTGAGCCGGTGATAAATGAAGCATCATCTGAAGCGAGGAACCTCACCACGTTTGCAATTTCTTCAGGCTGGCCGAAACGTTTCAATAAAATACGTTCGCCAAGTATGGCGCCAAAACCGTTAACTTCTTCTTCGGTCAGGCCGATTTTTCCATACAATGGCGTAGCAACCGGACCGGGAGAAACGGCGTTAACACGTATTTTCCGGGGAGCAAGTTCAACGGCTAATACCCGGTTCAGTGATATGATGGCTGCCTTACTGGCTGAATACACACCGCTGTTTGGCATACCTAAAACGGCATTTACCGAGGTATTAAAGATGATAGAGGCCCCTTCATTCAATACCGGGATAAATTTTTGAACAGTGAAATAAACGCCTTTTACGTTTGAATCGATAATACTGTCGAGATGTGATTCGGTGGCAGTTTCAACCGGCGAAAATTTAGCCACGCCTGCATTCAGGAATAATACATCAACCCCGCCGAATTTACTTTTTACTTCTGCTACCAGGCTATCAATGTCTTCCGGTTTATTTTGGTCGGCCACAATGCCCGTTGCGCCCAATTCAATTGCGGCTTTCTCAACCGACTCTTTATTACGACCTGTGATGATCACCTTCGCCCCCTGTGCAATCAGTTCTTGCGCTGATGCATAACCTATGCCGCTGTTACCACCTGTAACTACTGCGATTTTGTTTGTTAAGTTTATCATTTTTTTATTGTTTGATTTTATTGAAATAATCGTTTCAAAAATGTTTACTATTTTATTTTTCGATTTGATACGCCAAATGTAGATATTTTGAAACGATTGTTTCAAAATAAAATTTCAGTTTTACGATTGGATGACGAATGCATTAATATCCGCGGCCGCGAGTTTAGCGCCTCAATTTATTCCATATAAAAAATCTGTTCCAGCGGCGTTACTGCCGGGGAATTATCCAAATTCACATCCATAATATCAGCCATGTAATCCCACCACTGTTTCATCACGGGATGATTGCGTAAATCTATTCGGGCATCTTTTTCCTCCAGTTTGTGAACAGCGAACAAGGTGTCTGTTTCTTCGTCCAAAAAAATGCTGTATTCACTGATGCCGTACTCCTTTAGTAATTGTTTTAAGTCTGGCCATATTTCAGCATGCCGGCGGCGGTATTCTTCCTTAAAGCCGGGGTATAGCTTCATTTTAAATGCAATGGTTTTCATGTAATATATTTAAAAACACCATGATGACCTCTCCTTTGGCGAGGATTATTTCATGAGGGCTTCGCCGTTAAGGTCAGGCTTAACGGTTAGCTAACAAACTTTAATAAATTGTATGCCCAACAATTTGGCCAGTTTTTCAATTTTAGATGCGATATGTCCTTTGCCTACCGCACAATGATGCGCTGGTCCGTACGAATTCCAGTTCTCAACAAATCCTTTTGCTCCTATCGGGAACTTATATCTGCTGTTAGTATTGCCGATTTCCAATATCGGGCCTGGTACCGACTCAGCCTCGGCGGTCAATAATTGCAATTTACCATCAACCGTCTCTACAACTGAAAGTAAAGTTACAGGCCCATGTTTTACCGACATCTCCACGGATAATCCGCTGCCTACCTTGCCATGGTAAACCTGTAAGGGTTTAACTTTTATTTTGCCTTCTGCGATAGCAGGGTGGCAGGGCCCGTCGTGTCCCATCAGTACTACATTCTCATTAAAATCCATGGCATAATATTCCGTAAACGAGCCGCCAGCGCCAAAGCTGTCCATTATTTTCATGGCCTGCGCATTCTTTACTTCATATTCTCCGGCTACAGGGATTCCGCTGGCCGTTAATAAAGAATTTCCCAGGATAACCGAAGTCATGGTATCCAAATTTTCCGCGTTACCTGTGCCTTTATGGAAATAGGCTATCGATCCAAGCCGGTGCCTTTCAACCAATTTATCAAGGGCTACGGCAGTTATGGCAGCCCGTTTAAGCTCATATTCCGGACAATCTTGCTGTACATCAAAACGTTCATTAAAAGCGTTTATCTTTGCCTCAACTTCAGCATCGGTAACATTTTCCCGTAAGCCGGATAATTCATCAACCTCCAAAATTTCGATATGCCCGCCAAAGGTTGCGCAATGCAGTGTAAGGTTGGAGTAGATATCCAGCATGCCGTTATAGTAGCTGCCCATTACGCCAAGGCGGTTGTAATACATGGTATGCGCAACTTTTGCAGCTTCAATCCATTCCTGCACCTCTTTCCATACCTCGGGATCATTATACAGCATGCCGGTGATCTGATAGAACGGGATGTTGGAACGGTTAAACACGCTTGCAATTTCGGGTACCGGGCAAGCGGAGCAATAGGCCAGCCACTCTCCGGTCATGGCAATGCGGTTATCCATCCGGTTAAATGTCGTATAGTCAATAGCTGCTTCCGGCGCCAGGTTAAGCACAATCACTGGCACTTTTGCCCGGTTTACCACCGGCAAAACGGTTGATGATAAAGCATAGGTTGTTACATATAAAAAAATCAAATCAACTTCCTCGCGACGAAAACGGCTGCCTGATGCATAGGCTTTTTCGGGAGTATCCACCAAACCAAGATTAACGATTTCAGCACCGTAAGTTTGCAGGCGCCCGGCTACCACATCAACATAACCTTTCAGGCGTTGCTCCAATCCTTCAAATTGTTCCCAGTATGCCTGCAGGCCGATACCAAACAGGCCGACCTTTAACACGGGTTTAAAATTTTCTTCCATCTGTATCGATTATTTGCCACTGTAATCAATAGTCACCGGCCCAACAAGGCCCGACTTTAACAGCGGCGACTTGTCATTGTAAAAATTATAGCTGGTAAAAGTTAATCTTTTACTATTGCGGTGCCCGCCCTGCAAAAGCCAGTCGGGCCATTTTTCATCAACTACGCCATCATCCGGGTATTTCGAGTCGCCGATCAGGCGGTTCGGCCAACGGTTGATTACTTCAATTTCCAGCTTATTTTGGCCGGCAACTACTGCGCTGCTGATCTCTACCCGCCACGGAGCAGTCCAAACTACGCCCAAATCTTTACCATTTAACTTAACCCTTGCCATGTCATGTACCTCGCCAAGGTTAAGATAAATTTTAGCATTTTTATTGAGATCGGTATTCGCCGGCAGTTCAAACTCTTTACTATAAACGGCAGTTCCAGAATAAAACTTAATGCCATCCTCGGCTCTTGTAGTCCAGTCCTGCAATTTGTTAAAAGTTATGTTAGCGGGGCCGCCCCATTTAGGGTCGAACGAAACTTGCCAGGGGCCATTCAAAGTGCTTAGCACTTTAGTTTTTGCGAAATTTTTGCCGGGAACAAGCCTGACTTTTATCTGCGGATCGAAGATAATAAAGTAGCTCTGGTTTTTGTCAAACTGTAACGGCACGGTTGTTTGCGAATCATCCACCCTGAAATCGGGCAGGAACTTTGTTTCGCCGGTAATCGGATCCCATAATTGCGGCGTCGCCTTGGTTGTCCTGAATTTAAGATTAGCCGTAATTTTTTTATCGCTGGTATTTGATACAAAATACATATCCCATCCAGCGGCTGCACGATGAGTATATCTTATCGGCCCATCCGACTCGAAATCAGCTTTTACATTCATCGATTTCAGGATATCGGCAGTCAGGTTATATTCTGGATATAAATTATCTATTTTTTTACTGAGGTCTCCGCCCCAGATAACTTTTCCTTTTCCATAAGCATGTGCCGTTTGTTTTTCAGGCAGATGGATATTGCCCCAGACCTGCGTTGCCAATGCGCTTACCTTATTATCACAGGCGGGATAGCCGGATAATCCGGGAGATTTTACGGGCGGCGGACCTATAACCGCAGCGCCGTCATGAACCAATTGCGCTATCTTACTGAGCAAAGCCGGCCTCATAGTTTGCACACCGGGCAGCACCAGCAAACGGTAGCTTGTCCCACCCGGAAATATAACTTTTCCACTCTTAACGCTTGCCTTATACAATTGGCCCGGTGCGCAACCGTCGAAGTTATAACCTTTTCTATCTGGTAAAACCGCATCGTCGCCAATGGCCGAAAAAGGCGGCCGGAACACGTGCGGCGAGCCTTCCGGTGTTAAATACAGAACATCAGCCACGGTATTGCCCTGCTGCAGCAGGTAGGAACATCGCGATATATATTGATGATAAGCGCCTGCCATTGGCCACCACGTTTGATTGCGGTCCCAATGAACGCCGTACGGCCCCATCGTCATGCCGGGGCGCAATGAATCGGGCAGCACCTGGTTCTGAAAAGTATGAAATACAAACTGATTAATACCATTGGCAAACGCCCAGTCGCCCTGGTTTTTCATCGAGCCGGGGTATTGTTTCCAGCCTTCGTTATCCTGCGCCGTAAATGACTCTGTCGGCACGAGTGATTTGCCGTTGACATGTGCTACCGATGTGGCTTCGAAACAGCTGAACGATGAATTAAAACCAAAGCCTTTGCTCCAGAATTCAGCCATCGGCACATCGGCAATATTGCCCAGTTCCAAATCCGCCGTTGGGTTCATATCATAAGGCTCGATAGAAAGTTTGAGGTTGTACTTATGTGCATATCTTTTTACCGCAGCGGCATGGTATTCCAGGATAAGCTCCTGCGAGGTTTGCCGCAAATCCCACAAAAATCGTTCACTGATCTCTAAACTTTGAACAATGGCGCCTGCATAAACCGGGTAGAAAGGCAGCGGGTCATATCCACGCCTTTTAATAAATTCCTGCCTGAAATGTGCCGTCCAGTTCTGTGAGCCCATTTCCCAGCTATCCATGTGCAGCCGCTTTAGTCCACCGGTATTTTTAAGCTGCGGCATGCCGGTTTTGCGGATGAGCTTACCTACATAATTATCCAGGTGCGCATATAACGCGGTGGTATCAAACTTGTCCGATTCGAAACCCACGCCCGGTATAGGGGCCGGGCGGGTAACTGCGCCATTATTGCGTACGCCAAATCGCATTATTGTCCAGTTCCCTGCCGGCGGGACCCAATCGAGTGTACCATCAGCCTTAAGCTTACCTGTAAGATCTATAATCTTATTTTTAGGGACGATGGCATCTTCGGGTAATTGGTCATATGCCGCACGCGAGGGCAGGTATTGTTTAACGCCTTCTACCGAAGAGTAGGGCGCACGGTAGTAAAGCGCTTTCTCATCTATGTCAACTATTTTTTTGGTAATAGCTGGCGTCGGGTATGCCAATACAGCTACATCTTCATAAAAATCATTCCATCGCTTTTTCAGTTCAGGAGTAAAAGCGCCTTCGCCGAAATATGGTTTCATCGGCTGCGGTACCGGCAGTTCAATTTTCTTGTTGTTTCCGCCGGAAATATTCACCGAGCTCGATACCAAATGTTGCATTGATTGTTTTGCCGGTACCCATGGCCCGCCGCTTCCCGTCCACCCCGGACCAATGCCCAACGTTATAGCAATACCCAGGCGCTCCGATTCTTTAACTGCATGCTTAAACAGGTTCTGCCATTCACTGCTCAAAAAATCAACTTTACCGCGCGGAATGCCCACATTTACCTCCAGGAAAATAACGTTGCCGATACCGGCTTTTTTCATAGCCTCCAAATCTTTGGTCATGGAGGCGGCGGTCATGTTGCCGTCCATAAAGTACCAGTAAACGCCGGGCTTAGCGCTGGCAGGCGGATTCAAAAAGCCATGTTTTAACTCGGCGACAGTTTGGGCGATGGATATATGATCAAATCCTGTCAATAAAAACAAGGCTATAAAAAGCCGGTAGCATAAAGTTTGTTTATACATTGGTTATAGCGGGATACACAAATCTATTTGTTTAAGTGTACAGTACCATCCCGTACCATCTTTTTGTATAAAGCAAAAAGCGCCCGGCAATGAACAGGCGCTTTTATTCATGCAATCGCAATCGTCAGTTATGCGTTATAGGCCGCTGCAAACTCACCTTTCGCAAAATCCCCGAACTTTCTTCCAGATAGTACCGGCCTATGTTTATAGTAGTCCCCGAATATGATACCGCTTTTGGTTGCGTTGCCCATTTCGGTCAGGTTTTTGGCAACGTCTTCTGACAAGCCGCCCTGTTGCATACCACCTATAGATTGCTCATCGGTAAACTCCACCCACGGCAATTCGGGCTTGCCTATGGCCGCGCCGATAATAGCTGCTACTTCGGCGGCGGTTTTTTCATCGCTGGCTATGTACCGGATTGTTGTACCGGTGAAAGGTGATGTAAGCTCCTCAAACGCAGCGTCGGCAATATCTTTCGGATGCACCAGAACTAAAGGAGTACTGGCCGGATAATTTGCGCCTATGATGCCGCCATGTTTTATCATGCCGATGTTGGCATAAAAATTATAATAAAACGATGCCGGGCGTAAGTGCTTAATAATAACGCCCTCGAGTTTGTTTAGAATACCCTCCGCGTCGTGCATACCGGCGATTGGTCCTGTTCCGGAAGGAATGTCAGCACCGATGCTGCTTAAATTTACCGCCCTGGTCACGCCTGACGCCTTAATTGCATCAGCCAGGTTTTGAGCGGTTTTACGGATGAACGCTTTGTAATCATCCGCGTTGGCCTGTTGGGGCACCATAGTATAAACTACGTCGGCTGCTGTAAATGCGCCGGTTAAAAAATCAACGTCCTCAACTGAGCCGATAGCGGGGATCGCACCTAAAGCTTCTATTTCGGCTTTTTTCTTTTCATTGCTGCTTACTACGGTCACCCGGTGACCAGCCTTAACTAATTTTTGGGCCAAAGGGCCGCTGATATTTCCTAATGAACCTGTTATTGTAATTTTCATTTTGTGTTTTTATTTGTTGAGAACAAAGGTATATTTGCACTTACTTTTTTACAAGTACTTACCCCAAAGTATGTATGACGCAGATTAAAGAAAGCTCGACGCGAAATGCGAATAAGATTATATCGGCGGATATTTGCCCGGTTACTTATGCCATCAACAAAATAGGCGGCCACTGGAAGCCGATTATTCTTTACCAATTGATGAGCGGCCCTAAACGCTACAGCGAACTGAAAAGAGCTATCCCTGCTATTACCGAGAAAATGCTCATACAGCATTTAAAACAACTACAGGACGATAACCTGGTTATCCGCAAAGCCGAACATGTGGTGCCGCCTTTTGTAACCTATTATTTAAGCGAATCGGGCAAGGATCTGACCCCTGTATTAAATGCTATGGCTGAGTGGGGACTGAGAGATAGTAAAAGGCAATGACCGAAATTCAGGATGCTACGGTACGGATTGATTTGGAGCCATGGCTATTTCAGATTACGAGAACAATTCCTGAGAATCTGTATAATAGGTTTTTCGTGAGCCGACAGGCTTTTGATGAATGGTTTCCCCGGCCGGCGTTTGTTTCTTTTTAGGCTGATGAACCAGCATAAAATCGCGAAACTCGCCACTGATGATATCCGGGTTATTCTTTAATATCTGCTTTTCGGAATCTTCCAACACCTTTTTTATCGATTTTGCCAGCTGCTTTACTTTATCCGCCGGTATTTTATTGGACGCGGAAAACGGCGATAGCCTGGCATCATACAAAATCTCGTCAGCATAGGCGTTGCCAATGCCGCGCAATACCTTTTGGTCCATCAGTACAGTTTTTACCGGTGATTTGGTTTTGTTCAGTTTTTCTTCAAGGTATTTTTCATCAAAGTCTAATGCATCGGGCGTATCCAGCTTTTGCGGGTCGAGAGTTGGCGCAGCAGCTTTTTGAAAATCCGCGAGCGCGAGGCCTTTGCCTCCCTCAAAAAACATCTCAACAATGGTGAACTTGTGCGCGTTGTCCTTGTCGAACATGTGCAACTGCCCGTGCAGCATCAGATGGGTGGCCAGCACATGACCATTGTCAAACTCAAACTGCAGTTCTTTACCCACACGTATAACCTTATCAAGCCTGCTGCCTTCCAGGGCTTCTTTCAATTTGGCTTCGGCGACATTAAGTTTTTGGGCGACTTTTATATCGATTTTTTCCAGTATTTTACCTTTAAACAGTTTGGTAAGATTATGGCTGAAAACTTGCAGGTCGGGTAGTTCGGGCATGGCAGCAGATGTTTATTTGATTGTAAAACTAATGAAAATAGAGATTGGTTTGGAAGAATTAAACAATAGCATAGTTCACAAATTGTAAACTATGCTTATATTTGTTTGTAAAGAATGAGAGTTCACCTGGTTAAAAGGCAAACATTAGATGATTTTTCGAACCGTAATGCTAGAAGCAAGACTTCATTAGACGACTGGATTGAAAAACTAAAGCTTGCTGATTGGGAAGGACCGGCAGATATAAAAAGAACTTACAATTCTGCCGACTTATTAGGCGGCAACAGCAATAGGGTGATATTTGATATTGCCGGAAATAATTACAGGATGATTTGTAAATATTTTTTCGGCGCAAAACAAGTGCACTTATTTGTTTGCTGGCTCGGAACGCATGCCGAGTACGATAAAATTTGCAACCGGGGCGAGCAGTATACTATTAACTTATATTAGACATGGAACAAACTTCTCTGAAATACACCCTTATCAAAAGCCGGGACCAATATGACAAATATTGCGACCAGCTTGAAAATATTGTTATGCAAGGCGACGATAATTTACAGGATGAAATCGACTTGTTAACCCTGCTTATTGAAAAGTACGACGATGAACATAGCACTTTAAAAGAGTCGGATCCCATTACCTTGTTAAAATTACTAATGCAGGATCATCGGTTGAAGGCCCAGGACATGACTGCAATATTAGGAATAAGCAAAGGCTACATATCCGATATTCTGAATTACAAAAAAGGATTGTCAAAAGACGTTATCCGGAAACTGGCAGACCATTTTAAAGTAAGGCAAGAGGCATTTAATCGCCCGTATAAATTGGTATCGCCGGTAAATGCCCACTTGCGCAATGCGAGTGTGATGAATACAACAAAGCAGCTTAATTACGCTTAATTAAGACCTAACATATCCCGTACCTTGCTACAAGGTGCCAACTCGCCATTACCTGCTTCTCTCGAAGGAGCAATCACGCTATTTATCACGCTGACCAGGTAAGCATCTGTAAGAACAGGTAGATGTAAAGGCCTGCACAGCTATTAATTTTTCGCCATTTTCTGCGGAATTACTCATACACGAAGATAGCATACAAACTTTTGAATTAACCGGTGGCAATAAGTTGAAAATGCTTTCAATAGGTTATAATCTCTTACGCCTTAAATGTTAAAAACGTTTTACCATTTTTAAAGGCCCGGCTGCCGGTTAGTTTCAACCGCATTATCTCCGGCAAGCCTTCAAACAACGTACGGCCCGCGCCAAGCGCTACCGGGTTGACTACTACCTGGTAAGTATCAATCAGGCCTGCGGCAGCTAAGTGAGCTACTATGCTGCCGCTGCCGAGAATAACCATATCCGGTCCGCCAGCTTGTTTCATTTTTCTTACTTCTTCAACCAAATCTCCTTTTACCAGCGTAGTATTATTCCAGCCGGCTTTAGATAAAGTGCGCGAGAAAACTGCTTTACGGCCGTTGTTCATTTTATTGGCAACTACGGGCATTTGCTGATGGGCCACAGGTGTCGGCCAAAAACCGGCCATCATTTCATAAGTTACCCGGCCGAATAACATTTCAGAATCGCCGCTGGCATTGTCAGCTACAAATGCCTGGTATTCGGCATCATCGCTGCCCTGGTGCGCCCAGCTCATATCGCCGTTGGCGCTTACAAAATATCCGTCGAGCGAAATGTGGTTGAATACGCTTAATTTTCTCATGGCTTCTTATTATTAATGGTTATCAGATTATTTTATTAACCACTTATCAAACCAAATTGATTGAATTGGACATTGCCCGGGGATTTTCTAACAATAATTTACGACGATGCATTCAGAATTCAACTATCATGAATTGTATTATCATCCGGGCAGTGCTTTAACAACCGGTTGTTTAATATAAATTTAACGCTATCGGCTGATAGTACGGAAAGTTAAATTCACCCGCGGTTTTAGCTTGTGCACAGACTTGGGTATGCGGTGTTCCCAATTATGCTGCAAGTCGCCTTTCATCAACAACAGGGAGCCATTTTCAAGTTCGATGGAATACCTGGTTTGGTGGTCGTCTTTTCGTCGTACATCAAAGCGGCGTTTTTGGCCAAGGCTTACTGAAGCAATTACGGGCTTAATACCCAACTCATACTCATCATCGCTGTGCCAGGCAACCGAATCGTTACCATCGCGATAATAATTGAGCAGTACGCTGTTAAATGTTGTTTTTGTATGATTTTCCACTATCGTTTTGATATGCAAAAGCTCACTGGTCCATGGATTAGGATTAAACTTTGTACCCGAGAATTCATAGTCGCTGCCTGGGTCGCCAAACCAGGCGGTTAAACGCGGCGTGAGCACATATCGGCCGTACATAGGTATCACCTGCTGCTGCCAGGGTATGGTATCAATAAATATTTGCATCAATGCTAAACTCTCCTGCGCATCAAAAATGCCAGGGTGATATTCCATCAGCTCAGGCGGTAATGACGGGGCAGGAGCGGCGTTTCCAAATAAATTAAGCTGGTCCATTTTAGTTATTACTTCGGTTGATCTTACTTGTTTGATTTTAATATAAAGATGGCACAAATCCCCCGCTACAAAGTCTCTTTTACACTCAACCCGCTGGCATTTTTGTGTTTATTTTTGATAAAATCAAAAAATCATGAACGATCAATCACCTCCCGCCAACAATCAATTAAACCTTATTGACACTACGACGGTATTGAACGTAAAACGTTCGGTGCTCATAGGTTCCACATTCGAGACATTTTGCATGGACAATTCTACCATGACCGACGTAAGCGCTAAAAGTGTTAAAATAACAGATGCCAACTTAAGCGATATTGAAATAAAATTTGCGCAGCTTGGCGGCGCCTATATTCATGACATTGGTTTGCCGCCAGAAGGGCACCCTGCCTACGACCCCGGCGCCAAACAACGCCCGCTTAAATTTGAGAACTGCGATTTAAATGGCTCAATTATTACAAATTGTGATTTGAGCGGAGTATCAGTCAGCGAATGTAATATAACGGGCATGACCATAAATGGTATTTTGGCCGAAGATCTGCTGAAATCATACAGGGCCCGGTAAAAAGGCCATTTCGATCATTTTACGCAGCCAGACAACCAGGCACTTGATATTGTCGTATGAATATTGTGGCAAAGCCCTGCCGGAAATATACCGATAAGGTGGTATTTTTTTAAACGGGCGTGAGCCGCAATTTTGACAGTAATTATAGTGCGTTATGGCAAAAAAATACCTGAAATGCAATAAATGCGGCTCAGTTTTTCATTTTGTAATACCCCGGGGATGGTTATTGAAGAATGTATTTTTCTTTTTGCCGGTCAAAACCTATTTCTGCGCCAAATGCACCAAAACGCGCTATGTTTGGATAACCAATGCTAAAGAGGCTGAATATGAGAGGGTTTAGCTTCTGCTTTCATAAGCCATACGCATATAAGTTCGCACCTCATCATTAATATCCTCCTTTAAGAACATGCGGAAGTGATGGTTGTAATCATTGCTGCCGGGAACAGGCTTTATCTTATTAAAACAAAGATTATCGTTATATGGCTGCTTGAACGGGAACACGATATCGATGAAGTTTTTGCCTAAACGGATAATATAGGCAAACCTGGTGCGGGCTGCAAAGCTGATCATAGATTTGGACGGATGCAGCCTGATGTCGCCTATCTGCATGTATTCGCTCACTAAATGATCGAAAAGCTCCAGCGTGTGCTGCGATTTTCCCGCCAGGAAATCAGCAAGCACTTTATCATTGCAGGAGTGTAACTGGTTGTTGTTTACGAATTCCTGCCGGCACAATGGACAAGTCCACATGGTTGTTAGATTTTAGATATAAGATTTGACATGTGAGGCACTTTCAAAGATAAACAAAAAGCGTCCCTAAAAGTCAAGTTAAGGACGCCCTTGGCAAGGCTAAAAAACTACTTATCCGTGAGCAGTTCTTTATTGAAGTAAACTCTTTTTGCTTTTACTGCCGGATGCTTACTGTCAACCGCCTACTCGCTTCTCAAGCTCTTCACCGGGTTCATCAATGCTGCTTTTATACTTTGGTAGCTAACCGTTAGCAGGGTGATTATTAGCGCTCCGGCTGCTGTAAACACAAAAATCCAGAAGGTGATGCCGCTGCGATAGGTAAACTTTTGCAGCCAGTTGTGCATAAAATAGTAAGCTATCGGTGTGGCTATAATTAACGCTATGCCAACCATTATCACGAAGTCTGTCGATAGCATGCGCCACAGGTTAAATACGGTTGCGCCTAATACTTTGCGGACGCCGATTTCCTTTACACGCTGCTCAGCCATAAAAGATGCCATGCCGAATAACCCGAGGCAACTGATGAATATGGCCAGGCCTGCAAAAACGCTGGCCAGTTTACCTATACGTTCCTCGTTGCCGAACTTTTTGGCATATTCCTCATCCACAAAATGGTACTCGAAAGGCTGAGCCGGATTATAGCGTTTGTAAACATCACCTATTTTGGCGATAGCTTCGGCGGCGCTTATTTTGGGGTTGATTTTTATCATCACAAAATCTCCGCCACCTTTTAGTATATGATAAAGCATTGGTCTGACCGGTTCGTAAGGCGATTCGACCACCATGTCTTTAATCACACCTAAGACCTTGAAAGGTACGCCATCCCACCTGATGGTTTCGCCAACTGGGTTTTTAAAATTCATAAATTTAGCCGCAGTTTCGTTGATGATAAAGCCTGTTGAGTCGGACGGATAGGCGGATGAAAAATCACGGCCTTCCTTAAATTGCCAGCCTACAGTTTTACCATAATCTGTAGTTACCTCGATATTTGGAAAATCGACAGCCAGGGTAGGATCTTTGCCCTTCCAGTCGAAACCGGCATTGGTAGAGTAAACGCCGGTTGTGGGGCTGCCTGCTTCGGATATATAGGCAATGGCGCCGCTTTTTTGCAGCTCGTTTTTAACTGCGGCAAATTGTTTATGAATATCGCCTGTTGACATTGGCAGAGCAAGTAATCCATTGCGGCTGTAGCCCACGGGACGGTTTTTGGCAAACTGTATCTGCCGGTAAACTATTATTGTTCCGATAATAAGCACCACGGAAACAGTAAATTGTACCACTACCAAAACCTTGCGCGGAATGGCAGCCAATCGGCCAACTTTAAATGTGCCCTTTAATACCTTTACAGGATTGAAAGAGGATAGGTACAAAGCCGGGTAACTGCCGGAGATAAGTCCGGTTATTAAGCTAAAGCTTATCCCGGTCAGCCAAAACAACGAACTTCTCCATGGAACCGCTATTTTTTTGCCAGCCACATCGTTAAAGAACTGAAGCGCTAGTTCAACAAAAATTATCGACGCCAGGAAAGCCAGAAAGGCTACCAGCAGCGATTCGCTGAAAAATTGATAAATAAGCTGACCTCGTAACGAACCCACGGCTTTACGGATACCCACTTCTTTTGCCCTTTTTTCGGATCGGGCGGTGCTCAGGTTCATGAAGTTGATGCAGGCAAGTAACAGGACAAATACGCCAATAATTCCGAACAGCCACAGATATTGGATGCGTCCGCCAGCGTTAACCCCATTTTTGAACTCCGAATACAGGTGCCAGTTTTTCATCGGGTGCAGGAATATTTCCGGCTTCTGCTTCAACTCGCTTGGGTCGACCCGGGCCAGTTTCAGGTCTTTAATTTTGACAGACTCCTTTTGAAAATCAACATTATCGGCCACCTGTGCGTAGGACAGGTAGCAGTTGCAGCGCCAGGTATCTTTCTGTTTCGTCATGCCCGATACATCGGATAGCAGCTGCCAGGGCGAAATAAATTTTACATCGGCAAAGGTTGAACTGTATGGGAAATCCTGATAAACACCGGTGACTTTAACCGTAAGCTGGTTATCGATTTTCATTAGTTTATTCACCGGATCAGCGTTGCCGAAGAAAGCTTCGGACGCGCTTTGCGAAAGAATAATGGACGACGGTTCGTTCAGTGCCGACCTGCCGCCGCGTAGCATCTTTACCGACAGCATGTCAAGTGCCTGTGGCTCAAAAAAGGTGCCTGCTTTGGATATCTTCTTGTCGCCGATGCTCAGGATATGGTCGCCGTTGAACGACGCCATGGTGATGTTTTTGAAATCGCTGCCGAAGTTCTTTCGTATTTCTGCACCGATAGGCCATGGCACTGTTTCACCGGTGCCCACTTCGCCATTTATGGTGAACTTTTGCCGCACCTGCGCCAGCGTTGCATAATTGCTAAAATTTTTATCGAACGATAATTCGTCCCAGATCCAAAGGCCGATAAGCATAGCCACCGCCATACCCACGGATAATCCCGCAATATTAATAAGCGAATGCGCCTTGTTTTTAACCAGGTTGCGGTAAGCGATTTTTAAATAATTCTTTATCATATTGGTTCATATTTATCGTGTATGGCCGAAGTTGGGTAGCAGAGGGGAGTAAGCAGCAGTGGCAGTTAGATAATTGTTAATACGAGTTATCCTGACTGCGGCTAAACGCTGCTACCGCCACTGATTTATTGCTACTCACTTCTCAGGCTCTTCACTGGGTTCGCCAAAGCTGCCCGGATAGTCTGGTATGCAGAGGTAGCCAAAGCAATTATCAGCAAGCCGCTTGCACAAACGGCGAATACCCACCAGCTCATTTCGGTGCGTTTGGCAAAATCCTGCATCCATAAATTTAATGCATACACTGCCGCCGGTATGGCAAACACCGATGCCAGCGCGATCAGCAGCATAATTTCTTTCGATAATAAAAAGGTAATGCGCGCAGCCGATGCGCCTAATACTTTACGCACGCCAATTTCCTTGGTGCGTTGGGTGGTGCTGTAAATGGTCAACCCTAAAAGGCCCATGCAGCTTATCAGTATGGACAGGCCGGTAGCCCATTGCAGCAGGGTGGCCGTGTGTTGTTCCTTCTCGTAAAGGCGCGCGATGCTTTCATCCACAAATTGTAAATCATCAGGATCGTCCGGGTAAACCTTATGCCACTCGCTGCGGATGGCCGCCAGAGTACTTGCCCACTTCTCGCTGTTTGAATTGAGCAGGATATGGAAAGTACCGCTAAAGCCCGGATCTGCACTGGTCATCAAAACCATCGGCGAAATGGTTTCGTGAACTGAGCCCTGGTCAAAGTCTGCAACAACGCCTACTATTTCCATCCGGCGGTCACCATTAAAATTATCTACAAACCGGCCAATGGCATCCTGGGGGCGTTTAATATTTGCCCGGCGCAGAAAGGTCTCGTTCACTAAAAGTGCGCGGTTAGTATCCCCCGGCAGCAGGTCGCGCCCGGCCAATAATGGGATGTGGTATAGCTTTATATAATTCTCATCTCCAAATTTCATCGCGAGATCATCCATGTGGATGGTAGTTTTGCCGTTACGGTATTCACCTTCGGTACTGCTGGTATTATCGGATGTGGGAGCATCATGCCCCATGCTTACCATGGCCACACCAGGAGTACTTCTTAACTGCGCAAATAATTCGGCATTTTGGCGGGCCGTCGCATTTTTAAACGGTGCGTTCATTGCAACCACACCATCTTTTGTAAAGCCGAGGTCTTTATGTACGGCGTAGTAGATCTGCTTACCGACCATAACAGTAGCTATTACGAAGAATTGTGCAATAGCAAATTGGGAAACAGTAAGCGTTTTACGAAGCAAAGATCTGCGTGTAGCGCCCTGGGCTTGTGCCTGATTTTTTAATACCAGTATGGGTTTATAGCCCGATAATACCAATGCAGGGTAAGTGCCTGCCGCTAGTCCAACACCGATAATCAGCAATATACCGAACTCCCATATAAAGGTTTGGTGAGCCAGGTCGAGGCGGACCCCTTGCGGGACAAAGCCCGCAAATAGCTTAAGCAAGTAAGGAGCCATTACTAACGATACGCCAAAGGCAACAACCGTGATCAGAAATATCTCGGTCAAGAACTGGTAAACCAATAATGTACGACTGCTACCCAATGTTTTGCGAATACCGATCTCTTTTGCACGACGGCTGCCTTGTGCAGTGCTTAAGTTGATGAAATTGATGCAAGCCAGCAACAGCAGAAAAATAGCAATAGCTACCAGCCCGTAAAACACGGATTTACTGGCTTTAGCATCATAGCTGGCGATGCCGCCGTACAGACTACTAAAATGAATATCATCAAGCGGCTGCAATGCGAGCGCCTGAGTTTTGTGCTTATTATTATTGTTATTTAGGTTGAGGGCCAGTAATACGTTGAGTTGTTTAGTTACTATTCCGGCGTTAGCGCCAGGGGCGAGCTTAACAAACAGCTGTGTTTTTACGTTGCCGCGTCCCCAGTTATTTAGATTAAGCTGGTGGCTAACTTGTAACGTATTGTAGGATATAAAATCGTGGAAAGTAAAGCCAGTGTTTTCGGTAAGGGGCGCTACTATGCCGGTTACAGTGGTTTTAACGGATTCATAAACAACCGTTTTGCCTATTACTTCTTCGAGTGGTTGTCCGGGGAAATACGCCTGCGCGCGGTCAGCGGTGAGAACCGTATGAAATGGCTCATTTAGCGACGCGGGATTACCGGCCAGCCATTTGTAGCTGATCAACTTAAAGTAGTCGGGTGTTGTATAAGTAATATCTTTTTGCTGACGGAATTTCTGTTTTATTTCCGGGGAGAGATTTTCTCCTGGTTGCACGTCAGGAAATAACGGCTGATTAAGCGGTACTACCAGCTCCGGCCCGGTTACAGATGCCTTCACGGCCATAGCAAGCGGGTCGCTAACACCGGGGTTGTATGAGGGGGTGCCGGAGAATGTGAAGTTGGTAACAACGCGATAGATACGGCCGCTATCAGCCTCAAATTTATCGAAGGTCAGATCGAAATGAGCTACCAGGTAAATTACCAATGCAGCGCAAATACCGATGGACAAACCGATAGTATTGATCAGCGTAAACCATTTGTTTTTCCAGAACGACCGGAATGCGGTTTTTAGATAGTACTTTATCATTTTGGTTCATAGTTATTAGTTCATGGTTCATAGTGATTGTTAACGCTTTTCTCACCACTACTAACCACAGCTACTCCTCACTCACTTTTTAGGCTCTTCGCCGGGTTAGCCATCGCGGCTTTTACAGAGCGTATGCTTATTGTAGCCAGCGCCAGGATCATGGCGGTCAGCCCGGCAATTACAAAAATCCACCACTGTATATTTATCCTGTACTCGAACCCCTGCAGCCATTTTTTTGCAGCGAGCCAGGCAAGCGGAGTGGCTACCAATGCCGCCACAATCACCAGCTGCACCAGGTCAGCAGCCAACAGGTTTACTATATGATATATTTTAGCGCCCAATACTTTGCGGATGCCAATCTCCTTAACACGTTGCTGAGCTGTGAAGGTAACCAGCCCGAACAAGCCTAAGCAAGCAATACCGATAGCGAGCGCAGTGAATGTTAACAGTAGGCTTCCCTGCTTTTCTTCCGCCTGGTATTGATTTGCAAAGTTTTGGTCGAGGAAGTGATAATCAACTTTATTTTCGGGATCAAACCTGTGGTAAACCTGTTGCAGTTGGCTGAGTGCCGCCTGTGTGTTGCCTTTACGTAAACGCACATATATATTGTCTTTTTCTGTCGCAACGGGAGGCAGGCGCAGCACCATCGGCGCAATTTTGTGTTGCAACGAATAGGTGTTGAAGTCCTTCGCTACGCCGATGATGGTGGAATAAATAACAACGCCATGGTCTACGTCAGTAGCCACGCGCCGGCCCACCGGGTTTTTCCAGCCAAGGTCTTTTATTAAAGTTTCGTTTACGATGACGGCTTTATTAGCACTGTCGGCAGGCCCTTTGATGAAATTGCGGCCTGCTGCCATTTTTATCTGCATGGCAGGGATAAAATCCTCATCAACAATCAGCGACTCTACCAGTTTGGTGTCTGGTCCGTTGCTGCCATCCGGCGCAAGATTAAATTCGTTGGAGCCTATATCATTATTTCCGATAGGATTACCGGCTACCGCTGCACTTTCTATAGCCGGGCTTTGTAACAGTTCGGATTTTATCTGCTCTGTTTTTGTGCGCGCATCCCTGCTGTGGATATGGAAGGTGAGCATTTGTGACTTGTTGAAGCCCAAGTCTTTATTCAATACATAATTCAGCTGCTGGTAAATAACGCATGATCCGGCTATCATCACGATTGTTATTACAAACTGAAAGACAACCAGGCCTTTGCGGAAAAGTATAGTAGACGACTGGCTGCCCAACTGCCCCTTCATTGCCGGGATGGTTTTAAATCCCGAAAGAAATAATGCAGGATAGATGCCGCTGATGATGCCGGTTATAATAGCGAACAGGCCGAAAATTACAAGCGATTTGGTTATCCCGAAGTACCAGATATCCAATGATTTGCCCGAAAGCTTGTTAAGATAAGGCAGCGCCAGTTGAATTAAGAATACCCCGGCTATAGTCGATAATACTGCAAGTAATACAGATTCAGAAAAAAACATATAGATGAGCTGCGATTTGCCGGAACCTATTACTTTACGGATACCAATTTCCCTGATCCTTACTGATGAGCGGGCCGTAGTAAGATTGACATAGTTGATGATCGCTATCGCCAATATCAGCAGGCCAATAATGCTGAAGATATACACATAGGTAATATTACCATTATTGCTCATTTCATAATCTAACCTGGAATGCAGGTGTATGGAAGTAAGCGGCTGCAGTTCCATTTTATATTGCACACCGGCAAAATCCGATTTCAGGTATTTATTAAAGAAAGCATCAGATTGTGCTTCAATTTTTTTATAATCGTCGTGATTCTTCAGCAACACAAAGGTGAATATGCCCGCTGCGCCCCATTTACCGGTATAATTATCATCGTGAGAGCGGAGCGCGCTGAATTTGAAAGTTGAGTTTGCCGGTACATCTTCAATTACGGCAGTAACGGTTTGGCCGTCGGTTTTATCAAAATATATTGTCCTGTCAACCGCATTAGCTGCATCGCCAAATATTTTTTCGGCAAGAGATTTTGTCAGGACGATGGAATGTGGTTTAGTCAAAGCGGTTTCAGGATCGCCAGATAAAAAGTGATAGGTAAAAACTTTAAATATATTAGCATCAGTAAACGATATGTCACCAACATCAAATTGCTTATTGTCATAAGTAATTTTACCGCCGCCTTCCTGGTCGATACGGACAGCTTCCTCAACTTCGGGATAATCATTTTTTAAAGCGGGGGCGTAGGGAATAGAGGTTATTGCAAGGTTAAAACCGCCATTTTGCCACTTGCCATGCTGTGCTACACGGAATATTCTATCGGCTTTCTCGTTATAGCGGTCATAACTCCACTCGTCCGTTACGTAAAGCGCAATCATCCAGAACGCAGCAATACCCACCGCCAGCCCGCAAATATTTATCAGTGAAAACAAACGGTGCTTTTGCAGGTTTCTCCAGGCTATTTTTATGTAATTTCTTATCATGTTTTCTGGGCATTAATCATTGTGTTATTGGTCATCGGCGGTTAAGGCCAAAAATAGTGTCTTTCCCGGTTGTTAGTTTTCTGTATTAATATCATGCCGATAATTTAAATTATTGATAATTAAATTATTATGCCATTTTACTATGACGTTTCCATGTCGCGTTACCGAACGGTAAGTGTCCGGTTATGTTACAATGTATCATGCTGATGATAAGTGTTTTGACGTAGTTTAGTCAGCGTAGTCTGATTTGAATTTCACAAATTTTTTAATCGTTCAAACGCTCACTTCAAAATCAAAGATCAGACATAGAAATATTTGATTATGAATGGTTTTTATATGTTTTTGATTGGTATTAAAGCGTATCGGTATTGATTTAATATTCTATAAATCAACCGATTAATGAGGTTTTTTTGTGTAAATATCCGATTAACTTTAATACATTTGGGAATTATATTCCATCGCACCAATCACCATTATCGATATAATAACTATGAAAAGAAAATCCATAAGGTTGAGCTATGTCTTTGCTGCTCTTATTTTGCTAACTGTTCAACGGACGGAAGCTCAAAAAAAATCAGCAGTTTATTCGGCTGCTAAGAAAACGGTGAAAGTTTACCTGACAGCTAAAGGCACCAATCACCGGATGCAGCACACCGAAACACTTACCTTTAAGGACAGTCCGCAGCCGGTTGAGACTGAAGTTGCTGTGTTTGTCGATCCGTCAAAAACGTTCCAGACAATGCTGGGTATCGGCGGAGCCTTAACCGACGCATCTGCCGAAGTGTTTTATAAGCTTCCGAAAGATAAACAGCAAGAGTTACTTACTGCCTATTATGACAAGGATAAGGGCATCGGCTACACCATTGGCCGAACAACAATTCAAAGCAGCGATTTCTCGAGCGATACCTATAGTTATATTAAGGAAGGCGATGTAAGCCTGAAATCGTTCGACGTTAGTCATGATAAAAGATACCGTATACCATTTATAAAAGAAGTTACCAAAGCGGCTGGTGGTAAACTTACTTTGTTTGCTACGCCATGGAGCCCGCCGGGATGGATGAAGAGCAATAATGATGTTTTACACGGCGGCAAATTACTGGCCAAATACGATCAGCCATGGGCAAACTTTTATATTAAATTTATTCAAACCTACGAGAAGCTAGGCATCCCGATCTGGGGTCTTTCGGTACAAAATGAGCCAATGGCTACGCAAACCTGGGAATCATGCCTGTACACAGCCGAAGAAGAGCGCGATTTCATCAAGAATTTCCTGGGCCCTACGCTATATAAAGCGGGTATGCAAAACAAAAAACTCATCATTTGGGATCATAACCGCGACCTGCTATACCAGCGGGCCAGCACCGTTTTAGAAGATCCGAAAGCGGCAAAATACGTATGGGGGATCGGCTTCCATTGGTACGAAACGTGGACCGGGGCAGGGATGAACTTCGAAAATACGCGCCTGGTAAACAAAGCCTTTCCAGATAAGAACCTGATCTTTACGGAAGGCTGCGTAGAGAAATTCGATTTTAACAGGTTGAATGACTGGTCGCTTGGTGAACGTTATGGCCTATCGATGATAAATGACTTTAACGCCGGTACTGTGGGTTGGACGGACTGGAACATATTGCTTGACGAAAAGGGAGGCCCGAACCATGTAGGCAATTTCTGTTTTGCGCCGATTCATGCTGATACGCGTAACGGCACATTAATTTATACTAATTCCTACTATTACCTGGGGCATTTCAGCAAATTTATTCACCCCGGCGCAAAACGTATCATAAGCGCAGCCAGCAGGGACAAACTGTTAACCACTGCTTATATCAACCCTGATGGTAAGCTCGCCGTTGTGGTAATGAATAAGGGCGATGAGGACATCGAGTACTCGTTATGGATAAAAGGTAAAGCAGCTAAAACAAAAGCACTGGCGCATTCCATTGCCACGCTGGTGGTGGATTAATCAGGTATTCCAATTTTTTCCTTGCGGGGAGGAGCGATGAGGCGATTCCGTTTCGCACAATGACAAATTTTTTATAAATACTGTAAACAAAAAAAGCGGCGATCAGCCGCTTTTTTTGTTATATTAAAACATGACTTAGTTTTCAACCACTACACCCATGTTGCAGAATTTATCGATCCGCTCGGCAACAAGCTCATCGATGTTACGTTCGTTAAGGGCCTTTAAATCTTTCAGTAGTTGTTTTTTTAATATGGCAGCCATGGCGACCGGATCCTGGTGGGCGCCGCCCAGGGGTTCTTTTATTACACCGTCAATCAGCTTGTTTTTCAGCATTTCGGTGCTGGTAAGCTTCAGCATTTCTGCGGCACGCTCTTTTTGTTCCCACGTTTTGAAAAGGATAGTGGAGCAATTCTCCGGAGAGATAACTGAATACCACGAGTTATCCAGCATCAGCACTTTATCGCCAATTCCTATACCTAAGGCCCCGCCCGATGCGCCTTCGCCGATTATAACACAGATAACAGGCACTTTCAGGACAGACATTTCCAGCAGGTTGCGTGCAATGGCTTCGCCCTGGCCGCGCTCCTCGGCTTCAAGACCAGGGTAAGCTCCGGGCGTATCGATCAAGGTAATAACCGGCTTGTTGAATTTTTCGGCAAGCTTCATCAGCCTTAAAGCCTTGCGGTAACCTTCGGGATTGGCCATACCGAAGTTACGCATCTGCCGTTCTTTGGTGTTGCGGCCTTTTTGATGACCGATAAACATGGCTGTTTGCCCGCCCATAGTACCAAATCCGCCCACAATGGCTTTGTCGTCGCCAACCGTGCGGTCGCCATGCAGTTCGATAAACTCGTCGCACATCAGCTCGAGGTATTGTAACGTATATGGCCTTTCGGGGTGACGGGAAATTTGTACCTTTTGCCAGCCTGTGAGATTCGAGTAAATCTCTTTTTTTGCGGCTTCGAGTTTGCCTTCCAGTTCGGCTATAGTTGCCGACATGTCGAGCTTGTTTTTATCTTCAACCTGCTTTACCTTTTCAATCTGCTGCTGCAGTTCGGCAAGCGGTTTTTCAAAGTCAAAAGTAATTTTCATTCAACAATTAATTAGTTAGATGAACCTTTTATATAAGTCAAACTCAACCCAAATTGTGTTAAAAAACACGCAATTGTTTTGCATTTGAATAGGGGGCGCTAAGTTAAGCAGAACTTCCGGTATTTTATTGAGAAAGTTGCGATTAGTGAAAGACTGGCCTGATGGAGCATAAGGCATTTTTTATTGACGCTGCTTTCGCTCACAGCCTGATGAACACCCTTTTTTTATACAAAAAGTAACAAAGCGACCACTCCAACCCGAAAATACAGGCAGCGCCGATAATCATCTTAACCAAATCCCCTGCATTAAACCAGCTCAGTACGCCGTTCGATATGGCGGTTACATACCCATTGAACCACCTGCTGCCTACGATTTCGAAGAACAGATAAATAAATAAGGAGTTCATCCCCACGATGGTAAAAAACTCCAGGTTTTTACGGTGCGATTTGACGTCTATCCACCAATAGCTTAATGATAAAAACAAAAGGCACCAGCCCAGTGACGCTATGGTGAATGAGGTGGTGGCAATGCGTTTGATGACCGGCGTAATGTTAAGCCAATCCAACCCGAAGCCAATAATAAGGCAGATGCCGCCCCAAAGCAACATCCGCCCCAACTTGTTTTTACTTTTGCTTAATAGCAGCTTGCCTACCAGCGCCCCGGCAATGGTATGCACCGCAGTCGGGATGCAATTAATGGCTACCCAGCCGCCCTGGTTTATTTTGTTCATCAATATCAGGTCGATATAGTTGCCAAAATTGTGCTGGTCGGTAAACGGCTGGTCGAAGCCCGGAATATGTGTGAAACGGTATAGTATTTCGGTTAACAGCAATAAGGCGATGCAAATGCCTATTTGTGCTAATGAGCTCCATCTAAAAATAAGAAATGCCACCAGGGTAGTAAATGATAACTGTGTGAGAACATCCCAAAGCTCGAACGACAAGCCTTTCGGGCGGACAGCATAATCCAGCACACCCCAGAAAAAGAGCCAGCCGCAACGCTTTAATATTTTTATAAAGGATTGATGCCAGGTAACGCCATTTTTCCATTGCTTATTTAACGAGAAAGCCATGGCAACGCCGGCCATAAACATGAATGCCGGTTGTACCAGGTCCCAAAAATGCAGCCCGTGCCATGGGTGATGGGTAAACTGCCTGATAAAACCGTTATGGGTGTGCTCATATAAGTAGTCGTACAGGCCGGTCGATTCGATAGCCAGCAGTACCATAATAAAGCCGCGAAGGAAATCGAGGGACAGAAGCCGGTTGGAGACGGAGTTGGTTTGCATTCGGGATTGCTAAATATTACTATTGAGGACCGGTATTATAATTGTGTTAATAAAACTAATTAAATAATCCGGAAAAATGCAGTCCTCAATGTTTTATAATGATTGTAGCGTTGAGGTAATTTATTGTAATAAGGATGTTGATCTCTGTCAAAACAGTGCAACCCCGGGATGTTTTTCAGAAAGGTGGTTTTTACCGTTTAAATAAACCTCAGTAAATTATCCAGGTCCTTTTTATAAGTAACGCCAACAGGTATTTCTTCATCGTCTATCCACAGGCGGCTATCCTGGATCTTAGTGATGTAGTTTATGTTGACGATGTAAGAGCGGTGAACACGCACCAGGTTTTTTGCAAAGGCCAGCTTACCTTCCAGAAAGCTTAAATTTTCTGTGAACATTATTTTCCCGTCCCTTACGTGCAGATAGCAGTAACTGCCGTCGGCTTGAAGAAAGCGGATGTCGCTGGTCATTATTTTTTTGAAGCCGGCGCCCTCCTTGATAAATATAGAATCATTCATCAGATAGGACGGTTGCTCATTTTCTTTTTTAAGGGCGGTTTCTTTTTCGCCGGCCAGTTTAAGGGTAAGGTCAATGGCTATGCTGATATCTGTACGGGTGAAAGGTTTTGTTACGTAATGTATAGCGTTGGTTTCATAAATGGCTTTTTTGCGGATGCGCTCATCGGTATTGTTGGTTATAAAAATTATCGGCGGGTCGCTTATTTTTTTTAGTTCGATGGCAGTGTCGATGCCATTGGTGTTATCAGCCAATTCAATGTCCATAATAACAATATCGGCATAACCCGGAGTAAAATTCCTTACAGCATCCAGCCCTGAACTAAACATGCCAGGTACTTCATAGCCGAGGCCTTCGAGCATCATTCTTAGCTGCTCGGCAATAATTATATTATCTTCTACAATTAAAATTTTAACCCTGCTTAGCATACAGCCAAAGTTATGATAACTAATGGTGGTTGATAAGTTTTATTTAGTTTAAAGTAAAAATATTGAAAACTGTTTAAACAGTACAAATAAACGCCTGTCCGGCTCCGGGTTTAACCCGGAGCCTTATGGGGGATAAGCACCAGCTTAACCAGTCGGCCCAACCACTGCAAAAATATTCACAAGGTAAAATGGCGCATTCACAAGGTAAAATGGCTCATTCGTAAACTTTATAGCGTCAGAATCAAATATTGCTCCTATATTCAAATCAGTTTGACAGGCCAAGCATTGAAGTTTCACAGTCCAGCTGATGCTACTTCAAATGTCTCAACAAATCACCTAAACCTTATCACATATTTTGATATGTACGTGCCCCGCATAACTGCCCGCCGCAGTTTATGCCGCCGTAATAAATTCAAACAAATAATATCGGCGTCATGAACTGATATGTGATTAACAAAGATTTTGAAAAGACATTGTCGGACAAGCAGGTAATTTAGAGGGCAGAACCTGCCCTACCGCAATGCCACCTGCCCTCCTTAACCAGAAAGGAGGTATCTAAAGTGCGTATAATTTTATGCTTTGCAGCTATATTATTTGCTGCTGTATTAATGGCAGGTTGTAAAAAAGACATTTCTGTAGTTCCTGCTACTCATCAACTTATTAAAGTTGCACCTATTGATTCAACGATGTTGAATGGTGATAAAAATGGTCCTCATAATCCGCCTACTCCCTGATCGATTAAAATAAATATCGGGCCGCAATTTTGCGGCCTTTTTTATTAATTTTAAAAATTAGAAATTAGAGGAATAATTATCGCGCCCTAAATCTAATTAATCCACATGCCGTCACTAAAAAAAGGACCGTTGTTGTTTACCAGTTTTTGTTTGCTGCTAATTAACACTTTGCCCTCTTTTAGCCAGAACGCCGATACTTTATTAAAAAGAGCGGCATCAAAAACTGATTATCATATAGCGATTAATTTGGCAAAACAGGCATTTGCCACTGCCACTAAAACTGGCGACCATACTGCGGTCATTAAAAGTCTGAATTTTATTGCTGAATTGTATGGGGATAAAAGAGATTACGACAGCACTAAGGTTTATGCAAAAAATGCTTTGCTGGCTGCCGAAAAATATAACATCGATTCTTTTAAAGGCAATTCCTGGCTTTACATGGGTAATGCGGATTATGGAGTGGGTGCATTTGCAAGCGCTATTGAAAAATATAATAAAGCGGCGAATGAGTACAAAAAAGCAAACAAGCAACTCGCCTTGGGGAACGCATATTTAAGTATTGGTGTAAGTAAGAGAAAGTTGTCGCGATACTCTGACGCTGTCGGTTATTATATGCGTGCGATAGATATTTTTGATAGATTAAAAAACACAGAATATTTGTCCTATGCCTTCCAGTCAATCGCTGTTTGTTTTAATGAATTAAATAACTTTGATAAGGCATTAGAATACAACAAAAAAGCGCTGGCATTAACGATCAGCGTTGGGAAAAAAAGTGAGATATCGACATCATTGAACAATATCGGCTACCTTTTTTACAAGCATAAAAAAATTGATTCGTCTATATACTACCTCTCAAAAAGTTTAGCCATTATTCAAGACGACAAAGATTCGAGTGAACTTGTGCTTACATTACAGAATCTTGGTTCAGCTTGGCGGATGAAAGGTGAAATTAAAAAGGCTGAAAAATATATTTCACGTGCACAGCATATTGCCGCAAACTACAAAATGGGGGATGAATTGGCACGCGGCAATGCTGATCTGGCGGAAATTTATCTTGCTCAAAAAAAATACGCACAGGCTTTATCTGCTATTAACGTCACCATTGATACTGCAAAAAAGGAAAAGGTCCCGGAGTTATTGTTACATGCATACACTATTAAATATAAGATATATAAACAGACCGGTGATTACAAAAACGCTTTGCTGTACGCAGACATCAAGAACGATTTAAAGGATACTATCTTTAACTCCGCACGCGATAAATCCATCACTGAGATGGAGACAAAATATAAAACTGTCCAGGCGGAAAAAGACCGGGACGCTTTTAAAGTAAAAAGCGAGCTCCAGCGCCGTATCGTCACCCAGCAAACCAAATACATTATAGTACTGGCTTTTGCTGCAATTTTACTGGCCATACTGTTCGTTATCGCTTATAATAACTTCCGCAAGAAGAATAAGGCCAACGAGCGCATACAAACACTGATGCGCGATTTGCACCACCGGGTTAAAAACAACCTGCAGATATTGCAGGGGCTCTTCAGCATGCAGATTGATAACCTGAGCGACGAAAATACCAAGGCTGCCCTGCGCGAAAACGAGGCCCGCCTTACTTCGATGAACCTGATCCACTCCAGGCTTTACCTAGATAATACGACTACGAAAATTGAGATGAACGATTACCTCACCAAATTGCTGAATCACATTAAAGATTCCTTTGGCGGCTACGGGCAAACGGAAATTAATTTGAGAATAGAGGTAAGCAATATTATGCTGGAGGCCGATAAAGCGGTCGCGATTGGTTTGATAGCAAACGAGTTGACCACCAATTCGTTTAAGTATGCTTTTAACGGCAAAGGGGGCGGCGAAATACACCTGGCGCTGCAATTGATTGAAAAATCGAAAATATTGCTGACGCTCGGCGATAACGGCGTAGGCCTTAAGCCGGGGAATAAAGACAAAGCGCCTTCGTTCGGCCTGAAACTTGTCAACCTGATGGCCCGGCAATTAAATTCAACACTGGTGGTAAAAAGCGACCCTGGTGTTTTTTACCAAATGGAGATCAGCATTTAAAGCTGGTGATCAGAGACCGGAGGCCGCAGATTAGCCAATAAAGCGCCCCGTACACTTTTTTCAAAAACCTTTTTGAGAACAAAAAAAACGTCCTATATTTGCATTCCTTTTC
This sequence comes from Mucilaginibacter sp. L3T2-6, assembly GCF_030519355.1. GTDB lineage: Bacteria > Bacteroidota > Bacteroidia > Sphingobacteriales > Sphingobacteriaceae > Mucilaginibacter. Next base: position 72,442 of record NZ_JAUMKC010000006.1, read on the forward strand.
GGGATGGATAACAAACCAAAGGAGATTGCCTGATAGTATAATGGTAGTACGACGGTTTTTGGTACCGTTTGTCTAGGTTCGAATCCTGGTCGGGCAACAAGTAGAGATTTCGGATTTCGGATGTTCAATTTCGGATTTATTGTCTGAAGGATATCGAAATCCGAATTTTTTATTAGTGTGTTGTAAAGCAGTTCCGAATTCCGAAATAGAGAAAAATGCCCTTACAATTTAACCCCGTTAAGTTATTTGCAGGTTCAGCTACAACCGAGCTGGCTGAAAAGGTTGCGGCATCTTATGGCCGCGAGTTGGGAGAGGTTGAGGTTTCGCGTTTCAGCGACGGCGAATTTCAGCCCCATTTTAACGAATCGGTACGCGGCTGCGACGTATTTCTAATACAAAGCACCAACCCGCCGACCGATAACCTGATGGAGCTGCTGATGATGATCGATGCGGCCCGCCGTGCTTCAGCACATTATGTAACGGCTGTTATCCCTTATTTCGGACTGGCGCGCCAGGACAGGAAAGATAAACCGCGTGTACCCATAGGCGCTAAGCTTGTGGCTAACCTGCTGGTTGCCGCAGGCATCAACCGCATTATGACCATGGATCTGCACGCTGCGCAGATACAGGGCTTTTTTGATATCCCGGTTGACCACCTCGACGCATCGATAATATTTGTACCTTATATAAAAAGCCTGAATCTGAAAGCGCTGACAATTGCATCGCCGGATATGGGTGGCTCATACAGGGCGCGTACCTTTGCCAAGTTTTTTAATGCAGAGGTAGTAATTTGCGATAAACGCCGTAAACGTGCCAACGAAATTGAATCGATGACGCTGATTGGCGATGTAACAGACCAGGATATAGTGCTGATTGATGATATGTGTGATACTGCCGGTACACTGGCTAAAGCTGCAGCTTTGATTATGGAGCGCGGCGCCAATACGGTACGCGCGGTATGTACCCACCCGATACTATCGGGCAAGGCATACGAAACTATTGAAAATTCGGTATTAACGGAGTTGATCGTTACGGATACAATCCCCCTTAAACAGCAAAGCAGCAAAATACGTGTGTTAAGCACTGCTGAACTGTTTGCAAGGGCCATAATGAATGTAAACGAACATGGCTCGATCAGCCAGTTGTTTAAAGTAGAATAGAGAAGTCCATAGTCCATGGCCGGTAGTCCATTAGACGAATTTGAAATTGGAGCAAGATAAAACTATGGTCGATGTACAATTGACTATGGTCTTTTAAACAAAACAAATAAATAAAAAATGAAATCATTTGCTATTAGCGGTTCTCCAAGGGAGAACGTAGGGAAAAGAGACGCAAAGGAGCTGCGTTATGAAGGCAAAGTGCCTGCAGTTCTGTATGGTGGTGCTACACAAACCCACTTTTTTGTGTCCGCAGCTGATTTGAAAGCCGTAGTTTACACACCGGTTGTTCATTTCATCGACTTAGATATTGCCGGTACAAAATCACAGGCTATTATTAAAGACATTCAGTTTCATCCGCTGACCGAACAAATTATCCACATCGACTTCTTGTTGCTGGACGAGAAAAAGCCGATCACTATCGAGATCCCTGTTAAATTAACCGGTACTTCTCCAGGTGTTAAAGTGGGTGGTAAACTGGTTCAGAAATTAAGGAAACTGCGCGTTAAAGCTTTACCAAAAGACCACCTGGACAGCATTGAAGTAAGCATCGAAAGCCTGGAAGTTGGTAAATCGGTAAAAGTTGGCGAAATAAAATTCGATAACCTGACTATCCTGAATGCTAAGGAAGATACCATTGTTTCGGTAACTACTTCGCGTGCATTGCGCCAGGCAGAGCAGGAAGCAGGCAAGAAGTAATTTTGGAATTTCACCGGATAAAATTGATTTCATCGATTTTTGAAGAGTGGTTTCACTGATTAGACAACAGCGATAGGTTTATGCTTATCGCTGTTTTGCATTTATTATCTTCGCATTTTATTTGGATCCAGGCGTAATCCATAATCTGAAAGACTATGGGCTATGGACTATGGACTATGGACTTGATATGAAATATCTGATAGTAGGATTAGGAAATATAGGACCGGAGTATGCCGACACCCGGCATAACATTGGCTTTATGGTGCTGGATGAAATGGCGAAGCAGGAAAACGCAAAATTCTACAATATGCGGCTGGCGTATTATGCCGAAATGACGCATAAAGCCCGTGCGCTGTACCTGATCAAGCCTACCACCTACATGAACCTGAGCGGCAAGGCCGTTAGCTACTGGATGCAGCAGCTTAAAGTGCCGGTAGAAAATGTTTTGGTGATTGTTGATGATATTGCATTGCCATTTGGCACGCTACGCCTTAAACCCAAGGGCAGCGCTGCCGGGCATAACGGCTTGCGGCACATAGAGGCTACTTTAGGCCACAGTAATTATGCGCGGCTGCGTTTCGGGGTAGGCGACGACTTTCCTAAAGGCAAGCAGGTGAATTATGTACTCGACGCCTTTAATAAAGATGAGCAGCCTGCGCTTCCTGAACTCATCGACCGCTCGATAGAGATGATAAAAAGCTTCGCAGCAGTTGGCGCCGAGCTTACTATGACCAGGTATAACAACAAATAACATGGCCCCACAGCAGGATAGAAAACTTATGACCAAACCCGTATTCATTCCAAAAGGGCGTTTCTTTGGTTTTAAGGACTGTTTTTCCTTGATCTTTATCGCGATAAGGTAACATTAGCGTTACGTAACTAAAATGCTATACAATTTCAGTGAAAGCATTTTTTTAATGAATTTACGCTGCCTATTTTCGCGCCTCAAACTGACTATAATCCCCGGATGAAACGACTTTTACTGATGGCCATGTGCTGTTGCCTGTCGGCCATGGTATCGGCCCAAACTGCGTCGCAATTATTAACTGTTAAAGGTACAGCTATAGACTCTGCCACCAACCAGCCGGTTGGCTGGGCCACAGTTGCTTTGCTGGATGCATCTACAAAAAAATCGGTGATGGGTGGGCTTACCAAAGATGATGGCACCCTTGAGCTGGAGGTGGCGAGAGGTAAATCGTACCTGTTAACAATTGCATCGGTGGGGTATATGCCTAAAACGGTGGCGATTTCTGGTGATATTGCCGTAGTGAATGTTGGTAAAGTATTGCTTTCGCCTGCAAGAAATGCATTAAAAGAGGTTTCAGTAACTGCCGTAAAGCCAATCGTAAAGCAAGAAATCGACCGAATTAGCTATGATGTACAGGCCGACCCTGAAACTAAAACCCAAAATGTGCTGGATATGCTGCGCAAAGTACCGCTGGTAACGGTTGATGCAAGCGATAATATCCAGTTAAAAGGCGGTAGCAGTTATAAAATACTGATCAACGGCAAACCATCATCACTGGTGGCCAATAATCCGTCGGATGTATTTAAATCGATGCCGGCCAGCAGCATTCAGAAAATCGAGGTGATCACAACTCCTCCGGCGAAGTATGATGCCGAAGGGTTAACGGGCATTATTAATATTATAACCAATAAAAAGATAGATCAGGGTTATAATGGCAGCATCAACCTGCGCGACAATACATTATACGGACCGGGCGGCGGCATATCGCTTAACGTAAAACGCGGCAAACTGGGGATATCCAACTACACAGGGTACAATAAACGTATCGGCCAGGCAAGCACATCGTCGTACCAGCTGCAAACATTTGGCGATAACCCGACAGACCTTGATCAAAATTCAAGCAGCAGAAATCACGGTCATTTTTTATACAGCAGCACCGAGTTAAGCTATGAGATTGACAGCTTAAACCTCATAACCGGCAGCATCGATTTTAATAATGGCCATTTTTACACCGATGGCAGCCAGGTAGCCAATGAATTTGCCGGCGGTACAACAACGCCAATACAAAGCTATCGTATCAGCAACAGCAACAATTCGAGATGGAGAGGCATGGATTTTGGCATTAACTATCAGTTAGGATTTAAGGGCAACAAAGACCGTTTGCTGACCTTTAGCTATAAATACTCAAACTCCCCAAACAATTCGCTTAACATGAGCGATATAACAGAACGGTTTAATTATACCCGCCCAAGCTATATGCAGGTGAATGACGCCGGTGTACGCGAACAAACGATTCAGGCCGATTATGTGCATCCGCTAAAAAACCTGACCATTGAAGGCGGGGTTAAAGCTATTTTAAGACACGGCTCCAGTGATTTTGAGACAAGCAGTTTTGTCGATTCAACCGGTGTATATGTAACAGATCCAAGAAACTCTGACCTGTTTATTTATAACCAGGATGTTTATAGTTTGTACAATACTTACCAGTATAATTTGAATGGCTGGGGCATTAAGGGGGGTATACGTTTAGAAAATACGGACATTAACGTTCCGGGAGCTACTGATTTAGACCAGAATTATACGAATCTGATACCGTCGGTATCCTTACAGCGCAAGCTTAAAAACGGAACGAGCTTTACCTTCGGCTTTACCAACAGGATACAGCGCCCCAATGTTTACCAGCTAAACCCGTTTGTCAATACATCAAACCCCAACTTTATTTCGTCGGGTAACCCTGCTTTAAGGCCGGTGCTTAACCACAACTTCGAACTAAATTACAGCCACTTTTCAAAAGGTTCCGTTAATCTTGGTTTATCTTACGGATTCTCAGACAATACGATTCAAAACGTTACGACCCTGCGCGGCTCTGACACATCGTTCACTACTTATCAAAATGTAGGAAGCAACAGGGTATTGGGATTGAATGCCGGTATTAATTATCCTGTTACTAAAAAATTGAATTTTAACCTGAACGCGCAGCTATCAAACATCTGGCTGCATGGCGTTATAGGCAGCCAGTTTTACAGTAATAAAGGTTTGCAAGGCAATGTATTTGCCTATGCGGGATATAAATTTAACGATACCTGGCGGGCCGGCGTAAACGCAGGGTTTAACAGCGCGTATATCTCATTACAAGGGCAGTCAAGTTCGTTTGTCTGGACTGGTGTCAGCACCTCAAAAGACATCCTCAAGAAAAAAGGTACCATCTTTTTGAATGTAAGTAACCCGACCATGCATTACCGTACTTTTAAAAGTGAAACAAACGACCCTGCATTTCACCAGCATAGCATTTCAGAAAGTCCTACAAGATCGTTCAACTTCGGCTTTAGCTACCGTTTTGGTAAGTTAAGTTCTGAGATAAAGAAGAATCGACATGGTATTAATAACGACGATACCAATGGCGCTGAAAAACCGGCAACCGGAAAGTAATATATTTGCGTATGAAAGTTTACGGAATAACTAATTGCAATACGGTAAAGAAAGCGCTCGACTGGCTGAAAGCTCATCATGTTGATTACGAGTTTCACGATTTTAAAAAGCTGGGCGTAAGCCCTGAGAAATTGAATGAATGGGACGCTAAGGCGGGCTATGAAAAGTTCCTGAACAAGCAGGGCCTTACCTGGAAGCAGCTTGACCCGGCGGTAAAAGACAGCATTAAATCTAAAGCCGACGCCCTGAACCTGCTGCAGCAGAAAACCAGCATGATTAAGCGCCCCGTGATAGAAGATGGCGATTTCCTTTATTTTGGTTTTGACGAGGGTGTGTATGAGCAGGAACTGATTAAGTGAGGGATAGGCGGGATTTTAATACCAAATAAATGCATTTTAATGCCGGACACCGAAGCATTTACTTCGGTATCCGGCAATCTTCGTTCGATATCCGAGATTAGTCTTTTTTAGTTAACTATCACAAAATGAAGGAGATAGCGCGAATTGACGCCCCTTTACAGTTTTAAGCGCCTGTAACCCTTTAATTGGTTTATTATCAATGTTTTATATGAAGGTTACAGCTAAAATCTGTAAAGTACCTGTAAACCTTTGCTTGCTGCACCAGGACGCGGGCGCTCACGCCAATCTCTCCCCCTAAAAGGGTGATTTTTAGCCGCAATACGTTAATGCTTAGGTAACAATCAATTTACTTTATTAAGCATTCCCCAATTTGTAGTATACTTGCTTTAATAAACTGACCCAAAATGAAATTAAAACTATTAGCCGGTTTTACACTGGCTTTAATGGCTGTTTCCGGCATTAGCCAGGCGCAGCAGACCGCTCCGGCAACCGCATCTGCAGCGCCGGCTACCAATTATGATAACCACGAGACTTTTGGCTTTGCTTTTTACACTAAAAATGGTAACGAGTACCGCGCGGCCGATGGTGAGCCGGGCCCTAAGTATTGGCAAAACCGCGCCGACTACCAGTTAGCGGCAACACTGAATGATCAGACAAACGAGATCACCGGCTCTGAAGTGCTGACTTACACCAACAACAGCCCGCAAAAGCTGGGCTTCCTGTGGATGAACATGGAGCAAAACATGTTTAAGCAAGAATCAAGGGGCTTTGCCGTAGTGCCTTTACGCGGAAATGTTAAAAGCAGCCGCGACTGGGGCCGCGGACAAATATTTGATGCAGGCTTTAAAATAAAATCGATAAAACTTATCGGTGAAAAAGGTGCAGCAACTGACCTTAAATACGAAGTGACTGACACGCGTATGCAGGTATTTTTACCTACCGCGGTTGCTGCGGCAGGGGGCAAGGTAAAGTTGAAAATTGAATATAGCTTTATTGAGCCTGATTATGGTTCAGACCGTACGGGTATACAGGAAACAAAAAATGGCAAGATATTCCAGATAGCGCAATGGTACCCACGTATGTGTGTATATGACGATGTTATGGGCTGGAACACTTTGCCTTACCTTGGCGCAGGCGAGTTCTACCTGGAGTACGGTGATTTTGACTTTAGCATCACTGCGCCTGCAAACCATATTGTAGTGGGATCGGGCGAACTGGTTAACCCGCAGGAAGTGTATACCCCAACCCAGTTGAAACGTTGGGCCGAGGCGGCTAAAAGCGAGAAAACTGTAGTGATCCGCTCGGCAAGCGAAGTTACCGACCCTGCATCGCGCCCGGCCGGTAAAAAAATGCTGACCTGGCACTTTAAGATAAAGAATGCACGTGACGCATCGTGGGCGTCATCGGCGGCATTTATTATCGATGCTGCTAAAATGGATTTGCCAAGCGGAAAAAAATCTATAGCTATATCAGCTTACCCTGTTGAAAGCGATGGCCAGGATGCCTGGGGCCGCTCAACCGAGTACGTAAAGAAATCCCTTGAATATAACTCGAAAAAATGGTTTGAATTCCCTTATCCTGCTGCCACCGCCGTTGCCGGTATAGTTGGCGGCATGGAATATCCGGGTATAGTGTTCTGCGGGTATAAGGCTAAAAAAGGAAGCCTTTGGGGAGTTAACGACCACGAATTTGGCCATACCTGGTTTCCGATGATAGTTGGCTCGAATGAAAGATTGCATGGCTGGATGGACGAAGGCTTTAACACTTTCATCAATACGCTTTCTACAGAAGATTTTAATAAAGGCGAATATGCTTCCAAAAAGCCCACTGACCTGCATAAAATGGCAAACGCATTAACTCACGACGGATTTGAGCCGATAATGAGCCAGGCCGATAACTTTGCAGAAAACCTGAAGGGATTAAATGAATATTTTAAACCAAGTGCTGGTTTGGTATTGCTGCGTGAGCAGGTGCTCGGCCCGGAGCGTTTCGACCGTGCCTTCAGAACTTATGTTGAGCGCTGGGCATTTAAGCATCCGACACCTGATGATTTCTTCCGTACCATGGAAAATGTATCGGGCGAAAGCCTGCAATGGTTCTGGAAAGGCTGGTTCCAGAATAACTGGAAGCTGGACGTAGGCATCCGCAGTGTCGACTACGTGGATAACGACCCAGCCAAAGGCGCGATTATCACTATCGACAACCTTGAAAAACAGGTGATGCCGGTGATACTTGAAATTAAAACCGTTAGTGGCAAAACCGACCGCGTAAAGCTGCCTGTAGAAATTTGGGAGCGTAATAAATCATGGAGATTGAGATATAACTCAACTGAGCCTCTTGAATCTGTTACTTACGACCCCGATCACGTTTTCCCTGACATTAACGAATCAAACAACGTTTGGAAAAAACAGTAGTTAGAGATTGTTAATCAGAGACCGGAGGTTAGAGACCGGTTGATGGACTTCTTTGATAACATTAGAAATATAGCCCGGCTTTTGTCGGGCTATATGCATTTTAAAAGCTTTTGGAGCAATATTTGGTAGGTTTTTGCAAGCCTGTGTAAAAAGTTTATACAATAGGTTTTATCCGGTAAAATAGATTTATTTTAACGCTGTAATTCATCTGCCATGAAAATGAGAACTATTTTGATTTTGCTGTTGCTGCTGATGGCTGGAACAGCGAATGCCCAGGAGCTTTTAAAGGGTACAGTTTATGAAAGTTCCGGCGGTACCAGGCTTCCTGATGTTTTTGTACGCAATATTAATAACAAGCAATTAGGTCTCAGCGATAAACAAGGTAATTTTTCTATTAAGGCTGAAACCGGCAATACGCTGATATTTGAAGCGCCGGGATATGTTTCGGATACGTTATACCTGATTGACATGAACCCCAAAAAAATTCGATTGGTGACACAAACGATAGCTTTACGTGAGGTGAAGATCAGCTCGACCCGCAAGGCTTTCGATCCGCATAAGGAATACCCCGAGGTTTATACAAAAAGTAAGCTTTATATCCTGTCGCCAACTACCTGGTTCGGCAAAGAGGCGAGGCGCGCCCGCCGGCTTAAGAAATTCTTTAGGCGGGAGGAAGAAGAGCGCAAAGTCGATGCCGTATTTACCAGGGCATACGTTGGCAGCATAGTACCATTAAAAGGCGAGGACCTGGACGATTTTATGCTGATGTACCGGCCAACCTATGAGTTTATTAAAGGGAACAATAACGTTTCGCTGGCGGTTTATATAAATGACAGCTATAAAAAGTTTGAAGCCTTACCGCCTGAAAAGCGTAAACCGCAGAAGTTGGTAACGCCAGCAGTTAATTAGTAACTGGTTAGTTGGTGATTGAAAGAATCCGGCGTTTATAGGTATGTGAAATCACCCGAATAAAACAATTACAGCAGGCAGGTAGTTTATTATAAAAAATCACTACCATGAAAAAGAAAGTTATAACCATTATGCTGCTTACGGCTATGTATGCCGCGTTAAGTACAAGTTGCGCGCCGCCGCGCCATTTAAAACCACCGCCAGCCCCTCCGGGTGCACCGGCACACTAATTTATTGAGGATTTCACCGATCATTGGTCAAAATCGGTGAAATCATCATAACACATCGGTCCAAATCTTTTTATCCTTCAGCATCACTTCGCGCAGCAACCTGATTTGCGGCATACCGTGGCTTAGCATTTCGTCATGAAATTTGCGAAGAGAGAAATTGGCTCCTTCCTGTTTTTCATAATCTGTGCGTAGCTTCAGGATTTCAAGTTTACCAAGGGTATAAAACAGGTAGCCCGGATCGAAGGTGCCACGCAGGGCTTCCTGGTATGATGGCTTCTCGCCCTGGTACCAGTTATCCATGAAGAATTTTGTAGCATCTTTTAAGTTCATCCCCTGGCAATGCGTTTTTATAGACACGCACAGCCTGCACAAACGCAACAGCGCATCGCCAGACTGGGCAAGCCTGTATTTAGCCGCTCTTACCGTATCGCCATTGTGTCCATAACCGGCATCGGCCATCATCTTTTCGCAATAATGCGCCCATCCCTCCACAAAAGCATAGCTGCCGAACATTTTTTCGATACGTGTTGCGGCCGATTCGTTCAGATGCAGGAATTGCGCGTAATGGCCCGGATAAGCTTCGTGGATAGTAATATTATCGGTAGTATAATAATCAAACTGCCGAAGCCAGTCTTCCTTCTGTTTGGCCGTCCATTTTTGGTCGACCGGAGTAATATAATAAAAGGCTTCAGTTGCTTTGGTTTCAAATGGTCCGGGGTCGTCGTTTGATGCGGTGCTGGTGGCCCGGGCGAACTGTGGTGTTTCGGTAACTTTTAAATTTACTGTACCCGGCATCGATAAAATGCTTTTATCTGTAAGGAATTTACGGATAGCATCTACGTTTTTACGGACTTCGGGTATCAGGTTTTCTGCGGTTGGATGCTCTTCTTGCAGGTCGTGGTAAACATCAATCGGTTTTTTGTTCGGGTTGATGGTTTTTGCAGCGGCATTGAACACAGCCTGTTCCTTTTTGAGCTCATTTAAACCAATCTCCAGTATTTTTTCGGGGGCAAGGGTTATATCCTCGTTGTAAAGCAGCATTTTTTGGTAGCTGGCTTTGCCGATAGCATATTTGTTGCCCGCTTTTGGCAGTTTTTGTTTCTGAAGCCAGGTTGCGTAGTCATTTATGGCAGCAATCGCCGATTTGTTAACCACGTTAAATTCCTTCATCAGCGAATCGTTCTTAATATCCTTAAGAGCAAGCTTTAAATCGCCACCCAGGAAATCAGCTGAGCCATGGGCAATTTCAATGGCAGTTTCCACATAAGGTTTAGCCAGCGTGTCTTTCAGGTTCTCTTTTGCCGCCGCAAAAACATTAGGGGCGTTTTTCTCAATAGCGATGATCGATTTCAGCCTGTCCTGAAGCGGGGCGAAATCGCGCTTGATGTAGATACTTACGTCGACCGCGCCCGCATAAGTCATCGGATTGCGGTCATAGGTGCCCATATCCTCAAAGTTAAATATCTCCAGCTTTATGGCCGAGCGCAGTATACGGTAATCATAAAACTCCTTCGGGCTGAGCGAAGTAGTATCCGTGGCAGCTAATTGCTGGTCGAAATCTTTTAAGCGTCCAAGCTCTTTTCCTAACGACTCCTTGCCGAGGTTAGTCACCTTTCCATCATACTGGTGATAACCCAGGGCTACTCCGGTAGCAGGACGCCAGGTCAGGTAGCCGCTAATGTAATTGTCTGCCAGTTTTTCAAAAGCTTCATCGCCAGAAACGGCAGTGGCGGTAGTTTTTGTTTTTTGTTCGCAGCTAAAAAACAGTACGAGGGGTATAAATAATAATAACTTCTTCATAATTAATCACAGGTATAATAATGCTAAGATAACAGATTTGCATGTTAAAGGATAACACCGCGTTTAATGCCCCAGGTACTCCGCCGGTATAGGATTATCTTTACGTTCGCCATCATAAAACCAGCCCAATATCCAGAACCGCGTGCCATCATTAAAAAGCTGGATGCTGTTAATGCCCCGCTCTATTACAGGTCCTCCTGGTTCGTTTCGTGATTCATAAGTACTCCATACATGATATATCGCACCAAATTTTTCAACCTTGCGTGCTATTTCCTTCTCATCAAAGCCATCCTTTTCAGCATACGGGTCTGACAGTTCGTGGAACCTTTTGAGCGTCACGAACCCGATTGCCGGTTTACCGTTCTTGTTAACGCTCACACCACCTACCCTTACATCTTTCCAATGCAGCAGGCTGTCGCGCTCAAAGTAGACTTTGCCGCCCTTTTTAACGCTTACTACATCATAAAAAGCTTTGATAATGCCGTCGAGAGTTGATACGTTATCTCCGTATTTGGTAGTAATCTGTGCAGACGCATTGAAGCCTAACATTGCAAAAAATATAGCGAGGATGGTAGCAGACGTTTTTTTCATGCCGGGTTGGTTTGTTTATCAAATATAAACATTAACAGCCCCTTTGGGCGTGTTTTTAACCTTTGGTGATATCAACACATTTCGCTTTGGAAGAAATATCCCCGTGCGGTTAATCCTTTTGCCTCGGCGGCCGTCAAATAATTATACGAGCCAATTAAGGCGGAATAACAAAACCAAAGGCATGAAGAAGAAAATATTAGCATTTGCGCTGCTGTTAAGCGCTATAGCAACTATAGGTTCAGGATGTGTGGTACGCGAGGGATACGGCCATCCCCATCATTATCATCACTACCGTTATAATCATTACGATCATTATTAACAATAGTTTTTAGATAGGTGCGTGTGTGTGTTAGATTGGACCCTGGCGTAAGCCGGGGTTCTTTTTTTACCTGTAGGTCACCACGATTAGAAGATCATTACCTACCCATGTTAACTCTGAATCATCATTCTTTCAACAACTTGTTACCTATTGAAAAATTGATTAAATAACCGTACCTTTGCGCAAAATTCAGAGGCGCATTTTCATGCAAAAAATAAGAAATATAGCGATTATCGCTCACGTAGACCACGGTAAAACTACACTGGTTGACAAGATATTACACAGTTGTTCCATTTTTCGCGACAACGAAATAACCGGCGAGTTGATATTGGACAATAATGACCTGGAACGTGAGCGTGGCATCACCATCGTTTCAAAGAACGTTTCGGTACGTTACAAAGATGTTAAGATCAACATCATCGATACCCCCGGTCACGCCGACTTTGGCGGTGAGGTGGAGCGCGTTCTTAAAATGGCTGACGGCGTTTTATTGCTTTGCGATGCATTTGAAGGCGCTATGCCCCAAACCCGCTTTGTAACCCAAAAAGCATTAGCCCTCGGTTTAAAGCCTATTGTGGTTGTAAACAAGGTTGACAAAGAAAACTGCCGCCCGGAAGAAGTTTACGAGCAGATATTCGAGTTGTTCTTTAACCTTGAAGCTACCGAAGAGCAGCTGGACTTCCCGGTTATCTACGGCTCATCAAAACAAGGCTGGATGAGCACCGACTGGAAAGTTCCTACCGATAACATTTTCCCATTGATGGACGCTATCCTGGAAAATATTCCTGCGGCGCCTGAAAACGAGGGTACATTGCAGATGCAGATCACTTCGCTTGATTATTCTTCGTTTGTAGGACGTATCGCTATCGGCCGTGTGGCACGTGGGGTGATCAGGGAAAATCAGCCGGTATCGCTGGTTAAGCGTGATGGCAAAATTCAAAAATCAAGAATAAAAGAACTTTATACATTCGAAGGCCTTGGTAAGGTAAAAGCTACCGAAGTACGTTCGGGTGATATTTGTGCGGTTGTGGGCATTGAAGGTTTTGACATTGGCGATACCATTGCCGATTTTGAAAATCCGGAACAGCTGGAAGTCATCAAAATTGATGAGCCTACCATGAACATGCTGTTCACCATTAACACATCACCGTTCTTTGGTAAGGAAGGCAAATTTGTAACCTCGCGCCACCTGCGCGACCGTCTTTACAAAGAGATGGAGAAAAACCTGGCGCTGAAAGTTGTTGAAACCGAGTCGCCTGATTCATACCTGGTATATGGCCGCGGTATCCTTCACTTATCAGTGTTGATTGAGACCATGCGCCGCGAAGGTTATGAGCTGCAGGTCGGTCAGCCGCAGGTAATTATAAAAGAAATTGACGGCGTAAAATGTGAGCCGGTTGAGACCCTGATTGTTGATGTACCTGGCGATGTGGCCGGTAAGGTTATCGAGCTGGTTACCCAACGTAAAGGCGACCTGCTGGTAATGGAACCTAAAGGCGACCTCCAACACCTGGAGTTTGAAATCCCGTCGCGCGGTATCATTGGCCTGCGTAACAATGTGCTGACTGCAACTGCCGGTGAGGCAATTATGGCGCACCGCTTTAAAGCTTATGAGCCATGGAAGGGTACTATCCCCGGCCGCTCAAGCGGAGTGTTAGTATCAATGGAAAAAGGTCAGACTACGGCCTACTCTATCGACAAACTGCAGGACAGGGGACGTTTCTTTGTCGACCCTGGTGTTGATATTTATGAAGGCCAGGTATTAGGCGAGCATATCCGCGATAACGATTTGGTGATTAACGTGGTAAAAGGCAAGCAGCTGACCAACATGCGTGCATCAGGCAGTGATGATAACGTACGCATTGCACCGGCTATCAAATTTTCGCTGGAAGAATCGATGGAGTATATCCAGGCTGATGAGTACATCGAGGTGACACCGCAAAACATTCGTTTGCGTAAAATATATCTTACCGAAAATGAGCGTAAGATAAACGCGAAGAGGTTTGTGAATCAGTAATTGGTAAGTTGATTGGGTTGATTAAGTGAGTGGTTGATTGTGTTAGAAAATTAACTGACAATATAAAGCATCTGGGTTTCTCCGGGTGCTTTTTAGTTGTATGGTGTTTTAGCTCAATGTACTAAATCCCTATTCAACTTAGTCAACAAAACAATACCTTTGTTTCTCAACTATGCGTTTCCCCACCATTCCAGGTTTTGATCAGCAGGCACTCGAAAAGTATTTTAAAAATACTGGGATGATGTTTGTCGGCCGGATCGGCAGCCTGGCGATAAAAATGTTTGTGGGTATTGCAGTAGCGAACTACCTGCACCGCGAGAATAACGGTATCTTAAACGGAGGCACTGTTTATATTTATTTTTTTTCTGCAATTGCCACGCTGGGTCTCGACCAATTTATCGTTAAAGAACTCCACCAGTTTCCTGAGAACCGGGACGAGATTTTAGGAACCTCATTTTGGATGAAGGTTTTTGCCGGGTTTTCATGTATCCCTTTAATATACCTGGCATATCTTGTGTATCCCGCAAAGGCTACGCCTTATCACTTCGTGCTGATATTGTCCACCATCGGCGTAATTCAAGCGTTTAACGTTATCGATTCCTACTTTCAAAGCCAGGTACAATCAAAATACATCATGCAAGTACAAATAGCAGGCAATCTTGTATCCGCTGCTATTAAAATGTTGCTGATATATTTAAAAATGCCGCTTGTTTGGTTTGTATATGCTTACACCGCCGACTTTGCCCTGCTTTCAATCGGATACTTTTATACATACCAGCGCAAACAACGGAGTGTTTTCAATTGGTCTTTTAACGGCAAACTTGCGGCAAAACTATTAAAGTATTCGTGGCCGCTCATTATTTCGGGCATCATGGTATCGCTTTACATGAAGATAGATGCCCTTATGGTACAAAATATTTCGGGCCCTAAAGAAGCAGGCGCTTATGCGACAGTTGCTAATTTGAGCGAGGTTTGGAATTTTATCCCTTCGGTTATCGTTACTACGCTATTTCCGGCTATACTGAATGCCAGGCGTGATGATATCGGGCGGTACAATAAACGTATTCAAAACCTGTACGATTTAATGGTGTACATCAGCTTGCCGATCGCTGTGATAGTGACATTTACATCGCCCCTTATTTATCGTATATTACCTTTCAAGCCGGAGTATTATTACTCGGCGCCTGCGTTATCGGTGCATATCTGGTCAGGGGTATTTGTGTTTTTGGGCGCTGCCAGCAGTCAGTACCTTATCGCTGAAAACTACAGCAAATTAACCTTCATCCGAACTGGTTTCGGGGCTGTAGTAAACATCGGCCTCAACTTATTATTAATACCCGGCATGGGGATGATGGGCGCCGCAGTTTCTACCCTGGTCGCGTATGCCAGTGCGACATTTGTAATATTATTAATACCCAAAGTAAGCAAACAGGGTGTAATGATGTTAAAATCATTATTCCTAATTTCGCTGATTCAGAAAATCATTAAGAAATGAGTAAACTCAAATTACTGTATAAAGTATTCGCAAGCCCAAAAAGGCTGAAAACATTGCTTTCATTTAATGATAAGGGCTACCTGGATGAAATAGGCTGGTTTAACGCCTACGACAATAAAACTCCTGTGGACGCTGATGGCAATCCTATTCCCTGGGTTACTTACCCGTTTATCGATTTTATAAAGGAACGCATCAAGAAAAGTCATTCGGTATTTGAGTTCGGATCCGGTAATTCAACCTTCTTTTATGCAAAATATGCGGGTTTGGTGGTTTCGGTAGAGCATGACAAGAACTGGTATGATATGATCGTGAGCAAAAAACCGGAAAACGCCGAAATGATTTTTTGCGAGCTGGTGCGCGATGGCGATTATTGCCGGATGCCGGTAAAGCTGGAAGAAAAATTTGATATACTGATAGTGGACGGACGCGACCGGGTAAACTGCTGCAAACAAGCGGTAAACGCCGTGTCTGACAATGGTGTTATTGTGTTAGACGATTCTGAACGGGAGTTTTACCAGGAAGGCATCACTTTTTTAAAGAAAGCGGGTTATAAAGAGTTATCATTCAGCGGCATTTCGCCCGGATTATTCTACCGCAAATCGACATCGGTTTTTTACAGGGCGGATAACTGCCTGGATATTTAAGCAACGCCCGTTCCCGGTTATAGATAAATCACTATCCTTAAGCAATTTTCCTCTTCTTTGGTGAAAATATATATCTTTATTTATTCTCTTTTAAAAAAGTATCGGACTACGAAAATATGTAACAAATTCATTGTCCGCCCCGTACTATTTTAAGTGAATAATTTAATAACTATTGAACAAATATACCCGAAACCGCCCGTATTAGAATGATTAAAAAAGGTACCCGCTATTTATTACTGCCGCTCCTTTTTTTGTCGATATGGGTTTATGCTGGTGTTATTTCGCTAAAACCGGTAAAGGGTGTAAGGCATATTTCTAAACAACTTTCACAAAAGTCAGCTCCAGGGCATATCATATCTTTTAAAATACCACAGCAAATAGCTGCCGAAATAATTAATGAAACAGATCATTCTATCTCAATAAACGTACACGCCAATGTAGTTGTTACGTCAACAGTACCTGCTATTGGTTTTGATCAAATTGGTTCAACAGCATCACCCGACCCCAGTTTGCCTCAGGATTTTTCAGGGCCTGTGCCAGTGCATTACGTAGTTGACGGAGTTACGTATTATACAGTAAATATATATCCTGCGCATACGCTCCCGGCTATTTGCCCCGGGACATCCATTCATATTCCGAGCGATGGCCCTACGCCGGGAGCTACGTTACTATGGCAAATGCTGAATAGCGCTGGTATCTGGGTTACCGCGCCGGGAAATAACTCAGCTCCCGATTACCAAACGGCGAACCTTTCGAATACAACAACTCTACCCAAAGTATATACATTCAGGCGCTCGATAACGACGGTGGGTACTACGTATGACTCTTATTATGATATAACCGTAAACCCTTCAACAGGCATTTCCAATTATAGCATTACACAACCTTCCCCGGCTAATTCCACTTTTTGCGTAAGCGGCAATCCCGGAACTATTACAGGCGATACTCCGACTGGCGGGATTGGTACTTATACGTTTCAATGGCAAAGCTCGATAAACGGCGGTCCTTTTACTGATATAAACTCCGCGACAGGGCCGGATTATACACCAGGGGATATTAATACTACTACGAGCTTTAGAAGGATCACCACCTCCGGCACATGTACTGCACCTAAAACAAGCAATACAGTTACCATAACTATTCAAAGCGCCATAACTAACAATCACTTATTTCAGCCTGGAACCGTTACTTTTTGCAGTCAGTCGGGTGCCCTGAGTCTGCAAGGAAATATTCCGTCGGGAGGCGCTGGTACCGCCGCTTCTTTTTCATACCAGTGGCAAAGCTGCACCGATGGCGTAAACTTTACTGATATTGCTGGCACCGCAGCCCAACATCAAGACTATTTTAGCCCATCTGTCAGTCAAACTACTTATTTCCGGCGTATGGCGGCATCGGGTAAATGCACAACGCCTGTACCAAGTGATAATGTTATTACGATTACCATACAAACGGGCTTGTCTGGCAACAACATAATGACAACAGGCCCAACTGTTTTTTGCGGTCCGGGCACGCCGGCCAGAATTACAGGCGACGCAACTACTGGCGGGGATGGTACGCCGGTATATCAGTGGGAATCATCACCCGATGGAGGCACATATCAGCCAATAGGCGGAGAAAATGGTCAAAACTTTGATCCGCCGCAAATTACATCAAACATTTACTATCGCCGTACAGTTAAATCAGGCAGTTGTACAACTCCGCTAATAAGCAGCCCGGTTAAGTTTACTGTACAGCCACCGCTCTCTTCCAATACCATCACGCCAACTGGTACAACATCTTTTTGCGCTACCGGCGATCCAACCGTAATAAAGGGCAGCCCGGTTACAGGCGGGGATGGTACGCCGGTTTATTTTTGGGAGTCTTCTACCGATGGTAATACTTATCTATCCATAAGCGGTGCCAACCAGCAAAATTACGATCCGCCGCCTGTAAGCCTCACTACTTATTTCCGTCGCTGGGTTTCTTCGGGCAGCTGCTCGCCGCCAACGCCAAGCGCTCCGGTAATGATTACTGTTACGCCTGCCATAACTGCAAATAATATTCACGCTGCTAACACCGTGTTTTGTGTATCTACCGGCGCATTCACCATTGCCGGCGATCCGCCTGATGGGGGTAATGGCACGTTCACTTATACCTGGCAAAGCTCAACCGATGGCGTAAATTATCAGCCCATCAATGGCGCAACATCACCCAACTACGATTCGCCTTCTCTTACCGAAGATATATGGTTCCAACGGGTGGTTTCATCCGGCGCATGTAACGGCACTTCGGTGAGCACAGCTGTGAAGATTACCGTATATAAAGCGTGGGCTGAAAATAATATAACTACCACAGGCACTACATCATTTTGCCAGACCGGCGATGCAACAACTATAACAGGAAGCGTGCCTGCCGGCGGCGATGGCTCGCCTCAATACCAATGGCAGCAGTCGCCTGACAACGTTGATGCACATTTTACTGATATAAACGGGGAAACCGGAAGGGACTTTGACCCTCCAAACTTAACGACTACAACCTTTTATCGCCGTGTAGTGAAGGGATTAATCTGTACAACTCCGCTCATCAGTACGCCGGTTGAGATACATATTACCCCTCCGGTAGTTGCCGGCAGCAATACGATTAACGCACCGCTGATCACCACATTTTGTACCAGCGTTGATCCCGCTACCATTATTGGCAGCCTGGTGCAGGGAGGAGATGGTCCTTCATCTATCCAATACCAGTGGCAATTGTCCACCGATAATGGCGTAACATGGTCGAATGTTCCGGGAAATGGAACCCAGCCCGACTATGATCCGGATCCTATCACTGAAACCACCGAATATCGCCGGGTAGTAACTTCCGGGCCATGTACAACTCAAATACCCAGCATGCAGGTTGTCAAGCTCACCATTATTGATAGCCCGCCGAACATAGCCATAAATCCCGCTACGCCAATTTGCGCTGGTGAACAGGCGACATTAACTATAGCCTCGCCTGACGCTTCGCTTACTTACAATTGGTACGATACCCCAACAAGGGATAATTTACTGTTCCAGGGGCCTGTTTTTAAAACTGCGCCATTAACCGGGAATCAAACTTTTTATGCAGAGGCTTCAAATGGCACTTGCACAAGCCCGCAGCTCGCTACTGTGGATGTAACTGTAAATCCGTTGCCGCAGGTGCCTGTTTTGGCGGATGCTGCCCCCACGGGTTGTAAAGGGTCGCCTGTAAGCTTAAAAGTAGATAACCCGCAAAACGGCATCACTTATAAATGGTACACGGCACTAACCGGCGGCACTTCACTTTCCACCGGGCCGGAGTTTACCACACCCGCGTTAACCGGTAAGGCTATTTATTATGTTGAGGCAACTAACAGTTCGGGCTGTATTTCCGCAAGCCGGGCCAGCGCGGTGATAACGGTTTATCCGCTGCCGGTGGCAACAGCACAGGGCGCAGGCATTTGCCCCGGCACAGTAGCAGTATTAACGGCTAATAACCCTGATCCTGACGAAGTTATTAACTGGTATAATGTATCAACGGGAGGGACGCCAATAGGTACCGGCAGCACATTTACAACGCCTGTTTTAAATATTGGCACCTCTTACTATGCCGAAGCTGTGAATACCGTAAGCGGCTGTATTTCGGCAACGCGCGCTGAGGCCAAAGTACAAATGCTAACACCATTGCCTGCCCCGGTAGTTCACGTAACTGCTGCTGCTGCACCCGATCTTACCTTCACCTGGGTACCGGTAGATGGCGCAATAGCTTACCAGGTAAGTATTGATAACGGGGTTACGTTTACCGATCCAAGTACCGGCGCTGATGGCACAAGCCATACGGTTACCGGCTTACAGGTTGGACAAAAAGTTACAGTTGTTGTACGTGCTTTGGGCAATACATCCTGCGAGACCAGTGCCGGCTCCAACCCGTTAACCGGTGTTGCCGCCGAGCCGAACTTGGATAAAATTTTCGTTGCCAATGCCTTTACCCCTAATGGCGATGGAAAGAATGATATAGTATATGTGCATAACGATAATATAAAAAGCCTTAAGTTTTCTGTGTATGATCAATGGGGGAATATGCTTTTCCAATCGCTGAGCCCTCAAAAAGGATGGGACGGCACTTATAAAGGAAAATTGCAGCCCGTTGGCGTTTACGTATATTATTTAGAAGCAATTATGAATGACGGGCAACCGGTAACCAAAAAAGGAACGATTACATTATTACGTTGAAAAAGATAATCATCTATATATCGGTTATATTAAACCTGGCGATAATAAGCGCAGCCCATGCGCAAATCGATCCCCATTTTTCGCAGTATTATGCTAATCCGCTCTGGCTTAACCCGGCTCTCACCGGCGTTATTGATGGCGACTCCCGCCTGAATGCAAATGCCAAAAACCAATGGACGGGTATTCCCGGTGGATATAAAACCACAGCCCTGTCGGCTGATTTTCGGGCAAGCGAAAGGATGGGCCTGGGCATCAATATACTTAACCAGGCTGCAGGGACAGCCGGGTATAACTATTTTACAGCGTATGCATCATACGGATATGGTATTCCGGTTTCGGCCGATGGCCTGAGCGAGTTGCATTTTGGCGTTCAGGCGGGATTGATCAACCGGAGTTTTGATCCGAATAAACTGCAATTTGACGACCAGTTTAACTCCATGATCGGTTTCGATCCCACAGCGCCATCGTTCGAAAATTTTTCGACAACCAGTGCCACTGTATTCGATGCCAGCGCCGGAATTTTTTATTTCGACGGCAATCCGTTTAACGATACCAAATTCTTTGGCGGCGTGAGTGTGTCGCATCTTACATCGCCGCAGGACCCTTTCACCGCAGGCGCTTTCACCAGCAAGCTACCGATGCGTTTTACCCTGCATGGAGGTGTCAGGTTCAAAGCCGGCTTCAATTTTTACATGACGCCACACCTGCTGTACATACAACAGCAAAGCAATACAGTAAAGGCGCTCGGCCTTTATACCGAAATGAAATTTGAAGATAACAACAGTTTGATACTCGGCGGTATGTTGCGTGCCGGTGATGCCGTGGTGGGCGATGTGGGTTTCCGCATAAAAGGAATGGTAGTAGGCCTTAGTTACGACGTTAATACCTCGGCTCTACGGACGGCTACTAACAGCCAGGGCGGACTGGAACTGTCGGTATCCTACGTGTTTAAGCATCATGTAAACCCGGCAATAGATATACCCACCCTATAGTATATAGCTGGTAGATGGGAAAGCGAAAATAAGCAACTTTAAATTCTTCGGTTATCCGTTTATCGGGAAGCAGACTATAAATTCCGTATGCCCCGGTTCTGATTTTATTTTGATGGACCCTCTGTGCTGGTTTACGATCCGTTGGGTCACCTCAAGCCCCATGCCCGTACCTTTTCCCATTTCTTTGGTGGTAAAAAACGGGTCGAATACCCTTGATTTGATATCGTCGGGGATGCCGGGGCCGTCGTCAATAACGCTAACCTGCACAAAATCTTTGTCTCTTTCGGTTTTGATGGTTAACGTACCCTTGCCGTTAGCCTCCATCGCATCAAAAGCATTATCAATAAGGTTGGTCCAAACCTGGTTAAGCTCGCCGATCAAGGCTTTTACCGGCGGAAGATTAAGATCAAAGTCCTCTATTACAGTAATATTCCCTTTCTTTTTGCGGTAGCCCAGCATGGTCAGGGTGTTACGGATACCGATATGTATATCGGCATATTGCTTATCGGCGCCGCGGTCCATGTGGGTGAATGTTTTTACAGATTTAACCAGGTCTGCAATCCTCCGGGCCGATTCCTGGATATCTTCCACCATTTTTTCGGTCACCAGTACCGTATTTATCCAGCCGAATACCGGCGGCAAAAAACGTTTGGGGATATGGCCGGCAAAGTTTTCAAGGTCAGCCACTGTAAAGTTAAAATCTACAAAGCTTTCCACCATATCATAACCATCCTCTATATCATTGTCATCCAGCCAGTCGCTTAGTTCTTCTTCGCGTTTCGTTCGTTCCTTAAGGGTAAGCTTTGGTCGCTCGGTTTCAGACAATATTTTAAAAAGCGCATCATTAACGGCGTCCACCTGGGCTGCGTCCATTTGTATCGCGGTGAGCTTTTTAAAGGTTTCGGGCTCAAGCCGCAGGTGTTCCCTCAGTGAAACTGAGTCGCGCACGATGGCCGAGGCAGGGTTATTGAGCTCATGCGTAAGCCCGGCCGAAAGTTTACCGAGGGCCATCATTTTCTCATTCTGCTGCTGAAAAGCCGTGAATTCCCTCACCCGGTTGCTCATTACATGCACCAGCGCCTGGGTAAGCTCAAACTGGCTGCTTATCATTTCCCTGATTCTTTCCGTAGGGTACGACAGTACATGCGTATCGCTTTTTGCCTTCAGATATACATTAGAAACTCTTCCTCTTGAATAAGGCAGGTACCCCGTAATGACACCTTCCCCGAAGATGCCCAATTCCCGCTTGGCGCCGTTTAAAACTATGTAAACAGCAATCTGCCCGGACAAGATGAAATTAGGGCCGGTCATTGTGTCGCCCGGCTTACTGATCAGTGTACCTTCGGGTATTACGCGGTCTTCGCAGATATTGATAAGCCACCGCAGCTGTTCGTCGGGAACGCCTTTCAGGTTCTCAAAAGTCTTTAAGGTGGTAAGGGTAGCAGCTTCCATTTCAGTTAATCAGCGGTTTGAGACGGGCCCGAAGATATCCCTCGGAGCTTAGTTGTAAAGCCCGAATGTAAAATATTCCAGCTAAAAAAGCTAATGCCCGCGCTGTTACAGGTAATCTCCTGCAGAAATATCGTAATTTTATGACATTATAACGCTATCGCGACTATATATGAGCTACACTGTACAAAACAAAAATGACGGCAAGCGGGGCGCCTTTTTTATTGAAGACGAAGGTAAGGAGATCGCTTTGATGCATTACATATTTTCAGGCCCGGACAAATTTATTATCGATCATACGGAAGTAAATGATGAGTATGCCGGCAAAGGCCTTGGTAAAAAACTGGTAAAAGCCGGCGTAGATTTCGCGCGTGAGCACAAGATGAAAATTTTGCCTTACTGCCCGTATGCTAAAAAGATATTTTCGATAACACCAGCGTATGCTGATGTGCTTTTTTAAAGAGGGCCATAGACCATAGTGAATAGTCCATTGTGAAAAATCTAACTTAAAATGGAATACATATTAACAGAGCCGGTTGCAGCAAGCATAGGTACGGAGAAGTATAAGTGTACCGTTACCTGGCGCAACGGGCAGTTTGTTTCGGACGAGCCGGAATTTACGGGCGGAAAAGATTCGGGGCCGGACCCTTATACTTTGTTGTTGTCTTCGCTGGGATGCTGTACACTGGCTACCTTGCGCATGTACATCGACCGTAAAGGCTGGGACATTCCGCAAATTGCTGTTGCAGTGAACATATTTTTTAAGCAGGACGGAGATAAGAAAGTCACTGTGATCGACCGCGACCTGAATTTCATTTCGCCGGTAACTGGTGAACAGCGCGAAAAACTGACGCACATCGCCAAAGTTTGCCCTGTATCGAAAATATTAGAGGGTGAAATACAAATACGTACTTTCGCTTATACTAACGAGGACTTGCCCCAGACGCATCGCTACACCAACGGCGAAGTTACTGTTGAATGGCGACCGGAGCTCTGCAAACATGCAGCACGTTGTGCTACGCAACTGCCGGGCGTTTTTAATCCCGCTAATAAGCCATGGGTAAATATGGGCGGCGCAACCAGCGAGGAAATTGCGGCGCAGGTGGGAAGATGCCCGACGGGAGCGTTGAGGATGGGGAAAGAGTAGTGACCAGTTTATTTTAATAATTAAAAGATAAAATTTTCTTTGAACATAGCTTCAAACTCATCGTATTTCAATACCGAAACCTGGGGGAAAATATTTGTTTTAATCTGATGGATATGTTTGTCATTACTGATAATGTAATCTGACTGACTAGCTATGTAACAGTCAATAAATTTGTTGTCGTCTTTATCATTCTCCACTAACTGCCATAAAAAGTCAGGATTTTTAAGGATAACATTAGGAAGCAACAGTAAATAGTCTAAGGATGCGTCTGCAAATTCAAGCCCGTATCGTTTGGTTATTTGTTCCTGATACTCGGTTAAGATTTCGTTTGAAATTACAATATCAAATTTATTTAATAAAATCGATTGATATATCCAGTGATAACTAAAGCCCTGAGCGAGGGAAACAAGGAAGATATTGGTATCTATGACAAAGCGGAGGTTATTCATTAATCCAACTATCCAAGTCTTCCTGAGTAATGCTTTTGTCTGCAACCGATTTTCGGATATTATTTAAAAGTTTATCAGAAAAATAGTCTGCGAGCATTTTTTTTATGGCGAGTAAGTCTTCTTCCTTTGGCTGAAAGGAATATACTTTCAATAATTCCAACTGTAACGAGCTTAGTTTTTGGCTTTGCATAGTATTACGGCTTTTAACAAAATTACGTATTTCATTTATGAATACATAACAGCTGCTACTGCGCAATCTTATTGGCAAAATGGATATAAAAATAGTCTCGTTACATATTGTTAATCAAAGCATCTTTTGATAAACCCTTACATAGTCAACCTCAAATCGGCGTGGAAATTTTGTTGCACCTGGCTCTCCGCCGTTGTCGCCTCCGAGGGCCAGGTTGAGTAGAATATAATGTGGCTGTTTAAATGGGTTAAATCCTGATCCGTCCTGGTTAACAAGGTCTTTCAATTCGACACGGTTGAGTAATTGGTCGTCAACATATAAGCTGATGGAATTTTCGTCCCAGTCCATTCGCCAGATATGGAAATGCCTGCTCCAGCCGGTTCCTAATGAGTTCAGTTGCTTGCGGTTGCTATACCATTTGGCATTATTAGGTTTTGCGGTACCACAGGCAATATTAGCCAGCAGCATGTTGCGATAATACTCCATTATATCAATCTCGCCGTTTGACGGCCAGGGCTTGCTCACGCCTAATGTCCAAAACGCTGGCCATAAGCCCGGGTCGGTTTCAATACGGGCACGCATCACAAAGCGGCCATATCGCCAGCTATGCCGCCCACTGGTGTTCATGCTGGATGATGTATATGCTATAAATTCGCGGTTTGTTCTCCAGTCATTACTGCCTGCAATGTAATTGGGGTTGGGTAAGTGTTCTTTCCTGACCTCTATTGTCAGCAAGCCATTTTTGCAAACAGCATTTTGCGGCTGGTACCATTGCGCTTCGTGGTTGCGCACAAAGCCCCGCTCAAACTTCCAGTTAGCGCTGTCCGGAGCTCCGTCTTTATTAAATTCATCAGCCCATACCAATTTGTAATGGCCGGTGGCATCCTTGTCATGGTCTTGGCCTTTCGCTGTAAAAGGAAGCAACGCAATGGTTAGAATGATCTGAACGTAAAATGTTTTCATGTGCAAGTGTCAATAAGCAAAAATACTGATTGATTGGCGCTTAATACGTACCGGTTGATTTTTGACAAATCTCAACACACCTGTTAACTAGCGCCTGATTTCCAGCACCGGCTTATTCATTACCTTATAAAAAAATATTGCCCCGATAACGTAAAGTACAATGTCAAGCCAATCCTTTGTATAAGTTTTGGAATAGGCAGGGAGCAGCACTTCGAATACCAGGGATACGTAAGCGGTAATAAAAGCAATGTGCCCAATAGATAGCGTGTAAAAATCGCTTTTGATAACAACTATCCGCTGAAAGCAAAGTGCAAGATTGGCTATTACGGGGATGGCGAAAAAATCGGAGATGTAGCCATTTATGTATTGCGGCAAAGGATGGCCAAGTTTACGCGTGATAAATACAAGCAGCCAAACCAGGCAACCGGCAATAAACCATTTGTTAAGCAAGGTTTTCATTTATCCCGGCAGGATACTGATCAGTACGATGATGATCGTAACGACCACAAAGAACAGTACCTGCATTATAATCGTCCACCAGCGTAAGGCATTCAGCAAGCGTTTGCCCAGGCGTTTTAGCGGACCGTCTTCGGGCCTGATGATTAATATGTTTCTTTCTCTTGCGGCCTCTCCGCGGATTTTTCTTTCAACCTCGCGCGAGAACTGCCGGGTTTCTAAAAAGCCATTGCAATGCAGGCAGCGATCATCTATTTTGCCGTCCCACATTGTCCATTGGCCGCAGTGCGGACATTTAATTTCTCTAACCTGGCTCATAGGGTTTTAATCAATGCCCAAAGGTAAGCAATCTGCCCGAAAGTCCTTTCCGTCTATATTCTATTCCTGTTCATCTATTAAAATTTTATTTTTTATTAGCTATATTTACATTTAATTGTGTCAAAAAAACACAATGAACACGCCTTGCCGGTTGTTTCAAAAATTCTTTTATAAACCAATTATCTAAAACAATTACCGCACGCTAAGTATGAAAAAATCCTTACAGTTTATTGTGCTGACCGGTGTCGCCGCGGCATCCGTAATCCTATTCGCCGGAATGTCTGCCGGAACATCTTCCTATACGCAACAGTTTTTGCCTGACAGTTCAGGAATTGTATTGGTAAAAAATGTTAACGGGCCAACGCTTGGTTACTCCACAAAGTCAGGCGTTAAGATTTTAACGGTTGATGGTTTTTCGTTTAAGGATTTAAACAAGAACGGCCAACTGGATAAATACGAGGATTGGCGTTTGCCGGTTGATGAGCGCGCTAAGGACCTGGCATCGAAAATGAGCGTTGAGCAGATTGCCGGTTTAATGCTGTACAGTGCGCACCAGGCAATACCTGCTATGCCGGGGCCGATGGGTGCAGCCACTTATAATGGTAAGCCATTCCCGCAGAGCGGGGCAAAAGCATCTGATCTGACTGACCAGCAAAAAGCATTTTTAATTCATGATAACCTGAGGCACGTACTGGTTACATCGGTACAAAGCCCGGCGGTGGCTGCCGAGTGGAACAACAATGTGCAGGCATTGGTTGAGGGCAGCGGCTTTGGCATACCGGCTAACAACAGCTCCGATCCGCGGCATGGCACCAACTCGGGCGTGGAATATACTGCCGGTGCAGGCGGCAAGATCTCCCAATGGCCCGACCAATTGGGCCTGGCAGCAACATTCGACCCTGCTTTGGTGCAGCAGTTTGGGAATATAGCGGCCACAGAATACCGTGCATTGGGCATAGCAACTGCCTTGTCGCCACAAATAGACCTGGGCTCCGAGCCCAGGTGGGTACGCATCAACGGCACTTTTGGGGAAGACCCGCAATTGGATGCTGATATGGCCCGTGCATACGTGGATGGGTTTCAAACATCAACCGGCGATAAGGAGATCCGGGGCGGATGGGGATATAACAGCGTTAATGCTATGATGAAGCACTGGCCCGGCGGCGGCCCGGAGGAGGGCGGGCGCGATGCGCATTTCGCTTATGGAAAGTTTGCCGTTTATCCCGGAAATAATTTCGATGAGCACCTGGTATCATTTGTGGACGGAGCGTTGAAGTTGCAGGGTAAAACAATGATGGCCTCGGCCGTGATGCCTTATTATACCATATCATACGGCAGGGATATTAAAAATAAGGAAGACCGGGGCAACAGCTATAGCAAATACCTGATTACCGATTTGCTTCGCACCAAATATGGTTACGATGGCGTAGTTTGTACCGACTGGCTGGTTACAGCCGACGAAGGTAAAACGCCTGATGTTTTCGCAGGCAAATCGTGGGGAATGGAGGACAAAACCGTCGCCGAGCGTCATTATAAAGTTTTGATGGCGGGAGTTGACCAGTTTGGAGGCAATAATGTGGCCGGCCCCGTAATTGAAGCCTACCAAATGGGTGTGAAGGAACATGGCGAGCCATTTATGCGTGCACGGTTTGAACAATCGGCAGTCAGGCTGTTACGCAACATTTTCAGGGTAGGGCTTTTCGAAAATCCGTACCTGGATGTAGAAACATCGAAAAAGACCGTTGGTAAGCCGGAGTTTATGACGGCAGGTTATAACGCACAGCTGAAATCTATCGTTATGCTGAAGAATGCCGCCAACGTATTGCCGCTAAAAAAAGGAACGACCGTATACCTGCCAAAAAAATATACGCCATCAATGAAGGGCTTTTTTGGCCCGCCGTCCAAGGAGAAATTTGAGGACGCGGTAAGCGAGGAGCTGACGAAGAAATATTATAACGTTACCGATGACCCGGCTAAAGCTGATTGCGCAATAGTTTTTGTAAGCAGCCCGAGTGGCGGCGCAGGTTATGATGCGGACGATGTAAAAGCGGGAGGAAATGGCTATGTTCCTATCACCCTGCAATATGGCCCGTACACGGCAACTTATGCCCGTGAGCACAGCATTGCTGCTGGTGACCCCGCCGAGCCAAATGTTACCGACAGAACTTACAAAGGCAAAAGCATAACTGCCGCCAATATTACCGACCTGAAAACCATCAAGGAAACAAAAGCGGCGATGAAAGGCAAGCCGGTTATTGTGGTAATAACACTTTCTAAACCGGCAATTCTCGCCGAATTTGAAAAAGATGCCAATGCCATTGTAGCCAGCTTCGGTGTGCAGAACCAGGCGATACTGGACATTATTTCCGGTGCTGCGGAGCCATCCGGTCTGCTGCCATTCCAGATGCCCGCCGATATGAAGACTGTTGAACTGCAGGATGAGGATATCCCGCATGACATGATCTGCTATACTGATGCAGCAGGACATACCTACGACTTTGGCTTCGGCATGAACTGGAAAGGCGTAATAAATGATGCACGTACACGGCGGTACGTAAATCGCGTTATACAGCCAATTATCAGCGCTAAGGGTAACAGGGTAACCATCAGCAGCGCAACGAACGGTGCTAAAGTTTATTACACCACAGACGGCTCGACGCCATCGTTTACCAAAGAAAACGAATACTCAAAACCATTTATCGCCGAAAAGGGTTCAACAATAAAGGCCATTGCGAAGGTTTATGGTGTTGATAACAGCAGGCTGGTGGTGTATAAGATGAAAGAATAGTATATTTTTAGTTTTTCATGGCCACGAGGTTGCTTCGTTTCACGCAATGACAAGATTTTTTTAGCAATCAGATAAATATGAAAAAGTTATTCATCACGCTAATATTTTCGGCAGTAACGGCCGGGGCATTTTCCCAGGGTCACTGGCAATTGCTTAAAGGTAAAGATCAACCCGGATCCCGCGGTGAATGCAGTTTGGCGGTTGCCGGTGGTAAATTGTACTTGATTGGCGGCGATGGCGGCGCCCGGCCGGTGGAAGCTTATGATCCTGCAACAAACACCTGGGCCAAAAAAGCCGTTGCGCCATTCACCATGCATCATTTTCAGTCGGTTGGCCTCGGCGATAAAGTTTATGTGCTTGATGCTTTTTACGAAGGGGGGTATCCAGACCAGGTACCTTTGCCCAACGTTTACAGCTATGATACCAAAAAAGACAGCTGGCAAAAGCTGGCCGAAATTCCTGCTGACAGGCGCAGGGCAGGCGCGGGTGAGGCTGTTTACAATGGTAAGATTTATATTGTTTGCGGTATAACACATGGCCACCGCAGCGGCACTAACGGTATGTTTGATTGCTATGACCCGGTTACTGACAAGTGGACAACCCTGCCCGACGCGCCACACATTCGCGATCATAGCATGGCAGTGGTTGTGGGCGATAAACTATATGCGGTTGGCGGAAGGAATACCAGCCTGCACGATGCCAATAATTTTATGTCGTTTTTTGATAAGGTGGTGCTTGACGTGGATTGTTATGATTTTAAAACCGGGAAATGGAGCACATTGGCTGCAAAATTACCTATGGGCACAGGCGGCGGTACCGCGGTTAACCTGGACGGAAAGATATTCTATATCGGCGGGGAGCGTGCAACTGCTACCAGACCTAATGGCCCGCAAAAGGATGTATACTGCCTGGACCCGCAGAAAGATAAACAATGGACGAAAGTTGCTGATCTGAACAGAGCGCGTAACGGGGTCGGTGGCGCAGTGCTGAACCATAAGATATATATTGCCGGCGGTGCGAGCGGGCCGGGCGGGCCACCGCCAAAGCCATTAGCGCAGGGCGCCAACCCGCCGCCTCCGCCTGCGGCGACTAAAACCGGAAATAATCCGCCGCCAAAGGGCTCTCCGCCGGGGCCGCCATCCGAACAGGGAGACATTGCGCTGGAGGTGTATTATCCCGGGCATTAGTTTGGTTTGGCGACGGCACGTTGCTTATAATGGTTGGATTAGTTATCTTTATAAAACCTATAAAACTAAATCCGCCATGCGAAAGCTGTTAACCTTACTCTTCCTTTATCCCGCATTATTATGGGCGCAAACTGAACCGGCGGTGATCCCGCTATGGGAAAAAGGCGCACCCGGTTTTGAAAGCCGCCGGAATGAGCCCGAACTGGCTAAAGATTATTGGGTACGGAATATACACAATCCCTCGCTGACAGTTTTTCTGCCGCCAAAAGATAAAGCCAACGGGTCGGCAGTAGTTATTTGCCCGGGTGGCGGGCATAGGTTATTGGTTTATACCGCGGAAGGGGTAGATCCCGCCAAATTTCTGAATAACCTGGGCGTTACAGTATTTGTATTAAAATATCGTTTGGGGCGGGATACTTTATCGCCCTACAAAATAGATGTTCATGCCAAACAGGATGGTTTCCGTGCCATGCGGCTTGTACGCAGCCGGGCTGCCGAATTTGCCCTGGATACCAACCGTATCGGCCTGATGGGCTTTTCAGCAGGCGGTGAGGTAGTGGATATGGTGGCATTCGGTAAAGGGCCGGGCGACCCTAAAGCCGCCGACCCGGTAGATCGTCAAAATGCCAGGCCATCATTCATTATCCAGATCTATCCAGGCCCCCTGTATGTTCCTGAGGTAGTACCGGCAAATGCGCCGCCTGCCTTTCTGCTGGCTGCCAATGACGACCCGTGTTGCGCTGTACCCATAATACAGTTATTGCAGCGGTACCGCGACGCGAAAGTTCCCGTTGAAGCGCATTTATTTACCAGCGGAGGCCACGGATTTAATATGGGCCAGCGCTCAAAACTAAAGTCAATCAACACCTGGCCGCAGCGACTGGCCGACTGGCTGTCTGATAATCATATTCTGCAGCCGGATCGGCCTAAGGTTATGCATTGAGGGATTTGGAAAGCCGGTTGAATAATGACCTTTCTTTTGATGGTAAATTTAGATTCCCGGTAAACTCAACGTAATATTCCTTAAAAGCTAAATCATATTCTTCAAACAAGTGTTATATTGTATCAAATCAAAAGAATCATGGCAAATTTCCAGGAGATAATAGCATCGGAGAAACCGGTATTGGTTGATTTTTCGGCAGAGTGGTGCGGACCATGTAAAATGATGCCGCCTATTTTAAAACAGGTAAAGGAGGCCCTTGGCGATAAGGTAACCATCATTAAAATAGATATCGACAAAAACCCGCAGGCCGCTAATGCTTATCGCGTGCAGAGCGTGCCTACGCTGATGATATTTAAAAACAGCGAAACCAAGTGGCGCCAAAGCGGCGTAATGCAAGCCGGGCCTTTGCAGCAGGTAATACAGCAATTTGTTTAAAGAAAGGTGAAACCTGTAAGGGCAAAGACGAAAGGGTTCGTTTACAGAAAATATCCAGAGGCATAGGCCAGACTTACTTTTTGAAATTTCGTGAGTCTCAGCACATACTTACACATTCCCCATTTGCGGGTCGCTGAAAGTGGATTTGCCTGTTTCAACACGTCCGGCATAGCGCTTTTCAAATGCAGGAAAATTATTAATCTTTACTGTAAAATCGTACCAGTTGTGGTGGTTTGCGAGGTTTAATATAACTGTTGATTTTGACCCCGCCGGAACGGTCAGGGTTTTATTATTCATTTTGTAACCAACATCCGTAATTACTACATGATGCGGTGTTTTGCTGTTGTTATGTAACGTAAGCTCTAAGTTCCCCGTTAGGGCTGACTTGCCTGCATTAGCGGTTTGATATTCGCAGCTTATCTCAAAATCAGGGTCTTTTGCATTTCCTTTAAATTCACGGTAAAAGCCATTCGGCCCATATACGCGCAGGTGGTAATTGCTGTTTTCAAAGTCAGTGAGCGGCCATTCATCTGTGACTGTATCCCCGGCTTTGGCGGTATATGCCCAGGTGCGCACGTTTTCATTCAGGTATTTACCCGGTGCATAAACATTAAACGGAGAACCAATAGCAGCATTACCGAAAGCCTTGTCGCTTGCGGTAAATTTCAAGCCGAAGGACTTCTTATCAGCGCTTAGTTTACCATCAGCATATAGCTGGTAAGGCAATGCGCAGGATGGCTTTATACCTTTTTCCTGCTTCGGCATATAAGGCGAGGTATGCGGGGCTTTGTTGATCACGGCAATTTCGTCGGCGGTAAGCAGCTTATAATCGTCAGGTACCTTTTTAAATTTAGCCTTATGAATGCTCTCGATGGTTGCATCCTTGCCAAGAGAAGCCGGTTTCGGGATTTCCCCGCCGTTATATGGCCTGAATACAGATGTTAAATCTCCGCAAACGGTACGGCGCCAGTCGCTGATGTTCGGTTCGGTTATCTTTTTGCCGGTTTTGTGGCTCAGAAATTTCTCCAGGAATTGCAGGGTAGAGGTATGGTCGAAAACTTCGGAGTTTACGTAACCGCCTTTACTCCACGGCGAAGCAATTACTAATGGCACGCGGAAGCCGAGGCCGATTGGCGCTTCCCTTTCATATTTTTCAGGGAAATTGTTACGGGCAAGCTCCTGCTCCCGGGTTACAAACTCAACACGGGTATCTATACCGGCTGATACCTTCCCTGTCCCTTCTTTGTGCGAATGGGGGGCTGTAAAAGGGGGAACGTGGTCAAAGTAACCATCGTTTTCATCATACGCCAGAATAAAAATGGTTTTTTTCCAAACCTCGGGATTGCTGGTTAAAATATCCATCACTTCTGAAATATACCATGCGCCAAACCAGGCCGAGCTGGGGTGGTCTGAGAATGCTTCAGGTGCGGTTAACCACGAAACGGTTGGCAGTTTGCCATTGTTTACATCAGCCCTGAACTGGTGCAGCACATCGCCCTTCGGCACTTTAAGCTCACGTGCTGTGCCGTTATCGTCATATTTCAAATCAATCAGTGTACGATAATCAGGGTCGTTTTTATTGTTGCTGAAAGCTTTGGCGTGCAGGGCTTTTTCCCTTTCGGATAGCTTGTCGAACATACCTGCTTTATAACTATCGCGCTCCTTGTTTACGGAGCCGAGATAATTCTTCATCTCCCTTAGTTGTTTTTTAAGGTGGTCAATATGGGCATCTCCGGCGGGCAGGGCGTCAATTTGTTTTTGCAACGCATCTATTTTTGCGGGCAGCTCTGCCGACCTCTTCTCCATCGCAGCAACATGCGGCGGGTATAAATGGATATTGTACTGGCCGAAAAATTCCAAAGGATTGTCCTGGAAATTCGACAGCCAAAGGTCTTCTTCGCCTTCAAAACCGGTATCGATAGCTACTTCGTTCTGGTAGCAGTTCCACGATATGCCGGCATCTTCCAAACGTTCGGGAAAGGTCTTCCATTTTAAAGTACCATAGTCCATATCGTCATTCCAAACGTGGGCCAGCGAGTTTTCGTCAGGCGTTTCGCGGATGGTGCCGGTCCAAAAGTAGAGCCTGTTTGGATTGGTGCCTGTAAGTGCTGAGCAAAAGTTCTGGTCGCAAACTGTAAAAGCATCGGCCAAAGCATAATAAAAAGGGATATCCTCGCGGGTATGATAACCAAGGGTAAGCGGCATGTGGGCATACTCCCTGTTGCCGCTCCGCTTGTTTTCGAGCCATTTATCAAATTTACCGTCATTACGGGCATTTACCTGGTTGCGCCACGAATGCGGCAGCGAACTCATCCAGGTAGTTTTGGTGTTTTTTATGTCGAGGCGGAACGGTGCATAGGTTTCGCCTTTAGGGTTGGATTGCAGCCAGACTTTATTTTTATTAGGCAGATCAATAGCGCGTGGGTCGTTATAACCGCGTACGCCTTTCAGCGTGCCGTACACATGGTCGAACGATCGGTTTTCCTGCATCAGGATAACAATATGTTCAGCATCCAGGTAGGTGGTCCCCGGCGCAGGGTTAATGGCCATTGCCTTTTGGATAGACGCCGGTATTAAACCCGATAAACTTGTTGCGCCTGCAAGCATTGCTGCTTTCTTTATAAAATTTCTCCTGGTATCCATGTGTGTTGTGTAGTTCCTAAATATAGAAAGTAATTAGTAGCAGGTTCTGGTAGCAGTAGCAGTCGATTTTTAGCGAATTTTACAAACTGCTGCTTCCCAGTGCAACTGCCGCTAACTAAACCACGCGCTTTGAAATATACTCTTCGCAAAGCCCGAATGATAACGTCATCCCGTTACCACCGATGCCGTTAATGATGGTTACACCCGGGGCTGCGTCCACTATAAGTTCGGTTGCGCCGTTCATCATTTTCGGGTAAATGCCGTGCCATGACTGCAACAGCTTCCAGTCCTTAAAGCTCGCAAAAGTTTGCAAATAAGAAATTATCATATCATTAATAAATTCCTTGTCAAACGGATCGTGAACGACGCCGTACTCGTGCGAATCGCCGATGGTGAGTTCGCCGCTGCCGTTTTGCGACACCATAACATGGATGCCCCATTTCAGGTATTCGGCGTATTGTTCTTCATACCGCTTACGCAGGGCAGGCAAGGAAGCCGCTGCCTGGAAACCTGGATAGTGAATCATAGATAAACCACCGCAAAGCGACGGGCCGATGCGCCATTCGTCCGGCTGGGCAACCAGGCGCATCATTTGCAGCTTACATTTGGTAATATTGGTTTCTAAAAACAGTTCAGGGTATAGCGTCTCGAAATCAGCCCCGCTGCAAACAAATATTTCATCGGCCTGCCAGGTGCGGTTGCCGGATATAACTTTAGGATACACGATTTGACTGATCGCCGTATTCCAGTGAAACTCCACCCCATACTTTTCAGCGAGGTATGCAGCAACCTGTCCGATAGCTACGCGCGATTCAACAATCATTTCCTCGCCGCTCCATAAAGCGCCTTTTAATCCGTCAGGATTTATAGCCGGCGATTTTTGGAATGCCTGGTCAGGAGTTAAAAGTTTACAGTCGCGGAAGGATTGATTAACCTCCACATATTCTGATATAACCTGCAACTCATAATCATGGTAGGCCAGATGCAAAGAGCCGACTTCATCATGCCAGATGCGGGCTTCCGCGCAAATTTCCTTCCAGATACTGCGGGACAGCATGGCTCTTTCAAACAATGGCCCGGTAGCCTGCCCGATGGGCCATATCATTCCAAAGTTCCGGATAGATGCGCCAACAGCGCGTTCGTTGCGTTCGAATATAGTTACTTTGTAGCCGCGCAATGCCAGTGCACGTGCCGTTGCCAGGCCGACAATGCCTGCGCCGATAATGATGGCCGAGCGTCCGTTTGCGGATATCGGGGAAGTTTGTGTCATACAGTCAGTATGTTTAATTCGTTTTGACGCTCATCGCTTTTATTGCTTTTGCGGGCGCTTTGTAAAAAGTAAATGAGGGATAATATGGCGCAGATGCCGCCGATGATACCGACTACCAAAACACCTTCTTTAAAGAATGCAGCCCAGCTGATATTCGGACGGCCCAGTTCTTTAACAAGCAGTATGGTAACGCTGCCAAGATAACCCATAGAATCGGATACGTAGATCAGGAAGCCTACATTGCTGCGGTAGTGAAACGATGCGATCATTCTTTCGAAGAAAATAGCATTATAAGGAACATAGCCAAGATAGAGCCCCAAACCTGCCATTACCATCCAGTTGAAAGGGGTGATCATGTTCAACTCAAAAAGTACGGTAGCTATGGTGATCAGCAGGCAGCCTGCAATTATCATTAAATGGATGAGGCCGAATGCCCGGAGGTTCTTTTTTACCAGGATCAGCAAGCTGATGGCAACCAGTACAATTACCGAAATAATGGTATCTATTTTAGTGTAAATGGTGTTATCCTTATTGCCCAGGCTGGCCCATATTTCTACTTCAAAATTGTCGCGCACATCACGCATAATGGTTAGCAGTACATAGATCACCAGGGTAAGAATAATGCCTGGTAAAAACCGCTTTAAAAATGCCTGGCGTTCCGCTGCGTCCATTGGGGCGCGTTTGGTACGCTGGGCTATATCTTCGGGAGTTGGCGGCGGCATCAGCTCGAGGCAGAATACAAAAAATACCAGCGGGAGCACAAATATAGCACCCGTAATAAAAGGCATACTGTATTCGCTGATGTGGAGCGAATCGCGAACCGAACGTGCTATAGTTTTTACAAAGCCCGAGGCAAAGATGAGGCTGATAGATAGTACCGCGGCCATAAACTCGGTAGAGCGGCGGCCTTCCAGGTAACTGAATACCAGGCCCCAGATCATGCCAAGCGGAAAGCCATTGATGAACAGGCAAATAATATTGAAAGGCGCCGGTATGACTGCGAACAGCAGCAACGCCGCCCATGCCACGCCTATTAACACAAATATGCTTTTGGCGCGCTGCCCCGGTTTAAGTTCGGCTATAAATTTAATGCCATAAAATTTGCTTAATGTGTAGCCGATAACCTGCGCTATAACCAGCCATACCTTGTAATCGACGTGAAGATATTGCTCGCCCGAAAAAGTGCCTGCGGCAAAACCCTTGCGGAAGGCATACATGGACGTGTAGGTACAAAATGCTGATATTCCGGCCAATACCGAAATAGCGGAGTACGGCCATTTGGCAACCTTTGCGCGCAATTTATCCATTGATGCCATGCTTATTTGCTGATAATGTCAATTACATCTGCAATATCGTCGATAATATGCGTTGGGTTATAAGGTTCCAGCTCCTGGCGGGTAAATATGCCGGTGGTAACACCTATAACATAGCGGCAGCCGGCATTCTGTCCCTCACGAACGTCTACTTCGGTATCGCCTACTTTTGCTACCTCTTTGGCGCGCTCAATTTTTCCATCAACCATCATTTTTTGAATCATGTATGGATGCGGACGGCCAAGCTCCACCTCGTCTGAACCAACAACATGGTCTATCAAACCCTTTTCGCGCCATTGCAGGCGGTCTACAATAGTATCGGCAATATCACGGGAAAAACCGGTATTAATGCCCACCTGAATACCTTTATCGTGCAAAGCGGCAAAAGTCTCTTCCACATTTGGCAATGGCCCAATACCCGGCGCGGTTTTATAATGCTGTATCATCTGGTGCACAAACTCTTTGTGTATCTGGCTTACCAGTTCGGTTGTAATTTTAGCATCATTATGCTCGTGCAGGCGCAAGATCTGCCTGATGGCCTGGTTTTTTTCATAACCCATCAGGGGGTTAATTAACTCGAGCGGAACCTGGTAGCCTGATTTTAATAATGCAGCCTGGAAAGCCTTGCTTACGTCGTGGTCATCTTTAACCGTTGTGCCGGCTATATCAAATACAACTAATTTTATAGACATGGTAATAGTGTGATTGTTCAGCAATACTAAACTAAGTTTATTAATATCAAACTAAATTAGTGTTAATGTTTGGTTAAGAGATAGAGATTAGAGACCAGCGATCAGAGATTAGGAAAAAAAATGTAATTGCATTAATCACATTTGCTACCCAGTTCTGCCTGATCTCTAACCTCTGGTCACTTGCCTCCACCCTTATCCTCAAAAAAATAAATTACCAGCATGCTGGCAGTTTGCGTACCAGTATTGCGGGGCGTATGCGGTATGCGGCCGTCAAACAGCATGGAATCGCCTTGCCGCAGCAGGATTTTATCTTCATTAAACTGATATTCTATCTCGCCGGATAAAATATACTTGTATTCAAAAGCATCGGTTTCCACCAAAGGGCGGGCAGCATCAGGCTCCAGCTCAAGTATCACAATGTCGACTGTTGAGGGGTTAATGGACTGCGTGAAAATGCGATGGTAATGAAAGCCGATGGCATGTTCTTTCTCGAAGTGGTCGTATTCCTCTTTCCGTTTTATGAGGATGGGCAGCTCTGCGCTTTTCGAGCGGATATCTTTAAAGAACTCATTGAGGTCTATCTCGAGCGCTTTTACAATTTCTATCAAAACAACCAGCGAGGGTATCGTCCGGCTGTTTTCAATTTGCGATATCAATCCCTTGCTTACGTTGGCCCGTTGCGCAAGCTCCTGCACGGTTATGTTCTTTTCTCTTCTTTTTTCTTTTATCCGGTTGCTTATCTGGATGATGATATCTTCTTCCATTAATAGTTAATATGGGTTTATAAAGGTTTACGCCGGGCGCAAAGTAATTAATAAAGCAATTGATGCAAAATAACCTTTTTGTTAACTAAAGTTAAACAGGGGAATTGATGTGATGATGTGCGGATGTGCGGATTTTGGATGTGCGGATGAAAAATGATCGAAGATGTTTGGTGATGATGTGCGGATGTGCGGATTCTGGATGTGCGGATGAAAAATGGCCGAAGATGAACTGATGACCCAGACGATATGCCAGCTTAGATAATTTCGTTTCCATTCTATCCGCACATCAGAAATCCGTACATCAATTAACCGGCCGTTAACAATAATCTAATATTGCCTAACTTTATTTGCTGAAAAACTGCACACTCATGGAATCTTCGGTACGCAACCACCAGGCTATAGTAAACGAGGTCTTCTCGCTGTATGAAAAACACGGCGATGAAGACTATATAGGTGAACCGGTTTCGCAGCTGGAGCACATGTCGCAGGCGGCCATGCTTGCCGAAGAGGAGGGTTATGATGATGAAGTAGTGCTTGCTGCTTTCTTTCATGACATTGGGCATCTTTGCGCCGAAGAGGGTGAAGCCGAAAGCATGAACGGCATGGGGAATGTAAACCATGAAGAGCTGGGTGCTGATTATTTGCTGGAGCGGGGTTTTTCTGCGCGGATAGCGGCCCTGGTGCAGGGGCATGTGATTGCTAAACGGTATCTTACCTATAAATATCCCGAATACTACAACAAACTGTCAGACGCCAGCAAGGCTACGCTTGAATTCCAGGGTGGCCGGATGACGGCAGAAGAAGCCGGGGAGTTTGAGCAAAATCCCGATTCAGATTTAATTATACGCCTGCGTTACTGGGATGATAAGGCTAAGGAAATGAATGTGCCGGTAAACAATATCGATTATTTAAAAGAGATGGCACTGAGGCATCTGGAGAGCGTTAATTAGAAGTCAGATAGAGATCAGGCTGTTTAGGCTTTGCCGGTGTTGCTGCTGCCTGTAACGCTTGTAACACATGTAACGGGGTGATACAAGCGTTACAGGTGTTACAATAGGTTATATTGTTCTTCATAAGCTATCCTGTGTAACCTTTGTATCGCCTTTATCTATATCGTGTTCTAAGTATTTAAATTACGTGTTATAATAAGGTTCATACATGCTTTAAGTTTATTGGTTACCGAAGGGTAAAAATTTACAACCTTATATCT
Organism: Mucilaginibacter sp. L3T2-6; assembly: GCF_030519355.1. Taxonomy (GTDB): domain Bacteria; phylum Bacteroidota; class Bacteroidia; order Sphingobacteriales; family Sphingobacteriaceae; genus Mucilaginibacter. Next base: position 111,896 of record NZ_JAUMKC010000006.1, read on the forward strand.
TCAATTGAACTTACAGAGCCGTTATAAAAATAAACGTACTTATATAAGCCATTTCCTAAACTGTAAGTCCATAAATCAGAATCATAATATTTGCTCTCACTCGAATTACTGCTGTCAGGTCTTCCGAGGCATTTTTCAATCATACCCTTTGACATGCCAACAACAGGAATTTTAGCATACAGCATACCGCCTAAGTACTTACCATACAACTTTACATCTTCGATATATTCAGGTGATTGCCCTAAGAATTTTGTTTGCCCGCTAATTTTTTTTAGAAACACATTATAAGAAGTGGTATACCTTATTTGTTCGGTATTAATAAAAATGTTTTGGCCTCTATACTCAGACGCGAAAAATTTAGAATAGTAATTGATAATGGATATTTTGAATGTATGGTTTGCATCATCCTCAAGCGGTATTTTTTCACCTTTCAAAGTGTCCGTTTGATAGTATCCGCCTTTTACTATTTTGATATTGGCAGTTTGTGACTTGGCTGCAACGCAAAGCGTCGCAAGCAATACGGTTAACGTAAGTTTCATTTTGGGCGTTTCAAAGCAGTAATGAACCAACAGTACAATATTATTCGCCTTCTAACAAAAGCGGCGTTAATCACATCGTCAAAGGAGCCGTGTGTTTTGAATTCGCTTTTTTGAAGGAGGCAAATCGTTGTTTTGGTTCTTTTTTTTCCATGTCAATCAAAGTTATCAAATTGATTGTGCATTAGTGAAGCGTTTTCCGCCTTTGTCGCGGAATCGATAAGCCGGCCCAATAGCATGCTGTAACGCTGTAACGCCCGTAACAGGTTGAAACAGGTGTTACAAGTGTTACAGTAGCTATACTGATTGATAGCGTATTGGCTGTAACGCTTGTAACACGGTAACGGCAAATAACACTGCGTTACAAGCGTTACGGTAGGTGCCGGTTTGGGCTTTGTTGATGTTGTCACACCATCACAAAACTATTAAGCGAAACAGTGTGACAGTGGTAACAGTATTGCAGCCTTTGCCGGATATGCACTTAATCAGCCTGGTGCAACTTATCCAGCCAAATCAACTTCACCATTGCTGAGTTTTCCGCCTTTCCCGGCTTTAGCGGCTGCCGCATCCACATTAAAATAACGTAAGCAAATAGTAACGCCGCTGTTATATCAATGGCCCTATTTAACATTTGCTACATCTATTGTTAAGCATTGCTTAATACTAATTTAGTTTACTAATAATAAACAAAGTTTAGTATTGCTGCATGAAAAATTCCTTCTTCTCACTCTCAAAAATTAACAGATGAAACAGATTTACATGCATTTCCGGACGCTAATAACAGCGTTGTTATTTTGTCTGGCCCCGGTACTTTTGTTCGGGCAATCAAAAATCGGTGGTACCGTAACCGATAATCAAAAGCAGGCTTTGCCGGGTGTAAGCGTAAAGGTAAAAGGTACTACACAAGGTACCATAACCGACGTTAACGGCCGCTTTCTGCTTACCGTTCAAAAAGGCCAGGTGCTCGAGGTATCTTTCCTTGGTTTTCAGCCTGCGGAAGTACCGGTTACCGACCAGACGAACTATAATATAGTTTTAAAGGATGATTCTAAAACGTTAAATGAGGTTGTAGTAACAGCGCTGGGCGTAAAAAAAGAAACCCGCCGCCTTGGTTATTCGGTTCAAACGGTTAATGGCGATGCGCTGACTACGGCACGCGATGCTAACCCGGTGAACGGCCTGATCGGTAAAGTGGCCGGTTTATCGGTAGGCGCTACTTCCGAAGTATTGGGCGTACCGAATGTTACCATTCGTGGCAACACAGTTACCTTATATGTGGTTGACGGTTTGCCTATCAACTCGGATACTTTCGATTTGAGCCCGGATGATATTGAAACCTACACTATTTTGAAAGGCCCTGCTGCGGCTGCACTTTATGGTAACCGCGCTGCCAACGGTGCGATTTTAATAACCACCAAAAAAGGTAATGCTAACAAAAAAGGGCTTACTGTTGATATAAACAGCAGTACGGTTATAAACAAAGGCTTTGTTGCTTTTCCGCGTATCCAAAGTAAATTCGGACCGGGCGAGAACACCTTCTACACTTTTGTTGACGGTAAAGGCGGTGCACCGGGTGGCGTTGACAGCGACTACGACGTTTGGGGACCTTATTTTGCAGGTCAGCTCATCCCTCAGTATGATAGCCCCGTTATTAACGGCGTTCGGCAGGGTACGCCATGGGTTGCCCGGGGCGCTAATAACCTGGCTAACTTTCTGCGTACCGGCTATCAAACCAATAATAACATTGCCTTAACAGCTAACGGCGATACCTATACCACCAGGTTCTCGGTTTCGCAGCAGCACCAAAGCAGTTATATCCCCTCGCAATACCTTGATATTGCCAACGTTAACATGTTTGCTTCATTTAATCCAACATCAAGGTTAAAGTTTGAAGCGAGTTTTGATTTTAACAGGCAGAGCACAGATGATTACCCGGACGTTCAGTACGGCCCGAACAGTATCATCTATAACATGGCTATATGGACCGGCGCCGACTGGAACGTTAATGCCCCTGATATTAAAGGAATATGGCAGCCGGGTAAGGTAGGTACTCAATCGGTATTTGCTGAATACACCCGCTATCACAACCCGTGGTTCCTGACTAAAATCTGGACACGCTCGCACTATAAAAATGATATCTACGGCTATTTATCAGGTAACTTCAAAATTGACAACCACCTGAATGTGGGCTTAAAATCGCAGGTGAATACTTATAACCTGCTGCATACCGAAGATATGCCATATTCTGCTCACCCATACGGGCGTGAAGGCAACCAGGGCGATTATCGTGAAGACCGCCGCGATTTGTTCGAGAATAATACAGAGTTAAAGTTAAACTTTGATTACACCGCTAAAAAGTTCCTGAACATTTCGGGCTTAGTGGGCGGTAACTTACGTAACTTTAAATATAATTCAAGCTGGGTATCAACCGATTATCTGAACGTACCGGGAGTGTACGCTTTCAGCAACTCAAAAAACCCTATCCAGGCAACCAGCTTCAGTTCGCAGCTTCGCACGTTAAGCGGCTTCTATTCAGTCGATCTATCCTTCGGCCATTATGCAACTTTATCAAGCACCGGCCGTGTTGACAAATCTTCAGCATTTCAAAATGTAACCACTTATTATTATCCAAGTATATCAGCTGCCACAGTAATTTCTGACTATGTTACTTTACCAAGCTTTATTACTTTCTTAAAGGCTCGTGCTTCTTACTCAAACGTGCGTTCAGATGCTACCAGCCCCAGCATTGGCCCTGCGCCATACAGCTCGATAACAGCATTTGGCGGTAGCACAGGCCCATCTTTATTTGATAATCCGCTGGGTTACGGCACAACGTATAACTCTCCGTACAACGGTCCCGACTATTCGTTGAATACCTCGTTCTCAACCGCGAAGCCATACAACAGCCAGACAGCGGGCTATGCCTCAAACTATTTGTATCAAACAGGTATCAAAACCTCAACCCGCGTTAACTACGAAGAAGGACTTGACATCAAGTTCATCCAGAACAGGTTAGGGTTAAGTGCAACTGCATTTCAGTATATCGACGGTCCGAGGATCCTGGCAAACTCAATCTCAACTGCTACAGGATATACTACTGAGTTTTTGAATGCTTTGAAGACTAAAAAGACAGGCTACGAACTTTCATTAAGCGGTACGCCGGTAAAAGACATGGGCGGCTTTGGCTGGGATGTTTTGGTTAACTGGTCGACATTTAAGGAGATTTATGACGAGTTGCCTCCGGGTCAAACTACATACAATACCTTCTTTCAAAAAGGCGACCGTACCGACAAGTTTTACGGTACCAAATTCGTAAGAACTCCAACAGGGCAAATCATCAATGGTTCAAACGGCGAACCGCTGGTAAACCCGGTACCGCAATATCTGGGACACTTAAATGCTGACTACACATGGTCTGTTTACAACCACGTACATTATAAGAGCATAGGCCTGGGCTTCCAGTTTGACGGTTCGGTAGGTGGTGTTACCGCAGATTATGTACATAACAAAACAGTACGCGGCGGCAGCAACGCTTTAACAGCCGAAGGCGCACTGGGTGATGCCCGCTATAAAGACTGGCAGAACTTTGGCAAAGCAGGCTATAACGGCAGCTACGTTGGCCAGGGTGTACAAATATCAAACGGTGTTGCACCAAATTACGATTCAAAAACAGGTGCGGTATTAAACTACGGCGCACTGCAATATGCTCCTAATACTTCAACCGCATTTGTGCAGGAGTATGCAAGCGAGTACTATAACGTAACCGAAGCCAACCTGATGAGCAAAACGTATGCAAAACTACGCGAGGTAACCATCGATTTTACTTTCCCTAAAGCATGGCTTCAGCATACGTTTATCAGCAAGGCTTCTGCGTCAATTTACGGCCGTAACCTGCTGTATTTTTACAAGAACCCTGAATTTAAGGACGTGGACTTAGACCAGTATGCCAACACGGCTACTTCGCTAACCGGCCTGCAATCTCCTTCAGTACGCAGCTACGGGCTTAACTTAAAACTTTCATTTTAATTAAACACGATACGTGATATGAAAAAGATATTTAAAATTTATTTACTGCCGGCAATAATGCTGCTGACAGTGAGCAGTTGTAAAAAAAGCTTCGAGGACTTGACGCTTAATAACAACGTTCCGAATAGTGTGCCGGCGTCATTACTCTTTAATGGTGTGGTAAACAGCATGGTTGACTTGCCGCAGGGCTCGGCAGAGATATATGATCAGTACTATATTTATAACTACAACTATTACGGTAACAACACTTATGATCTGGGCTCGGGTGACAACTATTACAACACATTAAAAAACGTGACAGTGATGGAAAAACAGGCTATAGGACAGGGCCTGCCCGCCGTTAACGGTTACAGTGCGCTTGGCAAATTTTTCAGAGCTTATTTTTTCAGCAAGATGAGCCTGGAGGAAGGTGATATCCCTATGAGCCAGGCGCTGCAAGGCTTAGCCAACCTTACTCCTAAGTATGATAGCCAGAAAGATGTTATGAAACAGGCTTTGGCATGGCTGGAAAGCGCAAATACCGATTTAGGAGCTTTGATAGCCGGTGGTACAACTTCTATACAGGGCGATATATTTTTTAATGGTGACCTGGCAAAATGGCAAAAAGTTGTTAACGCATTTCATATCCGTCTGCTTACCGAGCTAAGCAAGAAAGCGGTTTCTGATGCAGACCTTAACGTGCCTGCGCAGTTTGCAGCCATAGTAAGTAACCCAACCAAATACCCGTTAATGACAAGCGCTGCCGATAACCTGCAATATATATTTGTTGCGCCATCAAACTATTATCCGCAAAACCCGGATAACTTTGGTCAAAATGGTTCAAGGCAAAACTCGTCACAAACCTATATTAAACTGTTAACCACATTTCATGATCCGCGCGTATTTGTAACAGCAGAGCCTGCACGTGATCTGGTTGATGTGAAAAAGCAAAGCCCTACAGATTTTGCATCATTTGTTGGTGCAGACCCTGGGCTAGACTTAGGCACAATGTATAACAACGCTGGTTTAGGTTATTATTCATTCATCAACCGTAAGCATTTTTATTCAACTTATACCGGCGAGCCAAGTATACAAATAGGTTATGCCGAGCAGGAGTTTAATATTGCCGAAGGTATAAACCGCGGCTGGGCAACCGGCGATGCAGAAAGCTTTTATGTTAAAGGCATACAGGCTTCGATGGATTCATACAGCATACCTGCAACAGGTTCATTTACAGCCTATTTTTATCGTCCGGGTTCATCAAGTGTAAGCAGTTTATCAAACTATGATACCTATACTATTAAAACAGATTGGGCGACATATTATGGTCAGCCAGCTGTAAAATACACCCCGGGTGCAACCGGCTTAACCCAGATATTGCAGCAAAAATACCTGGCGTTGTTCCGTCACTCAGGGTTGGAATCGTATTTTACCTATCGCCGTACCGGCGTGCCTAACTTTACAACCGGCCCGGGCACCAGCAATGGGCAGCGTATCGCATTACGCTTTCAATACCCATCCAGTGAGCGTACTGCAAACAGCGCAAATTACAACGCGGCATTGTCCAGCCAATTTGGTGGCAATGACGATATCAACGGTGTAATGTGGATACTTAAATAATAAAAACTGAACGCCTGGAGCCATCCGAATTTCGGGTGGCTTCTTTTTTTTAACTACTTGCTGCATTTTAGAAAATACCTCGCGTGTTTTTATTGCTGTTTGCAGTAGCAAGGTAAAGCCGGATCTGCCCAAATATTATGATACATTATGTGCGTTTTGGTGCGGGGTTATATCAAGAGCGTGGTTCAGCAGTTTGCTGACTCAAAGTTTAACAAGTGATACAAATAAATAAGTAGTATATCAAAAAAATAGCATGAGCAAAAAGGGGATTTTTTTTGCAGTAGTATGGCTAAGTGCTGTATGTGCTGCTTTTGCGCAAAAACACACCACCATATTAGAAGTGCCGGGTATTAACCAGTATTGCAAAATTAATGAAGGCGGAATATCTGTTTTGCCCAGTGGCCGGTTGGTTACGCCTGCAGGACAATCGATACGAATTACGCACGATCCTTTCGGCCTTTCCATATCGCCCGACGGCAAAAAGGCAGTTACGCTGCACAACGGTGTGATTACGCTTATTGATCTGGCGTCGATGGATGCTTTACGGGTACCCTCGTACGACAAGACTATTGCATCTCCAATTAAAGACGGATCATTTTTGGGGGTTGCTTTTGCACCGGACTCGAAGACGGTTTACCTGAGCGGCGGCGATAACGGCGCGGTTATAGTTTATGATACCGAAAAGCTAAGGATGATCGATTCGCTTTCATTAAACGGCAAGGTTAACGGCACAGACTATGAAGACAGCTTTACCTCTGACCTGCTGCTGAACGATGCCGGTAACGAGTTGCTGGTTTTAGACAGGGGCAACTTCCGGGTGGTTAGGATGGACCTGAAAACCAGGAAAATCACCGCGTCTGTGCCCTCGGGCAGGCAGCCTTTTGGCCTGTCAATAAGCCCGGATAAAAAAACGGCCTTTGTTGCTAATGTGGGCATGTATTCATACCCGCTTATAAAAGGCGCAACGCCAAAAAATGTTGATTCGATAATGATAACCCATCATCCATATGGCAACAATACAAAAGAATCGATAGACGGCACAGTTGTGGAAGGCAGGCAGATACCCGGTGTGGGCAGCCCTAACTCGCCCGAAGCGATGAGCGTTTTTACCATTGACCTGGGAAAAAATCAAATCATCAATAAATTTAAAACCGGCTACCAGGTAGGGCAAATGATTGAAGACGCGAAAGTAGTTGGCGGCGCCAGCCCTAATTCTATTGCGGTTGGTTCCCTGTATGCCTATGTTACCAATGCCACCAATGACAACATCTCCATTATCGATTACAAACATCATCAACTGGCAGGAACTATTCCAATTACTACTGACGAAAGATTGAATAAGTACCGGGGCTTACTGCCATTTGGCATCTGCCTTAGTAAAGACGAAAAAACTCTTTATGTAGCATTGTTGGGATTTAACGCTGTGGCAGTTATCGATGTACCTTCAAAAACAACACGCGGGCTTATACCAACAGGCTGGGGGCCATCCAGGGTTAAGTTATCCGCAGATGAAAAGGAGCTTTACATCACCTCATGCCGCGGATTAGGCGCCGGCCCCAATGGCGGCAATGGCTTTGTAAAGCCGCCCCAGGGAACATACATCGGCGACATACAGCTCGGTTTATTCCAAAAGGTCCGTGTTCCGGATCACGATATGCTTGCAAGTTATACCAGGCAGGTGATAGGAAACACTTTTTTAAGTAAAGAGGTAACCGTTGACCCTGCTAATCCGCTGCCTGCCCTTCCCGGCCTGACGCCTACCCCAATAAAATACATTGTGTACATCACTAAAGAGAACCGCTCTTATGACGAAGTATTTGGGCAGCTAAAAGGCGCTGTTGGCGACAGCACGCTGGCCAGGTTCGGCGTTAACTGCGAGTACACCCTCCCGGATGCGCTGAAGACGCAGTTCCCGGGCCTTAAAGTAGCGCCTAACCATTTAAAGGCGGCACAGCAGTTTGCTTTTTCTGATAATTACTATTGCGACAGCGATGCGTCCATACACGGACACCATTGGATGCTGGGTGTAATTCCGAATGAGTGGGTTGAGGCGAATTCGAATGTCAGCAAAACGGCAAAGATATTCTCAAAAGCCCCAGGCCGGCGTTTCCCCGGATCAACCGGCAGTATGGACCCGGAAGATTACGCTGAGCGCGGCGGCCTGTGGGAAGCCCTGGAACGGAAACATATTGAGTTCTATAACTTCGGAGAGGGTAACGAAACCGCCCACAACCGCGAACAATGGCAGGATACGGCAACCGGATCTGGCCACGTGGTGATGGTGCCTATGCAAAAAGCGTTGTTTAGCCGTACCAGTCATAATTACGCAGGCTTTAATACCAATATCCCCGACCAGTTCAGGATGGACCAGTTTGAGGGTGAGTTTACCAAAATGTGGATCAAGGGCAATAAACCAATGCCACGTTTGATCACCATGCAGGTTCCTAATGACCATACGGCGGACCCAAGGCCTGCGGATGGCTATCCTTATAGAAATTCGTATGTGGCTGATAATGACCTCGCGGTGGGCCGCATACTGCATTTTCTGTCGCGCACAAAATACTGGAAAAATATGCTGGTGATCATTACGGAGGATGACCCTCAAGGTGGCGTTGACCATGTGGACGCCCACCGCTCCATATTGATGCTTGCCGGGCCGTATGTAAAGAAAGGCTATATAAGCCACACGCACGCCAACTTTGGTGCGATACTTAAAACCATTTATAATATACTGGATGTTCCCTATGTAAATCAGTACGATGCGACCGGTACCTTATTGCAGGACTTCTTTACTGCTAAACCAGACTTTACTCCTTACACGCTGGTTAAAAGTGATACGCGGATATTCAACCCGCAAAACGCCATGAAACGGTATAACAAAACAATAGATTGGCGCAAGATTGAAAAAGGCCCCGATATGGATGATGAAGAAAACGAACGAAATGAACGGCGCCGCCTGGATAAAGGGGAAAAAGACTAAGCCGGCTATTTTTAACTTACAAGTTTAATTTACGAATGAAGCACACATTTTTAGCAGCAGTTTTTTTGCTGACATTGAACGCGGCAGCCATTGCACAGCCTAACCCTGCGCCCCGGGCCCGGCATAAATTTATTGTAGCCGCCCACCGAGGCGACCACACCATTTACCCCGAAAACACGCTGGAAGGTTATGCCATGGCCATAAAGGACGGCGCAGACTATATAGAAATAGACCTGCGCACCACCAGCGATGGCAAACTGGTTAGTATGCACGATGCTACTGTTAACCGGATGACAGAGGCCAAAGGCCTGGTAAAAGATTTTACCCTGCAACAGTTATCCGGATTAAAAGTAAACGCAAAAAGTGCCGCTGATACGATGATTTACCGCATCCCCACGTTTGAACAGATACTGAAGCTCTGCAGGGATAGAATTTATATCTATATAGATTTTAAAGAAGCCGATGCCAGTGCGACATTGAACCTGCTTAAACAATACCACATGGAAAAGCAGGTGTTAGTATATATCAACAAACCATCACAAATTACCGACTGGCGTACAGCCTACCCGGCTATGCCGCTGATGCTAAGCATGCCCGACAGTGTAAAGACCATTGAAGGGATGAAGCAATTTATCAACAAATGGCATCCTGATATCCTCGACGGTAATTACAATACGTATACAAAGGAAATGATTCAATACGCCGCATCGCTGGGCATTCCGGTCTGGCCTGATGTGCAAGGCCCTGCTGAAGGTCCGCAGGTTTGGGATAAGGCAATCGGGGTTGGGTTAAAAGGCATGCAAACAGATAATCCGCCGGGGTTAATTAAATATTTGGAAGGGAAGGGGTTAAGGTAGGGCGGGAGTCAGTAAAGTCGGGAGTATGCTTAATATAAGGTGGTTTTGCAGCTTCTTCCGCTCTTTACTGACTTTTCGGACGAATAATTGCTTCTTAGTAAAATAATTGCCTAAATTTATAATAACCAATTATTTAAAACCGGAGGTAATTATGAACGTGGTTCATCGTATTGAAACCTGGGGCGACAGTCACCACCCCAGGGTGCTTGATATAGTGCGTATAGCGCTCGGAGCTTTTTTGCTTTTGAAAGGCATAGCGTTTATGCAAAACACCGAGTATCTGAAGGCAATTATCGTCGACCAGAATGTTATCAATCTTTCGAACGGTATTTTAATGGCGCTGGTTTACTATGTAGCATTTGCACACATGGTAGGTGGTGTTTTAATCGGGGTTGGAATTTTAACCCGGTTTGGCTGTATCATACAAATACCGATTGTAGTAGGCGCTATATTTTTGAGCGGCATTTTTGAAGATGCAGTTAATTATATGGTTTGGCCGTCCGTTGCAGCATTAATTGCGCTGGTTATATTTTTAATACTGGGTTCGGGACCGTGGTCGCTGGATAGGTACTTAGGAGGAATAACCTCTAAATAGTTTGCCGTCTCAGTGGGCAGTTTGCAGAAGTAGCAAGCTTGTAAATGTAAACCTGTGCCAACTGTAAACCGTCAACTGCCGGCTTCTTAATACTCCGCCATTTCTTCATCCACATAGCACCACAGCCAGCGTTCGCCCGGCTCGGCAGAAATTACCACAGGGTGATTGTGTTCAGCCGCGTGTTTACTGGCATGTTTATTCGGAGAGCTGTCGCAGCAAAGCGTAACACCGCAAGTCTGACAGGTGCGCAGGTGCATCCAGGAGCTATGCGTTTTTATACATTCCTCGCAAACGTAGTCCTTCGGTTTTTTTAAGCTTTTAATAGCGGCCAGGTGCTGGCAAACTTCGTTTTCCATGGTGATGATATTTTATTTTTCTGCCGGCTGTGTCTTCACAGCCAGGGGAGTATGACTTTTGTAACCTAATATTGGCTGTGGAGACACAGCCAGCGGTGTGGGGTAGCCTCTCAACCTTGATTATATTCAAGCTGCTAAACCCTACACTTCTGCCAGATATTTATGCACAAAGCTGATCGCCATGGAGCCTTCGCCTACGGCAGATGCAACGCGGTTCATGGCTCCGGCACGCACATCGCCCGCGGCAAAAATGCCGCTGCAGCTGGTTTCCAGCAAGAAGGGATCGCGTTTTTGCTTCCAGATCTTTGGGAACTCATCATAACGCCGCAGTTCACGACCGGTTTCTATAAATCCCTTTTCATCCTTTAAAATATCGAGCTTTAACCAGTCGGTATAAGGTTTTGCGCCGATAAAAATATACAGCGCAGCTGCCGGACGGGTTTCTGTTTCTTTTGTCTTTACGTTTATAAGTGTCAGCCTTTCGAGGCAGTTATGGCCGGCAGCCTCAATAACTTCCGTATCGGGCAGCACGTGTATGTTGGGCAGGTTTTCAATTTGCTGTATCAGGTAAGCCGACATGGTGTAGCTCAAGCTATCCCTGCGGATGATGATATATACATTCTCGGCAAATTTGCTCAGGTATACGGCTGCCTGCCCGGCCGAATTTCCGCCGCCTATAACATAAACCTCTTTGCCTTTGCATGCCGAGGCTTCGGTAGTTGCTGCACCGTAATATATGCCCGCGCCTGTATAGTTTTCTACGCCTTTAACATCCAGTTTGCGGTAATCAACGCCGGTAGTAATTACAACGGTACGGCTCACAATCTCTGGCCCGTCGTCGAGGATGATGGTCTTGTAGCCATCTTTCTGGCGGATATCATTTACAGATTGCGGCGATAAAAATTCTGCGCCCAGTCGCATCGCCTGGCTGATGGCCCTGCGTGTCAGATCGGCGCCGCTTAAGCCTGCCGGGAAACCCAGATAGTTTTCAATACGCGAGCTGGTGCCAGCCTGGCCGCCGGGGGCCTTACGCTCAATCAATAAGGTCTTTAACCCTTCGGACGCGCCGTAAACAGCGGCTGCCAATCCTGCCGGCCCGGCGCCTATAATTGCGACGTCATAAATGTCATGCGTTATTTGCGGGCTTGCGCCGATTTTTTCTGAAATCGACCTTATAGAGGGCTGACAGGAATAAGAACCATCATCAAACACCACAACCGGCAGTTGATCCAGGGTAACTTTATTCAGCTCCAGCAACTGTTTAGCATCAGGGTTTTTCTCGACGTCAAGCCATTTATACGGGATGAGATTACTTGCCAGATAATCCTTAACGGTATGCGACTGCGGCGAGAACTGGTAGCCAACTACCTTAATCCCCTTAAAATCTGGTACGTAATCGCTTTGCCAGTCGTCCAGCAAATCATCGATGATGGGGTAAAGCCTCTCTGACGGCGGATCCCACGGCTTCATCAGGTAATAATCCAGCTGCACATCGTTAATAGCCTTTATAGCGGCTTCTGTATCGGAATATGCGGTAAGTAAAACCCGCTTTGCTTTCGGGAATATCTTTATGGCTTTTTCCAGGAAATCAACGCCCTCCATTTCGGGCATGCGCTGGTCGCATACAAACATGGCTACTACCTCCGAGCTGTTTTTGTAATCAATAAGCGCTTCGAGGGCTTCATTCGCCGACGTGGTATTGATAACCCGGTAGTCCTTGCCATACATCGATTTTAGATCGCGGCTAATGGCACGAAGCACCTGCGGGTCGTCGTCTATAGTAAATATGATAGGCTTTTCCATGGGCAATAGGCGTGTGGCGGCAAATTAATAATTTATTACAAATGTAAGGGAATATTAGCGCCCCCAAAAGCCATCCGGCGGATTACCGGCCAACAAAATGACAGAAAATTGCAGGATGATTTATTTCTTAACAGAATCCTTTTTCGCCCGCATGCTATCACCGTGCATGCCGGGTATGTTTCTGCCGGTGTCCTTGTCGAACTTACTGGAATCAACAGTTACGGGATACCGCCTGTTTATGCTGTCGGTATCGCCGTGTTTGGGGTAACGATCGCCACTGCATGCACTTAAAATACAAACGCTGCAGGCGAGGGCGGTTATGATGATTTTGTTTTTCATTGCAGTTAATGTTGATGTGATAATAGTAACAGGCAGGGGCGGAGATGGTTTTGGGAATGTAATAAGGGAACCGGGATTAAGCGATTTTTAAGAGTTTAAATGATCACTGTTTTGCAGGATTGAATTTTGTCCATTTAAATTTATGCCGTTCGTTATTATCAAAATTTAACCGTTTTAATGGAAACAATCAAGTTCATTGGCTACATACAATCGCCGATAAAAGAAATAAAGGATTGTCCGCTGCAGGAAGATGAAGGCGCACCGGAGGTTATTATACATATTGAAAAGGAATTTTTACCGGCGATTTCGGGGCTCGTGGCGGGCGGAAAAATTGTCCTGCTTACCTGGCTCGACAAGGGCGACCGGGATACGTTGACCACCAAACCAAGAAATAATCCCAACGCGCCAACACGCGGCGTATTTGCTACCCGCTCGCCTTAACAGGCCAAATCCAATTGGCCTTCACGAAACCGAAATAATGGAAATAACCAGCGACGGAAAGATAAAAATTACAAATCTGGAGGTGTTGGATGGCACGCCGCTGATTGATATTAAGCCCCTGAGGTGACGGCGAGTAATAAAGCCCGAAAGTGAATGGAAGTTTAAATAGCAGGCATTGTGCTTCTGAACTCGTACAGCTTATAGATATCATTTCCATCACCGTTAGTACATTTAAGCCAGCATTGTCTGGCTATAACGGGTGAGCATGGACCATAAGTGAAAATCCGGATAGCCTTTTTTTTCGCCTGGTGGCGCAATATATCCAGCATTTGCTGCAGCATATCGCCTCCAAAAGGCGTGTACATAAAAAATACTGTTCCGCCGGAATAATTTGCTCTACGGGCGTCTGTATTAAGGAATTTAACGTCAGTTAAGTTGAATTGTGCTGCACATTTTTTTGCATAGTCACAATAGGCAGGCTCGTATTCAATGCCGATGGTTTTAGCGCCGGTAAGCAAATTCACCAGCATGCCCACCTGGCCCAGGCCGGATCCAATATCAAAAAATACATCGTCTGCTTTTAGCTGTGTCATTTCAGCCAATTGGAAAATTATCCGGGCGGGTGTTTGCTGGTAAAATACCATTTCGTTCTCCCGGTTCTTCGTTGCTTCGGGTAAAGCATCGCAGCACAGCAGGCAATTGATAAAATTGTCCAGAACATCATAACCCGGTTCGTTCAGTAGATTATCGGCCGTGGTTTGGCCCACGTATTTTTGAACAACATCTTTGAAAGCAATCCCCGGAAGGATATTTTCGCGGAGTTCCTTAAAAAGAATGTTATCGATATTTTCAAGTTTCTGCTTTAGCTTTTGTGCCCGTCGCTCTAACTGCCCGAGTTGCGGAATATTACAAGAGCTTTGCCGTAAGCTGTCGAGTCGCCCGACTATATGAAAGTCAATAAAATCGATTGCGTTTGCACGGCGGCTAAAATCCAGGCTATCAAAAATGTGCGGGGCATTTTCGATTTTTATGATGTCGGCTTGTATGTCGGCTATATCTATCAATTATTAGACCTGGATTTTATACGGCAAAGGTAGGGGATTGCGTAAATTAAGCCGAAATATCTCACCTCAAAATCACCCGGAAAGGGTTATTTGCTGCGGGTCTTAATTGTGTATTTTTACTAAGTAAGCCAATAGATAGCCGCATGAAAAAAGTATTATCAGTTTTAGTTCTATTCCTGATTGTCAGTATAACCGCTGATGCACAACGCAAAGCTCCCGTATTAAAATGGAAGTTCCTGGTGCCGGGCGCAGTGATCGCATCGCCGGTGATTGATGGCGAAGTGGTTTATTTCAGCTCGCTTGATAAAAACCTGTATGCTGTAAACCTGCAAACCGGTAAGCAGCTATGGAAATTTGCCACCATGGGTGAAAACCGTTCAGCGCCGCTGATAGCAGGGCAGCAACTATATTTTTTAAGTGGCGATGGCAACGTGTATTGTCTCGATAAAAATACCGCTAAGGTAAACTGGACATTTAAAACCGGTGGCGAACGCAAATATGAGCTCTTTGCATTCGCCGATCATATCCATTCTTCGCCGGTGCTGGATGGCGATGTGCTGTATTTTGGCTCGGGCGATAACAACATCTATGCATTGAATGCCAAAACAGGGCAGGCGTTATGGTCGTTTAAAACGGGCGATGTGGTGCATGCTACGCCCGTTATTAAAAATAATAACCTGCTGGTTGGTTCATTCGACGGTTATTTTTATAACCTGGATAAACACAGCGGTAAATTAATATGGAAATTTAAATCAGTTGGGCAGCGGTATTTTCCAAAAGGCGAATTTTCGGGTCAGCCGGCCATGAGGGGTAACACTGTGTATGTTGGCAGCCGCGATTTTAATTTATACGCTATCAACATAAAAACAGGCGCCTGTAATTGGAATCACTATTTTACACACGGGTGGTCGGTAGCTAAGCCACAATTCTATAAAAACCTGGTTATAAATACAACGATGGATGAGCGCGTAGTGGCGGCGATAGATACCGGAAATGGAGCAATCGCCTGGCGCACACCCCTTCAGTTTGATATGTTCGGAGCATGCCTTGTGTCCGACTCAACTGGCTATGCAGGCACGCTTAACGGCAACCTGCTGGCAATAGACTTGAATAGCGGCAATATACTGTGGAATTATCAAACAGATGCCCGGCAGAAGTTCTTTGACCAATATTTCACTAAAGATGAGCAGTTTAATGATACATCTTTCGCGTTGCTTGGCAAGGACCTCGGCGCACAAGTGCAAATTTTTCACAAAGTGGGCGGCATATTTTCGCAGCCTGCCAAAAAGGATAATTTGCTGGTGTTCAGCAGTTCGGAAGGAGTTGTTTATTGCTTGGCGGCGGAGTAAGCAATTCACTTAAATAACAGGCATTTAAAAAGCCATACGCAGTATGCTACGCATGGCTTTCATATAAAAACCTTTCAGCTTTCGCCTGCGCTACTTCTCCCCAATTCCTTTTTCCTTTACCAGTTTATACATAGCTTCCGGATCCGTTGTGGTGGATGCGGTTACATTTTCATGGCCGTCGGCAGTAATGATGATGGTATCTTCCAACCGGATATGCAGCTTCATGTTTTTATCTTCCAGGATCGGCTCCACATTAAATACCACGCCCGGTACAAAAGGTTTGTCGTAGGGGCCCACATCATGCACTGCCATGCCCACATAGTGGCCAATGCCGCCGGGATACATTTTTTCGTACCCATATTTGGCATAAACGCCTTTGGCAATGTCATTCATCTGCTTTACCGTGATGCCCGGTTTCATCGCTGCGATTACTGCTTCAGAGGCCTCTTTAACGCAGTTATAATATTTTAACTGAATGCCGGTAAATTTACCTTCGACAGGCCATGTACGGGTAATGTCGGTGGAGTAATATTGTAATTCGGGGGCATAGTCCATCATCATTACATCGCCAGCCTTTATGGTGTGGTTGTTGGCGTTATAATGCCAGCTTAAACCGCGTTCCGCCGATGCGGCGATAGGGAAGTAGGATGGCCCCATGGCGCCCTCGTTTTCAAACACAAAATCTGCTGCTGCCGCAACCTGGTATTCATAAATACCGGGACGGGTTACCCGCATTGCCTCGTCGAAACCATGCGCACCAATCTTTCCGCACTCGCGTATAACGGCAATCTCTTTGGCGTCTTTTACCCACCGCATTTCGTCCATAACCGGCGTTAAATCTTTTATGGTGATCATCGGGAAGCGCTCTTTCAATTTATTGATGAAAGTTAGTTCCTTGGATATACGGCCATCCCATGGATCGCTTAAACGGGTGTTCCGCAGGCCGGTGCAGCGGTCGCGGCTCATTTCGGCGGTCTCTTCGGGCGAGGTCAATACATAAAATGTCTGTCCGCGGCCGGCCAGGCCCGCCAGCATATTGGTCATGGCTGATTTTGGCAATACGTTGTTTACCTTGTACATTTTGGCCGCATCAGGGCCGGGGGTGATAAGAGCTTCATCTTTAATATCGGCAAAGCGGCCTTCGGGAACGAACAAGGTTGTGGTTTTGGTTTTGCCATTGATGATTAGTGCGCACCACGGCATTTCCACGCCGGTTAAATAATAAAAATTATTATCCTGCCTGAATTTAATGTAGGCTTCAGTTAAATCGGCGCCCTGCAAAACGGCAACACCATCGCCAATTTGCTCCATCAATTTTGCGCGGCGGGCGGCAAAATCATCAGGTGTAAAATACTTAAACATGTTTTGGGCCGTGGCGCTGACGGTACATAGCAGTACAGCTAACAGAAAGTTAATCGTTTTCATTGTTAAATAAGAGGTTAGTTAAAGTAAATATATTCATTTAGGGGATTAGGTCAATAAGTTTTCGGTTTATAGCGCTGCGCCTTCCGCGCTTTACTGATTTTTCGGACTTTCCCTACCTCAAAAACCTTTCGCCTCTTCTTAAACCGAAATAATTTTTGTAGAATTGACAGTTGTACAATCTGCCGATTATGCCTAAGTATTGCTTAACCCTTGATTTAAAGGACGATCCTGCATTAATAGCTGAATATGAGCGTTATCATGAATCGATTTGGCCCGAAATACGGACCAGCATTATAGACTCTGGTATTACCGGTATGGAAATTTACCGGTTTGATACCCGGCTGTTTATGATTATGGAAACCGATGACAGCTTTAGCTTTGAACGCAAGGGGGCGATGGATGCATCGAACCCAAAAGTGCAGGAATGGGAAAACCTGATGTGGAATTACCAGCAACCTGTTAAAGGCGCAATGAAGGGAGAAAAGTGGGTGCTGATGAAGAAGATATTTGAATTATAATTTTTTTGTCATTGCGAGGAGGAACGACGAAGCAACCTCGTCGCTATACATAGTCCGGCGATGATTGACGACGAGGTTGCTTCGTTCCTCGCAATGACAAAGTTTTTAAGTTTTACTCAATTATAAACCGCTACTAACCATGAAAAAAATCCTTCCACTGTTATTGCTTATTATCAGCTACAACGCTATGGCTCAAAAACGTATCGGAAACGAGACTGACGCGCAAAAAAAGAAACGCATGGAATGGTGGACCGACGCCCGCTTCGGCATGTTCATTCACTGGGGACTATATAGCGGCGCGGCACGGCATGAGTGGGTAAAGCACAATGAGAAAATAGATAATGCAGGCTACCAGAAATATTTTGACCAGTTCAACCCGGATCTGTTCGACCCCCACAAATGGGCCAGGACGGCCAAAGCGGCCGGCATGAAATATGCCGTGCTTACCAGTAAACACCATGAAGGCTTTTGCCTGTTCGACTCGAAATATACTGATTATAAAGCTACCAATACCAAAGCGCACCGCGACCTGATCCGCGAATACGTAAACGCTTTTCGCGCCGAAGGGCTCAAGGTGGGTTTTTATTACTCGTTGCTTGACTGGCATCATCCTGATTACACCATTGACGAGATTCATCCGCAATCACCTGCTGATAAGAGTGACGCCTCGTATGCAAAGCTGAACAAGGGCCGCGATATGGCGAAATACCGCCAGTACATGCGCAACCAGATAACAGAACTGTTAACTAAATACGGTAAAATAGATATTCTTTGGCTCGATTTTTCATTCCCCCGCAAGGATGGACATGGCAAAGGCAAAGATGACTGGGGTTCTGTTGAACTATTGAAGCTGATACGCAAGCTGCAGCCGGGTATTATTGTAGATAACCGCCTTAATTTGGAAGAATATAAAGACGGCGCCGACTTTGAAACACCCGAGCAGGTAAGTACTGCGGAGTTAGCCAAGTACCGCGGCAAAACCTGGGAAACCTGCCAGACGTTTTCCGGCTCCTGGGGATATTACCGCGACGAAAATACCTGGAAAACCCATCGCCAGCTGCTCGATCTGCTGATTACCTCGGTAAGCAATGGAGGCAACCTGATATTGAATGTTGGCCCTACAGCCCGCGGCGAATTTGATTACCGCGCCAATAACGCACTGGACAGCCTTGCTACCTGGATGCACGCCAATAGCCGATCTATTTACGACTGCACCTTTGCGCCTGATAAGTTTAAAGCACCTGAAGGAGATAAGCTTACCTACAATCCGAAAACCGGGCGGCTATATGTACATTTGTACTATTATCCAATCAGCGGCACATTAACGCTGCCGGGGTACGCCGGAAAGGTAAGGTATGCAGCCATGCTGAATGATGCTTCAGAGCTGATCTCCAAGCCGTCGGACACAAACCCGCAGGACCTTGTGCTTACGCTGCCGGCCAAAAAGCCCGGGTACGAGATACCGGTAATAGAACTTACACTGCAATAACGATTTTGATAAATAATGCCGACACAAAAACATAGCTACATCCGCATTCACCCGAAAGATAATGTGCTGGTGGCCTTGCAAAACCTGGAACAGGGTACGGAGATAAATTTTGAGGGCCAAACATTCAAGCTGGCTGATAAAATAGCGGCGAAGCACAAGTTTACTCTTAATGCGCTACAGCCACAGGACGAAATATTTATGTATGGCGTGCTGGTAGGTAAAGCCACGCAGATTATCCCGCAGGGGGGGCTAATAACTACAAGCAATGTTCACCATGCTTCTGGCGAGTTTCACCTAGGCAAACGCAAGCTGGACTGGCGCCAGCCTGATACCAGCCGTTTTGCCGGCCGGACTTTCAATGGCTACCATCGCGCTGACGGGTCTGTGGGTACAGGTAATTACTGGATTGTAGTGCCGCTGGTATTCTGCGAAAACCGCAATATCGATGTGCTGAAAGAAGCATTGGTTGACAAGCTTGGTTATAAGAAAGCGAAAAATTATGAGGGGGATGTGGACCAGCTGATCAGTCTGTATAATGCCGGTAAATCGGTTGAAGAGATACTGGGGACCGATATACAGGACTCCGCAGATAAAAACAGCTCAAAAAAGTTTTTTAAAAACATAGACGGCATAAAATTCCTGACGCATGAGATGGGCTGCGGCTGCACACGCAGTGATGCGCAAACGCTATGCGGGCTGATAGCCGGGTATATCACCCATCCTAATGTGGCGGGCGCTACCGTGCTAAGCCTGGGGTGCCAGAACGCACAGGTGAGTATACTGGAGCAGGAAATAAAAGTGCGCGACGCTAACTTCAGTAAGCCGCTGGTGATTCTGGAACAACAAAAAGTGGGTACCGAAAGGGATTTATTGAAGGAGGCCCTTAAACAAACCTTTGCCGGCCTGATGCAGGCCAATCAAACGGCCCGGACACCGGCTCCGCTATCGAAATTATGTATCGGATTGGAGTGTGGCGGATCAGACGGTTTTTCGGGCATATCCGCTAATCCGGCGTTAGGTTATGTTTCTGATTTACTCGTATCGATGGGCGGTTCGGTAATACTGTCGGAGTTCCCTGAGCTTTGCGGCGTAGAACAGGAATTGAGCGACCGCTGTGTTGATGAGGATAAGGCTAACTATTTCATGAAGCTGATGACGAGCTACAACCAGCGCGCTGAAGCTGACGGATCCGGTTTTTACGCCAACCCTTCGCCGGGTAACATTCGTGACGGGCTGATAACCGACGCCATAAAATCTGCCGGGGCCGCTAAAAAAGGTGGTACATCGCCGGTTGCCGATGTGCTGGATTACCCGGCCAAGGTGTCAAAATCCGGTCTCAATCTTTTATGCACCCCTGGCAGCGATGTAGAAAGCACCACGGCTGAGGTAGGTGCGGGAGCTAATATTGTATTGTTCACTACCGGGCTCGGTACGCCCACGGGCAATCCTGTTACGCCGGTGATCAAGCTGTCAACCAATACAGCAACTGCGCAAAAGATGCCGGATATCATCGACATTAATTGCGGCACCATTATAGAAGGCGAGGAAACCATTCAGCAGGCCGGGGAGCGAATACTTGACTATGTGATCCAGGTAGCCAGCGGCGAGGCCGAACCGGCCTCTGTACGCCTGGGTCAGGATGACTGGATACCGTGGAAGAGGGGAATATCGTTGTGATTTCGGATTTATGATTTCGGATTTTTGCAAATTCAATAACTCTGAAATCGTAAATCCTAAATCAAAAAATAATTCCGAAACGTAAACCCGAATTCCGAAATAAAAAATAATGTTCAAACTAACCAATAAATCAGTAATTATAACAGGTGGCGGCAGCGGCATTGGTAAGGCAATATCTGTATTGTTTGCCAAGCAAGGCGCAAGCGTGCATATCATCGAGCTAAACGAGGATGCCGCAAACGATACTGTTAACGAAATAGTAGCATCAGGCGGAAGTGCTGTTGTTCATAAATGCGATGTAAGCAACCAGCAGCAAGTGCTGGATGTTTTTGGGGCTATAGGTAAAATTGACATCCTGATAAATAATGCAGGTATTGCTCATATCGGTCGCGCCGACAATACCCCCGAAGCAGATTTCGACAGAGTATACAACGTGAATGTTAAGGGGGCCTATAACTGCCTGTTTGCAGCCATCCCAGTCATGAAAGCTAACGGCGGCGGAGTAATCCTTAATACTTCGTCGGTAGCGGCTCATGTGGGTATAACCGACAGGTTTGCTTATTCCACCAGCAAGGGTGCTATCCATGCTATGACTTTATCGGTGGCACGTGACTACCTGTCCGATAATATCCGATGTAACAGTATATCGCCTGCGCGGGTGCATACGCCATTTGTTGATGGCTTTATTGCCAAAAATTACGCTGGAAAAGAAGCAGAAATATTTGAGAAACTATCCAAATCGCAGCCCATTGGACGCATGGCCCAGCCGGATGAAATTGCAGCGCTGGCATTATACCTTTGTTCTGACGAGGCGGGTTTCATCACAGGAACTGATTACCCGATTGATGGCGGATTTATCACGCTGAATAATTAACAATAAAATAATTATTTGATAGTCAGCATGTTGTGTAAATTACTATACAGCCGCGACAAGGTATACCATGGTTTCAGGTGAAACCGTCCTGAAACCATTTAAGATTCTTATTATCAAATAATTAAGTGAGGTTTACAGTAGAAAAGTGTAAACCTTCTGCAACCATGTTTTTTATAACCCTGAAATCGAAGTACTTTCCTGTTAGCCGGTAAATATTTCTTCTCCGCCCGCCCGGGCATCCAGCCTGGAAAGAGGTATAATGGTACGCCGCAACACCCGCAAGCCATCGTTTTGGGAATGATTTTCTGGCAGAGGTGGTGAAATAACGCTGTTGATTAGTGTGTTGCCTATCAATTTGCCATTTATTATCGATAGGTTTGCAGGTATAGCAAACTACCAACTAAATAACATGAAGCTGATACGATTTGGCGAAGCCGGTAAAGAAAAAACCGGTGTAATTATCAATGATAAAAAATATGATACCTCAGCCTTTGGGGAAGATTATGGTGAAGTTTTTTTTGAAAATGACGGTTTAACGCGTTTAAGCCATTTTTTAGAAGACAGCCTGTTACCCGAAATTACAGAAGACGTGCGTTTGGGTTGTCCGCTGATGCGCCCGTCGAAAATTGTGTGCATCGGTCTGAATTATATTGACCATGCTAAAGAAACCAATGCTACGCCGCCGAGCGAGCCAGTTATTTTTATGAAATCAACAACGGCGATTGTTGGTCCGTACGATAACATTGTTATCCCGAAAAACTCGGTAAAAACCGATTGGGAGGTTGAACTGGCTGTTGTTATCGGTAAAAAGGCAAGCTATGTGAGCGAGGCTGATGCCATGGACTATGTGGCGGGTTATGTACTGCATAACGATGTATCGGAGCGTGAGTTTCAGATTGAGCGCGGCGGCACATGGGACAAGGGCAAGGGTTGCGATACTTTTGCGCCGATAGGTCCTTTTTTTGCTACCAAAGATGAAATTGCCGACCCGCATAACCTGCGTCTATGGCTGAAATTGAATGGTACGGTAATGCAGGATGGCAATACGTCGAATTTTATTTTCAATATACCACACTTAATTTCGTACACCAGCCAATTTATGACCCTGCTGCCCGGTGATATTATATCAACCGGAACACCAGCCGGTGTGGGTCTGGGCATGAAACCAAATTTATATTTAAAACCCGGCGATGTGGTTGAGCTTGGTGTTGATGGATTGGGAGTGGCAAGGCAAACACTGGTTGCTTACAATACATAACTTATTATGTTGCGCACCTACGGAGCGCTTAGCTTCTTAATTGTTTTTTCTACCAATATTTTGCTCCTAACGGAGCATTTTTTATTCCTGTTGGATAGGGATGTACAGTATCAATACAATGCCGCAACACCAATTTGCATCTCAGCCCCATCGTGGCAAATATTGGTAGAAACAATCAATGCGTGTTTTTCCACCAATATTTTGCTCCTGACGGAGCATTTTTTATATTCTGCCAGATAAGAATGATTAGCATAAATACACTACCGTAATGGCAATTTGCATTCCGGCCCCATGGGGGCCAAATATTGATAGAAAAAAGCAATATGTGTTTATTACCAATATTTGCTCCCAACGGATCATTTTTTATTCTGTTAGATAGGAATGTATAGTATAAATACAGTGCCGTAATGGCAATTTGCATTCCGGCCTCCATTGGGGCCAAATATTGGTAGAAAAAATCGATATGTGTTTTTCAATTTACCTCTGCCGATATTTTCTCCTAACGGATCATTTTTTATCCTGTTAGATAGGGATGCATAATATATATTCAGTGCTGTAACACCAATTTGCATTTCGGACCCTGACGGGGCCAAATATTGGTAGAAAAAATCAATCCGTGTTTTTCCTCATTTACCTCTGCCGATATTTTCTCCTAACGGAGCATTTTTTATTCCTGTTGGATAGGGATGCATAATATACATAGAGTGCCAATGGCAATTTGCATTCCAGCCCCATCGGGGGCCAAATATTGGTAGAAAAAATCGATACGTGTTTTTCCGCTCCGGAGGTGCGGCACCTAGCCCATCATGCCCTGCTGCAATCTCAAATAACACCCCTAAACGCAGCAATATACTTATCGATGTATTGCTGCTTCGTTTTCGCCTTATATTGCATAATAAACCGCGGATGTTCGAGCGCTATAATATTTTTAAAGAAGCCATGCTCCCGGTTAATATTGTTTAAAAATTTCTCATTAGTGCCGGTGCCGAAGCAAAAACAGGTATCAGTATGGCATCCAATATCAATTTGCTTTTTAATGTTTTCGATGATGGCATCGTAAACTGTGGCGGTCAGTTCCTTGCTGTCATAATAATTATAATTCACTTCTTTGCCTGCCAAATTGGTCGCCGTAAAACCAAGAGGAAACATGGAATTTATATAGATATGACTGTAGAATTCTTCCGGGCCGCCGAAGGCATCAATCATCTCATATATAAAAACAGACGATGGCTCGTGCGTTTCCTTACCATCATAATCAATTCCGCAGGCCGTTTTTAACCGCTTGGAATCTGTAAACGGCACACCGGTTACCCCGCCGCCAAATCTTCCGGGATTAATGCCTAAAACCAGGTGCCGCTGATTATTGTCGCTGTAATATTTGGTGTAAAACTCCCCGGTAATGCGTAACGCCTGCGGACTCTCCTTAAATGGGTTCATTATGCTGATGCCAGCGGGCAGCGTTCCTCTAAAGTCAACCTGTTTATTGAATTGAATAACTTTTTCGGCAAAGGTCATGCGGTAAATGGTAAAAATGCTAATTGATAAAATTTAATGGATAAATCCAATTTGTATCCAATTTTATCCAATAAAAAAGCCCGGCATAACAATTTGCCGGGCTGTAAATTAAATCGTATAAGTAATATTATTGAAGCACAGGTTTACCATCATAGGTCGCCGATTTCAACAGGTTTTCTGCAACTTTGACAGCGGCCGGCGACAGCGGTGCGTAATTTAAATCATTGCAGTATTTCTGGCCTTCGTGGGTATTCCACCAAAGCAGTTTAACCACTTTTTCGGCACGGTCTTTTGCGCGGCCGTTATAATTTTGTTCTTTGTATATAAGGGCCCAGGTTAATCCGCTGATGGGGTAACCGTCCTTAGCGTCAGTATTGCTTAATGACACCTTTGCATCGGCTGGGATATCGATATTACCGGCAGCGCTTGTTGAAGCAACGGTTGGGGTAATATAATTGCCGCTTTTATTCTTTAGATCGGCAAACGTCATTTTATTTTGAATGGCATAAGCAAGCTCGATGTAGCCGATTGCGCCAGGGGTTTGTTTGATTAAACCGGCAACACCTTCGTTACCTTTGCCGCCCAGGCCAACCGGCCAGTTAATGGCTGAACCCTTGCCCGGACTCTTAGCCCAGTCTGCACTAACTTTTGCAAGATAGGTGGTGAATATGTTGGTGGTACCGCTGCCGTCGCTTCTGTGTGCAATAAATACACCCGTGGATGGTAGGGTTACACCAGGGTTGATTTTAGCAATTGCAGGATCGTTCCATTTGGTGATCTTACCGAGGAATATACCGGCTAAAACTTCCGGATCAAGCTTTAACGGGCTTTTTAATTCGGGCAGGTTGTATGCGATAACTACGGCGCCTGAGCACATCGGGATATGCAGCACGTCAACGCCGATTTTCTTTGCTTGTTCGTCGGTCAACGGCGCATCGGAGTCGCCGAAATCGATGGTTTTGTTGGTGAGCTGTAAAATGCCGCCGCCTGAACCAATAGACTGATAGTTTACTTTCACACCGGCTGATTTGTCATATTCAGCAAACAGCTTTGAAAATAGCGGGTATACAAAAGTGCTGCCTGCGCCAAGCAAGGTATTGGCATCTGCAGGTGCAGCAGCGGCCGTTGCCGGCTTTGTTGCAGATGACGAATCACCGCCCGATTTGTTATTGTTTCCACCACAGCTTACTAAAGCTGTTTCGGCCAGCAGTATGGCTGCAAAGGCCAGTTGACTTATTTTCAATAATTTCATATTGATGTGTTTGGTTTTCAAAAAACAAAGAGAACGTTTAATGTTAACGTTGTCATTATGATATTGTTAAGAAATTGTAAAGTGTATAAATAATGAATTAACACAGGGCGGAAAATAGTACAGTCAGGTTTAGAGGAATTGTTTTCTTAAAAAAAAGTCCAAATAAAAATTCTATCAAAATGGTAAAAACATTACCAAAATGATAGTGTACCAGGGTTTCGCCATTAAACAATGTAGCCTGATTTGTGCTTTTTTGATAATTTGAAAGTAATGCAAAACCGCTATGAAAATATTTGGCATTGATTTAGCTTTGCTAAGCAATATGCACTTCGCCTAAGTTCATTTTAAGAGGGCAAAATCCTCTGCACAAACCAATTATAGGTGTAATTGCTCATTATTTATTTTAGTAATAATTATATGTTTACCGAGTTACTTGAAATAGCCGCGTTGCTTGCGGTATTAGTCTTGCCTGTTTGTTTTCCGTATAAAAGAAAAACTAACGCTGTTAGATTTCCTAAAGATTACCCGGACACATCTGAAGCCAACTACGCCATAAATGAGCATGGCTTTTTAGAAGAGATAAGGCATGACAAAATTAAAAGCGATGTAAAATAGCATCCGCTACCAGCCGCTGACAAACCTGTTTAGCGGCTTTTTAATTTTACGACTGCTTTTTATTCGATAACGGCCTATCGGGCAAGTTTTTTAAGTAAACGGGATAGAAATTAAGCATTATCCCATCTGGCATAATTTCGGCTTTAAAATTTAAATCACTAATCTTGATACGTTAAACACGCAAGCGTTCCCGGATGAACAAGGCTAAATGTATTTTGCTTTCCTGCTTTTTTATTAGTGTCTCTGCTGTAGTAGTCAATGCCCAGCCTGCAGGCATTCCGCAAAGAGTAGAGGCCCTGTTAAAAAAGATGACCCTGGCCGAAAAAATTGGCCAGCTAAACCAATATAATGGCGACTGGGCCGCTACCGGCCCGGTAACTACCGACGTTGGCAATAAACTGGACGCTATAAAGCGGGGCGAGGTAGGATCCATACTTAACATAACGGGGGTACAGCATACCCGTGTCTTCCAGGAAGCGGCTATGAAGTCGCGGCTGAAAATTCCGCTGCTGTTTGGTCAGGATGTTATCCATGGTTACAGCGTTACTTTCCCGATACCATTAGCTGAGGCCGCAAGCTGGGATATGGATGCCATTGAAAAATCTGCCCGTATTGCGGCTACTGAGGCCGCCGCCGGTGGTGTGCACTGGACGTTTGCCCCCATGGTTGACATAGCCCGCGACCCGCGCTGGGGCCGCGTAATGGAAGGCGCCGGAGAAGACCCGTACTTAGGTTCGCTGATCGCAACAGCCCGCGTAAAAGGCTTCCAGGGTAAGGGCCTTGGTAACCTTGACGCTGTAATGGCATGTGCCAAACACTTTACTGCTTATGGTGCAGCAATCGGCGGGCGCGATTATAATAGTGTTGATATGAGCCTTCGTACACTTTGGGAAGTTTATCTGCCGCCCTTTAAGGCCGCGCTCGATGCTGGCGTGGCCACATTCATGAATTCGTTTAATGATCTGAATGGTACGCCGGCATCCGCCAGTCACTATTTACAGCGTGAGATCCTGAAAGATAAATGGGGCTTTAAGGGATTCGTAGTGAGCGATTGGGGCTCTATAGGTGAGATGATCAATCATGGTTATGTAAAGGATAACTATGAAGCTGCTGAAGCTGCCATCAATGCAGGCAACGATATGGATATGGAAAGCCGCAGCTATATTAATAACCTGGCGAAGCTGGTAGCCGATAAAAAGGTATCTGTAAGAACAATTGATGAAGCGGTGCGAAGGATCTTAACAAAAAAATTTGAGCTTGGATTATTTGACGACCCCTATCGCTTCAGCAGCGAAGAGCG
Source organism: Mucilaginibacter sp. L3T2-6 (assembly GCF_030519355.1). Taxonomy (GTDB): domain Bacteria; phylum Bacteroidota; class Bacteroidia; order Sphingobacteriales; family Sphingobacteriaceae; genus Mucilaginibacter. Next base: position 139,764 of record NZ_JAUMKC010000006.1, read on the forward strand.
CGAAAAACGTGTGCTGAACAAGCCGGAGTTTATTGCCGCCGCAAGAGATGTAGCCCGTAAAAGCATTGTATTGCTGAAGAATGACAAGCGGGTGTTGCCGTTGTCTAAAAACACCGGCTCGATAGCCTTGATTGGTCCGATGGTGAAGCTAAAAAAAGAGAACAAAGGCTTCTGGTCGCTGGATGTAGGAGATGAAAGCCAGGTAGTATCGCTTTATGAGGGAATGCAGCAGCAGGCCGGAATTACCAAACTGCTTTATGCGCAGGGTTGCGACATAACCGATACCAGTAAAATTGGTTTCGCTGATGCCGTTAAAACTGCCATGCAGGCCGATGTAGTGGTAATGGCTATGGGCGAACGTTTCGACATGACTGGCGAGGCTAAAAGCCGCTCGGATATTCATTTGCCGGGCATACAGGAAGAACTGATAAAGGCAGTTATAGCAACAGGCAAACCAGTAGTGGTGTTGCTTTATGCCGGTCGCCCCATGGTTTTTGACTGGACCGCCGATCATGCACCCGCGATTGTTTATACCTGGTGGCTGGGCAACCAGGCGGGTAATGCCATAGCCGACGTACTTTACGGAAATTATAATCCATCTGCAAAGTTGCCTGTTACTTTCCCGCGTACCGAGGGGCAGATCCCTATCTATTACAATCATTACAATACCGGCCGCCCGCCACATGCCGATAATGATGTAAATTATACTTCATCTTATATCGATTTGCTGAATAGCCCCAAATTTGCTTTCGGGCATGGCCTGAGCTATACCACATTTAAGTACGATAATATTAAACTCAGCAAAAAATCGATGTTGAAAACCGGGAGCATAACTGTTTCATTCGATATTGAAAACACCGGTAAGTATGCAGGCGGGGAAGTTGCCCAGCTTTACCTGCGCGACCTGGTATCGCAGCCTGTGAGGCCGGTAAAAGAACTGAAGGACTTTAAAAAGCTAATGCTGCAGCCCGGGGAAAAGAAGACCGTAACATTCATCATAAACAAAGACAAGCTGGCATTTTATAATGACAAACTGGAGCGTATAACCCAGCCCGGAGATTTTATGCTGATGATCGGCAGCGCTTCCGACGATATCCGTTTGCAGGATAAATTTACTTTGCTTGATTAATTCAATCTACATCAATGAAAACGTTCATACATAAAAACTACGACGAAATGTGCCACGCGGCAGCGGATATTATTGTAAATCAAATAAAGCAAAAGCCGGACTCCCTGATCTGTCTCACTTCGGGCGACACGCCAGCCGGCATTTACAGGTTGTTGGTGCAATATGCGAAGGAAGGCAAGGTCGATTTTAGTCGGACATGGTTTGTGGGCCTGGATGAGTGGGTGGGGATGGATAAAAACGATGCGGGCAGCTGCACCAATTTTTTGTACGAAACGTTTTTTACCCCGGCTAATATCCACCCGTCGCAGATGATGGTGTTTGACGCCAAGACCGCCGATTTAGACGCCTCATGTACCGCAATGAATAACTTTATTAAGGAACATGGCCCGCTGGCCATTATGCTGGTTGGTGTTGGCATGAATGGTCACATCGGCCTGAACGAGCCTGGCGCCGATTTTAACGCATATGCCCATCACTCTCCGCTCGATCCCATCACCGTTGAGGTAGGCCAAAAATATTTTCAAAGCGAAACTAAACTTACGGAAGGTATTACCTTGGGTCTGAGGCATCTGCAGGAGGCGGGCATTCCTATGCTCCTCGCCTCTGGTGCAAAAAAAGCTGATATCATCGGCAAAGCGCTGCAGGGCGAAGTAACTAACCAGGTGCCTGCGTCCATCTTCCAAACATTGCCGCACGGCTATGTTATGCTCGATGAAGATGCAGCAACAAAATTAGTTCATAGTTGATATTGTATAGCTTATGCCAAAAGTGCATTGCTGATACCGCTAAATTGAGAGGGTAGGGCTACCGGCTATTTATTCAGTTCTGTTAATGGGTGAAACCGGCCCAAAATCGGTGTAACCTGATAACTCGTTTACCATAGAATTGTAACAATGCCTATTACCAGCAACAATTGTAGTACTGAGGTGTTAAACTTGTATAAGCCGATACATTAAACATTTACACAATGAGAACAGAAGAACTAATAGCAACAGCAACTGCCCTTATGGCGGGTGATAAGGGGTTGCTGGCTATGGACGAAAGCGTTGGTACCTGCAACAAGCGTTTTGAAGAGGCAGGTATTCCGCAAACTATTGAATATCGCCGTGCATACCGCGAACTGATTGTAACCACCCCAAACCTGGGCCGGTGCTTAAGCGGCGCTATTTTATTTGATGAAACCATTTACCAGGCGACTAAGGAAGGAGTGCTTTTTATCGATATCTTGAAGAAAGCGGGTATTATCCCCGGTATTAAGGTTGATGAGGGCACGGCAGATATGGCAAACTTTCCGGGCGAGAAAATCACTGAAGGAATAGATGGCCTTCGCCAACGGTTAGTAAAATATTATGAACTGGGTGCACGTTTTGCCAAATGGCGTGCTGTAATTACCATCAGCGATGATACACCAACCAAAGCGAATATTGAAGCCAATATGCACCTGCTGGCCCGCTATGCTGCCCTATGCCAGGAAAATAACCTGGTGCCCATTGTTGAGCCTGAAGTATTGATGGACGGCGACCACGGCCTGAAAAAATGCGCGAAAGTTACCGGGAAGGTACTTGCCACACTATTTAAACAGCTGGAGAAACAAAGGGTGAACCTTCAGGCTACCATTCTTAAGCCTAACATGGTGCTGCCCGGTACAAGAAATTCCAAACCAGTTAGCGTGCAAAAGGCATCCAAAGCAACGGTAGAGGTTTTACTCAAAAGTGTACCTGCTACATTGGCAGGTGTGGCATTTTTATCCGGCGGGCAATCGCCCGCAGAAGCCAGCGCTCATTTAAACGAGATGCATGTAAAATATAAAGGCAAGCTGCCATGGCCATTAACCTTTTCGTTTGCCCGCGCTATTCAACAGCCTGCAATGGACATTTGGAGGGGCGACGACAAAAATGTTAAAGCCGCTCAAAAGCTCCTTTATAAACGCGCAAGTTTAAACAACGCAGCGCGAAGGGGAGAGTATAAACCAGAGATGGAGGAAAAGCTTGCATAGTTGATGGATCATGGCGTAAAACCGCAAATTATTCCCCGTTATCAACTGTGAACATTCGGCTATGAACCATCAATTATTAACCATAAGCTAATGAAGAAACTCATCGTTTTCGATCTTGACGGCACACTTGCTGAAAGCAAAGCAGCTATTGATAAGGAAATGGCTGAACGTTTAGCCGCGTTGTTGACGGTAGCCAAAGTGGCCGTAATGTCTGGCGGCGACTGGCCGCAATTCGAAAAACAGGTATTAGGCCACTTGCCGAAAGGGGCAAAACTGAGAAACTTGTCAATTTTACCTACCTGCGGAACCAAGTATTATCAATACAAACGGGGCTGGAAGCAGCTATATGCCGAGAACTTTACGGATGACCAGAAACACAAGATAATAGATTCAATAAATAAATCGGTTGATGCTTCGGGCTACAGGGTTAAAAAAACTTGGGGCGAAGCTATAGAAGACCGTGGCAGCCAGATCACTTATTCAGCCCTGGGGCAGTCAGCTCCGCTTGACGAAAAAAAGAAGTACGATCCTGACTTTAAAAAACGGAAGAAAATAAAGGCTCATCTGGATAAGCTGATACCTGAATTTGATGTGAACCTTGGCGGCTCAACCTCCATTGACGTTACCAAAAAAGGCATCGACAAAGAATATGGCATGCATAAGCTGCACCAGGTGCTGGATATTAAAATAAGCGAAATGATTTTTATAGGCGATGCCATATTTCCTGGCGGAAATGACTACCCGGCAAAACAATCCGGCGCATATGCTGTCTGTGTAAAGGACTCTAACGAAGCCAAACGCGTGATAGAAGGAATTATAGGCTGCTTGGATAAGGGAAAATTTAAAGACGGGTTTTAATTTATGGTTGACGTTAAAAAAGAAGGTGTTGTGCTGAACTGTTCGGAAACTCCGTTTGAAGATGAAGCGGTGCTTAACCCGGCAGTAGTTCAGGAAGGCAATACCGTACATCTTTTTTATCGCGCTGTACATAAACAAAACAGATCGTGCATAGGCTATTGTAAGCTGGATGGCCCTCTGAAAATAGTAGAGAAGCATAACGGGCCTGTTTTAAGCCCTAAATTCCCCTACGAGCAACAGGGCATGGAAGACCCGCGGATGGTAAAAATTGATGGCTTATATTATTTAAGCTATGTGGCTTTCGACGGCAAAAATGCGCTCGGCGCGCTGGCTACGTCAACGGACCTGGTAAACTTTGACCGCAAAGGCATCATAGCACCAATTATTACCTATACCGACTTTGACCTGGCAACGCAGAATAATGCCCTGCTCAACAAAAAATACCTGGATTATAACCCCGGCGCCAACATTTTAGCTGATAAGGACTTTGTTTTTTTTCCACGCAGGGTAAACGGTAAGCTTACCTTTCTGCATCGTATAAAGCCTGATATACAAATCGCATCGGTAAGCAGTCTCGACGAACTTACCGAAGATTTCTGGAAATGTTATTTTACAAATTTTGGCGACCATATTTTTCTTGAACCAAAATATGACCATGAGATATGTTATATAGGCGCCGGTTGCCCGCCGATAGAAACAGAAAAGGGCTGGCTGATTATTTACCACGGCGTACGGGTAATTAATAAGCATTATGAGTACGCCGGCTGTGCGGCGCTAATGGATATAGACAACCCGCAGAAAGAGATCGCCCGTTTGCCTTACCCGCTTTTTAAACCCGATCTGGATTATGAATTAACCGGCGATGTGGACGATGTTTGTTTCCCTACAGGCACCGCACAGTTTGGTGATACCTTGTATATTTATTATGGTGCAGCCGACGAATTGATCGCCTGCGCCAGCGTGAATTTGCCTGCTCTTTTGGATGAGCTGATGTCAGTTGCCAAAAATTAAACAAAATCACGCCGCCGTTTATTACAATGTTTTTCCTGGTTGAGATTGCTTTAGGTCATGATTTAATGGTAAAACCGCTTAGGTTTTGCTTAAATCTTGCATAAGCTCCAGAACATGTTCCCAATTATTGGCCCTTTGGTGATGATTATGATTAACGTTATGAAAAGCATGGAACATGATGGTCGTTCCCTTAAAATAATCCAGGTTTTTAATATGGTCGTCAATCATATAATCGGTGCCGATTATGCTTTTATCGCCACAGAAAACAATATGCCGCCAGTCGATAAACGGGAAATGTTCATTCAGCCATTCCAGCTTTTCAGGTAAGCATTGCGGAAATTCCATTGCCGCCGAAACAATGTAAACCTCGTATTCTTCCATCAGTTTCTTAACCGCTTCAATGGCGCCTTCCATTACAGGCAGGGTGCGGAAAAATCCTGGCGTAAAGGCATACCTGCGTGCAGCTTCCTTGTTCGGAAACATCTGGTTTTCCTCCAGTCCTTGTATCGACTCTTTGGTAACCCTTACACCATACTCGCGCTCGTACCAGTTAATAAAATGTGTTTCGGTATCGGCAATTACGCCGTCCATATCTATGGCTATAGATTTTTTCATGGCTAAAAGTAGCTATTTTGAGATAATGCGAATGTCATTATCCTAAATCGTAGTTTATAAATCAAATTTCTTTCTTCATCAACTCCAAAACCTCGTCCCAGTTGTTTACCCGCTGGTGGTGATGGTGGTTAACATTGTGGAAGGCGTTAAACATAACGGTCTTTCCCTTAAAATTGTCGAGGTTTTTGATGTGGTCGTCAATCATATAATCTGTTCCGATGATACTTTTATCGCCACAAAAAATAATGTTGCGCCAACTGATGAAGGGGAAATGCTCTCCCAGCCATTCCAGTTTTTGCGACAGGCTCAACGGATATTGCATAGCAGCCGAAACGATGTAAATATCAAAGTCTTCTGATAGTTTTTTTACAGCTTCAACAGCGCCCGGCATTACCGGGGTGGTACGGAAATAACCCGGTGTTGCTGAAAATTTATCATAAGCACCCAATTCGGGAACAACATCATATTCAGTGCGGCCAATCAGTTCATGCGGATGGATCTTCAATCCATAATGACGCTCATACCAGGTTAACAACTGCGTTTCCTCATCGGCAATGACGCCGTCCATATCGATGGCGATCGATTTTCTCATTTTATTTACAGGTTTTATAAATGATATAAATATTGGAAGGTTTGGTCACCGGTGGTTAAACCGCTTAGCATATTTCATTATAAGCAGGTTTATAGTGCAAAGATACCGGATTTGAGATAACGATGCCAGTCAACATCTTTCTGTTTAGCTGTTCTTTACATTTGAAGATTAAACAGATAAACCGTAACACTATCTATTAACTTAGGTATACATGATAAGTTACTTTGAACCTCCTGACATTCCGCCGATAATTAAATGACAATCAAATGAACACACATAATAATTTATCGCTGTACATTTGCTTAACGGTGTTAAATAATTTAATGCCGTAGTAAAATGGCAAGTAAAGACAGAATACAACGACTGAAGGAAGAGACCCGGTGTAATATACTGGAGGCCGCCTTACAGATTGTTAAGGAAGAGGGATGGCAAGCTTTGAGCATGCGCAAGATAGCCGACGTAATTGAATATACCGCCCCTATTATATACGAATACTTTGATAACAAAGACGCGATTTTATTGGAGCTTACCCGCCAGGGTTATTTGAAACTATCAAGAGAACTGGTGGAGGCCCGCGACAGGCACCGGTTGCCGGCTAAACAGCTGGAAGACATGTGGCTGACATACTGGAATTTCGCTTTTGCAAATAAAGAGCTTTACCAGGGGATGTTTGGCGTAGCTACCAGCTGCAGTTGCGAACTGGTAAATAAATTGCCTGAGGCAGGAAAACCTTACGAATTATTCAGTGCGGTGATCGGCGAGTTAATGCATATTGAGGACCTGGAAGGCGATGTAATTTGTACCAAATATTACACCTTTTGGTCGGTAGTGCACGGGCTGGTATCTATTAACCTTTTAAGTCGGGGCTGGTCGGACGAGATTAACCGCCAGGTATTGAAAGATGCGATAGGCGGTATAATACGGACGATGACCGCGTAATTTTTTTCAACTTTCTCAAACGCTGTTAAATTATTTAATGGCGTTAACTAAATATAAATTAATTATTAACAACTAAAACTTAGCAAGCCATGAAAACAACAAACCACTTCCACCCCAACATATTAACGATGTTAAATTATTTAATGACGTTAAACACTTACCGATATTAATACAAAACACAACAATGCATCAATACGATAATAAAATAATCATGAAAAATTTAATTTTAGCGATACTCGCAATCTCCCTATACAGTTGCTCTACCAAGCCGCAAACGGCTGCAGCGCCTCCGGCGCCGTCATTGCCCGTTGCCACCATAGCAACAGGTAATGACACTACTTACCAGGAATATCCTGCATCGGTAGAAGGTACCGTGAATGTAGAAGTTCGCCCGCAGGTAAGCGGCACTTTAGATAAAGTATTTGTTGACGAAGGTTCTTTTGTAAGCGCCGGTCAGCCTTTATTTAAAATAAATGAACAGCCTTTCCGCGCAGCATTGAACAACGCGCTGGCCAGCCAGCATGCTGCTGAAGCAGCAGCCGGCAATGCTGAACTTGAGGTTAACAAGTTAACGCCGCTGGTTGAAAATAAGGTAGTATCTGATTACCAGCTGAAGACTGCAAAAGCTGCCTTGCAGGTTGCCAAAGCAAATATCGAATCGGCGAAGGCAAATGTGGCGACCGCTCAGATCAACCTGGGGTATACTTTGATTAAAGCTCCGGTTAGCGGCTACATCGGCCGGTTGGAAAAGAAACAAGGCAGTTTGGTTGGTCCGGCCGACCCGGCAGCGCTAACTCAGCTATCGGACGTTCACGACGTACACGTTTACTTTTCATTGAGCGAAAAGGACTTTGTAAACTTTAAGGAGCAGTACGCCGGAGCAACATTAACCGACAAGCTGAAACAATTGCCAACCGTGTCATTGGTATTGGCTGATAACAGCATCTACGCGAAACAAGGCAAAGTTGATATGATTGACGGCCAGTTCGACAAAACAACCGGCGCTATCACCCTAAGGGCAAGCTTTACCAATCCGCAGGGCCTGTTACGCTCAGGCAATACCGGTAAAATTCGTTTGGGTTTACAACATAAGGATGTGCTGATGGTACCCCAATCTGCTACCATTGATATGCAGGACAAAGTGTTTGTTTTTGCCGTGGCCGACAACAACAAAGTTAAAAAGCAGGCGATAACCGTTGTGGGTAAAAGCGGCGACAATTATTTGGTTAAAGACGGTGTAAAACCCGGAGATAAGATAGTTCTCTCAGGTTTTGACCACCTGCAGGACGGTACAGTTATCCAGCCTCAGCAAAAAACTGCAGACAAAGGCTCTGCAATTGCTAAAAATTAATTATCAGAGTCAGGAATCAGGAATAAAGAATCGGGATAAAAGGATTAAGAACATTTGCAAGACGCCCTGGATGGTGTCCTGGTTACCAGTTCTTTGTCTCTTGATTCTTCAAAAATCACAATCATGTTAAAGAAATTTATAGAAAGGCCGGTACTTGCCACAGTAATATCTACCTTACTGGTGATATTAGGCGTGCTTGGTTTAACAAGGCTGCCTCTGCAGCAATTTCCGGATATTGCACCGCCATCGGTACTGGTAACAGCCATTTACCCGGGTGCTAATGCCGAAACGGTGCTGCGTTCGGTAGCGCCATCGCTCGAAGAATCCATTAACGGTGTTGAGAATATGACCTACATGAGCTCAACTGCCAGTAATGATGGTACTTTAGCTATCACCGTATATTTTAAATTGGGTACCGATGCCGATCAGGCTGCGGTTAACGTTCAAAACCGTGTGGCACAAGCTACCAGCCAGTTGCCTGCTGAAGTGGTGCAACAGGGCGTTACCACAGCCAAACAAGAGAATAGCTTCATTATGGCTATCGGTATGTATACCGAGGATGAAAAAAAATACGACCAGACCTTTATTGCCAACTATGCACAGATAAATATTATACCAGAAATTAAGCGTATCCCTGGCGTGGGTTCTGCGAGCATATTCGGTGGTTTAAAAGACTATTCTATGCGTGTTTGGCTAAATCCCTCGCAGATGGAAACCTACCATGTTACGCCTAACGAGGTTTTTGCCGCTATACAGGATAAAAGCTTGGAGGCTGCTCCCGGCCGTTTTGGCGAACGCAGCAAAGAGGCCTTTGAATATGTAATTAAATACAAAGGTAAGCTCTCAAAACCCGAAGAATATGAAAATATTCCTATCCGGTCAAACGCTGATGGTTCGGTGTTGCGTTTAAAAGACGTTGCCCGTGTTGAGCTCGGCGCTTATTCATATACCAGCATCACCCGTTTAAATGGTAAAAAAGGTATCGGTATCGGCGTGATCCAGTTATCAGGCTCAAACGCCAATAAGATACAGATAGAAATTAACGACCTGATGGCAAAGGCTGCAAAAGACTTTCCTGACGGCGTTAAGTATAATATCTTCTACAGTACTAAAATTGCGCTGGATGAATCAATCACCCAGGTAAAACATACCCTTATTGAAGCTTTCGTGCTGGTGTTCCTGGTGGTGTTTATCTTCCTGCAGGATTTCAGATCGACGCTGATACCGGCCATTGCGGTACCGGTAGCTATTGTCGGCACGTTTTTCTTTATGTCGATATTCGGTTTCTCCATCAACTTGTTAACCCTGTTTGCATTGGTATTAGCGATTGGTATTGTTGTGGACGACGCGATAGTGGTAGTGGAAGCCGTTCACGCCAAAATGGAGCACAAAGGCCTTGGCCCTAAAGAAGCAACATTGGAGGCGATGCATGAGATTACAGGTGCGCTGATATCTATCACGCTGGTAATGGCCGCGGTGTTCCTGCCGGTAGGTTTCCTTGAAGGCTCAACCGGTGTGTTCTATCGCCAGTTTGCCTTTACCATGGCGATTGCTATCGTTATCTCTGCACTCAATGCATTAACTTTGAGCCCGGCGTTGGCAGCATTGTTTTTAAAACCGTTGCACCACGATAACAATGGCGAACCTGTTAAAACTACCTTTAAGCAGCGTTTCTTCAATGGCTTCAATACCAACTTTAATGCGCTTACCAACAAATATGTGGGCGGCCTTAAATTTCTAACCAAAAACAAATGGGTTGGTATTACGGGCCTCGCCATTATAACTTTTGCTGTAGTGCTGATGGTGCGCAACACCAAAACCGGTTTTATCCCGACAGAAGACCAGGGCTTCATCGCTATAGCGGTAAATACGCCATCGGGTACTTCGCTCGACCGTACCTCAAAAGTTATGGCCGAGGCTGAAAGCACCGTAGGTAAAAATCCGGCTGCCAGGTTTGTAACGTCGGTACCGGGTTTTAACCTGCTGACCAAGTCAAACAGTCCATCGTCGGCTATCTTCTTTGTATTGTTAAAGAAGCCCGAGGAACGCGGCAAGGTTAAAGATATCAATGATATTATGAACCAGATCCGCGGCGACTTGAGTGCAGTGCACGGGGGCAGCTTCTTTGTATTCAGTTTCCCAACCGTACCTGGTTTCAGTAACGTTGAGGCGCTCGACTTTGTATTGCAGGATAAAACCAGCGGTAAACTGGATAAATTCAGCGAAGTGTCAAACAAATTCATCGGCGAGCTGATGAAGAAACCGGCTGTGGCTTATGCATTTACTTCATTTAAAGCTGATTATCCGCAGTTGCAGCTGGATGTTGACGATGATAAGGCGAACCAGCTCGGCGTGAGTGTAAAAGACATCCTGCAAACTATGCAGGTGTATTTTGGCAGTGCCCAGGTTTCAGACTTTAACCGCTTCGGTAAATACTACCGCGTGCTGGTTCAGGCTGATATTGCCGACCGTGCCGACCCTTCATCTATCGACCGTGTATTTGTGAAAAACAAGACAGGGGAAATGGTGCCCATCAATTCACTGGTGAAATTAACTCGTGTTTATGGTTCGGAAACGGCATCGCGTTACAACCTGTTTAACTCTATCGAGATAAACGCAATCCCAAAACCTGGATTTAGCTCAGGCGAGGCTATTAAAGCGATAGAAGAAACCGCTAAGGAGCAATTGCCATTGGGCTACACTTATGATTTTACCGGCCAAACCCGCGAAGAGATTTCCTCAAACGGTCAATCAACAGCGGTATTCCTGTTGTGTTTGATATTCGTTTACTTCCTGTTATCGGCACAATATGAGAGCTATATCCTGCCATTGGCGGTAATCTTCTCTATCCCAACCGGCGTGCTAGGTGTGTTTATAGCAATTGGTCTGAAAGGTATCGAGAACAACATTTATGTACAGGTAGCACTCATTATGCTTATCGGCCTGCTTGCCAAAAACGCTATCCTTATCGTGGAGTTTGCGGTGCAGCGGCGAAAGGCTGGTTTATCGCTTATAAGTGCAGCTATTGAGGCAGCCAAGTTAAGGCTGAGGCCAATTATCATGACCTCGCTTGCATTTGTGTTCGGCTTGTTCCCGATGAGTATAGCAACCGGTCCGTCGGCTCAGGGTAACCACTCCATAAGTGTTGCGGCGGCAGGGGGTATGATTTCGGGCGTTGTGCTGGGCTTGTTCATCATCCCGGTGCTGTTCGTCATCTTCCAGGCCTTGCAGGAAAGATTCAGCGGCGTTCCAATGGCAGTGTTAAATCGCGAGAACGGCGAAGATCGTCACGTTACCGAATTGGAAGGTGAACTAATAGTATAAATAAAGCAATGTTAACCCTGCTCAAAGCTAAGTTTAGGTCCTGTCCAAAGGGCAGGACCTGGGTGGGGCCTTCAATCATAAAATAAAATGAAAAACTATATAAACATGTCCTTTTTGATACTCGTATTGTCGGTGCTGAGCGCCTGTAAAGTATCAAAGGATGTAGAAACACCCAAGCCTGCTTTGCCTGAAACATTCAGGAATGCAGCCACAACCGCTGATACCAGCAGCATTGCCGATATACAGTGGAGACAGTTTTTTACCGAAGCGACCCTGCAGAAACTGATTGACAGCGCAATCGCAAAGAATTACGATATGCAGATCGCCGTTAAAAATATCGAGGCATCGCAGCTGTTGTTTAAGCAGGTAAAATGGAACAACGTTCCGCAGGTAGATTTGAATGTTACTGCCAGCTCGAGCCGTCCGTCTGACAACAGCATCAACGGGTTAACATTAAGCCAGGCCGATATCGGTACCAAGCATATCGAGGATTACTCGGCAAACTTAGCGGTATCATGGGAGGCCGATATTTGGGGCAAGATACATAACCAGCAGCGCAGCGCATTGGCAGCCTACCTGCAAACAGAAGAAGCCAGGAAAGCTATCCAAACCAACCTGGTAGCTACCGTATCACAGGGTTATTATAACCTGCTGATGCTGGACGCACAGCTGCAAATCGCACAAAAAAATGTAAAGCTTAACGACAGTACCCTTCGCATCATTAAATTACAATATGATGCCGGCCAGGTTACCTCGCTGGCTGTTCAGCAAGCCGAAGCACAACGGCAGGCGGCCGAACAATTGGTGCCACAGTTTGAGCAGAATATCGCCATACAGGAAAATGCACTGCGGATTTTGACAGGTCAGCTGCCCGACAGAATCGAACGTAGTTCGAATCTGGACGCAATGGTTATACCGGCAAATGTTGCAACCGGTGTACCATCAGCCGTTGTGAGCCGCAGGCCGGATGTTAAAAGCGCCGAACTGGAACTGCAGATTGCTAATAGCAGGGTAGGCATCACTAAAGCCGAAATGTATCCTGCCTTACGCATAACTGCCCAGGGCGGTGTAAACTCGTTTAAAGCCAGTAACTGGTTTAATGTACCGGCATCATTATTTGGTGTGGTTGCAGGCAGTGTTGTACAGCCGTTATTAGACCATAAACGGCTGAAAACTGATTATGAAGTAGCCAAGGTTGACAGAGAGAAAACTGTATTGCAATTCCGCCAGTCTGTATTAAATGCAGTTGGCGAAGTATCTGATGCGCTGGTTAAAATTGAAAAATTGAAATCGCAGCAGGCCATTGCAGCCAACAGGGTAAACACCCTGCAGCAGGCTACCAAAAATGCAAACCTGCTGTTTAAAAACGGTATGGCAACATACCTTGAAGTAATTACCGCCCAGGGCAATGTATTGCAGGGAGAGCTTGAGCTAGCGTCGATAAAAAGGGATGAGCTAAGTGCAGTATCGGAGTTGTACAGGTCGCTGGGCGGCGGATGGAAATAAAAAAAATAAAACCTATGGAAGACACTTTGATAACCAGGAGTAAACTATTGTATTGTTCGATAAAAGAATGGCAAGTTACCCTGGCATTCTGGGCGCTGGCAGCAGCAACAGAAGTAGTAATAAATGTGTTGAGTTAATTAACTTATACACGGCAAATGAAATCCTCAGTCATTTTGTGGCTGGGGATTTTTTTTCCAAAATACATTTTGCGGTGATTAATCTTTTTATTCGCCGCAAATTTGCGGCGAATAATTTGCAAACGCGGTGAATAAAATTGTTACCTTTCTGACCTCTATTAACTGCCCGGGATGAAACTTTTTTATTTGAAACACCTGCTTTGCGCATTTTTAATCTTTAGTTTTTTTAACGTAAACGCGCAAGATGTCAGCCGGTATCCGCTTGTTCCATATCCGTCTAAATTAAAAGCCGGAAAAGGTGCATTTATTATTACGGCGAAGACAAAAATTACCGCCGCCAGTCAATTTAAAGGCGAGGCTGAACAACTAAACGAGTTGATGAGCAAGGCGCTTGGAACAAAGCTGGCGGTCAGTAAAGGTGCAGCGCCGATAAAACTGGTTTATCGCGAAGAAATTAGCCAGCCTGAAGGATATAAACTAATTATAACCCGGCAACAGCTTATCATTGCTGCCAAATACCCGGCAGGCATATTTCACGCTATAGAAACCATCCGGCAACTGTTGCCTGTTTCTATTGAAGAAGGTATAGTCCGTAAGCAATTATCATTGCCGGCCGTTACAATCGAAGATCATCCTGCCTACGAATGGCGCGGAATGCATTTGGACGTTTCCCGTCATTTTTTTTCGGTGGACTATTTGAAGAAGTTCATCGACCGGCTGGCTCTTTACAAAATGAATAAACTTCACCTGCATTTAACCGACGACCAGGGCTGGCGCATAGAAATAAAAAAATACCCGCTGCTTACCGAACAGGGTGCCTGGCGAACCTTTAATAACCAGGACACAGCTTGTATGAAAAAGGCGGCTGATAATCCTGATTTTACTATTGATAAAGAACACATCATACAGCGCGATGGCAAAACGCTGTACGGCGGTTTTTATACACAGGACGAGATGCGGGGCGTAGTGGCTTATGCGGCTGCAAGACATATTGATATCATCCCGGAAATAGACATGCCAGGGCACATGATGGCGGCTATTAATTCGTACCCATTCCTTACTTGCAACGGCGAAAATAAGTTCGGCGAACTGTTTTCAAAACCGATTTGTCCATGTAACGAAAGTACGTTTGAGTTTGCTGAAAATGTGTTTAAGGAGATAATGGATATTTTCCCGTCGAAATATATTCATATAGGAGGCGATGAGGTCGACAGATCCGACTGGGCAAAATCCGAAGCCTGTAAAGCATTGATGCAGAGGGAAGGAATAAAAGATTTACCCGCGCTGCAAAGCTATTTCATTAACCGTATGGAGAAATTTTTTATTGCCAATGGCCGGAAAATGATCGGCTGGGACGAAGTTATTGAAGGCGGCGTAACCAAATCGGCAATTGTAATGTACTGGCGCACCTGGGTGCCTGATGCGCCGGTAAAGGCGGTAAAAAATGGTAACACGGTAATTATGGCCCCGGGTGAACCGCTGTATTTCGACAATCAACCCGACCAATACACTATTTCGAAAGTTTATCATTTTAACCCCATACCAAAAGCATTGAACCAGGAGGAGGCAAAATCAATCATCGGCGCTCAGGCAGAGATATGGACGGAGATGATCCCTTCCGAAAAGCGTGCTGATTATATGTATATGCCGCGCATGACGGCTCTCGCCGAGAACCTGTGGACAAGCAGCCCGGATAAATACGACTCGTACACCAAACGTCTTGTAAAGCAATATGCAAGGATGGACGCCATGAAGATACACTACCGCCTGCCAGATCTCCCCGGTTTGCTAAATGAATATGTTTTTACTGACGAAGGGAAATTAAGCATCTCCAAACCTTTGCCCGGCCTAATCATTCGTTATACAAATGACGGCTCTGTTCCGGAGGTGAATTCACCCGTGTTACCATCACCATTAATTATAACAAAACCGCAGCAAATAAAAGTTGCCGCTTTCACATCATCCGGAACACGCGGCGATATTTATACACTCAATTATACACAGCAGCACATGCTCGGCGCGGTAAAAATCGCACCGCCAAAACCGGGACTGGTATGCAGCTACTACAAAGCCTATTTTAAAGCAACCACTTTTATGAAGGATGCCAAAATCGACAGCACATTTGTTTCTGATAAAATAGCCGTACCGGCAACCGTAAAAGCACCGTCCTTTGGGATTGCCTACCGTGGGTATATAGATGTGCCGGCTGATGGTATTTATAGCTTTTATCTTAATGCCGATGATGGCGCTGTTTTAAAAATAGGCAACTCGGTTACCGTAAATAACGATGGCAACCACTCTGCGCAGGAACGCAGCGGGCAAATAGCTTTAAAAATGGGGACACACCCCTTTGCGCTTGATTTTATTGAAGGCGGAGGTGGTTTTACATTGAAACTAAGATACAGCGTGAATGGTTCAGAGCCCAAAGAGATTCCGGCAGAGTGGCTAAAACACTGACCTTAAAATCTGAATATTTTGAGGCACAATCTTGTATTTAATCTACAGATCGCTTACCTGCCTTCAGGAATAAATTATTCCTAAAAGTTCTGCCTTTCCAGGATTAAAATTGCTAATAATTTTAGTAATTTTGATCTGTATGAACGTGGACAGGATAACGGAGAAATTGAATATATTGGCAGATGCCGCCAAATATGATGTATCATGCGCATCGAGCGGAAGCAAGCGTAAAAACGAAAATAAAGGCCTCGGTAATGCCAGCAACGGCATTTGCCACAGCTATACCGAAGACGGAAGATGTGTTTCGCTGCTCAAAATACTGCTTACCAACCACTGCATTTATGATTGCGCTTATTGCGTATCGCGAAAGAGCAACGATATTAAACGCGCGGCCTTTACCGTTCAGGAGGTAATCGATCTTACCATCAATTTTTACCGGCGCAATTATATCGAGGGCCTGTTTTTAAGCTCCGGCATTTTTAAGGATGCCGATTATACGATGGAGCGGCTGGTGCAGGTTGCCAAAAAGCTACGTACGGAGCATAACTTTAATGGTTATATTCATTTAAAATCAATTCCAGGCGCAAGTGACGAATTAATGCGCGAAGCGGGTTTATATGCTGACAGGCTAAGCGTAAATTTAGAAATGCCTACTGAGGCGGGTTTGAAATTATTGGCGCCCGATAAAAATCGTCAGGATATGATAGACCCGATGGATTTTTTGAAGAAAGAGATTATCCAGCGCACGGAAGAAAAAAAGCTGTTCAAAAAAGCACCAATGTTTGCGCCTGCAGGTCAGAGCACGCAGGTGATTATTGGCGCCACGCCTGAAAATGACCAACAGATATTACAAACAGCTAACCATTTTTATAAAAATTTTAATCTTAAGCGGGTTTATTATTCGGGCTACGTACCCGTACTGGCCGATACCCGGCTGCCGGGATTAAATACACAGGTGCCCATGGTTCGCGAAAACCGCTTGTACCAGGCCGACTGGCTCATGCGGTTTTATGGCTTCAATGTAAATGAGATTGTAAACCAGCAACAGCCGCTGCTTGACCTCGATATCGATCCCAAGCTGGGTTGGGCTATCCGCAATATGCATGTGTTCCCCATAGATATCAATAAAGCGGATTTAAAATTGATCTTACGTGTTCCCGGTATTGGCTTGTTATCAGCACAAAAAATAGTGAGTGCGCGTAAGTTCGCGCAATTGAATTGGGAAAATCTTAAAGCTATCGGCGTGTCGGTTAACCGCGCTAAATATTTTATCGTCTGCAAAAGCAGCGAATTTGAGAAACGCGATCTTACCGGCACCCGGATCAAACAATTCATCCTGGCCGAATCGCACAGCAAATACTTAAAGAATACGCAAACACAGCTTAGTATATTTTAATTATGACCAGGCTGGTTTACGATGGTACTTTTGAAGGCCTGTTGACGGCGGTATTTGAAATATATGACCGGAAACTTGGCGCGGTAAACATTCAAAAATCGGGCGACACAAACATCGCCATGTTTGAAGAGGTACTGAATGTAACTACCGATGAGTACCGGGCAACCCGTGTACTGAACGGGCTGCGCGACAGGTTATCAGCCAATGGCGTGCAGCGGGTTTACATAGCACATTTGGCAGGTATAGTAAACGAAGAGAACAACATCATCGGATTTATACGCTATGCATTTGACGCTAAACAAAACATCGAAGAAAACTATGGTAACCGCTATGTGCAGCGCGTGTCGGAAATTGTGAAAATGATGCGCCGTGAAAAGCATCGCATGGAAGCATTTATCCGGTTTCAAAAATTACAGGATGAAACCTACTATGCTGTTATCGAACCTGATTTTAACGTGCTGCCCTTACTCATTCGCCACTTCAGGAACCGCTACGCTGATCAGAAGTGGATGATCTACGACATAAAGCGTAATTATGGCCTTTACTATGATTTGCACGATACCGAATTTATTTCGATGGAGTTTTCGGACGTGGACTCTGCGGTAAATGTTGCCGCATCATTTAACGGGGACGAAGAAGTTTACCGGCACCTATGGAAAAACTATTTCAAAAGCGTCAATATCGCTTCGCGTAAAAATACCAAACTGCACTTGCGGCATATTCCTAAAAGATATTGGAAACATTTAACTGAAAAGATATAAAAAATGGCCGCCTTGAAAAAGCTGGCCATTTTAAATGAAATAATGGGTCTGAATACTATAGTTT
Source organism: Mucilaginibacter sp. L3T2-6 (assembly GCF_030519355.1). Lineage (GTDB taxonomy): Bacteria > Bacteroidota > Bacteroidia > Sphingobacteriales > Sphingobacteriaceae > Mucilaginibacter. The sequence goes on from NZ_JAUMKC010000006.1 coordinate 157,900, forward strand.
CTTTATCTCTACCCTTCTGTTCAGCTTTCTGCCTTCTTCTGTACTATTATCTGCAATAGGTTTGCTTTCACCATAACCTTTTATAGAAAGATTATCGCCCGGAACCCCTGTATTTACCAGGTAAAGTTTTACAGCATTCGCGCGTTCCAGTGATAAAGCCATATTATGGTCGTATGTACCTTCGGCGGATGAATTACCGTTCAGCACAAACTTTACCGACGGGTCTTTTTTCATTTCGGCGGCAACATGGTCGAGTACAGGATATGATTCGGTTTTTAATATTCCGGAATTAAATTCAAACTGAATGTTTTTAAAATTATAATTGGGTTTGGCAACCGGAGCAGGATCCGTAGCAGGAGGCGCTTGCTGCGCCGGCTGTTGTACAGGCGGCGTTTCTTTCTTTTCAGGTGCAGGGTCGGACGGATAGGTAACCGCAGGATGTTCTACAATGGCTTTTTTAGCTTTACAGGCTGGCAAAACAGCGACGCCAAACATTGTTATAGCGGCGAGCAGCGAAGTTTTTATTTTCATAATTTAACAGATGTAATCGTGTAAATATAAAAACGACGCTATATATGGCTTATTGTAAATTATGAACATACTCACATCTTTTGCAGGCACCAGGTAGTCATGCAGCGTAAATCCTGTACATTGGTGGTCTTTATCGGCTCAAATAAATTGCCGTTTAGCTTTTCGGTGTAATCCAGCAGCATTTTTTCATTCACCAGAAACCGCTCAGAACCATCAGGCAGCAGGTAACGCCCGTTACCGAGTGGCTCAACAAGCTCTTCGATGCCAATATCCGACGCCAGCCTTGCAAACAGATAACCGCCTGGCTTTAACACCCGCCACATAGAAGTTAGCATTGCTTCAAAATGGTGTTCATTAGCCGCAAAATGTAATACGGCACTGCTGATAACCAAATCGAAATAGTTGTCTTCAAATGGCAAACTTTCAGCTGCAGCTATTTTAAAATTTCCGGGAGGTAGACCAGGCGACAGGTGCCCGGCCAACACCCTGACGGCTTCGACGGCATCCGCATTCGGATCAATGCCATAAACGTCAAAGCCATTTTGCAGAAAATATATAAGGTTGCGCCCGCCGCCGCAACCTGCATCCAGTATTTTGCGGCAATCATCAAAACGGCCTTTTAATAGCTGGTCGAAAAGATATATATCGATGTTGCCAAATTGCTGCTGTAGATTTTGTTGCATGGCGGCTAAATTAACAAAAAGCCCCTTTCGGGGCTCAATTGTTAATTAATGGTCTCTATTGTGATGATGAAACCCATCGTCATCGCAACTTGACGCGAAGTTGTCTTTGATTTTATTATAGATTGTTACGTTGCTGGTATTGCTGATAATGGTACTTCCTCCTGTGCGTGTAGCTGCATCAAGTTCCACAGGCGACACACCAAACAACAACCGGTTAAGATGCAGCTTTAGCGTTGTCGCCAAATCTGTCTTGCCATCCACGGTTACATTCTCCGCTTCTGCCTTTATCTCCGCATTATCATTAAAATCAAATTCTACAGGTACTGTAGCGCCTCCTGGTGTGGTAAAAGTACCTTTTAAAGTAAGCGGTATAGCTGAGGTGTTGGTTTTGGCAAGTATCGCTTTGATTTCTATTTCACGGTAAGTACCGGTATCTATAGCGGCGCTAATGTCGGAAGGCGTAATTGCAAAAAGATCGATGTTAAGCAAACTCCTGGTTTTAATTTCAATTTCCGTATTCCTGGTTTTGGCTTCAAGCTTAAAATAAGCGATGTTGGCGACGGCTGAGGTCCAATTAACCGTAGCACTGCCGGTTGAGGCTGTAACTACCCCGTTTACAGATGAGGAAAGTGAATTTGCTGAATTATCTGCACTTAGCGCAAAGTTTACCTGGGTTCCTGACGCAGAACGCTGCGAATTGTCCTTTTTACATGCGCTGAAAAAGAGCGCAATGGCAATAATTGAAATGCCTTTAATTAGATTAGTTTTTTTCATAGCCGGTGTAATGTTTTTGTTTATTGTAATACGTTTGTTACATGAAACGCGGTTGCCTATGAATTTATTTTATTTTCCTAACGATTAATCTCATTCTGGTCAGATTAAGTTTCAAGCCCATGCTATTTGTAATTGAAACGATGATATTATCAATCATTTATTTAATAATTATATACTATCAATTAAATTATTGATATATTTGAATTATCAATAAAATAGTTGATATTTATGAAACGTTACGCTGTTGTTACCGGTGACATTATTAACTTTACCGGCCTGGCTGCCGAAAAAAGGCAGCACCTGATTGCTGAAACTGAGAAACTTTTAAAATCCTGGGTCGATAAACCTCAGTATGCCGAAGTTTTCAGGGGTGACAGCTACCAGTTCCTAACGGGCGATATAGCTGCGGCCATAAAAAGGAGTGTTCAGTTAATCTGCTGGTTCAAGAAACATTCCGCCGGGGGCATTGATCTGGGTTCGCGCATATCTGTGGGCATCGGAGAAATAGCTTATAAGGGTAAATCTGTTTTGGATTCAGATGGCGAAGCGTTTCATCATTCCGGACGGCATTTTGACAAAATGACGCGCGGGGAGCTACTGGCGATAACAACAACAAACCAGGAGTTAAACCAGCAGATCGAAATAATTCTTAGTTTTATAAATCTTTTCATAAGCCAATGGAATGTAAAGCAGGCCGAAGCGATTTACCTGGCTTGCGAAGGCTACACGCAAACCAGCATGGCCGCGGTATTAAAGATTAACCAGGGCGCCGTAAATAACAGGTTAAAGGTTGCCAGGTGGAAGGAAGTTGAAAAAGGTATTAATTACATTATTCAAATAGTAACACAATAACTAATGGCTGTCAATTTATTGTTGCGCCTTATTATCTCACATCTGCTTACAGACTTTGTTTTTCAGCCATCGTCATGGATAACGGACAGGAAGGTGAAAAAAATCAGGTCGGTGAAATTGGTTTGGCACGCAATTGCCACCGCAGTGGTTGCCTATGCTCTTTCCGGGATCTATACTTGCTGGTGGATGCCGCTGATCATATTAATTTCGCATTACCTCATTGATCTTGCTAAATCGTACCTGCCTGACAAATTTGTCTATTTTGCGGCAGACCAGCTGATGCACCTGGCGGTGATTTTTATAATTTGGTTGATCATAAATAACCAATGGCAGGCCATCATTTCTGATTTCAATGGGATAGCCGGAAGCACGCGTTTCTGGATATTGGTATTGGGCTATATCGTGGTTACCTGGCCATTGGGAATTATAATAGGTATGGCCACAGCCAGATGGAGGAACGATCTGGCAGCGACGAAAGAGGCCAAAGACGGGCTTGAAAACGCTGGAAAATGGATCGGCATTTGCGAAAGGGTGCTGATATTGACATTTGTACTGACCAATCAATTTACGGCGATTGGTTTTCTGATCACAGCAAAATCTATCCTTAGATTTGGCGATAAGGATAAACAAGCCGAGAAGAAAACGGAATATATATTGGTAGGTACACTTTTAAGTTTCGCAGCTTCTGCACTTTTAGGGATACTTATATCCTATACGCTGAAGTAAATAGCATTTACAACAAATTATACGATTGCAGCTGCGCCGCTACCAGGTGCAGCACTTCCTCATCTATTAAGCCCGGATTTTTGCAGATATGCAAGCCGCGGTGACCATCAGGCTCGAAACTGCCTGCAAATGTGCCATCTTTAAAAACTTCAAACTTGCATTCGTCATCTTTATGGTGCATGTAATCTCGAACTTCGAGGTGATAGGTCTGGTTATTGCTGGTAATCGAAATCTCAAACTTTTCCATGTCGCTCATTTAATATGGTGACAACGGGTTAAATGGCTATTTGTGTTTGAATAGTTATAAACACTTAAGCAATGCGGTGGAAAAATTGGAAATAACAATTAACAAACAGGACGCCGTAATGCATCCTGTTTGTTACCAGGCAAATGTTAATGCCTGCTTGATGAATTTGAAGAGTGGGAAGTTCTGCCACCCTTTGCTGAAATTTCGCGGTGTTTGGCTTCGTCCATATTGGCGAAGTTACCGCTGTTGCTATGTGAGCGATTGGTGCTGTGCTGATTTGACCGCTTTGAGTCGCTCATTTGGCTTTTTTGATTTGTGGCCATGATTTTAAATTTTATGGTTTATTAAATCAATTAATTGCTATTATGTATATAAGGAATATGCCAAAAAGCCGGTTGCAGATAAAAGTTAAAGGCTTTCAGGTAGTTATAAATTTGATTATCGCGGCAGGCAAAAAAGGCAAAGTTGTGGTATGGTGAGCTGGTGTACCCTATGTGGTGCAAAAGTGTATGCAATTGTGAATATTTGCTATTAGATTTATTGCTGATAATCTTTGCTGCCGTAACGTGAAAAGAATCCTTCCTGTAATCGTCATCTCTCAATTTTTTTGTACCTCACTGTGGTTTGCTGGTAATGCAATTATGGCCGATATGGCAAAACAACTCCACCTCGAACCGGCTTATTTAGCCTATTTAACCAGTGCGGTACAATCCGGGTTTATTGCCGGAACATTAATTTTTGCCGTCCTGAGTGTAGCGGACAGGTTTTCGCCGTCACGCGTTTTCTTTACTTGCGCTATTATTGCAGCGGCGATTAACCTCGCTATTAGCTTTGACGGGCTGACTACGTCCCTATTGATCAGTGTCCGCTTTTTAACCGGTTTTTTCCTGGCGGGAATTTATCCGGTGGGTATGAAGATAGCGTCCGACCATTATCAGCAGGGCCTTGGCAAATCACTGGGGTTTTTGGTTGGCGCATTGGTGCTCGGTACGGCATTCCCTCATTTGTTAAAAAGCCTTACGGCTAATCTTCCCTGGCGGTATGTTATCTTTTCTACGTCAGTCCTGGCTGCACTTGGAGGGGTTGCAATGATTTTATTCGTGCCCGATGGCCCCTACCGCAAAGCCGGGCAAAAGTTAAATCTTGGCGGATTTATTAAAAGTTTTCGGGACAGCAAATTCCGTTCGGCGGCGTTTGGGTATTTTGGCCATATGTGGGAGTTATACGCTTTTTGGGTATTTGTGCCGGTTATGCTTGCAGCATATAAAAACAATCATCCCGGTATATCACTAAACATTCCTTTTCTTTCCTTCCTGGTAATAGCCTCGGGTTCCTTTGCCTGCGTTTTAAGCGGGCTGCTGTCACAAAAATTTGGTGTTAAAAGGATGGCAGCCGTCGCATTAGCTTTATCCTGTTTATGCTGCCTGCTTTCGCCATTGATTTTGGGTAATGCGTCAATGGTGGTTTTGCCGGTATTCCTTTTTATCTGGGGAATGGCTGTAATTGCCGATTCGCCGCTGTTCTCTACCATGGTAGCCCAAAATGCGCCGCAGGAATGGAGGGGAACTTCACTAACCATTGTCAATTGTATCGGGTTTGCCATTACTATAGTTAGTATTCAATTAATTAACGCCATACGAACAGCAGGTAACGAAAATAACATTTATGCTTTGCTCGCCGTAGGGCCTATGCTCGGATTAGCGGCCTTACTTAGTAATAAAAAAGTACGGGCGTAAGGATTGCTGCGGCGTCTCTTTTACCTGAGCTGAAATTAACAGTGGCATTAGCCGGCGCTGACTGTTCTTTTAAACTCGCTCGGCGTACAGCCGTATTTATTCTTAAAAACGGTAGAAAAGTAGTTTGGCGTAGAAAAACCCACCATATAAGTAATTTCTGCTATGGAATAACCTTCGTTGCCAAGCAGGTATTTGGCTTTTTTTAGCCTGCGGGCAAGTATGTAGTCGGTAATGCTGCAGTCCAGCAGCGCTTTTACTTTACGGTAAAGCTGCACGCGCGATATGCCTATGGCCCGGCAGATGTCATCCACGCTGAAGTTTTCGTTGCCGAGGTTTTGCTCTACTATGCCTGCAAAGTCGTTCAGGAATTTTTTATCAAGGCTTTTAGCTACGGTTTGCTTGCCGCTTACCGGAGCGTCGCTGATGAAATGTTCTTTTAGCAATACCCGGTTTTTAATCAAATTTTCGACGGTAGCCAAAAGGTAATCGTAATTAAACGGCTTGGTAATGTACGCGTCGGCCATACGGCGCATGCCATCAATCTGTTGCTCTACGCTGCTTTGGGCTGTTAGCAGGATAATGGGGATGTGCGATGTACGCATATCGGTTTTTAGTAGCTCAGTGATGGCTTTGCCAGATGCACCCGGTAATACCACGTCAGAAATGATAAGGTCAGGCACTTGCTCAAAAGCCATGGAGATACCGGTGTTACCATTACCGGCTGTGTAAATATCATAATGTCCGTTTAGTTTTTCTGTCAGGTAGTCTAACAGGTCAGGATTGTCTTCAATGATCAATAGCGAATGTTCTTTGGGCATCCCGGTAAGTCCTCCGCCGGGTTCGCGCTCGTTTTTATCAAGGTCAGCTATGTATAGTTTTAATTTTTCGGTGTTGACGGCGGCCGGCTTGTCTGTAAACGACTCTTCAGTCAGCAGCAGGTGTTCGTTACCGGTTTTAAGCCTGATGGTAAACATGGTGCCCTGCCATTTTTTGCTGCTTACTTCCATGGCGCCTTTATGCAGGTTCACGATTTCTTTTGATAACGATAAGCCCAGCCCTGAGCCTTTTCCCGATGCGGCATCGCCCTGGTAAAACTGCTCAAATACATGTTTCAACTCATCTTCGTCCATGCCAATGCCGGTGTCTTTTACTGTTATCTCCACCAGGTCATCTTCAATAGCCGAAATTGAAATGCTGATTACTCCATTATCAGGCGTAAATTTTATAGCGTTCGACAGGAGGTTAAAAAATACCTTATCCAGCAAGTTGCTATCGAACCACAGGTTAATTTTAGGTTCTTTGGCAGTAAACTTTATGGCAATGCCTTTTTTTCCTGCGCTTTGCCTGAAACTGTCAGTGATTTCCCTGGTAAATGAAACAATATTGTTGGGCGATGCATTCAACCGCTGGCGGTCATACTCAATTTTACGATAGTCTATCAGCTGGTTTACCAGCTTAAGCAGGCGGAAAGCATTTTTCTGGATAATTTTCAGGCTTTTTCCGGCCACCAGGTTCAGCTTTTCATTGGCCATCATATCCTCAACCGGCGATAGGATGAGCGTAAGTGGCGTACGGAACTCATGCGACATGTTCGTGAAAAAGTTCAGCTTAGCCTCGGTCGCTGCCTCGGCCTTTGCCGACATCTCCACCAGCTGGTTACGCTGCTCCAGTATTTCCAGGTTCTTCTTCTCCAGCGCTTTGTTGATTTTGCGGTTCTCCATCAGCGAATAAAAAGCCAAACCGCCGAAAACCACGGCCAATACCAATGTAATAACGATGATGTTCAATACGGTTTGCTGGCTGTTGTAAACATTCTCCTGCTCGGTAAGCAGATTTTGCTGGCGCAGAATATCGTTATGCTGACTGGCGATACGATTCCATTGCAGCTTCATCAGTTGCGCGTTCGTGGAATCGATAACCTGCGATTGGAGAATGTTTTCTTTCAGGAACGATTCCTTGTTTAAAATTTTAAATGCGGTAACAATTGCTTCCTTTCCGCCGGTAGGGTACAGCAGGCTTGCGTCTATTACCTTTGAATCAATCATTTGCAGGCCGCCACCCGGCACAGGCAGGGCATCAACGCCTATTAGCCTGATCGGCTTATGGATATGCTGTGCTCTCAATACCGCCCGCGCGCCAGAGGCCATCACATCGTTGTGCGCAAAAATGGCATCGGCACTATTTAATTGCGGCACAATCTGCGACAGCTGTTTTTCAGCGTGGTCTTTCAGCCAGTCGCCGTAAAGCTGGGTTACAATGTGCACATTCGGGAATTTCCTTAATCCATCGGCGAAGCCCCGCTCACGTTCTATCGCCGGAGAGGAACCCGGCAGGCCCATTACCTCAATCACGTTTCCCTTCCTTTTCAGCAGGTTGCCCATGTATTCGCCTGCCATACGGCCAATTTCGAAATTGTCAGCGCCTACATAGGCGGTATATTGTGATGATGATGTCTTGCGGTCGATTACAATTACAGGTGTGCCTTTATTATAGGTTTGTTCAACTATGCCGGTAAGGGGTTGGGCTTCGTTAGGAGAAATTATAAGCAGGTCAATCCCCTGATCGACCATATTTTTTACCTGTTGAATTTGCTTTTGACTGTTGCCATTGGCGTCTGCATAAATAAAACGCGCGCCGGGATGCAGCGACAGCTCCATCTTCATCTCATCCAGCATAGTGCGCCGCCAGAGATCGGAGCCTACGCATTGCGAAAAGCCGATATTGTATAAAGATGTCTTGTCTTTCTTTTTGCAGCCGAAAAACGCAGAGCAGCAAATAAGAAGGATAATGAGTTTGCAAAAAGCCTTCATTAATCTCCCGAACCTTAAATAGATATTAATAGCGTTGGTTTTATTGGTTAACCGTCTTCCCGACGGTTTTCATTGGTAAATGTATGTATAAAAAAACCAAGCGTCCAAATCGACGCCTTCGTGTATTGAACTAACCCGAAACAAAACTGTAAGTAGCAGGTAACAAAATCAAACATTAATATAAATGAGTTACATCCATTAAAAAATATAGCATTGAAAATCAGATTGTTGATTCAATAGTATTTTTTTGAATTTTTTTGGAACAAAATTGATAACTGCCGCTCTCATGCCAGGCCTACCTTGCCACCGCTAATTATAATCTAAAAACACAAGGCTTATTATGAACAAATACTCCGTCATGGCGTGGTCCATGGTCGTGGCCCTCGGCGGCTTCCTATTCGGGTTCGACACTGCTGTTATTTCGGGCGCCGAAAAGTCTATTCAGCAATATTGGGGCCTTTCGGTATTTGCACACGGGCTTACTATTTCCATTGCTTTGATTGGTACCGTGGTTGGGTCGTTATTAGGCGCCCGCCCGTCTGATCGTTTCGGCCGTAAAAATACGCTGTATTTTGTGGCCGCAGCCTATCTGCTATCCTCGGTTGGTACCGCGGTGGCCGGCGACTGGTATTTGTTTCTCGGCTTCCGCTTTTTGGGGGGGCTGGGTGTAGGCATATCATCGGTTACTGCGCCTATTTACATCTCAGAAGTATCGCCGGCAGAACGACGCGGCCGGCTGGTTGGCTTGTTCCAGTTTAACGTGGTGCTGGGTATCCTTATTTCATACCTGAGCAACTACCTGCTCAGCCAGGGCGGCGACACGTCATGGCGATGGATGCTGGGCGTGCAGGCCTTTCCATCACTGCTGTTCCTGGTGTTGATTTATTTTATTCCCGAAAGCCCCCGCTGGCTGGTGCTTAAAAAGGGCGAATCGGCTAAGGCGCTGGAAATTCTGCGCATTATCAATCCGCTCAATTGCGAAAAGGAGCTCCGGGCCATACAGGAATCAGATCTGCACAATAAAATTAGCCATAGCGATGATCTCTTCTCCGGCAAATATAAAACGCCGATTGTGCTGGCTATGCTGTTTGCGTTTTTTAACCAGGTATCGGGCATCAACGCCATCATTTATTATGCGCCGCGCATTTTTGAAATGGCCGGATTGGGAGCACATTCATCGCTCTTGTCAACGGTGGGCATCGGGTTGATCAACTTCCTGTTCACACTCATCGCTATCAATTTTATCGATAAGGTTGGCCGCAGAGTACTGATGCTGATAGGCTCCGTGGGGCTTATCTGTTCGTTATTCCTGGTGGCTTTCACCTTTTATTCAGGCCACATGAGCGGCGTGGCCATACCGGTTTACATGATGTTATTCATCGCCTTTTTCGCCTTCTCGCAGGGGGCGGTTATCTGGGTGTTTATCTCAGAAATATTTCCGAACCAGGTGCGCGCAAAAGGCCAGACACTGGGCAGCTCTACACATTGGATTATGGCAGCCATCATCGCATTCGGGTTTCCTTACCTCGCCGAGAATCTTGGCGGCGCGGTTACCTTTTCATTTTTTGGGGTGATGATGGTGCTGCAACTGGTGTTTGTTTGGCGCTTTATGCCCGAAACCAAGGGTAAATCGCTTGAGCAGATTGAAAATAATATTGTGATGAGTCATTAACGAAAAAAATCAAACCAAGTATAACAATCAACAACCAATTAACAACGACTATCAGATGAGAAAACTATTACTTTTTTGTTCCCTGCTTGTCCTGCTGGCAAGCGGGGCGTATGCCCAGAGCGGGACGGTGACCGGCACGGTAAACGATCCGCAGGGCCAGCCTTTGCCGGGGGCAACGGTTCAGGTTGCAGGCGAAAAACAGGTTACCATTACCAACGTAAACGGCAAGTTCAGCATCCAGGCGTCAGTAGGGCAAACCCTGCACATCACATTTGTAGGCTATCAGCCTGTCGACATTAAGCTGAGTACAATTACCGATAATCTTGTGGTAGCCTTTAAGTCCGGCGCTACGGATTTAAATGAAGTGGTGGTAACAGGCTATACGTCTGAAAAGAAAAAGGACCTGACCGGCGCGGTATCTGTAATTAATGTAAACGAAATTAAGGACATTCCCGAAGGTAACCCGATGAGGGCTTTGCAAGGGCGCGTCCCGGGACTAAGCATCTACTCCGACGGTTCGCCAAACGGCGCGGTGGCAGTAAGGGTGCGCGGTACAACTACGCTGAATGATAACGACCCATTGTATATCATCGATGGCATCCCGACTCAGCGCGGTTTACAAGAGCTTAACCAGAACGACATCGAATCTATCCAGGTATTGCGCGATGCATCGGCGGCAAGTATTTATGGATCGCGTGCTGCGGCAGGTGTTATTATCGTAACTACCAAGCGCGGTAAAAATGGCGTACAGCGCATAGATTTTGACGCGTCGACTTCAGTACAATATTACAATAGCAAGCTGAGCACCTTAAGTGCTTTACAGCATGGGCAGGCTTACTGGCAGGCGCAGGTAAACGACGATCAGTTTGGCGTGAACCATGTTAATAACCAACTGGTAGACCCGGTTGAATTTGGTGGCGTTTATACGTTCGACTGGAACCACGATTATAATAACCCCATACTTAATCAGGTAAATATTGCTCCCTACATCGATCCAAATAACAAGACCATGCGCTCAGCCAATACCAGCTGGTTCGATGAAATATCCCAGCCGTCGTTATTGCAGTCGTATAATCTCTCTCTGTCAAACGGTAGCGACAAGGGCAGCTATCTTTTTTCCGTTGGGTATTATAATAATAAAGGCATCATCAAAGAAACGGGCGATACCAAGTATAATATCAGGCTGAACAGCCAGTACAACCTGTTTGGCGGCAAGTTAAAGATAGGAGAGACCCTGTCGGCAACATATATGAAGGACCCTCAATTGCCGGTTGGAAGCATCACCATTCTTTCGCTGATTGAAAATCCGATCATCCCGATACATACGGTTGATGGAATTGGCTGGGGCGGGCCCATCGCCGGTATGGACGACAGGGACAACCCTGTTAGGCTGATAGAAGATAATAAACAGAACTTTAACAACTTTGGCCGTGTGTTCGGCAATGTTTTCGCCGACCTGGAGATAGTTAAAAATCTGCATTTTAAGACCACCTTTGCGGCTGACTTTGCCGGTAACTATTACCGCTGGCTGCAAATACCTTATACTGCAGGCTTCTTATCAGACAATAGGACTATTGCAGGCCAGTCAACCGATTATGCCGTTACTGAAACCTGGCAAAATCAGCTGACCTATGATCTGACCTGGAAAAAGCATCAGTTCAACTTTTTACTGGGCGAGGAGAATATAAAGGACAAGTATCAAAATTTTAACGGCAATGTGCAGGGCCTTACACTGGCTAACATCGATTACGCCTACCTGAGCGAAGGCACCAGTAATATTGTAGCCAATGGCGGCGGCGCTGGTGATGCATTGGTCTCATTTTTTGGAAAGATTAATTACTCCTTTGCCAACAAATACCTGGCATCGGTAACGTTACGCCGTGATGGATCGTCGAAATTTGGGGCTGATAACCGCTACGCCTATTTCCCGGCCGTATCAGCCGGTTGGAGAATAAGTCAGGAAGATTTTCTGAAGGATAACCGCATAATTTCTGACTTAAAGCTGCGGGCTGGCTGGGGACAAACCGGCAACCAGAATATCGCGAACAATGCTACTTATTCGCTTTACCAGTCCATTTACGGAAATCGCGGCGCTTTTAATGGCGACGCTGGCAGCGCTTATGATATCACAGGTAAAGGTTCGGGCACTTTGCCGTCTGGTTTTACCTCAACACAAACCGGCAATCCTGATCTGAAATGGGAAACTACCACCCAAACCAATATCGGTGTCGACTTTGGCTTGTTCAATAACATCCTGACAGGTTCATTTGATGTATTTAACAAAAATACCACCGACATTTTGATCAACCCGCCATATCTGGCTGTATTGGGCGAGGGCGGTAACGAGTGGTACAACGGGGCATCCGAAAATGTGAAAGGCTTCGAAACACTGCTTAACTACCGGGGAAAAATAGGCAGCGATTTCACCGTGGGCCTTACCGGGAATATCGCCGCATACCGTGCTAAAATTACCAAACTTCCGGCAGCTGCTATTAATGGCTACCCCGGCAATGGTACAACCCAAACTATTATCGGCCGTTCGCCAAACTCGCAGTTCGGTTATGTGGTACAGGGCATTTTCCAAAACCAGGCTGAAGTGGACGCTGCCGCTGCACAACCCGGCAAAGGCGTAGGGCGTTTACGTTATAAAGACCTTAATGGTGATAATGTGATTAACCCAACCGACGAAACCTATATCGGCAACTCCGACCCTGATTTTACTTACGGCTTAAATACTTCGCTGGGCTATAAGGGCTTTTCGCTAAGCATCTTCCTGCAAGGTGTAAAGGGGGGAACGGTTTACAATTCCTACAAATACCTGACAGATTTCAGCTCGCTGGCGCCAGGCTCTAACTGGGGCACAAGAGCACTCACCGCATGGACGCCAAAAAACACCGGCTCAACCATTCCGGCCCTTACGCTGGTTAACAACAACGACGAAGGCCGGTATTCAACTTACTTCCTTGAAAGCGGCTCGTATCTCAAGCTCAGGAATATCCAACTGGCGTATGATTTCAAAAACCTGTTCAAGACTGTTAAGCTGCAGCGCGCCACATTTTATGTGCAGGCCAGCAACCTGTTCAGGGTTAAAAATTCGTCGTACACGGGCCCTGACCCTGAAAACCCCGGCAATGGTTATCCAATCCCGGTAATTACTACCATCGGTCTCAATCTGTCATACTAACTATTAACTGGAAAAAATGAAAAAGCTTAAATATATAGCAGCAATTGTTTTAGCGATGAGCGCTGCATCCTGTAAAAAATACCTGGACGAAACGCCGCAGGGTGTTGTCTCCAAAGAAGACCTGACAACACCGGCCAATACGGATGCAATGGTGATTGCAGCCTATTCGTACCTCGGTAATGATTATTATTTCTATCCGTTCAGCAGCATGTGGGCTTACGGCAGCATCCGGAGCGGCGATGCCTATAAAGGCGGCGGTGGCCCGGGCGACATTGCCGAGTATAACCAGTTCGAGGTATTCTCCAATAACACGATCACCAACGGCTCCGGCGATAATGTTTTTTACCAGTTGTATGTGGGGATAGCCCGTTGCAACACGGCACTAACTTTGGTTGAGGGTCAGGATGTTGCTAACTATCCCCTGAAAACACAGCGGGAGGCTGAGCTGAAATTTTTACGCGGGCACTTTTATTTCCTGCTGAAGATTTTGTTTAAGCATATCCCGTATATTGATGAAACCATACAAAAGTCAGCCGCAAATTATGGTGCAGTATCCAATGTCGCACTCACCAGCGACCAACTCTGGACTAAGATCGCAGACGATTTTACTTTCGCAGCCGCCAATCTGCCAGTAACTCAAACTGACGCAGGCCGGGCAACCAAAGGCGCAGCAGAAGCTTACCTGGCAAAGACCCTGTTATACCAGGCATACACCCAGGATGACAAAAATAATGTAACGGGTATCGACAACACCAAGTTGCAGGCTGTTGTTGCCAATTGCGATGCCGTGATCAATTCAGGAAAATACCAGTTGGATGCGGACTTTGCCGACAACTTTTTGCCGCAGTTTAATAACTCGCCCGAATCGGTGTTTTCTATTCAGTATTCCAAAAATGACCAGACGCCGCTTGGAAGGGTTGATGCCGGGCATTGCCTGGATTACCCGATGGATGCCGAATATGGCTGCTGCGGTTTCCACGTGCCGAGCGATAACATGGTGAATGCATTTAAAACCGGTGCTACCGGCCTGCCAATGTTCAATACCTTTAACGATAACGACGTAGTGCCGTCGAACGATTTTAACACCAACACGTTCGACCCACGGCTTGACCATACTGTTGCCATTCCCGGTCACCCCTATAAATATCAGACTAATCTGCCTTACCAGGCCGCCTGGGCACGCGATCAGCAGTCATACGGCCCTTTGCTGAGCCTGAAAGAAGTGGTAGCTTACACCGACCCTTCGTTTACCCGTTTCCCGCCGTTTATGTCAAGCTCGAAGAACTGGGAAATTATCCGCTATGCTGATGTACTGCTGATGAAAGCCGAAGCACTGATAAAGCTTGGGCGCGAGAATGACGCCCTGCCATTAATAAACCAGGTACGGCAGCGCGCCATGAACAGCACGGCTCTGCTGAAAAAGGCTGATGGCACACCGACATCAAACTATAAAATGGATATTTACAGGCCGGGCGTTAACTGTACCTGGACGAATGATTATGCGTGGAATGCCCTTATGTTTGAACGCCGCCTGGAGTTTGCGATGGAAGGCTACCGTTTCTTTGACCTGGTACGCTGGGGCATAGCGGCTGATTATTTGAACAACTATTTCCAGGCCGAGGTGAAACGTACGCCGCATTTGGTTGGCGCACACTTTACCAAAAACCGTGATGAATATTTACCAATATCGCAGGCACAGATCAATTTCAGCAAGGGATTGTATAAACAAAATCCGGGCTGGTAAAATAAGATATTGGGGACGCCTTGCGCCAAACCGCTCTCCAAAGGAGAGGGTTTGGCGCAAGATTAATCGATAGCGCAGCTTAAGTCCTCTCCTTTGGAGAGGATTTAGGTGAGGCGAAGCGGAAGCTAATGGTTGCGTATTTTTTGTTAACTTGTCTACATGCGTAGTATTAAGAATATATCGTTTAGTGTGATGCTGTGTTTGCCCTGCCTTTTCGGATATGCACAGGGGCGTGTCGATATGCGCTCACTTTTGCGCGAGATAGTGGATTACAACGCCATGGCTAGATGGCCCGCGCCTGCGTATCATGAAATACAGGCCAGCAGCTACGACCGTAAATCGCTGGCTCCCGGTCAGTCCGGCTGGTTTGCCAATGGCGATGCATCCCAATATATCCGTATGGAAAAAAACGGCGGCAGAACGGAGCATGTAATGATGGAAGCCGATGGTCCGGGTGCAATAGTACGCTTTTGGCTGACAACGTTTAAACGGAACGGTACGTTAAGGATTTATTTCGATAACCAAGCCGAACCAACCGTTACGATACCTGCATACGATTTAATGCGAAACGGACTGGGAATCGGTCAACCTTTGCTACAGCCTCATTCCAGTTATGAGCCAAAAGAGAAAGGCGGCAGTACGCTATATCTGCCAATGCCATTTGCCAAACATTGCAAAATAACTTTTGAGGATAAGGATACCGATGATCAGCCAAGATATTATCAGATAAATTACCGGGTGTATAATGAGGATGCTAAAGTGAAAACATTTAGCGTCGACCAGGTGGCATCAGCTAAATCGCTTATCGATTCGGTGAATGAGAAGCTGCGGCATCCGGGAATGCCATCGGGACAAAAAATCAGTCTGAGCAAAACAATCGGCACTGAAAAGCCGCTTGCTTTGAACTTGCCTGCCGGTACTCATGCTGTTAAGCAAATCGCAATCCAGTTGAAAGACATTAGCACGCAGGCGGATAAGTTAATGGTGGCGATAAAATTTGATGGCAGACGAACTGTATACTGCCCCCTTGGTGATTTTATGGGAAGCGGCAAAGGCGGTAAACCAATAGAAAGCTGGTACCGTAGCGTCACAAAAGACGGTAATATCGATTTAAGATGGGTGATGCCATACCGAAAGTCGGCAAGCATTACATTGGTAAATACATCTTCGGAAGATATGCCTGTTACACTTACCGCAGTTACTGAAAATTGGAAATGGGATAGCCATTCTCTTTACTTTCATGCTGATTGGAAAGAAGGACACGATATCCCTGTCCGCAAGGAAGAAAAAGATAACCCCATTGAATGGAACTTTAATACCATCAAGGGCCGCGGCATGTTTATGGGCGATACTTTCGCCGTGGATAACCTGATGCACACCTGGTACGGCGAAGGCGACCAGAAATATTGGGTGGACGGCAATATCTTTCCGTCGGAATACGGCACAGGGACAGAAGATTACTATAATACCTCGTGGGCGCCGGTAGTACTTTACCAAACGCCATTCGCCAATGCCCCACGGGCTGATAACAGCGACTCATTCGGGGCAAACACGTTTACCCGTACACGCAACCTCGACAGGGTGCCGTTCCACAATAATTTCAAATATGATTTGGAAATGCTCGGCTGGCAAAACGGGGAAATCAATGCATCAGCCGTTACCTATTGGTATGGCGATATTGCACAAAAAACAAAAGCAAACTCAACAAGGAAAAACAATAAACGCTAAATGACCATGATAAGAAACAGATTATTAATTCTTTCACTGCTTGCTATTTCGCTTCGGGGAATGGCGCAGGACGCTACACCACCTACGCCGCAATGGCGGCCTGTATACCACTTTACACCCGATAAATACTGGACCAACGACCCCAACGGGTTAATTTACCTGAATGGCAAATTCCAGCTGTACTATCAGCATAATCCGCAGGAAAATAAATGGGGTCACATGAGCTGGGGCCATGCTGAAAGTGCCGACCTGGTGCACTGGAAACATCTGCCCGTGGCCATTCACGAAGTAGTTACCAGGGATACTACCGTTTATATTTATTCAGGCTCGGCAGTCATCGACAAAAATAACACCAGCGGTTTTGGCAAAAATGGTAAGGGGCCTATCGTGGCTATCTTCACAGGAGATTTGCCTAAACAACACAAAGAAGCACAATACATAGCCTATAGTAATGATAACGGTATGTCGTATAAATTATATGACAAGGACCCCGTTATCGACTTGAATATGCGCGACTTCCGGGACCCTAACGTCTTTTGGTTTGCGCCAAAAAAACAGTGGATCATGACCGTGTCGATGGTGAACGAACACATGGTGCGTTTTTATGGTTCTAAAGACTTAAAGCACTGGGAAAAGCTTAGTGATTTTGGCCCGGCGGGTTATACTAAAAATGGATGGGAATGCCCATCGATGCTGCCGCTTCCGGTTAATGGTAACCCGGCCAATACAAAATACGTGCTGTTTGTATCGAACTTTGGCGAGCATGGCCCGCAGATGCAATACTTTGTGGGCGATTTTGATGGAACTAAATTTACTAACCTGAACCCTGCTGAAAAAATGCTGCGCGTAGATTACGGCGACTGCTTTTACGCTGCTATCGCCTGGCGTGATGCACCGGCAAATAAAAAGATATTGATAGGCTGGCTGATCAATGGTAAGCCGGAAACTTCTCCATGGAAAGGCCAGATGTCTATACCAAGGGATTTGTCGCTAAGGAACACCGCGGATGGTATCCGTCTTTTCCAAAACCCGGCTGCTATCATTACCAATTCGTTATCTAAATATGCAAAGGGGGCCGTAATATCAAAAACAAATTTGCCCGTGAGCGGCGCTATGAAACTGAACGGCGCTTCGCATCTTAACGCCAATTCCTATTGGATAGATGCCGAAATACAGCCGGGTAAATCGGAGAAAAGCGGGTTCATTGTAGCATCTGATGCCGATGGCTCAAAAAAGATCGAGGTTGGATATAATGCAGCAAGTAAAGAAATTTATGTCGACTGCTCCACTGCGGAAAACGCCAATAAGGACAAACGCAACCTTCTACAAACCGCCCCGGTAAATGCCGTTAACGGCGTTATCAGGCTGCGTGTGCTGGTCGATAAATCGTCGCTTGAAGTATTCGGCAATGGCGGCGAACAGGTGATATCGACCATGATCTACCCCGATAAAGACGCAACCGGCCTTTCAGCATTTGCTTCTGGAACAGCTGTTTTCAAAACGCTGAAAATTTGGGACATGGATAGATAGGAGTCTTTAGTCGTTAGCACTGAGTCTTAAGTCAGAACTTTTTCAGACTCGAGACTCTTCACAATAAATTGGCTTACCGGGAGCGCCTGCCCAACAGACGCCCCGGTATTTTTATATAAATGTGGTTTTGACGGTTAAAATTTTTAATTTGGCCGATATTTACTTACATACACCTAAAAACTATGAGAACTGTTTTTAAAGCTATTGCCATAACGGCGATAAGCGCCTGTTCGCTAACTGCTTTGCGAGCACAGGTTTATAAAATGCCTGCTTATCCCCTCATCAGCCATAATACTTACTTCAGTATATGGTCTAATACCGACAAGCTATACGATTCACCAACCCAGCACTGGACCGGCAAAGACCAGTCGCTTGAGGGAATAATAAAAGTAGATGGCGAATACTATCATTTTATGGGAAATGAACCGCCTGAACTAAAATCAATTTTAGCAGCAGGCGATGAGGAAACCTATAACTGCCGCTACCTGGTTGATGCTGCGCCGGATAAAGGGTGGGAACAACCCTCATTTGATGATAATGGCTGGAAAACTGGCAAAGGCCCTTTTGGCGATGACCGCATCAGCAACGGAACTAAATGGACAGGAAAAGACATCTGGCTGCGCCGTAAATTTTCGCTGAGTGAAATACCTGGTGGAAAACTTATTCTTAGAAATTATCACGATGATGATGCCGAGTATTATTTAAACGGCCACCTGGTTGCATCGCGCCCGGGCGCTAACGGTGATTACGAAATGTTTGAGCTGCCCGCCGAAGCAAAAAACTTTATGGTTAAAGGCGAAAACGTATTAGCCGTGCATTGCCATAATACCGGCGGCGGCACCATGATTGACGCCGGGATTTCGGTAGAAGTGAAGCACGATTTGTTCGCCGGTATTAAAACTGCCGGGCAGGTTAGCGTTACCGTCAACGCCACTCAAACCATATATCATTTTAACTGTGGCCCTGTGAAATTAAGGGTAGCGTTTACCTCGCCGCTGATATTGAATGATCTTTCGTTATTGTCGCTGCCGGTATCATATATCAGCTACCAGGCACAAGCTACCGATGGAAAAAAGCATGACGTAAGCATACTTACCGCTGCAAGCTCCAATATCGCTGCTGATGTGGCATCGCAAACCGTCAAAGCTCAAAAATATTCGGCATCGGGTATGCAGATCCTGAAGGCGGGAACGGTTGAACAGCCGGTATTGAAAAAGAAAGGCGATAATGTCCGGATTGATTGGGGATATATGTACGTGGCCGTCCCTGCCAGCACTAAGGCTATGCAGACCGTAGTTGAGAGTGGCAGGATAGTAAGCGCATTTACTGAAAATAAATGGCCGGAAAGCGTAAAAGAAGGTAAGCGCCTGATGCTGAGTACTGTGCAAAATCTTGGTGCAGTTGGATCCGCCCCGGTTTCTCAATTTTTGGAATTGGGCTATGATGAACTGCAATCCATTCAATACTTTGGCACTAACCTGAAACCATGGTGGAGGAACACGCCTGGTGCTACCATGGAAAAGGTACTGGCTAACGCCGCTGCACAGTATAAAACCACTATTGCGAAATGTGATGCAACTGATAAAAAAATCTACAACGATGCTTTGGCAGCCGGTGGCGAAACTTATGCCAAACTATGCGTGATGGCGTATCGCCAAAGTATTTCGGCACATCAACTGGTGAAAAGCCCGGCGGGTGAGATCCTTTGGTTGTCCAAAGAAAATTTCAGCGGGGGCTTCATCAATACGGTGGATGTTACCTATCCGTCGGCGCCGTTGTACCTTATCTATAACCCAAAGCTGATGGAAGGCATGCTGAACGGAATATTTTATTTTTCGGAAAGCGGCAGGTTTAAGCATGATTTTGCAGCGCATGACCTGGGCGTATATCCGCAGGCCAATGGACAGTTGTATGGAGAGGGCATGCCGGTTGAGGAATCCGGAAATATGATTATTTTGACCAACGCAATAGTTAGGGCTGAGCACAATCCGGCTTACGCCCGCAAACATTGGAAGGCCCTGACTACCTGGGTAAACTACCTCGCCAAGTTTGGCCTCGATCCGGGCAACCAGCTTTGTACTGATGACTTTGCCGGTCACCTGGCCCATAATGCTAATCTTTCCGTTAAAGCTATAGTAGCTATAGGCTCTTATGCGCAGATGGCTGCTGCTTTAGGGGATGCCAAAACCGCCGCCAAATACAAAGCGATGGCTGGGGATATGGCTAATCAATGGGTAGCAAAAGATAATGCCGGCGACCATTATGCCCTGGTATTCGACAACAAGGACACCTGGAGCCAGAAATACAACATGGTGTGGGATAAGGTGTTTAAGTTAAACCTGTTTCCTCAGAAAGTTTATGATACCGAAATCAGCTATTACCTGAAGCACCAGAATGCTTTTGGTCTGCCGCTGGATAGCCGTAAAACCTACACCAAATCTGATTGGATATTGTGGACAGCTGCCATGACCAGCAATAGCAAAGATTTTAACGAACTGATTACCCCGGTTTACAAATATGCTACCGAAACATCGTCGCGTGTACCGTTAAGCGACTGGCACGAAACTACCAATGGTAAGCAGGTCGGTTTCCAGGCACGCAGCGTGGTAGGGGGATATTTTATGAAGAGTTTGCTGAAAAAGTAGCATCTTCCGCAACTCACAAAAGCGCCCTGAACAAGAGAAGCAAGTTATCCGCCGCTTGCTTTTCTTGTTTACGGCAATTATATCAGGCGGCCGCTTTAGTAATCGCGTGTACTAATCTCTCCTGCATATACCGCGCCCAACCGGTTGAACATGCGTCGTAACATTCAAAAGCAGGAACAAGGCCGATGTGCGTGAACACAATTTTAGTTTTGCCTGCATCTTCAAAAATTTCAAAGCTAATCCTGGTGCCTTCCCACTCGTCTGTCGTATCTACAAAGCTAAGATTGGCTTCTGTTACCAGCCAAACCACCTTTTTGCCCGGTATCAGTTCTATCAATTTTTGCTTGGTATAATGGGCGCCGTCACCTGCACGGAAGCTAAACTCGTCGCCCAGCTTTTCTGAGACGCCCTCAAATGATTCGTTATACAGGCCAGACCACCATTCTCTTACATTCAAAATGGTATGGTATGCCTCAGCTGGTCTTTGTTCCACCCAAACGGTGGCAGTAAAATCCTGGTTACTCATGTTATTGTATATTGGTCTTTTAAGTGATAATCTTCAAAGCCAAAATTAACGTCATTACCACCAATGAAAGGATGGTTAAATAGACATTATAACGGGGTAATTTGGACGTCTTGCGGCCGGATTTATTCTAAACAATGGTATAAGGAGCAAGGCTATTTATTGTAGCGGAAGCGCCTGCTTTTGCTGTTTTGAATTAATTTTTATCTCGAAGCTATGCAGGTCCGCTATGAACCGGTAATTAACAACAAAGTTATATTTGTTACAGATGGTCTTGATGATGGCCAGGCCAAGCCCGGTGCCTTCAGATGCTTTGCTTTTATAAAATCTGTCGAATATCCGGTGCTCATCCAGCATATCGCCATTACCTGTGTTTTGAAATGTTAGCGTTTCGGTTGTTAGCCGGATTCTTATCTCGCCGTGTTCCCTGTTGTGACGGATAGCATTGCTGAACAAATTGTTTATCAGTATTTCGGCGAGATGCCTGCTGGCATTAATTTCTACATCCTCCATCTCAAAATTTACATCAATACTCTTGCTTTGTATCATTTCCTGGAACAGCTGAAATTTTTCGTTTATAACGTTCTTCATATTCAACGCTTCGTTGTCGTGTAACAGGTCATTTTCGATTTTTACAAGCAATAAAAGAGATTGGTTTAAATGAGAAAGCCGGTTTGTTGCCGCATACAAATCGGCAATCTGCATGTATTGATCAGGCCGCAATGATTCATCCTGTATTAATATATCCAATTTGGAAGTGATGAGAGATAACGGAGTCATGATCTCGTGAGCCGCATTTTCGGTAAAAGTTTTCAGCCCTTTATATTCCTCCGTAACACGGGCCGACATTTTTTCTATGGCATCGTTCAACTGCTTAAATTCGTCAACCTTACTCGCCGTCGCTGTTATCCGGGTATGGTCAGCAGCATTAAATTCCTGAACTTTTCCTAACGCAGCATAAAACGGCTCCCAAAGGCCCTTTAAAAAATATTTATGAGTAACAATCAGTACCGTAAGTAATATGGCGGCAAGTGCCAGGGTGATAACTGAAATAATCTGTAACAGGTATTCGGTATTTTCCCTCGATTCAGATATGGTTACCAGGTAACGTTGTGGTGATATGGTTACAAGAAAGGTTACAGCCCGGCCGCTTTCATTTTTTTTCTCCTTTTTGTTAAAGTAAGGCGTGTCAAAAAAGCGGGTTTCATAGTTGCTCAGGCTGGTTTTAATCACAGAGGTCTGGTCCTGGTCGAAATCAACTGGTTTAGGTAGCCGATGATGCCGGTTAACATAACCTACAAATTCAGCAACTTCTTCGGAAAGGTCTCCGTCCAATTGTTGTCTTGCTATGCTGCTGATAGTGTAATAGTAAACGAATGCCGATATGGTTAAAACCAGCAGACTTATCAGCACGCTTGCCCTGGTATAGTGCGAGGCTAATTTCATTGTTAAAAAAATTTATAGCCTACGCCATAAACCGAAGAAAAAAAGTCTCTCCCCGTTAGATCCGTTAACTTTTTACGCAGGTTTTTTATATGCGTGTAAATGAAATCAAAACTGTCGAGCATGTCCATTTCATCGCCCCAAAGATGTTCGGCAATGGCGTTTTTCGATACTACTTTCCCTTTGTTTGCTATGAAATAAAGCAGCATGTCGAACTCTTTTTTAGTAAAAGTAACCGGCGTTTTGTTGATACTTACATTCCGGCCGTTTAAGTCAATCTCTATCTCTTTATAAGTGAGCACGCTTCCGGCGCCTAATGTTTTTCTTCTGAATACAGCCAGCACCCGGGCTTTCAGTTCTGCCAGATGAAAGGGTTTGGTAAGGTAGTCGTCAGCGCCGGTGTTGAGCCCTTTGGTCTTATCATCAACCGAATTTCGTGCCGATATGATCAGCACACAATCACTTTTGCCATTCTGGCGTAAATAATCCAAAACACCGAAGCCCTCACCGTCCGGAAGACCTATATCTAAAAGAATACAATCATAATCATATAAGGCAATTTTTTCCAAAGCGGACTTTAGGTCGTTGCAGGCCTCGCAGATATTTCCGTCTTCAGTAAAATACTTTTTAATGGTTTCGCGTAATCCTTGCTCGTCTTCAATTATCAGCAGTTTCACATTTTTTTTAGCCTAAAAGTACAAAACGATTTTGAAGTAAAATTGAAGCCTGCAATTTACTTACGAGATAACCACAGAAAGCTCCGGTCATCTTAATTCATCAAAAATAACGGGGATACGCCCGGAAATCAGCTTTTGAGGTGATTAATATCATTTATTAACCCATAGTTAACGGGTAATTTTGATAACGTTATTCACTTTGATGTGTAATTATGAAAACTATCCTTGTAATAAATGATTTCTCAGCCGAGGCAGCAAACGCTATCAATTTTGCGTTTAGTATCGCAAAAAAAGTTAAGGCAGATATTCTGGTGGCCGATACCGTATTTTGCTCCAGGACGATAGAGGTAAAAAGTTTACAACTTGCCGGGAGCTATACAGGGCATGAAGCAACTGATCCGGAAGTAACATCATTTGAGCCAGATGCTTACTATCCCGCAATTAATAACCTTGATGTGTCGGGGTTTAGTGAAGACGAACTGGCTGGGCTGATTATCAAGAACGGTATATGGCTGATGGTAAAGGGAATTTCTGCTAATGCGCACGATATCGCTTCAGACTCTCACCTGAACGCCCAGGGTATTCTGAACAGGGTAAGGTGCCCGTTGCTTTTAGTTCCTGAAAACTTTAAACCGCGGGATTTTGAACGGTTAACGTATGTGGCCGATTTAAGATATTGCCGGTTACAAATTGTTAAGTATCTCGCTGAGCTGGCTGCACCCTATGATGCATTGCTGCAGATTGCCAATATTGCCGCCAAAGGCATGCCGGAAATGGATGTAAACTATTCGAAGGTTTTATTTAACGAAATAATTGGCCTTAACATTCAATATGATAATCTTCTGCTGAATAACATTAGGGAAAGGGATTTAAAAAAGGCCATTGACGTGATGGTAAATGCCCTGCATACTGATTTACTGATATTAGTAAACCACCGTTTCCATTTCGAGGAGGTTTTTGGAAGATACCTGCCAGATACACTTCCCCAAAACATGAACGTTCCATTGCTGGTGTTCCCATGTTAACAGTATGTTTGCAACTAAACCGGTAAACCCGCCTGCCCCTTTTCTCAAAAATTTCTGGAATATCAGTGTTGATTCGGCCATTCAGGAGCTGCAAAGCGGGACTGGCGGACTTGAAGCTGGTGAGGCCGCCGCCAGGTTAAGGCTTTACGGCAAAAACACACTTAAGTCATCTGATAAAAAAACGGGATTGGTGCTTTTTCTTGCGCAATTTAAAAGCCCGGTAACTTTACTCTTGATAATAGCATCTTTAATTTCGGCTGGTCTGGGTGATGCAACAGACACCGCTATTATATTTATTATTGTTCTGATAAGTGGCTTGCTTGGTTTTTTACAGGAGCGGGGTGCAGCCAATGCCATAAATGAATTGCTTAAAATGGTACAATTGCATTGTACAGTTTTACGAAATTCAATAAACGTCACCGTGCCCGCAGAGAAGGTTGTAACAGGCGATATTATTTGCCTGAGCGCGGGCGATGTTATACCTGCAGATAGCCTGGTGATGGAAGCGGTTGCCTTGTTTGTAGACGAGGCCGTATTTACGGGCGAAACTTTTCCGGTTGAAAAAGCACCAGGCTTGCTGCCCGAAGATACCCCACTGTCAAAGCGATCGAATGTGCTGTTGATGGGCTCGCACGTAGTAAGCGGAACCGCCAGGGCAATTGCCGTAAACACCGGCTGGCATACAGAATTAGGAAAAATATCCGACAGCCTGCGTGCCAAAATTCCTGAAACTGATTTTGAAAGAGGTATCCGCAGGTTTGGCTATATGTTAATGGAGATTACCCTGCTGCTGGTAATCATTATTTTTGCTTTGAACGTTTATCTTCATAAGCCTGTCTTAGATTCATTTTTGTTCTCACTTGCATTAGCCGTTGGATTAACGCCGCAATTACTGCCCGCCATCATCGGCGTTAATTTGTCTGCCGGCGCCAGGCACATGGCCCTCAAAAAAGTAATTGTAAAACGCCTGTCATCTATAGAAAATGTGGGCAGCATGAATATTCTTTGTTCCGATAAAACCGGCACTATAACTGAAGGTAAAGTAAAACTAAAAAGCACTTTAGATATTAACGGCGGCAATGGTTCAAAAGTAATGCAGTATGCCTGGCTGAATGCTTCCATGCAAAAAGGGTTCCGAAACCCGATAGACGATGCAATTTGCGAATACTATTCCGGCGATGCCGGTGCTTACACTGTTCGCTCAGAGATTCCGTATGACTTTATCCGCAAAAGGTTAACAGTAGTGATCAACCATGGCGCAAGCAATATTGCCATTACCAAGGGGGCATTAAACAATGTGCTTGCGGTTTGCGACATGGCGGAGACTGCCGATGGTAAAGTAGCTAATATCTTAGACCATAAAGCGCATATAATCCGCCGTTACGAAGAGTTGAGCAATGCCGGGTACCGCACATTGGGAGTAGCTTATAAAATAACAGAACAAGACAAGTTTGAGCGGGATGATGAAAATAAAATGGTGTTTCTTGGCTTTGTCACTTTTTTCGATCCTCCGAAGGCCGGTGTCGCATCAACCATCGCTAACCTGCGCGATCTCGGCGTATCACTCAAAATTATTACCGGCGACAACGCGCTTGTAGCCAAAAGCCTGGCGATACAAATAGGGATGCATTCGCCAAAAATATTAACCGGCGGCGAATTAAAGCAGATGAGCAATGCTGCTTTTAAACAGCAGGCGCCAAAGACCGACATTTTCGCCGAGGTGGAGCCTAACCAGAAAGAGCATATCATCTTTGTGTTGAAGCAGACCGGGAATGTGGTAGGCTTTATGGGCGACGGGATTAACGATGCGCCCGCGCTGCATGCGGCCGATGTAGGTATTTCCGTAAACACTGCGGTCGACGTGGCAAAGGAAGCTGCCGATATTGTTCTGCTTAACCAGGACCTGGATGTTTTAAGCAATGGTATTATAGAAGGCCGCAAAACCTTTACCAATACCATGAAATATATTTTTATGGCTACCAGCGCCAATTTCGGCAACATGTTCAGCATGGCCGGGGCGTCGTTATTTTTGCCGTTCCTGCCTTTATTGCCTAAACAGATACTGCTGACTAACCTGATGACCGATTTCCCGGAAATGGCTATTGCGACTGATAACGTGGATGATATAGCCATACAAAAGCCGCAGCGTTGGGATTTGAGGTTTATCAGGCGGTTCATGCTTACGTTCGGTC
Source organism: Mucilaginibacter sp. L3T2-6 (assembly GCF_030519355.1). Lineage (GTDB taxonomy): Bacteria > Bacteroidota > Bacteroidia > Sphingobacteriales > Sphingobacteriaceae > Mucilaginibacter. The sequence continues at coordinate 184,622 of NZ_JAUMKC010000006.1, forward strand.
TGCTAAGCTCTTTGTTTGATTATCTTACCTTCGGCCTTTTATTGCTTGTGATGCATGCCGGGGAGAAGACTTTTCAAACCGGGTGGTTTATCGAGTCGGTAATATCTGCCGACTCAATTGTGCTCGTTGTTCGTACGCGAAAGCCATTCTTTAAAAGCTTGCCGGGCAAATATTTGCTGACGGCTACACTTGTTGTTTTATCAGTCGTTTTGCTTATCCCGGTTACACCTGCGGCGCAGTGGTTTGGGTTCGGCCGGCTACCTGCAGCATACTATGGCTGGACTTTACTAATAATTTCAGGTTATGTAATATCGGCAGAGTATGCAAAAAAGTGGTTTTATAAAAGGGCTAAAATCAATTCGCATGCCGGTCGCGTTAATTCGCTACCGCCCGCATAAATTCATTGATAGCCTCAAGCGAGTGACAGCCGTAATTTTTGTCGTGCTTAATTTTACAGGCCATATTTTTTACAACAGCCTGTACCTTCGTTTCATATTTGTACGATACCGCCTTATCGGTTTTCTTTGTAACGGCTAACTGTTGCCTGTAAATATCACTTAGTGTTGTTTTAACAGCTTTTAGTACCGGGCTTATTTTGTGCATTTCGTACCAGTCTAAAAAGTCTGCCATACAGTCTCTTATAATTGCCAATGCCTTTGGTAATTCGGAACGTCGTTTTTGCAGGTTCTCATCCGTAGCTTTTGATAATTCATCTACATTAATCAGGGTTACATTTGGCAGGGCAGATACAGCGGGGTCTACATTATAGGGTATTGATAAATCCAATATTAATTTTTTTTCTGTGCCTTGAAAATCTTTTGCTGATACAAGAGGCTGCAACGCGCTGGTGGCAACAAGTATAATGTCAGATATGTTCAGGTACGCAGACAGGTCATCCATGGACGCGTAGTTCAGGTCAAGTTCGGCTGCCAATACCGCTGCTCTATCCATGCTTCTGTTAATCAGTGTAATATCGGCCTCGCCAAAATAGTCAACAAGGTTTTTACAAGTATTGCGGCCAATTTTACCTGCGCCTATCACTAATATTTTGTGTTTACTGTTTGATGAAATATGCTGCTTGAGGTATTGCACAGCAGTAAATGAAACTGACACGCTTCCGCTACTCAAATCAGTAGAGTTTTTTATCAGTTTTGAGGCCTGCAGAACATGATCGGACAAACGCTGCATAAAGGGATTGATAAAGCCATTATCGGATGAAAATTTTATGGCCTTTTTAAGCTGCCCGATAATCTCGTAATCCCCGAGTATTTGCGAGTCAAGCCCGGCCCCAACCTTGAAAAGATGTTCCGCAGCATCCCTGCCATTTTTTACATACGCCAGTTGTGTAAAGGTTCGCTTGTCTCCGGTTGTTTGTGAACAAAGCAGTTCGGTTAAACAATCCGGATTATCGGCGAAGCCATAAATTTCGGTGCGGTTACATGTTGAGAGTATAAAAAAGCTGTCGACACCATAATCAGGCGCGGAATTTATAATTTTTGAATATTGATCGGTGTTAATGGCAAACCTGCCTCGCATTTCGCCATCGCTTTTTTTATAATTAATCCCTGCAACAAAAAAATTAGTAAGCATTAACGGGTGCGCAACTATCATCGGTTTTAAATATCGCTTTTCGCTTGAAAAAAATTCACGGCGTAAAAGTGGCGTTCCAGATAATTTTTCATGCTGATAACGGTCATATCAGGAAATGACCATCGTCACAATTTTTGCCATTTGTCTGATATGCGCCGATTGTGACAAAGGTCATTTGCAGGATTGACATTTATCATTCAGGAACCGGCTGCCGCTGAACAATTTTGTACAAAAAGCTTTCAATGACCAAATCCGAAATTATATTCCTTGATGGGCCTCATTCCCGCCTTAAAGAACTGAAGTTTACATTCGAAACCATGTGGGAGCTTGTAAAAGGGTTTAGGGCATTGCACTTTATCGGGCCATGCATAACAGTGTTCGGTTCGGCCCGTTTTCGTGAGGATCACCCATATTATCAACTTACCCGAGAAGCGTCAGCAGCATTTGCAAAGCTTGGATTTACCATATTAACCGGCGGCGGGCCTGGCTTAATGGAAGCCGCCAACCGCGGCGCCAAAGATGTAAACGGCAAGTCGGTGGGGTGTAACATCGAGTTGCCGAAAGAGCAGCTCCCAAATAAGTACCTTGATAAATGGGTTTCTGTTAAGCACTTTTTTTTGCGTAAAATTCTTCTGGTTAAGTATTCGTTTGCGTTTGTGGTAATGCCGGGTGGTTATGGCACTATGGACGAATATTTTGAGGCCCTGACACTTATTCAAACACGTAAGATTGAAAATTTTCCCGTCATTATTTTCGGTAAAGAATATCACAAAGAACTATTACAGCATATTGAGCTGATGCGGCAAAATGACACCATCGGGCAAAATGATAACCGTTTGTTTTTGGTTACCGATGATATTGAAGAGGCTGTGGCGCTGATTAAAGAAAAAAGTATAAAGCAGTATGGGCTTAAACCCAAAAACCCTGTTAAACCATTTAAATGGTTGTTTGAACATGACTGATTAAGGAACCTGTCTGAATAAACATCCATTATACCAATCAACTGCACGGGTGCGCCTGTAATGGCGCATCCGTTTTTAGAAGGCAGTATGTATTCAATCATACCAGACTGTGATACCTGTCATTATTTAAACAACTGGATCGCCCCAACTTTACATAGTTAAATTAAGACTATGACAAGTATAACGAAACAGGTTAAAAATGCACTTTTACTAATAATGCTCCCACTGCTATCTATGGCGGCGTTGGCTGGCTTGCCTGCGGGGCAATCATTTGCCGCATCATTACACAAGACCCCGAACGCCGATACTACAGTTACAACAGCGATTAGAGAGCTACTTGCAGATAATAAGCCGAACCTAAAAATATACTTTCCCGAATCGGTAAAACGGTTCTACCGGCAAAGGGACTTTGCACCGGGCTGGGTAAACCCGCAGAACCGTGATCAAAAAACGTGGGAGTCGATGATGCTACTGGATTGTGTGCTACAGTACGGCCTTGCACATGCAGATTATCATCCGGCAGATATTATATACTCCCGCCTTCACGATATCCTGGAACGACCAGCAACTGTTAGCAGCGCCGGCAAGGCACAATATGATATCCTGCTTACCGATGCGATGATTACTTTTATCAATCACCTGCATTTCGGTAAACTTAATCCCGATTTTCCGGCCAAAAAGATAGACCGAATGACTGCGGACTTCCGGGCAGACATTATTTTGGCGAACGCATTACAGCAGCGTGATTATACAAGGGCAATTTTAGATGTTCAGCCGAAAACAAAGGAATACGAAGATTTACAGCGGCGCATGCATTTGCTCGAAGGTGTTTACCAGGGCGATTGTTACGAGATACCCCAGGCCGAAATAAGGAAAATCGCCATAAACATGGAACGCCTGCGCTGGATGAATATCGACGGCGGTTCCTACATACACATCAATATCCCTTCATTCACTCTTAAATTTCATCGTCCCGATATGGTGTATGAATTTAAAATTGTGGCGGGGAAGCCGGCTACTCCAACCCCGGTAGTAACAAATTCAATAACTTATTTCACCGTTGGTTATAAACGCAGGCCCGGCAATATGCCAGGATTGCGGATAAATAAAGAAAACGAATACCAGGGAAATAATACAATAAACAATTACACCTTACGCGGAACCCAACCTGGCGCCATATTTTTTTGGCAGGCTAACAACAAAGGAATAACCTTACTGGGGCTGGGCAAGGCGAAGATGCCTGTAAACAAAGCCCAGGCTATTACTGACGGGACAATTAAAATAGAAAATGGCAGAAAACTGGCCGCCCTTTTGCTTGAAAATGATAAAACCGCGGCACGAATAAAAGAGATGCAGACAGCCCTTAATGCCGGACAAATGAAAAACTTTATGTTACAAACACCGGTGCCGTTAAGGATAACTTATATAACCTGCGAAATGAAGGATGGGGTATTGGTAACCTATCCCGATGTATATAATAAGGATAAGAAACTCGAAATGGCGTTATATAACACTAATCAGGCCTTAACCATGCGTTAGTAAGGCGTGCGCGGTACTACTATATCTGCGGGTTACTAATACGTATAATATGCCAGCACAACTAATGAATGCAATGGTGCTCGAAAAACAGCAGCAGCACCTGGTTCATAAAATATTACCGGTACCTGCTCCTGATGCCAGCCAGTTGCTTATTAAAGTTATGGCCTGCGGCATTTGCCGGACGGACCTGCATATTATTGATGGCGACCTGACCAGCCCGAAACTGCCTTTAATACCAGGGCACGAAATTGTGGGTAAGGTTACTGGTATAGGTAAACACGTTACTGGGTATGCTCTTAATGATATAGTTGGTATTCCATGGGTGGGGCATACCTGCGGGAAATGTAAATTTTGCAAGGCCGGTAAAGAAAATCTTTGCGATAATGCGCTGTTTACCGGTTACACCATTGATGGCGGATTTGCCGAATACACCGTTGCAGATGCCCGCTTCTGCTTTCCGCTCAGTTTGGAGCAAAGCAAGCCGGGTGCTGCACCATTGCTCTGTGCCGGGTTGATCGGTTACCGGTCGTACCGCATGATTAATAAAGATGCTCGGAACATAGGCATTTATGGCTTTGGCGCCGCCGCTCATATTTTAACTCAAATTGCTGTCGCACAGGGTAAAAGCATTTATGCCTTCACAAGAGAAGGCGACAAGGCCTCCCAGGCTTTTGCATTAAAAATGGGCGCCTGTTGGGCAGCCGGTAGCGATGCGGTTGCGCCGCTAAAACTGGATGCGGCCATTATATTTGCCGCGGCCGGAGAATTAATACCAAAGGCTTTGCGTGATGTTGACAAAGCAGGTGAAGTGATTTGCGGAGGGATACACATGAGCCCAATACCCTCTTTTTCATACGATATATTATGGCAGGAGCGGTGTGTGCGATCGGTAGCAAATTTAACCAGGGATGACGGTTTAAGTTTTTTTAAAACCATAGATAAAATTCCGGTTCATACTGAAACGGAGATTTTTGAATTGCGGCAAGCCAATCATGCTATCGAAAAACTACGATCCGGCAGGATTAATGGCGCCGCTGTTTTGGTGATGGACTAATTACAACCTTGTTTAAGCAAGCCATTCCAGGCTTTTTCATTGTCCTTAGGTTCTATCGCTTACTACCGGGGCTGCCTTAACCCTTGCCCTTGCTGTTCAACGGTCACTTAATAAGGTGACGACGGTCATTACCCGGATGGCCGTATTTAAGCAATTTTACTTCAGCAAATAAATTCAAAGAACAGCAAAATGAAGAATGTACTTATTGCAACCGATTTTTCAGCCAATGCAAAACACGCTGCCTTATACGGATACAGGCTGGCGCAGCGGCTTAAAGCCAACGTTACCTTGTGTAATGCATTTTTAGTACCCTCAGAGATGCCGGAGGCAGGCATGGTTGCATGGCCGCTGTATGAATATGATGAATTGGTTGAAGAAAATGCCAATATGCTTAACAAACTGAAAGCTGAAATGGAGCGATCTGTCGACTCAGAAGTTTTTAAGCCGTTTGTGCATTGCAGGAGCGAAATGGGCCCTGTCATTAGCGTGTTAACAGACCTGGTAGCGAGCGAAAATATTAAACTCACAGTAATGGGCACGCATGGCAATAATGGCTTAAGCGAATTTGTAATAGGCAACCACAGCCGCAGGATGATTAACGACACCACTGTGCCTTTACTGCTTGTACCTGCGCACGCAAAGATGGGCAGCATCAAAAAGATAGCCTTCGCTACCGACTTTAAGCAACCCGCGAAAGATCTCGATTCAATCTATGATTTAATTGCGTTGATACGTCCGCTCAATGCTGAGCTATTGATCACCCATATTCAGGATGACAAAGAAGCCAACCCCGAATTAAAAAAGCAAATCGACGCTTTTATGACCGAGATTTCCAACAAGGCAGATTATCCTGCTATTTATTACCGGGTTGTAAAAGACCATAAAGTAGAAAATGGATTAGAGTGGGTTTATGAGCATGGCCATATTGATATATTGGCTATGGTGCACCGTAAGCATAATTTCCTGGAGCGGCTGGTGCCTGGCAGCTTTACACAAAAAGTGGCACGGGAGATAACTATACCTCTATTAGTCATTCCGGCAAAAGATTAGCATAGAATGAACAGGCTTAAAGATAAAGTGGCCATAGTTACTGGCGCAGCCGGTGGTATTGGCGAAGCCATAGCCAGGTTATTTGCGGAAGAAGGAGCCAAAGTGCTGGCTACCGATGTACAATATAACAAACTGGGGGCTTGGGTGAATGAAGCTAAGAACGCAGGTGCACAAATTGAATTTGCAGAGCTTGATGTAACCGCCCGTGACGATTGGGGGGCGGTGATAGCAAAAGCCATCCTGCTGTTTGGCAAAGTGGATATTCTGATCAATAACGCCGGTAGATATTACCCCGGAACGGCTACCGAAAATATCACAGTGGAAATATGGGACAAAATAATCGCCATCAACCTAACAGGTGCATTTAATGGCACACAGTTGGTTTTACCGCATATGCGGAAAGCGCGGGGCGGGTCGATCGTTAACATATCATCGATTGCAGGGCTTGTCGGAGGTAATGGACCTGCATATACCGCATCAAAAGGCGCATTACGCCTGCTTACCAAAGATAACGCAATTGAGTTTGCCAAAGACAATATCCGGGTCAATTCAATTCATCCCGGCGGGGTGCTTACCCCTATGACGGAATTTATTACTGCCGACGAACATTCCGAAGAGATTATAAAGAACATGTGCCCGATGGGCCGGATAGGTACTCCTGCGGAAATAGCTTATGGAGCGCTGTACCTGGCCTCCGATGAGGCATCATATGTAACCGGCTCTGAGTTGGTAATTGATGGCGGTCTGACGGCCCGATAACTAAAAGTTGCGTACCTTTATGCATCAATTAGTTATAAATGCACAAGGAAACTCACGTAAAAAGTTCTGAAACCATCCGGGATATAGTTATCGGCATGTCCGATGGCTTAACGGTGCCGTTTGCGCTAGCCGCGGGATTAAGCGGCGCCGTAAATTCATCTTCAATTGTGATGACAGCCGGCATTGCCGAAATTGTTGCGGGCTCAATTGCCATGGGGCTTGGTGGTTTTCTTGCCGGACGTACGGAAGCAGATCATTATAATTCGGAATTGAAACGAGAATACGAGGAAGTAGACCGTGTGCCCGAGCAGGAAAAAGCGGAAGTACGCGAAGTGTTTGCGGATTTCGGTATCTCGCAGGAACTCCAGTTTCAAATTGCCGAGGAAATGGCAAAGGACAAAGATAAATGGGTTGATTTTATGATGCGCTATGAATTGGGCCTGGAACAACCCCAGGAAAACAGGGCCACAAAAAGCGCCCTGACCATCGGAGCTTCTTATGTGGTGGGCGGTATAATCCCCCTTTCCCCTTATGTGTTTATCGGCAATTCAACAGTAGCACTATATTATTCATGTGCTATAACACTGATCTGTTTGTTTGTGTTCGGATATTTTAAGAGCAAATTAACAGGTCAGGAACCTTTAAGCGGCGCCATAAAGGTTGTTGTGATAGGGACGCTGGCTGCTGCAGCGGCGTTCGGTATGGCTAAATTGATTAATGGAAATTAATTGTGAGCATAAAAAAGCGGCGCCTCAAAAACTGAAGCCCCGCTTTTTTTAAAGTCAGCTCCACTTCCAGTTCTTTATTTCCGGCATATCTTCACCATTCTCACATATGTAGACTTTATGCGCGATCAATTTATCCTGTAATTTTTGTTTCAGATGAACCCCTTTACTGCCGGTTTGCGGAAGGCGGTCAATAGCATCCATTACCAGGTGAAAACGGTCCATCTCGTTCAGCACGGTCATATCAAAGGCCGTGGTTACGGTACCCTCTTCCTTGTATCCCCTTACATGTATATTTGCATTATTGGCCCGGTTATAGGTAAGCCGGTGGATAAGCCATGGGTAACCGTGAAAGGCAAATATCACCGGCTTGTCCCTGGTGAATAATGCGTCGAATTCCAGGTCGCTTAATCCGTGCGGATGCCCGGACTGCCGTTCAAGCTTCAACAGATCGACGACATTAATAACCCTGATCTTTAATTCAGGCAAATCCTCCCGGAGTATCTTTACGGCTGCCAATGTTTCCAGCGTGGGCACATCGCCGCTGCAAGCCATAATCAGATCAGGTTCGCAGTCCTGGTCGTTACCGGCCCATTCCCAAATCCCTATGCCTCGGGTGCAGTGGTCAACGGCTTCGTCCATGGTGAGCCATTGCGGCGATGGATGTTTACCGGCAATAATAACATTTACATAGTGCCGGCTGCGCAGGCAGTGGTCCATTATCGATAATAAACAATTGGCATCAGGGGCCAGGTAAACACGAACGATCTCCGACTTTTTATTAATGACATGGTCCATAAAGCCCGGGTCCTGGTGCGTAAAGCCATTATGATCCTGTCTCCACACCGTCGAGGTTAACAAAATATTTAATGAAGCTATTTTGCGGCGCCACGGAATCTCAAGCGTCATTTTCAGCCATTTGGCGTGCTGGTTAAACATGGAATCGATGATATGAATAAAGGCTTCATAACAATTAAATATGCCGTGTCTGCCGGTCAGCAAATAGCCTTCCAGCCATCCTTCGCACTGATGCTCGCTCAGCATCTCCATTACACGGCCTGAGGGGGCCAGGAATTCGTCATTCGGGTCAACTTCGGCGTCCCATTGGCGGTTGGTTACGGTAAACACTTCTTCCAGGCGGTTCGAGACTGTTTCGTCGGGCCCGAATATTCTAAAATTATGGTTAGCCTGATTGAGCTTAATAACATCGCGCAGAAACCGTCCGGCAACATGTGTATCGCCTTCGCCCATGCTGCTGCGAACTGGTTTCTCTAAACCGTAATTTTTGTAGTTTGGTAGTAGCAGATCCTTCAGCAACAGGCCGCCGTTGGTGTGTGGGTTAGCACTCATTCGGCTATCTCCTTCAGGTGCCAATTTTGTTATTTCGGGTAAAAGTTTACCGCGCTCGTCAAATAATTCTTCTGGCTTATAGCTTTTCATCCAGGCCTCTAAAAGCTGCAGATGTGTTTCGGGTGATGATGCTGTAACAGAGAGCGGTATCTGGTGCGACCTGAACGTGCCTTCAATTTGTTTATTGTCTACCATCTTAGGGCCTGTCCATCCCTTTGGCGAGCGCAATATGATCATTGGCCAGCAATGCTCCGTTCTTTGAACGTTCTCCCTCGCTTCGAATTTTATTTGTTTAATTCGGTCGATGGCGTAGTCAAGAGCTGCTGCCATTAACCGGTGCATTTTACCGGGTTCAGAACCTTCGACAAAAATCGGATTCCAGCCATAGCCTCTGAACAAGTGATCAAGTTCGTGATGCGGTATCCTTGCTAAAACAGTTGGGTTTGATATTTTGTAGCCGTTTAAATGAAGGACCGGCAATACCACCCCGTCGGTCAAAGGATCTAAAAATTTATTTGAATGCCAGGCTGTAGCCAAGGGACCTGTTTCTGCTTCGCCGTCGCCAACTACGCAAGCAGCTATTAAATCGGGGTTGTCAAAAACAGCGCCGAAAGCATGACTAAGCGAATAACCCAATTCGCCCCCTTCGTGCATTGAGCCTGGCGTTTGCGGCGAGGCGTGACTTGAAATTCCGCCCGGATAGGAAAACCGGGTAAATAATTTTTTAAGGCCGCTTTCATCCTGGGTTATTTCGGTATATATTTCGCTATAAGTGCCTTCAAGATAACTGTTGGCTACAACAGCCGGGCCGCCGTGCCCGGGGCCCGATATATAGAGCATATCCAGGTCGTGTTGTTTAATTATCCGGTTTAAATGCGCATAAATAAAATTTTGACCAGGTGTAGTGCCCCAGTGACCTAATTGCATGTTTTTTATATGTGCCAATTCTAGCGGTTGCTTTAACAGGGGGTTATCACGCAGATATAATTGCCCTACCGACAGATAATTTGCGGCGCGCCAGTAGGCATCTATCCTGTTTACCGCTTCCTGCGACAGAGGCTCTTCCTCCATCAAAAGGTTTTCGCCATTTGTATTCATATTATTAATGTTTTTGTGAAGTTTTTATTTGGAGCAGGTCCCGGGTGTGGTGGGCCAGCATCGCTTCTTCATCGGTTTTAACTACCAGCACTTTTACTTTGCTTTTGGCTGATGATATCGTTTTAGATGAATTGCTGTTTGATTTTTTACTTAACCGAATGCCAAGAAACTTAAGCTCTTTACAAATCCGCTTCCTGATGACGGGTGCATTTTCTCCGATACCGCCCGTAAATACCAGCATGTCGAGTCCATTCAGGGCAGCCGCCAGAGAGCCAATCGCTTTTCGGGCCTGGTAACAAAACATAGTTAAAGCCTCCTTAGCCCGCGGCTCAAGTTCTTCTTTTTCTATAAGTTCCTCCATGTCGCTTATGCCGGCAATGCCCTTTAGTCCGGACTGTTGGTTAAGTAAGCTTTCCACTTTAGCGGCGGGCATTCTCATTTTTTTCAATAAGAACAAAGGCACCCCCGGATCAAGGTCCCCGGGGCGCGTGCCCATCATTAAACCGCCCATTGGGCTTATGCCCATAGTGGTTTCTATGCTTTGGCCGCCTTTTACAGCGGTCATGCTGACGCCGCTTCCTAAATGAGCTATTACTATCTTTTTGTTTTTTACATCCGGATCTTTTGTTATTAGCCGGTTCAAAACATATTCATACGACAGGCCGTGATAGCCATAGCGTATCAAGCCTTCTTCGCGATAATTTACTGGCAGAGGGTAATAGGCCGCATAGTCCGGCAAATCTTTATGAAAGCCGGTATCAAAGCAGGCTACCTGGGTTATATCAGGAATCGCAGTTTTACAATACCTGATGGCTGCTATTTCGTCCGGCAGATGATTTGGCGCGAGGTAAACGAATTGTTTGATAGTTTGAAGCAGAAAATCGTCTATGATCTCAGGTTGGCGGTGACACGGCCCACCCTGTACAATGCGATGGCCAATAGCAATAATAGGGTATTGTGCATTACTTTTAAACCAATCCATAGTGATTCGCACTGCAGATGCAATGGAATCGATACTGGTATTGCTGCTATAAACCAGGCCTTCGCCGGGTACTTCAATATCAAAATTGCTTTCAGATTGCCCGATACGCCTGATAATACCGGTTAAATGTTTCTTTAGCGTTTCCAACCCGAACAGGCTGAATTTTAAACTTGATGAGCCGCAGTTAAGCGCTAAAATATAGGCTGTTGTATCGTTCATTGATAATGTTTTAGTCAGCTTTGTCGTGTTAGCAAAGGTGCTTATTATCAATATATTGACTAATGATAGCAATCAGTCTGAAAAGTGCTGAACGTCACTTTGCCGAATGTGTTGGCAGGTTAAATATCCAGCCCGGCCAATCTGTTTTCCGCACAATACAAGTCATCAATAAACGACTGGATGGTTTGGGCTGAAAACAGTACTTTATAATAATTTATGCCTTTCATTAATTCGGCCTTAAATTTTAGCAGATATTGCTTTTTCTTATCAGAAAGATCTTTGGCATACGCCTGGACTTGCTTTTGGAGGTAGTCGACATACAAGTTAAGCTCGTTGATAAATAAATGTGGCCGCTTAACTTCTATCAACAGGTCGGTACATCCGTAAATATGGCTTACTAATTCATCCAGCGAGTAACTTCTTGTAAAGTAGGCAAGGTTAGGGCCGGGGCAAATCGCAACCGCCTTGTTCTCTCTGGGCTTTACCATATCGTTTTTAATATAGGCCGACGAACACAGTCCTTCGCAAAGGCATATCTTTTCGGTAATTGCGTTAACCCGCTCGTCATATTGGGTGGCGGGGAGATGCAGGCTTTTCAATTGTTTGATTTTCAGGTTCTGATATTCACGTGATGCAGTGCAAATAGGTTCCTGCGTAAATTCGGTGTTCGATACCAGGTATTTTTTGGTACAGGGGCTGCCGGGTCTGTGCCTGTTTATGCGCTCAATCCTTTGCCGCTCGGCACTGCTGCCTCTGAAATTATTAAACAAAATGCCCAGCGGCGACGAATTGCTTAAGTAGTAATTGCTGTTTGTTGCGTTTTCCAAAAGTTTTAATGTTTCCGCATCGACATTGGTAGCCTCGGGCACCAGCAAAAAAGGACTGCCCCAACCGGTTGCATCTAACTGGAAGTATGATAGCAGGAAGTTATTTTCTTCAGCTGTACCGATGCCGCCCTGCACACTCAACCGTTGATATAAAGGATTATTAAAAACAATCCCTTTCTCCATTAACGCCGCGCGGTAAGTTGTAAACAGCTCCATATAAAGCTGTTTTCGGTTTTCCTTAAATTCTTGCAGTACCGGGCCTATCAAATATCCATCGGTTGCAAAGGCGTGACCGCCGCAATTTAAGCCGGACTCAACCCTGAATTCCGACACCCATAGCCCTTTTTTTGCCAAAAACTTAGCCTGTATTTGCGCCGAACGATAATCGCTCACCTTCAGAATGATCTTCTTTTTCAGCAAACCTTGTTCATCCGGGAAAAAATCAGGAAAAGTAGCGATATAGTTATATAAGCGCGGGTTCATACCAGCTGATAAAACCACCGAAGAGTTAAGGTTGCTCATGGCAAAGCCGCGCAATGCTGCTAACGCATCAGTATTTTGTTCCTTCGGAAAATGGGTATTTGTAACATTATTCATCTTATCAACTTTCGACATAATGTTTACGTCGATTGTTCCCCTGGTCATTGCCCGCCGAAGAATATCCTGGAAAATGCGCTTGCTGTCACCGTCGGGGTAATCCATCATTAAATCATAGCCCTGTTTCAAAGATGAAGAGGGCGGTAACATTTCAAAATAGCGGCACAAGTCGTTGCCCGGTTCAAATGGAAGCGCCTTTAAGCCCTCAAATTGCCGGTTAACCAGCCTGTCGAGTAAATTAAGGTAAGCGGTTATGCGCAGGCTGCGTGCATTATCGTCGTTCTTTCTGATTTCGATATAGCTTTCATTATTTTTTTCTGAATGCAGTTTTCGGAAGCGTTCGGTCAATTCGTCATCAACTATCGAAACTGTAGAATTTATGCCATACCTGGCAACTTTTAAAGGCGTATCAATAGAATAACCAAGCCCTAAAACGGGGATATGAAATTTGTGCGGCATGCGGTTAAATAATTAGAGTCAGTTTGCTTTGGGGGCAAAGCTACTTGCAAGCGGTGATGCAAAACTTGACGAGCGTCACTTTCCGGCAGTTTCAAGATCATTTTTTTGCGCGAAGTGTAGTCGCAGCTTTGGGGCAAGAATTAAAATACGAATGACCGAAACTTTAACGGCGCAAAAAAGTACCTGCTACCATTGCGGAGATGATTGTTTTACCACGGACTTTATAGCGGAGGATAAGCATTTTTGCTGCCAGGGGTGTAAGAGCGTTTACCTGGTGCTGGCAGAAAATAAGCTTTGTAATTATTACAGCTATAACCGGCATCCGGGTTCGTCTCAGGCGCGGACAGATAAGCGTTTTGATTATTTAAGCGATCCTGCAGTAGCAAGTGATCTGATAGATTATACAGATCCGGAGAAAACTATCATAACCTTTTACATCCCGCAAATCCATTGCAGTTCTTGCTTGTGGTTGCTCGAGCAGTTGAACAGGATTAACCCTGCGGTACATTATACCCGTGTTGACTTTCTGAAGAAGCAGCTGAATGTACGTTTTGACCAGCGCCAGTTAACCGTTAGGGGCCTGGTTGAGCTTTTGAGCGATATTGGTTATGAACCGGTAATACGTTTGCAGGATGTAATTAAGGAACAAGCGTCGGCCACAAAAGATAACCTGGTTTCGAAAATCGCGGTCGCCGGCTTTTGTTTCGGTAACGTAATGCTATTGAGTTTCCCTGAATATCTTGGCATGTCGGCATTTGAGAATTCCTTCAAATACTTTTTCGGCATTGTCAATGTATTAATCTGTCTGCCGGTGGTTTTTTATAGTGGCTGGGGCTATTTCACATCGGCATATCAGCATCTAAAAAACAAAGTATTACACATCGATTTTCCGTTGGCGCTGGGTATTGCCGTGCTATTTATACGCACGGTGGCAGAAGTGTTCACCAAAAGCGGTCCCGGCTTTGCAGACACGCTGTGCGGCCTGGTGTTCTTTTTACTCGTGGGTAAATTTGTTCAGAAAAAAACTTACTACCATATATCTTTTGAGCGTGATTACCGCTCTTTTTTTCCTGTAGCAGTGCACGTTATAGAACATGGTAAAGAAAAGCCTGTGCCGCTTTCACAACTGCAAACCAATCAGCGCATAATTATCAGGCATAACGAAATTATCCCGGCCGATGCCATCCTCCTGAAGGGCGATGCCCTGATTGATTTTAGCTTCGTTACCGGCGAGGCCATCCCGGTGAGCAAAACGCTCGGTGAAATTATCTACGCAGGCGGCCGCCAAACCGGCGGGGCAATAGAGCTGGAGGTGATCAAGGCGGTTTCGCAGAGCTATCTTACCCAATTGTGGAACAACGAAGCATTTACCCGCAAACAGCATAACCGCATGCAAACTTTTAACCAAAGGGTGGGCAAGTACTTTACGATAGTGTTGTTGGCGATTGCCCTTTCTTCATTTGTTTTCTGGGCAGGAGAGGATATCAGAAGGGGGCTTGCAGCTTTCACGGCGGTATTAATCGTAGCGTGCCCGTGTGCATTGGCACTAAGTACGCCGTTTACTATGTCGGCCGCTTTAAGCATTTTTGATAAAAACCTCTTTTATCTTAAGAACCCTGCTGTTGTTGAGCAACTGGCACATATCGACACCATTGCGCTCGACAAAACCGGCACCATAACCAATAGCGGCAGTAATGAAGTGGAGCTGGCCGCACCGCTCAATGATAAGCAAAAGCAATTGATATATACTGCCTGCAGCGGCTCAAACCATCCGCTGTCACGTATGATTTGCAAATACCTCGGAGCGATTGAAAAATTAAAGACAGATAGTTACGATGAAATAGCCGGAAAGGGCATTGCGGCGGTTATATCAAATCATTCCGTACGATTGGGAAGCGCAGATTTTGTATTTAACTACAGCAATGTCACCTCCTATTCAACAAAGGTTTATATACTGATAGATGATGTTTATTACGGCTATTTTTCTTTCCGGCAACACTATCGCGAAGGCATAAATGATGTAGCTGGACTTGCCGGAACATACGATATCCATTTAATATCAGGCGATCAGGATCATGAACGGGAAGAGCTCAAGAGTTTTTTCAGGGATGATGCGCGGATGCACTTTAGCCGTTCGCCGCAGGAAAAGCTTGATTTTATAAAATCACTGCAATCCGGCACACACAAAGTAATGATGATAGGGGACGGGCTTAACGATTCGGGTGCGTTAAAACAAAGCGACCTGGGTATAGCCATCACCGACGACGTAAACAGTTTTTCGCCCGGCAGCGATGCTATCCTTGACGGACGCTCGTTCGGCAAATTACCTGCATTTTTAAAGTTCGCAAAAGATACCGTGAAGGTGATCCACGCGTCATTTCTCATTTCGCTCACTTATAATTTAATAGGATTAAGCTATGCTGTAACAGGCAGGCTTTCGCCGCTCACAGCAGCTATATTAATGCCTGTAAGCACGGTTACCATCATCTCGTTCACCAGCATTGCTACCCACCTGGCAGCAAAAAGACGCAAATTGTTATGAACATAATTTATTTCCTGATAGGATGCAGCCTGTTACTGGCCTCCTGCTTTTTAGCGGCCTTTTTTTGGGCACAACGGAGCGGACAGAATGAAGATCTTCATACTCCCGCCATCCGGATACTACTTGATGATGACCCTGAAAAAGTTGAAATAAAAAAGTGACGAGCATCACCTTTTGCGCCAATTGTCATCACGTTGCAGGTTTACACCCCGGCATAATTTTACAACATCAACAATAATTATATGCAGCCCGAAAATTTTTACTATGACAACAAGATAGTCCGCAATTTTGGTATAGCTACCATTGTATGGGGTATTATTGGAATGACCGTCGGCCTGATTGTAGCTATCCAGCTTTATCATCCGGCCATGAATATGAACAATCAGTACACCACCTTTGGCCGTATCCGGCCATTGCACACCAATGCCGTAATTTTTGCATTTGTGGGTAATGCTATTTTTATGGGTGTTTATTACTCGCTTCAGCGCCTGCTGAAAACCCGGATGTTTAGCGATACTTTAAGCAAGATACACTTTTGGGGATGGCAACTCATTATCTTATCGGCAGTAATTACGCTCCCGCTTGGGCTTACTACCTCTCACGAGTATGCCGAGCTGGAGTGGCCGATAGATATTGCCATAACCATTATTTGGGTAGTATTCGGCATTAATATGTTCGGTACTATCATCAGGCGCCGCGAACGCCATTTGTATGTGGCCATCTGGTTCTACATTGCAACGTTTGTTACTATTGCTGTATTGCACATTGTTAACTCTGTCGAACTGCCGGTAGCATGGTTTAAAAGTTATATGGTTTTTGCCGGCGTTCAGGATGCCCTGGTGCAGTGGTGGTATGGGCATAATGCGGTTGCCTTCTTCCTTACCACGCCATATTTAGGGATGATGTATTACTTTCTTCCCAAAATGGCAAACCGTCCTATTTATTCTTATAAGCTCAGTATCCTGCATTTCTGGGCGCTTATATTTATTTACATCTGGGCAGGCCCTCACCATTTGCTATATACAACCTTACCGGGCTGGGCACAGTCGTTAGGTGTGGTGTTTTCAGTTATGCTTATTGCACCAAGCTGGGGAGGCATGATAAATGGCCTGTTAACACTACGTGGCGCATGGGATAAGGTGCGTGACAATGTTATCCTTAAATTCATGGTGGTTGGCTTAACAGCCTACGGTATGGCCACATTTGAGGGACCTATGCTGTCGCTAAAACAGATTAATGGTTTTGCCCATTTTTCTGACTGGATAATCGCACATGTGCATGTGGGTGCACTTGGCTGGAATGGATTTTTGACTTTCGCCATATTATACTGGCTGATACCCCGCATTTATAAAACAGAGCTTTATTCAAAAAAGCTCGCATCATTTCATTTCTGGATCGGCACCCTGGGTATCCTGTTTTATGCAATACCAATGTACTGGGCTGGGTTTACCCAGGGGCTGATGCTGAAGGAATTTACGCTCGAAGGATTATTAAAATACCCTAACTTTTTAGAAACCGTTTTGCAGATATTACCAATGCACATTATGCGTTCGGTTGGCGGTGGCCTGTATTTGCTGGGTGTAATAGTAATGGCTTATAACGTGGCCCGTACGATGCTGAAAGGAAGCCTGGTTGCCAACGAAGCCGCACAAGCCATGCCGCTTGAGCCGCTGCCAAAAACGTTTAGAGAGGCGGGCTGGCACAGGGCACTTGAGCGCCGCCCCATACAATTTATGGTGCTTGCGTTAATAGTGATATTGGTGGGAACATTTGTAGAATTAATGCCGACCCTGACGATATCCTCAAATATTCCAACAATCGCCAGTGTAAAGCCTTATACGCCGCTTGAATTGCAGGGCCGGGACATTTATATAAGAGAAGGTTGTGTTAATTGTCATTCGCAAACAATAAGGCCATTCCGCTCGGAAACAGAGCGCTATGGCGAATACAGCAAAGCTGGTGAGTTTGTGTATGATCACCCATTCCTGTGGGGCTCAAAGCGCACCGGGCCCGACCTTGCCCGCGAAGGCGGCAAGTATGGCGATGCTTGGCATTATAACCACCTGATGGACCCGCGCCTCATGTCGCCCGGCAGTATCATGCCTGAATATGACTGGCTGCTGCTGCAAAAACTGGATACTTCGCTTACCGCCAAAAAAATTGCCGCAATGAGGAAGCTTGGTGTTCCATACGCTCCAGGCTACGAAAAAACAGCCAATCGCGAACTGGATAAACAAGCCAAAAGCATTGCCGGCAACCTGGCTAAAGACAATATTAAAGTTAAAAGTGATAAGGAGATCATCGCTATCATAGCTTATCTGCAGCGCCTGGGTACCGATATAAAAGCAAATAAAACAGCCAGTAACAACTAAATAACAACACAATGTTTAAGCAATTTACAGAAGGTTTATCCGGAAGCCAGGTTTACCTTATATCATCGCTCGGAATTTTTTTAGTCTTCTTCATAGTCGTGGCCGTTTTGCTGTTCAGGATGCGCAAGCCGCATATTAACTACATGAGCGATCTGCCATTAAGCGATAGCCTCACTAAATCAACTAACACCTTAAAGTAATGAAATATTTACCCCTACCACTTATACTCGTTTTATGTGCCGTTGTCTCGCCGTCAATGGCCGGCGATGACCACAGCATGTTATCGGCTGATACGCAAAATGTAATAGCTTTCGGAGCCGTAGTGTGTGCACTGCTGCTGTTTTTATTGGCAATGCTGGTTTTACTACGTACGTTCAGGGTGCTCACCAGGGTAATTATGCGGCAGCAGGGTTATAGCAACGCAGAAATTGAAGCCGAACTTAAACCTGGAAAGAAACAAAAGGCGGCTAAGCCTAAAGGAGAGGTATGGAATAAA
Source organism: Mucilaginibacter sp. L3T2-6 (assembly GCF_030519355.1). GTDB lineage: Bacteria > Bacteroidota > Bacteroidia > Sphingobacteriales > Sphingobacteriaceae > Mucilaginibacter. The sequence continues at coordinate 203,243 of NZ_JAUMKC010000006.1, forward strand.
CTGCTGTCGCTTAAACCGCTTTCCGAAGAAAAAAAGCTGGTGATGGAACACGAGTACGATGGCATACAGGAATTGGATAACCCCATACCAGCGTGGTTTATGTACCTGTTTTATATCACTATAGCATTTGCTTTCTGTTATCTGCTCGTCTATCATGTTTTTGGCGTAGGGCAATTGCAATACGCCGAATACAAAACCGAAATGGCGCAGGCCGAAGTGGCAAAAAAAATATACCTGAGCAAACAGGCAAACCGGGTGGACGAAACAACTGTAAAGCTGGTAACGGACCCGCAGGTTATTTCGGCAGGTCAGGCAATATTTACACAAAACTGTATGGCTTGTCACGGCGATCATGCACAGGGTAATGTAGGGCCTAACTTAACTGACGATTACTGGCTGCATGGCGGTAAAATTAATGATGTTTTTAAAACTATAAAATACGGGGTGCTGGCAAAGGGCATGCCTACGTGGGAAAAGCAGCTGTCGCCAAAGCAAATATCTGACGTTGCCAACTATGTGAAATCGTTGCACGGTACAAACCCCGCAGGTGCAAAAGCGCCGCAGGGAACCAAAGAAGAAGATGATGCCCCCAAACCAGGCAAAAACGGAGTAGTTACAGCCTCGCTAAATTAATAACAGGATGGACGCAGTATTACCAGCGGAAAAAAGCAGTAAACGCAAATGGATATATCCGCTGATCCGTAAGGGTAAGCTTTATAAATGGCGCAGCTATATAAGTTACGTTTACCTGCTATTGTTTTTTGCCGGGCCGTTTATTCGTATTAACGGCCAGCCGCTGTTGCTGCTAAATATTATTGAACGCCAGTTTGTGCTTTTTGGGCAAGTGTTTTGGCCGGAGGATATTTTTCTGTTTGTATTAGCTTCGCTAGTGTTTATCGTTTGCGTCGTAGTTTTCACCATTGCCTTTGGCCGGGTATTCTGCGGATGGATATGCCCTCAGACCATTTTTATGGAGATGGTATTTCGGAAGGTAGAAGCCTGGATAGAAGGCGATGCAAATAAGCAGAAGAAGCTGAATGCAGCACCCTGGACAAAAGAAAAGTACCTGAAGAAATCTGCAAAGCACATTGTTTTTATCATCATCTCGTTTTTAATTGCCAATACTTTCCTGGCTTATATTATTGGCAGCAACAGTCTGAAAAAAATAATCACCGAGCCGGTAAGCGCGCACTGGGTAGGTTTCGCCAGCATTTGGGTGTTTACTATAGTATTTTACCTGGTTTACAGCCAGGTGCGCGAGCTTGTTTGTACGGTAATTTGTCCGTACGGCCGCTTGCAGGGCGTTATGATAGATGAACATACCCTTGTTGTAGCCTATGACGATGTCAGGGGCGAGCCGAGGGGTAAGCTATCAAAGCACGACGATGCTTTTAGTTTTAAAGGAGATTGTGTGGATTGCGGCCTTTGCGTGGCGGTTTGCCCCACCGGAATTGATATCAGGAAAGGTACACAACTGGAATGTGTTAACTGTACAGCGTGTATTGATGTTTGTAACGATGTGATGGATAAGATCCATAAGCCGCGCAACCTGATCGGCTTCTTTTCAGAGAGTATGATCAGAAACAAGGAGAAGCCAACTTTTACTATCCGTATGATGGCTTACAGTGCGGTTATACTTGTTTTAAGCGGTATACTGGGCTACTTTATTTTTACCCGCAAAGATATGGATGTAACGGTGATGAGAAGCGCCGGAATGCTTTATCAGCAGCAGCCGGGAGGGAACATCAGTAATATTTATAACGCCGAGATCATTAATAAAACCAACGAAAAAAGAACAATAACGCTCCGGCCGGAAGACCCGGATATCAAGATAAAATATATACAAGCGCCCGGCCCGGTAAATGGCGGTACGTCTGTAAAAACTATATTTTTTGTGGTGATACCTGCCGCGCACATACGCCAGGCGAAAACCGATGTCAGGTTGCAGCTGGTCAGCAATAACAAAATTATTCAAACCGTATCCACAACTTTTGTCGGGCCGGTAAACGACTAAAACTATAATGTGATGAATTGGGGAAAAGGACTTATCGGGGGCATGTTTTTATTCATGCTTTTTATTTTGAGTATGTGTTTTTACATGTTCCGCGCGCCTGATGATGATTATGATCACCAGTACTACGAAAAAGGCCTTACTTACAACCGATATTATAATAAGGAAATGCAGGTTATAAAAGATCAGGCCCAACCGGTTATCAAAATAGCGGGCGAATATGTTTTTATCAAATTTAAAGATGCCGCTGCCGGTACTTTACGGCTTCAGCGCCCGTCAAACGTTTTGTTGGATAGACGCTACCGCTTTGATACCCATCAAAGTACTGGTATGCAATTTTCCGCCGCTACGATTGCCAAAGGCCGCTGGCAGCTGATTTTAGATTGGCGAAGCAACAATAAATCGTATGCATATCAAACAGAAATGATGATACCATGAGTACTGGCTGGATTGCATTTTTTATCGGTTTCTTCGGAAGTGTGCATTGTATAGGGATGTGCGGTCCGCTGGCGTTTGCCATACCCACGTTGCAAAGCAGGTGGTGGCTTATAGTGGCCGATAAATTGGTGTATAATACAGGGCGAATAGTAAGCTATACGCTGATAGGCCTGTTATTTGGTTTGATAGGTCGCCAGCTTTGGGTCTCCGGGCTGCAGCAGGGGGTAAGCCTTTTTAGCGGCATGCTTATTATTTTGGCTGGCATAGCAAAATTGTACCACATGCGCATAACTCACAGCAGGCTTGCTGCAAAAGCATTTGAGCCTGTAAATAAGTTGCTTGCTTTAGCCTTAAGGCACAGAGCGGGGCATTTTATTATTGGCATGGTTAATGGTTTTTTGCCCTGCGGTTTTGTTTACCTTGCCCTTGTTGGCGCTATAAATGCCGGCAGCCCTTTGGCGGCAGGCCGGTTTATGTTTTTGTTCGGAATGGGGACCTTCCCATTAATGCTGGCGGCAACCGTCAGCGCCGGCTTTGTTAGCCCATTGGTTCGCCGCAGGATCAACAGCTTTATGCCTTACCTGATGGTATGTCTGGGTATCTGGTTTATTTTAAGAGGAATGAACTTAAATATTCCATACATCAGCCCCGCAAGACCTTCAGCCGGTAATTTAATTTGTCATTAACGCGGCTGGCCCTTACCCGCTTGTCAATGCCAATGTTACCTATTCCAAATGTGTTTCAGATCATTTTTTCAGGTGTCGCCCGTCATGTGTCAAGCTGTTGATATACAGCATATTTGTGTTATCAAAATGCAAAATATATGAGCACAGTCAAACTAAGCAACGCTGCAACCTGGTCAAACCAGGCTGAAACTGTAAAGCAGTTAACTTTTTTGGAAAAATACAACCGCTTTACCGATGGCCAGGCAAAAAACCGCACAGCGTGGTTTTACATTTCATTGGTGAGCCAGGGTGTGTTATTCCTTCCAATACCTGCCTTATTATCGTACTACTTTAATGCCCCTATAATCGTATTAATCATATCACTCTCGTTGTATTTTGCAAATATCATTGCAGGTATGGGCGGGTCAGGCATCCGCACTATTATTCATTATTTGCCATCAGTGCAGTGATACACTTTATAATGCTGTTAGTGTTTGTTATATAAAATCTGTTGTTGTACTCGTTTGGCCGCCGGTTGATTAGATCACCGGCGGCCTCTTTTTTGTTTAGCAGGGCCCAAGGTAAAAAAAGCAAACGATAGCCTATACAGCCATGCTGAAAAGTTGAGTGGTTGGCTTATTGGCCCATAAACGTGCATCAAGAGCCATACAGATTATCCGGAGGTGATTTTTACCCAATGGAGTTACTTTAACGGAGAGTGGAGATAATTCGACCAGGCCATCGGCTTCAAGTGGCTCCAGCCGTTCAAGGGCCTGAATCAAGACAGCGGGAACAGCGTTATCATAATTCCAGGAGGTCTCGCCTTTGCACATAATGTTTAAGATATGCTGCCGAAGCGCTAAGTCTTCACCGGTTAATAAATGCCCCTTAAGTACAGGTAGTTCACCTGCATCAATCAATTTTAAGTATTCCTCTACCCCCTTAACGTTTTGCGAAAACGCATACCAGGAATCACTTATTGATGATACGCCTAAACCAATCAGCAATTGCGTGTGGTTAGCTGTATAACCCATAAAGTTCCGGTGAAGCTTACCTGTGTCTTCTGCACTTAGCAATTCATCTCCCTGCAGGGCGAAATGGTCCATACCTATTTCGGTAAATCCATAGGTTCGTAAAAGGCTGCGGCCAATTTCGTAAAGCTTATTTTTTTCATGCGCATTTGGCAGGTGTTCTTCGGTAAAGCGTCTCTGACCGGGTTTTAACCACGGCACATGCGCATAACTGTAAAAAGCAATTCTGTCTGGCATTAACTCCGACACAAGATGCATAGTATTGGCCAGCCCTTCCATAGTCTGCAGAGGCAGGCCATAGATAAGATCGAAGTTTACAGAAGTATAGCCTATACTGCGGGCCGAATTCATCACCGACTGTACCTGCTCAAATGTTTGGTGACGGTTGATGATAAATTGCACACGCGGATCAAAGTCTTGTATACCCAGACTTAGCCGCGTGAAGCCCAGCCGGTGCAATACCTGCAAATGTTCAACGGTTGTATTTGCGGGGTGGGCCTCGAAACTAAATTGTGCCTGCGGATGCGCTGTGGCCTTATCGAGCAGGCCCTTTATAAGTGTTTCCAGGTTTGCAGGGCTGAAGAAAGTAGGTGTTCCGCCCCCTAAATGTATTTCGCGGATAACGGGTGAGTCGCCCATTATCTTCAGGTACATATCCCATTCACCAAGTACAGCCTTTATATACGGTTCCTCTACGCGGTGATTTTTTGTAATCCTGGTATTACAGCCGCAATAAGTACATAAGTTTTCGCAATAGGGCAGATGGATGTAAAGGCTTATGCCCCCCGCATCATTACTCTCATTAAATGAAAGCTTAACGGATTGCATCCATTCCCCGGTAGTAAAATGATCGCTGTCCCAGTAGGGTACGGTTGGATAGCTGGTGTACCGTGGCGCGGCTACATTATATTTTTCGGTCAGGCTGGCCACTGATTTTTCGGAATTAATCATTTATCAAGAATTACTTCTTTTGCTTTTATCCGGCAATTTGCAGCGCATATACAAGCATCGCCAACACATTTCTTGTTTTGCCATAAGTCTAGGTTTTTTATTGTTTGATTGGCTATGTCCTGTAATGCTTCTTTAGTAAGACAGGCCTGGTGAGGAGTGACGATTACATTTGGATAGGACATTAACGCTTTTAGAGTTGCGTCTTTTTGTAGTTCATTTTTATCATCGCCAAAAAATTGCTCCCTCTCATGTTCATAAACGTCTATGCCAAGGTATCCGATTTTCTTTCTTTCCAATCCTTCGATAACATCCGTATTATCGATAAGTGCGCCGCGTGATGTATTAATTAACATCACGCCCGGTTTCATCAAACTGATCGCATCTTTGTTTATGATATGCCTTGTCGATGCGATAAGCGGCAGGTGTAAAGATATAATGTCTGATCCGGCGTAAAGCACATCTAAATCCACATGTTCTATATATGGCAGGCTCTCAGGTACGGCTATATCATAACCAATTACCCGGCAGCCCATACCATGAAATATTTTTGCGGCCGCCTGTCCTGTTTCCCCCAGCCCTATAATTCCTGCTGTCTTTCCAAAAAAGTTAAAGCCTATAAGCTCTTCATCCCTGAAATCGCTATCCAGGCCATTTTTTGCGGCTGTTATAATATGGCGGTTAAGCGCAAAAGCAAGCGCAACGGCCTGTTCTGCTGTTGCCTGCGGCGAACAGGCGGGAACGTTTGATAGCTTAATGTTATATTTTGCAGCGGCATCTTTATCGATATGGCCGGTACCGGCCGAGCGTGTTGCAATATATCTTACGCCCGCGTTTGCAAGCTTTTCAATAACCGGTTCAGATACGTCGTCATTAGTATATACAATTATTGCATCCTTGCCTTCCGCATATACCGTTGTTTGAAGGCTCAGCGGGTTTGAGATTAAAGTTATATCGTGTTTTTTTTGATTGGCCTTCGCCAGGAATTCTTTTTCGAATGGTTTTATGCTGTAAGCAACTACTTTCATTGCCAGATACTTTTGATAGCAAAAATATCTTACCACGGATTTACGGCCGGTGAGCGCTGTCAGCCAAAAAAGTGATCTTTGTCAGTTTTTCATCCTGCTCAATTTATTTTCATCAAGCACATGGATGGTGCTGCCCTTTTTTCCGATCAGGCCCTCTTCCTTAAAATCAGATATGGTGCGGCTTACGGTTTCTGTGGCCATACCCGCCATGGCAGCCAGGTCTTCACGCGTAATCTTAAAGCCATCAGCCGGATTGCCCGACAGTTTATGGAGACGAAGTATAGCTTCAGCCATTTTTTTACGCACCGAATTGTACGCCAGCTGCAGCAGTTGCTCTTCTTTATCCCTTATGTCGTTGGCCAGTATCTTTATAAACTCCCGGGCAATGTCAGGATAAAGATTGATCAGCTGGTCGATGCTGTCTTTCGGTATCAGGCATAGCGTACTGTCCTCCAGGGCGGTAGCCGTATCGCTATATGGCTCATTGGTTAACAATGCATGTACGCCCAGGTAGTCGTCAGTATTAAATATACCCGTCATAAATTCGCGCCCATCCTCGGCCAGCTTAACCGTTTTTATACGGCCACTCAATACCAGGTGAAGACCATTCCCCTTATCGCCCTCGAAATATATTACCTGGTTTTTTTTAAACTGCCTGCTTTTGCGTTCACTTATAACCTTTTTCAATTCTTTCAGGCCGCCGTTGCGGTTTACAAAATCGTTCAGCCTGTCTAACGATTTGCTGTAAAAACTTTCATGGTGTTCTTTCTTTTTCAGCCGGCTTTCAATGGCATTAAGCAGCTCTATATCATCAAAAGGCTTGGTGAGATAGTCGTCGGCACCCATCTCCATTCCTTTGCGCAAATCAATACGCTCTGCCTTCGCCGTCAGAAAAATAAACGGAATAACCGCCGTCGCAGCATTCTTATTCAGCATATACAAAACGCCATAGCCGTCAAGCTCAGGCATCATAATGTCGCATAATATAATATCCGGAAGATGTTTTTGCGCCAGTTCAACACCGGTTTTACCGTTATCTGCATCAAAAACTTCGTAACCGGCCAAATCAAGAATTTCAACTACGTTCTCGCGTATATCAGTGTTGTCTTCAATTATCAGTACCTTCTTTTTCATAGGGTCGGAAATAACAGTTGGAAAACTGTGCCGTTGTTAATTTTACTTTTAAAATCTACTTTACCATTCATTAGCATGGTATAGCGCGCCACAATGTTAAGGCCCAGGCCTGTGCCGGGGATATTGCCAATATTATGCGCCCTGAAGAATGCCTCGAATAAATGTTTCTGATCGTTTTCAGGTATGCCAATGCCGTTATCCTTAATGGTTATAATGCAATCCTTTTCGTTTATTTCGGTATTGAACTCTATAAAGGTGTTTTCGCCCGAATATTTGATGGCGTTTCCAATAATATTAAAAATACAGTTTTTTAGCAAGTTTTGGTCAAGGCAAACCATGCTGTTGATGCCGGTATGCTGATAAATAATGCTTTGATTTTGCTTTGCCACCAGTTGCATTTCTTCGGTAACCTCTTCAGCCAGTTTAACCAGGTCGAAAGTTGAAAATGAGGGTTCCACTCTTCCGGCTTCCAGCTTTTCAAGCGAAAGAAAATCATTCAGGATAGTGGTGAGATTCCCAACCGCACTTTTAATTTTTACAACATGTTTACGAATATTGGCGTTCGCGAAGGGTTCCGCATACTTTTCAATAAGCGAAGCAGACAGCTGAACTGCACTTAATGGCGTTCGAAATTCGTGCGATGCCATCGACACAAACCTGCTTTTTAGCTGGCCAAGTTCTTTTTCTTTTTCGAGTGAAAGACTTACCTCTTCTTTTGCCTCATGCAACTCACGCACAATTTCTTTCAGCGAGCGGGTACGCTCTTCAACCAGGTCCTCCAGGTGACTTGCGTATTCTTTCAATTTTTCCTCGGCTTCTTTTTGCCTGCTCAGGTCGTGAATAAAGCCGGTGTAAATCTTGCGGCCCGAAAACTGAACTTCGCTAACGCCAAGCCGAAAGGGAAATTTAACACCATCCTTTCTAAGCCCTGTCACTTCACGTCCAATACCGATAATATGGGGCACGCCCGTTGTTTGATAACGGTTTAAATAACTATCATGCTGCTCCCGGTCAGGAGGCGGCATAAGCATCGATACATTTTGCCCGATAACTTCTTCAGGCTGGTATCCAAATAATTTGCATGCAGACGGGTTAATGGTTTCGACGATACCCCGTTCAGATATGGTGATGATACCGTCGATAGCGTTTTGAATGATTGCATTTAGTAAGGCGGCGCTTTCCATTATTAATTAAGGAATTGATATAGTGACAAATATCAAAAAGCTTTATTTAAAAAACTACACCGGCCGAAAGATAAACCAGTGTATAATGAGAAAAGTCATCTTTTAAAGTGATTTTTATACAAAAGCAAATTTGTGGCAGCTATTAGATTGAAAAAGTGATCATTGTCATATTTTGAGGCGACCCTGATCATAATTATAAATATCATTTATTTTACGCAAAGCATTTTAACAGTTAGCCCCAATCATCAGCGCCTTCGGTGGCCTCGCCGGGTACCCTTTCCAGCGCTCCTGTCAGTAAATTTTTGTTTACCTGGATTAGGCCTTTATTATGCGCTCACTTTCAGTAAGCCGGCATTTATTGCAACTACAACCGTACTAACAGTCATCAGAACTGCACCGATAGCAGGACTCAGCAGTACACCCTGGTTATAAAGCACACCAGCTGCCAACGGCAGCGTAAATACATTGTAACCGGTAGCCCAGGCCAGGTTCTGGATCATTTTCCGATAGGTAGCTTTGCCAAATAAGATCAGGTTTACTACGTCTTTTGGATTGCTGTTAACTAAAACGATACCTGCTGTTTCGGCGGCGATGTCACTGCCCGAGCCCACAGCAATGCCGATGTCTGCCTGCGCAAGCGCCGGGGCATCGTTTACCCCGTCGCCTGTCATTGCTATAAAGCCGCCTTCTTGCTGAAGATCTTTGATCTTCTGTAATTTTTGATGCGGCAACACTTCAGCAAAAAAGGCATCCATCTTAAGCTGGGAACATACGCTTTCAGCAATAATTTTGTTGTCGCCCGTGAGTAGAATTGACTTGATATTATTTTCATGGAGTGTCTTTATAACTTCTGCTGATTCCGGCCTTACGGCATCGGCCAGGGCGATGAAGCCAGCCACACGGTCATCGGATATAACAAAAACAATGGTTTCGTTACCCGCCTGATGATATTCCGGGGGAAATTGCAGATTGTTTTCTTTCAAATAGGCCGGACTGACAACCTTAACCCGTTTTTGCCCTATCACTGCTTCCACACCCTTGCCGGTTATTGCTTTAAAGCTATCTGCAACCGGCAGGTTGAGGTTTCTTTTCTTCGCTTCCGCTATTATTCCAGTTGCTATTGGATGTTCGGAATTTGCTTCCAATGCGCCCGCCATACGAATCAGTTCATCTTCACCCGATACAGCTTCTCCGGTAATAACGACACGAGATACTTCAAACTTTCCTTTAGTGAGTGTTCCCGTTTTATCAAAAACAATAGCAGTGATCTTCCTGGCATTCTCAAACGCGGTTCTGTTCTTGATGAGCAAGCCATGCTGTGCAGATAAAGAAGTCGATTTAGCCACCACTAGCGGAACCGCCAAACCAAGCGCATGCGGGCAGCAGATCACAATTACGGTAACCATGCGTTCCATCGCAAAAGCAAGATCGCGGCCTAAACTGATCCAAATAATAAACGTAACCACGCCTGCTAAAAGCGCGATTACGGTTAACCATCTGGCCGCTTTGTCCGCCAATAGTTGAGTACTTGATTTAGCCTCTTGTGCGCTTCGTACCAGGTCAATAACTTTAAACAGGTAAGAATCTTTACCGCTGTGAGTTACCCGGACTTTTAATGAACCATTTCCATTTACAGAACCGGCGATCACTTTTTGCCCCTTTGCTTTCTGAACCGGCGCTGATTCTCCCGTCAGCATAGACTCATTCAAATAGCTGTCGCCTACCTCTACAATACCATCTGCGGCAATCTTCTCGCCCGGCTTAATCAGGATCAGGTCGTTTTCCTTAAGGGTGTCTGTTTTCACATCCATAATGTGGTCCCCGTGAACCAGGTGCGCATCCGAAGGCATCAATTGAACCAGTAATTCGAGTTCCCGTGAAGCGCCTGAAACGGACTTCATTTCGATCCAGTGCCCAAGTAGCATAATCAGGATGAGCGTTGCCAATTCCCAAAAGAAATCCATGCCCTTTAGTCCGAAAACAGTGGCAGCACTGTAGCCATAAGCCACCGTGATGGCAAAACCAATGAGCGTCATCATGCCTGGATTCTTAGTTTTTATCTCCCCAAACCACCCGGTTAAAAAGGGCCAGCCCCCATAAACAAATACGACACTTGATAACGCAAAAAGAACGTGCTGGCTTCCGGGAAAACCAATATTTAAATGCAGCCACTGCCGTATCATGTCAGATAAGAGCAAGATCGGCACGGTCAGCACTAATACCACATAAAAACGTTTGCGAAAATCTGCGATCATGGCATCGTGATTGTGGCCTGCATGCCCCATTTGCTGATAGGTGCTATTTAGCTTGTAGTGTTCATGCTGATGTCCGGTTACTCCGGGCATTCCATGTTGATCGTGTTTATGTTCCATATCGCTCATTTTATTTTAATAGGTCAGGGTTAATCCGGCCCCGAGGCCCATATCGCTGTCGTAATGGCTGGAAATTGAGAAATTCTTATTGACAATGTACCGTAGCCCGGTACTGTATTCTTTATCGGTGTTGCCCACAATAGAAAATCGCAGCCTGCTGGTCAGCGCAATATCGTCGCGCCCTAACTGGAATCTTAACTTACCATTGCCGTCGATACGTGCATCGGCAACAAATAGCATAGGCAGCGTATAAGCCAAACCTGCCACTACCGTATGCCGGTTGTTTTTGTTACTGATCTGTCCAAGCAGATTTTTCTCCTGCTCACCGGTTTTCCGGTAGTGGTAATCGAAGCCTGCATAGGCATACAACCATTGCATCCGCCCAAAGTAACGTCCGAACATAGTCTCGCTCTCATAGCCTTTGGTATCCTGAAGCCCCAGGTGCCACATCGTCGAAAACTTCCAGCGCGTGTTGGCTAAAGCCGCGTTACCATCGCTGCCGTTAGTCTCGATCCCCAGTTTTGCCGAAGCATAGAATTTACGGTCGTCGGCTGCCACTTTTTTGAACGCGGCAACAGGATCAGGCACCTCGGGATTGACCGGCGAATTTTCATAACTGAATATGCGTCCCATACCGCTCATCATATGATAAAGAATGTGGCAATGGAAAAACCAATCGCCACTTTCCGTTGCCCTGAACTCGATTGTGTCACGTTCCATCGGCATAATATCCAGCGTATTTTTGAGCGGCGAATATTCGCCTTGTCCGTTAAGTACACGGAAAAAATGGCCGTGCAGGTGCATGGGGTGGCGCATCATGGTATTGTTGTACAAAACAATACGAACGTTTTCCCCCTGTTTGATCAATATCTTGTCCGATTCGGAAACCGTTTTGTTATTGATGGACCATACATAACGGTTCATATTGCCGGTCAGCTCAAAGTTGAGCACTTTCGTTGGTCCTTCCGGCAAAGTTGTAGGATGAGTGGCCTTTAGCATACCGTAATTCAGTGTTACCGGCGGTTCGCCTTCACCAAGCTCGGAGTACATAACAGTGTTCATATCCATTACCTGGTTGGTCATTGTCATGCCCTTCATTTCTTTCATATTGCCGTGCATATCCATCATATCGTTCATCATCTTCATGCCGTCAAAATATTTCAGCTTTGGTAATTTTTTAGCCGGATGCTTTAACCCGCTGCCTAACCATAGCGAGGTGTATTTTGTGCGGTCTTCCGGAGTTGCCAGGAACTCGTACCTTCGGTCTTTAGGTATCGTCACTACCACATCATAAGTTTCTGCAACCCCCACTATCAAGCGGTCGGCATTCACCGGCTGAACGTCTTCACCATCATTAGCTACTATCTGCAGCTTACCACCTGCCCAGGTTAGCCAAAAGTAAGTGGACGAACTGCCGTTGATGACATGCAGCCTGACCTTGTCGCCGGCTTTAAATTCCGGCGCTGCGGTTTCCGTCTTACCATTACTAAAAAAGCGGTCGTAATATACATCGCTCACGTCCATCGCGGTCATTCTTTTCCATTCGTTAATGAGTTTTGTACCCAAATGGCCGGTTTGAATCGCCTGCAGATAGTTCTGCGTACTGCCTTTGCGAATGGCGTACCAGTCTGAAGCGTTATGCAGCCTCCGTTGCACCTGCTCAGGGTTTTCATCGGTCCAGTCGCTTAACAGCAGCGTATATTCTTTCATGGCCATGGGCTGCTTTTCATGGATGATGAAAGCGCCGTATAAGCCGCTCTGTTGTTGTGTCATGGTGTGCGAATGGTACCAGTAGGTGCCATGTTGCACAAGCGGGAATTTAAATAAATGCGTCTCTCCGGCTTCGATAGGTGTTGTGGTCAGATAAGAAACACCATCATACCTGTTAGGTAAAATCAAGCCGTGCCAATGGATAGAAGTTTCCATCATCATTTCGTTATGCACGTAAATCTCAGCAGTGTCGCCCTCGGTAAATTCGAGCGTTGGCGCAGGAATGCTGCCGTTAATCGCCATTGCGGGCCGCTGTTTGCCGGTGTAATTAACTATGGTATCGTTGATATACAAATGATATATCTCGCGCTTTCCGATTTTAGTATAAAGCGGAAGGTGCCTGCTCTTATTTGAACTGCCCATTCCCATCATTGCGTGCTGTGCAAACGTGGCCTGAAGCAGTAAAAGCAGGACCAGGGAAAAAAATACCTTTTTCATTGTAATATAGGGGGCTGAAGCTTCGGCCTTTTGTAATTATTTTACTGCGGGCAATGTTTCTTGCACCTCACCGCAGGTTAACATTTGGTTTCCGTAATAAGGATTTTTAATAGCCGCCGATTCGCTGAGCCAGTAGCTTTTTTTCATCGGACAATAGGCTTTGTAAACCATTGCAGAATTGAGCTTTAGAGCTTTAATGAGATTGTACATATTTTCAGAAAGACTAGCGAAATGTTCACGCTGACGACTAATATCGCTGCCCTCTGCAACATCACGTACATCCGACTGCAATTTGCCGGTGTATTTTAACCAGGCGGCTTTATCGCCAGCAGTTAGCTGGTCGGCAGGAAACGATGACAATGCACTTAGCAATTCTTTGGCTTTGGCGCCGGTTGCTGATGAATTGCCTGTGATAAGCGCATTTTTGACACCGTAATAAGCAGTAAGAATATCGTCTTTTGAGGAAATAGATTGCGCGTTAACGCGGCTAACGGAAAGCGCGACAAAGGCGCATACAAGAATTTTAAGCTTTTTCATGCTCTTGAAATATTTAATAAATAAATTCAGTTGTCTGCCAGGCAGACAAAACCGATTAAAGAAGTCTTTGCAGCAGGTATATAACCACGTAGGTTACCTGTTTCTCCGGAATGAAGGGATCTATATGAAAATTCAGATCCGGAAATTGCAATTAAGAAGGAAAAAAGGACGCGCAATGGCGGATGGCGGCGCTTTACTTACCGGGTATAGAACCGTTTGAAACAACGGGCGGCAGCCGATTGAGCCGTAAGACGGAATTGACGGAAGTGCTACAGCGCTTGTTCCCAAAGTAAGGTGGCTGTAAGTGATAGCACCGCTTTTGTCAGATTTCAACTGCTGGTGTTTATCCGTACAGCATTTTTTTGAAGCTTTTTCTTTGAGCGGCATTCCGCAGGTATGGCATTTGCCGTGGTAATTGTGCCATATAGAAACCTTGATCAACCTGCCCATGCAGTACTGATAATGCAATGTGGCCCCGGACGAGACTCCGACATACAATACGGCTAAAAAGATTACAAATAGCTTCTTGGTCACAGTGCAAATATTGCAAATAAAACGAGCAGGCTTTTATATAATTATCGTTTCCTTTTATATTTAAAATGGCCGGCACTGCAAAGCTAAGCGTTGCTTTCTGTTTGATTTGTGACACCTGTTACCTTTTTATTTGCTGACGGTCAATGATTTGTTTATGCACGCAGAGTTTCTTTGTATAAAAAAAGTCATGAAAAAAACATTCACTTTATTTATGATAATTGCTGCTATTCTTGCAGCAGGCCTGACAACTACGTTTGCGCAAACGGAACCTACGGGAGCTTCGGCAACAGAAATTCACATTAATAAAAAAGGCCAAATCCATGATCATGGGGGCACGTTGCTGGGCTTTATCAATAAAGATGATATTGTAAGGGATGCAAAGGGCCATAAGGTTTACTTTATCGACCGGGACGGTAACGTTATAGATGCCAAAGGTAAAAAGTTAGGTAAGGCACGTAAAGACGGATTCTATTTTAACAATGAGGGTGAGAGTGTACTTAAGGTTAGAGACAAAGATGAGGAAGAGTGCGAAATTCTTGATCCGGCAGGCCATAACTTCGGCACAACGCATAAAAACTATAAGTTACATGCTTGTGCCGCACACTGCTTTTGGTTAAGAAAGCAAAATATGCCGCATCCGGGTCATTAATTTAAGGGAGCGCCTGTACTCATTAATATTCGATCAGTGTGTGTGTTGCAGGCTGTCGATCATTGCTTTCATTTCGGCAATCTCCTTCTCCTGAGTCTCGATGATACCATCCGCCAGTTTTCTTACACGTGCATCTTTAATATGCGCATTCTTGCTAGTCATAATGGCTATAGAATGATGAGGTATCATTCCTTTCATATACTGAATATCACTGATCAGGAATTGCTTATGGACACCGATGAACGCAAACGCAAATACGACTATACTGGAGATCATTATTATGATATTCGCCTTTTTATCAGAGTACATCAATGGCATCATGACTATCATGAGTACCGCCATCGCGCATATCATCAATAGGCTCATGTAAAAACGTGTCATATTAAGATAAATATGATCAGCTTCTTCTACATTCAGAAACATGATGGCATACATGAGTATAAACGAAATTAAGAGTATAAGGGCGAATCTGCTATAATTTGATTTTTCCATCGCTTTAGTCATTAGTTTATTTTTTCGATTACTCATACTGACATGCGGGAACCCCTGCGCTATCAAGCTATCATTTAAAGTGATTTTCGTGTCTGTCTTATATTAAAATACACTCAGATATCCAGATTGTTCTCGCACGATTGGAGTTTATCAAATTTTGCGGGACATCTTACGCGACAGTTTTACCGGGTTCAGTGGTAGCCTGTGAGAGGTAAAAAGCGACAATCAGCGTCATTAAAGCTGAAACGGTAAAAGCAAACTCAGCACCGAACCGGAACCATAACCAGCCGGTAAGCGCGCTGGCGAGCATTGCGCAGATGCTTTGGAATCCCGTATAAGTTCCAATGGCAGTTGCGGTATCGTTCTTTTTAGTGATATTGCTTATCCATGCTTTGGATATACCTTCCGTCGCCGCAGCATACAAACCATACAGGAAGAATAACAGGCCGTACCAATACCAACCACTGTTTACCGTCATGCCGCTATACACCACCACAAAAAGTAATAGTCCGGCTATAAATACTCTCTTCAGCCCTGCCAGGTCTGCCAGTACACCAAGCGGAAAAGCCGCAATGGCGTACACAATGTTATAAAAAATATATACCCCTATTGTGGCCATATCACTCAATCCTGCCTGTTTTATCCTTAAGAGAAGGAATACATCAGAACTGTTGACTAAGGAAAACATTAATAACCCGCCAACCAGTTTTCGGTAACTGGCAGGGCTGGTTTTCCAGTAGTGTAAAAAAGAGAAAAATGAAAGAGTAGCCTTAGATTCTTTTGGTCGTGCTTTCCGGTCTTTCAGGAAAAATGACAAGCCTATCGCCAGCACTCCGGGAATAAATGCCAGCAAGAACATCGGACGATAACTGGCCGGATAAATATATAGATACAATAATGCCAGCGAAGGCCCGGCTACAGCCCCCATTGTGTCCATCGAACGATGAAAGCCAAATACACGGCCTTTTGTGGCGGGTGTAGCCTCGTCAGACAGCAGGGCATCCCGTGCACCAGTTCGTATTCCTTTTCCCAGGCGGTCAACAGTACGGGCAAGAAATATCCATACCGGAAAAGTGGTTACGGCCATCAAGGGCTTTGAAAAAGCGCTTAATGTATAACCCAGGCGGATAAATGGGGCACGTCTGCCGCTATTGTCAGACCACTTTCCAAAATAGCCTTTACTTAACCCTGCAATTGCCTCAGCAATCCCTTCTAATATGCCGATTAGTAACACGGAAAAGCCAACACTCTCCAGGTAAATGGGCATAATGGGATAAAGCATCTCACTGGCGACATCCGTCAGCAAACTTATAAAAGAGAGAATCCAGACGGTCCGTGTTAAAAATTTCATGTAAGTCTGTTATCCGCGATATATAGCTGACATTTCCGTCAAATAGTTATCAATTCAATCTGCTCTTCAGGCTATCTGCCCAACTAATCAGCCTTTCCTTTTCGGCTGCTGAAAGAACGGCATCGCGATGAATGACGGTGTATATACTCATAGGCATTTCCCCTTCCTTTACTTCTTCGGTTAGGTCTTTTAATTTATGCTGTTTTTGGGAAAGGCTATAACTGTTAAACTCGTCGAAATTAAGGTCTTCTTTACCTTCATTCACATCGCGGGCAAGCAACCAGCCCACCGGCTGGATGTTGTTGTACCAGGGATAATAGGTATTGTTGGAATGACAATCATAACAACTGCGTTTAAGCACAGTTTGAACATCGCCGGGAACCGTATAGTGTTTATCTATGCTGTTTACATACGGGCCGGAAGAAATATTTTTGTTTGGACGAATAAATTGGATCACGACCAGTATCACCAATAGTACAAGGAGTATCTTTTTTATTACTTTCATAGTGTATGGCTTATACTTTAACACCAAATAAATAACCGACTATTGCAGATAGTCCATCGCAAGGATCGTCAATATAGCGATGCGTAAAACCGCTTTACTAACGCGCAATCTCCGGGTCTGCTGTTGTGGAACCCTATATAATCAGGATGGCTTCACCCTTGTTACGAAGTAACGAAAAGTGTTATTCATTTTTTATGATGAAGATATGTATAAAAAATGACCGTTAACAGCTTTAGGGGGAAATCATTTGGTATTTGCGGGAAGCGTCAGATAAAAGGATGTTCGAGTCTTATATTGAAAGTTGAAGTAGTTTAAAAAGCCTTTCTCAATGCGATCATTACCAAGTTGCCGAATACGAAGAATACCAGCTGAAAATCGTTGCCAACCTGAAAAAGCAGTAAGGTTATATCTTGGTTTATACGCTGCAAAACTTTCAAATAAGCCAGCCAATTTGCAAAAGCGAACTTTGACTTTAGAATTTTTCATTTTGTATTTGTCATAACGAGTATTCTTTTTCATAAAGTCATTTTATTTCATACCTTGATTTAGGGGCGATATACAACAGGCAATAGCTCAAAACTTTTATTTATCCCGTTTTTCCAGTGAATAAGCAATATTGTTTTTATAAGATTGCGATATATAAAGTGCTATGTGATAAAAAAATAAGAAAAGAACAGGGCTAATGCTCACAAGGATAAATTTGAGCCGGAATGACAAGCTGGGACGCCTGTTGAACTCCCGTCGTAAATTGTCTGAAATTTTTGCCAATGTTTGTTCTTCTATTCCAAAACATTTCCGCCAAATGCATACTGCTTCAGCATAGTGATATACCGTATCAGCCTCCTGAGGCCCCCATCGTTTAATCAATGCATTTTTAAAGCCATAATCCATGAAGTTCTGTGACGATATTCGGGTTTGCGGATGAATATGAATAAATACCAGCGGATTAGGTATTGATTTTACGTTAAGACCGAGTTTAATTATCATTTTACACAGGTCATAATCGTCCATACGGCTTTGTTCTTCATCGAACCGGAGATTATTAGCCTGAAATATCTTTTTATTGATTATGATTGATGAGCATGACATCATCATCAGCCTATTGGTATGGAGCGTCTTATTGTAATGATAATAACGATAGAGTTTGAAAGGATATGGGTGTATTTTCGAATAGCCGCCACAATATAATAATGCAAGTTTGGGATTAGCAACCATCTCATCCATCCGTATTTTGATGCTTTCGGCCAGCATTTCATCGTCGTCATCTAAAAATATGACGTAATCACTGCCAGACGCGTCCATTCCGTCATTTCGGGCGCCCGATGCAAATTTTTTGGTACTGTGGATATAAAGCCATACTATGCCTGGATAGCTGTTTTTAAATTCCGCTACAATTGCCTTGGTCTCATTGCTTGCTTTCTGATCGCAGTTATTATCTATTATACAGACTTCAAAACGGGGATAATTCTGTGTAGCAACAGACAGCAGGGCTCTTTTTAACAGTTCAGGTCTGTTTTTAGTAGGTATAATAACAGATAAGGTAGCATAAGACATTATTATTCGGAATTATTAAGATAGAAAGGCAAAGCCGTTGATATAAACTGCATAGCAACTTGCAGCCCAATCTCAAAGTTTTTGTCTGGAATACATTTTCTTAAATTCGCCATCCTTATTAACCAGGGTTTCGAAATCCCCTTCCTGATCGATATGGCCATTTTTAAGGAGGTAAATATAGTCTGCAATTTTTAAATTATACAGCCTGTGGGTAACCACAATTATCATTTGATCTTTCAGGTTCTTTTTCAGGTTTTCAAACACTTCAAATTCGGCGTTTGGATCCAATGAACTGGTTGGCTCATCGAGTATAATAAGGTTTGCGTCACGGTAAAATATCCTTGACAGGGCTAACTTTTGCCATTGGCCACCGCTTAATTGTTCGCTGCCCTTAAAATGCCTTCCTATACGGGTTTTGTAGCCATTGCTCAGCTGCATAATAAAATCGTGTGCCTGGGCCAGCTTGGCAGCCTGCTCGGTTTGGCCTTTAGTTATATCATTATTGTCATCACCCAGCATTATATTCTCTTCAACGCTTAAAAAATATTTTTCAAAATCCTGAAATAGGAACACTGTTTTATTTCGAAAAGCATTTAATTCTATTTGACTAATATCTATGTTGTCAACTTTAATATCCCCTGCCTGGCTCTCGTAAAGCCTGGCCAGCAGTTTTATAAGCGTGGTTTTCCCCGAACCATTTTCTCCTACCAGTGCAACTATCTTGCCGGGTTTACATTCCATGTATATATTATCAAGTACAACTTTGTTCGTGTCGGGGTAGGTGAAGGATAATTTTGATATGGTAAGGCCTGTTTTTGCGGAAGGAAATGGTAATGTGCCCGCATTTATCTTTGATGTTTTGAGATCTAAAAATGAAAACAGATCTTTTAAAAAGAGCCTTTGCTGAAATAACTGAATAAGCGCCTGTAGAAAACCTTTTGAGGAATTTTGAAGGCGTTGAAAACCTTGCAGGTAAATAACAAAAACGCCCAAAGTAATTATTTTTTCCCACGTGTACTCGGCAAGCAAGGCGAAGGCAAAGCCCATAGCAATCACTTCGCCTGCTTCGGCTAATAAATTATACCAGACAAGTTTGGCATGAAGCGATGTTTTTTCACGATAAATAATCTCCCGGATATTCATTATTTTTTTTATGAAGCTATTCCCGTAACCAAACACACGTACTTCTTTTGCAGAATTAATGCCGGTTAAAGCATTGCTCAAATAGTTCGCCTCACGCTCCATAGGGGCAAATTTTTTCTCCATCTGCAGCAGTCTGAAACCCGAATACCATTTTGTTATGGCTAATGGTATAAATACTACCGTTAAAAAGAGCGCGAAAAGAGCATGAATAGTAAAGAAGAATCCAATGAGGAATAACAGCGAAAGGATGTTAATTACCATAGTGTTAAAGTCCTTAAATAATTGTGGTATCTTATAAGATGCCTGTTGCTGTGCAAGATGTAAAGTGTCGTGATACAGCGGATTTTCATAATACTCATAGTCAACCTCAATGGCTTTTTGAAATATCTTGGCCGATAGACTATCGGTTATCTTGTGCTGATGCTTAATATCTAAGTATGCCGAGTATTGGTTAATACATACAATTAGCAATTGTATCAACGCATAACCCGCGATAAATGGTAAAATACTGTCAAACGCTTTGTACTGATGCAGTACAGCGTCTATCATAGCTTTCATGAAATAAAGGGAAGCTATAGGCAGAAAAGATTGTAATATCTGCAGAAAAACATTGACTCTGGTCAGGCGCTTGTCAACAGTCCAGAGCAATTCACGGGACCTTCTGAGGTCGTGTAAAAAAGCTATAAAGTTCTTTCTTATATTCAAAATGGATTGTGAGTTAACTTATAAAATATTATCTTCAGCGATCGTTAAAAACAATCACTTTCCTTACTTGCCGGTCAATTGCGTTGTTGTAGATAAGGTAAGTTATTTTTAGTAAGACACCTGATCATTCAAAAGAAAGAGTTTTAAATTAAAATATGTAGTTTAGCTGCAATTAATAAGATGTTTGTTAAAAGTTGAAAACCAGTAATAAAATCCCTTATCGCACGAAGATATCACCTAAGCTTGCAAATAAAAATGTACATCAATAAGAAAATCGTATTTCTGCTATCTTTTTGTCTATGTATAAACGTATTTACAGCTTTGGCACAAGGTAAGCATCAAATGCAGATTGATGCGTTGAACAGTGCATCGCAAATACCCGATATTTTTACTGGATATAGCCTGTCTGCAATAACTGCAGACCAGCTTTCAGATGCTGATATTGCTACCATCAGATCGAGGTTGCAGGCAAGTGGCATATCCAATGAGCAAGCTGAACAGATAGCGTTAAGTAAAGGGATGCTGCCGGCGGAGTGGCAGAAATTGAAAGCGAGGCTTACAGGTGCTCAAAGCGCCGGAGGCGCCCAAAGTATCTCTTCCGGCCCAGCTACTCTTGAAAGCGCTAAGAGGCACCAACAAACGGACGACTATTTATCCTACCAAAAGCCGCCTACATCTGGCGTATTTGGAGCGTCTCTTTTTAGCACAGCGTCGTTATCTTTCGAGCCGAACCTGCGTATAGCTACGCCTGTTAATTACATACTTGGAGCAGACGATGAATTGCTGATCAATGTATCAGGTTATCAAGAAACCGGTATTAGGTCTGTCGTACAGCCCGAAGGCACGATCTTTTTGCCTCATGTCGGTACAATTGCAGTAGCCGGGCTTACCGTTGGGCAGGCCACTGCAAGAATCCAGGAAAAAATGGCTCAAACAACTTATGCATCCCTGAAAAATGGCCAGTCAAAGCTTACTATTACGCTGGGTAAGATAAAAAGCATACATGTTACCATTGTCGGCGCGGCAAAGCCGGGCAATTATACCGTTTCTTCGCTTTCAACTGTTTTTAATTCCCTATTTTTATGCGGAGGGCCAGGTGATATTAATTCCTACCGCAGTATAGAATTGTTAAGGGAGAATAAGGTATATAAAACAATAGACCTTTACCAGTTTCTGACCCGGGGCGACCAGCAGGGAAATGTTCCGCTGCAAGAAGGTGATGTAATAAATTTTCCGGTTTATAAAAAGCGGGTAACAATAACGGGGGAGGTTAAAAGATCGGGAATATTTGAACTTAAGGACGGTGAGAAATTACAGGATCTTTTGTTTTTTGCGGGTGGGTTTACCGAGCGGGCCTATAAAGCCAGCATTAAAGTAAAGCAGGTGACAGATATCGAACGAAAGATAAAAGACCTGCCAAAGACAGAGAATGCAAACTATGAGCCGCAGAATGGCGACGAGTTTGAGGTAGGCGCCATTTTGAACCGTTTTGAAAATGAAGTAAATATCACGGGCGCAGTTTACCGGGCCGGTGCATTTGAGCTTACACCAGGCCTTACTGTCGGTGGTTTGATACAACGGGCGGGCGGACTGCAGGAAAACGTATTTACCCGGCGTGCAACTTTAACTCGCACCCATGCAGACGGCACAAAAGAGAACATTACATTTAATGTAACAGAAATCATGAACGGGGCTAGCGATATTGCCCTTGTTAAGGGTGATGTGGTGCATATTGCTGCTGAGGATGATTTCAGGAGTGATTTGAAAGTAACGGTATTGGGCGAGGTAAGGAAACCAGGTGATTATGGGTTTAAACAAAATCTCTCACTAAAAGATATTTTGTTTATGGCAGGAGGGGTTACGGACGCAGCCAGTTCATTTAATATTGAAGTTGGAAGACGTATTGTAAATCAAAGCCTCCAGGTAAGCGTTGATTCAATAGCCGAAGTGTATAATGTTGATATTCATGATGGGCTGGAAATAGAAAATAATAAATTCGTGCTGCAGCCTTATGATATCATAACCGTAAGGCGTAACCCGGGTTATACGGAGCAAAAGCGCGTTACTATAAATGGAGAGGTCTCTTTTCCGGGAAGTTATACGATTGGCCTAAAAAACGAACGTATCAGCAGCCTCATTAAACGAGCAGGTGGTTTATCGCCGCTTGCATATAAAAAGGGTGTTTTTTTAATAAGGAAGAATACAGATGCCGATCAGGCCAATGATCAGAGTATTAAGACCGTTCAGAAAAAAACAGGCGATACAAGCACAACCCAGGTTATCGAAGACGCAAGTAGGGCAAACAATAGGATAGCCATAAACCTTGAACAGGTGTTGAATGAACCCGGATCAATGAACGATTATGTTCTACAGGATGGTGACATTATACAGGTTTTAAAAGTAGATCCGTTGGTAAGGGTAAGCGGCGAAGTGCTGGCGCCAACTAAAGCGGGCTTCATTGAAAGCGAATCGTTAAATTATTACCTTACACAGGCAGGGGGAACTACAGAAAATGCCCGCTTGTCTAAAATATACGTAGTTTACCCCAATGGGCATGTAAATAAAGCCAAAAATGGCTTCTTAGGATTGTTCAGGTCCTATCCGAAAATTGAACCCGGCGCCGAAATAATTGTGCCGCATAAAAAGGTAAGAAGGGCGCTTACCACCGGCGAAACTATAGGCCTAACATCAACTATAGTTTCATTAATATCATTAGTTATAATCACGATTACCAATATTCATAAATAATATACCGGGTACAGGAAAGCAATATAATATGTTCAGCCAGGAACAAATAGTCCGGATAATATCCAACGTAGTTAAAAAATGGCGGCTCTTGTTGCTTGCTGCCATAGTTGGCGCTTTGATTGGTTTTATCAGGATACGCAGCAAACGGCCTGTTTATAGAGCCAATATTAGTTTCGTGTTATCAACGGAATCAAAACCTAATAGCGGCATCTATAACTTAGCTGCGCAACTTGGCTTTGATGCTATATCCAGCAGCCCCGATAATATTTTTTCGGGCGAAAATATTATTGAGTTGTTTAAATCCAGAAGGCTTATCGGCGCTGCTCTGATGTCGGAAGTGGATACAAAGCCCCGTCAAACCCTCCTTAATCTTATCGCAAGAAAACAATTCAGCGAAGAATTTCATACTGTTGGTGCATTCGGCAACGATCTGGATAAGTTTACGCCGACTCAGAAAATGTTGTATCAGCAAATCATCACTTATGTCGAAAAGTCGTTTATCGTATTTAAGAAAGATAAGAAACTGATTGTTTATATATTAAGTGTTACTTCTACTGATCCTGATATCACTTACTACACTGCAAAGCTCCTATTGGACGAAACATTTAAGTATTTTACCGAGACCAAGACCAAGGTTTTCGCTTCGGGGGTGAAGCTTTTGCAACACGAAGCAGATAGCCTGGCTATGGTGCTGAGGGGTATCTTTTCGTCGACAGCATCCATGAACGACCGCACCTACGATCTCAATCCTGCTATCTCCGTTCAACGTTCAGGCGCTATGTTTAATCAGGCAAAGGCCGCAGCATATAACGCAGCCTATATTGAGGTGATGCGCAATCTCGAGATAGCGAAAGTTAATCTGCAAAAGGAAACGCCTTTATATCGGATTATAGACGAATCCGATCTGCCGCTAATTCCTGAAAAAGTAAGTCTTATAAAACATATGGCTGTCACAACGCTGATAGGATTATTGTTTATGGCAGTTTTGCTGGGTGTAGATGAACTATTAAAAAGCTAAACTTTATTCGTGAAAAAAATATGTATGATAATCGTTATCACGAAGCAGACCTGAGCCGGTATAGCTTCCTTATAACCGGCGGTGCAGGGTTCATCGGTTCAAACCTTGTTAAATATTTACTTAAATATAATGCAGGGAAAGTGCGCGTGCTGGATAATTTTTTAACAGGTTATCGCCGCAATGTTGAGCCATTTCTCGATAATCCAGCCTTCGAAATGATGGAAGGTGATATCAGGGATATTGAAGTTTGTAAAAAAGCGGTTATCGGTATGGATTATATAAGTCACCAGGCTGCGCTTGGATCTGTTCCCCGCTCGATAAATGATCCGGTAACTACTAACTCTGTTAATATTTCAGGCTTCTTGAATGTTATTCACGCTGTTAAAGACAGTGGAACTATTAAACGCTTTATCTACGCGGCGTCTTCTTCGACCTACGGAAGCAGTCAGGAACTGCCAAAAGTTGAAGCACGCATAGGAAAACCGCTGTCCCCTTATGCTGTAACTAAATACGTTAACGAATTGTATGCTGATCTCTTCTCAAGGGTTTACGGGTTAGAATCTGTCGGACTCCGATACTTTAATATTTTCGGACCCGGGCAAAGCCCCGAAAGTGAATATGCTGCCGCGATACCTAAATTTATTTTAGCTGCCAAATTGGGCAAGGCGCCCACATTTAATGGTGATGGAGAACAAACAAGAGATTTTACCTTTGTAGAAAATGCCGTTCAGGCCAATATTAAATCCTTTTTTATACAGAATGTACCTCCTGAAGATAGCATATACAATATTGCTTGCGGCAGCCAGACATCCCTAAATCAACTTTGGTTGGAGATTACAAGAGTTTTAGATGTGAAACTAGAGCCGGTATACCGCGAAAGCAGGGCAGGAGACGTGCGGCATAGTCTTGCCAACATTGAAAAGGCCGGCGATATTTTGGGATATAAACCCCTTATCGGCTTTAAAGAGGGGATAAAGACTACAATAGAATCTTTTAACTATCATCAATGTTTTTATTAAATTGAGCTTTTACAAATCATTTGGGATATATACAATTTGTGGTTTGGCTGCCAAAGGTATTTCATTTTTCCTGCTGCCATTTTTCACTTATTATCTTTCACAAAGTGAGTACGGCATCATTGTAATATTTTCTAACTCAATCTATTTCATAGCGCCCTTGATGAATCTGGGGATAGGAGAAACGTTTACAGTTGAATATCCGTCTATCGACAAAAAGCAGCTGGCAAGCTTTGTAAGCACTTCCTTAGCGATCCCTGTTTTAGTGTTATTGATGGTGCTGTTGACGGTTATACTTTTTCATTCTGTTTTTTTCAGCCTGACGGGATTGACCACGCAGGTGCAATATATCGTATGTTTCTTTAGCTTCTCCAATTTCTATAGCGACTACTTGTTTACCATATTAAGAAACAAAAACAAACCCCTGAGCTTTGGTATACTTGCTATTTTGAAAACGGTGCTTGAACTGGTGCTGGCAGTGCTTTTTATACGGTTTCTCAGAATGGGTTATATGGGCAGGGTGCAAAGTATGTTTATAAGCACTGTTGTGGTATTTATTGTAGCGCTTTTTTATTTTATTAAAAGCGGGCTAATTACGTTTAACTGCAGTAAAAGCTGGATTCTGCTTATCTTAAAAAGAGGACTTCCGGCCATACCGCTCTTTTTTATGGTGTTTTTCTTGTACAATACGGATAAATACATGGTCAATTACTTTTTCGGGGCGGCAAAAGCCGGCCTGTATGGTTTGGCTGCACAGTTTGCCTTTATTATAACCATGCTCAGTTCGGCTTTTATCACACCTTTTTATCCCTTTTTATATGATAATCTAAATAAGGGGAATTACCAAAAAGTAGTTAAAGTAGCTGGCAGTTATGTGTTGCTTCTTGGCGTAACAGGCTTGCTGATATACCTATTTGCGCCTATAGGATTCAGGTATTTTATTGCTCCAAAATTCCAATCTTCATTGTACTATCTGCCCTTTTTGATTATTGGGCAGTTTTTTTACAGCGCTTATATGATTTTAGGTGGACTTGTATATTATAAAAGGCAAAATAACCTTTACTATTTCATTTGCCCTGTGGTGATAATGTTCTCAATTTTAGTTAATTACTATTTACTGGCTGTGTTAAAAATAACTCAATTTGGGTACGCATCAGTGCTATCATACCTTTTTTGCTTTAGCTTAATAGCAGTCTTTTATCGAAGGGAAATAAAAAGGGGGATAATTATATTGTCAGAATCAACACCATATCGATTGAATAGAAGTCCGAAATGATTGCCAGATAATTATAACTATGTCAATAGAACGTCACCACTTTGTAGAGGTTACCCCTTGGACTGGAGAACATATACACCGGTATATTGAGTCCGCCCGGTATATTCGTGAAGGCGACGTAATATTAGACCTTGCATGTGGGTCGGGCTACGGTGCTGATATTTTAAGCAAGGTCAGCAATACTAAAATTTATGCAGGTGATATAGATCCAGCCGCTATAACAGCATGCCGGAAGGACTGGGAACACAACACATCAATAAGCTTTGAGATAATGGATGCGACCTCCCTTCCGTTTAAGGATGCTTTTTTTGACGTTATTGTCTCCCTGGAAACTATTGAACATTTAATCGAATACAGGAAAATGCTATCAGAGTTTGGCCGGGTTGTTAAACCAGGTGGAACTGTTATTATCTCGACACCCAATATTAAAATATCCAGTCCGGACGGAAACATTATCAACCCGTTTCATACCCAGGAATTTACTTACGAGGAGTTAAATGATATTTTAAGGGCTGAATTTGCAACGGTTGATATTTACGGGCAAAAGTATGTGCGTTACCCGGGAAAATGGCACAGTTGGGCTAAGCGCCGTATGGAAAATCTGTTGCTGGCGCGCGGTATAAGAAAGTTGCCTTACAAAGTCCGGAATAGTGTTTTTGAATCTTTTTTCGGTCAATCGCTTTACCCCACGTCTCATGATTTTCAATTATTTTCTGAAAAGGAGTTTGCGGAAAAAAATTGTCACGTATTATTTGCTGTATGCCGAAAGTGAAGATCAAACCAAAAGTAAGTATAGTCATCCCGGTTTATAACGGAAGCCGATACTTACAGCAGACGGTAGTTTCTGTTCTAAAGCAAAGTTTTAATGACTTTGAAGTATTGATATTGAATGATGGTAGTACAGACAATACCGGCCAAATTGTACTTGAATTGGAAAATTTGGATAACAGGATAAGGGCTTTCGAAAAAGAAAATACCGGAGTGGCCGCCACGCGTAATTTGGGGTTGGAACGGGCTCTGGGAGAATTTGTAGTTTTTTTAGACGCAGATGATTTATTAGGGGAGGACTTTATCCAATCGCGGGTGGAAGCATTGATGACTAATAGCCAAGCAGGGGCCTGCGGCTCAAAAATAAGTTTCATAGATGAAAAAGGAGTTAGTATCAACCAATCTGCCCCGATGCAGGCGCCGGGCGACAAGATGATGGAAGACATCCTGTTTTATAACAGTAATATTGCAACTATACCATCGAACCTGATGTTCAGGAAGCAAGTACTTATAGACAATAGTATATCTTTTGATACGCGATTACACAGCAGCGCAGACAGGCTGTTTTTATGCAAATTGGCGTTGGTTTCAACGTGTATTTCGTTATCTTGTCAAAACATTTTTTATCGTGTACATTCCGGCAGCATGTATCATAACCCGGATAGTATGAAGAAGTTGTTTAAGGACAACGAGTTATTTGTTAACATTTTGATAAATGAATATATAGTGCCTAAGCGGCTAATGAAGGAGTTCCTGAGAAAGAACTACTATATGCTTAGCGGAGCTGCTATACAAGCCAGGGATTACTTAAGTTTCTTTTGGTATGTAATTAAATACGGACTAGCCCGGGTAGGTATTTGATAAAACAGGGGTAGACACTTTACGATGTGCGGTTTAACCGGATTTATAGATTTTAAAAATAACAGCCATGAAAGCAACCTGGCTGATATGACGTTATCCCTGGCCAGCCGCGGTCCGGACGGGCAGGGCGTGTCGTTCCGGCAGTTGGATGGGTACCAGATCGGATTGGGACACCGTCGTCTGTCTGTGATCGATCTTAGCTCAATGGCCAGTCAGCCAATGGTTTATGATGGTCTGCATGTCGTTTTTAACGGTGAGATATATAATTATAATAAAATTAGAGCCAGGCTGGTTTCACTAGGCCATCAATTTAATACGCATTCAGATACCGAAGTCATTCTACACGCCTGGCGGGAGTGGGGCGAGGATTGTATTCGCCAATGGCGGGGGATGTTTGCTATTGTTTTATTTGATGATAAAACAAATGAATTGATCTGCATAAGGGACAGGGCTGGCACCAAGCCGTTCTTCTATTATTTTAATAATGATCTGTTTTTGTTTGGATCAGAATTAAAATCAATATTAAAACATCCAGGGTTTGAAAAGGTTATGGATCCCAATGTCGTAGCCTCGTACTTGATTTATGGGTATGTTTCATGGCCTCATTGCATTTATCAGCGTACTAACAAGTTATCACCCGGTCATATTCTCCGGTTAGATCTTAGATCTAAACAAATAACAACAAAAGCCTATTGGAATGTATATGACTATTACGACAAGCCAAAACTATCTGTTTCATTATATGAAGCGATCGAAGAAACTGAGCGAATACTTTCGGAATCATTTCAATACCGGACGGTGGCAGACGTGCCTATCGGGGTTTTTTTGAGCGGTGGGTATGACAGTACATGTGTTACAGCTCTTTTACAAAAAGAAAGTACAGCCAGGCTTAAAACCTTTACGATCGGAAGTATTGATAATAAGCTCGATGAAGCGCCGTTCGCAAAACAGATAGCTGCTTTGCTGGGCACTGATCATACTGAATATTATTGCTCTGCTAAAGAGGTAATGGATATTATTCCGGATCTGCCCTATTACTACGACGAGCCCTTTGCCGACAGCAGCGCCATACCTACTATCTTGGTGAGCAGGATGGCACGGAAACAAGTAACGGTAGCCCTCTCAGCCGATGCAGGTGACGAGATATTTGCGGGCTATAACCGTTACGATTATGTTTCGAGATATAGCCAACGGATAACAAAAATACCCAGGCATATCCGTGCTACTTTGTCTTACGCAATGGATCGTATTTCTTCTGCTAGCATCCCTTTTTTCAACAGGTCGCATAATTTTCATGGAAGATACCATAAATTCAAAAATATATTGCGCGATCCTTCGCCCGGAGAATTACTTAAAAATCTGACCCAGGTTTTTACTGAACATGAAATAGCACAATTGTTTAACGAACCGATACAGGGTTTACAGACAGCTCATCACACGGGTAACTTTGCCTCAGGCTATGATGATATTTCCTATATGATGGCAGTTGACTACCAGACTTATATGGTTGATGATATACTTCAAAAAGTTGACAGAGCAACCATGAGTGTAGGACTTGAAGGGCGCGAACCATTTTTAGATCAGCATATTATTGAGTGGGCAGCGCAATTGCCGACAGAATATAAGTATTATCATAACCAAAAAAAATATATCTTAAGACAGATTGTTCATAAGTATATTCCGGAGCGCATGATGGACAGGCCAAAAATGGGGTTTGCTATTCCAATCGAAAATTGGCTTTCAGGCGAATTGAAACCATTGGTTGAGGCTTTTATAAATGAGGAAAAATTAAATGAGCATCGACTATTTAATACTGCTGTGGTGCTACAAATATTGAAGAAATTCTATTCAGGAAATAAAGAGAAGCATTTACAGGTATGGTATCTGCTCATGTTTCAGATGTGGTACGCTCAATGGATGAAAAGTAACTGATAAAAGCAAAATGGGGGAAAGTAAAAACGTTTTGTATCTTTCTTATGATGGCATGACTGATCCGTTGGGTCAGTCCCAGGTTATTCCATACTTATCAGGATTGTCAAAAAGTGGATTTTCATTTACAATATTGAGTTTTGAAAAGAAATACAGATACAAAAAAAACGGGAGCAACATAAAGACTATTCTTGATGCCGCAGGTATTTATTGGCACCCGCTAATTTATACCAAGTCACCGCCGGTACTATCTACCTTGTACGATTATCTCCGTATGATACGCACAGCCATAAATCTGCATCGTAAACTAAACTATAAGCTTGTACACTGCCGCAGCTATATACCGGCCCTTGTTGGCATGGCGCTAAACCGGAAATATAAATTGCCCTTTATTTTTGATATGCGGGGTTTTTGGGCTGATGAGCGCGTTGATGGCGGGTTGTGGAATCTGAATAATCCCGTTTTCAAATCGATATACCTGTTTTTCAAGAAGAAGGAGTTAGTGTTCATAAACCGGTCTGCTGCGATAGTGAGTCTAACAGAGGCAGGTAAAAAAGACATATTGGCATGGAAGGGCGTTAAAATAAAAGCTGATAAAATATCGGTTATTCCCTGTTGTGTAGATACCAAGCTTTTCGACCGCGATAAGATACGTCCAGATGAAGTTCAGCGTATGAGGCAAATGATTAATGTTGACCCTGAGGCCCTTGTGATAGGATATTTGGGAAGCATTGGTACATGGTATCTGCTGGATGAGATGCTTCAATTTTTTTCATTATTAAAGAGGAGTATCCCCGCTACAAAGTTTTTAATGGTGACACACGACGATGCAGGATATATTACTGAGAAGGCCAGGCTGCACCAAGTAGGGACAGATGACCTTATCATCATAAGCGCCGAACGTCAGGAAGTCCCCCTGATGATTAGTCTGTTCAGTTATGGGTTATTCTTTATTAAATCTTCATATAGCAAGACTGCCAGTAGTCCCACCAAGCAGGGCGAACTTATGGCAATGGGAGTTCCGGCGATCTGCAACGATGGTATAGGCGATAGCAGCAGCGTAGTTGAACGTTATCGTTCGGGGCTGGTTGTGAATTTGCCTAATTTCGATAGTTGCATACAGCAACTGGTGTCGGGAATCCGGTTTAATGAAAAAGATATTAGGAAAGGAGCCTTGGATTATTTTTCACTAGACAAGGGAGTAAATGAATACCGGGAAATATACGTCCGGATAACCAATAGTTTTCCCGATGATATTTATTGAAAGATATTAATTGATTCGCCGTTTCATGGAACCAATAGCTTTTAAACCCGAACCTCACAGTGTTACACAAGGCAACGGCCGTGTTATCTACAATTTCGACATTGAATTTTCAACCAATATCGATACCGCAACGGTAGAATCATTCGGTGAGGAATGGACAAAATTTAATCATTTTTCAGATCAGGAGATCGAAGCCATTGCTTCTGAACACTACTTTGATATTGTTAAACCAGAATGGATTGAAAATAAACAAGTATTGGATGTTGGTTGCGGGACTGGTAGATGGACGAAGTTTGTTGCCAAACGGGCATTGAGAGTTGACGCGGTCGATCCAAGCAAAGCTATCGAGATAGCTTCTATGCTCTTGTTTGATTGCGATAACGTTAGGCTTTCGCGTGCCAGCGTTGATAATCTGCCTTTCGCCGATTCTAACTTTGACTTCGTATTCAGCCTTGGTGTGTTGCATCATATCCCGGATACACAATTGGCGATGCAGCAATGTGTCAACAAATTGAAGCCAGGTGGGTATTTTCTTGTTTATCTTTACTACCGATTTGATAATAAAGGTTCGTGGTTCAAGTTGATTTTTTATCTTTCAAATTACGTTCGAAAAGTTATATCGGGCTTACGCGAACCTGTAAAGAATACTTTGTGCGATATTTTGGCAGTAATAGTGTATCTGCCGCTGATATTTACAGGCTGGTGTTTTAAAAAGGTCGGATTAAAGGCTGTAGCCCGGCAAATCCCCCTGCATTTTTATGTGGGCAAAACCTTTAACGTAATCAGAAACGATGCACGAGACAGGTTTGGGACCCCCTTGGAACAACGGTTTACCAAGGACGAGATCAGGCGGATGATGGAGAGATCCGGCTTAACCGATATTATATTTTCAGAACAAGAACCTTATTGGCATGCAATCGGAAAAAAGAAATAGAAAAATACTTGTGCTTTGTCCATACCCGACAGACTGCGCACCAGGCCAGCGGCTGAAATTTGAACAATATTTTGATAACTGGCGGGCTAATGGCTTTGAAGTAGAGATTTCTCCTTTTATGTCTGAAAAGATGCAAAAGATAGTTTATAAAAAAGGCCATTTATTAGCAAAAACCGTCGGTACTATTGGTGGGTATCTGCGAAGATGTAAAGACATACTGCGCGTAAGACAGTATGATATTGTCTACATATTCCTTTGGATCACACCGTTCGGGAGGCCCTTTATGGAATGGATAATACGAGCCCGGGCAAAAAAAATGATCTACGATATAGACGATCTGGTTTATATGAGTAAGACAAGCCGGTACAATAGTTTTATCAGGTTTTTAAAATCTGCTTCAAAAATAAATTTCTTAATCAAAAGCAGCGATCATGTATTGGTTAGTACGGATGAACTAAAGTCATATTCAGCAAAGCTCAATAAAAATTTGAGTATGATCCCCGCTACTATTGATGTGAAAAAATACCTGTATCCCCATAATCAACAGTCTGATAAGGTGGTTATAGGATGGAGTGGAAGCCAAACCACAAGTAAATATTTGCACCTGATCGACGATGTCCTGAGGTACCTGGTTTCGAATTATAATGTTAAGATTATGGTAATGGGTGATGATGATTTTGTGGTGGATGGAATTGATATTGAGCTTTTGCATTGGAGTGCTGAAGACGAAATAAGAAACCTGCAGCAATTTGACATCGGTTTGCATCCCCTGCCCGATGAGAAGTGGGCCTATGGTAAAAGTGGCGGCAAATTAGTCCAGTATATGGCCGCGGGAATACCTATTGTAGCGACAGCTTTGGGACCTAATTTTAAGGTAATAGAAAATGGGTATAATGGTTTTTTGGTAAGAAGCGAGCAAGAATGGATAGACCAGCTTGTATTATTGATCACAGACCAGGCATTGCGGAAAAGGATGGGTGAAAATGCCAGGAAATTCGCCGAACAGAATAGTTCGGTTGAAGCCAATGCGGGTAAATATCTTGCTGTTTTTAACCTTTTATGACGACGGTTCGGGCTCAATTGTAACTTCGTCCATGACTACCGGGGCAGAAGAAGACCTAGTAGTTTTATCTTTAAATAAAAGTACGAACACAAACAGCATAAAAAATGGGATTCCGGGGATGCGGTACCTGGAAAGAGAACCAAAATTATAGGTTGATATACCCACAATGAAAGAAAACCCCAGCACAAAAAACAAGCACATCATCAGCGTAGGGTCAGCCAATATATTTTTTATTGTTTTAAAAAAATTTCTTTTGATTAGGAGGTATAATGTCAATAATAACATACCAAACGATTCAAAAGAGTTGAATAGCTCCATAATACTTCGGGATTCCCATGGGTAAGGCCGGAATAATGCTACATTAACTGCCGGCCAGAATTTATGCAGAATGCTGCCTATTGTAGGATCAAAATCTCCGAGATCATAAGCAGATCCATCTGATTGCAGCGATACCTCCAACAAATAATCCTTTTGCCGTTTTATGGTTTCCAGCGTGCTTTGTATTGCCTCGGCTGAAACGCGATGGGATACTTTACGTACGACTATAAGGAAGCTTATAGTGATTATACCAAGAATCATATAATAGGATAGTCTGCTTTCGTAATAGTTTGACAGCTGTTTCCTATAAACCAGCAATGTCTTAAGAAAGACCGGGGGCAGCAAAGCGATCAGAATATAAGCTTTTATAAGCATCAGCAGGAAAACCGACAAAGCAAGCAACAGCACCAATCCTATTTTAAACTCCCGCTTTTCAAATAGAACATACATGCAGTACACCAAACAACCGATGGCAAACTGGCAAAAGCTGTCCTTGAATAGCCCCGAACCCCAAATTACGGGCCCCGGCATAAAAAGAATAGCTATAGCCACATATTTAATCAAATTCGGATATTGGCGTCCAAATTGAACGAAAAAGAGCCAGCTTCCAATAAATGAAAGAGATGCAATGATTATATTAATGACCAGATATTTTGTGAAGCAAAACATACCTATGAAAGCACCGATACACGAAGTTGTATAAGCTGGGATATCATCGTACCAGTACATATCAGAGACGGCCTTGGAGGCTATCAGGTCTCTACCGTCCACTTGGTGCGTCATGAGAGTGAACCAGGCATTAGGCGATTGTGTAAACGTCGAGTTAATGATCTGCGAGTGATAAAAAAAATTAAAAGTATCGCCCCCGGCATAATAATAATTATAAATTAATCCTATACATATTGCCCCGACAATTTTTACCGTGAGGCCGGGTATGAAATAGGGATAATATGGATGATCTTTCGGATAATATTTTTTTCGGCAGAAATAGGCTACTTTGTAAATAAACCATAGGTAAAATGGCAACAATAAATAATCGGTTAACGTAATTTCGCCCATTTTTGTCCTGAAATCAATTATTTGTTGTCATTGAAGAACACAATCGGTGTTATAGCTTTAACTGTTTACTGAATGCGTATTTCACAAAATAAATTTTGTGCTGATTTACAAAGAAAAAATTATTAATTGAAACAAGTAAGTAATTTTAATTATTATTGCAGCCATAAGGCATATCTGATCGTATGTCACTATTTTAGCTTTTGGAAAACTAAGCTTTCGAGTACCTAATACCTTTAGCTATGCCCCGTATCCTGCGCATTCTTAATCGTCTGAACATTGGAGGACCCACCTATAATGTGGCTTACTTATCAAGGTTTCTTGATCCATGCTTCCAAACCAGTGTGCTGGCCGGAGCCAAAGAACCTTATGAGGGCAACTCGGATTATATATTAAAGGATTTGGGGATACATTTTGAGTATGTACCGTGTATGAACAGGAGTATTAATCCCCGAAAGGATATCCGGGCGTACAGGTATATTTATAATAAGATCAGAAATGAAAAACCCGATATAGTACATACGCACGCAGCAAAAGCAGGAGTGTTGGGCAGACTGGCGGCTCACCGCAGCCCCGGAAAGAAGAAGATCATAATACATACTTATCACGGAAATGTATTCGATGGGTATTTTTCCCCGCTCAAAACAAAAATATTTTTAGCGGTTGAGCGGTATTTATGCGGGATAAGTGATGCCATTGTTGCTATAAGCGAAAAGCAAAAACATGACCTGGTGAGTAAATATAAAATTGCACCGGCTTGTAAGGTACATGTTATAAAGCTGGGTTTTGATCTTCAACGTTTTACGGAAGAACAGGATATAAAAAGAAATAGCTTCAGAAATTCTTACGGGATTGCGGAAGATGAGGTTGTAATAGTAATAACTGGCCGGCTTACAGCGATCAAAAATCACTCGTTGTTTATTGAATCGCTGACGCTGCTTAAGCAACAAGGCACCAAACGGAAATTCAAAGCCTTTGTCGTGGGCGATGGAGAACTACGCGAAGCCATTATATCAATGAGTAAAAACTCAGGGTTCAGTTTTTGTGCACCGGGCGATGACAACTACGATGCGGATATTATTTTTACCTCGTGGCGAAAGGATATAGATGTCATCAATGCCGGTGCGGATATTGTGGCGCTGACATCGTTAAACGAGGGTACGCCGGTAAGTATTATTGAAGCGCAGGCGTCAGCAACGGCTGTGATATGTACCGATGTTGGCGGTGTAAAAGACGTTGTAAGGGATGGACAGACCGGCTTTGTGTGCAATGGCGGCGCAGAAATATTTGCGGAAAAGTTGCTGCAACTAATCGAAAATTCTGAATTGAGAAATAGGTTGGCATTAAACGGGCGAAAATCAGCCCTGGAAAACTACTCTTACAATCGTTTGGTGAAAGAAACTGAAGACTTATATCGCGATTTATTAAGCAAAATGAATTAAAAATGCCTTGTTACAATTATGGAAAGAATCTTAATCACAGGTGGCGCAGGGAATATAGGTAGCACACTCGCATGCCGTCTTGTTCAAAATAAAAATTATCATGTCGTAGTGGCTGATAATTTGCTGACAGGCTCGGTACATAACCTGCCTGTTGGATATGATAACTTTACCTATATAAAATGCGACGTTAATAACTATAATGACCTTTCCGCAGTAATGCTGAGTTTCAGATTTAATTACGTGTTCCACTATGCTGCATTGGTTGGGGTAAAACGTACCTTGAATAACCCAATGAAAGTTTTGGAAGATATAGAGGGAATTAAGAACGTTCTTAATCTCTCAAAAAATACGGGAGTTAAACGTGTTTTTTATTCATCATCGTCCGAGGTATATGGTGAACCGGTTGAGTTTCCGCAGAACGAAGAGACGACACCGCTAAACTCGCGCCTGCCGTATGCCGTGGTCAAAAATGTTGGCGAAGCTTTTTTTAGATCATATCAAAAAGAATACGGTCTTGACTTTACTTTGTTCAGATTTTTTAATACTTATGGACCGAAGCAAAGCGCCGATTTTGTGGTGACGAAATTTATCGACCTGGCTCTGAAAAATCAGGATATTCCCATTTATGGTAATGGCCA
This sequence comes from Mucilaginibacter sp. L3T2-6, assembly GCF_030519355.1. Taxonomy (GTDB): domain Bacteria; phylum Bacteroidota; class Bacteroidia; order Sphingobacteriales; family Sphingobacteriaceae; genus Mucilaginibacter. The sequence goes on from NZ_JAUMKC010000006.1 coordinate 240,063, forward strand.
TCAAACTCGTACTTTCCTGTACATAGATGATAATGTTGATGCAACCATAAAAATTTTCGAGCATGGTTTAAGCTTAAACGATGTTGTAAATATCGGCAATTCGAAAGAGATAAGGATAATCGACCTGGCCAGGAAGATAATTGACATTGTCGGCTCATCCTCTTCTATCATCCATTTCGATCCGCTAAAAGAAGGTGATATGACCCGTCGGCAACCTGATAATTCCAAAATGTTAAGTATACTTAACAATGATCTTGTCAGTATTGAAGAGGGGATCGAAAAAATACTGAATATTAAATATAAAGTGGATAACAAGATACCCGTATGATGCTATCTTTCCTAAAACCGATAATTACCGGATTGGTAGCGCTAGTTTCCTGCCTGATAATTACACCCCTTGTTATCAAACTGGCTTACCGCAAAGGATGGATAGTAAAACCAAGGAGTGACCGTTGGCACCAGCGCCCTACCGCTTTAATGGGTGGTGTAGCTATTTTTGCAGCCTACACCATTGCGCTCTTCAGTTTAAGCCGGGGGCATTTTAATTACATGCTGTATTGCGCTTCATCCATTATGTTTCTAACCGGACTTATCGACGATATATGGGAGATAAAGCCAGTTGTCAAAGTAGTTGTACAGGTACTTTGCTCATTTATTCTGATCTATTACGGTTTTAATTTTGGGGGAGGCTTGTTAGGCTGGGCAGGTATCCCATTAACCTTTATCTGGGTAATGGGCATAACCAACGCAATTAATTTGCTGGATAATATGGATGGGCTGGCGGCCGGTATTTCAGCGATTGTTACTATAATAACCGGAATATTAACTTGTTTGAATGGAGAGACCGATCTGGCGATACCCGCTTTCGCCATAGCCGGTGCAGCGATAGGTTTCCTGGCTTATAATTTTAAGCCGGCGAGGATATTTATGGGCGATTCGGGAAGTCTTTTTTTGGGATTTTCGCTGTCCTATTTAAGCATAGCGGTTCAATATAAAGTGGGATCTTCGTCGGCTATTTGGGTGTTATTTATACCTATTAGTTTAATGGCTATACCTATTATGGATACCACGTTAGTGACAATCAAACGTGTTTTAGCCGGGCGAAGAATAGACCAGGGTGGGCGCGACCATACTTCGCATCGGTTGGTGGCTCTGGGGTTAAGTGAAAGGCAAGCTGTACTCACACTTTATGGAATTAGCGCCCTTTGGGGCGCACTCTGCTTGCTTATGTATAAAACACAGGTCAACAACTTGCTTTTATGTATCCTGCTGGTGGCAGTTAGCTCCGTTATATTTTCTGTTTTGTTATCCAAAGTAAAAGTGTATAATGAAACTGAGGAGACATTAACTTACCTGCGGCTGAAGGGTAAGGATGCGGGTCAGAATTTAGTATTGCGGTTTATTCTGATGCAAAAGAAATTGATCGCTGGCGTTGTTACTGATATTCTGATCATTTACACGTCTTTCCTGATCGCAAAAAATGCATTGCGTATTGACGCGAAGGATGATGAGATAGTACTAGCAACATTTATTTGTGTTAAGATCTCAGTATTATATATCACCAGGCTATATTATCGAATATGGCGGTACATGGAAGTGGTTGAAGCTGCGGCGTATTTTATGTTTATTTGTCTCGCCAGCGTTGTTCTGGCAGGAATACTTTTTTTTAAAGGGAAGTTCGGCATTTACACGCCTTACTTCTTTATGGTCGATTTCCTGTTGAGTGCGACCGGGATAGTTTTTTCACGATTATTCTACAGATGGGCAAATGAGTTGATTAGCAGGAACCGTGACGCCAAGAAAAAAGTTATTATTTATGGCGCAGGCGATAGCGGTTATTTACTGATAAAAGAACTGTTGCAGAACCATAAACATGAATTGAGGCCGCTTGGATGGATAGACGACGACGAGACCAAACACAATATGTACTTATATGGCTATAAAATTTATGGCGGCAAAAGCAATCTTGCAAATATTTGTACCAAACTAAAACCTGACCTCGTTCTGATTTCGACTAATGCCATTAGCGAAAAGGATGAAGTGGAGCTTAGGGGAATATTGGAAACGCAAAATATTGATTTGGGCAGGTTTGATATGTCGCTGTCATTTAGTTAATTACTACCACCTGCTTTCAAGATACTCATTCAGGATACTAAGATCCTTGTCGACAGGTACTGTTAACGAACTAATTGCCCTCCAAACCTCCACATTGGATTTCCAGATATGCTGATTCCGTACAGACCAATCAAATTTTTTCGGTATCTCGCCTTGCCCCATCATGATCACATCAAAGCCGGGTAATCCGAATATATTGTCTTTTATTGACGAGTTGATCATCCGGATCAAGCTTTTGTCGGCACAGGTTAACGGCCCTATCTCATTATATAGGTCGATCATTTCTTGCATATAGCCGACGTCTGTAAGTGCCCTGCAATCTTTCCAAAAGGGGGTGTCAAATTTTTTGTTGAATTTATAATGTATCGATAGAAATCCTTTTAAATAATCCCAGTTATCATTGATATCCGAATTTATCCTTTTTTTTAGAGCAGGCGATTTTTTTAGCTGACTAAAGTTATAGACAAGTGTTTTTGCCTCCTTAATAATCATATGAATCCCGGTTGACTCAAGCGGCTCAACAAATGCAAAAGAGTTGCCTATTGCAAACACGTTGCCAACGCAGATGTTGCTATGCCGGCCACTTTTGAATCTCACAACCCGGGTGTTCTTTATCGTCGGGTTTTTCTTTAAGAGCTCCCCGGCAGCCTGGTCAGTTGAGCAGTATGCCGAAGAAAAGACGTACCCACGATGATTCTCGCCTCGCATTGGTATATTCCAGCACCACCCATTATCCATCGATTCAGCATAAGTGTGGGTTGCAATCTTTTTTACGTCGGGTATTTCGCCCGCTATTGCCGTATCACAAAACAAGCTTTTGTTATAGGAAACAAAATCAGATTTTAACGTCTGTTCGAGCAGGAGCGAGCGGAATCCGGTACAATCAACATAAAAATCATAAACATAGCGTTGGCCGCTTTCGCCCGTAGCAGCAGCAATCTCATCGGTTCCTGCTCTTCGTTCTGCATGCACTACTTTATCGTCAATGTAAATAATATCTCTTTCCTTTGCCTTGGTTTTTAAGTAATTAATGAAAGAAGCATTATCGAGATGAAGGGCATAAAAAAGGTCATCCGAAAGCGATGAGTATTGCTCGGCGCCTTTGCTATCTTTAGCTGCTATCACAAAAGACGAATTCTGATCCATCAGCACTGCAGTAAGCGAGCTGTTATTTATATGTCCATCGGTACCATAAGCGCTTTTTACGTCAGGCCAGCCAAAGGGGTAATTAAAGTAGTAGTCGCCGGGCAATCCCCAAAAAAATTTTATTCCGAGTTTCCAGGTGGGTCTAACATTTTCGTAAAATTCGAGTGCCGGGAACTTTAAAGTTCCGAAAAGAAAACTTCTTATTTCCGGGGTTGTTGCCTCACCCACCCCTATTACTGGTATTTTGGATGATTCTATCAACGTAACCGGCATATTGGGATATTTTGCCTTAAACAGCAACGCCGTAAGATAGCCCGCAGTGCCGCCCCCAATAATGGCTACATTCTTATATTCATCTTTTTGCTCTTCGGCGGGGGGGCTATCAAAAGCTCGCTTTTTTATTTGTGATACGGAATGCTGAAATTTCTTTACTAATATTTTGTAGTCTGATAGATCCTTATATGAACCACCGGTACCACCGCTCTCAAAAATTGGATAAATATATTTTGATTCATAACCGGGCCGATCCTTTTGATGCAGTTTAAACAAGTGCACATTATCAACAAATTTTAATCTTTGCCCAGGCTCGTCTTTATAGATGACTTTTATTTCATTCAACAGTTCAGTAAAAGCTGCATAAAATATATCGGGATTTTCCTGAATATCGCCGGCTGTTATTTTTGACGTAACCGGACTTTTTAAGTTGGTCTTATTTTTGACACTTTCATGCCCTTGCTGTAATATCAAAAATGCAGAATCGGCGCCGGCACTTTTACCCGGAAAATAAGTTGGGCCTACCACCAGGTTACCTTCCCACGATGCTATCGTTACAGATGTCTTTTTGCTAGTTCTGAAAAAATTACTGATGTCAATTATTTCTCCAAGGGTATTGCCCTCCAAAACATTAATGTGTAAGTTGATATTTTCTGAATCTTTAGCCTCCGGATAATCTGACTGAATACAATTTATCCACTCTAAATAATTTAAATGCTTCTTTAAAAACTCGCATAAAGCTGAGCTCTTCTGCCTGCTTGAAAGAATTATCTTATATGGTACGGCGTTTTCAATCATGTTGTGTATCGTCAATATTCAGAAAGCCAGCTTCAATTAATTTGTGTACCAACTGAAGTTTCCCAGCGTCAGTTATCAGCCCTTTTATCTGCTTTACCCTGAATGGTTCAAACTGCAATAAAGTGTCCTTTTCAATAAATGGGGGTATAATGACTTTTTGCCTTCCAAATTGAATAGTGAATTCTCCTTTTACAGTTTTAAATATGCATTCGAAGCCCGCCTGGCGAGATACGACTGTTTCAAGATCCAGGCTCTCGAGCTGTAATAAGCTAATTAGCTTGCCGCGGAAATTCAGCGTTTGATCTTTTACAAAGTCATTACTCTTTTTTTCCAGCAATTGTTCCGGCTCAATGTGCTCAATCAGTTCGTTTAACTTTTGTTTGAATGTTGCCAGATAGGCGTTTCTTTCAGTTATAGTACTAAAGCCATGCGGTATAGTTAGCCTAAAGAATTTTTCTTTTTCAGATGCGATGCGAGCCAGCTCTTCTATAAGATGATAACCATATACCGGTTTTAAAGAAAAATTTACATGTATTGTTGATGCCTCCGACGACATAGCCTCGTGCGAAGTGCCACGTGGGATGTAAAGAAAATCTCCCGTATTAATATCGAATTGCGAGATCAATCGCGGGGCTTTGCTAAACGAGCGGTATTTGATAGGTATATCTTCACCGGTATCATAAATCAGCCATGTTTTGGGACCTTTAATTTGCATCAGGAAAATATCATGCGGATCGTAATGCAGCGCAAAGCCCTGCGAATTTGGCGGAGTAATATATATATTGGCTTGTATTCTGAATTTTAGCTCCTGTTCAAGTGTTCGGCACGCTTCCGATAAACGGAAAATTGATTTTTCAGCCGAATTTATAATAATTGTTGCCCCTCTATTAAAGAGTCTGAGCAACTTCTCAGGGTCAATAACGAGTTTAATAGTACCGTCCAGCAATGTATCTGATTTGGTCCACTCTGCCGACGGAATATTTGATCCTTTGTTCATGAGTCTGATACCGTCCGGAATCAGATTTTGCTGACTTATAAAACTGTCAATATCGCTTATAGTCAATACATTGTTGAAATAGCCAGGGTTGTTATGGATATGATGGACGAATTTCTTCTCCCAATAATTTTGAAAAAAATCCTCTCTTGAGAGTGGTGCAATCAGGTATGAAAAATTAATAATCTCCATGGCACTCAATTATCCGGACTTTCACCTTTGGGCTTTTTTAAGTCAGATAGAATTACTTCGCATTGCTGATAAACCAGCTTTACATTACGGCTGAAATGCAAATGTTTTACCGGCGTTTCCACAGCTAATCGCCCAAGTAATTCAAATTCCCTTTTTTGCTCCGGGGGTGAAAGGACGTAGCTGGCAAAAGTATTAGAATGTAAGTAGACGAGACGTTCGGCAGAAGTTGGCTTAACAAATGGAATTCCATCAGCATCATTGTCCTCATCTAATAAATAAATGGCCCCAAGCTTTAAGGGGGTACCCCAAAAACTTTCACCCAAATCAGAATATTTGCTGTCCCGATGTGAATATACGGAAACAAATTCATAAGCGATATCGGGATAAAAAACTGTCAGTGGTTGTGGTCGCAAGCGAACTTTAGGATAGCCCGGCTCAACAAAAAAATCCCCATCGATGAATTTGATTACAGCTATGTCATCACTCAAAACCTTAAATCCCAGGTTGGCAAAGGCTTTCGCAGTGGTGGATTTGCCGCTTTTCTTTTTCCCCACCAGCACGACAGCTTCCCCATCAACATTAACTACTGATCCATGCAGGCACAGTAAGCCCCTTAGGCGCATGATACAACCCGATATAACCCCAACAAAGAATGAATCCATATTAGATTCAGGCTCATCATCACTATGGACTATAGTTACGTTTATTTTATCAGGATGGATCAATACAACCAGATTTCCGTGCCTGGTAGTAAATGATATCCTGAAATGAATCCCAAACGGGGATTCAGCACTATAGAAATGTATGCGCTCCTTCTTTCTTAGCTGTCTGGTTAACACCTGCTGCCAGACGAGGCTTGTATCGGGAATCCACATCGCTGTTCTCACCCACGTAACATATAAATCGACCGTGGAGGGTAACACGTCATCAAGCAACTCTATTTTGCGTGAACTATTAACAGATAACCCATAAAGGCGATAATAGTGACTCATAATTATTTTTGATATTCGGGGAATCGCCGTAAAAAGTGTATAAGGTAAATGCTTTGTGGTATAATACTACGTGCGATACTGTCACTAATACGGCTATTATTTTCGTCGGAGATCCATAGTTTCAATTTATCGACGTCGACTATTCGTCTGATAGGATCGCTCGCGCTAATATCCCCCAAGAATGATCTTACTTCGGGTAACTGAGTATTATAACGGGCTCTATAATCTGGGGAAAAGTGTCCTTTACTTTGCCGCCATTGTATCTCTGGCGGAAGTAACCCGTTAAGGCCTGTTCTCACCATGTATCGCTTGTAGCCGTTTTTAACTTTAAAATTGGCAGGCGTTGCCAGGCAAAATTCAAGCAGATCTTTGTCCAGCAGGGGATGACGGACTTCAACATCTCCAAGGTCGGCCTTGCCGTGCGCCTTCGCCTGCGCAATCCTTATCATATTTGCCTGGTTGACCCGGTGCTTTGATGATACCCTCCCGATATTCATCTCGGTTAATTCCCGTTTCCTCAACTCCCATATAGTCTTAAGCTCATCCGCTATTCCCGACTGCAAAAAATGGGGGTCTTCCTTGTCTAAATATCCTGTTCTAATTTTGTTTAATACCGCTTTGGGAGCTAGAGGTTTAATAACATCATTAAAAGCACTTCGCCAAATTGGTTCACCGTTCATTTTTCTCCGGCAAATTAACTCACGCCATAACCCCGTCCATTGTAATTTTCTGAAAAGTTCGGCGTAGCAACCGGCGCCATAATACGACGCACTTAACTCACCGCCACCGCCATCAAGCAATACTCTGGAACCGTAATGACGGGCACCTCGTGCAAAGGCACGGCCCAGGTAATGGCTGGCGATGAGGTTTGGCGTATAAATAGTTGTTTGAAAATCCTCAAGGTCACTAAAAAAGCCTTTTCCCGGAGCAGTGATATAATTGATATTGACGTTTGGAAAGCTTTTTAACTGATTAATATAATAACGTTCATCTGTAAATGCGGGATCCGCGCCGTCTGGTAGAACTGATGAAAAAACCTGGAGCTCCTTATTTTGACTTTGCAATATTTCGGCCGCTACACTAACAATCGCCGAGGAGTCGAGCCCGCCGCTCAATAGGGCGGTTACCGGAAACTTACTGTTTATATTATTGCCAACTGCTTTAAGTAGCGCCGCTTTAAATGCGTCTCTAAAGTCTGCTTCGCTTTTAAATGATGATTCTCTTCCCACGTCGGGAGTCCAATAAATGTTCTTTTTAATCCCTCTTTCGTCTATAGTTAGAACGGTAGCCGCTTGAATAAGCAGTATATTTTTGAACCAGCTTTCTTCCCAAAACAGGTGTTTTGCATTTGGAGAAACGATGGTCAAAAGTTTATTTTCATTGATAACAGACGGAACATCATCAAGGGCAAGAATTGGGTTAGGAGTAGATGCAAAGATGAATTTTTTGCCATTATAAAAATAAAGAAGGTTGCGTGTAGCGAGGTGGTCCGTACAGCAAATAAGCTTTTTGTGCTCGCCGTCCCACAAAACAAAGGCAAAACTACCCCGGAGGTACTCACATAAAGACGATCCCCATTTTCGATATGCTAAAATAACAAGCGATCCGTCACCCCGCCCTTCGTGTTCTTTCGGATCAATTCCAATTTTGCTATAAAGTTCTGAGCGGTTATCAAGCCGTAAATCGCCAACAATCGTTAGATTATTAACAGAATCGTACAGCGGAAGTGTTTCTGAAAAGGATTGAGGCGTATTAAAAACTGTTTTTTGGCCCAATCCTATACCGTTTGCATCCCAAAAAGCTTGTGCATCAGAGGAATTGTAGTTTAATGCCTCCTGCATAACCCTAATATCTGATCGGCAATCGCCATGGCCTGGGTCATAAACACCAAAAAAAGTTGTCATCAGTTATATGGTGTTATCATAGGGAATAAATGCCAGACGAATTTAGATTCCGGGTTTAATTAAGGGTCAAACAGCGCCGAGTTCTGCAAGAGTTACAATGAAGTACAATCGACCCAAATTGTTTCCCCATCGGGCCCAGTTCCAGGCATGTGTTGAACCAGTTCCGCCAATCCGCCAAAACGCTGAATTTTTGGAGTTTGATAAGGTTTCTTTTCTTTACCCGAATTTTTGTCGTCCGGCATCGGTTCATTTAGGTTAATACTTTTCATAGTATTTTAATTAATTGTTAAATGTAAATTTACTACAAATTATTAATTACAAAATAGATTTGTCAAATGTTTTAAATTGGCCAATAGCACTGTTGTCAGAGCTCAAAAGATAACCATTATGCTCAAGCCAGGCATGCGATTTCAGTTTATTTTCCGGCACTGTTAATATACCAAATTTAAGATCAGTTTTTATATTTTTTCTCTGCAGTGTTAACCAAAATGCCAGCGACGAAGACAGACAATTAGTAAACGGTTCGAATTTATGAAATAGCATAAGCATAAAACGATACTTTTTGAGATCGGCAACGTCTACACCAACATCAGCTTTGTTATTGTCCCATTTTTTCAGGAATCGAACGGTCGATTTAAAGCTAAAGAATTTTAATAGTACCCTGATTATAAATGACAATATAAGCGTTTTGAAAAAGAAATATTTATCGGGATATGATAAACTTCGTGGAGGGATGTTGAACCATTTAGTTTTCAATGATTATTAGTTTTTCATTTCCCAATTCAGTGAGCAGGTTAATCAAATCAGCACGGAGTGTAGCCTCATCTGTCTCATATTCCGACAAAAGCAACGATAACGTTTTTTCTGCGTCGCCGTCGCCCTCCGACAAAATTTGCCATATCCTGGCGCCAACATCATTCAATCCAAAATATTGTTCGCTGGCCATATCTAATAATACACATTCATTATTGAGATGTTGAAACAGCACATTGTCCGATATTTTGACTTTTTTTGGTAATTTAAGGTGTGTCATTTTAATAAGGTTTTAAGTTTATATTTACATATTGTACCAAATTCCCGATTCACCGGACAATAATTTACTATAACTCAATAATTGTTTGTGCGTACCCCCGGTTCTTTAACATCGGTGATTGGATTTTTTACCGGCCCCGATATTTTTTTAAAGATAGAACATAAATTTTATAATAGTCAATTGATTTCGCAAACAGGTTCTGGTTAAAATGTCGCTATTCAAGTACTTAAAAAGGTTTTAAATAATTCGCGCTGAATGTTGCAAAATCAGGCTCTGATCTGAACCAACCTACCCCTACGGTTCTTTGGCCGGTTTCCAAAACAGTAAGTCTATGTTGTAAACCCGGTGAGATTTTGAAAATTACGGCGTCTCCGGCGTTTATGTGCCCAAATTCTCTTATAATTTTTTCGCTTCCTGTCTCCCGCATCTGTAATTTACCTCCACTGTAATCGCAGGTACCCAAACCTAGCGTCATAGCCAATAACCTATTGTCTGAATTATCGCCATGCCAATCTATCCCATGCTGTTCGCCCTCTTGGCTGCGGTGTATACGGCCGACGAAATTTCCGATTGAGCCACAGCCCGTCAATTCCTGTAAAATTGAAAATAACCCTGGGTTGTTAATAATAAATTGGAAAAAGAACAACAAAGTATCATTTTGTGGTACAAAAAGTACCTGGCCGAATTTATTGCTTTCATCCATTTCAAATTTAGTTTGAAATTGAACCTTATCCAATTTCCTTAAAAGATTATTTAAAACGGACGGAGGTAAAAATCCAGGTAATAAAATACTATAAGTGTCGGCATACTCCTGCTTATAACTTTGAATTTTTGTATCGTCGATGAAGATATTTCCTGCTGCCATTTTATTGTTTAAGAATAAGTGATGCGGGTTCGGATGTGAACCATCCCGCCCCTGCGGTTCTGGGAAAATTGCCGGTAACCTCCGTAACTCTATGCTCAAGCTGATGGGAGACCTTAAAAATATGTGCATCTCCTGGATTTGTGCAGCCAACTTCTGTCAGGTATTTTTTATCTCCCTTTTTACGGATTTGAAACGTGCCGCCCTCATATCTTTGGTAGCTCAGGTTGATACTCAAGCCGATTAGCCTGGTTGGTGTGGACTTATCATCATGCCAATCCAGGAAATGACTTGTTCCTGGCAGATTGCGGTAAATCCTACCCGAAAATCCCCGAACTCCGGGGAGGTCTGTTATAGTTTCAATTAAACGAAAAAGCCTAGTATTGTTGAATAAAAAATTAAACTGATGCAGTGCAACATTTTTGGATGGGACCGAAAGATCAGTAGCAAAGATTTTGTTACCGGCAAAATGCTGTCTTTCATAAAATGATGCGTCATCAATATTACTTATCAATTTATCAAGCAATTCATTGTCGAGTAATTGCGGCAGAACAATGCATTGTCTTTTAGTGAATTCACCCTTTAATTCTTCAATAGCAGAGTTTTTACAACCTATTAGGCCCTTTTTTGTAATTGAAATCATTAGTTATGATTAAACAAGGGGAAATGAACTATTAAATAAAACATTTTTTATAAGATAAGAGACCTTGAAAAACGGAGTTTTTTGTTAGTCGTCCGATGAAAAAGCCTCTTATACATGACTCTTGAAAATCTATCACCCCGTTCGGCTTCCGCAAATCCCGTGGTTAAAATATTAAAGTTGTTTAAATATGACCTCGTGGCATTTTCAGATAAACAAAATTGAAGAAAGACAAACAGGATAGCAATTATAATTCAAACTCGCGCTTAATAGTGTAAATTGCCATGTGCCAATGTTAATTTTATCGATACAATATTAAGATATTTAGCATGTATTTTAGGGAACGAGAACTATGAATTTCTACGTGATTTTTTTTCTGGTTATTTGTGCTGTGCTTCTTTGGGTTACTATCCGTAAAAAAGAAGCTTATCCTTTTTCATATTATCCGATGTATTCATCTGGACATAAGATCGAAAATGTCTGTGTCTACCGGATCGCTCTGAAAAAGCAAGATGGCAGCATGGCTTGGTGGGAATCAGAATTTTACCGTTATCCGGAATATGTGGGGAGAAAGTTAAAACAATTATCAGTAGCGCACAAGCAAATCAACCCCAATGGCATATTTTTAGAACTTGAGAAACGTAAGCTTTTAATCATGGTGATGCGTATTATGGAAAAGGAAGGAGCAGAGATAAGCAGTTATTACGCTTTTTGCATAGTAGAAAGGAAGGTTGCGCCTAATCTTCATCCCATGGACCGCTTGGTTGAGACCATCGCCTTCAATATTTTACCGGAATGAGCTTTTTTGAGTTATTTGATAATGCTCATAAACCAAATGAGACAGCGATGTTTGCCAAGCTTTTTTGTGCTGCACTGGCCATTCAGCTGCTACTGAATTTTAATCAACAGTACCGTTATTTTTGCACACAACCCTGGAAAATATATGGAAAACCTCAAAAGCTGCTAAGCTTCATTACATTGCCAACACTAAATCAATATCAATTTTTTAGCTTAGGTGTCTGCATAATTATTAGTTTGGTATTAGTAACCTTGGGCTTTTACGCCCGTGTGTTTGTCTTTATTGCTTTAATCAGCTATTTTTTTTATTTCAGTCAAATTATTTCATTGGCTTATATTCAGCGTAAGACGAATCTTTTACCTATTGTATTATTAGTTCTGCTTTCATCGCCATCGTTGGATAAACCCTTACTCGCGCCGTCGACCGGCTGGGAATTGCTTTTGATTAAGATAGCGTTACTGCAGGTGTACTTTTCTGCAGGGCTACAAAAACTAACGCAATCGGGTATCGGATGGCTTATCGGCAGGAATTTACAGGCCTATTTACTAGAAAATTATCTTTGGTCGGGCAGGAAGGGTGCATTGTTAATAGCAGAAAAGCCCTTGCTTTGTAATGTACTTGGCACCCTCATTCTGTTTTTTGAGTTAACTTTTTGGATAGTTCTTTTCTTTCCGCAGGTTACATTTTTTTATCTGGTATTTGCATTAATGTTCCATATAGGCACTTTGATAACTATGCGTATAAATTATCTGAAATATATTGGCCCGGTGTATCTTGTATTCTTTACCGATATTGTTTTTAGTTTAAAAATAATCCCTGGGAACTGGTGAAAAAAAACACAGGAAAGCTCATTTTAAAAGAGTTGATAAACAACAAAGGGTTTCTTCCAGTCTCAATCGACTGGGTGAATAATAAGATTACATGGATCGACTTTGGCCAATATCATTTTTACGAAGGTTTCTTTCATAAGTCGGCCAGTATTTTTTCTAACTTAAAAAAAGGGAACGTCGATACTCTGGTCACCGATATTAACATACTGACGGAAGAGGCTTTGGTTGCTGATAGCCTTTATCCAACAGGTTTTATCTTTCATGCCGGCCGCTGTGGTTCAACCATACTTTCAAAAGCATTGGCGCGTTCGCGCGAAAATCATGTCATAAGTGAAGCGGGCCCAATGAATACTATGTGGCGGCTTTTTGTTCAAAAAGATGATCAGCCAATAAACGTCAGCGAGTTCAACAAAAAAATATACAAGCATCTTTTACTTGCCATGGGCAGGCAAAGAAGCATTTTGCACAAACATTTTTTCATAAAATTTACCTCATTCAATATTCTTTTTTTTGACTTTATACATGCCGTATTTCCGGGTGTGCCGGCGATATTTATGACCAGGAACACCGAAGATATTTTAAGATCATTTGACAAAAGGCGACCTGGCTGGCTTTTGCCTGAAGCTGCCAGGGTTTTAAATATGATAAAGGAGGGCGAAGAGCCGGATGAAAAAAAAATAATAGATAGCTTTTTTGACGCAGCCGGAAAGTATCCGGATGACATTTTAAGGCCTATTGCTTATGGCGACCTTAAGCCAGAGATATTGCCGGCAGTATTGAAATATTTCAGAGTGGATACCAGCTGCGAGCAATTGGCGCTTATGCAGTCTCAGTTTTTATTTGACTCCAAAGTTGAATTTAATCGAAAAAAATTTGGAAGCAACTGAAGTTTGATGCACAAAAAAATATGTTATTTTACTGTAGTACTGCGCATCTTTTCAAATAATAACCGGAACGGCCTTAATATAACTAGCAAGGGAAATACGTATACGGGTAAACGGAAGGTGTTAATATCGATGTAGGAGGGAATAAAAAAATAAAAAAAGGATCGGGTAAGAAGCCCTATCTTATACTTAACATTATCTTGTAATGCGAGGGAGCGTTTTAAAAAATGTATGCTGTTAAATTGAAAATTGCGTAGCTCGATAGGATATTGTAAAGGTATTTTCAGGTCTTCTTGGGTCACTTTAGTCGAGTAATCTGGGCCTACAGCTACCCCCGTGAGGCTACTGACGACGGATAGCCCGTTCACAAGTCTTTTTTTGAAGCCGTACCTGCCTGCGATGGTAAGTAAATCCGGTTCGGTTAACAATTCAGGATGCTTTTTTAATATACAGGCAATATCGATAATATATTTAAAGCGGGTGCCCATATCCTTCACCAGATGATTGGATATTATGGCGAGAAAATCATATGTGGGGGACAGAACAGTGCATTCGGTATTATTCTGATAGTGAGGTCTTATATGCGGCAAAAAAAAATCAAATGACGGGTAATTGCCGGTGAACCTGTTTAGAAGCGACCAGTGAATTTCAATATTGCATTTGTACTTTGGTAGTGTATAAACGATGTCCTTAAAAAATATTTTATAAAATTCAAGGTATCTCCGCGGAACAGTTTCTTTGGCGATATATCCGTTTGCAATAAAATAATCCTCTATCACTGCTATATCTCTCCGGCTTGCGATAAAATCAATGTCCACGCTTTCTCTCATCCCCAAGTTCTCATAGTACTGGGCAGCTAAAACAGAACCTTTGTAATTAATTAGGGTGATGCTCTGTTTTTTCAGGTCGTTGGTTATTTTTGATGATACAACGGCCTTCATCATATTTCTTTGCAAGGCTATTTGATTGTCTTTTTCCAGTTTGGACAGGAAAGTTGCATCGCCGGCTAGATTGTACTTGGTCATCACATGATAAACAAACGGCCTTATGCCATGAGCCCTGGCCATTTTATAAAGCAATTGCCAGTCTTGTGGATGCGAGGCTATAAAGTTATTAAAGTCGGCTATATCCGAGGCTGAAAAGTATATTCTGCATATTAACAATAAAAAAAGCTGTTCGTTTGAGTAGATGGTTTCCAGGTCTTTAAACGGGATCATTTATTATCCAGATATTGTTGTTAGCCTCTCTGGTATTTTTTCGAGGAATTTTTAAAATTAAGAAATTTGTACAAATTGTGTGCGCAACCGGTAGTAAGGTGAATGTTAAAAATCTGATAATCAAGCCATAATGCAAAAACAAAACGGGGTTTCTTATACCCCGTTTTGTTATCTTCAGCGCTGAAAATGCTTTTCGGCGCTCAATGGCTCCGGCTTTTATTTGCCAGCTTTAATTTCTTGAAGGGAATACACCCTGCATGCAAATAATATAATTTAAGGCCAGCGAAGGCTGTATATTGTTATGAGGAAGGGTACTTCCCGCCGGAGCTAACGTAACACCGGTTACAGGCGACGCCTGAACTTTGTTAACAACAATAGAACCCGAATCCATGGCCACCGGTGTGCCCGTAGACGCAAACATACTTACATTATCAGTTGTATCCTGCCCTATGAGCCCGCCGCCCGGTCCTGCCTGGCCGGCAAGGCCATTCACACCATTTAAAGTTGCCTGTCCGGTTCCGCCGGTTCCAGGAGTAACTGTAGTGGCATGGGTATGGGCTGGCAATTCGTTTTGAAGTAGGGTTACATTTTCAGTTCCCGTCATTTCACCATTGTCGTACAGGCTTAGCCCGGGCGCCTGGCCGGTGCCTACCATAGCCCTGCTTGCAAGATTAGGCAAGGCAAAAGTTGTGGTACCATTGCCACCATACTGCGTTCCGATAATTGAAAAAAGGGCAGTGTTTGACTGTATAGCCAAAAGTTGGCCCTGGCAGTAAGCCCACGTACGCGGCGCAAAATTGGCTGCAAATATTCTAACTTCTCCAATAGTTCCTTCCATATCGATAAGTTTTTAAGTATTTCTTAATTAATTGGTTAATTCCGCGAAGGGAAAATTCCGTTGATACAAATTATATAATTCATGCCCAATACTGGCTGAATATTGGAATGTGGTAAGCTTGAACCTGCCACTCCAACTGTTACGGTGGGCCCCGGGGCTGTCAGACCTGTAATCGTTATTGAGCCGGCATTCATCGGCACTGTAGGCGAGCCGCCGGGGGCATAAATGCTTGCCGTAGCGTCCTGACCCAGCAAATTATTTTGCGGCAAAGGCTTTCCACCCTGCGCCGGAACGGCCATCAATCCAAATGAAGCCGATGCTGGCGTAGCGGTGTCGACCTGTACAACTGCCGCGTGATTATGTGCGGGCATTTCAGTAGTTAACAGGGTGTGGCCTTCTTCACCTAAAGTTTCTCCCAATTGATAATTAGGCAAGCCGGGGCCCTGTCCGGTCCCTATTACTATGCGGCTTTGTATATTGGGTAGTTGAAAAGTAGTTATACCATCGCCGCCATAAGTTGTGCCGAGAATAGAAAAAAGTGCAGTTTCCTGGGCAATAGACATTACTTGCCCCTGGCAAAATTGCCAGTTTAATGGTGCAAAATTACCTGCAAATGCGCGTATTTCGCCAATTGTTCCTTCCATGTGTTTAAGTTTTAATGGTTAATCTCTTGATGGAAAAATTCCCTGTAAGCAAATGATATAATTCAATGCAATAGAGGGCATTATGTTATTATGAGGCTGATTGCCGCCCGTTAACGCTGTGGTGACTGTCGGGGCAGGTATATTGAGGTTGGCAGACGTTATCGCATCCCTTGACATTAGAACGGGTGTGCCTGTACCGGGGTGCGTATAAGGTTTGGCTCCGCCGGTAGTATCGTTGCTCAAATAGTTTCCGCCTGGCTGCGCTTGTCCGTCGCCATTGTTAATCCCGTTTAGTGTAGCTGTACCTGTTCCCCTGGTCGTCGGTTGCGTCACAACAGTAGCGTGTGTGTGTGCCGGCATGGTTTGCGAGGTTAGTGTAACACTGTTAGTGCCTAAGGTCTCGCCCAAAACATACTGGGACAGGCCTGGACCCTGACCGGTACCGATTACTGTTTTTCCTCTCAGGTCAGGTAGGTTAAAGGTTTGAATACCATTTCCCCCATAGGTAGTTCCAAGCAGCGCAAATAACGCCTGGTTGGTTGAAATGGCGAGTGTTTGCCCCTGGCAAAACGCCCATGTTCGGGGCGCAAAGTCTCCGCCAAAGAGCCTGATTTCTGACATTGTTCCTTCCATAATATTTAATTTAAGTTGATGAATTTTTCTCCAGCTTGTACTCCCATACTAAATAACTTACCGCCCGAAAAATACCCCTCCTGTGTATGGACAACATTAATCTTTAAAAACCTGCTTTCGCGGCAGGCTACAATTAAACCGTATAGCGAATCTGCATAGACGATGGTTCCCGGATCAGGCCTGAGATTATTTTCAAGCGTTATCTCTGCGGGCGATGTTTCTAATATTCTTATTTCGGCATTCCGCAGGTATGTCGACGCCCCGTCGTATTTCGGGTTCGACGCGTTAACCAGGCATTCAATTTCATCAGCCGATTGTTCTTCCCAATTTATTTCCAGTGTTTTTGGTCCCGGTTTCTTAAAGTATGCGACCTGTCCGCCGGGCTGTTCAACTTCCATGAATGACTTGTTCAAGTAATTGTCAACTAAACTCTGAACAAGGCCGGATGCCATAAGGCCGAGGCGTTGGCAAAAGAGTCCGTAGTTTTCCCCTCGTATTGTATTCAACTCCTGGCTCATTAAAATGGGACCATCATCTATCATCGAGGTCATCCGGTGAACAACCAAAGTGGCTGTTTCTTCCCCATTTTTCAATTGCCAGAATATTGGATCAGCTCCCTTATACCGCGGAAGATTGCCAAAGTGAAAGTTCAGGAAACCTCCGGCTGGCAAGGCAAGTATTGATGGCGGTATGAGCCAGGGAAAACCAAAAACCCATACCATATCCGGATTGGTACCCTGGAGCCATGTTTGCATATCGCATTCCCATTTCTCTTTTGTCAGCAGTATTATATTTTCCTGTTGTATGCCTGCATTCAAAAGCGGGCCAAGCAACTTTTTGCTGCTCCGTGCCAATATTCCCACCCCGGCCAGCCAGCCGTGTTTAATGAGGGAATTGATGGCCGGAAAGGCCAATGAATCAGAATTGCAGATCACTACTACTTTCATAACTAGATACCAAGGTATGGGTTTACCCAACCCGAAGAAGGCAGGCTGTTAATATCGGCGATAACCTTGCTGTTTATGCCTATGGTTTCAAGTTCTCCAATTATTCCTCGGGATATTTCGTCCTTACTGCCTGAAAAACTATTTTTTATCAGGAAAACCCGGCTGTCATTTCCGGATTCATGAGGCCGTATTTCTAACTTCCCCCGTTCTGTATTCACAGCAGTTTCCGATAGTGCCCGTTGTAGTGTTTGGCCACCCGATTTGCTTACCGCCTCTTTTATTATTAGGCCCGTTTCGTAACCGAATTGTTTAAACGGATCGGCGGCTATGTTGCATAAATGATCAATATCTTCTTCTGAAATTTCCCGGTAGGAGGATAAAGTAGTATATACATCAATTTTTTCGCCCCGTGCATCAAAAGACTCTAACAGGAAAGGCAAGCCCAATAAGGGGGTGCTTTTGTGGAGCCCGTGTTTCACATACTCCGCTAAAAAGATGCTTGCCTCCTCCCCGCAAAACGTTGCCAGTATGAAATCCGGCTTAAATTCGAGAATATGGGGGATCACTGATTCAACATCCGCCAAACCTTTATATTGCTTCATAGGGGCTATTGCAAAAGGCATGGCAACATCTGCTCCGGCCGCCTCTGACCCTTTTTGCAGCATAATGGGAAACGAATAGCCTGAGTCATAGACTCCGGAGACAAACATTCCTTTTTTTCCGAATGTTTTAACCCCCCAGCTACCCATTGACCATACCTGCTGCCAGGTATGTACAGAGTTTAAAAAGGTATAATCATTATAAAGACTTGGGTCGGGCAAGTGCTCGCCGATGTTGTTAATAATGAATGGACGCCTGTACTTTGCAAACTTTTCGGATAATTCACATCCTACTTTGTTGGAAACAATTCCGGTAATGATATCAGAGTTGTCAAAATTGAAAAGCTTATTAATAGCAGTCTCAGCTTGTTCCTTTGACCCCTGACCTATAAATTCCTGCACGATTTCCACATCGAGCCCTGTTAACCCCTGTTTTAAACCCGTATTGAAGTTTTTTGCCATAGGCAAAATTGTAGAATTTGACAAAAGCACACCAACTGTTAATTTTTCTCCGGTCATTGTCAATATTAATTAGTAAGCCCACATACGTAAAAGATTGCTGTAATGCTGTTGTAAAACACCAGTTTCTTCGGACGAAACATTTTTTTGATGCAGGGTTTCTGTAACCTGTTGTAGTTCGAATAGTATCTTGCGCTGCTCGGGGCTGCGAACCAGTGATTGTATCCAGGTAACCGCTACGTTTCGCTGTCCGCTTGTTATTTCGCATACCCTGTGTAAATGCTGGCAGGGATAGCAAACCGCGTCGCCCTTATCCAACTTAAACTTTACCGGGCCCAATGCAGTCTGCAATTCCAGCTCACCTCCTTCATATTCGCCCGGACTATTCAAAAATATCGTCATAGCGACATCGGTTCGCATCATATTTCCCATTATAGGGCTGTCCACATGCCAGCCATAACCCATACCCACATTATATTTGCTAATTAGGAAAGGATAAACATTTTGGGGCAACAGCGCGTTTCTGAATATAGTATTGCGGTTTAAAGCAGTAAGCAATATTTGCTGTACTGACATATAAACCTCGTCGCCCTCATTTAGCTGCAGATTGTCTTTTACTTCTCTGGCCGCGCCCGAGGCAGTGATTTTTCCATCTTTGTAAACAGCCTGTTCACTAAGCTTCCCGATCTGTTCAAGTTCGGTCGCGTTAAGTAAATTTGATAAATGCAGGAACGTATTCTGTATTATCATATTCCCAATGGTATATTATAGGTATTTCATCAGCTGATAGGTTTAGTAAAACAAAGCCTAAATGTGAACTGGTGATTTAGATTTAGTAAAAGTAGCGATTAATTTAACAAAAGCAACAGTAATAAATTATTAGTAATTTATATTTGTTTACTGATATCGGATCAATCAGTTTTTGTTATTAGTCGCTGACTAATGTTAACTTTTACCTTTACACCCATTAATCATTGATTGATAAATGAAAACCTTATCGCAAAACAATCTTATTTTAAGCCCCAAATGAGTGTCTATATTTTAGGGACCGGCCTGTCGCATGATGGCTCCGCATGTATATTAAAAGATGGGAAGATCATTGTTGCAATAGAAAAAGAAAGGCTTTCGCGCGTTAAACATGATGGAGGAAATGATTATTTGGCTGTAAAGTATTGCCTGGATGCTGCTGGTATCGGGATTAACGATCTTTCGCTGATTGTTCAGGCTGCCAACTTTGAGATCGACATTCAGCCTGACAGGTATTCTGGAGCCCGCTATTTTGAAAAGGACGTCGCTGTACCCATTATAACCCTGTCACATCATATGGCGCATGCCTGGGGCGCGGCAGCAAGCTCGCCTTTTGTGGAATGCAATGTTATGGTTATAGATGGTGCGGGAAGCCCGTATCAGCAATGTTGCGATATTAACGGGGCCATACTACCTGATTATCCTTTTCAGAATGCGCTTTTTTGCGAGAAGGACAGCTATTATTATTTTAACGGCAAGACGCTGCAGCCGCTCTTTAAGGACTTTTCCGAGGTTAGGCTTTTTGAAAATTCCCCCACCTTAAAATTGCCCACAAACTATCATTCAATAGGGGGGCTATATAGCGCGGCCAGTTTTTATGCCTTTGGGAATATGGAAGACGCGGGTAAGTTAATGGGCTTAGCGCCATATGGTAAGCTCGACGGAAAGCCCGGTTTATTTAAACTGGAGGATGGTATAGTAGAGGTGATTTATGAAAATGTTAACGCTCTATTCACAAATCCGGCAACCGGCTATGAGCAATTTAAAATAAATTTTAACCACTATGCTGATATAGCCCGATGGGTGCAGGATGAAACGGAAAAGGCTATACTCTACATTTTTGAGCAGCGATTAAATATTAATTCCCATTGTAACCTGTCATATGCCGGAGGTGTTGCCTTAAACGCAGTGGCTAACTGCAAACTATTGTTATCGGGCAAGGTGAAAAACTTATATATGCAGCCTTCGGCAGGAGATAACGGGCTGTCTATAGGATGCGCATACTATGGCTGGCATGAGATGTTTGCAAACGTAAAGCAGGATGATCCGGGAGGCTGCCCTTTTCTTGGCCGCCCTTATTTGGAACAGGAAATAGAAGAAGCAATAAAAGACTATCAAACTGAAGTGGGGTTCACTTTAAACGCCAACAAATCGGAGGATACAATAACAGAAACCGCTGCCCTGCTTGCAGAGGGAAATATAGTTGGCTGGTTTAGGGGAGGCGCCGAATTTGGCCCCCGGGCTTTGGGCCACAGAAGTATTTTGGCCGATGCACGCATACCGGGCATCAGGCAGCGGATTAACCGGGACATTAAGTTTCGGGAGGATTTCCGGCCCTTCGCTCCTGTAGTAAAGATGGAAGATGCGGCAGAATATTTTATTTACGGATGGGAAAGCCCTTATATGATTCTTGTTGACCGTATTAAGCAGAAATGGGCCACTAAATTACAGGGAATTGTGCATGAGGATGGTACATGCCGTGTACAAACAGTAACACGTATATGGAACAACGATTTTTATGACCTGATAGATAGATTCGCCAGGGAAACAGGCATGGGTGTGCTGCTCAATACTTCGCTAAATAAAAGGGGAATGCCCATTGTTGAAACGCCTTTACAGGCTATTAGGCTTTTTTTTTCAGGGGCGATGGACGTGCTTGTTATTGACGATTTTATAATACGTAAACCAACTTTATGATATGCTACGCAAAGCTTGATGTGCCCATTGTTATTAAGGGTGTACAGACTGAGGTAAAAAAAGTACTTACAAACAGTAAATGGATGCAACATTATAACAGAATGCATTACGACGGTGAATGGAAAGTTTTGTGTTTAAGGGCCCTAAAGGGTGACGCAAGCAAGCCTTTTGCCGAATTGCTGAATGACAACTGTTTTGAAAATACTGAATTGATGGATATGCTTCCGGGAGTCGTCGGCATCTTAGATGCGCTGCTTTGTGAAAAGCTATCAGTCCGGTTACTTAATTTAAGGCCTGGCGCGGTGATAAGACAACACCGGGATTTCGAACTGGCTTTTGAAAGGGGAGAGGCGAGGTTACACATACCGGTGTTTACAAATGTTAATGTAGAGTTTTACGTGGACGATGACCGGGTAAGTATGAAAGAGGGCGAATGCTGGTATATCAACGCCAACCTGCCTCACCGGGTCGCCAATAAGGGAGGCACCGATCGCATACACCTTGTTGTGGATTGCAAGGTGAACGACTGGCTGAAACATGTATTTGACCGGAGCGAAAAAAAAATCAAAACAGAAATAGTGGATAAGAATCTGCAAATGAGTATCATCCAAAGTTTAAGGATGCACCGCACAGAAGCATCTTCCGCGCTTGCAGATCAATTGGAAAATGAGTTGAACCATGAATAGTGTTGTGGATTTGATGCTGGGTTTTCTTAGAGAAATAGGCATTAGCTACTCTTTTGAAAAAATAGATGAAAATACCTTTCTGCCGGGTCTTAAACTAAGAGACGGAACTTTGGTCATTGATATCCGAAGGCTGCGTTATCCTGGTGATATTTTGCACGAAGCCGGTCATCTGGCCTGTATGCCTGAAGAGATGAGACGGACAATGAATGATAATCTGGACAGTAGCCAGGTACACCAGGGTGGAGAAATGATGGCCATTGCATGGTCTTACGCGGTCTGCATTCACCTGGATATCGACCCTAAAATTGTATTTCACGAGCACGGGTATAAAGGAAGCGGAGAAAGTATTCTCGCCAATTTTAGCCAAGGACAATATTTTGGCGTCCCGCTACTTGAGTGGTGTGGCATGAGCTATGGCCAGGTAACAGCAAAAAAGTTAAAC
This sequence comes from Mucilaginibacter sp. L3T2-6, assembly GCF_030519355.1. Classification (GTDB taxonomy): domain Bacteria; phylum Bacteroidota; class Bacteroidia; order Sphingobacteriales; family Sphingobacteriaceae; genus Mucilaginibacter. Next base: position 262,714 of record NZ_JAUMKC010000006.1, read on the forward strand.
AAACAACCCTTTCCTGCAATGATTAGCTGGGTATGTGAAAAAAATATGTATAACACCTGATCTTATATGGACCAAACTTTATTATCATTAGCAACATTAGTCCCCACTTCGGAAAAAGGGAAACTGGGCATTATGCACCTTAAAAGATTTTGGAATAAAGCTCTTTTGAAAAGAGAAAGCAAAATATCTCAGGCTGACTGGAACGGAGAATGGCAGCTTGACAGAGTTCTGCTTTCGGCCCTGGGGCTGGGTCTTGAACAATGCCTTATTTATATATTCCGGGAAGCGCCTTCCTTCGATAGGTTCGAGAATTGGATAATCGAAACCGCCGGCTATCCCGATTCTGAGAATTTGTTACGTTTCAATAATCTGTTCAACGATAAAACAGTCATTGAGGAGGAGCCGTTACCGGCGGTTTTGGGTGACGATCAGCTTAAATGCTGGCAAGAGAACGGCTATATTATAATCAGGGATGCCGTTTCAAAAGAGGATTGCGAAAAAACTATCGAGGTTATTTGTGATTTTATTGGCATTAGGCGAAATGACCCAACAACGTGGTACAAACAGCACCCATCTATCCAAGGAATTATGGTTCAGCTTTTTCAGCATCCGTTATTAAATAAAAATAGACAATCCGAAAAAGTAAGATCGGCGTACGAGCAGCTTTGGCGGCGAAAAGATATCTGGGTAACTGCCGATCGTGTAGGCTTTAATCCTCCTGAAACGGAACGGTGGAAGTTTCCCGGCCCGAATTTGCACTGGGACTGCAGCCTGGACTTACCTATACCTTTTTCATTACAAGGTTTGCTTTATCTTTCTGACACTGAAGCATCACAAGGAGCATTTACTTTAGTTCCCGGTTTTCATAATAAAGTTGAAAGCTGGCTCCACTCCCTGCCTGCTGGTGCGGACCCGCGCCGGCAAAATCTTCATGCTCTGGGAAGTACGCCTATAGCCGCTAACGGCGGCGACTTTATTATTTGGCATCAGGCATTACCTCACGGCAGTCGGCCCAACACATCAGACAAACCGAGGTTTGTTCAATACTTTACTTATGAGCCAGTCGATATAAAGGAAGCGGACTTGTGGATTTAGCTTAAAAGGAGTCGGAAATTTTCTCATATGAGTTTAGCGTACACTGCGTTAAAGACCAAGTTGGAGATTCCGCTAATATTGATCCGCCTTATACAAATAGGCCGCCTTAAGCATTTTGGCGGTTACGTCTTCATGATCTTCACAAAGCCGGTTATAGCACTTTTCTATTTCTTTCGTGGTCAGGGTGATATAGGCATTGATTGATGCCGAGTCCTTACACGTTTTGACGGCAAACCCGGTTTCTTCATTCCAGTAGTGTGCCGTAATTTTCTTGCCGGATGCGAACTGGTCTCTTAATCCGTTGACGGTTACGCGTACATAAATGGGGATCGCGCCGTCTGATGTTTGTTTAGCTTTCCATAGCCCAAACAAAATTGAAAGTTCCTGATTTACTTTCATTTAGCCAGTATTTGAGGTTAAACCATGGCCTCACCACAACCCAAATTAAACTACTGATTATAAATTCGGTATACTAAATTCCGCTTTTTTAGTAGTATACCGAGGGGTATACCGAACGGCTTAAATTGTTTTGACCCTGACTGAATGAAAAAAGTGCTTAGGAGCGTTTAAAAGAAGAAAGAGGCCGTCTCATAACTAGTTTATGAGGCGGTTTTTATATTAATGGTTTTTTATTTTAGGTGTTTGAATTTTGCGCATTCCATGTCGCTTTTTGATATGGTGTCCGCTGGGAGCTTAGTATGTGGTCAATAGCAAAGAAAAAGGCCGTTTATAGCGCTTAAGCGCTCCATTTTTTCAGGTTATGTGCTATTGAAAGTAGTCCAATCTCCACTTCTGT
>NZ_JAUMKC010000007.1 GCF_030519355.1 Mucilaginibacter sp. L3T2-6
CGATTCCCCTTATATCTGCATACGCTATTTAGCACTTTTTTTTCCTATTACCACCAACTATTTTTGGCATCATTACCCGGAAAAATAGTTCTTAATCAACTAAAATAGCTGGACGATAATATCATCAGCAGATAACCCTTCCGCTTCAGCATGATAGCTGCGCACTATGCGGTGCCTTAAAATTGGCCTGGCGATGGCCTGAACGTCTTCAATGTCCGGCGAATACTTACCGCTGATAACCGCATGGCATTTTGCCCCCAGAATTAAAAATTGTGACGCTCTTGGCCCTGCGCCCCAATTTAACAGACGCTTTACCTGAGGACCGGCCAGTTCACCATTAGGACGGGTTTTAGCTACCAGGCGAACTGCATACTCCAATACATTATCGGCAACAGGTACATTACGCACCAATTGTTGAAAGTAGATAATTTGCTCGGCATTCAGAAGCGGGCGAACATCCTGGGTGTTAACACCTGTAGTATTTTTTACTACTTGTAACTCCTCTTTAAACGTAGGATAATCCAATGATACGTTGAACATAAAGCGGTCAAGCTGAGCCTCAGGCAAAGGATATGTTCCCTCCTGTTCTATAGGGTTTTGCGTTGCCAGCACAAAAAAAGGTTGCGCAAGCCGATGTGTAACTCCGGCGGCCGTTACAGCCTTTTCCTGCATAGCTTCAAGAAGGGCCGCCTGCGTTTTTGGCGGGGTCCGGTTAATTTCGTCGGCAAGGATGATATTTGCAAAAACCGGCCCGGGAATAAATTTAAAATTCCGGTCCTCACCCAGTATTTCAGACCCGATAATGTCCGAGGGCATTAAATCGGGGGTAAATTGTATGCGTTTAAAATCAAGATCAAGCACCTGCGCTACAGTCTGCACCAGCAATGTTTTAGCAAGGCCCGGAACCCCCACCAGCAGGCAGTGGCCATTACTGAAAATGGAAATAAGCACAAATTTCAGCACCTCTTCCTGGCCTACTATCACTTTTCCAATTTCGGCGCGTATTTGCTGATAGGCCTGCCTTAAGGCATCGGCGGCTTCCACTTCCGAGCGGTGTTGCATATTAATGTTTTACTTCTGCAGGTTTAGTGTCTTCGGTCTTTATTTCAGCGGTTGCAGGCGTACTCCAGCCTTTCAGCATCGGACAGCCCTGGTATTGCGGGTCAATTCTTATGAAAGTTTCCTTTCTTTTCTTCTCAAACCACTCACTCACGGTAAGGTTTATTTTTTGATTATTGGCGTACTCCTTAATCTTTGGGTAGTCCTGCTCAAGGTTGGCCCTGTGCGCATTGGTTGTTGATTTCAGGTATAAAATTTTGTAGCCTTTTTTGCCGTCCTGGCCTGTAAACAGAAACGGCTTAGATATGCTGCCAACCTTCATGGTATCCACCACCAGCGCCACCTGCGGGTCAAGCTTATCGGTAGGGATATAGGTTGAACGAGCCTCCACATTTTCGGCATTTAGCATCATACCGCCATTGTATTTGGTGTCTTTATTATCCGAATAAAAAGCTGCTGCTTCAGAAAAATTTATCTTTTTGTTCGTCTGTAATAAATTATAAATACTGTCGGCCTTTGCCTTGGCACGATTTAGCGCATCCTCCGTAACAGCCGGGATAATCAGTATGTGCCTTACATGCACCTGCTCGCCACGACGTTCTATTACCTGCAAAAAGTGAAAACCTATTTCACTTTCAAATACAGGCGAAATTTCTCCCGCTTTTAATTTGAAAGCCCAGGCAGTAAAGTCCTTCACGTATGCGCTGCGGTCGGCAAAGCCCAGGTCACCACCCTGCGGGGCCGATCCGGGATCTTGCGAGTATAGCCGGGCAAGCTTGCCAAAATCCTCGCCAGCCAAAACACGTTTCCGCAGTTCTTCACACTTGTTCTTGTAAGCTTCTTTCTCAGAATTGTTTAGCTTGGGAGAAAACACGATTTCGCCTATTTCAACCTCTTTATTAAAGGTAGGCAAGCTGTCTTTGGGTATTCCATCAAAAAACTTTTTTACGTCCTGCGGCGTAGTATTTACGTTAGCAGTAATTTTTTGCTGCATTTTTTGAGCAATAAGGCTCTCTTTAATATCCGGGCGAACCTCATCTTTATATTGAATAACCGAGCGGCCCAAAAACTGTTCCAGCCTGTCCTGGCCGCCCGCTCGCTGAATCATTTCGCGCATCCTGCGATCAACGCTGTTATCTACCTCATCGTCTTTAACGTCGATACTGTCTATAACAGCTTGCGCAGCAAGCAATTTTTGTGTGACCAACTGCTGTAATATCTGGCACTTAGCGGCCTCATTTGGCGGCATGCCCTGCGCCACATAGGTGGCGTACTTTAACTCAATATCCGATTGAAGAATAATATTGCTGCCAACAACGCCGGCAATTTTATCAAGCGTGCGTTTTTTTTGCTGCGCCCGTGCGGCCGATATAATTAAAATTAAACTTAAAATGGCTAACCCAATCTTTCTCATTTACCTTGTGCTATTAAACAATCCCAATTTTTCCGGGACTTAAAATCTCCGAATTTCGGTAAAATTTATCAATTACCTGCTGTGTAATCGATGTAAATACCTAAAACAGAATATAATTGTGCGAATATGCCGATAATGCTGCAGATTGTTTATCTCCTTTTGGTTAAAATTTGTTAAAAAAGATCTCTGTATCTGCTAAATCATTAACTCTTCAATGAGCATAAAAATTATATTTGTCTGCCGGTATTTGTAATTATTCCGGGCAAGAATACAGGTATAATTATCCCGGAATGTAAGCGCGCTTCATTGATGAATATAGAAAACCCAGTTGCTTTTAGTTTTATTATGCAGGAGGATATTTATCTGCTCGATGCTGATAAAAGCTTATATAAGTCCACCGTTCCTGCTATAGTTGGCAATACGCTTTCGGAACCGGAGCCGGTTTACAATACAGCGAATGCTACGGAGCCGGTAGCTGAAAGGAAAGAGCCGGTAACCTTTAAGTTTATTGGCGGCAATAAAAAGCATTATCTTATCCTCACTTATTATCCGGGGATTGATATTATTGACGAGGCCCATCTTGGAGCGTTGCAAAGCACCCTGGGAAGGCTTAACACCGGCGCCGATGATGTGGCAATAGTGAACATGGCAAATTACCCCGGTACCGGGTTTGAGCCTTTGCGCAGCTTTTTCAATCCGGAAAAAACATTATTCCTTGGCAAAAAAAGCGTTCCGGCAGGGGTCGCAGATTTACAATTAAATAAAGTAAGTTCTACCGAAGGCATGCGGGCTTTACTCACATTCAGTTTTGATGAAATGATGAACAGCGTGGAGCATAAAAAGGCCTTTTGGGAACAAATGAAGCAGTTTTAATTATGCATCGCTTAGTTTTCGCCACCAATAATGCTCATAAGCTGCAGGAAGTTTCCGCTAAAATCAAGGGGCAAATAGCAGTTTTAAGCTTGGATGACATCGGTTGCGATGAAGACATCGCCGAAACAGGATCGACCTTTCGCGAAAACGCGTCTATTAAAAGTCATTATATCTTTAAGAAGTATCATGTGGATTGTTTTGGCGATGACAGCGGCCTTGAGATCGACGCGCTAAACGGCGAACCTGGCATATATTCTGCCCGCTATGCCGGAAAGCATGGCGACCATGAGGCTAATATCAGTAAAGTGCTCCTGCAGCTACAGGGTGAAACTAATCGGGCAGCCCGGTTCCGCACCGTAATTTCATTACTATGGAATGGCATTGAGCATTTTTTTGAAGGCACTGTCGAGGGCACTATTCGCCCAGAACGTTCAGGAAGTGAGGGATTTGGCTATGACCCAATTTTTCAGCCTGATGGATACAGTGTAACGTTTGCAGAAATGTCACTGGATGAGAAAAATGCCATCAGCCACAGGGCTATTGCAGTAGAGAAATTACTTGAATTTTTAAATAAGCAATAGGTCCTTTATTGATCTTTTACCTGTTTTACCCTGGTCGTGTCTTTTTTGGGCAGCCCAACTGGCATTTTAACTGGCGCAGCTTTTGAACTATCTTTATTAGCTTTTACAGGTTGTGGTTGGGGTGCTGTTCTGTTAGCGCTGTCTGCAGGATTTTTTGCAGCGGACGGCTTGGGAGGCGCAATCTTCAAGCTATCAGCAGGGGATTTTGCTCCCGGTAACTTTACAGCTCCGGCTCCTGTTGTATCTTTCACGGCCTTGCCTCCTTTTACCGGTGTTTTTTTATCAGTTGCTTTACCGGGCTTTCCTTTATCCTTCGCAGCTTTTGCTTCGGCCTTTTTAGAGAATGAGGGTATGATAGACTCTTTTGATACAGGCCGTTCTTTAGGTTTCCATATAAAACCTTTTAATATCTTGTCATCCTCCTGCACCTTATCAATCGGCGTATACTTATTTTCAGGTTTAAGATAAAGCGCAGCGCGGGTCACCTTGTTATTCTCAAAGTCAATACCAATGCGCGTGCTCAAAGATCGCTCCATCCCGGTTACTTTATTTTTGGCGCTGTCGCGGGCGAAATAAATGGTTTCAGCATTGCCATCAATAAGCATCTTGTGCAGCTTGTCGTCTTTAAAATACCCTCGCATCTTCTTTCCCGCCATTTGATTAAAATGGGTGGAATCCTGTTTATCTATATTCACGATAAAGGCGTGCAGAAACATCGACATGTTGTCCATCTTTTTATGCTTCATCTGCAGGTAAATAGTATCTCCGCTTAACTGCGAACCCTCCGTCCAAATCATCGGATTAACATAACAACGGATGGTAGAATCGGCGCCACTGTAAAACATCGAGTCAGCTTTAGCCTGCATATCTGACTTAAACATTTTAAAATGATGATGCGCAATAACGATCCTTATGCGCGCGGTATCGCTTGGCTCCAGTTTTCTGGCCAATGCAACCGAATCGTCCATGCGTTTCTTTCGCAGGCTATCGGCTGCAAGTTGTTTCTTGGTTAAAACCACCGGCTTTTTAGCCACCACCTTAGGCTTGCCGAAAAAGTCACGATGTAAAAAACTGGTATCTAACGGTACGCCAGCCAGTTTCCCGCTTAAAAATTTAGAATCCGGAGTCTTAGCTTTCGGCTTCGCCGAGGTATCACGAATATGTGCCAGGCGTTGTTTTTCCTGGTAAGCCCTTAAATTTTTATAGGTTAATATCTGGGTTTCTATCGTATCAGCCGACATGTAAACCGAGTCGCGCTTAATGCGGCCGGTGTCTTTCACTGCCTTTGCTACAGGTAATGCATTTTTGGGCTGGCCTGCCCGCAACGGAATAATATCATCAGTTTTGCCAGTTTCAGCTTTGACTTTAGTTTTTGGTATTATTTTAGATTGCACCGTTTTAAGATTGACATTTTTTAATTCGCCCGGCGGCTTTTTATTAACCGAATCGATTTTTTTATGTACTTTATTGGTATCTGCAGGCAGCTTTTTAATCACTGAATCAACCTTGATCTTGCCGTTTTTTGTTAACTCTATATTGCGCTTAAGGGAATTGGCATTGGTCACAGTATCCGCTTTTCCCGGGACAGTTTTCCTGATCAACTGAGCCATGTTGATTTGACCAACCTGCTGCTTTTCAGGGTTGATCCTGAATGTTGAATCCGCTTTCCGTGCCGAATCCGCTTTAGCGAGGGAATCAGTTCTGGAAGTATCCTTTTGTTCTGTAACTAAAATAATGTAAGGATCCTCTGTTACAACAGCGCGTTCTTCATCCTTAAAATAGGTGCCCAAATTTCCTTTAATGGTGGTTTTCTGTTCCAGGTCTACAAAAGTTACATGCTTAACTGCCCGGCCATAACCCTTAAGTTTGTCATAAAAAAGGCTGTCACCCTTTAATGATTTAGAACCCGACGTATATAAATTATTTTTTCCAAAAGCAGCCTGCTCTGTCGTCGTATTATAAGTTCCGTTTTCAGTATACAGTGTATCGTTGTCCTTTTTTTCTTTCTTTTCTTTCGCCTTTTGAATGCCGTAGATATGAGTAGGGCCATAAAAGTAGGCTATTTTCGAGCCCGTGTTATACCGCATTGTATCTGTTTTCACTAAAGCATCCGGCGTTGTAAGCGAAACGTTGTACCGGAAATAAGAGTCGCGCGAGCGGGCAAAATAATAGCCATTCTTACTAAGCAGGGTATTGTCTTTATTAACCAGCTTGCCACCATCTGTATAAGTGCCTATCCGGGTTGCCGTGTTATAAGTTAAGTAATTGGTGGTAAGCGTGGCATCTTTATCCACCATCTTAACGTTATCGGTAAGTATGGCGATTTTGGTATTGCCGTTATAATTCAGTTTGTCCGAAAAAACATGCAGCGTATCCCCCTGGTTGATCACTACATTACCAAAGGCATCAAACGCATTATCCTGTTGATAAAAATAGGCGCTGTCTGAGCTAAGCGTCGAAAAATCCTGTTGAAAAGTGCCCTGGTAAACTTTTAAAATCTCCTTCCCATTAAGCTTTACGCCCACGGTGCTACTCGATTTGATAAGCTTCACCAACGTCTTTTTCTGGCAAAAAGCCGTCATCGTTGTGCACAATAACCAAACAAATAACACGTATTTCCTCACAAGCGCAAAATTAGTTTTTTGTCGGGGGTTTTAAATTAATAATTTTGGCTGATGCTGCCGGTAAAAGATTTCATAAACTTTGTTGAACAACATTCACTTTTTGACAGCAACGGCAAAGTACTGGCAGCCGTAAGCGGGGGTATGGACTCTGTTATTATGGTTCATTTGCTCAAATCAGCAGGATATAGTTTTGGCATAGCACATTGCAATTTTCTGCTCCGCGGCGATGAATCAAATGGCGATGAAAGCTTCTGCAGGTATTTGGCTCAGCAGCTTGGTGTTCCCTTTCATGTCACTCGTTTTGATACACTGTCTTACGCTTCCAAAAATAAAATATCAACCCAGATGGCCGCCCGTACCTTACGTTATCAATGGTTTGAAGAGATAAGGCAACGGGAGAGTTATACTGCAATTGCGCTTGCACACCATCAAAACGATACGATTGAAACAATATTGTTGAACCTTATAAGGGGAACCGGTATTGCCGGGCTGCATGGTATCCTACCTAAAAATGGCAGAGTGGTAAGACCGCTGCTGTTTTTAAGCCGTAATGAAATTGAGCAGTTGATTACCGGGTTGAACATCGCGTACCGAGAAGACAGCTCAAATTCCACGACCAAATATGCGCGCAACAAAATTAGGCTCGAGGTAATTCCAAAGCTTAAGGAATTAAACCCGGCGCTGGAACAGACATTTGAAAATAACCTGGTCCGTTTCAGGGAACTGGAAGAATTGCTGAATTTTGAGGTAGACAAACTCAAACGGAAAGTGCTTGTGGTTAATGACAGGGAACAACACATCCTGATAAACGACGTGAAGTATTTAAAACCGCAACGCTTATTGCTATTTAGCTTTTTGCAGGAATATGGCTTTAATAAGAGTACCGCCGGCGACATAATTTCCTCACTTGATAAACATTCCGGAAGGACTTTTGAATCAGATAATTTTAAGCTGATACTTGACCGCGACAAACTGATACTTCTGGAAAAAGCGGGGACTTCGGGGCATATCGTAGTTATAAACCGTGATGACCACGAGGCCCGTTTCAGGAACTATAAACTGAACATTTTGCATGATGATAGTCCGCTGATAGTTAAGGATAATCCGATGGCGGTTTCTATAGATGCTGAGCGATTAATATATCCGTTAACTTTGCGCAGCTGGCAGCAGGGCGATACTTTTATTCCGTTTGGGATGAAAGGCCGCAAAAAGATAAGCGACTTTTTCATCAGCCAGAAAATACCTTTGCATAAAAAGAACGAGATCCCCTTATTGGTCAACGGCAATGGCGATGTGATATGGATAGGCGGCTACCGGCCCGATGATAAATATAAAGTTACCGCCAACACTAAAAAAGTAACTATATTCGAATTGAATTCGGTTAGCTGATGGAGTGATTTAAAGATTTGAAAGTTACGTTCATCTTTAAATTGACCCATCTGCAAATCGTCAAATCAACCAAATGGAAACGACAGATAAACCGGTTTTTACCGAAAAGCAATACCTTGGCAGGGAGTTCATACCCATCACTATTCGCCTGGTGCTGGCTATGTTTTGCTTTGCAGCCTATTTTTTTACCGATGAGCGCGAACATAATGGGGGTCTGTTAGCTATTGTAGGCTTTGCTATCATTATCATTTCAATCATTATGGGCTTTCTGCTCCATTTCCGCACACGTGTGGAAAATAAAAGTATTATGCTTGATGGATTATGGACCACCCGTCTTGTTAAAATCGACCTGAACAGCATTGTAAAAGTCGAAAGAAAACAATACAGCCGGTACCTTTTCAATAACCCCGTATATAATCTTCACTCTAAAGGCACCATCCGGTTTTACTGTGCCGGCAAGGAGGCCATCCACCTCACCGACCGCGACGGGCTTATTTACATTATCGGCTCCCAGCACGTTAATGAATTTGAACGGGCGATAAGGGGAGAGATGAAGAAGTGATGCGCGGGATTCTGAATTACTGTTGCTCCTATACAGTTATAAATAAGCCGCCCATTTTTTGTAAATATCAAGACAAACCTCAAAAGTATTTTCAGCGGGTTGGACGCTAAAGGGTTGCTGGCTTTGTGTGGTATTAACCCATTTCCAGTCGAAAGCTGCACGCTCTTTATCAAAAGCCTTCATATCGGGCTCTGCGCCGGTTTTTATTGTCCTCTGCAGGCTGTTAAAAAAAAGTTTCCACCGTTCTTTATAATAGGTGCTTATTAAGCCTGCCCAGTCTTTTGCTGCATAGTCGGTAGTCACATTCCCTTCGCCGCCCCAGGTGGTGATCAGTAGTCTTGCATTTTTTTCATAATAATCCTTTTCGGCATTAGTAACTCCAAAATCACGCGCCTGCTTAATCCATGCGCCTAAAAGCAATTCGTGCTGCGTGGCAGCCACCGTTTCTACGTCGTCGCAAAGGCTTAGAAAAAGACCTGTGAATTTCTTAAACCCCGCTTCATCTTTTTCATAATAAGCTTTTGCAACAGAGTCGCGGAGGGAAGCGGCAAGGTTCACCAATACCTGCTTTTCAAGCACGGCCAGGTCGCGGGTATAATTGTGATTTGAGCGGGAAACAGAGTCCGCCAATAAAAATTGGGGGAACACATTTGCCAGCGCTTGATAATTATATTTGGCTGGCCAGGTAAATCCTCCATGCCCTTTCAGCATTGGCTTTGATTGTATCATGTTGCCCAACCCAACACCAGATACTTCGGTATTATAAACTATTGGCAATAATTTCTTCCAGGCGGCAGCCACAACAGGATCATTGTGCCCGCAGCGGCTAAGGGCATAGTCGGTTATCCACTCAGGAGCATCTTTTGCGTTCGCATTCCATGCATAATCAAACAGCCATTCAAACATGAAGTTATTAACGCCAAAACCTTCAAGCGTTGTGCCTATACCCATCATTTGCCTCCGGTTCGGGTCCTGCTCTGCCGCCGGCAGCAGTTTGGCAACTTTAAGAAATGGGGCAGCCAATTGAGTGTTACCGCCGAAATTGCCCAAATAACACCAGATGTACGGCGAATTGAAAAAGCCGTCGGTACTGCGCCATACTTCAGAGTATTCGCAAAAATAATCCAGTATCAGCATTTTATTTGCCGGTACCGCTTTGATCATGGCCTCCAGTCTCGGGTTTGTCCAGTGTTTCCTGTCATAATAAAACGTCCAACCCATTTGCACCCAAACTGCCTTCGGATCGACAGCCTTCATGCCATTGTAAATCGTGCCGGCCACTTTTGCAAGGTATTCCGGCTCCCAACTGGGTGGGTCCATTTCGTTGAATGGGTCGGCGCCGTAATAATGATCTGTTCCCAGCAATTTTTGCTGCTCGGAAAGATAGGCCCTTTGGATTTTGATAAATAACGGGTCCATAGGGTCCAAAAAGTAGGCATCGTTTTCGGTACCGGTGTCGTAGGAGCCAAGGTCGGTTATTTTGATATTCGGGTATTTTGCTTTTATATCTTTTGGAACATGCCCGGCAAACGATGGAAGTATCGGTGTCATTCCGAATGCCCGTTCTCTCTGCAAAATCTTCTTCTGCAACTCAAATTGCCCATCTATGAAGCTTTGCGGCAGCGGCCCCTGCCACCTGTCCAGATTCCCCATACGCTGCCATGGAAGGTGGACCGGGCCGGTAAAGAAGCGTCTGCTTTGCTCATCAGTCATTCCAAACTTACGCCATACCCGCTGCCAGATATATTCCTGCCCGGTAATGGCCAGTGGCATGTTGATTCCATTTAAAGCCATCCAATCAATCAAATGCTGCCAATCATTCCATTTCCACCATACTGTTGTATAACCAAAAGTGCAGTAGTTTAAAAAAAAGCGGTCATTAAAACGGCACCGCTCGCCAATGCCCTCTGTAACATGTGGCAATTGTGCCGGCATTGTCACCGAATCCGCGGCATACCAGGTAACCGATACATGACAATAATTTTTAAGATAGTAGTTAAGCCCCTTCGCCATAGCAATAGTGCTTGTACCTTTTATCAATATTTTATCGTCCCGGCCTGCCACATAAAAACTATCAATACCGGCAGCAGCACTCATTGGTTCCAGGATAAATGAGGCCGTACGGTCATGGGTTATACGGCCAATCATTGCCTTTACTTCGTCAATATTGGTTTGCCGGCTATTTGGGGCCGGCTTTGATTGAGCGTTGGTCGCTTTGGTCGAAAAGAAAGCGGCAAGATATAACAGTAAGGATTTCAGCAGAATATTAGTGATGCGCATAAACTTATTTAAGGCGCTGAAAATAGAGAAAATTATCCGGATATGATGATTGACCTATTGGTTGTATTTCGGATGCGCTGTGTACATTTCAGCTTTGAACAACCATACCAGCCCTTTACACGCCGGCCCGCACTTTGAATTGACAATTAACCATTTAATAAATGATATTTGTCATAAACTAATAGCTGCCCGGTTTATAACTTTACTGCATTAACCATGACACTACAAAACAAAAGTAAGGCGGCATTATATTTATCGGTGCTGTTGGTTCCTTGCTTTTTTTTATTTACAGGCTGCGGTAAACGCGCAGCAACGGCAAAAGCCGTTATAATGCCAATAACCGAAAGCGTGTATGCTTCCGGGAAGATAAAAACGGATAATCAATACCAGGCTTTTGCGGCCCAGGGTGGTATTGTACGCGACGTATATGTAACGGAGGGGGATGCAGTAACCGCAGGCACACCTTTGCTCAGCATTATAAGCGACGAACAGCGACTGCGCCAGCAAAACGCAGCGCTGGAGGCACAATATGCCGATATAAACGCCAACCAGGACAAACTGGATAATGCCGAACAACAAATACAACTTGCCCGAGACAGGGTTCGGAATGACTCTGCACTTTACTTCAGGCAAAAGGCATTATGGGAGCAGCAGGTAGGCACCCGTATCGACTTTGAACAACGTGAGCTAAATTATAGAGACGCACAAACTGCCCTAAATACAGCCATGGTGAATTATCGTCAGTTAAAAAGGCAATTGGAACTGGCCTCAGGCCAGTCGCGGCATAACCTGGCTATTGCACGTAAGCAGGAGAGCGATTTTGTAGTAACCAGTAAATTAAACGGCACCGTGTACCGCATTTACCCTAAAAAAGGTGAACAGGTAGCGCCGCAAACACCTGTTGCCCTGCTTGGCGCGAGCGGTAAATTCCTGGTAGACCTGGCTGTCGACGAAGATGATATTGCCAAAGTCGTTCGTGGCCAAAAAGTCCTGATATCTATGGATAGCTATCCGGGGCAGGTTTTTGAGGCAGCCGTATCAAAAATATATCCCCTTACCGATGAACGTAGCCGTACAGTCGAGGTAGAAGCCACTTTCTTACATCCTCCTGCCAGGTTGTACCCCAACATGAGCCTGGAGGCTAATATCGTGATCAGCACCCGGGCACGCGCGCTGGTTATTCCACGCACCTGTTTGATTAACGATTCAATTGTAGTTCGGGCTGGTAACGACACGGTAAAGGTAAAAACCGGGCTTAAAGATTACCAGATGGTTGAAATATTATCGGGACTAAAGCAGGGCGACGAGTTGGTAAAACCATGAAAGTACGGCTTATATATGATATAGCTTTGTCGTTGTTGCTGGCCAGGTGGCGCCAAACGCTGGTGGCTGCCATCGGCGTTACCTTCAGCATCACCATGTTTATTGCATTACTTAGCTTTATGGGGGGACTCAACAAACTGCTCGACAGCCTGATTACCAACCGTACGCCCCACATAAGGCTGTATCATCAGCTGCAGCCTGCCAAAGTACAGCCGGCGCAGCTCTACCCTGGTTTTAAAAATGCCTATAATTTTATTGCTTCAATAAAACCAAAAAACAGACAATTAGACATCCATAACAGCGGCGCCGTAATAGCCGCATTGCACAGGGATGCACATGTAGCCGGCGTAGCTCCGCGGCTGCAGGCGCAGGTGTTTTATAATGTAGGTGTAACTGACATAACCGGCCTGCTCAACGGTATTGATGCAGCAGCAGAAAGCAGGCTATTCTCTTTCGGCGACTATATCATTGCAGGAAATGCCGCCGACCTCAGTGCCGTAACCGACGGTATAATCCTGGGCAAAGGCGTAGCTGATAAAATGCTGGCGCATATCGGCGACGTTATACAGGTTACGGCCGGTAATGGCACACATTTGCAACTAAAAGTTGTCGGTTTTTATCAATCCGGGTTGCAGCAGGTTGATGATGTAGAGAGTTTTGTGGCCGTTGGCACTGCACAGAAATTGCTTGGCGAACCGGGTAGCTACATTACTGATATTGAAATTAAGCTGAACGATATTAAGGAGGCGCCTGCATTAGCCAAAGTGTATGGGCGCCTGTTCAACGTGGATGCTATTGACATTCAAACCGCAAATTCGGAGTTTGAAACAGGCGGCAACATACGTACCACCATATCGTACGCTGTAGGCGTAACGCTGCTCATCGTAGCCGGCTTCGGCATCTACAACATTCTCAACATGATGATCTATGAAAAAATGGACTCTATTGCTATTTTAAAGGCTACGGGTTTTTCCGGGAGGGATGTACGCAACATTTTTATCCTTATTGCCTTAAGCATCGGTGTAATAGGCGGGGGCGTCGGGTTAATCACTGGCTTCGGGCTTTCGGCAATAATCCACCATGTACCGTTCAATACCAATGCGCTCCCTACCGTGCATGTTTACCCGGTCGACTTTAATCCCCGCTTTTATATCATTGCAAGTGTTTTTTCGGTTCTTACCACGTATATGGCCGGTTATTTCCCGTCGCGAAAGGCAAGTAAAATCGACCCGGTGGTTATCATTCGCGGCAAATAATTATGGAACAAACGGCGATCAAGGCTATTGGCATCAATAAATGGTTTCGCGATCAAACAGACTTTCGCGTACTTACCAATGTAACCTTTTCGGTTAACAAAGGAGAGTTTGTATCGGTTACCGGGAAATCGGGCTGCGGGAAATCCACATTGCTGTACATCCTTTCCACCATGGACACCGATTACGAAGGCGATCTTTACCTGGATGGCGCAAGCATGCGCGATAAAAAAGAGCAGGAGCTCGCTGTGGTTCGTAATGAAAAGATCGGGTTTGTTTTCCAGTTTCATTATTTGCTTAATGAGTTCACCGTATTAAAAAATGTAATGCTGCCCGGCCTGAAGCTGGCAAGATATACAGCGCATGAAGTTGAACACAAGGCATACGAACACCTTAAAATGCTGGGGATAAAAGATGAGGCGCTGAAATACCCCAACCAGCTATCGGGCGGGCAAAAGCAGCGGGTGGCAATTGCCAGGGCGCTTATTAATGATCCGCTGATTATAATGGCTGATGAGCCAACCGGAAACCTCGATAAAAAGAATAGCGAGGTTGTGTTTGATATTTTCAGCGAGCTTGCACACAAATACCATCAAACGCTGCTGATAGTTACACATGATAATGATTTTGCTTCACGCACCGGGCGGATAATTGAAATGGTTGACGGGCAAATTGTGGGCAGTTAGTTAAACCGACACCGGGCTCTGTGAACTAATAAGCCCCCTACATTTCTGCAAGAGGCTTATTGTTAATCGATCAATTGATCAGTTCTTAGCGCAGCAATCCGATTGTTCTGAACAGCTGCCCTTCTCTGTGCATGCTTTAGTGCATTTGGTGTCTTTGCACTTGGTGCAGGTTTCCTGTTTTGCTTTTTTTGCATGCTTTACGGGGCCGTCAACGGCCATAACAGATGCACATGCCATAGCAATGGCAATTATGCTTAAGCTTATTTTTTTCATTCTAAATTCTTTTAAATGTTTACGATAAATATTAGGCAATCATAGGCAGAGTGCTCATGGTTTTAAACGTAAACTTCTGGCGGCTGCCAGCCGGAGGCGTGATATTCAGACAAAGCGCCCATTTTATAAGGAGTAACCGGCTTGTCAACAGGATAAAAAACCGCTTTCAGCGCAGCAGCGGGGGTGACCGGCAAAAATCCGCAGATACTACAGGAAAACATCAGTGCACATGACGTTCCGTCGCAAGCGTTAACCGGTGTTTGTTTTTTGCTGTGCTTGCACATTTCTTCGCAGGCGGTTTTTTCGCAATGTTTGCTGGCATTGTTGTCGTGCAGGCTGATGACCCCTCCGAAAGAAGAGAGAAACAGCACGCAGGTTACAAGTGTTAATGCCAGTAGCTTCATTGACACAAATTAAGCGATTAATACCCTAACACGCCAAATGGTATTGTCAGTTTAAGGTCTTTTATTATCGCTTGAGATAAGAAGAGCATTTTTTTATTTGCAATTTTATATATTAATCGTAATATTGCAATGTATTTATGGGATTAACCAAGACAGAAATATTTACCGAAGAGCAAAACCGGCTGGCCACTATGTTAAAAGCATTAGCCCATCCGGCACGCATTGCCATTTTACAGCAAATAATAAATGCAAATGCTTGTATTTGCGGCGATTTGGTGGATGAGTTGGGTTTAGCACAGGCCACTATATCGCAGCACTTAAAGGAATTAAAAAATGCAGGTTTAATACAGGGAACTATCGAAGGAGTGAGCGTTTGCTATTGTATTGAGCCGAAAGCCTGGGCAAGCTTACAAAAGGAGTTAAACGGTCTCTTCATATCTTACAAAGACCCGAGCGGTTGTTGCTAAAATTTTTTACTCTTATTAATCGTAATATTGCAATTAAACAATAATATTTATGGAAACGTCAGAAAAAGATTTAAAAGAAATTGTGCGGCAGAAATATAGCGAGATAGCCCTTCAGGATAAGGAGACCAACCAGGCGTCCTGCTGTGGGTCTGGCTGCTGCTCATCTGAAGTATATAACATTATGAGTGATGACTACAGCACCCTGAACGGTTATAATCCGGACGCAGATTTGGGTTTAGGCTGTGGGCTGCCGACTCAATTTGCTCACATAAAAAAGGGTGATGTGGTAATAGACCTCGGCAGTGGCGCCGGAAACGATTGCTTTATAGCGAGGGCCGAAACAGGTGAAACCGGCAAGGTTATAGGCATAGATTTTACAGAGGCGATGATTGCAAAGGCCCGCGAAAACGCCGAAAAAATTGGGTATAACAATGTTGAATTTCGCCTGGGCGATATTGAACACATGCCGGTAAGCGCCAATACAGCTGATATTGTGGTGAGCAACTGCGTGTTGAACCTCGTCCCCAATAAAAACGGTGTAATCAAGGATATCTTCCGGGTGCTAAAGCCAGGCGGCCATTTCAGTATATCCGACATTGTTTTAACCGGCAACCTCCCCGATAAAATTAAAAGCGCAGCAGAAATGTATGCCGGCTGTGTTTCGGGCGCTATTCAAAAAGATGAGTACCTGGGCTTAGTTACCGTCAACGGCTTTACCAATATCAGCCTGCAAAAAGAGAAACAGATAGTGATACCGCAGGATATATTGAGCGGTTACCTGTCGGTAGAGGAGATAGCCGACTTTGAAAATAACGGCGCCGGGATATACAGTATTACCGTTTATGCAGAAAAACCTGAAGCAAAAAGCTGTTGCGGACCTGATTGCTGTAAATAATGAAAAAGTACGTAGCCGAAGGATTAGGAACCTATGCGCTCGTGTTTTGCGGCACGGGCGCAATTATCATCGACCAGCAAAGCGACGGCGCAGTTAGCCACACAGGCATTGCTTTTACTTTTGGTTTAATTGTAATGAGTTTGATTTATGCACTCGGCGATATATCTGGCGCACATTTTAACCCGGCGGTTACTATTGCGTTTACTGTTGCAAAGAGGTTTCGGTTAAGGCAAGTACCGCCATATATTATAAGCCAGCTATCCGGCGCAATACTGGCGAGCGGCACACTAAAACTATTATTTCCTTATAATGAGCTTTTGGGCGCAACGCAGCCTTCCGGCGCCGTAGTGCAGTCGTTTATTCTTGAGTTTATATTAACTTTTTTGCTGATGTTTGTTATTATGCAGGTAGCAACAGGCAATAAAGAAAAAGGTATAACTGCCGGCCTTGCAATTGGTTCGGTAGTTTTGCTTGAAGCCATGTTTGCCGGCCCAATTTGCGGTGCTTCCATGAACCCGGCACGCTCCCTTGCGCCGGCAATAGTTTCGGGGCATACAGAGCATTTATGGCTATATCTTTTAGCCCCGGTACTTGGCGCCGCCGCCGCTATCCCGGTATCTAAGTATTTATTGGCTGAAACACCAGCTCCAGGAGTATCATGAAAATTATAAACGCCAGTAACCACCGGAATGCTTTAATTCAACTGTTGGAAACAGAAAAATTACCTTCAGGCGATTTGCCGGACGACTTGAGTGATTTCATCGCCATAATTGTGAACGATGAATTGATTGGTGCGGCAGGCATTGAAAAATATGGTAATTATGCATTGCTGCGTTCCGTTATTGTGGCTGCACATTATCGTAGCCGCGGAATTGCCGGGGAATTGATTGACAATATAGAATCGCTGGCCAGGCAAAATCACCTGCAAGAATTGTTCCTGCTAACTGAAACTGCACAAAATTATTTTAGCAAAAAAGGCTTTAGGATCATCGACAGAGCGGACGTTCCGGAAGCAGTAAAACAATCTTCGGAGTTCAGTCATGTTTGCCCGGTTTCTGCCATCGTTATGAAAAAAAGTCTATTCTGAATTTATATGAAAAATGTATTAGTGCTTTGCACCGGTAACAGTTGCCGAAGCCAGATAGCTGAAGGATACCTGCGATATTTTGCAGGAGATAAAATTAAAGCATACAGCGCAGGCATTGAAACGCATGGCGTTAACCCTAGGGCTGTCGAAATTATGAAACAGGACGGCGTAGATATATCCAGCCATACATCAAACAACATTGACGAGTACCTGGATATTAAATTTGATTATATAATAACTGTTTGCGACAACGCGAAAGAGAGCTGTCCTTACTTTCCCTCAAATGGAGTTAAGCTGCATTATAACTTCCCTGATCCGGCTAAGGCCAACGGTACGGAAGATGAAATTATGATGGAATTCAGGAAGGTTCGTGATATGATTAAGGCTTATATCCACGACTTTGCCGAACAATATATTAAACCCTGATCACGCTATATTCGTCGCTTCAGCGTCAGCAAAACATCGTCCTTTTTACCGTCGTGGTAGACCTCCAGTAAAAAGTTGCGCCCGTTTTGCGACTTGAACAGGTTGTCGATTTGCTCAATGCTCATGTTCTTAACTGGCTTTATGTTGATGGCAAGTATCTCGTCGCCTTTTTCCAGGCCTATCTGGTCAGCAGGAGAGCCGGGTTCCACACGGCTGATGATGATGCGATTTAAATCTTCACCGCCGCCATAATATTCCATACCGCTCATGTCGTGTTCATAGGGCTGGTTAAAGTTTGGCCCAGGCTTTAAATACAGAGCACTGTCAGGATAATCTATCACCATCGAGAAGCGCTTCATTAAACCCATGCCCAGGTTCCCGTCGCGTTTAATTGATAGCTTTTTAAATTGCTCGCCCTGGGGGAATGATGTAATCAGGTTTTTTATTTTGAACTTTCCAATATCAAGCTCCGCAATCCTGCCCAAAAAGCCGCTTACTGGCCCCGTAAGTCCAACACCAAGATTAGCAGTTATATGTTTTGCGGGCAAGCCTTTACCTTCAGATATGTTTTCGAGCGAAAGCGCGTGCCCGGCGCCAATGTCAAGCACCAGCTTATTGTCGGCCTTATGCCCGTCTGTAAAAGTAACTTTGGCCTTCACATATGGCTTTCTGTCCTCTACCGACATATGTACTTTCGTCCCATTTTTCTGCCGTTTTATATCCTTGGGTCTCCAAACCGAGAGAGTGCTGTCTGCATAATCAATTTTAACCGCCAGGTTATTAAAAAACTCGTAACCCAATAACCCGTGAATAGGCATGCCAGCATAATTGGAAAGGCCGAAATGATCCGTCTTTAATATTGCGGCAGCAACGTCGTAGCTCCGTAAGCTCCGCACGCGAATATCCAATGCCGATGTGGCGTAGGCTTCGTAATCGTCTCCCTCGCCTATGCCGGCAATCTTTAGTGTCCGCCTGTTCGGGATATTCAATGAATCTACCAGTTTAGGATCGGTTATCAGCATTAGCCCCACGCCGGTGTCTAAAATAAAATTAAAAGGACCCTTATTATTAATATTCAATTGAATGATGATCATCTCCCTTACCATTTTAAACGGTATGGTAACATGCTTGCGCTTATCGGTAAAATCAAAATATTGGGCATTGGCCGCAAAACCCCAGCAGCAAAATAATAAGAGCAGAACAAGGAAACGCAACGCAAAACTTCGATGGTGCGCGCTTTTTATATTATGAGATGATATGATCAACAACGGTTATATTTGGTGACTAAAAGTACGGATTAATCGCATAAAATTAACACGGATGCAACTAAAACTACATGTACCAATAACGCTGTTTTGCTGGTTATTGGTATTTTTTTGCACCTCCTGCGCCTATAACACAAGGCGAGCAAAAATAAAAAGGCAGTTTACGCATAGTGCATTATTGAGGGGTCATTTTACAGGATTTGCCCTGTTCGATCTGGATGACCACAAAATGGTGTACGAATTGAATAGCGATAAGTATTTTAACCCGGCATCAAACACTAAGCTTTTTACCTTTTATGCCAGTCTGAAAATGCTGGGCGATTCTATTCCTGCGTTGAAATATGTTGTTCGAAACGATTCATTGATATTTTGGGGCACCGGCGATCCTTCGTTTTTACACAGCGATTTAAAAGGGGTAAAAGGCTACAGCCTTTTAAAAAACAGCGGCAAAAACATTTATTACTCGCCGGTAAGCTATACCGGAAACCTTTATGGTCCGGGTTGGGCATGGGACGATTATAACGACTATTACCAGGCCGAGATAAACGACCTGCCGCTGGAAAATAATGTGGCCCTGATTTATGCCGATGAACACGATTCACTGCAAATAAAACCTGGATACCTGAGAAAGCATTTAAAATGCGACAGCGCCTACCGTCCGGCTAAATTTCATATCAGGCGCGATATCTTAAGCAATACCTTTTTTTATCCTTTTATGGCGTTACCAAAAGGTTTTAAGCAGGAAGTGCCCTGGAAAACCGGCGCCGAACTAACTGCGGAATTATTACAGGACACACTAAAGATGCCGGTAACCATTGTCCATCAACCGTTGCCGGCAGACGCAAAGGTACTTTACAACACTAATGCCGATACGGTTTACCGCCATATGCTGCAGCCCAGCGATAATTATATTGCCGAGCAACTGTTGCTGGCTTGTTCATCCACAAAGTTTAACACACTCAATACCGATTCGGTTATCAACTACGCAAAAAAAAATTTACTGAACGATCTGCCTGATGCGCCTGTTTGGGTCGATGGCTCAGGACTTTCACGCTATAACCTGTTTACTCCCCGGAGTATAATAAAATTATTATGTAAGATACAGGAGGCAGTTAATAACGAAGAGCTGCTGCACAGCATGCTGGCGTCGGGAGGTTCATCGGGTACAGTAAAAAATGCATACATTACGGCAAAAGGCCAGCCGTTCGTATGGTTAAAAACAGGCTCTTTCTCTAACAACTATAACCAGAGCGGTTATCTTGTTACTAAAAAAGGCCGACGCTTTGCATTCGTATTCATGAACAACAACTTTACTGAGCCCACGAGGATGATTCGCGATGAAATGGTGAGAATTGTTACATTTATACATGATGGGTATTGATTAATCAGGTTACCATCCGCTACTTACTTAAGTCTTATCAGCTACGGTCCCTCCTTCTTCACAGGTTTCAATGCCCCCTTTAAATCAGGGTTTTGGGCGGGCAGCGTTGAAACGTCCTTTAGTATCTCGGTTTGCTGTACATGCACGGCATAGTCGGCAGGCTCAATACGGCTGCCAATGGCTTCTGCATACACCTGTGTAAACTCGGCGCCAATATACAATATCGCCGCTGTGTAGTATATCCACAAAAGTATCACCATGATAGACCCTGCCGCGCCGTAAGCCGAGCTTTTGGCGGTGTACTGAATATACAGACTGATAAGATACTGGCCCAATACAAAAAGGATTGCGGTGAAGAACGCCCCCATTCTTACATCCCGCCATTTTATCTTCACGTCGGGCAAAACTTTAAAGATGATACCAAACAGCACCGTAATGATAATCAGATTAATGCCAAGGTTAACCAAATTGATAAGCAGTTTGGTAACCACCGGCAAAAAGTGTGTCACCCAATCGCTGAGGGCACTCATTATTACACCAACGATCAGCGATGCCAACAGTAAAAAACCGAGGCTAATAATTAATGAAAAGGAAATAAAACGATTTTGAACAAGCCTTAGCCAGCCCTTTTTGGGCTTTGCTTTTACGCGCCAGATGATATTCAGTGAATCTTGTATCTCTACAAAAGTGCTGCTGGCGCCTAATAGTAAAGTTACGATGCCTATGGTAACTGCAATGTGCGATTTACCTGAAAGTGCCAGATTTTTTAAAATATCTTGTATCTGCAGCGCGGCTTGTGAACCCACATAATGCGCTATCTGAGGGTAGAGCCGGTGGGTGGCAGCGTCGTGCCCCCAAACCAAACCCGCAATAGATATAATAAGAAAAAGTAGTGGCGCTATAGAAAAGATGGTGTAATACGCGAGCGAGGCACTTAATTTCAGCCCGTTATCATTGATGAACCCCATAAAGGTTGCCACCAATATCTTCCACCATTCTTTTAAATATCCTGTGCTGAAAACTTTCATGCCTTTTTGAAATGCCATCGCAAATACAATTTACCGTCCCTTTTCAATTGTTTTTATAACAATATTTTGCAGGCAAAAATGTTTGCAGGAAGTTTTTAATAACATTAAATGACAGAAAACGGGACGTCTAGTAAAGGGTATTTATTCCACCCGTTAAAATCATAATGCCACCACTCTGTCGCTATTACTTTAAAGCCATGCGCTTGCATAACGCCTTTTAATAACTCACGATTTTCAATCTGTTTAGGCGATAAGCCGGTATAGTTAGCGGCCGCTTTTTTGCTGAAACTGTCGAAACCGGTAGGCATATCAAGTTCTTTGCCTGTTTTCAGATCAATAAGGCTAAGGTCGATTGCGCAGCCGCGGTTATGCTTAGAACCTTTACGAGGATCAGCAACAAAATTGGTATCGCGGGCGGTCTCATAAAATTTAACAGTGATAGCGTACGGACGATAAGCATCGTAAATTTTAAGCCCGAGCCCTCTTGCTTTCAAATCGTCCTGCACGGCTTTCAGTGCTAAAACTACAGGTAACCTTGCAAAAGCCCTGGCCTGCGGATACATCACCTTGTGTGTAAAATTATTAGTGGTAGCGTAGCGAATATCGAGCGCTATACCCGGAATATACTTATTGATCTCGGCCAACCGGGTTTCAGGGTGCTTTTTTACATCGGCGGCATATTGCTTAGTACCCATTACTTTCCCACTGCCGATATATTTATAATGTTGTGCCGAAGCTATTTTTAAAGTAAATAACAGGAATAAAGTTAGTGTAAGGTGTTTCATAATCAGCGATGGGAAATGATAAGTAAATCCAGGTCCTTACACGGTATAGAAAATCTTTCGCCGATATGTTTATTTGTTAACTGCCCTTTATAAATATAAACAGACTCGCGCATTCCGGCTCTGGCCCAAATCAAATCTTTAAGACCGCCATGCTCCCCAATATCCAGTAATATCGGCGCAAAAATATTCGTAAGTGCGTAAGTAGCAGTACGGGCAACACGCGACGCAATGTTAGGTACACAATAATGTATTACGTCATGTTTGCGGAAAACCGGGTGGGTATGGTTGGTTACCTCCGAAGTTTCGAAGCAGCCGCCCTGATCAATACTCACATCTATTATTACCGAATTAGGTTTCATGCGGCTAACTGTAGCTTCAGATACAATGCATGGGCTTCGGCCATCTTCAGCGCGCATGGCGCCTATGGCAACATCGCAGGTAGTGATAGCTTTTTCAAGAACAATGGGTTGTACTACTGATGTAAATACGCGGGTACCTATATTGTTTTGCAGGCGGCGTAATTTGTAAATAGAGGGGTCGAATACTTTGACTTCGGCACCAAGAGATATAGCAGTCCGGGCCGCGTACTCGCCCACTGTACCGGCTCCTAATATTACAATCTCAGTAGGCGGCACACCCGTTACTCCCCCAAGCATCAGGCCCTTTCCGTCAAACACGTTACTCAAATACTCGCCGGCGATGAGAATAGAAGTAGCGCCAACAATTTCGCTCATTGCACGCACCACGCTTAAGGAGCCGCCTTCATCCCGCAGGTGCTCAAAACATAAGGCAGTGACTTTCTTATTAAGCAGTGCGTGTACTGCTTCGGCCTTCAGGGTTGAAAGTTGAAGAGCAGATATCAACTTTTGGCCGGGTTTCATCATCTCTATCTCGGCCATGGTTGGCGGGGCGATTTTTATGATGATATCGGCCTCGTAAACCTTTTTGGTATCATAAACAATTTGTGCACCCTGTTCGGAATAATCCTTATCCGAAAAATTCGCAGCCTTTCCGGCATCGCTTTCTAATATTACCTCGTGGCCGTTATTCACCAACAATGCCACAGATAACGGGGTTAACGGTATGCGGTTTTCCTGAAAGCTTACTTCTTTGGGGATACCGATGTACAGCTTGTTCTTTTTGTTTTTAACCTCCAGCATCGATTCCTGGGGCTGCATCAACGCCTGTTTGGCAAGGTCCGAAAATCCACTGTATTTCCCTGAACTCATTCTATACTAATTTCTGGCTGATGAAGTTAAGCAAAAACAGTTTAAGTTTAAATTAAATTCGCTCAATTATTACGCTGCGTGAGTTATCGGGCTGAACGACTACCTCCACCTTGTTATAGTGTTCGGGCAAAAGGTTTGGTATTTTTTCCGGCCATTCTATAAAGCAATAGGCATCCGAGTAAAAATACTCCTCATAGCCCATATCGAGTGCCTCCGTTTCGGTTTTAAGACGGTAAAAATCAAAGTGATAGATATTATTGTCCGCACTAATATATTCGTTAACTATCGAAAAAGTAGGGCTTGTAGCAGGCTCTGTTACGCCAAGCTGCCCGCATAAAGCTTTAATAAGCGTAGTTTTCCCGGCGCCCATGTCGCCATAAAATAAAAAAATGCGGCTGTCGGCGGCAGATGAAATTATTTCATTTGCAATGAACGGCAGTTCGGCGGTGGATGTGGCTATTAGATGCATAAGACTTCCGGCAGACTTACAAAGTTCTAATACTTTGTAAGTGCTATAATTACACTTTGTTATTGCGGGGAACGAAAGCGCTCGCAATGAGAAAGCGGTCAGCAAATTTAATACTTTTTACTTGGGCCCGTAAACAGCAACCGGTATAATCATTTCCTCTAAAGATATACCCCCATGCTGGAAGGTTTCGTTATAAAAATTAACAAAGTGGTTGTAGTTGTTAGGGTACACAAAGTAGCTGTCTTCCTTGGCAAATACAAAACTTGAACTTACATGCAGCTTAGGCAACATGGCATCATGCGGGTTGCGAATGTGAAACACCTCCTTTGGGTTGAAGTTAAGGTTCTTACCTTGCTTATAACGCAGGTTGGTATTGGTGTTACGGTCTCCAACGATCTTGCTTGGGTTTTTCACGCGGATCGTACCATGGTCGGTTGTAATTACCACCCGCGCTTGCTTCGATGCCAGGAATTTTAATAAATCATACAGAGGGGAGTGCTCAAACCATGACAAGGTTAGCGAGCGATATGCCGCGTCATCGCTGGCCAGTTCGCGTATCATCTGCATGTCGGTGCGTGCATGGCTCAGCATATCCACAAAGTTATACACCACCACGTTTAGCTCATTTTGCATCAGGTTGCTTACAGACTCGTTGAGCGCACGGCCCTCATCTATATTCAAAATTTTTGTGTATGAGTGTTTTACATCCCGGCGCAGTACGCGTTTAATCTGGTCTGTTAAAAATTCACCCTCATAAAGGTTTTTGCCGCCCTCGTCCTCATCATTCTGCCACATTTCGGGATACCGCTTTTCCATGTCCAGCGGCATAAGGCCCGAGAATATGGCATTACGGGCATATTGAGTTGCAGTAGGCAATATGCTATAATAAGTATCTTCGTCCTCCAGGCGGAAATAGTCTGTTATAATAGTATTAATAATTCTGAACTGGTCATAACGGAGGTTATCAATCAAAATAAAAAATACCGGGCCTTTACCGTCAAGCAGTGGAAACACTTTCTTTTTCAAAAGTTGCGATGAGTTAACCGGCGCATTTTCGGGCTCTTTCAACCAGCGCAGATAATTTTTTTCGATGAATTTGCAAAACTGTACATTAGCCTCTGCTTTTTGCAGCGTAAGTATTTCGTGCATACCAGCGTCTTCCAGCTTTTCGAGGCTAAGCTCCCAGTAAATAAGCTTTTTGTACACATCCACCCACTCCTGGTAGCTCAGGTTATCGTTCAGCGTCATGCCTAAGTTACGGAAATCCTGCTGGTAGGCCATGGTGGTTTTCTCCGTAACGAGGCGCTTATTCTCGGTAAGCTTTTTAATGGTGAGCTGTATCTGTTTCGGGTTTACCGGTTTAATCAGGTAGTCGTCAATCTTGGAGCCAATGGCATCCTCCATCAAATATTCTTCCTCGTTTTTGGTGATGAGTACAATCGGCACATCATTGTTGATATTCTTTATTTGTGACAATGTCTCCAGGCCGGTAAGGCCGGGCATGTTTTCGTCCAGAAAAACCAGGTCGAAATGGTTATTTTTGAATGCGTCGACCGCATCGTTGCCATTAGTAACAGTAGTGACTTTGTAGCCTTTTTCGGTTAAAAAAAGTATATGTGGCTTTAAAAGGTCGATTTCGTCATCGGCCCATAAAATATTGGTATCCTGCATGGTAATATAATATTATTTATTCTGAACCGGGATTAAACCTATTAGCTGATTTACCGAAGTGTCCTGAATCTTTCTAAAATCTGTGGGATCACTGCTAAATCAATGCAATCGTTTTAAAACCGGTAAAATCAAAGAAATATAACTACAAAACACGGGTTTTTGTTACGGATTTTTAAATGATTAACATAAATTAACAATTAAAAGACAGGCCTTTTACCATTATTTAACATTTTTGCACAGCTAAGGAACACATTGAATAAAAAGAAAATTATAAACGATCCGGTTTACGGATTCATTAACATCCCGACCGACCTGGTGTTCGACCTGATTGAGCACCCGTATTTTCAACGGCTGCGATATATCAAGCAGGTGGGTATGACGCACTTGGTTTACCCGGGCGCTCTGCATACCCGTTTCCATCACGCGCTCGGCGCAATGCACCTGATGGGCATGGCCATTGAAACTTTGCGCAGCAAAGGCCATGCTATAAGCGACGATGAGGAGGAAGCAGTTACCATTGCGATTTTACTGCACGACATAGGACACGGCCCGTTTTCGCATGCGCTGGAAGAAAGCATAGTTGAACACATCTCGCACGAGGATATTTCAACCATGATCATGCAACGCCTTAACCGGCAGTTTAACGGTCAGTTAAGTCTGGCCATCGAGATTTTTGAAGATAAGTACCCTCGCCGCTTTTTACATCAGCTCGTATCAAGTCAGCTGGATATGGACCGGATGGATTACCTGAACCGGGACAGCTTTTTTACCGGCGTTTCGGAAGGTGTGATCAGTTCCGACCGGATCATTAAAATGCTGAATGTAGTGAACGATGAAATTGTGGTGGAAGCCAAGGGCATTTATTCTATCGAGAAATTTTTGATAGCGCGGCGGCTGATGTACTGGCAGGTTTACCTGCATAAAACAGTGATAGCCGGTGAACAATTGCTGGTGAAGATATTAAAACGAAGCCGGGAGCTTGCCCTACGCGGCGAGGAGGTTTTTACAACCCCTGCGTTAAGCAAATTTCTGAAAAAACCTGTAACCCGCGACGAGTTTTTGAACGAGGACCATTACCTGGATACGTTTGCAAGTTTGGATGACACTGATATTATGGCGGCCGTAAAAGTTTGGGCCACGCATCATGATTTTGTGCTATCCACGCTATGCACC
Organism: Mucilaginibacter sp. L3T2-6; assembly: GCF_030519355.1. Classification (GTDB taxonomy): domain Bacteria; phylum Bacteroidota; class Bacteroidia; order Sphingobacteriales; family Sphingobacteriaceae; genus Mucilaginibacter. The sequence continues at coordinate 26,598 of NZ_JAUMKC010000007.1, forward strand.
CACCTTATTCATCGCAACCTATATAGGGTGGATATTACCAATACGCTACCAGATGCCGGCTTTATAAACGACCTGCTGCAAAAAGCACAAAAAAAATATAACATCAGCGGGCAGGATGCATCATACTTCGTGTTTACAGATGTTATACGTAATAAGGCCTATAAATCTGACGACGGTAAAATCTGCATCCTGATGAAGGACGGTTCAATAAAAGATATTACCGAAGCCAGCGACAACTCCAACCTGGAAGCGCTTGTGAAGACGGTGGAGAAATATATTGTTTGTTTTACTAAAGAGTTGATTGAGTTGGATTAGTTTGAATGAGTTTATTGGCGTCTTCACCCAATCCACCACTCACTTAATCAACCTAATCAACTCATTTGCTTACCTAACTAAATACACATAAATTTGCCCGATGCAATTTACCGCACAAAAAATAGCTCAAATGCTTAACGGAACCGTTGAAGGCGACCCTTCAGTGCAGGTAAATCAATTAGGCAAAATCGAAGAAGCCGAAGCCGGCTCGCTATCGTTTTTGGCTAATCCCAAATACGAACAATACCTTTATACCACAGGCGCGTCTATCGTTATCATCAATAACGACCAGGTTTTGGCCGAGCCGGTTAAATCAACGCTAATTCGCGTAGATAATGCGTATATGGCAATAACCGCTTTACTGGATGTTTATAACAAGCTAAAGCTCGATAAAACCGGCATAGAACAGCCAAGCTTTATCCATCCGACAGCCACCATCGGCGAAAACGTTTATATAGGCGCTTTTGCTTACATCGGCCCCAATGTTAAGGTGGGCAACAACAGCAAAATATACCCGCAAACTTATATTGCCGACGACGTACAGTTAGGCGAAAATGTTACCCTGTTTGCAGGAGTACGGATTTACTTTGACTGTAAAATAGGCAACAACGTTATAATACACTCCGGCACTATCATTGGCGCTGACGGCTTTGGTTTTGCTCCTGCCGGTGACGGCACTTATAGTAAAATACCTCAAATAGGCAATGTAGTAATTGAAGATGATGTGGAAATCGGCTCCAACACTACCATTGACAGGGCAACAATGGGCTCTACTATTATCCGCAAAGGCGTTAAACTGGATAACCTGATCCAGGTGGCGCACAATGTAGAGATCATGAGCAATACCGTGGTAGCAGCACAAACCGGCATATCAGGCAGCACCAAAGTGGGCGAAAATTGTATCATCGGCGGGCAAGTGGGTATTGTAGGGCATATCAGCGTAGCTAAAGGGTCGCAGGTACAGGCGCAATCAGGCATCAGCCGCACGTTGAGCGAAGAGAACAAAAAATGGATGGGCTCGCCCGCGCAGCCATACACCAATCACATGCGGTCGCAGATTGTCATCAACCGCCTGCCTGACTTAGAAAAGAAAATTAACGAGCTTGAGAAAATAATTACAGAATTGAAAAATGGTCATTAGTCACCGGTCATTAAGATTGGCATCTTCGACAGGCAGCCAGACTAATGACCATTGACAGATGACTAATGACTAGCAAATGAACGTAAAGCAAAGAACAATAAAAGCACCGGTTTCAGTTTCTGGTACTGGTTTACATACCGGGCAAAGTGTAACGCTTACCTTTAACCCTGCGCCGGAAAATCATGGATATAAATTCAGGAGAATAGATCTGGAGGGCTCGCCTGTGATTGATGCCGATTGTGACAACGTTACAGATACCTCGCGCGGTACCACTATTACCCAAAACGGCGCCAGCGTAAGTACTATAGAACACGTGTTAGCCGCCCTTGTTGGCCTGGAGATTGACAACGTGCTAATTGACATGGACGCCCAGGAAACACCAATAATGGACGGCAGTTCGATACAGTTTGTTGATGCTATTAAGGATACCGGCTTTATTGAGCAGGATGCCGACCGCGAATATTACCACATCCCATATAACATTCATTACTCCGAGCCCGACCGCAAGGTAGAAATGGTTGCCATGCCTTTGGATGATGATTACCGCTTTACGTGTATGGTTGACTATAACTCGCAGGTATTAGGCAGTCAGCATGCCAGTATATCAACTATAGGCGAGTTTAACAAGGAGATTGCATCCTGCCGCACCTTCTGCTTTTTGCATGAGCTGGAAATGCTGCTGCAACATAACCTGATTAAAGGCGGCGACTTAAACAATGCCATTGTGGTGGTTGATAAAGATGTTGACGAGGAAGAACTGGCCCACCTGGCACGTGTGTTTAACCGAAAGGACATTAAAGTGGCTCCGCAGGGAATATTAAACAACATAGAGCTGCGTCACCAAAACGAGCCTGCCCGCCACAAGCTATTGGATATGATTGGTGACCTGGCGCTGGTTGGCGTTCCGTTAAAAGGCCATATTATGGCAGCAAGACCTGGTCATGCGGCTAACGTAGCTTTCGCCAAAAAAATCAAATCACTTATAAAAAAAGAGCGTAGCCGTAAGCACATAAAAATTTACGACCCTAACGCTAAACCGGTGTACGACACCGTTGATATAATGAAAATTTTGCCGCACAGGCAGCCTATGTTAATGATAGATAAGATACTTGACTTAACAAAGAGCCACGTTGTAGGGTTGAAAAACGTAACCATGAACGAAGACATATTTCACGGGCATTTCCCGGATATGCCGCTGTTTCCTGGTGTGCTGCAAATTGAAGCAATGGCGCAAACCGGCGGAATTCTGGTATTGAACACCGTGCCCGACCCGCAAAATTATATTACCTTGTTCCTTAAAATAGAGAATGCACGGTTTAAAGCGCCGGTGGTACCGGGCGATACCATTATATTTCACTGTAATTTAATTGCGCCAATAAGGCGTGGCATTGCTCAAATGAAAGGCATAGGCATGGTAGGCGAAAAGATGGTGGTTGAGGCCGAACTAATGGCACAAATAGTTAAAAAAACGAAAACTGAAGAAGCATGATCCAGCCCCTGGCATATATACACCCGCAGGCTAAAATAGCCGACAATGTGGTAATTGAGCCATTCGTTACCATACACAAGGATGTTGAGATTGGCGAAGGGACATGGGTAGGCTCAAACAGCACTATAATGGACGGCGCCCGCATCGGCAAAAATTGCCGTATATTTCCAGGTGCGGTAGTATCTGCCCCCCCGCAGGATTTGAAATATAAAGGAGAACAGAGCACCGTATCAATTGGCGACAACACTGTCATCCGTGAATGCGTAACCCTTAACCGCGGCACCGCACTTGATAAAAACACTACTACCATCGGCGCCAACTGTTTGCTGATGGCTTATGTGCACGTGGCGCACGATTGCGTAATCGGTGACAATGTTATTATTGCCAATGCCGTACAATTGGCCGGCCACATCAATGTGTACGATTACGCATTCATCGGCGGCACATCTGCAGTTCATCAGTTTGTGGAAATCGGCGCACACAGCATGATATCCGGCGGTTCGCTGGTCCGTAAGGATGTTCCGCCTTATACCAAAGCCGGACGCGAGCCGCTGTCTTACATCGGCATTAACTCGGTAGGACTGCGCCGCAGGGGTTTCTCTGCTGCCACCATTAACGAGATTCAGGAAATATACCGCATCATCTTCCTGAAAAAATACAACATTACCAAAGCCCTGGATATTATCGAAGCAGAGTTTAACCCAACTGTTGAGCGCGACGAGATCATCAACTTTGTACAAAACTCGCAAAGAGGCATCATGAAAGGGTTTGGCGCAAGCTGATAAATGAGTTGGCAGTAAGCAGTCGGGGTTGCTCAGCCAAAAAACTGTTAACTGCAAACTGCTTACTGCCGACTGTTACTGACTATGACGATATCCCTCCAAAACATAGGCCGCCGTTTTAACCGCGACTGGATTTTCCGGGGGATAGACTATACCTTTTCGGGCGATAATTCCTATGCCATATTAGGCCCTAACGGCTCCGGAAAATCAACTTTATTACAAGTGATTAACGGCAGCTTGGCGCCATCAACCGGTAAGCTAGGCTATAACTTTAATGGCGTGGTGATTGAGGTGAGTGATGTATTTCAGCATTTAAGCCTGGCTGCACCATATCTGGAGCTAATTGAGGAATTCACTTTAAGCGAGGTTATCGACTTCCATTTTAAATTTAAGCCTTATAAAGCCGGATTCGGCAGGGCCGAAATAGTTGAACTGCTGGGTATGCAAAGCAGCAGAAATAAAATGATTCGCTATTTTTCATCTGGTATGAAGCAGCGTCTCAAGCTTGCGCTCGCCTTTTGCGCTGATACACCCCTGCTGATGCTGGATGAGCCTACCTCCAACTTAGATACCCAGGGCCTAGACTGGTATCTCTCCCTTGTGGAAAAATACGCCGCCAACCGGTTAACTATCATTTGCTCTAACCAGGAACACGAATATAATTTTTGCAGGGAAAGGTTGTGTATAGCGGATTACAAGTAGGCTCATAAACACCCAGTAGCCCCCAAATACAGGACACCTTTGTGGAAGATCCGGTTCATTTTAAAGATCTTATACGTTTAGGGTTTTTTTGAAATTTCATAACCGCGCCTAAATCGGGATCATCAGAAGTAGGCTTTCATAATAATTTTCTTTAAATTCTTTCCCACCTTGTTCCCAAGATGGGTGATTTTGTAGCAGATAAGGTAAGTAACGAACAAACGTTTGAAGCTGATTTAATACTTATTGCGAATTTGGAGAGCGATTAAATCAAACCACGTAATATTTCTAATCTATTGCTTGGTGCACCAGGAGATAAGAAGTCGGGAATAGTATTTGGGTTTCTTCTTGGGCGATTAAGGAACTCAACAGGCCATTCAGTAATTCTTTGTTCCATCACATGTACATATTTATTAGGTTCAGGCTCATCTAAATATTCTTTTTGCAAAATAAGAGCTAAGGGATTTTCAGCTCCTTGATTTTCTTTTGAAAACTCAAGGGCTTCCACATAGTTGTCGAAAACATAATATTAATCATCCCCGTCATAAAGATCGGGAGCCCCGTCATGCGGATGAAGCCATACTCGGTATTCCAGCACATCGTCCCAAACATAGCCCCCTCCAGATTTTACCAACGCAGGATATGTTCCAATTAACTCTTTATTTTTAACTTTGGGATACTCTGACATTATCTATGCTTGATATTTCACCAAGTTAAGAAAGAAATCAAAATAAGAAAGCCTGTAGATATTCATCCAAAGGCTTTCATAATAATTTTCTTCTAATCTTTCCCACGTTGTTCCCAAGGTGGGTGATTTTGTAGCCCCGACGGGAATCGAACCCATATCTAAAGTTTAGGAAACTTCTATTCTATCCGTTGAACTACAGGGCCATCTTGACTCCGGATTTATCGATCATCATTACCCGGCGAAAAGCTGTGCAAATGTGCGAATTTTGAATGAGTTAGGCAAATGGCTGATTGCAGATTTGAGAAGTTTTAAAAACTCTATACATCTTCCCCACACATCATCTTATCACCGAGCCGTTATGCATGTCTTCCGCTGGTGTAACAAAACTTAACTTACCTTCTGAATTTTCGGCCATCAATATCATACCCTGCGAAAGAATACCTTTTATCTCTCTTGGCTCCAGGTTAACCAACACACTTACTTTTTGGCCGATGATAGCCTCCGGCTCATAATATTCTGCAATGCCGGAGACGATAGTACGGGTATCCAGACCGGTATCTATACTTAGCTTCAGCAGCTTTTTAGTTTTGGCAACTTTTTCAGCGGTTATAATAGTTCCGGTGCGGATATCCATGGTTGCGAACGATTCATAGCTGATATTCTCCTTTGCAGCAACCAATGCCGGTTGCTTTGGGGCTGCCGCCGCCTTTTTATCGGCCAGCTTTTGCAGCTGTTTTTCTATGGCTTCGTCTTCAACCTTTTCAAACAGCAATACCGGCTGGTTCAGCTGGTGGCCGCTTTCAAACGCAACTTCCGCATCCATCGCTATGGCGCTGAATGGAATGTTGAGCATATCGACTACCTTCCTGACCGTGCCCGGCAAAAAAGGTTGCAGACACGCCGCTAAATGACCGATCAGAACCAAACTATTATGCAGTGCTTCCTTAGCTTGTTCAGGATTAGTTTTTATCGTCTTCCATGGCTCCTGCTCTGTTAAGTAGCGATTGCCCAGGCGGGCCATATCCATTACGCTTTGCAGTGCCTGCCTGAACCGGTATGCTTCAAGATTTACTTGTATATCGTCGTAAAGGCGGCCCAACCCGGCGTTTATATTTTTGTCGGTCAGCACAATTTTACCGGTTTCGTTTTCCACTTTGCCATCGTAAAATTTATGCATCAGTATCATCACGCGGTTTACGTAGTTGCCCAAAATAGCCACCAGCTCGTTATTTACACGGGCCTGGTAATCCTTCCAGGTAAACTCGCTGTCGCTGGTTTCGGGCAAGATTGACGTCAACACATAACGCAGTTCATCCTGTTTGCCGGGGAACTCTTCCAAGTACTCATGCAGCCAAACCGCATGATTTCTCGAAGTGGAAAGCTTATCACCTTCCAGGTTTAAAAACTCATTGGCAGGCACGTTCTGGGGTAAAATATATTCACCGTGCGCATGCAGTATCGATGGGAAAATAATACAATGGAAAACAATATTATCCTTGCCGATGAAATGGATCAGGCAAGAATCATCGGCCTCATTTGCTTGTTTTTTCCAGTACAATTTCCAGTCCTTGCCGTTATCTATAGCCCATTGCTTGGTTGCTGAAATGTAGCCGATGGGCGCATCCATCCACACATACAACTTTTTGCCTTTTGCTTCTTCCAGCGGCACGTCGATACCCCAGTCCAGGTCGCGGGTCATTGAGCGGGGTTGTAAACCCGACTTCAGCCACGATTTGCACTGTCCGTAAACATTTACTTTCCATTCGTCCTCCTTGGTCTCAATCCATTTTTCCAGCCAGGGCTGATATTTATCGAGCGGCAAAAACCAATGTTTAGTTTGTTTTAACACAGGAGTCTTTCCGCTCAGCGTTGATATCGGGTTAATCAGATCGGTTGGGTTAAGCGAGGTTCCGCAGTTTTCGCACTGGTCGCCGTATGCATTCGGATTACTGCAATTGGGGCAAGTACCGGTTATGTAACGATCAGCCAGGAATTGCTGAAAGTCCTCATCAAAATACTGCTCTGAGAATTTCTCAACAAATTCATCTTTTTCATATAGATTCAGGAAAAACTCCTGTGATAAGTCGTGGTGGATAGCAGATGAAGTACGGTGATAGATATCGAATGATATGCCGAATTCCTCGAAACTGGTTTTTATTTGCTGGTGATACTTATCGATAATAGCCTGTGGGGTGGTGTCTTCTTTTTTGGCTTTAATGGTGATAGCAGCGCCATGCTCATCCGATCCGCAGATGTACACCACGTCCTTTCTGAGTAGCCGCAGGTAGCGCACAAATATATCTGCAGGCAAATAAGCTCCCGCAAGATGGCCGATATGAAGCGGACCGTTAGCATAAGGCAATGCCGATGTTATTGTAAACCGTTTAAATTTATCTAATTGTGACATAACAGCGCAAAGATACCTTTTTTAGTCGGGAAGTCCGAAAGGCGGAAAAGTCGTTACTGAATAGTATATTGCCTAAATTGCGGCAGTTAACAACAGGATAATTTTTCAATAACTATGAGTGCAGTCCCTTCCGGATCTTCAGAACTTACGGACTCTCCGGTCGTTCCCCCTTATTTAAAAAAAGGAGATAAAATTGCCATCACCTGCCCGGCAAAAAAACTTCCGAACCCTATGACCGATGCCATTAGGCTGCTGCAATCGTGGGGGCTTGAAGTAATCTTAGGTGACACACTAAATGCTTCGTGGCATCAGTTTGCCGGTGATGACGCTTTCAGGGCAAGGGATTTACAGCGTTTTATTGACGACGACAGTATTAAGGCTATCATAGCTGCGCGGGGGGGGTATGGCACTGTAAGAATGATTGATATGGTTGATTTCAGCCGGTTTGCCACCAACCCCAAATGGGTTAGCGGCTTTAGTGACATTACCCTGCTGCATGCTCACCTATTCAATAATTTTAATGTCGCCAGTATTCACGGGCAGATGCCGATGACTATACCCGACGCAACCAAACGCTCGCTGGATACGCTCCGAAAAACATTTTTTGGTGAAACGTTAAATTACCAGCTTAAGCCTAACATTTTAAACAGGTGCGGAGAGACCGGGGGAGTCCTGATTGGAGGGAATCTTTCTATCCTTTTGTCTGCCTCAGGATCGGCATCTGATATGGATTACAGCGGAAAAATACTTTTTATCGAGGATATCGGCGAATACCTTTACAGTATCGACCGTATGCTGCGGACACTTAAGCGAGCCGGTAAACTGGCTCAACTAAAAGGCTTGATAGTGGGCGGATTTACCGATGTAAAAGATAATGATATCCCATTCGGGCAAACAGTTCCAGAAATTGTTATGGATGTGGTAAAAGACTACGACTACCCTGTTTGCTTTGATTTCCCGGCTGGGCACGTATCAGACAATTGCAGTCTCATACTCGGGCAGAAGCTTAGCTTATCGGTTGATGACCAAGTAGTAAATATCTGTTATTAATAATTTAAAAAGAACTAAAACGCAAATGGTTTGTAATAGATTTATTGCATCTAAGCTAACCTTCGGTCACCACTTAACTAAACTCTGTTAGAAATGGCACTTTTCAGCAAATTGGGAAATTACAGAAACTTTGGCGTGCTGGTTATCCGGCTGGGGCTGGGCATCATGTTTATATACCACGGTTATCCGAAAATAACAGGCGGCGTAAAAATGTGGGAAGGTGTTGGCAGCGCTGCGGGCCATGTTGGGATTCATTTCCTGCCGGTGCTGTGGGGGCTACTTGCGGCGCTGGCAGAAACAGTTGGCGGTGTACTGCTTATCCTGGGATTAGGCTTCAGGCTGGTTTGCCTTGTGCTTATTATCGATATGCTGGTCGCTATCTCATTCCATTTGCATCAAAGCGGCCCAATGGGCGGTGTTAACGGTGCTGCTCAAGCTATTGAAATGGCAGTGGTGTTTGCCGGTTTGTTATTTGTAGGGCCGGGTAAATATAGCGTGGATAAGAAATAGCGATTACCCTTAAATTAAAATTTTAATTAAAATAGTTTGTTTTTGGCATCGCATTTTGTACTTTAGATTAAAACCTAAATTCACAAAGTATGAAGCAACAATATAATATTCTTGAAAATCCACATCTGAAGTTTTTTAACGTTACGGTTTATGAAATTGGCGTTATATGACTACAGAAAACTTCATCATTTATCTATCCGGCATAACCCCACTAACACCAGCACTAATTGAAGAGCTTCACCGGGTATTAAAGGTAGAGTATTACAGGCCCCACCAGGTTTTATTTGTTAGCGGACAGCCCGAAAATCGCATCTGCTTTTTCAGCGCTGGGTTTGCAAGAAGCTATTACTATGACGCGTCTGGTGGCGAACAAACCGTAAGATTTTATAACGCAAGCGATATTCTTTTTTCGGTGGAGGGCTACTGGGGCTACGCCGGTTATTTTTATACCGAAATTCTTGAAGACACCACGCTAATAACGCTTAGATATAATGAATTGCAATGGCTGCAAGATCGTTTTAAGGAAACTGCATTACTAACCAGTACAATCCTCAACCGATTTTATTCGGAAGAGCACGAAAAGCAAAAATTAAGCTACCTCACCGCAGAAGAAAGGTTTAAGGAAATGAGAAAAAAACATCGTGACGTCTTTCAGAAGGCCCCTTTGAGAATGATAGCATCTTATTTGAATATGAGCAGGGAAACGCTTAGCCGTATGATAGCCAGATCGTGACGGTAGTCAATCAATCTTGTGATATTTGTCACATTGTTCGGTCATCAACCAATATAACTTTATATCGTAAGTTCTAACGGCAATTTAATTTATTAACCTTTTTACAAAATCGTCATGAAAAAACAAACAATTTCTGTTCTATGGATCCTGATGGCTGTAATTCCATTGGCGTCATTTAAGTCAAGTTCTGGTGCTGTTACTAAAAGAATCAATGGTCATTCATCAGTACAGAATTTAAAATCGTTCGTTGTATGCTTACAGAAAAAGCAAACGTATTACGACACAGGAATGACAACTAGCCGAAGCTTCACCAGACGCGTCTATTACGAGGTGTATGTAGACAGCGGTACAAATATTGTTGAAGTACAAGATCTTTCCACAAACACATATTACAGCGCGAGCGGATACAATTATCTTGCGACCGTGAACGGGTATCCTAACACGCCGTGTTCAAGCTTTACGGTATATGACAATGGCGTTCAAATAGATAGTTATGATGGCCCGTCAGGCGCTTAAAGCAATACCTAGGACCATAACGATTTAATATTTTTATCTATTAACTAATCTTACCATTATGAAAAGGCAAATTATCCCGGTCATTGTTGTATTACTATTTACTATTCCGTTTGTTACTCATAAACTCGCTATCCGGTCGGCCGGTCAAGTTGTCGGCGGCACCGATAAGAGTCAAACTACCGAATTTGGCGAATTTGATCACAATGGCACCATCTATGGAGTTTATGGTGATGCCGCCACAAACACGATCACGAGTGTTACTTTATTTTGGTCCGGCGTGCCGGTTTATTCGTTTTCCGGAACTTACCACCCTACGGGCTGGCCCATACCCCATGGTACAAATCCATGGGTGGAGAACATGACAGTTCAGGAGACATCTACAAGTACGCCGTTTAACATAGCTAGTGCCGAACTGCAATTTTATTGAACTTTTAGCAAGGGGCTGTTCTACCGCCGAGCAATGCGAACCGTTCCTATTCAAAAATCCGATTGTGCGCATCATGTTACAGTCGCATATTGCATCAAAAAAGAGACAGCCTCATAAATCAATTATGAGGCTGCTTTTTCTGTAATATCTTATGCTAATCAGCCAGGCTATTCTCCAAATCCTTGACATATTCTTCATCCCATATCCCAGGAGCCTTCCGATGCCCTAAAAGCGTCCGCATCCCAGTTAAGTATTTTCGTCCCGGTCCTCTTTTTAGTGATTTTTTATAGGTTTTATTTAGGCGTTTTAAAGAGCTTCAACAAACGGCCTTTTATTATTTCGGGTGCATTTTTTCTAAACGTGGGTATGTTCCTTACTATCAAAATAATGTAACTACTACGCTGACTTAGCGATATCACCGCCATCGGCCTTCCATTATTTGTAGATCGCAAATTACCCGATATACGATAATTTATGACAAGCTAAATTGCTAGTCATAGGGCTAGCCAAAAATTGTATCTATCAAAATAAAAATTAAATAAATCCGCCGCAAAAAGAAAAGCGACAGGTTATTCCCATCGCTTTTACCAGTTGACAATATTTCAATATTATTTGACTAAGCTATTTCCCAGGTCCTTTACATACTGCTCATCTACATCCCTGGACCCTTGCGATGCCATGAAAGCGTCCGCATCCCCGTTAAGCATTTTTTTCAGGGTGCTCTTTTTTAATGAAATGGATTTGGCCTTGCCGTCTTCCCCTACGAAATAATAACGCTCATTGTCTACGTATTCATCGTAGCGGTGCCCCATTTCCAGCACGCCGTCGGTATGATAATCAGCGCGGCTCAATTTGGTATCAGTTTTTTTATAGATTTTGTATTTCGGTGTGCTCAATAAAACCTCCACAAATTTTTTGTCGGTTATAGCAGGGGTATTCTCATAAGTATGTGGATGCCCTTTTTCGTACAGTGTGAATGTCTTTATCTGCGCGGGAGATATTGCCGCCATTGTTTTACCGTCATTAGTGAACATGATATTCCCGGCTATTTTGTCATAATTGTACATATTGCTCAGTTCAGCAATAAGGCCATCGTTCTTATTTATGCCATAACCCGGTACCCAATCCGAGTATAAATAACGGCTGCCGCGCGTAGGCTCCTGGGAAAATCCTTGCTTTACCTGTTGCTGGCTTGCATCCCCGCCAAACAATAGCTGGCCCTGCCGCAAAAATTCGCTGTTTATGGTTTCCTTTATCGACTTCATTGATTCAACACTGCCGGTATTTTCTCCTAACGGCAATATGATATCTATTTTTGATTTATTGTCAATTTTAACCTGGGCATTTTTATAATTATTTGCCGCGCCTTCCAGCGAAGATCCTGGATCTGCTGATAGCGAATAATTACCGGTTGAGTCAGCATACGTAGCGTAATTATGCTGAATGTCCCGGACAAAAGCGTAAGGAATAGGCTGGCCCTTTTGATTGCTTACAGTTCCGCTAACCGCGATAGTTTGGCCAAAGGTAACCGTAGCGGCAAGCACGGCTAATAACGTTGTTATAGTTGTCTTCATGTTATATTTTAGCACAGTTTTATGTGCTAAATATAACAACTATATTTTAAGTTAAGGTTGTTTTTCAAACTTAAACGACTGAAATAACTTTATCGGCCGGTAAAAAAAATGTTACATTGAATTATAATGAGAGTGCGTAGTTAAGGTCACGAAGATAATCGTCATCCACATCGCGGTCTCCCTGCGCGCTAACAAACTTATCGGCATCCCCGCCAAAAAGTTCCTTTATTGTCTTTTTCTTTAGCGATATCTGTTTCGGCTTATCTCCGGTTTTAACGAAAAAATAATGCACATTGTCCTCATATTCATCGTACCTATTGCCGGAGGTTATCACACCGTCTGTATGAAAATTAGCCTCCTGCAACTTCGTGTCCGTCTGTTTATACAACTTATACCGGGGAGTAGCTACAAGGATTTCTATCAAAGGCTTTTTACTTATCTCCGGAGCATTTACAAATACAAAAGGATGTGGTTTACCGTTAAATAAGCTAAATGATTTCACGCCGGCTATGTTAGCCTGCAGTATATTTTTTCCATCCCTGGTAAAAACAAGGTTCCCGGTTAACTTATCATAATTATATAAGTTATTGACGTCGTAAAGCAATGAATCACCGTTTGTTATGGCAAACCCGCGTGCCCATACAGTAAACAAATAAGGGCTGCCCCGGGTCGGTTCCTGCACAAACCCGGCCTTTACCGAAGTCGTACCACCTGCTTGACTTACTATAGTTTGTTTATTAAGATAGGCAGACAATGATGAGAGATTGCCGTTTAAATCATTAATAACAGCTGTTTTTGCGGACGATGATATTCCGTTTTGCATTACTATATCAATTGAAGCCTTACCATCAATTTTAACTCCAATATCGGCGTAACCGGGTGCAATCGCTAAAAGCGACGACGCAGGATCACCCTTAAGTATAAATGAGCCTGCCGAGTCGGTATAGGTGGCATAGTAATGCCCTTGGTCGCGAATAAATGCAAGTGGGATAGGTTGGCCCTCCCCGTTTTTAACTTTCCCGGTTAACGAGGCTGTTTGCGCAAAGCTGGTAGCTGATATTAACAGCAACAGAGCAAAAAAATGAACGATCTTCATGCCTTAAACGGTTTAAATATGGTACAATACACATGCATACCCATCATTACCAAAAACGCCCTTCATCCAAACAAAGGTCTCTAAAAATAAGAATTCTTTAGCAATCTGTAATAAAAAAAGCCGCTCGACAGAAATTTCTCGAGCGGCTTTCAAAAAAAAATCCTAAATTATCTTGGTCCTTTGTAAGTGTAAGTCTCATCGAAATGACACCTAACAACACCATCGCTAATCATCACATATTTCACCTGAATAGTCTTAGTACCGGGATCATATGCATTTACTCCACTTGGATCTAATTCTGCGGAACGCTTATGACTACCTGACAACTGTCCATAAGCATTTACTACAGAAACAACCTTGTTGGTAGCAGGATCAAAAGTAAATTCCGGTGAGAAACTGCCATAATAGCTCTGTGTTCCATCGCCTACGTTAAACAAAAATCCATACCCGCCCAAATCATTGTTGTAGATATCATTCGCGTTTGCTGAAATTGTTTCCAGATTTACGTTATACGGATATGGTCCGGTTGCAGCTGGAATGTTAGCGTCAGAATAACTGCCGGTAACATCATAATTGCCGTCATACTTGTTTTTTATGGCAATAGTAGCAAATATGGTGTCCTGGCTAACACCAGATGCTGTGTGCTGTTTTGAGAAACCGCCAAAATTAGTAATCACATAAGCTACTGCATACTGCTTCGAAAGATCAACTTTGCTCCCGTCAACATTGAAAATGATATTTTTCGCATAGTCGCCTCCTGCAAAATTCAACGTTAGGTCGCCATTGGCAGCAATTGACACGCCTGACTGCGTAGTGCTAAGGGTATAGATACTTGAAGGCAACAGTGTGTAATTAGCGCCCTTGGATGTGATGTAAGCCTGATCCATTGCTTTAAGCGATACAGTAACAGATTTCTGTAAATCAGCCTTACTAGCAGCATCACGACGTACAGTGAATAACGTTATTGGCTTGACGTCAGTAAATACATCAAAGAACTGATTGTTGGTTTGTGCCTGTTCGATATACACAAAGGTCTTACCTGACTCCTTTGCTTCCGTTCCTTTGAACGAGTCCTTCCGGCAGGCGCTGAAAAGGAACATCAGCGTGCAGCCAAGGACGGTATATTGTAAAAATTTATTTTTCATTTTAATAATATTTATGGTTTACAAACTATCATGAGTTTCACACAAATCTAGGCTCGGCTCATGATAGTTTTATATTCTGTTACAGCCAAATAATTACTTACCTAAGCCGATATCCCACCATACCTGGTTGTCTTGTGAATCGGTACCCGCTGTTGGAGTTTCTCTTGCGATGGCGGCATTTACGTTAACGCCATTAGTCTGCTGTTCAGAAGTAGCATATATATACCTTCTGACAATTTTCTTTGAGGAGTTACTCGCAGCGGGTGCAGGAGTAAGTACAGGATAACCTGTTTTACGCCAAATATCCCAGCCCATGTGGCCGTCAGGATAAGCGCTTACCCATTGCTGAACAGCAATATTTTTAGCATTCGCATCACCTGGGGTAGCAGAAATAGTTACGTTTGCGTTGCCAAGGTAAGCACCCGATGGCGTACCAGCACCCCACTGTTCAAATGACAATGCGATACCTCTTTGGTAAGTACCCACTAAATCACCTGTAACCCATCCGATGTTAATTGCTTCAGCAGTTGCCAGGGTAACTTCTGCCGCTGTAATTACATTCACAGTTGACCCGGCAGAACGCTTATCGGCGCGCTGAATTAAGGCCCAATCAGCATTAGCAGCTATATAATTGTTAGCATCGGTGCGGCTAACGCCGTAAGGCACACCGTCATCTGATGAAACAGTACCGCCGTCAGTAATACTAGGATCACTAAATGAGCCGCCTGTGAAGGTTTTCCTGGGATCATTTGTAGCTTTCAAATAATCGGTAAAAGTTTTGCTTTCAGCCCAGTCAGTCCTTCCATTGTAAAGGCCCCACCATGGCGATTTAAAGCTATCTCCCGGATAATCAATTGCGAAATTCTGGGCGTTTGTGGTAATCGGCCCTGCAGCCAAAGCAGCTTTAAATGCTGTGGCCGCCCAGTCTGAAGCTCCGGGCACCTTCTTTGAGGCCTGAATTGAAACCAGCATGATCAGAGAGTTGCCGGCTCTTTTCCATGAAGCAGCATCGCCGCCATAAAACAAATCACCGGGTACAGCACCGCCATCCATCGAAGCAACGGCTGCAGACACCTTCGAAATTATACCTTTATAGATATCTTCCTGCTTATCATAAACAGGGGTGATCGCTTTCAAGCCCTGCAACGCCTGGCTGTATGGAATGTCTCCAAAATTATCAGTGAGCACCCAAAAAATGTATTGCTGCAAAATTGTTGCAACCGCTACTGAGTTTTTGCTCTGCGCAAGGCCGATTACATTTTGGCAGTCCTCAAGGTCACCGTTATAATTGCCTACAAACGATGTGGCAGGAGCAGTGTATAATGATGTACCGGGATATTGTGTTTCGGAAAAATATTGTGCGTATGAGCCGCCTGCAAGAGAGCCGGTCGAAACGTACCCGCCCAAATTATTTTCAACGTTTGCCAATAGCGCGCCCACAATTGGTGTTCGCACCGCGCCGGGGTCGTTATTGGTTGTGCCAAACTCACTTGGCTTTTTACAGCCCACCGCTCCCCACAACAGTGCGGACGTAAGCGTGTATATAAAAATCTTTTTCATATCTAATAAATATTTTAATAATGTCTTCTATAGTCAACCGATCAGAAACCTACTTTTAAGTTGAAACCGATGCCTCTGGTGCCAGGCAACTGCGCCTGCTCACCTTGTACAGCACTGATTTGTGATGGATCAAAGTCTTTAGTTTTTGCATAGATTAACCAAAGGTCATGAGCCTGTACCTGGAATGATGCATTTTTTATGACGCTACCCAAACCAAGTTTCTTAACAGGGATACGGTATGAAATACCAACCTCGCGTAACTTGATGAAAGTCAGGTCATAAACAAACTCGTCTTCTGTGCCATTGTTAAAGTTGTTGTGATAGTAATCGTAAGCGCTTACATACATGCTTACAGGTTTACCATTTGCATCAACACCAACCTGGTGCACACCGCCGCCGTCGGCAACTGCATCACGAACAGGGTTACCCTTGTCGTTCAGGGCGCCTGTACGCTCAGTAGTACCGGAGAATGAGCCGAAGGCATCAGTTAAAGAAGCAAATTTACCGCCGAATTGGTAGTCGATGTTTACGTTAACTGAGAAGTCTTTGAATACATTGAAGGTGTTCTGCATACCACCGGTATGTTTTGGAAGCGCGCTGCCATAATACACGGCAGGGTTTCTTTGATAGAAGCCACTACCATCAAGGATTGGAACTCCAGCTGCATTACGCAGGATACCGGCGCCAAATATCTGACCAAATGCCATACCCTGACGCTGTACCAGGTAAGGAACTTGTGAGAAGGCATTGTAAGCTACAATGATCTGGTGCACATTATATTTATTGCTGATTTCCACTACTTTGTCTTCAAGCAGGTTTGAATAAGCTAAAGACACCTGCCATGAGAAATTAGGGACCCTAACCGGGTAGGCATTGATGTTAAGGTCGAAACCTTTTTTCTCCACGTCACCGAAGTTGGTTAGAATAGAGTTTACACCAGATGCACCGTTAACGCCGATTGCATAAGGGATGTCAACTTCAGAACCGGTCCAGTAAGTACCTGAGATACCGATACGGTCATTCAGGAACCTTAAGTCTAAACCAAGTTCTTTCTGGGTTACTGTAGAACCATGAATTTTAGGGTCAACGCTTTGGTCAGGAGTGGTCATTAATAATTGACCATTAAATTTCTGTGCGCTTACACCGTATGAAGCACCTGGGTAACGGTAAGCTCCAAAATCCTCATTGCCATAACCTAACGCTTTTGGTATCTGACCATACGTTGCACGTAATTTACCATAGCTTAACCATTTTTCCTGGCTTTTCAGTAAATCACTGAATACAAATGACAGACCGAATGATTTAGACAATACGTCATTTTTTTGCTGAGGGAAAGTTGAGAACCAGTCGTTACGAACTGACCCGTCTAAATAGATCAGGTCTTTCCAGCTAACAGCGGCGTGGCCTAAAATAGCATTATATGCTTCGGTAACCCTTGAGTTACCAATTATAGGCGCATCCTTACTGTTGTTAACTGTATAAAGATCCGGAATAGTTAAACCGTTATTGGTAGCTGCTGAATTAGACTTAGCTGTAGAGTTAAACCGGTCGGTACCTAAGTTAGCGTCAACTGTAAAGTCCTTTACTTTCTTGTGATAAGTAGCCAAGAATTCTAAGTTTTCGCGGTTCGAATAGCTATTAGATGTACCATAGTATGCTTTCACACCGGTCTGGGTAGCGCCGATTTCCAGTGCAGTAGGGGTAATCTGTTCGCTCCAGATAGTATTTTGCTGCTTACGGTAAGTAACCTTAAAATTTAAGTCGTTGTTAACTTTATAAGTTAAGGCTATGTTTCCGAACAAACGGTCGCGGTTAGAATGGTATTGAGCCTGGTCCTGGTAAGTGTAATAGTTGTACCAGTAGTTTGCACCATAAAATGCAGTCGGGTTAGCGGGGTTCCATGCATTTGGGTCATTGTGGTTCCATGTAGCATATTGCTCAGGACCATATTGCAAACCTCTCAGCTCTTTCAGAATACCCATATCGATATCACGGTGGAACCATTGAGTGAAGCCGCCTGTACCAAGGTTAGCATAACCGTCAGCAACAATACCATGCAGTTTTTGGTTAGTATAGTTAATACTGGTCGACAATGACAAGTGCTTGTTCAGATCGTAGCTATAGTTCAGGTTCAAAGTATTTCTTTTTAAATCCTGATCAGGAAGAAGACCTTTCTGATATACGTTACCGTAGCTTAATTTAATGTTATAGTCGTCGCCTGCCTTGTTAAAGGTAACACTGTTATCCAGCAAAGGAGCTGTCTGGAAGAATTGCCTGTTGTTGTCTGGCTGCGGTACCCATGAGGCTGTTTTGCCGGTGTATTTTGTGCCAGCATACCATGCATACCATGGAATATATTCCTGGCCAACCATTTTAGGACCCCAGCTGCTGTCATCAGAATAATCAGGGTAGTATTTTCCGCTTAATGATTTCCAATGATCAGGATCGCCTTGTTTCCAAATATATTGGGTAAACAATGGGTTGTTACCACCGCCATAGGTATTTTGATACCTTGGAAGAATGTAAGCCTTGTCCCAGGTAGCGCCTATGCGCAGGTCAACGCCAAGACCACCGTTCTTTTTAGCTTTTGCAGTTGTGATAACGATAGCACCGTTAGCACCCTGCGAACCTAACAATGCAGCTGCTGCTGCACCTTGCAGTACGGTAACACTCTCAACGTCGTCCAGGTTCAAGTCATCCACGTTTGGCAGGATAGTACCGTCAACCACATAAAGCGCGCCAACGCCTGCTCCGAAACCGGAAGCACCACGAAGCCTAACTTCAGTGTTACGGCCAAGTGCTGCAGCCGATTGGCTACGTACCTGGATACCTGCAACTTTACCAGCTAACGCGTTGTTGATGTTGGGCTCACGAACGGTGTTCAGCTCTGTAGCGCTAACTACCTGTGCCGAGTTTGAATTCGAACGGGCGGTTTGCTTAATACCGTAACCGCTGGTTACCACAACCTCTTTCAATTCATTGGCATTGGTTTCCAGGGAGGCATTTAAAACATCCGCAGCACCAATTTCTAAAGTTAGTCTTTTGTAACCTACAAAAGTAAAGGCTAATGATTTTGCCGATGCTGGCACTTTGATGGTAAATTTACCATAGTCGTTGGTTTGAGTACCAACTTGGGTTCCTGGCACTGTAACACTTACCCCAGGAAGCGGAAGACCGTCATCCTTTCCGGTAACTGTACCAGTAATTGTTCGATTTTGTGCAAATGCATGCGTCACAAACAACGCCATGAAACACAAACTTACTAGTAAAAGTTTTTTCATTTCGTTAATAATAAGATCAGTTAATAGTTAATTAATCATAAAAGTAGTGTTACATTATCAGAATGTCAAGCTAAATCTAAAAAAACATCGCTTTTTTTTAAAAAAAACTAACTTTTCGCTTTTTCGTAAACTTTTTCAGTACTATGTATTGCATAATACAATTTAAAACATATATCTTTGTAACATGATTGTTGAAAACACACAAACCCAAATGCGGAAAGGAATACTGGAGTATTGCATTCTTTCCATTATAGCAAAGGGCGAAACATATGCTTCGGACATTATATCCGAATTAAAAAAAGCCCAACTGCTTGTAGTTGAGGGTACTTTGTATCCCCTGCTTACCCGTTTAAAAAACAACGGCCTGCTAACTTATAACTGGGTGGAAAGCACTTCAGGGCCGCCAAGAAAATATTACATACTATCTGATGAAGGAAAAAAAGTACTTGAACAGTTGGACAAAACGTGGGAAGAATTGGCGTTTGCCGTACAAACAGCCATTGGGGACAGAAAATAGATAACCTGAAATTATTATCAATCATGAACAAAACGATAATCATCAATATAAACGGCATCGTATTCCACATAGAAGAGGATGCCTACGAGATACTTAAAAACTATATGACGGAGGTAAAACGTCATTTCTCGAACTCGGCCGATAGCCTTGAAATAACCACTGATATTGAAAACCGCATTGCCGAAATGTTTGGCGAAGTGCTTCTAAAAGACAACAGGCAGGTTATTGTTGAACAGGACGTTAACCAGGTGGTTGAGCAAATGGGCAGCGTTGCTGATTTTGAGACTGCAGAT
The DNA here is from genome assembly GCF_030519355.1 of Mucilaginibacter sp. L3T2-6. Classification (GTDB taxonomy): domain Bacteria; phylum Bacteroidota; class Bacteroidia; order Sphingobacteriales; family Sphingobacteriaceae; genus Mucilaginibacter. Next base: position 46,821 of record NZ_JAUMKC010000007.1, read on the forward strand.
GCCAGCGAGGATCAGTCTGCCTATATAAACGCACCTGTTAACCGCCGTCTTTTTCGCGATCCTGATGATCACCTTGTTGCCGGCGTATGCGCAGGCATAGCCAACTATTTTAACATCGATACTGTTTGGATAAGGCTTGCCTTTGCTTTATTTATCCCTGTTGGTGGCAGCGGGCTGCTGCTGTACCTGATCCTTTGGATAATTGTCCCGAAAGCGACAACCCGTGCCGATAAAATGGCCATGAAGGGCGAGAAGCAAAACCTGCAGGGCTTTAAAAAGAATTTTGAAGAGGAAATGAGTTCAATGCGCCAAAATCTTTCAAACTTTGGCCACGAAGCCAAACCATTCGTATATAAAGCGCGCGATTTTGTCGGTGACTTTTTTCATCACCTCGGGGTGTTTTTTAATGGCGCAGGCAAAGTGCTTGTGAAGTTAACAGGTATTGCTATTTTGCTGGCCGCTTTTGGCGCCGCAGTTTTCCTTGTTGTTGTGTTCATTGGCATGCTTGCTTTCCACGCCGATTTTGGGGAACACTTCTTTCCTTTCAGAATAATTAAAAACGAGCTTGCTAACCAGGTAATACTTACCTCGTTCCTGGTAGCATTCATCCCGGTGGTCACCATTATACTGGTAACGTTTAAAGGCATATTTAACGTAGGCAATGTGGGTAAATCAACAGGAACGGTTTTGCTGGTACTGTGGTTGTGCTCATTAGGCATGCTCATATTTTTTGCCACCAAGATTGCCTCGGGCTTCAGGGAGCAGGCCACGCTCACAGAAACTGTTGACGTAAAGCCAACTAAAAACAACGTGTATTACCTTAAACTAAATGATATTAAGTACTTCTCGCACGAGGACAGTGTGAGGCTTGATATCAAAAACAATTTCAGGAATATGGTAGTGACCGATGATGATTACAACGGCTTCCATGACGAACCGAGAAGCGTTACCCTTTTTGTAGAACACAGCGATGTAAGCACACCTCGGCTTGAAGAAACTTTTCGGGCCAACGGAAGCAATTATGAGGCAGCCTTATATAATGCGCGTAATACTACGTATGAGTTTCACCAGCAGGATACCGTTATTAAATTTGATTATGCGGTTCGGCGCAGGCCAAACATGTCGTGGCATGCCGAAGAGGTTACCCTTACCTTAAAGCTGCCTTTAAATGCTAAAGTGATTATTGACCAGAAACTTGACAATTATATACAAGGCGTTAACTTGTATGAATGCCGCGACTTAAACAGGCGCGACAACAAGGCTAACTACTCCGTCTTTACGATGACCGATAATGGTTTGCAATGCAAGGTGGACACCGGTGAGGTGATGAAAAAGGACAGCCTTGGGGTTGATTCTGCAAAAAGATAGCAGAACTATAATCAATCTGCCATGCTAAGGTTTATTTTTCATATAGCGATGGGATTAAGACTCCATCGCTATTTTTATGCCCGTTACGGTTGTTTTAGCGGTAAATTAAGTGCAGATAGTAGTAAACGCCTGAAGTTTTCGCCGACGAAAAATGCCCGTTTACCGATGAAAAATGCCCGCTGACCAAAAAGCTGAAAATACGGTGTAACCTTGGGATAGCTTTTTACATCTTACCTTAAAACGACACAAACACGACTAAAGCACTATGAACAGAACTACACCTATATAATATATAGTATAATTTACCGGCCGGGAAACACCCGGAAATTCAGCACTTATTTTATAATATTTTAAAAAGAACAAAATTCTTTTACGGGTATGTTATTGCCCAAAAAACACTTCGACATGAAACCACTCCTGATAAAGACATTAACTATCTTGCTACTTGCTTTTACTGGTATTACCGCTGCTTTTGCGCAACCATCAAAAACATCGTCCAGGATAACAGGCGCATTAACAGATGAAAAAGGCAAGCCTATGGACTTCGCTACCGTTACTTTGCTTAAAGCAGCCGATTCGTCGGTTGTAAAGGGAACATTAAGCAACGAGAATGGCACTTATTCTTTCGACCACATAAACAGCGGCACCTACATTATAAAAGCAACAGTAGTTGGTTACGAGAAAGCTATCAGCCCTGCATTTACAGTGGACGGCAGCGATGCCGTTACGGTGCCTCAAATAAAAATGCAGCAGGCCAGTCACGCCCTGAGTGCCGTAACCGTAACCGCGACGAAACCCCTGATTGAACGCAAGGTTGACCGTACGGTAATGAATGTTGAAAACAGCGTACTGGCCGCTGGCAACTCCGCCCTTGAAATATTGGAACGCGCACCCGGCGTTTCGGTGGATAAAGATGACAACATCAGCCTTAAAGGTAAACAAGGCGTAACAGTAATGATAAATGATAAACTAACTTATCTTACGTCGGCCCAGCTGGCTACCTTACTCCGCTCAACCGACGGAACCACAATTCAATCAATCGAAATCATCACTAACCCTTCCGCGAAATACGACGCTGCCGGCAATTCGGGTATTATTAATATCAAACTAAAAAAGAACAGACAAACAGGCACCAACGGCAGCATTACAGTTGGGGTAGGTAAAGGTAAATATGGCCGCGACAACAGCACGCTGCAGCTGAACCATAAGGTTGGCAACGTAAATATATTTGGTTCTTTCAGTCATGACGACAACAAACGTTTTCAGGATATTGGCTTAAAACGTATCGTTACTGATACCGCCGGTCACCAAACCTATTTTAACCAATATACTGGCATGCCGCAGAGCCGCCACAACAATAGTTACCGCCTTGGCGCCGATATTAATACATCATCAAAAAATACTTTTGGTTTTGTGGTTAATGGCTACTTCAACTCGGAGTACGACAGTAATGATAACCGGACCTACATAGGACCGAATTTTACACAGGTGGATTCATCATTGCGTACCGTTACGGGTATTAACCAAACTTATCACAGCTTTGCTGCCAATTTAAATGATACTTATAAAATTGATACTACAGGCCAGCAGATCAGTGCAGATGTTGATTACTCAAAATTCAAGAACAACACAACAGCGCAATACGTTACCGACTTCTTTTTAGCTGATGGTAGTTTGCAGCACCCACAGGCATTCCTGGGTAACCTTACTCCTTCGACTATCGACATAAAGACCGCCAAAGTTGATTACACCAATCCGCTAAGCAAAACCCTGAAAATGGAAGCCGGCCTGAAATACAGCGACGTAAAAACAGATAACGACCTCAGAGAAAAACTGGCCGCCGGTGACGCCTATCAAAGCACCAATCATTTTATGTATGATGAAAAAATCAGCGCGGGCTATTTAAACTTTAACAAAGATTATAAAGGCACTTCTGTACAGCTTGGCCTGCGTGCTGAGTATACCAGCTCAAATGCAAACGGCGATTCATCAAACGTAGTGCAGCATATTGCCCGTCATTACCTTAACTTGTTCCCCAGTTTATTTGTAAACCATACCTTTAATGATAAAAACGAAATGAGCTTTTCGTACAGCCGCCGGATAGACCGCCCGCAGTATGATAACCTTAATCCTTTTGTTTATCGTTTGGATCCTTATACTTATCAAAAAGGCAACCCTTATTTAAAGCCACAATACACTAATAATTTTGAAGTGAACTACACTTATAATAAGAACACAACCCTGACGCTCGGTTATAGCCGCACTACCGACGTAATGACCGAAGTACCCGGTACAGACCCGGCAACAAAAGTGGCATTTGTGACACAGCAAAACCTGCAGGTGCAAAACAGCTATAACGCTAATCTTTATTCCAACTATACGATAACCAAATGGTGGACAGGCGACATCAATGCAACCGCATTCTACCTGGGCTTCAAATCAAACGGACTAGAGGGCGGTAATTTAGATAAAGGCCAGTTTGCCTACCAGTTTCGCGCCACCGAAACATTTACGCCTCTAAAGGGTTATAAATTTGAGGTTACTCCAAACTACCAGTCGGCATTAACTTATGGTTTGTTTAGTGTGCACCCTCAATATTCTGTTGATGCAGGTGTGAGCCACTCATTTGCCAATAAAAAAGCCAACGTTAAGTTTTCTGTAAGCGATATATTTAATACACGTCGTAATGATGTAACCACCAAATACCAAAACATCGATCTGGATATACGGCAAAAACGCGACAGCCAGGTTGCCCGCCTGACATTCACCTACAACTTTGGCAACAGTAAAATTAAAGCCCGCCAGCACAGAACCGGCGCCGATGATGAGAAAGGAAGGGTGAAGGGGCAATAAGCAACGCCCAGCCCGTAAAGGGAGCTTCTGATTGTCTATTTACATTTAACGAAAGAGGTTGTCCCAAATTGAGACAGCCTCGTTTATTTTAGGTGATTATTAGTATAGCAAAGGCATGAAAATAAAGGTAGGTTTTAAGGACTAACCGGACAGCTGATCTTTTACTGTATAAGGTGGAGGAGTTAGTACAATTGGGTCATTTGGCACATATCTTAGCCAAGCTGTTATCAGCTATATATCAAGCCATGGGCCGAAAATACAAAGACGGAAGAAGGCACAAATCCATTGGTGAAGGTACAAATTAATGTAGATACCAACCAGGCTAATCAATAACTTTCACTTAACGGAGGGATACCTTTTTCGTCAGAAATATTGTCTGTTTTTTTCTTCTTCTTACTGAACAAGTCTTTTATTTTATCCCATGTACTCATTACAGTATCTTCAGAAATAAAGTGCGATGCCTTTTGAGATATCAAGCCGACAATGGCTTTTACTAAAAAGCCTGATTTGCGAAAAATGGTTTTGTTAAGTGTAAATGGCAACAGGAAACGGGATATCAATCCAACCAAATCCTGGTCGAAAAAGCTGGCACTTTTACCTTCGGGGGTAAGCGTTCGGGGAAACAATGTGCCTAAAGTCGACAGTGTTGCCGAGAAATTTTTAAAGCGCTGGCCGATGGCAATGCTTTGCTCCCGTTCCACGTCTTTAAGCCTTATAATTTCGGCCCTTAAATCGCTTTGATTCCGCACAGGTAAATCCATTTATATTAACTTTTAAAAATCTTCTGGATTAAGGCATTAACAATCGGCCCCTCGATTGCACGCTTGTTAAATTTAATAGCCAACGCAATTAGCAGGTAAATAATAGCCACACAGCCAAACCCCATCCAATCCGCGCCAAATACACTGCCTAAATAAAATGCCAGTGTAAAGCTGGCGAATATGAAAGCCAGCACCATACTCATCGCTACTACAACGTCGGCAATAAGGCTGGCTGCAATAGAGGTGCCGCCTTCAATAGCCTGGTACTTTGCCAATTTTATACGTGTTTCGGCATAGTCCCTAAGTTGGTCAAGAATGGGTTGTGGCGGAGTATCTTTTCCTTCTTCCATATTGTTTAAATCTTAAGTCTAGGTCTTGAGTCAGAGGCAATCAGAGACTCAAGACTTAAACTCATAATTAATTTATGCATGCTCCAGGTCATCCTGGTACTCTTCTTCTGCACCGCTGATTTTGGATTTAACATTATTTACAACCTTGTCCTTCAGGTTAATCAAATTCTCCAGCTCGGCTGAAGCAGTTTCTTTTATTGAATCGCCCAGATTTTTTAACGACTCTGACAGCTTATCACGCGTCTCTGTACCCTTATCGGGTGCAAACAATACGCCTAATGCAGCTCCTGCCGCCAGCCCTACCAGCAAGGCGACAACTACTTTTGAATTATCGGTCATATACTATAAATTTTGAAGTTGAATAATTGTTTTGATTTTTTTTAGTTCACAGGTAATAAGTACGCAAGTCAGTCAAGGTAGCCACATGCACCATATCATAGACGCTAAAACAGGCTGTTAGTTACTTTTCACGGCACCCATACAAATTTAGCTTATTTTTTCTGCTATGGGGTATAAACTATAATTATGGGTTGCAACTCTCACTCACCCGGGCCTGTCCGTATTCGTTCAAGCCTGTCTGCGGCCATCCGGTTGGTTTCATATATCTCCAATAATAGTAAAAAATATGATAACAGTAATGGCCCAAACACCAAACCCAAAATACCGAAAAGCGGAATACCTATGAATACGCCGATGATAGATATAATCGGGTGGGTATTACCGACGCGCCGGTTAATAATCATCCGTAAAACATTATCGATATTACCAATAAACAACAAGCCAAATGCCATTAACGCAATGCCTTTAAAGGTATGTCCGCCCGCTATCAAAATGATACCTGCCGGTATAGTTAAAGTAGGCGCACCGACCACCGGCAGGAAAGAAATAAAAGTCCCGATTACGCCCCAGAAAATGGGGTCGGGTATACCAAACGCGTAAAAGCCCATAGCCAGCAAGGTTCCCTGCGTAAGGGCTATAATGCCTTGCCCCAAAACGTTAGAATAAGTTGAATTGCGCAGGGCGACTGCAAATTTTACCGTATGCTGTTCACGAAAAGGGGCATACTTCAGCAGGCCGGCTTCAAACTGATATATTTGGGTAAACATAAAATACATCAGAAAATACATCACCAGTAAGGTTATGATGATGTTTGCCGCGCTTCCCAATATAGATGGGAACAAATCCGTTGCATAAGCGCCTAACTTTTGCAGTGTGTTTTCAGCCAGGTGTGGCTGATTAAAATTACGGCCGGCATAATCGTCAATTTTTTCTACCCACTCCTGCAGGTTAAATGTATCCTTGTTGATACCGGAGATTTTGCCCACCACCATAATGCTTAACGACATTAAAGGAATAATAACAAGAATAAGCGAGGTAAATATGATGAGCAGGGCAACCAGCGTTTTGTTCCAGCCTTTCTTTTCAGTAAGGTGCAAATAAACCGGGCGGAAAATGGTAAAAAAAACAATCGCCCCAAGGATAGAACTGAATAAGCTGCTCAGTGCGTAAACCAAAAAACAGCCAAGTATTACAATGGCCGTTAGTATGATATTATTGCGTTGTTTGTAGTTAAAAACTGACATTAAGGCTTAAATAATACCTAATATAACGCAAGTAATTGAAAATGTTTTGGGGCGGGAATAATAAAGTTAGTGGAGCCGGATTACGTTGATGTATTTTTCCGGCAAGATTATAAATGGTACGGGCTACTTATAGATTAAGTATCTCCATTCTCTTATTCAACCTGGTCTACTTCCTTCAGCAAGGTATCAATCTTTGCAGAACTCAGGGAAATCGAATCGAGATAAAATACACAATCCTCTGTCATTTCAGGTATTTCGTAACGTAGCTGCTCAATGGCCAATAATATGTTTGACAGCTGGTTCTTGACATCATGCTTTAAAGCCCGCAACGACCGCCTCGAGGCGCCTGCGGCCTGCTTCTTTTCGGTTTTTGCAGTGTCTTTCATACTATTTAATGTTAATGGCTTTCATTTTATTATACAAAGTCTTTCGGTCAATGTTTAATATCTCAGCTGCGCGGGTTTTATTGAAATTAACCTCCCTTAAAACTTTTAGTATCGTTTCATACTCTGCTTCAAGTGCAGCATTCTTTAAGTCGTGCTTATTCTCTTTTATTTCCTGCATCTCGGCAACCGGTGAATAATCGTATGACGGCTGCCTGAAGTTCGAAATTTCTAACGGCAGCGCTTTCATCATTATTTCGTTACCTTCCGTAAGCAGGGTTGCCCGGCGCACTACGTTCTTCATCTCGCGGATATTACCCTGCCAGCGGTAGTTCATAAAGCTTTCTACTACTTCGGGCGAGAACGAGGTTACGTTACGGCCAAGTTCCTGATTAGCAATTCGAAGAAAGTGTTCGGCGAGCAGCATAATATCAGCGCCCCGTTCGCGCAATGGTGGTATATAAATGCCGAACTCATTAAATCGGTGGTATAAATCTTCCCTGAAGCGCCCTTTTTGTATACTTTCAAGCAGGTTTTCATTGGTAGCCACTATAATGCGAACGTCAAGGTTAATCTCTTTGGTGCTTCCTATCCGCTTTACTTTTCGCTCCTGTACAGTCCGTAGCAGTGCGGCTTGTATTTCGTATGAAAGGTTGCCAACTTCGTCTAAAAACAACGTTCCCCCATTAGCCATTTCAAAGTGGCCGATCTTGGTGTACAAGGCCCCCGTAAACGAACCTTTTTCATGACCAAAAAATTCACTGGCGGCCAATTCTTTTGTTAATGAGCCACAATCCATCGCAATAAAAGGCTGATTGTATCGCGGGCTGTTCAGGTGTATACTCTTGGCGACTGATTCTTTACCGGTACCGCTCTCGCCCATAATAATAACACTGTAATTAGTCGGCGCTACCAGTTCAATCTGGCGCATGAGCTCTTTCGACACCTTGCTGGTTCCGGTAACAAATTCATTGCTAAATGCCTGTTTCTTGGTTTCACGGCTCGAGGCAGTAGGTTTATCGTAGGTAACTTTCTCCGTTTCCTTATCTTCAACCAGGGCATGATGAGTTTCAATAGCCTTGGTTATAGTGTTTAAAATTTCGTCGGGATATAATGGTTTGGTAATATAGTCATAAGCGCCCATCTTTATGAGTTCAACAGCCATCTTGATATCGGAGTAACCAGTAATTATAATTACACCGGTTTTTGGATATTGGGTCTTGATATTCTTAAGCATTTCGCGGCCATCAGTATCCTCCAGTCTGAAATCACAGAGCACCAGGTTAAAGTTTCCATTTTTCAGGTACTCCATCCCTATTGTCCCTGTCGAGGCGGTGGTAACATCAAAGCCATTGCGCGTTAAAAATTTCGAGAGCAGTAACGCAACATTAACTTCATCATCAATGATGAGAATTTTTTTCATAAAGCGGTTTCTATTAACTAATGGGCGGCATTTTTAAATGTTGATTAACATACTCATCCGCTAATTTATAAATTTAATCCCATCATACGTTGAACTCAACTAAAAAGTTATATAAACGAAAAAAAGAGGCTGGTGCCTCTTAGTTTTTACGTAGATATAGGGCGGATTCTGAGTCAGGAACCGAGAGTCAAGATGCAGACCGGATGACCTGCTACCAGTAACCTTGACTCCAGGTTCTTGATTTTAGTAATGACAATTACAGTCCGAATGCGTAAGCAACGCGCAGACCAAAGAAGTTTACTTTGCTGTCATCAATACCTGTTACAAACTTAGTTGATGATTCAAACCTTACGCCTGCATCAATGTAGCTCGAACCGCCAACAGGGAACTGGTAGCCAACCTGCGGAGCGTAAACAAATGCAGCAGATTTATCAAAGCCCAAATCAGATTTGTTTAAAAGGAATGCAGCGCCCGCTTCGCCCTGTACATACAGGTGTGGTACCACAAAATATTTTAAACCGGCCTTAACAGGCAGCAACTGAATGTTGGTTACATCGCCGCTTACCTGGCCATTTGGGGTAGTAATAGTGTAGTTGTTTTTACCCTGAATGCTGTTATAACCGGCATTAACAGTAACGAACAAGTTTTGAGCAACCGGTATATCGGCCTGAACCGAGCCACCGATAGTAAAATTGTAAGCGTTAGAAAGGTTACCCGTCGGGATACCGGCATCAGCGCCTATGCTAAGGATTACTCCGTTTGATGAAGATGATGTTGAGGTAGTTGTTTTTGTTGCAGTTTGTGCTTTTGCGCCCAGGGTCAATCCGGCAAATGCTAAAACTAAAGCTGAGATTTTTAATGTACTTTTCATATCAAATGTGTTATTAAATTGTTGTGTTTTTATAAACACAGCGCAAAGTAACAGCACAAATCAGCAGAATTTTTTCATCCTATTGTCACGATTATTCAATCGTTTGATTAACAATGCATTAATTTTGACCATTTCTTGGATTCGGTCAGGACGATGTCAAATTTACCGCTTAAATGCCCTTAAAAGCAGGTTTTCGTTTCTCAAGAAAAGCCAAGACACCTTCCTTAAAGTCCTCTGTTCCGAAACAATTACCGAATTCCTCAATTTCTATTTCGTATCCGTCCTGATCATTGTGAAGGCCGGCATTTATAGCTTTTATAGCTGCGGCCACAGCCAGGGGTGCTCGCGATAATATTTTATTTAGCAGATCTTCTGCTTTAGGCAATAGCTCTTCCTGGCCTACCACAGCATTAACAAGGCCCAGGCGGTGGGCTTCCTCAGCGGTGATCATATCTGCCGTCATAATCATTTCCAGAGCTTTTCCTTTACCTACCAGCTGGGTAAGGCGCTGGGTGCCGCCATAACCTGGAATCAAGCCAAGAGTAACTTCGGGGAGGCCCATTTTTGCATTACCAGATGCTATCCGGATATGACACGCCATAGCCAATTCCAGGCCGCCCCCTAAAGCAAACCCATTTACAGCTGCAACAACTGGCTTATTGCCATTTTCGATAAAATCAAAAACTGAATGATGACCGTGCCTTGCTAATGCATGCCCCCCGGCCACATCAAGCCCCGCAAATTCAGCAATGTCCGCACCTGCTACAAAGGCCTTTTGTCCTGCACCGGTAATGATGATACCACCGACTGCAGAGTTGCAAAAGGCATCGCTTAATGCTGTATGTAATTCGGCAAGTGTATCCTTGTTTAGCGCGTTCAGTTTGCTTTCGCGGTTGATGATAATATATTGAATTCGGCCTTTATTCTCGATTAATAAATTCTGGAACGACATAACTGCTGCTGATTAAAAATTCCGGTGCGCGTGCACCCAATCGGTAATATATTTAACAATGTCCTGGGTACTGGTACCTGGGGGAAAGAGTTCACCTACGCCTATTTTTTTCAGTGCATCCATGTCATCCTGAGGAATAATGCCACCTCCGGTAACCAGCACATCATCCATCTTTTTTTCTTTAATAAGATTCATGATCTTCGGAAAAACAGTCATGTGCGCGCCGGAAAGTATAGATATGCCAATTGCATCAACGTCTTCCTGCAATGCAGTATTTACCACCATTTCGGGGGTCTGACGCAGGCCTGTGTAAATAACTTCCATTCCCGCATCGCGCAGGCTGGTAGCAATAATGCGTGCGCCGCGATCATGGCCGTCAAGGCCCACTTTAGCCACCAAAACACGGATAGGACGATTAAAGGTTTTGCTCATAATTTGCTCAAAGCTATGAAACTAATTTCGATTAGCAAGGGATCACAGGCAGCGCAAAGTAGCGGCAGTAAGTAGCAGTGATTCTTTATATACTATCTGTTTTGATTTTTCTGCGATACAACAAATCTCTATATGCGTTGCACAGTTGAATTTATTAGCACTGATAATTCCACCGGCAGTTTTGTTGTATCTTTGAACCAAATAAAGCTACTTAATGCCTGATATTGTGTCCACCGTTAACAAACCCCTTACCCTGCAAAAAGAGCGCATTATTTTGGGCATCGACCCGGGTACCGCAGTGATGGGATATGGACTGATAAAGGAGATGGGCAATAAAATTGATCTGATAAGCCTTGGTGTTGTCAAAATGGAAAAAATTGACGACCACATGCTGAAACTCCAGCGCATTTTCGAAAAAACCGTTGCGCTCATTGATAACTACAATCCAGATTGCCTCGCGATCGAGGCGCCGTTTTATGGGAAAAACATACAGGTAATGCTCAAACTCGGCCGTGCGCAGGGAATGGCTATAGCGGCAGCATTGTCGCGTAACCTGGATATCACCGAATATGCTCCCCGCAAAATAAAACAATCTATAACCGGCAATGGTAATGCAGCCAAAGAGCAGGTTGCCGCTATGCTGCAAACCCTGTTAAAATTTACCGAAACCCCCGATTTTCTCGATGCTACCGATGGCCTTGCTGTGGCGGTATGTCATTCCTTCCAGCGAATCAGCGGCACTAAAGGCGCCAGTAAAAAGTCATACTCGGGCTGGGACACGTTTGTGAAGGATAATAAGAATAGGATTGTGTGATTTATTCCGGAGTAAGTAATTTGAAGCCCCGGTTTTTATGTCTGATTAACGCATCATCAAACTTCAAACGATTAACTTTTCAGCGCTTCCCTTATTTTCTCAGCCGTCGCCTCTAATTGCTCGGGGGTGAAACTTAGTTTTGGCCGCGCAAAATTCAAATCATCAACGCGGTTCATCGGGATAAGGTGTATATGCACGTGGGGCACTTCGAGCCCGATGACAGCCACGCCTATACGCTTGCACGGGATGGCCTTTTTCAGCCCTGTGGCAACAATCTTGGCGAAGATCTGCAATCCGGCATACAAGTCGTCCTCCATATCAAATATGTAATCAACTTCTTTTTTCGGAATAACCAGCACGTGCCCTTCAGCAAGTGGATTTATATCCAGAAATGCCAGGTAATCTATAGTTTCAGCCACTATATAGGCTGGTATTTCGCCTGCTACGATTTTAGAGAAGATGGTCATGTTTTAGTTGATTAAGTGAGTAATTGTCCTAATATCACCCGGGAAAGTTGTCCAAATTAGGAAAGTCCTGAAGCGCCTTCCGGACTTTCCCGATTTTCAGACTATCTTGATATCTCCAGCACCTCAAATTCCATTTTACCGGCGGGCACCGTTATCTCGGCAATTTCGCCAACTTTTTTACCGAGGAGCCCCTTGGCAATAGGCGACGTTACAGATATTTTACCCGATTTCAGGTCTGCTTCGCTCTCCGATACCAACTGGTACGACATGGTAGCGCCGTTTTTTACATTTTTTATTTTTACAACCGACAACGCCAGTACTTTAGAAGTATCCAGCTTGGAGTCGTCGAGCAAGCGCGCATTGGCCAGCATCTCACCCATTTTAGCAATTTTTGCCTCATGCAACCCCTGGGCCTCTTTTGCAGCATCGTATTCTGCATTCTCAGACAAATCGCCCTTATCGCGCGCCTCAGCAATGGCCTTGCTGATGGCCGCACGGCCTGAAGTTTTAAGCTCGTGTAATTCCTTCTTTAAATTCTCTAATCCCTCTTTGGTATAATATGCCACTTCAGCCATAACCGTACAATTAAATTTTAAATAATATTTCCTAATCCTTTGCCAAAAAAAACCGCCCTCCCGTACTTAAGAAGGACGCATCGGCTTTCTATATAAAACAAACAAGACTATATCGGCGGCGCCTACATAGTCTTGCTTTGTGTGTAAAACGAAGATAAGCTATTTAAGTTTTAATATCCAAATTTTTTTTCGGACACGTCTGACACGCCATGCTGGAATTGTGATTTAAAACTAATTCTTTAGGCAATATAAATCCCCTAGGTCAAAAGCCAACAACTTACCTGCCTATCATTTGTTAATCAACCATTGCCTGGTTTGAGCTGCGACGGGTCCGTAACATATATAGCAGGTCTGCCATTATAGTCGACAATTTTACCTGATACACAAATAGTGCGATCCTTAAAATCGCGTTCCGGGTGCCAGTTAAATTTGGGATGATCAGGACCCTTAACCAGGACCGTCAGGTAACGGCCATCTTCGCTGCCTACATACAACAGCGTGGTATTGCCGGTTTTCGCTACTTCCGTATTAAATACCTTATCACAAACCATCAGCGTTTCTCCTTTATGATTCGCGGCATCTTTCGCGTTGATTCGTTTCTGGGCCCTGCAATTAAGCGAGAACAGAATTAAAAGGAGCGGGAACAATGCAAATGACTTCATCTGTTAATCAACTATTTTCAAAGTAACGTTTAAATAAAAAAAGAATTGTAATCATGGAGCGGGTAAAAATAAAAGCCGCACAGCGCTTAGCACCGTGCGGCTTTATTGATAAAAATAAGAGGGTTATTTTTGTTTTACAAGGGTAGAGTCTTTTTTCTTCTTGACAACAGTGTCCTTCTTCATCGGTTTTGTTTTCTTTTTGCTGGTGTCAGTTTGCATTACATTTACTTTGCTAACTGTTGCATGTGCATACACACTTCCGAATGAGATTGCTGCTAAAGCAATCATGCTAATTAATTTTTTCATGGGTTTCTCAATTTGTTACACTATAGGCATACACATTAGTGCCAAATCGATAAAAAAATCACTAATCACTCACAATCAATTGGTTAGCTATTTACTGCCTCATTTCAACTGTGGAGTTTCTCTACAATCTGACGCTTCCTTCACCGGATTTAGGCAGTAGCTCAACCCAGCGGAAAAAAGTAAAGCCCCTGATGGGCAGGGGCCTTTACTAACCAATTATAAACCTAAATTATGAGAAGACTTTTTTAATATTTGATGGTGTAAAAATAACACTATCTTTTTATATCTATCGAAATTATTTGTAATTTATTTGTAAAAAAATCATTTCTTTGATTTCTACATTTCAAAAATACAGACATTTTTCAAAAAAAAGAAATTTAATTAAAAAATTCATCGATACAGGTCGATTTTTTTTTGCAAAAGCTTCCTATCTATAGCCTATATTGACGTTAGTAAATAAAAATAAATCAATATTACAGTAAAATGGCACACAATTACAGACGAAAATCTAGCAAAAACTAATTATTTACCATTAATTAGCAGACACATTGTAACATTTTATACGATTACGGCTATTTTATATCAAATTAAATGTAAAAATACCCGACCAGCGGCGCAATTCGGACAATAATAGGTTTCTTAGAGAGGTATAACGTGACTTTTTACCGAATTCTGTTAAAATCCCTAACCAGATTCACAACAGTACCAGTAGTAACAGAATTCTTTTTAAATTATTGCATTGCATTAACACCAATATTTAAAAATGGTTGCCATTTTTGCGCGGATTCAAAACAAACTGTATGTCAAACAGCGAAGCAACGAAATTAAACCCACAATTAACACCGCTCACTTTATGGATCATGACCGTTGCTACCGCCGTTGTTGTCGCTAACCTGTATTATAACCAGCCACTTTTAGAAGACATAGCACGCACTTTTCATTCCACACGGGCAAAGGTCGGCAAAGTTTCTATGTTAACCCAGATTGGCTATGCCACGGGCATGTTTTTTCTTGTGCCCCTGGCCGACATGGTAAGACGCAGACAATTGATGCTGATCGTATTTATGTTTATCGTAATATCGCTCATCATAACCGCGACGGCAACGTCTATTAACTTATTGATAGTCGCCAGTTTTTTTCTGGGTGCATCATCCATAATCCCTCAATTATTGGTACCAATGGCTGCGCATCTGGCCAAACCTGAGGAGCGGGGAAAAAAGATCGGAGTTATCATGAGCGGACTTTTAATAGGTATATTGTTATCACGTACGTTCAGCGGTTATATAGGCTATTATTTGGGATGGAGGGCGGTTTATTGCATAGCAGCGTGTATGATGATATTGATTTGGCTGATGATCGGTTTCTTTTTGCCGGAAGTTGAACCGGAATACAAGGGTACCTATAAAAAACTTATGTCATCGATGATCCATTTGATAAAAGAAGAGCCCAGATTACGGCTGGCTGCCGTACGGGGTGCGCTTTGTTTTGCCTGTTTCAGCGCATTCTGGACTACTATAGTTTTCCTGCTCAAGCAAAACTTTAACATGGGCAGCAGTGTCGCAGGCGAGTTTGGGCTCGTTGGGGCTTTCGGCGCATTGGCGGCAGGCCTGATGGGGAGATTGAGCGATAAAATGGATGCCTACAAATTATCGGGCTTTACGTTGCTGCTTGTCTTTTTATCTTTTGTTATCTTTTACTTTTCAGCGCACAGTTTAGCCGGGCTGATCATCGGCGTAATCGTGCTCGACATGGGCGTACAAGCCACGCATATCTCAAACCAGTCTATAATATTTGCACTTCGGCCAGAAGCACGCAACCGCATCAATACAATATATATGGTGACCTATTTTATAGGCGGCGCTCTGGGCACTTTCGTCGCAACGGGGCTATGGAAAAACTATCAATGGGATGGTGTGTGCATAACCGGCGGCGCACTGGCACTTATAACGCTGGTAATCCATTTCGCAAATCATCGTACAGCAGCAACCGCAGCTGCCATATAAGCCAATGTACACCTGGCTGACTACTGTAAACAACATACTGTACTAAAAATCTGTACACCCGCCGCCAGCAGACACTTAGCGGCGTATTTTGCATTACTCAGAATTTTACACCTGTATTTCAGCGATTTATGGCTAAGGAAAAAGACCAATTCTGTTTTGGCATCAATTTGGAATAAACCTTATCAAATGCAATTCAGGATGGCACTCGATATCAAAGAAAGCCGCGAACGCGAAGAGAAAGAATGGGAAAATCCTGCAGACCCTAAAGCGCCTTCTGACGAGCGCGATAAGGAACAATTGCTGAGGCAATATAAAGAAGCCAAACGCAGGAAAGATAACTTAACAACAACTGAAGACGGCGAAACTGAAAAGACTAAATAAAGTCTGTTAATAAAGAAAGGTAAACTATGAAAAGCTATAACAAAACCGCCCCAAGTAAATTACTCGCAAAATTTGACAATGAATTAAAGGATTTGCTGGCGAGCGATTTAAAATCATTCATGAATAGGAATCCGTTCTTTTTGCGCAGAAAATTAGCTATGGCCAACAACACCTTGTTTGTTGCCTAACCATCATATATCTATCTACCGAAAAACAGTACATCAACACCTATGAAAACGTAGAGCTTTGCAATTGTGCAGGGCTCTATTTTTTTTGGGGATTTTTTCATAGTTACCTGTCTTTATGAGTTAATGACGTCTTTTGCCGTTTCCACCGGTTGAGAATAAAGCAGACCGGTTTTATCTGGGCCCCTTTGTTAAAGGCCAAAATAACAAATACTTTAATGGGCTAGCTTTAATTCCCTAGTTGTTTCAAGGCCAGATAGGCCATCAGCCCCGTGCTCATTTCCAAAGCGCTTTCTTCTACATCAAAGGTCGGCGTATGTACTGATGACGTAATTCCGCGGCTTTCATTTCGGGTGCCAAGCCGGTAGAAGCAGGAGTCTGCCACTTGGGAATAATAGGCGAAGTCTTCTGCGGCCATCCAAATATCCAGGTCGAGCACATTTTCTTTACCCAGGTAATCCTCGGCATGCCCACGGGTCGACGCAGTTAGCTTTTCTTCATTTATAAGGAACGGATAGCCTTTCATAATATTGAATTCGCAGCTTGCCCCCATGCTTTCGCAAAGCCCTTCCGCAAGTTTTTTCATCCTTGTATGGGCTTCTTTGCGCCATTTTTCGTCCATAGTGCGAAAAGTGCCTTCCAGGTAAACTTCATTAGGAATTACGTTTGTAGCGCCGTTGGCTATTACTTTTCCGAATGACAATACAGTAGGGCTTTTAGGATCGGCAAAGCGGCTTACTACCTGCTGCAGCGCGGTAAGCATGTGTGCAGTGATAATAACCGGGTCGATGTTTTGCTGGGGCTGTGCACCATGGCCCCCTTTACCACGAACTGTCACGTATAATTCGTCTGTCGAGGCCATATATTTGCCGGCCCGAAAACCCACTTTTCCGGCATCAATCAGCGGCATTACGTGCTGCCCGATTACCGCCTGCGGTTTTGGATTCTCCAATACCCCTTCTTTTATCATCAGGCTTGCACCGCCGGGCAGTTTTTCTTCAGCCGGCTGAAATATCAATTTTACCGTACCGCCAAACTGGCTTTTTAAACTGGTTAAAATTTGGGCTGTTCCCAATAGCGATGAAGTATGAGCATCGTGCCCGCAGGCATGCATCACACCCACATTCCGGGATTTATAGGGCACATCATTGGCCTCGGTAATTGGCAGCGCATCCATGTCTGCACGCAACGCAACCACGTTTTCCGAAGGCTTTTCTCCTTGTATCAAAGCAACAATACCGTTGTCAGCCATGCGCTGGCAGGTAAGACCCAGCGCCTCCAGCTTTCCTGCTACGAATGCCGAGGTATTTACCTCGCTAAAAGACAATTCCGGGTTGGCGTGGAGGTGGCGGCGATTAGCCACGGTATCGCCAAAAATATCTTTAGAAAGCTGCTGAATCTGCTCTTTAATCATTGGAGGTATCGGGTTTTGGGAGATTAATTTTTTCAGGGATTATAAATATACTGGTAAACATAGGCCTCACTTCTTCGGCTAGTTTTTGGGCTTCGAGCCTGGTGCGAAAATCCCCTGCACGCACTTTAAAGTTCGGCTCAACATAGCTGATGTAAGTACGCAGTTCCGGATATTCTTCATTCATTTTCGCCTGCGCATCATAAGCAGCTTGCCGGCTTGATCCAAAAAATATCTGCACACGGTAACCTCTTGCTGTTTCCGCTCCCGGCAAGCCGGTTTTAGCCCCAATGCTGCTGCGGCGAGCAATAAGGGTATCGATAAGCGGGTCTTTTATTACTTCAACTGTACCTCGCGTTTGAGCGGCTGCAACGGTTGAGGAAAATGTCAGCATAAAAAAAATGCAATACCTTATAAGGCCGGGATTAGCTTTTTTATAGGATAGTGTATTTTTCATAGGGCTATGATATAAACAAACTCGTCATTGCGAGCGAAGCACCGCAACCTCGTCGTCATCCATAGCGGACATGCATGGTTATGAGGTTGCTTCGCCGTTACTCTTCGCAATGACAAAATTTATTATAGTTTAATTAAAAATTTACGCCTGTCCTACGCCGTGGCAGTTTTTGTATTTCTTGCCACTGCCGCAAGGACAAGGGTCGTTCCTGCCTACTTTTTGTTCGTTGCGTACCGGCATCTGGCGCTGTGGCTCGGCAGTGTCAAGCATCGGTATACCTGATTCACTTACCATCTCAGCCTTTTGGGTGCGCATCTTTTTCAGATCCAGGTTAGGCTGCGGCCTTGCTTCCCGAACTTCCTCGGCCTGCTGCTGTACTGGTATGCCCCCCCTGAACAGGAAGCTTACCAGATCTTTATTTACACTGGCCAGCATGCCGCGGAACAGGTTAAACGCTTCAAACTTATAAACCAATAACGGGTCCTTTTGTTCGTACACAGCATTCTGTACCGACTGTTTCAGCTCGTCCATTTCGCGCAGGTGCTCTTTCCAGGCATCGTCGATCAGGTACAGGGTAACATTTTTTTCGAATGACTTAAATACTTCCTGCCCTTTATTTTCAATCGCCTTTTTAAGCGGAACAGCAACCTGTATTCCATTAACGCCATCGGTAAACGGAACCACTACATTTTCTACATACGAACCGCGGGTATCAAACACGTCTTTTAACACGGGGTAAGCCTGTTGGGCAATGGCCTGCTGCTTGCGTTTATAAAAATCTATCACTTTAGCAAACGCAGCGTCTATAAGGCCATTGATATTTTTAGCGGTAAACTCATCGTGCGAAATCTCCAGATCGAGCGAAAACAGGCGGATCATCTCCAGCGTGAACCCTTCGTAGTTGTTCGATTCCTTATATTCAGTCACTACGTCCTCAACTACATCGAAAATGGTGTTATTGATGTCGACCTCCAGGCGCTCACCAAACAAAGCATTTTTTCGCCTTGCATAAATAACGGTACGCTGCGAATTCATTACGTCATCGTACTCCAGCAAACGCTTACGGATACCGAAGTTGTTTTCTTCCACTTTCTTCTGAGCGCGCTCTATCGAGCTTGATATCATGGAATGTTGTATAACTTCGCCCTCTTCGATACCCATCTTCACCATCAGGTTCGATATCCTTTCTGAACCAAACAAGCGCATCAGGTTATCTTCAAGCGATACAAAGAACTGCGACGAGCCTGGGTCGCCCTGGCGGCCGGAACGGCCACGCAGCTGGCGGTCAACACGGCGCGATTCATGGCGCTCTGTGCCCACAATGGCCAAACCGCCTGCCTCTTTAACGCCCGGACCTAATTTTATATCTGTACCACGACCGGCCATGTTGGTGGCGATGGTAACAGTACCTGCCTGACCAGCTTCGGCCACAATGTCGGCTTCCTTCTGGTGCAACTTGGCATTCAGTACGTTATGTTTAATGCCGCGCAGTTTAAGCATGCGGCTAACCAATTCCGAAATTTCTACCGAAGTAGTACCCACCAGTACCGGGCGACCAGCTTTAGTAAGGTTAGCAATCTCCTCAGCAACGGCATTGTATTTTTCACGAACGGTACGATAAACCAAATCCTGGCGGTCGTCACGCGTGATCGGCGTATTAGTAGGTATCTCAACTACGTCCAGCTTATAAATTTCCCAGAATTCACCAGCTTCGGTAACGGCTGTACCCGTCATACCGCAAAGCTTGTGATACATCCTGAAATAGTTTTGCAATGTAATGGTCGCGAAAGTTTGAGTTGCATCCTCAACCTTTACATTCTCTTTGGCCTCTATTGCCTGGTGCAAACCATCTGAGTACCGGCGGCCATCGAGCACACGGCCTGTTTGCTCGTCTACAATCTTTACCTTGCCCTCATCAAGAATATATTCGGTATCTTTTTCAAACAGGGTATAGGCCTTTAATAACTGGTTAACCGAGTGTATACGCTCCGACTTAATAGAAAAGTCGCGCATCAGCTCATCTTTGCGGTGTATCTTCTCATCGTTAGGCAGATCTGACTTTTCAATATTCGAAATTTCAGTGCCCACATCAGGCATAACAAAGAAATGCGGGTCTTCGCCGGAAGATGTGATCAGCTCAATACCTTTTTCTGCCAGCTCAACCTGGTTGTTTTTTTCGTCGATGATAAAGAAAAGCTCTTCGTCAACCTTATGCATTTCCTTGTTTTGGTCCTGCATGTAGTAGTTTTCCGATTTCAACAGTAACTGCCTGTTGGCGCCCTCACTTAAAAACTTAATTAAAGCCTTACTTTTCGGCAGACCCCTGTAGGCGCGCATTAAAGCTAATCCGCCTTCTTCCGGGCCGGTTTTACCTTCTGCAAACAACCTTTTGGCTTCGTTAAGCGCCGCATTCACATAAGTTTTTTGCGCATTTACCAAACGCTCTATGCGTGGTTTCAGTTCGTAAAACTCATGTTCGTCGCCGCGCGGGATTGGGCCAGATATAATCAAGGGCGTACGGGCATCGTCAATTAAAACCGAGTCAACCTCATCCACCATTGCGTAGTGTAATTTTCTTTGTACCAGCTCTTCAGGCGTACGTGTCATATTGTCACGCAGGTAATCAAAACCAAACTCGTTGTTGGTTCCAAAAGTAATATCAGCCAGGTAAGCAGAGCGCCTTGCTTCAGAGTTTGGCTCGTGCTTATCGATACAATCAACCGATAACCCATGGAATTCATACAGCGGGCCCATCCACTCAGAGTCACGGCGTGCCAGGTAGTCGTTCACAGTCACAATATGAACACCCTGACCAGCAAGCGCATTAAGATATGCAGGCAGCGTGGCTACCAGAGTTTTACCCTCACCTGTGGCCATCTCAGAAATCTTGCCCTGGTGCAAAACAGTACCGCCAATCAGCTGTACATCGTAATGTACCATATTCCACGTCACGTCGTTTCCTGCGGCTTTCCAGGTATTATGGTGGATTGCTTTATCACCCTGAATCAGTACATTAGACTTCTTTGAAGCCAAATCACGGTCGAACTGGGTAGCGGTTACTTCTATAGTCTTGTTCTCTGAAAAACGTTTTGCGGTTTCTTTTACCACGGCAAATGCTTCAGGTAAAATACGCATCAGAATCTCTTCAAGCTGTTTATTGCGGTCTTTTTCCAGCTTATCCAACTGGGTATACAGTTCAACCTTCTCAGCAACATCTATATCAGGGTTGTTTTCGGTGCGGTCTTTAATCTCATTTATTTGGGCGTCAATGTCGGCAAGGCCTTCGGCAATTGTTTCTTTAAAACCAACTGTTTTGGCCCTAAGCTCATCGTTGCTAATACCGCCGAGCTTGGCATATTCTGCCTTAATCTTCTCAACGATAGGCATTATGCTTTTTACGTCCCTTTCTGATTTGCTTCCGAAAAGCTTACTTATAAAATTTAACATGATAATCTTAATGTATGGCAATACTTGGCTCAACAATTGCGCCACGGCAAACAATGAGCCATAATGACAGGCAAAGCTACGTTATTTTTTCGATTTTGATGTGATTTCGCCGATTGGAGAATGATTTCACCGATATGAAAATGAGTGACTTTAACACTTAGATGGCATTAAAATTAACGCCTGATTTTTCAGATTGAACAGGCTACACGAGTGATAAATTTAAAAAATGATAAATAAAAAATCCTTTAACCCGGGGAGAATTAAAGGACTCTTGAACTAAAAAACTATTTATTCAAAAAATTAAATCACTCTTCAACAGATAATCATCGTTTATCCTGCGAATTCATTATCGCGCCAACGATCTTACCGTACAGAAGAATTGGCGCTGCTGCAAATGATATTTTTTTCTTCCAGTTAACATAGCGGTCGCGGATGAAGTTATCCCAGTTATAGCCGTTCAGTTGTACGCGTCCTACAGATATACAGGGCTCGGTGATACGGGTAGTATGCCACCATCCCGATGGGAACAATAAAGTTTCACCTTCATTAACGGTTACCTCTATCGGTGTTGCCTCCCTAAACAGTGGAAACTGTTCATAATCCGGATTGCTGAAGTTTATTTGCGAAAACTTTGGGTTATCAGGATAAGGGTACATATATGGTGTCTGGTCAGGCGGATACATGATGAATGTTTTGGAGCCGTAAACCTGGGTTATCTGTGTGTGCAAAAATAATGCATCCACATGCAGGTACGGGAACCCGCTGCCGTTACCGCCTAAAAATATTTCATACACGGTTGTGCCTTGTAAAAACTTCCCCGGCATCAAAGGATGATTGATACGGTCGGTGTTGCCATAAATAACCTCCGGCTGTAAATCGGCTATCAGTTCACGGAACACTTTTCTGATATCAAAGTTGTATGGGTAAGGCGCCTGGTTGTCCGGAGTAGCTGCCAGCATCTGGTCGATAAACTCATCCATACGATAAGTAACGTCCTTAATGGTTTTAGTAATATCCGGATAGTTTTTCTTAAAAAACTCAGGGGTAAATTTGCCCATGGCTTTCCAATCCTTCGCCGCGTCGGTTAATACCACCGGCAGCGATTTACTTACGTATTGGTTTATAAATTCCTCGTGCGAAAGGTTTGTGCGTTTGTCGATTGAGGTAATGCCTTTGTGGGTTGGCTTCGTTTGAACTTGTTCAGCAACCATAATCATTTAATTTACCGTTTGTTAGTCTGCTTTATACGGCAATAGATGGCCGAGGGTTACCTGCTGGTTTATTGCAAACGGTTCGGCAGTTTATTGCCGCCGCATACAAGAGGAATTGCTAATTAAGCGTTACCTGTTTTTTGACATTGTTATCATAGTAGCTTGAATCAAAGTAGTTAACAGATTATTTGCAATGCCTGCTTTCAAACCAACTTATTTTCAAATCTTCAAATAGTTGCCATCCATACATTATTCTTACCTTTACGGCCATGAACATCCTGATCCTCGGTTCGGGCGGAAGGGAAAGCGCCTTCGCCTGGAAAATATCCCAAAGCCCCAAATGCGACCAGCTTTTTATTGCCCCCGGCAATGCAGGTACAGGTCAGTATGGTACTAATCTTAATATCAAGGTTACCGATTTTGAAGGCATCAGGCAGGCTGTTTTAACTAACAACATTAACCTGGTTTTAGTAGGTCCTGAAGAGCCCCTGGTAAAAGGCATACATGATTTTTTCCTGGCTGATGACCATCTGCACAACATTCCGGTTATCGGCCCTCAACGTGAAGGCGCTCAGCTGGAAGGCAGTAAGGACTTTTCGAAACAGTTTATGGTGAGAAATAATATTCCCGCCGCCGCTTCCCGCACCTTTACGCGCGAAACCATGCAGGAAGGCTTTGACTATTTACCAACCATCGGCCTGCCTATTGTTTTAAAGGCCGATGGGCTTGCAGCCGGCAAAGGTGTTTTAATATGCCTTACCGTTCAGGAAGCACAGCAGGAACTGATCGAGATGCTTACCGAGGCCAAGTTTGGTGAAGCCAGTTCGAAGGTGGTGGTGGAGCAATTTTTACAGGGAATAGAGCTATCGGTTTTTGTATTGACCGATGGCAACAATTATAAAATACTACCATCTGCCAAAGATTATAAACGTATTGGCGAAGGCGATACCGGCTTAAATACCGGCGGTATGGGCTCAGTTTCGCCGGTGCCGTTTGCTGATGATGAGTTTTTGCAAAAGGTAGAACAGCGCATTATTATCCCCACTATTGAGGGGTTGAAGAAAGAAGGCATCCCATATAAAGGCTTCATTTTTATAGGATTGATGAATTGCGGCGGCGACCCTTATATGATAGAATACAACTGCCGCATGGGCGACCCCGAAACCGAAAGCGTAATGATGCGCATTGAAAGCGACCTTGTTGATTTATTGCAGGGCGTGGCGGAAGGAAACCTCGACACCAGGGAATTAAAAATATCTGATAAAGTAGCGGCTACTGTAGTTATGGTAGCAGGCGGTTATCCCGGCGAATACTTAAAGAATAAAACCATCACCGGCATTGAAAATGTGCGCGATTCAATTGTATTTCATGCGGGCACCACGCTGGAAGGTGAAGATATAAAAACATCAGGCGGCCGTGTGCTGGCTGTTACCACTTTGCAGGATAATATGTTCTCTGCCTTACAACAAGCCACTGCCGATGCCAGCCGTATTTATTTTGATGGCATGTATTTCAGGAAAGATATAGGGTTTGATCTGCTGTGATGTTGTCACACAATTATACTTGTGATACTGTGACAAGTGTGACAGATATAACTTAACTCGCGCCGCACATAAATAAGCGGCCCAGAGCCTGTGTCACGCTGTCACAAGTGTCACAATTGTTATGTCTCTATCTGTGTGACAGCGTGACAAACACTTGACCCGTCCTGCAAAAAATTTACACTTTTGATTGTTAATACTGCTACAAGCTTACAACTCCCAATTATTGCAGACTGTCACACTTGTCACAACTGTTACGTCTCCTGTAGTGTGACAGTGGGACAATATTGTTAATGAGAATAATGAATAGCTTAATAATTTTCCAATAACAATTATGGCGTTTATCCTCTGATAATTATTGAATATATAAAGAGAGAGTATATTACTATTATCTATTTATATAATTATATTAATATAGATTAAAGGATATAAATATGGTGTATTGTCACACTGTTACGCCGTAACAGTTGTGACAGTGTGACAACAGTTCTACTTTATCACTCTCGCAGCGACGCCCTCATTGGTGATCCTAACCGGCAATATCTTGCCATCTTTATCAAAATACATTTTATCGATACAGGTTACGCGGTGATTGCCGTCTGTTTCGCCAAGCGGGCGGCGGTGATAAACGATATACCATTCGTCCGTACCCGGAACATTTATCACTGAATGATGTCCTGCGCCTGTCGCAACGTTCATATCCTGCTTTAAAATAGTGGCGATGCGCTCAAACGGGCCGATTGGTGAATTACCGATAGCATAAGCTACCCGGTAATCGGGCCCGGTCCAGCCGCCTTCGCTCCACATCAGGTAATACTTGCCTTTACGTTTGAACATTACCGGGCCTTCCACGTAATCCTTTGGGGTAATCTTCTTAAATGTTTCGCCGTCTTTAAATGGAACACAACCGGTAAAGTCATTTTTTAGCTTTGCGATGTTGCATTCACCCCAGCCGCCATAGATGATATAATATTGGCCGTCGTCATCTTTAAACACAAACTGGTCGATTGGCTGCGCTTTGTTTATGATCTTACCGATGAGCGGCTTGCCCAGGTAATCTTTAAACGGTCCGCCGGGATTATCCGAAACGGCAACGCCTATTCCGCCAATCTCCTTCTGGTCATCGTGGATGTCGTTCGCTCCAAAAAACAGGTAATATTTACCATCCTTTTTAGCTACCGCCGGCGCCCACATGGCACGTTTAACCCATTTCACAGTGCTGCTGTCAACAATACGGGGGTGCTTTGTCCAGTGTACCAGGTCGGTAGAGGAAAAGGCATCCATAAAAACCTGCTCATTGTATGGTGCAGAATAAGTTGGGTATACCCAGTACGTCTTATCAAAAATCTTTGCTTCCGGGTCGGCATACCAGCCGGAGAAAATAGGATTGCCGGATGTTTTCTTTTCTTGCGCCGATGCTATGGAGCATGTGGCTAATAATGCTATAAAGAGTATATTTTGAAATTTAGTCATATTGTTTTAGTCGCCGCAATTTGTAAACACAATAATGGGATAAAAAGTTGAATTAGCGGCTAACGGATTGAAAATTCCGCAACCGGCACCTTGACTTTAACATTCAAAAAGTTCGGATTCCCAAATCAAATAGCTTATTTTGTACCTGATATGTCGCTGTTCATCGCATCGTTAAATTCGGGAAGTAACGGTAATTGCTATTACGTTGGTAACCAGCATGAAGCTGTATTAATTGATGCAGGCATTTCCTGCCGTGAGACGGAAAAGCGGATGCAGCGCCTGGGGCTCTCTATGCTGAAAGTGAAGGCAATTTTTGTCTCCCATGAGCATTCCGACCATATCAACGGCATCCCTGTTATTGCCAAAAAGTATAAACTGCCGGTTTACATTACGCCGCCAACTTTGCAGCGCGGGGGTTTAACTATCGACCCGGGGCAAGTGATCCCTTTCAAAGGTTTTCAAACCGTTACTATTGGCGCGCTGCATATTACCGCGTTTCCCAAAAACCACGATGCCAGCGACCCCTACAGTTTTATGGTTACCTGTGATGAGGTTAAAGTGGGCGTATTTACCGATATTGGTGTGGTTTGTCAGAATTTAATCGACCATTTTAAGCAGTGTCATGCCGCGTTTCTTGAGGCGAATTATGATGACGACATGTTAGACAAAGGAGGCTACCCTTATCATTTAAAGCGCCGAATTCGCGGGGGACAGGGCCATTTATCTAATAAACAAGCGATTGAGCTTTTCATAACGCACAGGCCGCCATTTATGACGCACCTCTTGCTGGCGCATCTATCCAAAAATAATAACGACCCGCAATTAGTAAAGAATTTATTTGATGCCTGCGCCAATGGGGTAAATATCATAGTGGCGTCACGGCATGTGGAATCGGAGGTGTATTACATCACACAAAAGACAGAAGGCCTTGCACTATCGCCAACCGGCGTAACTGTACTTACAGCGCAACAAACCACACTGTTTTAAAATTACTTTATCAGCTTATTATCCCCGTCGGGAAAAATCAGGATAGGTTGGTATTGGCGGGCTTCTTCAGCTTCCATGTATGCGTACGACATGATGATAACAATGTCGCCTACCTGGGCCAAACGGGCTGTTGCACCGTTCAAACAGATAGTTCCCGAACCCCGTTCACCGGCTATGGTATATGTTTCAAAACGGGCGCCATTGTTGTTATTCACAATCTGCACCTTTTCGTTCGGTATAATATTAGCAGCATCCAGCAAATCCTCATCGATGGTAATACTGCCAACATAATTCAATTCAGCCTGTGTTACCCTCGCCCTGTGCAGCTTGGATTTTAATACTTCAATTATCATGGCGCAAAGGTAGGAATATTTTCAACGCCACGTCAATGGGTAATTGTGTGAAGGATGTAAAAAGAAAGCAGGCTTTCTGAACGAGTAGCAGTGGCAGTAAATAGTAGCAGGCTAATATACATTTACTGCTACCTAACGCTACCACTGCCACTATTTCTTACAACACGAGAGGTCCCCACCCCTTTCTGTACTCGCGTTTAATATACTGGTTAGCCGGTTCGAAGTTGGTGATGCGCATGTTTTCACCGTCCCACTTCAGCGCAGTGTAACGACCGCTGAATTTATAGCCTTCCATGTTGCCGTACACAGGATCATTACGCTTGATCTTCTCCTGGATGTTAAAGGTCCTCAGCAACAGGTTGCCCATCAGCACAGTTTCCGTAAGCGGACCAGCATACCCAACAAATGGCGAATCAACTTCCATTTTGCCATAACCTGCGATGCTGGCGTCAACCCACTGCCACCAGTGGCCGTCCATACCGCCCTGCACGCGTGGATATTTTTCAGGTATATGTATGTCTTTATTTAGGCTAAGCGGCAATAATCTTGGGTGACTTCCGCCCCAACCACACGAAACTTTTCCTTTTGTGCCAATAAACAGCGTACAGCCTTCAAAGTCATTTTCGCCGGGGAAATCGCCCAGGGCCTCGTTCTGGTTCAGGCTTGGGTCCAGCTCGCTAAGTCGCTCCGGCGTGATGCCACCGTCCATCCAGTATAAATCCAGCGGTTTACCATCCTTTTGGGTAAATTTGAATTTGATGGAACTTGATACAGGTCCGCTCTCAGGATAAATGCCTTCTTTGAAGATGCCTTTATATACGGTACTCGCACTTCCCGAAACTTCTGTCGGATACCCCAACCCCAGCAATTTAAACGGCGGCCCCATAATATGGCAACCCATGTCTCCAAGTGCGCCTGTGCCGAATTCCCACCAGCCGCGCCAGTTAAATGGCACCAGGTTATCGATATAATTGGTTTGTTTAGCTGTGCCCAGCCACAAATCCCATTTCAATTCTTTAGGTATTGGCGGACTCGTATTGGGCCAGCTTATGCCTTGCGGCCATACCGGGCGGTCTGTCCAACAGTAAACTTTTTCAATATCGCCGATCAGGCCGGCCTCAAACCATTCACGCAGAGTGCGCATACCATCGCAGCTGGCGCCCTGGTCGCCCATTTGGGTTACCACTTTATATTTTTCGCTGGCCTGTGTCAGAATACGGGCCTCGTGGATGTCATGGGTCAGCGGTTTTTGCAGGTAGAGATGCTTTTTTAGCTGCATTGCGCTCAAACCTACCAGCGCATGGTTGTGGTCGGGAATAGCCACGGTTACGGCGTCGAAGTTTTTGTGCTCTTTATCAAACATCTCGCGCCAATCGTGGTAAAATTTTGCCTTGGGGAACTCTTTCCGGCGTGGATTGGCCATCCGGTCATCCACATCGCAAAGAAAGGCCATTTCAGCATTTTTCTTTGGTGCGGTGGCATAATGGTGAATATCATTCTCAGCTTCTCCGCCACAGCCTACAGCCGCAATATATAACTTATCACTGGGGGCCGTATAGCCTTTGCCCAATACATAACGCGGCACTATATAAAAACCCGCAGCAGCAATAGCCGCCTTTTTAATGAACGAGCCGCGGGTGATGGTAGTATTATCTTTAGATTGTTCCATGATAACAGGGTTAAAGGATTAGAAATACCGAACACCGGATTTCGAATGAGGAATAATGAAGTACGTTCGGTGTGCTATATTCGGCATTCATTATTTAATATTCATTTCTCACTTCTTTAGCGGCTTTACTGCCACCTCCTTAAAAAACACCACATCATCATTACCATGATTTTGCAAACCAATGTAACCTTCATTCGGTCTTATGCCGCGGTAAGGCTCAAAATCAAACTTGCGGGCCGGTGTTGGCTGGCCTTCAGTGTAATCAGTTACCTTTTGACCATTTACTACGACAATCGTACGCGGCCCATCCAATGTTATTTCCATGGTATTCCATTCCGGACCGGGTTTGCCCGGTTTAGCCAGCGGCTTGGTTAGGGAGTACAATGTGCCAGTTATGTGGTATTCATCTTCCTTCGAGGTTTCCGGGTGATTGTCGATCTGCACCTCGTAACCATAAAACACAGGCATCCACTCCTCACGCGGCTCAATAGGTATGCGGATAAACACGCCCGAATTGCTGTTGAATTTTTGCATCTTATAAACTACACGGATAACGCAGTTGCCAAATTTTTCTTTGCTCCAGTACTCCAGCCCCATGCCGCCCTTGCTGCCTGTAACACCATCCTTAACATAACGGCTGCCCGGACCAACGTGCTTCCACCCATTGTTGAGGTCTTTACCATTGAACAGCTGCCGCCAGCCGTCTTTATCTTGTGCGTTTGTAGTGGTGCAGGCTAGTAAAAGCAGTGCCGAAAAAGCGGCAGCCAGGCATTTACCTGCCAGGAAATTCATGGTTTTCATATACCGGAAACTTTAATTAGTTAATAATTGATTAAACTAAGGTAGCGGTTTTTTAATTGGCACGCAATAAATACCGGATGAGCGTTAGCAATGTAAACGGAAAATTACACGAATTGCCTTACAGCGCTCCGCGACACTGTACGCTGCTTGTTCTGAAGAAGTTGGGCGAGCATCCTTATAATTATAAATTTGAGCGGCGAGAATGACCAGGCTGTATACAGCGCAAGGCTTTTAGCCCCGTGAAGGAGAGGTCAGAATATGCGTAACAACCAGTGCAGCAACCCACTTGTAAAACATGCGGACCATCCAACATTAAGCCTTTAATATATCTCTTACTGCTTCTTCTGCTTCGGGAAACATAAATTCAAATCCGCTATCCAACAGCCTTGCAGGCCGCACCCACCTGCTTTTCAAAATCAATTCTGTCTCTGTGCCGATGACAATAGAGCCCAACTCAAGCAGCCATTTCGTTGCCGGCAGTCCGAAAGGCATTCCGTACATTTTGCGGATAATGCGCATCAGCCCGGCATTCTTTACAGCATTTGGCGCAACACAGTTAACTGCGCCATTTATTTCGGGATGATCCATCAGCCATTCGGTACTGCGGGCAGCGTCCGTTTCATGTACCCAAGACACATATTGCCGGCCATTACCTTGTTTGCCACCTAAGCCAAACTTCACTAAATTAAGCAGACGTGGAAAAACACTGTCTGACCGGCCAAGCGCAATACCCATGCGCAGTGCTATCTTGCGGGTTTTCGGCGTTTCGTATTTATTGAACGCGGCCTCGCATGCCTTACAAACGTCCACAGAAAAGCCAGTGCCTATCTCGCCTGTTTGCTCATCCTGCGGGCGGTCCTCAGCATGACGGTAGATTGTTGCAGACGCCAGATTTATCCAGAGTTTTGGCGGTTCATAAAGGTCGTGGATCACCTCGCCGAGCAATTCAGTAGGCAGTATCCTTGAAGCGAATATTTCAGCTTTATTTTTTTCGGTATAGCGGCAGTTTACATTTTTGCCGCATAAGTTGATTACCATATCGGCATTGACCAGTTCTGCTGTCCATTTGCCGCGCGTTTTGCCGTCCCATACTACAGTACGCACATTCCCGTCGGCTTGTTTTTCATGACGGCTTAATATTACCACCTCTCCAGCTTTTTGTGTATAATATTTAGCGAACACCGTGCCCAGGTAACCATTACCGCCCGCGAGGACTATTTTTTTATATTTCATGTTTGTAATTATTAAGTTATACGGCCACGTTAATTAAGCATCAGAATCACAAGCAGCAACATTGCCCGGTAAAAAGCCCATGTTACCGTCATCGTCCAGCCAAGATTTAGTAATTTCGTTCTGCGGATGTGCTCGAAAAACATCAGACCAGCGACCATTATAAAGCTTACAATAAAGAATAAAGTTGGCAAATTAAACCACGCACCAACTGCCAGTGGCAGCAGCAGCAACAAGCTGCCGCCGAAAGAAATCGTCATCATATTACCGAGATAATCCCAAAGTTTTGGTTTAGCCAAGATATTGATGATGATACCCTGAAAAATGATTTGTCCACCGCATATCATATACTCCCGACTCGAGTTACCCAGAGGAATTGCCGGTGTTAAGCGATGCACATAAGCGGTGAGGATAAAGCCGGTGCAAAGCCATGTAAACAGCAGATAAGCTATGCGGTAATGGCGTTTAAATGTGGGTTGATAACTAAAGCTGTTACCGATTTCACTCGCCGGAATAATTACCCGGCGGTTGTAGGATATGAAAGCGTAAATCTTGCGCATTACCCATAAAAATGGGTTGCAGGCAAACAGTCCGGCAAACAACGGCCACGCGTTCCCTAATATTTTAAAAATGCTGGTTACCCCATAAGTCACTTCACCGTTCTCTATGTTTACAAGGGCTATCTCATTTACCGCCCGCTGCTTATCAATCTGAGGACAAACGTTCATATGGGTTTGATAGGCTGCCCTTCCGGCTGAATCTAGCATACCGGTTTTAACAAATGCCTGGGTGTAAGCCCGGCACATGGGGCATTCACCATCGAACAATATTATGTGATTTTTCAATGTTCTCATATTTTCAATATTTAATGAAAGATTAGGTCGAAAATAAATCGGCAACGTGGCTGCCGGTTTATCATGGAACAAAAATAAATAAATATTTTATATTTTCAGTATTTATTGAAAATAAAATCAGTACAGATCTTGATCTTTTTACATCGTTTTGTAATACTTATTCCTTTTGTTCGCGTTGAAATATAATTGCGGTATTTTAGCGTTTCAAATACAAAAATCATAATGGCTTATACGTCAACCTACCAGGCTGCACATGCAGCGGCTCCGGCTATAGAAAGCCATTTTATTAAGTTGCTGGCTATAGCAACCCAGGAGGGCGAGTCTGAAGAGCTTGCGCCTGCTCCGCCGGCAGGCGTTGTTGAGGCGCTAATTGATGTTGCCTTCTGGATGAGCCTCCGACATGAGGAAGGCCGTTCTCCAAAAATATCATTAGCATACCTTCCTCCATTGCTGGCAGGCCAACCGCTTATTTTTGAGGAGCGGATACCATTAAGTCCGCACGTTCTTACCAAACTGGCCCCGGCCGTTGAGCGTTCAGGTATCCACCTCGGAATATGGGATGACGGCGGCGAAATGTTTATCTGGGGCACGACACGATCTATCCCGGATTGCTGTTTTGTACTGGAGGTTATTGAGCCGGGCCTGCTTGTTGTGAAACACCGCAGAATTAAAGGATTCGGGAAGTTTATTAACGTGGCGGTGTTGCGTGGCGGCGAAGTGAAAATTATCGATGAGCTGAGCAGAAGCCTGCCCGACTGCCCCGCAATGCTCACCTCGTTGCTTGGCTATAATTCAGCAGGCGCCTGGAATGATTCGGTAAACGTGCTGGTACAGTTGGCTGCTTCCATGCGTTTGCACGGTCACGGAGGTACCTTATTGGTAGTGCCTGCGGAAAATGAAGCATGGCGCCATTCCATCATCAACCCTATAACTTATCCCGTTCATCCGCCATTTGATGAGCTTAAGTTGTTGATTAACCAGGTGGTAGATAAGCATAGCATGCCACTGTGGCAAGAGGAGGTGAACCGGTCCGTTGAAAATATTGCAGGCCTTACCGCTGTGGACGGTGCAACCATCATAAACGACCAATTAGAACTACTTGCTTTTGGAGCAAAAATAGGATTAGGAGCAAATGGCCCTGTTGAGCGTACGCTTTTAACCGAACCGGTTATTGGTAATGAGGCCGTAACCATGCATCCATCGCAAATGGGCGGTACCAGGCATTTATCGGCCGCACAATTTGTATTTGACCAGCGCGATGCCATAGCACTGGTGTCATCCCAGGATGGCCGCTTTACGATATTTTCGTGGTCGCCCTGCGAAGACAGTGTGCATGCCCACTTTGTGGATTCCCTGCTTCTATAATAGCTACGCTAGATTGTTGGAAAGATAGTTTGTGCTTTATCGCCGATTAAGGTGATTGGACGTTTTTCGCCCTGAACCGCCCCTATGAAGCCGATGATCCATAAAACGAAAAAAGCCAGATCGAATATCCGCATTAATGTATATAAGGAAAAGAATCCGCCTGTTAACCACACGATACCCAAAAGCAGGCTGAGCCCCCATCTTAAAACCATGTAAGATATATGAAAAAGTAAGGTCTGCCTTAACTGGTAGCTGCCTAATCCGGTTCTATTTTGATGAAGTGTAAAATAAGCAATCAGCCATCCAATAATGGTAAAGTAGTTTACAATTCCGGTGGTTTGCCGTTGTCGTTTGTTGGTGCGTTAGGTTCCATAAGCGATTGGTGATCAGGAAATTTTAAATAAAATATAAACATTTTAGAATTACTCATTTACGGCGATAAATTTTCGATAATTGCTCCTGATGATGGCGAGTGCCCTCTACGTTAGCAGGAAAAGTAACCTTGGCCGTTACCCACATTGCATTAATAAAAACTCCTGGCAAAGGCATAAACCCAATACTAATAGGAATATTATTTAGCCAGCAAATGCTTTCAAATGCTGAACATTAATCGTTTTTGATTGTTAATTTTTTAATTCACCGCACAGGGGCGTCTGTATTTACAAGACACTTTACGGATTGACATGAATTTTGTAATACAAGGCCGTGATTATTTCTAAACTTTAAATTTTATTGAGAATATCTGCTAATGAGCTATCCTATTCCGTTTTTGAGTAATGAGCAACTATTACAGGTTTTATCAACATCTAACACCGCCGTCGCAATCCACATAACAGAGGATGCGGTTATACAATACGCGTCAGACCGCATGATAGAGATATGGGGAAAAGACAAAAGCGTTCTCGGAAAAACGCTGGAGGAAGCCTTGCCCGAACTTAAAGGACAGCCTTTTATCGGCATGTTTAAAAAAGTATGGAATGAGGGAATAACTATCAGTGGTACTGATACTGCGGCCCAGCTGGTTATTAACGGGGAACTTCACACATTTTATTTCGATTTTGAATACCGCGCGATTAAAGATGCTGCTGGCAAAACATATTGCATACTACACACCGCAACCGATGTAACCGAACGGGTTTTAAATGCTGAAAAAGTACAGAGCCTTACCGAAGAGTTAAGGGCATCTAATGAAGAATTGCGTGCAGCAAACGAAGAATTGAATGCTTCAAACGAAGAATTGAGCCAATCTCAGCGCGACTTACAGGAACTCTATAATGATCTTGCCGAAAGCGATCTGCGTTTCCGCAATATGGTACGGCAATCGCCGGTGGCGATTTGTATCATCAGGGCCAGGGACTTATTGGTACTTGATGTTAACGATAGCTACCTTCAATTGATTGCACGCAGACGGGAAGAAGTTGAAAAACACAGGATTTGGGATGCTATACCGGAAGCGGAGCCAGCATATGCACCAATAATGAACGAGGTAATACGTTCGGGAATGCCGCATATGGCTAAGGAGGCGGAGGTGACTTTGATGATAAACGGTGCGCCGGAAACGTTTTATCTGGATTTTGTGTATGAGCCAATGATAAGCAATGGCGTTGTTACCGCTGTTATGGTACTTTGCATTGACGTGACTGACAAGGTAATAGCTCGCCGCAAAATTGAGGATGTGGAGGAGCGCATCAGGCTTGCTGTTGAAGCATCTGAAACCGGCACGTTCGATCTGGACCTGGTGAACCGCGCCATGATTACCTCTGATAGGTTTAATATGATCTTCGGGTTCGACAGTCAGGTATCATGGGAAATCCTCGCGTCAGTAATCCATCCGGACGACAGGGCCGTACGCCAGGCGGCCCATGATGGCGCCATCAAGAACGGGAAGCTATTTTACGAGGCCCGTGTGCTGCATAGCGACGGCTCCACGCATTGGATAAGGGTGCAGGGAAAGGTCTACTATAAAAATGAACAGCCCGTTAGGATATTAGGCACCCTGCTTGACATAACCGAATTCAAACGCCTGCAACAGCAAAAAGATGATTTTATCAGTATTGCTAGTCACGAGCTAAAAACACCGATCACCAGCCTGAGAGCGTCATTGCAGCTATTGGAGCGAATAAAGGACGACCCAACTTCGGAATTGATGCCCAAGCTGATAGATCAATCAAGCCGCAGTATGCAAAAAATTAGTGCACTGGTAGAAGACTTGCTGAACGTAAGCCGCGCGAGTAAAACGGAGCTGCATTTAAAGAAAACAACTTTTGTAATTGCTGACCTGCTTAACGCTTGCTGCAACCACGTTCGTATCGGCGGAAAGCATAATCTGCTTGTTCAGGGCGAAACGGACTTGAAAGTAAATGCCGACGAGCATGGAATAGACCAGCTTGTTGTTAACTTGGTAAACAACGCGGTAAAATATGCGCCGGACTCGAAAGATATTTATTTGATAATTGCGCAGGAAGGCGACATGGCAAAGGTATCAGTTAAAGACAATGGCCCTGGGATACCCCCGGAAAAAATCCCCCACCTGTTCGACCGTTATTATCGTGCAGAACCATCCGGTTTCCAAAACTCTGGCCTGGGACTGGGATTGTACATATGCTCAGAAATCGTAAGGCGGCATGGCGGCAGTATTGGTGTTGACAGTGAAGTAGGTAACGGCAGCACTTTTTGGTTTAAATTGCCGCTGGAGGGTTAACGGCTCCACTTTGAATAGTAACCCAAACGACTAATTTGAAGCGATAAGCTAGCAGCCTGGCCCGGTTAGACAAAAATCTGTTTGGGTTTTTCTTCCGTGATATTATTGGCACACCAAAATAAAAAAATTGTGTTACTTACTATGCGCTAATAATTTATAAATTAGTGTCGGATTTACAATTATTTTCTTACCCACGTCTGTTATGAAAAACAGTTCTATGCCAAAAGTTATACGTTCCTTAAGCCTCTCCTTTTTATTTTTTCTATTGGCTTTAACCGGCTTTAGTCAGGGCCGTACCGTCGTCGATTTTGATAAGGGTTGGAGTTTTCAACTGGGCGACATAGATGACGGGCAGAAAACGGATCTGAACGTTGCCGGCTGGCGCACGCTGAACCTACCGCACGATTGGAGCATTGAAGGAAAATTCAGCAAGGATAACCCGGCCACTCCGGAAGGCGGCGCATTACCCGGAGGCATAGGCTGGTACCGCAAGGTATTTACAGTACCGGCAGGCTCAAAAGACAAACAGGTATTTATCGATTTTGACGGCGTTTATCAAAAAAGTGACGTATGGATAAACGGCCATCACCTGGGCTTCAGGCCGAACGGATATATTTCGTTCCGTTACGAGCTTACTCCTTATTTAAAATTTGACGGGCCAAATACGATAGCAGTCAAAGTCGATAATTCATCACAGCCAAATTCGCGCTGGTATTCAGGTTCAGGCATTTACCGCAACGTGTGGCTGGTGACCACCAATAACGATGTATCAATTGGTCACTGGGGAACTTATGTAACTACACCACAGGTAAGCAGCTCTTCTGCCACTGTTCATATACAAACCAACATTAACACCAATAATGTAAAAAATAAAAACCTTAAACTGGTTACTACTATCGTGGACAGGAACGGTAAACCGGCAGGATCGGTGGTTACCCCCGTTTATACAAAAGCCCCTGCAATGCTGCATACTGTTGAGCAGGATATCGACGTTACAAAGCCGGAACTATGGTCGGTTGAGCGACCGTATTTATATACTGTTGTCAGTAAGATTGTGCAGAATGGGGTAATACTCGACAGATACACCACGCCGCTGGGTATCCGTTATTTCAATTTTGACGCTGACAAAGGCTTTACGCTGAATGGCAAACCAATGAAGATTTTAGGTGTTTGCGACCATCATGATCTGGGTTCACTGGGCGCTGCCATTAATACCCGCGCACTTGAGCGCCAATTACAGATGTTAAAGGCAATGGGCTGCAATGGCATTCGTACCTCTCACAATCCCCCTGCCCCCGAATTACTTGACCTTTGTGATAAAATGGGCTTTATTGTAATGGACGAAGCCTTTGATTGCTGGGAATGGAAGAAAGCGGAATTTGACTATCATGTCTTCTTTAAAGAATGGCACAAGCGCGACCTGGAAGACCAGGTACTACGCGATCGCAACCATCCATCGGTAATGATCTGGAGCATCGGCAACGAGATACCACAGCAAAGCGATACCAGCGCTTTGAGGATTGCGCCTGAGTTGGCCGGTATAGTACGCAGCCTTGATAAGACGAGACCGATAACTACTGCTAATGACAATCCAGGCAAAAACAATAAAATTATCGCGTCTGGGGCTATCGACTTGATTGGCTATAATTATCATGAGTTTGATTATGCGACCTTTCACGACAGATATCCCGGCAAAAAATTTATAGCCACCGAGACTACATCCGGACTCGAAACACGCGGTCATTACGATTTTCCTTCAGATAGTATAAGAATATGGCCAACACGCTGGGATAAACCATTTACTGAAGGAAATGCGGATAATACGGTTTCGGCATTCGATAACGTGCGGCCACCCTGGGGCTCAACCCATGAGGCTACCTGGAAAGTGATGAAGAAATATGATTTTCTGTCCGGCTTCTTTATCTGGACAGGATTTGACTATCTGGGCGAGCCAACCCCTTACAAATGGCCCTCGCGCAGCTCATTCTTCGGTATTATTGACCTGGCCGGGTTTCCTAAAGACGTTTATTATATGTATCAGTCCGAATGGACCGATAAAACGGTATTGCATATTTTCCCTCACTGGAACTGGACTCCCGGTAAAATCGTCGATGTTTGGGCATATTATAATAATGCCGACGAAGTTGAGCTGTTTCTCAACGGAAAATCAGTAGGCATAAGAAAGAAAAAAGGAGACGACCTTCATGTAATGTGGCGCCTGAAATATGAGCCAGGAACCTTGAAAGCGGTGTCGCGCAAGAACGGTAAGGTGGTGATGACGCGCGAAATACATACGGCCGGCAAACCTGCCAAAATACAGCTATGGCCCGACAGGACAGGGATGCGTGCAAACGGGAAAGACCTGTCATTTGTTACCGTACGTATCCTGGACAGCAAGGGGAATGTAGTACCCACAGCGGATAACCTGGTAAACTTTAAAATCAACGGGCAAGGATTTATCGCAGGGGTGGACAATGGCGACGAAAACGATCATGATTCATTTAAAGTGAACTACCGCAAGGCGTTTAATGGTTTGGCCTTGGCTATTATACAGGCAAAGGAAAAGCGCGGCGATGTTAGCCTTACAGCAACATCGAAGGGCCTTGCACCGGCAACTGTTGTTTTACATGTAAAATAGCTATATTTAAGGCGATACTGATCTTAAACAATTTCAGAACAAAAATAATTATAACAGTAATTAAACCTTTCAGCAACCGTTTGTCTAAATGATTATAAGGGAGTTAATATCATGAAAAGATTAATCTATTTAGGGCTGACAGCTATTACCCTCATCGGTCTGTCGGCCTGCAACAGCTACAATTATTATACTGCCGCCATTAACAAAACTAATCTAAGCAGCTATCACACTTTTGCCTGGATGCCGCCATCAGGCAGAAACGACAAAACGGTAAACAACGAGGCGGATGCCAAAATTAAGGACGCTACAACTAATGCCCTGGTTATGAAGGGACTTCGGTTAAGTCAGCGCAACCCCGATCTGATTGTAAGTT
Source organism: Mucilaginibacter sp. L3T2-6 (assembly GCF_030519355.1). GTDB lineage: Bacteria > Bacteroidota > Bacteroidia > Sphingobacteriales > Sphingobacteriaceae > Mucilaginibacter. The sequence continues at coordinate 85,701 of NZ_JAUMKC010000007.1, forward strand.
ATACTACAACCGTTGGCAGGGGCGCACGCACTAATTATTACACTCCGGGCTATTACGGCGGCTGGGGCTATCCGGGCTGGGGCCTGGGCTTTGGTTGGGGAGGCTGGGGCGGTTATGGCTGGGGCGGATTCTATCGCCCTTACTATTATGCTTACGGAGGACCATTCCTTTATGGCGGTCCAACCTACGCAGAAAAAGAGCATTACAAAGAAGGTACTTTAATCATTGATTTGATTGATCCGCACACCCGCAAAATCGTATGGCGTGGATTTGGTGTTGGCGAGGTTCATAAAAACCCGCAGAAAAATATCGATGACCTGCCCAAAGTTGTTGACGGTGTGCTAAACCAATTACAGTTGACACCCAATTACGCTAGCCGGTAAAATTTCTAGTTGAGATAGAAATGTCTTTTAAATCCCTTCTTCCGCTGGCAGAGGGGATTTTTGTTTGCGGTGCAGATATATTGCCGCCAATACAACAGCGATAACGGCCAAAAAAACAACCCAGGTGTCAAGGGGGCAGTCTGTGTTGTCGACGTCGTTACCGGCGCAAGGCTCTCCTGGATCGGTTTGCGCATATAACAGCGCAATATTAAATATTGATAATATCAATGTGGCAAAAACTATTCTTACACTTATCCTCATACTCAAAAATACATTTTTAGCAACAATCTCGCTGCTTATACTTATCCACTAAGGGTTAATAACCATCTTCAATAATCCATGCGTGTTATAATTTTATAAACTTGGCTCTGCCAACTGATGAATTATCAGCATTGTTAGTTACATCTATAACATAAGTTCCGGGAAGCAGATTGCTGACGTTATCCTGCCATGTAGCCTGCGATGTAGTAATCGTCTTTAAAACCTTGCCTGAGCTGTTGGTTATCTTTAACACGTACGACGGCGCGCTGCTCTTAGTTAAATTAACCGCATTTTCTACAATCGCCACATTGATAATCCCTACGGCCGGGTTAGGATAAACGTTTACAGTATTATTATTTAAATCGCCTACATTGGCATAAGCCAGCGTAACCGGGTCTGAATAAGTTATGGTGCCATTCAGGTCCTCCATCTTTAGCCGATAAGTATCAGCTGGCATAACCGGTTTTTTATCGGTGAGGCTGTAGGTCCCTTCCCCGCTTGATGCAAAACCGCCTACAACAATGTATGTTTTACCATTATCGGTACTCCGCTCAATAGTAAAGTTGGTAGAGTATCTTTCATTTTCAGTCTTCCACATCAATTCGGAGCCTGCCGTTGTTTTCTTGCCGGTGAAACTAAGCAGATGTAATCCAAGGCCCGGTGTCTCACGAATAACGAGCGTAAAACGGTGTGAGCCAAAGCTGTTGGTGTCGCTCTTTAATATATCAAATTTATAGCTGTCATACGTCTTAAAATCCAGTGAATCTTTTTTATATGCATCCCTCAACCATATATCATATATCGCGGGTATATTTTTAAACTCAGTACGGTTTATGGCGTACTGTCCGCTAACCGAGGCGCTTACGTTCAATTTTATTTTCGTTGTATTGGTTTTGGGGAAGGGCACATGGTTTATCGCCAGCGCGATATTATCAGATGAGTTGGTCGAAAAGCTTACGCCGCCGCTTCCCGACATGTGCTCAGAATCTTCGCCGTCCACAAATTTGTCATGAGCCGCGCCCTCAAACTTAATTACGCTTTCCTCCACATTGTCGCTGTCTTTACGCAATTCCAGCCGCATATACTGAGCCACGGGTTCGGTAGCCCCAATCGTTGGCCTGGCAGTTAACAACAGCGTAGAACCGGTTGCCTGTGTAGGGCCTGTTACCTGCGCACTCGTTTTGGCAGCCTCGTTAAATGTAAGTTGCGAAGATGCACTTGTCGCCTTCACGTAAAAGCCTTGCCCGCTTGGGATGATGTTTGATGCACCGTTTGTGCCGGTGCTTCCATCGTATGTCCCATATATTTTGGTCGACTCGTTATAAATGTAGATGGTGTTACTTACGTTGGTAATATATATACCTGATGTTGCCGACGTGCCACGTGTATTCCAGTCAATTGAGCTTGCATAAGGGTTGCCCACAAGATTATAACCTGCGTAACTGCTGCCGTTGATCATGGAATATTGGAGAGATGTTGACTGCGTATACCAGTTTACCACCGGTACCGATTGCTGGTTTAATGTGCCCCGGGTGGAAAGAACGGTTGTTTCAGGAATTGTACTGGTGATAAATTTTGACGACAGATTCGTTTTGTCGCCGCGGTAGAACATCCAAAACCCTGTTCCCACGTGCAGAGAAAAAGTGCCATCATAATCAATGCCTACCTGGTATTTGTTGGTATTGTTTATTTTGTTCACACCCCTGAAATTCCCGCCGTTGTACGAACCGTTGGTAAAGGTTACATCATTCCTGTACAAATAAATTGTGGGGTTGCCTGTTTTATCCATGCCGCCGGTAGTACCGAGGGTCCCGGTCAAAGGTGTTTCCGTCGTAAGGTAGCTAAAGTCGTAATAGTAGTCGGAACCTGACTTTGCTGTGTAAACTGGCGACGATAAAAACCGGTAGCCACGATATTTTGCCTGGCCGCCGCTGATGTAGCGTTCCACATTAACAAGCCCGGTTATACTATATGACGAAGGTATAGCTGCTACGCTTGCTGACAGTGTCGAAGTACTTTTTAGTGTTAAATCGCCGTTGCCCGAATTATCGATTACCAGGTTGCCTTTAGTAAGTGTGAGTGTATTGTAAATATCTACCGGGCCACCAGTTATTTTGACGGTGCCGGCCGATGAATTATTAATAGTCATGTTGCCTATCTCGGCCGTGTTTTTCACGTTCTGACCATAGTAATATTGGGTCGACAGCGAACCATTCCAGTTGATACCTGACGAACTGTTGCTGGCGTTAAGTATGCCTTTGCCGCCTGTGGTAGAATTGTTGTAAATATGGCAGCCAACATTCAAGGTATGGCCATTAAGGTTTATCTGGGCTCCGTCTGCAATAGTAAGTGAATAAATGCTGGCATCGGCAGTCAATACCGGGTAGTTGCCCGAACTCACCACCGGGATAATCATTTTGGTATTGCCATTGAACACCGGAGTGTACCCGGCATCCCAATTGTTATCTTTAGTCTGATCAGTCGGCGCGGAACTGTCAAGGCCGGTCCATGTATATGATACAGCGCCAACTAAATTAGGTGCGTTGTCTTTGAAGGATATAACCGAAGCGCTGTAATCGGTAAACGAAAGTGGCTGTGTTTGGTTGTAATATTCAGCTCTTATCCAGTCTGCACTCTTAACCGTATTTGAGATGCGGACTTCGTCCATATAGCCGTTATACCAGTTAGTTGCCCTCGTCGGATCATTAGGATCGGTAGTTTTTTTAAGATAGTCAATACCCATTTGGGCAACGTCGCCGGCATCAGGTGTAATATCAGTTCTTTGCTTTCGGATAGTCATGCTTGAACTTGGAACTGCTACACCGTCAATATAGTTTATAAACGTGGCGCTGCTGGTCGTACCTCCCGTAAACACACCTTGTATATAGTGCCATGTCTTGCTGCTTACAGCACCTCCTGTTCCCAAATTGCCAGTTCCATCGCCGCCTACATAACGGGTTTCCGTCTCCAGTTTCCCGTATTTCACGCTCAGCTTATACCCTTGTGTATAATTTATTTCGTTTGATATAATTTTATTATCACTAGTGGCGTCCCCGTTGTAATAAATCCATGCAGATAGTGTAAACTTATCGGTTATGTCAGGGTTGGTGCCTGTATTTTGTATAATGCTCGAACTGGTGCCATTAAAGCTGTAACCGCCGCCCGGAATAGGCACGTTTGCTGCAATATGTATTTCATCATTTGTTACAGATGTATTCGCTTGTACGGCATTGCGCCCGTTGCTGGTAGCATCTACAACCGATGCCGTGGTTGATGCTTCATTAAAGTGATATACCGCCAGGTAATCGCTTGCCCAGGTAGTTGCAGACCAGGTTGCAGAATGCGCGGGATTTTTAGAGCCAAAATAGAAAGTAATGGGAAGATTGGTAGAAGTTAGTGACGGTATCCGAACCCAACAAAACAAAATACCATTCACTGAATCGTACGTATCTACCTGGTAGCTTAACTCAGTACTGCTTCCCTGTAGCGTAAATGCAAAATCATAATTGGTACCTGCAGCAAGACCGCCCCCGTTTCCTGTAGGAAACTGCACCTTATCGCCGCAGCTATTACCTGTTTTAAGAGCATCATCCTTTATATAAACTAACGCCGGAAAATCTGTCAGGGTTGATGAAATACCATTAGTAATTTGGGATGTATTTAAAACAAGCGCTTTGCTAAACCCGTAGTCTCCAAGTTTTGAGACAACGGTAACGGTTTGCGACGTGGCAGAAACAGAGCAACCTGCGGCGGAAGTGACCGTCAGCGTTATAGTTTTAGTGCCTACGCTTGACCACTGAACGGAAAACGGCCCCTGGCCTGTACCTGTTGATGGTGTGCCACCGTTGAAATTCCACGAATAGGTTAAAGACGAATCATATGTGCTGGTTAACGTTACGGTTGAGGCCGAACCTGTGGTCACCAATGCGGTTGCCGTGAAAGTTGGCGTCGCAGGCACTGCGTTGATAGTTACAACGGCCCCGGAACTGCGGGCTGTAGTTGTACCCGAAGTCGACGTGTATGATACATAATAAGTTCCGCTTACGGTTGGGGCATAAGTTGTACCGGTTGCAAGCGAAGTGCCGCCGGTTGAAACGTTATACCAGTTATAAGTACCACCGGTGCCTCCGTTGGAAGCCGTTAGGGTTACCGAACCAGCGCCGCAGCCCGAACCAGCGCCTGATATGGTAGGTGTATTTGAGGTTACAGTAATACTAAATGTTTTAGATGCAGTTACTGTGCCCGACGCGGCCTGAACGGTAATGCTGTATGTGCCCGCCGAAAGTGACGTTGGATCGGCTACGGTAACAACGCCTGTATTTGAGTCGATGGTAAACTTTCCGGAAGCGTTGCTTGTAAGAGAGTAAACTATCGCCGGGGCGCCATACACCTGGAATTCATACAATGAATAACCATATATCGTAGCGCGCGTCACGCCCTGCATTCTTATATATCTGCCCGTTCCTGGCAAACTTGAAATCGCATCTGTTCCGCCATTTGCGCCCGTTATGCTGTAAATATCAGTAAAAGTCGAGTTGTCACCGGAGGTCTGTAACTTATAAGCCCACCCATACGCTGCTTCCCAGTACAGGTTCACTTTATCTATATCATAAGAAGCTCCAAGATCAATAGTGATGTACTGATTATCGCTATATTGTGACGACCACCTGGTGCTGGTTGATCCGTCTACCGCATATGAGCCTGGGAAAGATGAGTTTTCTACCGAAGAAACAAAAGTTGTTTTGCCTTGCGCCAGGTTAATCCCTGTATTACCTGTAGTTGTTGAATAGGCCGTTATACCTACCGTAGTTCCGGCGGCAGAATATGCCGGGATTGAGATTTGAGTTGAATTATTTACAGGAGTTGTTACCGCGACCGTTGATGCAAAATAAGCGCTTGTTTTAAAACTCAATAACGATATCAGACACAGGAATCCGGTGATGGCTTTCGGAAGTGTGTTGCGCAAGGTGTATAGTTTCATTCGTATAGCGGCTTATTGTATAAAGCGCAGCCTTAAACTCCGCTTCGATACGTTAACAACTTAGTTTTGAGCCTTTATACGAAGACGGCCGAAAGATGTTCCAACTTTTTTGTTAAAGTTTTGTGGTCTTGGAGAGTAAGATGGATAGGTCAGCAGCGAAGCTGGGCAAAGATGTAATACTGTCCGGTCACAAATAAAAAACGGACCGGTTCTGTAAACCCGCCCGCTGAAAGAGATAATTAATAAAACTATGTGATGCTGAGCTTTATTCTATAATTTGATGAACTTGCTTTGGCCAACTACGGCATTATTCTTATTATCTAAAACCTGTACAACGTACGAGCCGGGGAGCAAATTACTTACCGCGCCCTGCCATTCTGCCTGCGATGAGGTTGCCTTTTGTACAACGTTGCCATTACTGCCGGTAATTATGATACTATAAGATACATTTATCGTCTCAGGGATTTGTTTGATGCTTGGGACAATGGAAACGGTAATAGTATTTCTTGCGGGATTGGGATATACGCTAATGGGCGCCAGTGGTAACTTATTACCGGCAGTATATACCAGCGATATGGTTTTTGAATAGGTGACCACGCCGTTTACATCTTCCATCTTTAAACGGTAGATGTCTGTGCCAATCGGCGGGTACCTGTCAAGCAGGCTGTAAGTACCCTCGTTGGTCGACGAATAGCCGCCTGCCACCTTAAAAGTGGCGCCGTTGTCATTACTGCGCTCGACGGTGAAATAAGTATAGTTGGCTTCATTTTCTACCGTCCAGGTAATTTCTGCTCCATTCGCAGTTTTCGCACCCTTAAAATTAAGCAGATGAAGTGCCAGCGCCTGGTTTTGTCTGATGATCAGGCTAAACCGGTGCGCGCTGAAACTCGAAGTATCCCCATTAAACGTGTCAAACTTATAAACCGGGTTGTGCTTAATATCAAGCGAGTCTTTCTTGTATGCATCCATCAGCCATATTTCGTATATATCAGGCATGTCTTTAATTTCAGTCATATTGAAGCTATACTGGCCCTGCGCCGCCATGCTCACATTCAGTCTTATAGTGTCTGCCCGTAAAGGCAGCCGTATCCTGTTAATGGCAAGCGGTATATTATCCGCGGAAAGGGTTGACAAATTAACGCGCCCTGAACCTTTCATATAATATGCATCCTCATCAAAAACATAAGCGCGGCTGGCTTGCTTATCAAATCCGATATAGACGTCCTCATGATTTACCGAATCAGATGAAAGTTCGAGGCGCAAATACGATCGCTCCTCATTTTCTGTCTTCCCAACGTTGACAAGGGCATTTCTGGTGGTTTCGAAGTAATTAGTGGTTGTATTTTGTGTTGATACTTTAGCCGATTCATTAAAAATAAGCTGAGGGTTAGCAGCCGAAGCCTGTACAAAAAAACCCTGCCCGCTTCCGATAGTACGTATTCCGCCGTTGCTCGATGCTCCGCCTTTTTGGTAAGTGCTGTAGCTGCGCGTAGTAGCATTAAACTCCCAAATGGTATTACCAATATTTACACCATAAATACCGGTTGAAGAACTGGTAGTATTAAACGTTTCCCAATCAATACCGCTGGCATAAGGATTACCTACAAGGTTAAAGCCCCTGGCTTTATAATTGGTTGTTGAAGCAGTGCCTGAGCCGGTATAGCCTATAGTTGTTTGTGTTGGTGTGTACCAGTTGCGCACAACAATTTGGCCCTGGTTAAGTGTACCTGAAGAGGTTAACGTAACTGTTGGAGCGGCAGTATATGTAGATACTGTTTCGGCAGCCAGCGATGCTGCAGCTCTGTTTCCCCTGAAAAATACCATTACTCCATTACCGGCGGGCAGGTTGTAAGTAGTTGAGCCGCCATTCATGTAATAGTTGTACGACGGACTATTGTTTATTTTACTGATGCCCCAAAAATTGCCGGTGGTAAAGCCGCTGTTGTTAGGTACCTGGTCTTCCCGATAAAGGTAAAGCGACGGGTTACCCGTCTTATCAAAACCACCAGCCGTTCCTGTAGTACCGGTGAGGTACATGCCGTTTATAAGATAACTAATATCATAAACTTTAACTGAATTTACAGTTGCGGCGTAAACCGGCGACGAAATCAGCCTGTATCCGCGGTAGCCGGTACCGCCCGTTATATAGCGCTCTACTTTTACTGTGCCGGTTATCGAACTGCCCGAAGGTAATGCAGACACATATGCGGTTTGTGTTGCCGTACTTTTTAAGGTTAAAGCTGCCGGCGATGACCCTACGGCCAGGTTACCGCTGATAATGGTAAGATGATCATAAATATCAACGGGGCCACCGCTAATAGAAACGGTACCTCCGGAGGTATTGTTTATGGTCATGGCTCCCATAGCGGCAGTAGCACTGGTATTTGTACCGGTATATGTTTGATTGGCAAGGGAACCGTTCCAGTTAATTACTGACGTGTTACTGTTGCCATATAAGATTTGCCCGCCGGAGCTGTTGTAAATATTACAGCCAACATTTAGGGTATAGCCATTTAAATTGATAGAGGCGCCAGAAGCTATTGTTAAGCCATAAAGGCTTCCATCGCCCGACATTACCGGATAATAACTTAAACCCGAAGGTATAACTAAAGTCGCAGTGCCATCAAAAGCAGGCAGCTGATTAGCTATTCCGGCGGTTGTATTATCCCAATTATTGGCGTCGCCCGCATTGGTACTGGTACCTTTCCAGGTATAGGTGAGCGCCCCGGCCAACGATGCCGCATTTGCACTGACTACAGTGGTTGCGCCTGCTGAGGTAAACGCTGCAGGGTTATTCTGATTTACATATTCAGCTTTTAGCCATTCCGCGCTTTTTGCTGTACCGGATACCCGGGCCTCATCTATTATCCCGTTGAAATAGTATACATTTCCTCCTTCGCCGACGCCGATGTATAATGGATTAGTGGAAGACGGGGCAGTTGTTGTGCTTAAAACGGCATACTGCGAACCGTTAACATATGTACTAAGGCTGCTGCCATCGAATACTCCCTGCACGTAGTACCAGGTGTTTGCAGAAAGGGCTGGTGATGGGGGGGATGAGCCCCTGTTTATACCTGTAGCAGATTCTGCCTCAGCCTTGCCATCGCTGAAAATTCCGAGTTTATATCCCCCGGTGCTGCTGCCGCCGGTTGCCTGGTTGGTTAATATCTTTTGGTCGTTATTAACGGTTGCAGGCTTTACCCAGGCCGATATGGTAAAAGGCCCGGTAATAGTTACTGCATTAGCAGTAATTTTTTTACTTGAACCGTTAAATGAGTAAGCGGTGCCTATTTTACCTGTCACCAGGTCAGATGATGTCATTCCGCCGGCCGTCCCTGTATGCCCGCCGGATGTGCCATCAGTTACAGCACCTGAATATGTTCCTTCGTTAAAGTGGTATACAGCCTTATAATCGCTTGCCCACGTGTTTTGAAAGAATGCGGTATTATGTGTGACAGTTGGCGATGTTGAGCCATAGTAAAACATAATACTGTTATTTACCGCATAGGTTAACGTGGGAATCTGTACCCAAACCAGCAAGGTACCCGTTGTTTGATCATAGCTTTCAATTTGGTAGTATAACTCACTTGTTCCGTTTGCATCGGTAAAGGCAAAATCATAGTTGGGGCCGTTTGGCGTATGAACTTTATCGGTGCAGGTATTAGAGATGATCAGGTTATTATCCTGTATGGTCAGCAAGGCGGGAAAATTAGTCAGGTTTGACATTATACCGAGCGTCGTTGTATTTAATGTGATTGGTTTTTTAAAGCCGTAATTACCATAGTTTGCGGCACTTACCGTCACGGTTTGAGTCGTCGTGGCTGTACAGCCGGTTGAATTGGTAACGGTAAGCGTGATGGTCTTTGTACCTGCCGACGACCAGTTTATTGTATAGGGCCCGACGCCCGAACCCGAGGCTATGGTACCGCCATTAAAATCCCATGTATAAGTAGACGCAGAGGCATAAGTGCCGCTATACGTTACAGTGGCATTGCTTCCTATCTGAACTGTTGAGGTGGCGGTAAATGCTGCTGACGGTGCATCGTTAACTACGGCAGTTACAGTAGTTGTTGTTGTACACCCGGTAGAGTTGGTTACTGTTAGTGTATAGGTACCTGCGTTTGCCGTTGCTGCATTTGTGGTAACTGTAGGGTTTTGCGATGTGGAAGTAAAGCCATTGGGCCCGCTCCAGGAATAGGTAGCACCGGAAACGCTGTTTGCCTGGAGCGAAAGCGTATTGCCTGCACATATTGGCGAACTGCCTGCACCATATAAAGAGTACACTTGCGAGGCAGTCAGTGCTGACTTGTATATTGCGATATCGTCCAGCGATCCGTTAAAATACCGGCTTGACGGCTGATTTGTCCAGCCATCAAGATTATCATAGGCAATACGCCAATAGCCATTTACTCCATAGGATTGAGATGTAGTCATCGACGCATCGGATGTAACCAGTGCGCCATCAATATATAAGAATGAGCCGTCTGTAGTAGAGGTGACAGCAACTGCATGATGCCAGTTACCATCGGCATATGATGCTGAAGTGCTGATAGTTTGAACTGAACCCGGGTAAATGCCGTAGTAGATCTGCCCGCCATTAGCCATGTATAGGTGACGATCATACATGCTGCTTGCCCCTGTTTGAGATGAGCCGTAGCCGACCAGCAACCCGCCGGAAGAAGTTGTTGTTTTAAACCATACGCTGATTGAAAAGCTTTGCGGACCAGGGGATGCAGAAGCTGAAGCCGTTTTAATGTATTGGCTGGAACCGTTAAAATTATACGCCTTATTTGCCTGGTTATATCTGTCGGTAGTAAGTGATGCCCCGCCCTGCGCTGTGCCGTCGTCATTTGCCGACGAAGCATCATTAGCATTACCATTAAACGGGTACGATAAATATAAGCCGCCACCGGTTGGCGCGGTCGCTAAAACCGGCGAGGAGCCCGCCGTAACCGTTGCTCCACTGCTCCTGGCGCTTTCAATACCACTATAGGTGTATGACACGTAGTAAGTTCCGGGTGAGGCTGTATAGGTTGTGCCTGTTGCCAATGTAGTGCCGCCGGATGCCGCGTCGTACCAGGTATAAGTGCCACCTGCAGGGCTTCCGCCAGATGCGGTGAGCGCCACAGAACAGCCTGTGCCTGCGCCACTTACTACGGGCGCTGCCGGCCTTACTGTTATTGTTACAGTGGTGCTACCAAAACTTGAGCTGTTACGATAGCCGTAAACAGTATAAGTGGTTGTGGGGGCAAATGTGGTGGGCGTTCCGCTAATTTGGCCTGTTGAGCTGTTAAAGCTCAAGCCAGCCGGAAGTTCAGCGTTAATAAAATATCCGCCTGATGGAGGATATTTATAAACTGTACTTCCGCTATAGCTGGATACGTATAACGTTCCGGTTGGGCCAACCGCAATGCCTTCGGCGTCTGTTACAGTTATTGTTTTAAGCGCGGTGCCGCTTTGGTTGTATATCCTAAGCCTGTTTTCACCCGATGAACCAACATAAAGGTTGTCTGCACCATCAATGGCAAGTGCCCAGGAGTTGTTAAGCCCTGTTATGCCTGTAAACCCGGATTGGAATACCAATGAAGAGTTATATTTAACCACTTTGTCAGACCCATACAATAATATAAAAATATCTCCCGTAGAATTAAGCACTACTCCCCGGGGTTCGTCGTTGAAATTCAGGTTGATGGTAGCAAGCAATGAGCCCGAAGTTGAATATTTCCGTACCCTGTCGTTATCACTATCGCAAACGTAAATATTACCGGAAGCATCAATAGTGATACCTGTGGGGCTGCTCATTCCGGTAACTATGGTTGATTGGAAACCGCCTCCCGAATCATATTTAAGGATACGCCCGTTAGAATAGTTAAGCACATAGGCGTTGCCCGCCGAGTCGAATACTATACCAACCGGGCCATTCAATGCCCCTCCGGAAATAAAGGTACCTATGAATGTTCCAGAGGAGCTATATTCACTGATGGTATTATTGTCGTAATTAGTTACATAAATATTGCCCGAAGCATCTGTCCCGATCCCTGCCGGTCCACTGATTGTGCCGCCAAGTTGTGTGCGTGAACCGTAATTAAAATTAGACACGGAACTGCCGGAATTACTAATACTTAAGTCTGAAATGGCTGTTCCAGCTGTGTAGATATTTGACGATGGGTTATAGCTAAGCTGGGGCTGCCCATGCAATGCCATCGCGGAAAACAGTATAAAAAAAAGTATAACAGGACAACGTAAAAATTGTTTCACAGTTCAGGGCTTTGGCCACCAGCTGCTGTTGAAAACTCATGTTAATAGTTGATAAGAGAATATCAAATCATAACATATTAATTTACAGCAATTAATAGCAGTCTACTCAATAATTTAAACAAATCAGTACAAATAACTAACAATATTAAATATGATAAACAGGGAGATTATCAACATGTTAACACTGCTTTAATCCAAAAACCCGACCATTGTGCTTCATATTAGACTTGTTCCGGACGACAAATATTTGCTCTGGCAACCTCCGCTATTCATTTCGGGTTTGACTTTCGCTACTTTTCCAACTTCCCATCTAAAACACCTACCTTTGAAATCGGCATGCATCTGAAACAGTTATCGGTTATCAACTTTAAAAATTACGCAGAAGCGGAGTTATCCTTTAGTGCAGGAGTTAACGTTTTTACCGGGAACAATGGCGCGGGAAAGACCAATCTGCTGGATGCTATCCATTATTTAGCGCTGTGCAAAAGCTATTTCAACCCGATCGATAGCCAGCAGATAAAACAAGGGTCCGACTTTTTTATTATAACCGGGACCTTTAACCGTAACGGGAAAACCGAGAACGTTGCCTGCTCGGTAAAGCGCAACCAGAAAAAGCAGTTTAAGCGCAACAAAAAGGACTATCAGCGCCTGGCCGACCATATCGGCCTGCTGCCGCTGGTAATGGTATCGCCTTATGACATCAGCATTATTATCGAGGGAAGCGATGAGCGCCGTAAATTTATTGATAATGTAATATCGCAAACAGACAATGCTTATCTGGACGAGTTGCTTATATATAACAAGGTTTTAGCCAACCGCAATGCACTGCTAAAGCAGATTGCCGACACCGGCCGCTACGATGCTGCATTGCTGCAAATACTGGATGAACAACTGGTAGCATCAGGCAACCGTATTTTTGAAAAGCGGAAGGCTTTTATGGAAATATTTACAAGCATATTTAATAAACATTACAGCTTTTTAAGCGAGGATGCAGAGCAGGTAGATATGATATATGAGTCGCAATTACTGGAAAATGATTTTAGTACATTGCTTAAAAAGAACCTGGAAAAAGACCGTGGCCTTGAGCGTACCAACGCAGGGATACATAAGGATGACCTGGTTTTTGCTATACACGGCATGCCTATGAAAAAATTCGGTTCGCAGGGTCAGCAAAAATCCTTCCTGATCGCTTTAAAGCTGGCACAGTACAGTTTTTTAAACCAGCAGAACAAATTTAAGCCGATATTGCTGCTTGATGATATATTTGATAAGCTTGATGACCGGCGCGTTACCAAACTGATGCAAATGATATCCAATCATGATTTCGGCCAGGTTTTTATTACCGATACCAGCGAAAGCCGCGTTCGGGAGATATTCGATAATATAGGTGTGGATATAACGCTTTTTAAAGTAAAAGGGGGTGAGATTGATGCGTAAGGCCAACGACAAATCGATTAAAGACGCCATTGAGCAGATGCTAAATGTTTATAAGCTGAAACGCCGGTTTGATGAAACATCGGTAGTAGCGCACTGGCCCGAGATTGTAGGTAAGCCCGTTGCCAACCGTACTAAAGAACTATTTGTGCGCGATAAAAAGCTATTTGTACGCATAGAATCGTCTGTTGTAAAAAACGAAATGCTGCTTATGCGGCAACAAATAATAAATAAGATAAATGACGAGGCTAAAAGCCTTGTAATTGAAGAAATTATTTTCCTCTAGACCATCTTGGGAAAAATGAACGGAAGTTCAAATCGTCGCTCATGCGAGAAAAAGCAAGGATGAACAGGCCAGGCAACACAAATGCCAGCTGCGCTTCAGGGTGAGTTCTGTATAATAATATAGTGCCCGAGACCAATACTATAATAAGCAGCAGATACAATATATACTTAAGCAGAAGTCTCATTTTCGTTTCGGTTTAAAAATTGGAAGATGCTTTTTTACAAAGCACAAGCAACCAATCAATTATAAAGTTAAACACATTTATTTATAAAACAAAATCAACGGGATGTTTTTATCTGACAGAACATCCCGTTAATTATTGATTTAGAATTTTTCGAAAGCCGAAAAGAAGAAGTCGCCTTCTATTACTGCGTTTTCATCAGAATCGGAACCATGTATGGCATTAGCCCCTATCGACTGCGCAAAGCGCTGGCGAATAGTTCCTTCCTCTGCTTTCGACGGATCGGTAGCGCCTATTAGCTTACGGAAATCCTCAACTGCATTGTCTTTTTCCAGTATGGCTGCTACAATCGGTCCTGATGACATAAAGTTCACAAGCTCGCCGTAAAAAGGGCGCTCTTTGTGTACTTCGTAAAATTTTCCGGCAGTGTATTCAGTCAGCGCCACATATTTCATAGCATTGATCTTAAAGCCTGCCTTTATTATCTGGTCCAGAATTGCACCAATGTGCCCGCCTGCAACAGCATCGGGCTTAATCATTGTAAAAGTTTTATTAGTACTCATTTTATATATGTGTTGTGGAAGTCCATCCCCAACAGCTTATAATTCAATACAGATGCAATAAGCATGCCCATTTTTTCTGCCCCTAAACAATAAGCTATCAGACCTGAACAATTTGGCCGCAAAAGTAGCTTTTTGCAATTGAAACATAAAGGCTTTTACATTAATTAACGTTTTGTATTTGATTTATTTATTTAGCTTTGCAACTCTTTTTTTAAAATTAATGTTAGATACAGCCTCGCTTATAAAAATCTTAGCGCAGCCGCAAAAAATAGTGATTACTACCCATCATAAGCCCGATGGCGATGCTATGGGTTCGTCGCTGGGATTGTATAATTATCTTATACAGCAGGGGCACCATGTAAAGGTTGTTACACCCACCGACTATCCTGATTTTTTAGCCTGGTTGCCGGGGAACGGTGAGGTAATTATTTACACAGAAAATGTGGAACAATCTGCCGGTTTGATTGCCGATGCGGATTTAATTTTCTGCCTGGATTTTAATGCCCTGAACCGGATTAATGAAATGGGAGAATTGGTTGCCGAAAGCACCGCGGTTAAGGTGATGATTGACCATCACCTGGAGCCTCAGGATTTTGATGACTATCGATACTGGGATATCAACGCCTGTGCTACGGCGCAACTCATTTATACATTTATTACGGAAGAACTGGATAACGCTAAGCTGATTAACAAAGACGTTGCTACTTGTTTGTATACCGGCATCATGACCGACTCCAAATCGTTTTCGCTGCCTAATACCACTTCGGATGTGCACCGCATTATTGCCGGCTTAATGGATGCCGGCGCTGTAAACTGGCATATATACGATCAGGTCTACAATAATTCATCCGAAAACAGGTTACGTTTCCTGGGTATTTGCTTGTCAGAAAAACTGGAGGTACTGCATGATTTTAACACAGCCATTATAACGGCTAATAAAGAAGATCTGCATAAATATGAGGTTATAACCGGCGACACGGAAGGTATTGTTAATTATGCCCTGTCGGTAACGGGTATTAAACTGGCGGCTTTTATAGTGGAGCGGCCTGATAAGGTAAAGCTTTCGTTGCGGTCGAAGGGGGAATTTCCGGCGAATGACATCTGCAAGAAATATTTTAACGGTGGCGGTCACCGCAATGCTGCGGGTGGCATATATGAAGGCACCCTTGAGCAAGCTGTAAATCAATTTAAATCAATATTACCTGAATATAAAAAACTATTAATACAGTAAAAGAAAAATGAAAAAACAATTGATGTTTTTGGCGCTTGCAGCCATTGGTTTAGCAAGTTGCAATGGTGGTTACAATAAGTTGGGGGCAGGAATGACCTACAAAATTATAGATGACAAGTCGGGACCAAGTATAAAAGAAGGAGACTATGTATTTTTCAACTTCAACATAAAAAATGATGCTGACTCAGTGCTGCAAAGTTCGTTCGGCAAAGGTATGCCGCAATATGCCCCTATGCCAAAAGTTGTAAGCGGCAAAGGTAATATTATGGAAGCCTTTTCTTTTTTAAGTGAAGGAGATAGTGTTGTAATTAAACAAGAAATAGACAGTGCTTTTAAAGGCCGCCAAAAGCCTCCATTCTTAAAAGGTAAATATTTAGTTTATGAAGTCAAGGTGGAAAAGGTTATTGCAAAAGGAAACCTGAATGACCAGGTTTTCCAGGGAAGGATATCTGACTACGCCAAGAAGATGGAGGATGCGCTGAAAGCTAAAGAACCCGCCGATATTAAAAAATATATTGCTGATAACAAGCTTAAGGTTACCACTACCAGTTCGGGTTTAAATTATGTTATCACCAAAGCTGGATCTGGCCCTGTAGCGATGGTTGGCGATACTGCTGTAGTGCACTACACTGTTAAAAATCTTGCCGGCAAAGTTTTTGAAACCAGCGTTAAGGATGTTGCGGTAAAAAACAAAATGCCGATTGACCCAAGAAATCCTTACAAGCCGCTAAGGTTCCCATTAGGTACACAGGGCATGATAGCCGCCTGGAATGAAGCCTTTCCATTATTCAATAAAGGGACCCAGGCTACTTTAGTTGTGCCATCATCACTCGCTTATGGTGAGCAAGGCAGCAGAGAGATTGGTCCGTTTACTCCATTGGTGTTTGACGTTGAACTGGTTGATATTATCAAACCGAACCCGCCAAAACCGGCTGCCCCACCGGCGTTAACGCCTAATGCCGCACCGGCGCCAAAAAAATAAATTTAAATTATAACGCCCCCGTAACGGGGGCTTTTTTTGATATGAGAAAATATATTTCAGTTGCTTTAACTCTTGCGTTCGGACTGGGTGCGTATGCGCAAGACGGCCTTCAGCGCACGCCGAAAGGTGCGCTTTACCAGGTATACACGCATAATACCGGTGAAAAAATAAAGGATGGCGATATCATCACCTTTCAGTATATACAGAAAACGGATAAGGATTCGATACTTTACAGTACTTATGTAAGCGGAGCGCCCGGCAAAGCGAGGATACAGCCCTCACAAAACCTGGCTGATCTGATGGAGATTTTCCCGCTGTTAACCGTTAACGACAGCTTGCTGGTAAAAATACCTACCGACTCCCTGTTTAAAGGACACGAAGAAGCCCGTCCGCCATTTTTTCCAAAAGGAAGCAACCTGAACTTCACTATCAAAATTCTGAAGGACCAAACCATGGAAGCCTTCATGAATGATTTGAAAGCAGCGGAAACAGCAAGCGCTGATAAATATATTGCCGACCATAAAATTACCGGTTTGCAAACCACAGCAAGCGGACTTAAATATGTGATTACGCAACTATCAGCTAAACCAAAGCCCGTACTTGCCGATACCGTGCTGGTTAATTATACCGGGCGCGGTACTGACGATAAGGTTTTTGATACCAGCATTGAATCTGTTGCGAAAGCTACAGGCATAGCAGAGCAGCAGCAGGGACGCAAATATGAACCAATAAAGGTTGTTATTGGCGCCCAGCCCGGTCAGGATGGCGCTGTGATAAGCGGCTGGAACGAAGGCCTGCAATTGTTAGGTGAGGGGTCAAAGGCTATGTTTGTAGTTCCTTCCGCACTGGCTTATGGACCGCAAGGCAACCAGGGTATAGCACCATTCAGCACACTGATTTTTGATTTAGAGGTGGTAAAAATTATACACCCCAAAGCACCGGCCAAGGCAGCGCCAAAACCTGCAGCGAAACCGGGGGCAAAAAAACCGGCAGTGCATAAGAAAGTCACTACAAAGAAAAATTAGATGAAAGCCTCCTGATAACCCGGGAGGCTTTTCTATTTTTGCACCATGTTGCTTACGGATACCCATACCCACCTGTATTACGAGAAAGACAAAGCCAAACAGGCTGCGATGATTGAGCGGTGCAGGCAGAATAATATCAACCGCCTGTTTCTGCCGAATGTGGATGCTGAATCGGTTGCTATGGTTTATGGGCTACATGAGACTTATCCGGATATGTGTTTTCCGATGCTGGGCCTGCACCCCTGCGATGTTAAAGAGGGATGGGAATATGAACTGGAGCAGATAAAAGCCACTTACGGCAAACATAAAATATATGCCATCGGCGAAATCGGGATAGATTTGTATTGGGATAAAACGACCTTGCCGATACAGATACAGGCCTTTAAACAACAGATAGCCTGGGCGAAATCGCTGAAATTGCCGATTGTAATTCATTGCCGCGATGCCTTTGACGAGGTGTTCGCCGTGTTACAGGAAGTGCAGGGCGAAGATCTGTTCGGGATATTTCATTGCTTTACAGGGAATACGGAGCAGGCGCAGAAAGTCATCAGCCTTAATTTTTATTTGGGTATTGGAGGGGTGGTTACATACAAAAATTCGGGATTGGACAAGGTCGTATCTCAAGTTGACTTAAACCATATAGTTTTAGAGACGGATTCTCCGTACCTTACGCCCGTTCCGTACCGTGGCAAACCTAATGAAAGCTCATATTTAACTTACATCGCCCAAAAGG
This sequence comes from Mucilaginibacter sp. L3T2-6, assembly GCF_030519355.1. GTDB lineage: Bacteria > Bacteroidota > Bacteroidia > Sphingobacteriales > Sphingobacteriaceae > Mucilaginibacter. Next base: position 104,019 of record NZ_JAUMKC010000007.1, read on the forward strand.
TGGCGGAACTGCATCAAACCGACCTTGAAACTGTGGCCGCTGTCACTACAGAAAATTCAAAAAAGGTGTTTGGTATATGAATTAATTTTTCGACAGCAGTATTTTTAAGAACCTAACAATAATGAGTGAGATATTGATCATTTATACCGGGGGGACAATTGGTATGATGAGCGACCCGCAGACGAAGGCGCTCAAGCCGATCAATTTTGAGCAGATAATGGAGAATGTGCCCGAGCTGGAAAAACTGAACTGCAAAATAAAGGTGCATTCATTTGAACAGATCATTGATTCATCTAACATGAATCCGGCCATCTGGAGTGAGTTAGCCACCCTTATAGAATCGAATTATGATGAGGTTGACGGTTTTGTTATCCTGCATGGGTCGGACACCATGGCTTTTACCGCTTCGGCGCTGAGTTTTATGCTTGAAGGCCTGGGCAAGCCGGTGATTTTTACAGGCTCGCAGCTCCCCATCAGTGCTATCCGTACCGATGCTAAGGAAAACCTGATGACCTCTATCGAAATCGCTAAAGCTAAAAAGCACGACCGCGCCCGCGTACCCGAAGTTTGTATCTATTTTGACTACAAGCTATTCAGGGGAAACCGATCGTTTAAATACAATTCATCCAAATTTGAAGCGTTCCGTTCGCCTAATTATCCTATTCTGGCTGAGTCCGGTGTACATCTGCGTTTTAGCGTGAATGATATCCGTCACCCTAAAGAAGGGGAAATGCTGAAAGTGCACAAAAACCTGGTAAGCGATGTAGCGGTGCTGAAACTATATCCGGGCATTAGCCCAAAGGTGGTGGAGACTATACTTACTGCCGACGTTCGTGGCATTGTAATGGAAACATTTGGCGCAGGTAATACAACCACCGACCAATGGTTTGTCGACCTGCTTAAAACGGCTATCGACAGCGGTAAGGTAATATTGGATATTTCGCAATGCAAAGTTGGCACCGTTGAGCTCGGCCGTTATGAAACCAGCAAGCAATTAAAAGATATAGGCGTGGCTAACGGTTACGATATGACCTATGAATCGGCAGTTACTAAAATGATGTATCTGCTGGGCCAATTTAAAGACCCGCAACAAGTTAAAGAGTACCTGGAGACTGATATAAGGGGGGAAATTACGGTTTCGTAAACAAAAATTTCTGATGCAGGTGAGCAAAACTTCGCATATCCGGACCATGCGTTTTTTCACGATTGTTGCGACAATTTCAAGTACCGAGCACTTCCCGGGCATTTAATATGCTGACTATTTGTTAGCAGTCAATTCAATCGGCCTAACCGCCAGGTTCAGCAGGCTGCCAATTCAGCCGGCAGACGAATAACCATGGATGTTGGCGACCTGTAAACGCCAACCATTCACTCCTTATAATCCCGGTGTGCAATGGTCTTAAATAGGCCAACCCTTTCGCATGCTAATCTTATCCATCGGGGGCTGGATGCGGTCCTGACGGTTATTATTACCTGTAAATGTTGGTGAGAGTGAGATGCTATTGTAATAAATCCCTTTTCCGGTACGTATGGGTTATAAAACCCTTGTATTTTTGCTGTTAATATTTGTTAAAATTTTTAACATTCATAATAGTAATCATAATATTGTGGTTAATTAAATAATGCCTATTAATAAACATACATGAATAGAACTTTTACGCCCCCCGATATCTTTCGCATGACAGCCTCCCGGTTTCAAAAATCTTTGTTTTCGGTCCTGTTTTTATCATTGGTGATTTTAATCAGTAGTTGTAAAAAGAAGGATACAACCACTACAACGCCAACATCCACACTTCCAACGGTAACGACAGCAGGCTTGGTTATCAACCTTACTTCAACAACCGCACAGGCTGCGGGCACAGTAAGTGAACAGGGTTCAAGTACCATTACAGAAGCAGGTATTTGCTACAGCGCTACTAACAAAACGCCGGTTATTACAGATGCAAAAGTCACCGGCAACGTAACCAATCCAACCTACCCAATCGATTTCACGGCCGATTTAACCGGTCTTACCGCAGGCACCGTTTATTATGCCCGCGCCTTTGCCACTAACAGCAGCGGAACAGCCTATGGAAGTGTTATTACTTTTACTACCAGCACAGGGGCTTCCGGCTTCACTACTACTGTTAGCACGTTTGCAGGAACCGGCACAGCTGGCAGCAATAACGGCGATGGTATAATTGCTACATTCAACAATCCACAGGGCGTAGCTGTTGATGCTTCCGGTAAAGTATACGTGTCTGATTCATTCAACAACAGCCTGCGTGTCTTAACCGCAGGAGGAATAACTGCCAACTTCGCTGGAAACGGAACACTCGGCTATCAGGACGGGAACGCTGCCGAGGCAGAATTTTATGGCCCGCATGGTTTGGCTGTGGACGGCTCGGGTAATATCTACGTAGCCGATCTGGGTAACAACGTTATCCGCAAAATTACTCCCGCGGGTGTGGTCAGTACGTTTGCAGGCAGCGGAGTGGCCGGTTTTACCAATGCCACCGGAACTGCCGCAACGTTCAACAACCCAAGCGGCGTGGCTGTTGATGCTGCGGGCAATGTTTATGTGGCAGACTATGGCAATAATGCCATCCGTAAAATTACGCCCGCAGGTGTAGTAACTACTCTTGCAGGCTTTAAAAGCGGCGGTTTTGTTAATGGAACAGGAACTGCCGCCGGGTTTAAAAATCCAAACGGCGTGGCTGTAGATGCTTCCGGAAACATCTACGTGGCAGACCAGGGTAATTCAGCCATCCGTAAAGTAACCGCGGATGGTGTGGTAACAACTGTTGCAGGCGGACCATCGCAAACTCAGCTTTTAAATTTCCCTGTAGCATTGGCGCTTGATAAAGATGGAAATATTTACGTAGCCGATGAAACAGGCCGCATTATTATCTGTACAACCACTAATGTGTTATATGTGTTGGCGGGCACTGCAGGTGTAACCGGTTTTACAAATGGCGACGGTGCAACAGCGACATTCTACAATCCGCAGGGCATTGCGGTTGATGCAAGCGGCAATATTTATGTAGCCGATCAGAACAACAATGCCATTCGTAAACTGACTGTAGTAAAGAAATAGATCAAAGAAAGCTAAAGCTGAAAGCTGAAATTTTTAAGCCTAACACTTTATCTTTTACATTGGTATTAAGCCTTTAGCTTCTCTAACGCGTAAAACAGCCCGGTGCAGTGTAAAGCCTGGGCTATTTTATTATCGGCCAGCAATTGTTTTACCTCATCAATTGTAAAGGTCTCGACAATTAACTCTTCATGGTCATCAAAATTTTGCTCCTGCACATGTTTGCCATTGCGCGCAAGGAAGCAGGAAGTAGAGTTATTTGCGGTTGACGGGTTAGCGTATACAGTTGACAACAATTCAAAGTCGTCAAACAAATACCCTGTTTCTTCAAGCAATTCCCGCTTTAAGGCCTCTTCGTTTGATTCGCCGGCTTCAACTACACCGCCGGGCAACTCGAGAGACACAATACCTGCTGCGTGGCGGTATTGGTATACCATAATTATTTTGCCATCATCTGTCAGGGCAACTGCATTCACCCAGTTAGGATATTCTAAAACGTAGTAGTCTTCTACAACGCGGCCGTCGGGCATTTCGCAGCGATCGCTGCGCAGCGTGGCCCAGGGGCCTTTATGTAAGTAATGCGATGAAAGTTTTTTCCAGGTTAGTTCTTCGTGCATAGTGCATATTAACCGGCGTAAATAAGGCCGGCGACACAAAAATAGACGTAATGTACTTGTTTTTCGAAAAAAAAGGGAACAAGCGCCGACTTGTTCCCTTTAAAGGCACGCATAGCATGTAATTATTTCATGCTTTTTTGAATCTTGGTAACGGCATCAAGGTGCATTTGTACTACCGGGGCTGTTTTAGCGGCAAATGCTTTTAAGTCGCTGTCGGTACATTTATCGGCGCCCATCTTCATCATGTCAAGAACTTTTTTATGCCCGTCAACCATCGCATCAACGTAGGCTTTATCAAAGTCCTTGCCAGAAAGTTTCGACAGGTCATCCATTTTTTTCTGATGCTCAGCGTCCGGCGCGGTAGGCAAAGTGATGTTTTTTTGCTTTGCAATAGCCATCAATTCGTCATTCGCCTTACTATGGTCTTTAACCATCATATCGGCAAAGTTTTTCACCTGGGCATTTGTAGCTTTTGTTTGAGCCAGTTTGCCCAGGGCAACTTCAGCCAAACCGGCATTTGCCGCATCGGTGGCAAATTTTGAATCATCTGTGTTAACAGCCATTGGAGTTTTAGACATGGTGTCCTTCTTGGTGGAATCCATGCTGGTAGTATCCTTGGCCATATTCATACTGTCTGCATTGTCTTTAGCGTCCTTATGTCCGCCGCAGCTCTGAAATGTAAAGGCTGCTAATGCGATTATCATCGCAAAACTTAACTTCTTCATAGGTTTTATAGTTTGTTGTGTGTATAAATGTTCAAACAAACGACACTTGTTAAAGTTTTAACCTATAAATAAAAAATCATCGTTATAATTTCTATCTACTCTCAGGGTACCTTTGCATCAGCTCAGTTCTTTCATCAGTTTATCAAAAGCTTCCCGTAATTCAGCAAGGTCTGTTTCCAGCTTTGTAACCCGTGCCTCAAGGCCTGCGCGGCCAATAGACGCGTCGTCATTAAAATCGTCATCGGTAAACTCGGGAACGCCACTAAACAGGTGTGCGTAACGCGCTTCTTTCTGGCCGGGGCGCTTAGGTAGCTCCATCAAAAAAGGCAACTCCGGGCTGCTCAGTCGCTCCAGTTTTTCCTGCACCTCCTCGATGGATTCGAATTCATACATACGGCCGGAGTTAGTGTTTATTTCCCCCGGCGTTTGTGGTCCGCGCAGCATAAACAGGCAGATAATAGCTACTTCAGCCGGAAGCACAGGATAAACGATGGCAAAATTGTGCTTATATTTTACAACACGGTTGGATCCGCCGGTGGCTGTGGAAACCAGTCCCCGTCTTTTAAGGGTATTCAACGCCTGGGCAACGGTGTCTTCGTCGTAATTAACCACCGGCCTGCGCGATGTTTTCTGGTTGCAGGCAAGGGTAATGGCATTAATGGTCATTGGATAATAATCAGGCGTCGTTTTGCTTTTTTCCATTAGTGAGCCAAGCACGCGTACTTCAACGGCGTCAAGTACAGGCAGAGTTATTGGTGAGTCCATTTTGTAAATATATAGCTGTATTTCTAATTTTTAAGCGATGTTTTAGCATTTTTGGGTTGCGTCTGACTCCGAAAGTTTAAGGTAATTATTTCACAGATAAAAACTGTGACTTTTGTTAATACGCCGCTCACTACCACCCCAACCATTCTTATAATGTGTATTATGATTATTCGTTGTACAGCTTGCGGGGTGATGCCAAGGTCTCGGGTGCTGAATTTGGGAATACCTGCATATTTGGTGGCAAAGCTTAACCGTAGAAATCCATTCAAAATCAATGACATAGCCCGATATTCCCGACAACCTGCCTAAAATCACCGATAAACACTTCGTTTTAATGTATCAATCGACTAAAAAGGGTCACAGACAGGGAAAAAACCGTTTGGCGTTCAAAAATGGCTATATGTCTACAATGGTTGCCCTGTGGTCTAATATATTTTCCCGGGTAAAAAAATGGGTGTTCCTTTGGTCATTGAAAACAAAGAACAACAAAAATTTAACCGCTAAATATAACGTCATGAAAACATTAATATTAACCGCCGCCCTTTCAATAGCTACAGTAGCAGCTATCAGCAATACAACTTTTGCAGTCGATGGAAACACAGGCAAAGCCGCTACAGTGCTAACCGAAGTAAATAATATCAATGCCATTGAAGTTCATGGTAATGTCGAGGTTTATGTATCAAATGGCAACGCCGACCAGGTAAAGGTTTACAACGAATACTATTCAGACAATGCTATGGTGCAGGATTCAAAAGGCACATTACGCATTGCATCATACGGCAATCAAAAACTAACCGTTTGGGTTACCGCTAACCAGCTGCAAAAACTGAGCGTTTATGATAATGCTACCGTAAAATCATTCGGTAAATTATCAGCAATCGACCTTGATGTCGAGCTTTATAACAACGCTACCGCTAACCTTAGTCTTGATACCTTCGGTACAGCCGTAACATTGAACAACAACGCTAAAGCCGAGCTTGCCGGTAACGTAACCAACGGATTTGTTAAGTTTGACAATGCTGCTGCCTTGAAGACAGCAGATCTGAAAGTACAGCACCTGGTAAAAACTGAAAATACTGCGAAGGAAGAACTTACAGAAATCGCCGCTCTTTAATTTTTAACTCCATCATATATAAGTCGAAGTCCTCCCGTGTTTCCGGGGGGACTTTTTTATTACAGGTGGGAAATGGCACCTATGATTATCATATATCTCTGCAATTAAATTTGTTAAATGTCTCATCCTTGCTTTAACCCAATGTTAAATATCATTAATAACGGAGCAGGTTGTAATTGTTTGGCTATTTTAGCAGTATAATACGGGTTGGTTAACATGTGCTTTCTGACAACCTAAATCCTCTGTTCTGAGAGGACTGGTGGACGAGAATGCTGCCGGGACGGGAAGCCAACCAACCTGAACATTTAAGTATTTGCTGGTCACAATTGATTAAAGTTATGAGCCCATCCGCGAAGAAAATTATAGTCAGATCCCTTAAAATAACCGGTATCACCGTTATAAGTACTGTTGTGCTGCTTTTTGCACTGCCCTGGCTGTTCCCGCAAACGGTAAGTAATAAAATTAAACAGTTCGTTAACGGCAGTATAAACGGTAAGCTGGAGTTCTCTAAAACAAGTCTCTCTTTTTTTAAACACTTTCCCAATCTTACGCTTACGCTCTACGATGTCGATCTTAACGGTAGCGCGCCTTTTCAGAAAGACACGCTGGTGGCTGCGAAAGAAGTTTCGTTCGGGATCGACTTAAGCACACTTTTTCGATCAAAGCTCACCATCAACAAAATATTCCTTGATAATGCCTTCATCAATATCCAGTCGGACAGTGCAGGGCGCGTTAATTATAACGTTTACAAGGGGGAGAAAGATGCTAACCCGGCAGACACGTCCGGCGCATCATTAGGCATTAACCAGATTTTGATTAATAACAGCCGTGTGGTTTATAACGACCGCTCGCTGCCTATGAAATTTGTAGCCCGGGGCGTTAAATATTCCGGCAAGGGCGATTTGACCAAAGATATTTTCGACTTGTATACGCATACCGAAATACAGTCAGTTGATTTTTATTATTACAATGTGCCATATGTGCTCAACAAAAAGCTGAACGCTGATCTGATAACCAAGATCAACACCAAATCGCTGGCTTTCTTCTTCCAGAAAAACGACCTGTTGCTTAACAAGCTGCCTGTTAATTTTATTGGAAAGTTCGCGTTTTTGAAGAACGGGTATAGTTTGGATTTCCGTATTAATTCGAATGAGAGCGACCTGCGCGATATGGTAACGGCCCTTCCGCCTCAATATTTAAAATGGCTGGAGAATACAGATGTAAAAGGCACCGGGAACATCAACTTTAAGCTGGCCGGATTATACAACGCTGCCGACAGTACCCTGCCCGACCTTAGTCTGAAAATTAAAATCCGCAACGGCTACATCAATAACCGGAAGGCCCCATCTCCGGTGAGTAACCTGTACATGGATTTTGAGACCGCGCTGCCCGGCCTCGACCCAGACAGTCTGAAAGTGAACCTCGACTCGCTACACCTGAATATGGGAAAAGACTATTTAAATGCCGTGCTAAAGTTAAAGGGCGCTACTAATCCATTGATCTATGCCAAACTGAACAGTGAAATGGATCTGGAGAAATGGAACCGTGCATTCGGCATCAAACGGGTAGATTTGAAAGGACAATACGCTGTGCACCTGCTGGCCCAGGGCAAGTATGCCACCGCCATAAAAAAGGACCGCCGCAAACACAAAACGGATACTGTTATAACCAGCATACCGAAATTTAATATAGCATCGTCATTCACCAATGGCTATATCAAATACGCAAATGTGCCTGAAGCAATAAAAAATATCAGCTTTAAAATGAGTGCAGGCTGCCCCGATAATCATTACGAGCATACCAGTTTTACCATAGAAAACTTAAACGCCAATGTGCTGGATGATTTTATCAAAGGCCATTTTAAACTGACGGCCGCCCCCGGTTTCCCAATGGACCTGACCCTGCAATCAAAATTTAACCTGGCTGATATCAGAAAGGTTTATCCGCTTGATAGCCTTGGTGTTTCGCTGGCAGGCAACTTTACAGCTGATCTGCAAACCAACGGAAAATATCTGCCTGCAAAAAAGGTATTCCCCGTTACCAAAATCAATATGGTGCTGCAAAACGGGCAGATAAAGACGAAATACTATCCGCATCCAATCGAAAACATACAAGTAAGCACCAATATCATTAACACTACGGGCACGCTGGCGGGGGTGAAAATGCTTATTAAACCGGTGTCATTCAGCTTCGAGGGTAAGCCTTTTTATCTCCGTGCCGATTTAAAAAACTTTGATAATATCGATTACAAAATAGCCTCATCCGGAACATTGGATGTGGGCAAAATATACCAGGTATTCGCTGTGAAAGATTATAACGTACGGGGACTAATAAAAACCAGGCTTTCATTAAACGGAAAACAAAGTGATGCCGCGGCTGGTAACTTTGCGAAGCTGCACAACTCCGGCTCGATGGATGTGCGCAGTTTGTCGCTTACCTCGTCGTTATTCCCCAAGCCATTCTTAATTAACAAGGGTATATTCAGCTTTAAAGATGATAAGATGATGTTCGATGACTTCAATGCCAATTATGGCAATTCGGTCATCACTTTGAACGGAGCGTTATCAAATGTAATTGAGTATGCAACTAAACCCGGCGCCGTACTAAAGGGTACGATGAATTTTGGAAGTCCCGAAATTATTGCGGATGACTTTATGGCCTTCGCCAGCACCTCGCCAACGCAAAGCGGACACGCAGGGTCGGCAACTTCGGGCGTAATTATGGTACCAAAAACACTTGATCTAAATTTTACGGCCGATGTAAAAAAAGTGAGATACAATGGCCTTAAATTAACTGATGCCAAAGGACAAATGGCCATCTGCAATGGGAAGATCATTTTAAAGCAAACCGGGTTTAATATCATCGGCACGCCGGTAATCATGGATGCGACGTATAGGGCGCAAAGTGAAAAAAATGCAGCTTTTGATTATCATATTAACGCCAAAAACTTCGATATCAAACGGGCTTATAATGAGATTAAGCTGTTTCGGGACATGGCCAGTGCCGCCAAAAACGCACAAGGCCTGGTATCGCTGGATTATAAGCTTGCGGGCCGGCTAAATGCCAATATGCAGCCGGTTTACCCGTCGCTGAAAGGCGGAGGCGTATTATCTGCTGAGAAAGTGGCATTTCGTGGATTTAAACTGTTCAGTTCGGTAAGCAAGCAAACCGACCATAAAATAGATACCGGCGATGCAAAAAAAGTAAACATCGAAACTGCTGTTGCCAACAATATCATCACTATAAAAGAAACCAAGATGCGCATGGCAGGGTTCCGGCTGAAATTCGGCGGGCAGGTTAGTTTTGATAACAGGCTAAACCTCCAATTCAGATTGGGTTTGCCACCTTTTGGTATTTTCGGTATTCCGATGACAATCACCGGCACCGAGGATAACCCTAAGATAAAGTTGGGCAAGGCAAAAAAGGATGATGAGATAAAGGAGACGGAGGATAACGGGGAATGACACAGTTAGCGCATGGCACATCAAGGATCACTCAAGAAGTTAAACCTGTCGCTTTGAACAGGTGTTTCTGTCAGCACAAGGCGCCGATCTCCGATCATATAAATGGTATTGTACCCCATCCGTTATTTATCCGTAATTTTGCCCGACATGAAAAAATCCGAGCCCACCATTCTTGTTGTAAACGATGACGGTATAACTGCCCCGGGTATTAAAGCTTTGATGGATACTATGGCCGAAATAGGCAGGGTAGTTGTTGTTGCGCCTGATAGCCCTCAGTCTGGCATGGGGCATGCCATTACAATAGGCAAACCATTGCGGCTGGATAGCGTGGAAATCTACGAAGGTATAGAAATGTATAAATGCTCCGGTACACCCGTAGACTGTGTTAAACTTGCCGTAACTAAAATATTTAAAGGTCAAAAGCCCGACCTTTGCGTTTCAGGTATCAATCATGGCTTGAATAATTCCATCAACATCTTGTACTCCGGCACCATGTCGGCGGCGGTTGAGGGCGCGATAGAAAGTATTCCGTCGATTGGTTTTTCCCTGGATGACTACTCACTTCACGCCGATTTTTCGCACTGCCTTAAGTTTGTGAAGGAAATCGCACTACAGGTTTTACAGAATGGCCTGCCGACCGCCTCTTTGCTTAACGTAAACTTTCCGCCGGGCGGTGGCATAAAAGGAATAAAAATTTGCCGCCAGGCCAGTGCCAAGTGGGCCGAAGAGTTTGATGAGCGCACAGACCCATACAAACGCCCTTACTACTGGCTCACCGGCGTCTTTCAGAATAATGACCATGGTGAGGACACTGACGTATGGGCGCTGCAACACCATTATGTTTCGGTAGTGCCTGTTCAGTTTGATATGACGGCGCACCACGCAATTCCTGTATTGAATGGATGGCAATTTAATGTTTAATTTATGCTCAACAAAAACAGCTATCTCACCGGCGCTCTGGCAGCATTAATATTCCCGGCAATTGCATGCGGCGCTGCTTATTATTTTAGATACACCGCCGAAGTGATGAATCGCCCGGCGCTGCCTTACCTGTTGGCTGTTGCGCTTAATCTACTGGCGATGCGGTTTATTTTCAGATACGGCTATGATAAAAGCGGCAAGGCTATGATGGCAACCACATTTATTGTCTTGATTGCAGTATTTATAATCAAAGGACACCTGCGATGAAATATTACCTGGTAGCCGGCGAAGCATCGGGCGATTTGCACGGAGCAAGTCTGATGAAAGCATTAAAAGAGCGCGATCCTGATGCCACTTTTCGTTATTATGGCGGCGACCTTATGAAAGCCGAAGGCGGCGAGCTGGTAAAACATTATGCCGATATGGCTTTTATGGGTTTTATGGAAGTGGTGGCCAATCTGCGCACCATCCTCGCCAATCTAAAAGCCTGTAAAAACGATATTGCTGCCTGGCAGCCGGAGGTGCTGATATTGATTGACTTTCCGGGATTCAATCTAAAAATCGCCGAATTCGCTAAAAAAAATGGGGTGCTGGTTTGCTATTATATCTCTCCTAAGGTTTGGGCCTGGAACCAGAAGCGTGTGCTGAAGATTAAGCGCATTGTCGACCATATGTTTTGCATACTGCCGTTTGAGGTGGATTTTTATAAAAGCTGGGACATGAATGTGGACTATATTGGTAACCCGCTGCTGGATGCCATTTCGGCTTTTAAACCTGATAAAAATTTCCTTTCAAAAAACGGGCTGGAAGGTAAACGGATAATAGCCTTGCTACCGGGCAGCCGAAAGCAGGAAATCAGCCGGTTGCTGCCCGAAATGGCCGGGTTGGTTGAAAAATTCCCGCGGCATCAATTTGTAATTGCAGGCGCTCCTTCCTTTGATGCTGGTTATTATAGGCAATTGCCCGGCGGCAAAGACATCCCGGTGGTATGTAACGCCACTTATGATTTGCTGACGCATGCAGAGGCCGCGGTTGTAGCTTCGGGCACAGCAACACTCGAAACAGCTTTGCTAAATGTTCCGCAAGTAGTAGTTTATAAAGGCCATCCAGTTTCTATTGGTATAGCCCGTATGGTGGTGAAAATAAAATTTATTTCTCTCGTAAACTTAATTATGGATTCCCCGGTAGTTAAGGAACTGATACAAGCGGATTGTTCAACCCCTGTTATAGCCGCCGAACTTGACGCCATTTTAAACAATAATGCGTATCGTCAGAAAATGCTTGATAATTACGATAAGCTGGATAAACGGATGGGCGAGCCTGGCGCATCGGCAAAGGCAGCCGAATTGATTATTAAGTATGCCCTGGAACACCAGCAAACAGGAGTACCGGCAGCGTAACGATTATTTGAGGGCCGTTCCGGCCTTCAAATCAATTTGTTCAGTCTTTTCGGATATGCTCCTGATAATTTCATCCAGTTCATTGGCGGATGTTTGCAGCAATTCTAATAATTCTTGTTTTTCCTTTCCGTTATCGGCCGGGTCTTTAATCAGTTCAGTGAGACCCATGATACGCGATAGTGGCGCCCGCACCACATGCGACTGTGTCCACGCAATCTCCAGCAGTTTTTTGTTTTGTTTCTCAATAGCCAAAATGTAATTAAGCCTTTCCGTTATATCCCGTATAGCGCCGATCATCCGTATCGGCACGTCTGCATCGTTCCTTATAATATGGCCGTTCCCTTCAATATAGGCATAACTGCCGTTAGCCTTTTTAAAACGGCAGTTGCCTTTCCAGTTACCCCGGCTGCTGTCGGCAATTGCATCGTTAAAGCTTTTGCTGATCTTATACCTATCAGCTGAATGAACATTTGACAGCCAACTTTCAATCGTGTGCTCGTGCCCGCTGTCAAAACCAAATAGTCTGAAGAAGCCATCACCCCATTTCACGTTACCGGATTTTATATCCCAGTCAAAAATTGCATCCCGGGTTGCTTTGTTAACATACTCGTAACGCTCATTGCTTATCTTTAAAGCCGTCTCCGCATTTTTAAGGTCGGTAATATCCAGGCCGATGCATTGTATTTCGACGGTCTTACCCCTGGAATCGGGGAGACCAATAAAGTGCCATAATGTGGGCCTCGTGCCCCCATCCGGTCGTATCTTGTCTATTTCAACCTGGTAAACTTTGTTCGGATTTTTGATACACTTTTTGGTGATAGCCGCAACCAATTGGTGATGGTACGGTTTCACGGTGAGTGATGCATCCGTATCGGTAAGCTCTCTGTCTTTTAATATCCAGTCGAAATCTTCAATGTATTTTTTATTCAGATAAGTGTATTTGCCATCCAGGTTAATGCGGATCACATAATTCGTTTGGGAGTCGGCCAGGCTTCGCAGGCGCTGCTCACTTGCTTCCAGCTCTTCGCGGGTCTTTTTACTTTCCGTAATATCCAGGCAGGCGCCTATCATCTCTATAGGCATCCCGTTTGAGTCGCATTTTAGTTTCCCCCATGACTTCAGGTACCTGATCTCGCCAGTAGGCCTGATTATCCTTTCTTCAAACTCTACATCTGTTTGCGTCTTCAACACGTTTTCTACAGTTTCGTACACGCGTTGCCTGTCTTCGGGATGCAGCAGTTCCTGGTAACCCTCAAAAGTGGCTTTAAAGTCTTTTTTGTTTAAGCCGTATATGCTGTACAGGCTGTCGGACCAGCGCACCACGTTGTTTTGCACATCCCAGTGCCAGTTGCCAAACTGCGCCAGCTCCTGGCTTTGTGTCATCATAAAAGTTGCGTCGGCTATTATTTCAGCTTTCTGCCTGTTTTCTAAAATGATTTTCAGCAGCGAGGTAACGCGTTCAATAATTCTTAATTCTTCTTCGTTAGGCGTCTTAGGGGTGTTATAATACATACCCAACGTACTCATTACAACTCCATCCGAATTAATAACCGGATATGACCAGCAAGCGCGAAGGTTATGCTTTAGCGCTATGTCTTTGTAAGCAGCCCATCGCACATCAGACTCAATGTCAGTTACTATAACTTTCTTTTTAAGGAAGGCAGCGGTGCCGCACGAGCCAATGTTTTCACCAATCGGAAGGTTGTCTATCGCCCGTATATAAGGCTCGGACAGCGACGGCGAAGCCCAATTGTATAAGCGGCCATTTTTTGCCTGCAAAATAGAACAAAGCATAGCAGGGAACATTGCCTCAACCCCCTTAAGGTAATAAGACAGGATATCATGTATGGCCACATGGCTTTTTGAATTCAGCTCCAATACGTTTCGCTCCAGGTTTTCAAGGTTGCTCAGGCGCTTGGTGGTGGTAATGTCTAACATTATCCCCCTGAGCAGTTTCCGGCCTTTCTCCCTCACTACCGAAACAATCTGCTTTATCCAGGCGGTGCTTCCGTCCGCCTTTATCATTCTGTACTCCAGCGAAAAACTTTTTACCGATTTAGATTTCGAATCTACCAGGTTTAGCACTTCTTCTTTATCACCGGGATGCAGGCGGCTTTGCCAAAAACCTTGACGCTGCAGCCAGTCTGAGGCAGGAAAGCCTAACAGATCGCAGGCGTACTCACTAACAAATGTAAACTTAAGCGTATCAGCTTCCGCTTCCCAAACCACCCCCTCTATGGTTTGCAGCAACGAATAAAATTGATTTGCAGACGCTGTTACAGTCCGCTCTGTGTTTTCGCGGGTCAGGGGCCGGGGGCTATGATCTGCTATGGAATGTATGATGAATAAGATGTCGCCGTTATCATCCGTTATAGGTGTGTTATTAATCTCCCATAAATTGCTTTCTTTTGCGGGGCTGCCGGGCACGGCTATGTTGTAGCTTTTTGCCGGTATTTTATCGGGCTTCCGTTCAGTTATTACTTTTTCAAACGATTCCATCCACCCGGGCACGTCATGATACTTATTATTGTAAAAAGTATCAAAAAAACCCTTGCCGATTAATTTTTCCCTGCTAATACCTTTCAACTTCAGATAAGCACTATTTATTTCGACTATAGAAAACATCGGTCTGTCTGCGCGCAAAAGCACCGTTGGCAAGGCGGAAGACTTCACAGATTCTATAAGATACTGGTCCTTTGTCATAGCTTAATCAGTTCAGGCATTAATTGTGCTGGCGGGAAAAATCAGCAGGGTTATTAGGACGGGCCTGCATATTTACGCTGAATCTCCAGTACAACCTGCCGAAATAAAAATACAAATAAATTTACGCATTATTGATTTGCAAACAGCAACTAAATTGCTGTATGAAAGAATATAGTTTTTATACGGCGTTGCTAACCGTAACAATCCTAAATATTACCGAAACTAATTTTTTAGCCTGACGATTAATTTGCATTTTTACACCTTGCAGTTAGTAATCAACCCCTAATATACATACAACAACAAACAATGGGCAAAGTAATTTTAGTTACCGGTGCGTCGTCTGGTATAGGTTTGGCCTGCGCCACCGCATTGCATGAAAAAGGACATACCGTTTATGGTTCGTCACGCGATTTAAAGAGAATGAAATCAGTTCCTTTCAAAGCTATTGAGCTTGATGTTACTGATGACGCCTCGGTAAGTGCGGCTATCGATAAAATCATCAAAGCCGAAGGACATATCGACGTTCTGGTTAACAACGCAGGCAACGGAGTTACCGGCCCCGCTTACGCCATGCCGGTTGAAAGTGCGAAAAAGCAGTTTGAGGTAAACTTTTTTGGCGTGGTGCGCGTGAGCAGCACAGTATTGCCGCATATGATTGCTGTTAAAAATGGCTTGATTGTAAACATCAGCTCGCTTGCTGGTCTGTTCGGGCTGCCTTACCAGAGCATGTACAGCGCTTCAAAATATGCTATAGAGGGTTACTCGCAAAGCCTGCGCATGGAGCTGCGCAATACCGGCGTGAAGGTTACATTAATCAATCCGGGTGATTTTAAGTCGGACTTTACGCAAAACCGCGAAAAAGTGCCGTTCCCGATAAAAAATGAAATGCTGGAAAAGGAATACCATGCCGCGGTAGCCGCCATGGAAAAAGATGAAAGCATCGGCGCCAATCCCGCAATGATAGGCAAAAAGTTATGCCAGATAGTTGGTTCATCCAGCCCGGCGCACCGTTACCTGGTGGGCGCCATCGGCCAGACTATTGTACCAACGTTAAAAAGTATATTGCCGGGCGGAATCTTTGAAAAACTAATGAATGATCATTACGGAATAAAATAATCTTCGGCGACAGCTAAACCTCGTATATTCGAAACAAATTTCAACCTCATGGATACTTACGTTATTATTAAACATCTGCATTCAGGCTTCAGATACATTGTTTTTCTGCTGGTGCTGGTAGCCATCATTCAATCGCTGCTTGGCTGGCTGGGCCGTAAGCCGTATACCGAAACTAACCGAAAGCTTAACTTGTTTGCGTTAATCTCTGCGCATACGCAGTTGCTCATAGGCGTTGTTTTGCTTTTTGTGAGTCCGCTGGTACAGTTCAATAGCAGCACCATGAGTAATAGCGTCACCCGATATTTTTCTGTTGAACATTGGGTTGGGATGGTTATAGCTATCGTTTTAATTACAATCGGTCATAGCAAATCAAAAAAGATCACTCTGCCCGAAAGCAGACACCGTACTATTGCCATATTTTATACCATTGCGTTTATAGTGATTGTTGGTACCATTATGGCTGGTCATTTACCTGTTTTGGGTTCTCAGTCATAAAAAAATGCAGAAAAAATTTGGCAATTCAAATTTCTTTATAAATTTGTGACCGTAATGTTCAGAGCAAATCATAACAACAGCTGGTGGCACCAATTAATTTTGGCGGCCGGCTAAGTTTTTGATCTGACGATTAATCAATTGTAAACCTAAATAAAAAACCCGGCGAGCCTCATTCGCTGGGTTTTTTGTTTTAAAGGCTTTTTAAACGGTGTGTTTGCTCAGCCTCAATGCTTTTAAGGGAAGGGACTTGCAGCTGCATCGGTTTTGAACCTTCTGAACTGGGAAGGAGCCGGATAAGTTGATGAAAACGTTTTTAAAGAAAAATGAAAAGATATAAGATTATAACTACGCAAAAAAAGCTACTGGCTGACACTACCACGCCGGTAAGCATTTACCTGCGCCTGCGTGATGTATTTCCCAATTCTCTGTTGCTCGAAAGCTCTGACTATCACAGCCGCGAAAACAGCATGAGTTATGTTTGCTGCGAACCTATAAGTGGCTTTGTTTTGAATGACGGGGCGCTTAAGGTTACTTATCCGGACGCCACAGAAATTAATTTAGCGCCCGGCAGTTTTGACCTGATTGAAAAAATAAACGACTTTATTGCCAGTTTCGAAGCAACCGTATTACCCGGTAAAATTATATCGAGCGGCATATTCGGATATTTTACGCATGAAGCCGTTGAGCATTTCGAAACCATTGTACTGAAAGATACGCCGGATAACCCGCGTAAGATACCGGTAATGCAATATCATATTTACCGCTACATTATTGCGATAGATCACTTCAAAAACGAGCTTTATATTTTTCAGAATGAGCCCGAAGGCGAAGCAAGTAACAACGGCCTGGAAAAAATGGCTGACCTGATCCGTAACAAAAACTTTCCTGAATACGGTTTTCAAAGCAGAGATGCCGAACAATCGAATCTCACCAATGAGGAATTTATGGCTGTGGTTGAAAAGATGAAGCAGCATATTTACAGGGGAGATGTTTTTCAGATAGTGCCTTCCCGCGGCTTTTCGAGAAAGTTTTTGGGCGATGAATTTAACGTGTACAGGGCGCTGCGTTCTATTAATCCATCTCCCTACCTATTTTATTTTGACTATGGGGATTTCCGGATTTTTGGATCGTCACCCGAGGCGCAGATTACAGTAAAAAACAATATTGCCAGCATATACCCCATAGCCGGAACCTTTAAACGAAGTGGTGATGACGAAAAAGACGCCGAAATCGCCCGTCGCCTGGAGGCGGACCCCAAAGAATCGGCAGAGCATGTAATGCTGGTAGATTTAGCCCGCAACGACCTGAGCCGGCATTGCAGCGATGTAACGGTTAAGGCATTTAAAGAGGTGCAGTACTATTCGCACCTGATACACCTGGTGTCGCACGTAAGCGGCAAATTGCAGCCGGGAGTATCTTCATTCAAGGTGGTAGCCGATACTTATCCCGCGGGAACGTTAAGCGGCGCGCCAAAATACCGCGCGATGGAAATCATCGACGAAAATGAAAAAACCAAACGCAGCTTTTACAGCGGGGCCATCGGGTTTCTTGGCTTTAACGGCGACTTTAACCATGCTATTATGATCCGATCGTTCCTGAGTAAAAACAATACTCTGCATTACCAGGCCGGGGCAGGAATTGTAGCCGGATCAATAGCCGAAAGCGAACTGAAAGAAGTTGATAACAAAATAGCTGCACTACGGAAAGCGATTGAGCTGGCTGAAGAACTGTAGGCCGCATACCCCCTAAAGGGAGACTGATAAAAAGAAGAAAATGACACACGATATAAATAAAGCATCGCCTACCAACGCCTCCTCCTTCAGGGGGCCGGGGCGCATATTAATCATCGACAATTACGATTCATTCACCTATAACCTGGTGCATTTGGTTAACGAAATCGGCCTGGAATGCGAAGTGTGGAGGAATGATAAATTTAACATTTCCGATGTAGAGAAGTACGACCGCATCATCCTTTCGCCGGGTCCGGGCATCCCTCGTGAAGCAGGTTTGCTAATGGAGGTAATTGAGAAATACTCGCCGGTCAAAAGCATATTTGGGGTTTGCCTTGGCCAGCAGGCGATTGCAGAGGTCTTCGGCGGCAAGTTGCATAACTTAAGTCAGCCAATGCACGGCATTGCCACTCCGATTAAAGTAACTGATAAAGACGAACCGCTGTTTAAGAATCTGCCGGAGAGCTTTAAAGTGGGCCGGTACCATTCGTGGGTGGTGGATGAGGACGGACTGCCGGATGTTTTAAAAGTGACGGCAATTGACGAAACAGATAACTCATTGATGGCAATTAGTCATAAACAATACGATGTAAGGGGCGTTCAATTTCATCCTGAATCTGTACTGACGGAATTTGGGAAAGAGATGATGAAGAACTGGTTAAGGTAGGGGAATCCTAATAGTTGGGGCCTATTATATACGCCCTTAAAACGCCAGCCACCGGCCAGCGCTTATAAACGAATACCGGTGAGGCTTTATGCAATACGCCCCTACCATAAAACATTAGAATAAAATAATTAACAAATTTATAAATCTTAATTTCCCCTGCAGGGGTTAAGGGCTGATGAATATTTTAGATAAAATAGTCGCAAATAAAAAGCGCGAAGTAGCGCGGGCAAAAAACCGGACCTCATACATCAAGCTGGAAGAATCTGAACAATTCCACCGGGGTTGCTACTCATTTAAAAGCTTCCTGCTCGATGCGTCGCGGACCGGAATTATTGCAGAATTTAAGCGAAAGTCACCGTCAAAAGGCATTATCAATGATAAGATAAGCGTAAAAGAAGTCACCAACGGTTATGCTGCCGCCGGAGCCTCCGCTCTCTCGGTATTAACCGATCGGGATTTTTTTATGGGGAGGAAGGCCGACTTAACAGCTGCGAGAGCTGCCAACAATATCCCTATCCTTCGAAAGGATTTTATGATTGATGAATACCAGGTAATAGAAGCGAAGTCACTGGGCGCCGATATTATCCTGCTCATTGCGGCAATACTTACACCTGCCGAAATACAAACCCTTGCTTCGCTGGCAAAAAGCCTTGGGTTAAACGTACTGCTGGAAGTGCACAACCTTGAAGAACTGGAGCGCAGTATAAATCCCAATCTTGATGCAATCGGTGTAAACAACCGTAACCTCGCCGACTTTACCGTATCAGTACAAACTTCTTATGATCTGGCGCCGCATATTCCGTCAGATTTTTTAAAGATATCTGAAAGTGCCATAAGCAATCCTCAAACTATAAAAGAACTAAAACTTGCAGGTTTTAATGGATTTTTAATCGGTGAGAACTTTATGAAAGAGGAAAATCCGGGAGCGGCAATGATGGATTTCGTGAAAGTGTTATAGCCTTCCGGTTTTCTCATTGGCCAAAAAGCAAATCTGGTTGCTGTACATTTTACCACGCTTTTTTCCATCAAATCCGATTGTATATCCGCCGCATTTGAAATCCCCGCATTAATCCCTAATTTCACGCAATTACATTTCATCCGCAAAAATGAAGAAAACTTTTACGCTTGCCCTAATTGCGATAACCAGTGCCGCATCGGCGCAACAAAAAATCATCGGTGGTTTTACGTCAGCTTCTTCCGCTAAAGAACTACAGACCGAACAAGCCTTCGATGCCTCGCTTAGTGCGCCACGCATTGGCGAAACCATTAAAGAATTATCAGCGTTCCCGCACAACGTAGGTTCACCCGGCAGCAAAGCCGTGGCTGAAAAGATACTTGCAAAATATAAAAGCTACGGACTTGATGCGCATTTGGAAGCTTATACCGTATTATTCCCGACACCAAAAACAAGAGTGCTCGAGCTGACCGGTCCTACAAAATACACTGCCCTGCTGAAAGAGCCTGCGCTTGCAGAAGATGCAACTTCCGGCCAAGCCAACCAATTGCCGACCTATAACGCATGGAGCGGTGATGGCGATGTAACAGCTCCGCTTGTGTTTGTAAACTATGGCCTTCCAGATGATTATGAGACATTGGCCAAACTGGGTGTGGACGTAAAGGGTAAAATAGTAATCGCAAAATATGGCCGCTCATGGCGCGGGATAAAGCCAAAAGTAGCTTATGAGCACGGTGCGGTAGGGTGCATCATTTATTCGGACCCTAAAGATGATGGCTATACCGCCGGAGATGTATATCCGAAAGGGGCGTACAAGAACGAATATGGCGTTCAGCGTGGTTCTGTAATGGACATGGTGATTTATCCCGGCGACCCGCTTACACCCGGCGTTGGCGCAACCAAAGAAGCGAAACGATTAGACAGAAATGATGCCGTAACAATATTAAAAATCCCCGTGTTGCCTATCAGCTATCACGATGCGCAGCCTTTGCTTGCTGCTATGGATGGCCAGGTGGCCCCGCGCGACTGGCAGGGCGGACTGCCCATTACCTACCATCTTGGCGCTGGAAAAGCCACCGCTCACCTGAAAATGGAGTTTAACTGGGACATGGTGACTGCTTACGACGTTATTGCCAAAATAAAAGGAAGCAAATACCCCGATGAATGGGTATTGCGCGGCAATCACCACGACGCCTGGGTAAACGGCGCCGGCGATCCTATAAGCGGGCAGTCAGCCATGCTGGATGAAGCCAAAGCATTGGGTGATCTGCTGAAAACCGGCTGGAAACCCAAGCGTACCATTATTTATTGCTCATGGGATGGTGAGGAACCGGGCTTGCTTGGTTCAACTGAATTTGCCGAAGAACATGATAAGGAATTGCAGCAAAAGGCTGTGGTATATATTAATTCTGATGGTAACGGCCGTGGCTTTTTAGGTACAGGCGGCTCGCAGGCACTCGAGCCTTTCGTGGACGAAATTACTCAGAACGTTACAGATCCGCAGACCAATGTGAGCGTGTTCGACCGCAGAAAAGCAAAGCAGGCGGTTGACGCTTCATCGGCAAAGGACAAAAAGGAAATACTGGAAAGAAAAACCGGCAAGCTCGAATCACTTGGTTCGGGTTCGGATTATTCATCGTTTTTGCAGCACCTGGGTATACCCACACTGGATATCGGCTACGGTGGTGAAGATGGCGGCGGCGAGTATCATTCTATTTATGACTCTTTTGATGATTACCGCCGGTTTAAAGACTCGTCATTTAAATACGGCGTAGCCCTGGCACAAACCGCCGGACATGCTGTATTACGAATGGCTGACGCGGATTTGCTCCCGTTTGATTTCCGTAACCTGCAAACCACCATCGACAAATATGTTACCGAGCTTACTGATCTGGTGGACAAAATGCATGAAAATACTGCTATCGAAAATCAATTGATTAAAGCTAATGATTTTGCGCTGGCGGCCGACCCAACTAAACGCGAGCAACTTCCTGTAGCAAAAGACACTGTACCAAGGCTGGATTTTACTACACTGAAAGCTGCTATGGACACCTTTAAAAAAGCAGCGGATAAACTGGCAACCAAGTGGACGCTGGCATCACAAGATAACAGAGACAATGATAAGCTAAACAAACAACTTTACCAGGCGGAACAGCAATTACTTTCTATCGATGGTTTGCCGCGCCGGCCATGGTACCGCCACACTATTTACGCGCCGGGCTTTTATACCGGCTATGGTGTGAAGACATTGCCGGGTATCCGCGAGGCCATAGAGCAGCGCAATTGGAAAGAAGCGCAGGAGCAGATTGGAGTGGTAGCGGCAAGTATAAATAAGTTGTCGGTTTATTTGAATACGGCTGCCGGAAGTTGAATTTCGGCAGCCGGTCAACCCGGATAATATACCATACAAGCCTGTAATGAGTGCGAATTCGATTTAGGGTTTCGCTAAGGATGACAAGGCTTTAGATATAAAAAAAATGAGATTATCCAAAAAAGGCAAGTCGCTCGCTGGCCTGTTACTGCTTTTAATTACGGCCCTGCCTGCGCTCGCCCAACCCGGCAAACATGTCATCATCGGTTATGTAGGTGGCTTCCACGGATTGATCGATACGACTATGGTGCATGCAAAAAAACTCACCCATATTAACTATGCATTCGTCAACGTCAAAAATAACCGGGCTTTCCTGACCAATATCAAGACTGATACTACAAACTTTAAAAACCTGGTGAAGCTGAAGAAGGATAACCCAAAGCTGAAGGTGTTGATTTCAATCGGTGGATGGGCATGGAGCAAAAATTTTTCGGACGCAGTCTTGACAGATACGTCGCGTACGGCTTTTGCTGCAAGCGCAGTTGATATAGTAAGAAAATATCATCTTGACGGCGTGGATATAGACTGGGAATACCCTAATGACATAGGTGACGGCAACGTTTTCAGGTCAGCAGATAAGCAAAATTATACCTTGATGTTTAAGGCTCTGCGCAAGGAGCTTAATAAGCTGGAAAAAGAAACCGGCAACAAAATGTTTTTAACCGCAGCGGTCGGTGGGTTTAAGCGGTTTACCCTGAATACCGAAATGGACAAGGTTGCCAGATATCTGAACTACATTAACCTGATGAGCTACGACTATTTCCAGGATAGCTTGCATATATCAGTGCACCATACTAACCTGTACGGCTCGAAGAAATACAACCCGGCATTTGACAGCGGCGACAAAGCCGTTAACGATTTTATGACGGCGGGCGTGCCTGCTAAAAAACTGGTACTTGGAGTGGCGTTTTACGGGCATTCTTCGCGGGTGATTGATACTACTGCGAATGGTCTTGGTATAAAAACCGATGGTAAAATGCGTGCCGGCGGTTACACATTCATTAAAGACAGCCTGGTTGATAACCCGGCGTCCGGCCTTAAATACTACCGCGACCTGGATGCAGGAGCACCATATTTATTTAATCCTGTTACCCGGCAGTTTATCACTTATGATGATGAGTGGTCCATCAAAAATAAATGCGATTATGTAAACCGAAAGAAGCTTGCCGGCGTAATGTTTTGGGAATACAGCTCGGATAAAAAGGAATATCTGCTGGATGAGATCGACAGGGATTTGAAATAGCAGCAATGCGGTTTTTATAGCGACGGGTTCCCCACCCATCGCTATGTAAGAAATGCGTTTACCAGTTATAACCCCGCTGCTCAGCATAAGCGGCGATTTTAGAACCGGCATCTGCATCGAGCAAAATTTCGCAGTTAGGGTGTAGTTGCACTACAGAAGCAGGTATATCGATAGTGACCGGTCCAAGAATAGCCTGCTCGATAATGTCTGCTTTATGTACGCCTTTAGCTATCAGGACAAGTTTACGGGTCTGCATGATGTTTTTTATGCCACGGGTCAAGCCGCCAAGCTTTGTTTCGGGAGGAACCTGCGTTTCACGGCGCACACGGGCTTCAAAATCAGGGTCCATGGGCGACACCCAGGTTTCACTTTCAAACGGCGTACCGGGCTGGTTAATGCCGATATGGCCATTGCTGCCAATCCCGAGCATCTGCAAATCTGCACCGCCCCGTTCCGCCAAACGTTTTTCGAATAAAAGCGCTTCAGCCACGAAATCATCCGACAATGTTGGCGGCATAATAAAGTTCTCTTTTGGAATACCCAGAGGACCGGCAATTTGGTTCAGTATCATGGTGTAACAACTCCCTGCATATTCGCGCGACAGGTTGGTTAGCTCATCCACATTGAACAGTGTGATTGACGAGACGTCAAACCGGTATTTAGCATAAATTTCTGACACGATACGGTGCATGCCGATGGTAGTTTGCCCGGTAGATAAGCCGATTACCGAATTGCGTTTTTCCAACATCTGCGCTATTATACGCCAGGCAGCGGTTACGTCAAACTCTTGCTCGTTTTGGGTTATGGTAATTTTCATTTACAGGTCTTTTAAGTAATCGTTAAAAAATTGATTAACAGCGCGTTCCGCTTCAACTTGATCTTCTCCCTCTATCATTACGGCGACAGTCTCGCCGCCCTTTATATTAAGAGATAACAGGCCAAGCATACTATTCAGCTTCACAGTTTTGCCATCCTTTTTTATGCTGATGGCCGATTTAAAACCTTTCGCTAGTTTAATTAGCATCGTTGCGGGCCTTGCGTGTATACCCTGCGGGGCAAGTATTGTATAGTTGTTGGTAATCATTCTTTTAGGTAATCCATTCAATTAAACTCGGTTAAATATTCAATAATGTCTTTAGAATCATGCATTCCCTTTACCCGCTCCCATATCCCTTTCGCTTTTTCCCAACTGTTATCAATTACTACCTGCTTCACCGCCGGTATCAAAGCAGCGCTCATCGAAAAATCCTTCAAGCCCATTCCGAGCAGCAGTAAAGTAGCCAAAGGATCTCCCGCCATTTCGCCGCACATACCCACATGGATGCTTTGTTTGGCTCCCTGTTCAATCACAAAGCTGATGAGCCGCAATACTGCAGGGTTAAACGGATCGTACAAGTGTGCAATCTTCTCATTCATCCTGTCTGCCGCAAGGGTGTACTGGCAAAGATCATTTGTGCCAATGCTGAAAAAGTCCACTTCTTTTGCAAGCAAATCGGCCGTTACAGCGGCCGATGGAACTTCAATCATAATTCCGGCTTTGATATCGGCTTTAAAACTAACGCGGTCTTGCCGTAATATAGCCTTTGCCTCTTCCAATATATTTTTGGCTAACCTGATTTCGTGAATATTTGAAATCATGGGAAACATAATTTTTAAGTCACCGAAAACAGAAGCGCGCAAAATGGCTTTGAGCTGGGTAATGAAGATGTCTTTTTGGTCGAGACAGATACGAATGGCCCGGTAACCTAAAAAAGGATTTAGCTCGGCAGGCAGGTTAAAATATGACAGATGCTTGTCTCCGCCAATATCGATAGTACGTACAACTACCGGGTTGCCTTTTGAATGCAGGGCCACCTGTTTGTAAAATTCAAATTGTTCATCTTCCCGGGGGAATGAATCCCTCCCCATAAAGAGTAATTCCGTCCGCAGAAGCCCGGCCCCCTCGCCGCCATTTTCAAATACTGCCGGCCAGTCACCGGCATTGGAAATATTGGCTGATAATTTTATCCGTGTGCCGTCGGTGGTAATTGCAGGAGTATCTTTAAGCGACTTTAGATGTTTCGCTTGTTCTTTAAAAACATCACGCTTTGTTATATGCTGGTTAATTGATTCCTTATCCGGATTGACAACAAGCAGGCCTGTGGCCCCGTCAAGTATTATGGCATCACCATTTTTTATTTCTATTAATGCAGAGCCACAGCCCACCACTGCAGGAATTCCTTTAGCTTTTGCAATAATTGCCGCATGAGATGTTTGACTGCCAATCTGCGTAGCAAAGCCTATTATATTCTTTACATCAAGGGTGATAGCATCTGATGGTGACAGATCTTCGGCAATTAAAATGGTACCCGGTTCAAAAGTCGTTTGTTTATTTTCTGCGGATTGATTTAGATTTTTGAGTATCCGATTGCCGATATCTTTAATGTCGGCCGCACGGGCACGCATATAGTCGTCATCCATGCTTTCGAAAACCTCAACAAAACCGGCAATCACTTCAAGCAAAGCATCGTTAGCGTTTTTATCCTGTGCTTCGATTTTGTCAATAACATTACCGCGTATTTCAGGGTCGTTTAGCAGTTCTATTTGGCTATCCAGGATGGCAGAATCTTCTTCGGAAAGAGAGAGTGTACTTTTGAGTTGCTCCACCTCATGTATAGCGCGCTTAATTGCTGCATCAAATCGAATTGTGTCCGCTACTTTTTCGACTGGTGTAGTCAGCAAAATACCAATAAACGAAGGTTCCTTCTTTTGAATTACAAAAGCCTTGCCTATAGCTATGCCCGGTGAAACGCCGATTCCTTTCATCCTTAAGAAAACAGGTGAATTAAACTTCCGATAAACCCCAGTGCCAGCAAACCCAACAGCAAGTGCGTTGTCTTAGCGCCATTCTTTACAAAGTAATATACAAGAAAAGTCAGGCCCAGTGGTATAATAGCCGGTACCACCTGGTCCAGTACGCTTTGCAGGGTTACCGCTGATTTATCGGTGCCAATAGTTATTGGGGTGCTTATACTCATTAAGGTAGCGGGCATTGCGCCGACTACCATAAGCCCGAGTATAGAGGCGCCTTTCGTCAACCTGTCCATAACGTTGTTTTTTGCGAGATCTTGAAGGAATCTGGTACCCGCTTTGTACCCGGTGAATGTCAGATGATATCGCAGCACCAGGTGCGGAACGTTAAATATCAGCAAAAAAACCACCGGCCCCATGATATTGCCCTTAATGGCCAGCGATGTACCCACACCGGCAGCAATCACCTTGAAGGTACCCCAGAACAAGGAATCGAACACTCCCGCCAGGGGACCCATCAAGCCAAGTTTAACGGAGCTGATAGATTCTGCGTCAAAGGCGGCATCGTTGCTGTTCTGCTCTTCCATTGCAGCGGTAATGCCTAAAATCAATGTTGAACCGTATGGGCTGGTATTGAAAAAATTTAAATGTCTTTTCAAGGCAGCCGACATGGCCTCTTTAGTTTTATACAAACGTTTTAACACAGGGATGATGGAAAATGCAAAACCCGTATTTTGCCATGTTTCAAAGTTGAAATTGGCCTCCAGCGCCATCGAGCGTAGAAACACATTGCGGATGTCCGAATGGGTAATCTTACCCGTTGCCTGGACATCTTCTTCAGCGGAAGCCGAAAAATCATCATCATCAACTGCTTTTGGTGTAACCTGCGTAACAAGGACGGCTATCACCACACCCAAACCACCGATAGCAATAACCGGTAGTTTTAGATAGGCAGCTAGTATAAAACCAAGGAAGAAGTAGGGCGCAACGGTTTTGTTAAACATCAGGTGCAAAAGCAGGGCAAAGCCAAGCGCAGGCAGCATGTTGCCGGCAACTGTAAGGCCAGTTTGCACCCATGAGGGTATCATATCTAAAAATGATTTCATCACCGGTCCGCCAAGCATTAAAGCCAGCAGAATGATGACCCCCATAAATACCGGCCGTAAAATGCCGGAGAAAATATGCAGGCGTTGTATGCCGTTGAAATTACCTTCATCGGCGTATTGATTAAACTTTTTATTGAGCACTGCCCTGAACACGAAAAGGCTGCTGATAACCAGTTCAGCCAGTATTGATACCGGCACTGCGATAGCCAGCGCAATGGCCGGTCCTTTACCGGAGATAATAGCGAATGCCGTGCCCAACACGCCACCGGTAATTACATCAGGAGGGATAGCTGCTCCCACCTTGATATTGCCCATAAATATCAGTTCGAGTGTCGCGCCGATGATCACACCCTGCTCCAGATCGCCAAGCACTAATCCAACCAGCGGCCCCAATACCAGCGGGCGACTCAACAACGTCGTGCCCAGGAAGTCCTCCGAGTGGCCGAACATGGCGATAAGTGCGATAAGCAAGTAGGATAAGGTCATTTATATCTCTTCTTTTAATTAGTCTCTTTTTTAAGGATCAAGAACCAGGACTTTTAGAACGCTTTTTTTCTGGCTCTTGACTCTTAATATCTATATCAGGCTCTCCACCATCTGTTTTTTTTCAGTGGGTACTTGCCTTAATTCCAATTCTATTCCTTTATCCAGAAGATCTTTTATCAGGACGATATCATCATCGCTTACAGCAACCGCCTTCGAGATCAACCGGGTTCCGTCTATCATTCTTATGCCGCCAAAGTTTATCGATTTAATTTCGGGAACCTGATTCACCATTGCATGGGCATCTTTTACACTGTTCACAATTAAGAAAACCTTTGCACTGCGGCTTCTTTCATCGTTTAAAAAAGCAGCCGCATCAGCCAACGATTTAATCAGCAGGCGGGTGTTGGCGGGCTTCGCCAGGCCGAAGGTCATCTTTAAAAATTCGTCCTTTGCCACCTTGTCATTGGCAATTAACAGGCAGTTTACACCTAGCGCGGGGGTCCATGTAAAAGCCACCTGTCCGTGCACTAACCGGTCGTCTATCCTGGTAAGCTTAATCATTCTCGTCTTCTTTTTGTGCGGTTAAAAGCTTATTTACATAGGTAATCTGTTCTTTAGCGCTATCGATAGCGGATGCTATTGTTTCTTCTATCGGCGTATTAGCATCAGCCATCAGCAGCTCTATCATTAAAGGGAGATTGAATCCTGATACCACATGCACATTACCCTTTAAAGCATGCTGTAGTATTTGGTTGGTAATGCTGCCGCCCAGTATGTCTGTAAACACAATCAGTTCGTCATCTTCGCTAACTTGTTCCATTACCTGGTTAATCTGTTCTTCAACACCAATAGCGCCGTCAATATAAGCCTGTATCAAAAACAAGTTATCCGTTGCACCGATGATAATATCCAGCGATGATTTCACCCCCGCGGCAAAAGTACCGTGTGTAGCGATCAGAAATTTTCGTGTTTTAGGGCTTATGTCCATCAGCTGTCAGCAGGCTTATCGTAAAACCGGTACTTAAATACTTGTATTTTTACGCTTTGCAATAATCCGCCAAACTTTAATAATATGCTAATTTAACGGTACTACAATACCTCTACGATAAATCTACCTGAAGGAATTGTTTCACAATATGCTGAATCCAGCCGTCGGCATCCTGGTCTCTTTTGATTTCTCCGCGCTTTCCTCGTTCGGCTTTTTATCCGGAATACCGTGTAAATTATTAATATACTGATTTAAAGGACATTCTATCGTTCGGTTTTTCTGCACGAACACCCCCGAACACCAGTAACACTCTCACTATCAGTAATTTTCGTTTTAATTAATTCATATGTGCTTAGTAATCAATTGTTTGATTATCAATGTTTTCCCTATAAGAAAACAGACAATCAGCCGATCCCCTTTAAGACGTTAAATACCACATAATTCACGTAGCAACGCCGGTTAAGCTCATGATATACCCCTTTTCCACAGGCTATGAATTACATAATAATTCACCAATTTATAACTGGTAGTGCTAATGTAGTGCTGCCAAAATCGTAGCGCAAAAAGTTATATGCTAGTTTTGAACTCATAAGGATGCGCGGTGCGCATCCTTATGTAAACCCTATAAATTACATTTTCATGGCCCTGAGAAATGCTTGTTGTAAATGGTTGATTTGCCTGTTGCTTTTTACCCCGGTAGTCTTGCGGGCTCAGCGTGTTAAAATAGTAACCAATCACGTAGGTTACGAGGCGGGTCGTGCCAAACATGCAGTTATAGTAGCTAATGAAAAATTAGATATCAGTTCATTTAATTTGGTGGATGTTGCCTCGGGTAAAACAGTATTCAGCGGTAAGCCTGAATTTAGCGGACGCGTTGATCAATGGAAAAACTTTCAATTCTGGACGATTGATTTCAGCGAATTTGCGGCTCCCGGCAATTACAAATTAAAAGCTGATATTCCCGGCGGAACAATAATATCTTATCCCTTTATAATTGGCAAAAACGTCCTGGAGAAAGCCACCATATCTGACGTCGTTTATTACTTTAAGGGGCAGCGCAGTTCGGGACTTTTGGATAAAGCCGACCATCACCTGTTTTTGTCCGGCAAAACCACAAACCCAATTGACGCGCATGGCGGATGGTATGATGCCACCGGCGATTACGGCAAGCACTTGTCGCACCTGTCATTCTCCAACTATTTTAACCCGCAGCAAATCCCGCTGACTGCATGGAGCCTGTTCAAAACCTACGAGCTTTTAAATGCCAGGCCCGGTACCGACTTCCGCCAGTTCAACCGCCGCATTTTGGACGAGGCCATGTATGGCGCAGACTACCTGGTTAGAATGCACCCCAAAGGCGGCTCATTTTATCGTTCTGTCGGCGCGCCTGGGCCCGGTAAACTGCCGAAAGACAGAATAATTCAGGCCGAAGAAGGCAGCTATCGTATCAAGAAGACCGCTAATCAGTCCTTTACCGGTAATAACACAGAAAAAAGCTGGAGACTGTACCAGTCGAGCTACCGCTCGGGCGCTGGGCTATCCATTGCTGTACTGGCCATGGCTTCCGCTTTCCCTGTCAGCGGCGATTACAGCAATGCCGGTTACCTGAAAGCCGCCGAAGAAGCATTCGCCTTCCTTGAGAAGGATAATCCTCTGATGGATTACGACGGCAAGGAAAATATCCTTGATGAGTATTGTGCCTTAACCGCTGCAACGGAGCTATATAAGGTTACGCACAAAAATATTTACAAGGCCTCGGCAGCCAAAAAAGCGGCGAATATAATGGCCCGGTTAAGCTCGTGGAAAAATTACAAAAATTATTTCAGGGCTGATGATCACGACAGGCCGTTCTTCCATCCGTCGGACGCAGGTATGCCGGTTGTAAGCTTGCTATATTATTACCCTTTGGCCTCCGCCGAAGAGCAAGCCCGGATTAAAAACACGGTGAAAGCATCGATGGAATATGAGCTGGCGATAACACATGAGGTGAATAATCCTTTTGACTACAGCCGCCAGCTGGTGCAGGACACATTGGGCAACAGGCATAGCTCATTCTTTTTTCCGCATGGAAGTGATGCTTCGCCGTGGTGGCAAGGTGAAAATGCCCGGCTTGGTTCGATAGCCGCGGCAGCGCGGATGTCAGCCATTTTATTCAAGGACGACAAACCCTTTCATGACAAGCTGGATGCCTTTGCGCTCGACCAACTGAACTGGATATTAGGTTTAAACCCGTTCGACAGCTGTATGCTTCAGGGCACAGGGCATAACAACCCCTCCTATAGCTTCTTCGGCACTTTTGAGTATACCAATGCGCCGGGTGGTATTGTGAACGGCATAACGTCGGGTTTTGAAAACGAAAATGACATCGACTACAACATACCCTACGCTGTGTCGGGAAAAGATTCCGACTGGCGCTGGGCAGAACAATGGCTCCCACATGCAGCGTGGTACCTGCTGGCAGTATCGTTAACCGATTAATTGATTAAAGATGAACAAGTATATAGCTTGCTTAAGTTTTGTTTTAATGCTGTTTGTGTCAGGAAGGGCCTTAGCTTTTGACGATATCAGAACGCTACCTATCGGCGAAAAAGCGCCTGACTTTAGCCTGCCTGGCATCGATGGCAAAACTTACACGCTGGAATCGTTTAAGGACGCCAAAGTACTGGTGATTGTTTTTATGTGTAACCACTGCCCCACATCTCAGGCTTACGAAAACCGGGTCATCAAAATCACCAGTGATTATGCCGCCAAAGGGGTTAGTGTGGTTGCGATCAACCCAAATAATCCGGCTGGTTTACGTTTGGATGAGCTTGGCTATAGTGATTTAGGGGACTCTTTCGCGGATATGAAAGCGAGGGCTAAGAATGCACATTTTAACTTTCCTTATTTATATGACGGCGAAACGGAAGTCACCTCAAAAAAATATGGTCCGGTAGCCACACCGCATGTTTTCATTTTTGATAAAGACCGGAAGCTGCGTTACAACGGCCGCATCGATGATATGGAGAACCCGGCAAAAACGCCGCATTCGCAGGATGCCCGCAATGCCATTGACGCCATCCTGGCCGGGAAGGAAATTGCCGAACCGGTAACCAAAACATTTGGCTGTTCAATCAAATGGGCCGAAAAAAGTGTCTGGCTGGAGAAAGCGCATGTCACCTGGGCAAGCGAGCCGGTAACACTGGATACGGTTAGTACTTCGGGCATAAAAGAAATAGTAAAAAATCATACGGATAAACTGAGATTGATTAACCTGTGGGCTACCTGGTGCGGACCATGCGTGGCCGAATTCAGCGACCTGGTTACCCTTAACCACACTTACCGTGACCGGGGGCTTGAATTCGTGAGCATCAGCGCCGATGAGCCTGGAAGGAAAGATAAAGTTTTGAGATTTTTAAAAAGCAGGCAGGCATCAGGGCCAAATTACATCTACACCGGCGATGATAAATATAAAATGATAGAAGCTGTAGACCCGAAATGGGATGGTGCGCTGCCCTACACCCTATTGGTTGAGCCTGACGGTAAAATTGCTTATGCCCACCAGGGTCTAATTGATGCTGAACAATTGAGAAAGATAATTTTTGATAACCCGATGATGGGCAGGATTTATAAAGAAGGGGAAAAGAATTAACAATAAAAGTTGTGAGCGGCATCCTCCCTATTTGAAGGTGATTAAAAACGATAGTACATGAAAAAGATATTTACCATAATTGCTTTAAACCTTATCACGATTTTCCTGGCAGACGCCCAGTCACCCCAATTGAGAGTTCTTGTTGTGGCATCTCTTGCTAAAGACCATTGGCGAAGCATTTCTGCAGGCGAACAGTTTTTTGAAAAGCTTGGTAAGGAAAACAATTTTAGCGTTGACTTTACTGACGATACCGCCCGGATCAATGATGCCAATTTGGCCAAATATCAGGTTTTTGTAATGTTCCATTTGGCGCCATTTGATATGTCGGCAAGCCAGCAGGCGGCATTGCAAAAGTTTGTAACGCAGGGCAAGGGTTGGGTCGGTATCCATGCTGCGGGGTTAACAGGCAAACAATTCATCGATACAAACCCTGCCAAGCCATATTGGGACTGGTTTGAAACCCTGATGGGAGGTGTTATCTATTCGCCGCATCCGGCGTTCCAGGACGGCTTGCTGGTAGTTGAAGACCGGACCCACCCGGTAATGAAAGGCCTGCCGGCAAAATTCTGGCTGGCTGATGAGTGGTACGAGTGGGATAAAAGTCCACGGGCAAATGTTCACGTTTTGGCAACTGTTGACGAATCTACCTACAAACAAAACAAACCCATGGGCGACCATCCCATGATTTGGACAAATCCAAACTTTCACCGCATGATTTATATCTGCGTTGGCCATTCACCAACCGATATGGACAATCCAAATTATACATTGCTTGTTAAAAATGCTATCCTTTGGGCGGCATCAAAATAAATCGTTAAATGCCATGAAAAAAGTAACGCTAATAATAGGTATTTCCCTGTTGTGTTTATGTTCAGCCTTCGCACAAAAAAAGCCCCGCTTTAAAGTGATTGCCCTATATGAAAATGGCGGACATCACATTGAATACTCTAAACGCGCTAAAATCTGGCTCGATAGTCTTGCAGTGGCAGAGCATTTCAGCATAGATTACATTCAAAATACCGATAAAATAGATGATGCTTTTTTGGAAAGTTATCAACTATTCCTTCAACTGGATTATGCTCCTTACGGTTGGAAAGAAAAAGCGGTAAAAGCTTTTGAAAATTATATTGAGCAGGGCAAAGGCGGCTGGGTAGGCTTACACCATGCAACGCTGCTGGGCGAGTTCGACGGCTACCCAATGTGGCAATGGTTCAGCAAGTTTATGGGCAGTACCCGCTATAAAAACTACATCGCAACATTTGTAAAGGCTAAGGTAAATATTGAAGATAAAACACACCCGGTGACGAGAGGCGTATCTCCATCATTTATAGTAGAAAAGGAAGAGTTTTATACCTACGAGAAAAGCATGCGCCCCAATGTACATGTACTCGCTTCCGTCGATGAGTCGACCTACCAGCCCAATTCAGATACCAAGATGGGCGACCATCCTGTAATCTGGACAAACCCGCATTACAAGGCCCGAAATATCTACATTTTTATGGGGCATTCGCCCGTGCTGTTTAATAGTACAGATTATAAAACGCTGCTCAAGAATGCTATTTTCTGGGCGGCTGGCAAGTAAGCTCAATATTGATTAATAAGCCCTAAGTTAAACAAAACGATATAAAAATCTTTTTTCCTATCTCTTATCCTTTTCACCAGTGGTGGGTATCGCGCAAGCGATACACGCCCTCCTGGCGATGCAAACGCACGATGGAAAATATCTCTTTGATGGTATAACCTCAAGCTGAATTAATATTTCAGCTCGTTACCTCAATCAAAAAGTCATACAAATGCACATCGGTTGATAACCCTAACTTTTTTCTCACCCTGTACCGGCTGATTTCAACACCTTTTAATGAAATATTAAGCAGTTGCGCAATTTCTTTGGAAGTAAGATTAAGCCGCAGGTAGGCACAAAGTTTTAGATCTGTTGAGCTGAGATTAGGGAACTTTGTTTTCATGGTGGTCAGAAAATTATTATGTACCTGGTCAAAATACATGGCGAATTGGGTCCAGTCATCATCATTTTTCTCCGAGTCGTTCAGCAGTCTGAATACGCTGCGAAACTGGTGAGCCGGATCGGGGATGTTGAGCTTTTTGGTGAGGGTAGTCAGCTCATTCTTTATATTCAACAACAGCTTCCCCCGGTCTACAAGGTGCATGGTAAGGGTCGCCAATTCCTTGTTTTTATAATTGAGCTCGTTTTGCAGGTTGTCATTTTTCAGGGCAATAATTTCCTTTTCGTTTCGGTCAAGCTCCAGGCTGTGCAAGTATTGAAGGCGCTTTTGCTCATCTTTGTGACGCTTTCGGGCGCTCTCAAATTTTTTGTGCTGAGCCCGTGCTGCCCATGCGATAGTTATAGATATAGCTACCGCATACCAGAAATAAGCCCACGGCGTTTGATACCAGCCGGGTTTAACGGTAAAGGTATAATTAACCGGAGCCGACGCGCTGCCCAGGTTATTGCGGGCCCGAACTGAAAAAGTATAAGTACCATAAGGCAGGTTTGTATAATCCTTTTCAGTTTTTCCGGACCATTTAGACCAATCCTTGTCAAACCCATCCAGTTTGTACGTAAATTCCAGGTTACTTTTTTGCGCAAAAAGCGTCGACGAATATTCAAAGTGAAAGGAATTCCAGTTTTTGGTAACGGTTGGAGCGTGTTTGCTATCCTGAGCGCCGCTTATGCGGCCGTCCATGGTAAAATAGCCGCCAAAAATCAGGCTGTCTTTTTCGGCAATGGTTTTAACGGTAGTGAGCAGCACATTTAACTTACGTTCTTTTGATACATAAGCGCGGTAATTGAGATGAAAAATGCCGTTGCCTGAACCGACAAAGATATTTTCGTCATTATAAGGATAGATAAACCCCGAACCTTTCATCATCTGTCCGGTCAGTTCCGGAAAGTAAGTAACTGTATAGCTGTTATTCCCGTGAGGCTTGCTGAAATCTACTACCCCTGCGCGCTGGTCGCTTATAAACCAGATATTGCCGGTTTTATCTTCGGTTAGGTATTCAATAC
The DNA here is from genome assembly GCF_030519355.1 of Mucilaginibacter sp. L3T2-6. Taxonomy (GTDB): domain Bacteria; phylum Bacteroidota; class Bacteroidia; order Sphingobacteriales; family Sphingobacteriaceae; genus Mucilaginibacter. The sequence continues at coordinate 139,404 of NZ_JAUMKC010000007.1, forward strand.
TTGCGGTCCCAAAAATCGGCCTGTAAAAAGATGATGGCACAAAAGCTTTTTTGGCCGGGCTATATTCGTAAACACCTTTTTCAGTACCCGCTATAACCTTATTCTTAATAAAGAAAACATAATTATTGAGTACGGAAGGCATACCGTTCTTATCTGTGTATTGCGAATACCTCACTATTGTCTTATGGTCGGGCGAAAGTTGTATCCGGTAAATACCACGGTAAGGATGCGATGCCCAAATTACATTGCTGCTGTTATCTTTGGCAATGGTTGCCAGTGATTCGTAAATGCCGGCGATTTTTCCGGCATTCACAAAATTAGCGCCGGATGCCTGCAATAATTGCAAGCCGGTATAAGTTCCGGCAATGATATCGTTAGATTTTGACATCGGCCTGAACATCCAGGCGCCCTGTCTGCCGGTTACAGATTCAGCATAATTGCCACGCAAAACCATAATGCCATCCTGATGACCGATCAGTAAATTATTATTGATTTCTGCTAAATTCCACACTTGCCCTTTGGTATTATTGACCTCGGTAAAATGACCTTTTAATTTGCTGATATCGGTCTGCTGGTCAATAGCGATACTGTACAAACCGTTGGACGTACCAACAAATAATCTTTTGTCAAACACAATTGCAGTATTACTTTTAACCTGATTAAAAACACCGGGATTGATGAGTCTTACTGCCGTATTGATATTCACAAAGCTGACGCCGTTTTCTAAACCGAGCCACAAATTTTCATCATTATCGGCATTAACGGCATGAATGTTGTTATTCTGCAGGCCTTCGTTATTGGAAAAGTGCTCTATTAGTTTCCCGTTTTTGTCGATAATAAAAAGTCCTCTTGCAGTGGTTGCAATGGCGTAGCGGTCGTCCGCAACCTTAGTAATACCGTTTACCAGGTCGCTGTTTAACAAACCGTCAATAGCCGTTGGTTTGGGCGTTACCGATGTGCCGGCAAGCAGGTAAGCGCCCTTTCGCTGCGTTACTATAAGCAGGGTATCTTTACTGAAAGAGGTGATGCCGGTTATTTGCAAACCTGTAGTGGGATACACAGCGTAGCAGGTTTGCCATCGCCCGTTTTTAAATGTCATAAGGCCTTCATCCTTATCTTCTGCGAATAGCTCGCCGCCTGCCTTAGCCAGCAAACGCCACCCGCCGGGAGCGTCGAAGGTTCTTAACTGGTTGCCTTTAAGCTCGAATATACATTCTACGGTTCGGAAAAACACCTCGCCGTTATACAATACGATATTCCAGATATCGGCAAACTGACGGGCCTTTTGCGGCAGCAGGTTTTTTAAGGAATGAAACTTAAGAATGCCATTATTATCAGGAAAGAAATAACCAATCTCATCCTGCCCTCCGCAATAAATTTTACCGGAGGCGTCAATCGATACGGATTTAATGGCTGCCTTATTGGGCATTGGGTAGACTTTCCAGTAACTGCCATCAAAGGAAAGCAGGCCATCGTTATTGGCAAAATAGAGAACCCCGTTTTTATCCCGGGCTATGCCCCAGATCCCGGCATCGGCATTGTAATCGGTATGAGTATAATTTTTTATAGCCGGCAACCCAATGGAAGGTTGAGCAATTACGCGGCATGCTGTACTTATAGCAATAATACAAAACAGTGTGTATTTTCTTGTCAGCATCCGGCCGGTAATAATTGGAACGGAAAATTAGGAAACATTTCGGACATGTAGAGGTATGCAGCAATAGTAAAAATGTGCTGATGCTCAAATTGGAACAGTTTTCTGTTGTTTTCTGAATTTTATGTAGTGGTGATGTAGAACGCAGGGCGGCAACATAACGCACGCCGGATCCGCACTTTGCTGTTAGCTTTACCCGGCCTCGGCACGGTTGGCACCCATGCCGCAGTTAACTTACAATTGATAAATGCAGCCAGGTTAGTTAACTCAGGCGGCAAGTTGGTGCTCAATTTTTTCGATCAGGCAATTCATGTCGAATGGCTTTCGAAGTACGTCATCAGGTGCACCTTTATGGTTTAGCGCGTCATCAATTGAGTCATCGTCCAGGCACATGATAACCGGCAATCTGCTGGTACCTTTGTTCAGTTTTATCAGTTGGCATATTTCGCTGCCATTTATGCCTGGCAATAAAGCGTCGAGTATAAGGAGGTCCGGGTGATCGGTTTTTATATGTTCAAACACACCGGTTCCGGTGTTGGTAGTAAATACTTCATAGCCATAGTTCATCAATATATAGGTCATCACCTCACTCATAAGGGCGTTGGCTTCCGCTATTAATATTCTCTTTGGCATTTTTTCCCTGCTTTAATATTACAGGTATTACAATATTGCAAAGCACATGCCAATAGCAATATTAAAAAATGCGTAATGCGTTAGTTTTAAGAGTTTAACAATACGCATATATATTATACGTAATAATATATGTAGATTTTAAGTTGCAATCCGGCACTTTTATTACATTTGAATACAGCAAAGGACTATTAGCTAACAAAATGGATAATATTAATATCAAGGTACTGGCGAAAGAACTGAATATTTCAACCTCCACCATCTCGAGAGCCTTTAACGGCAGCCCGGATATTAATAAGGACACAAAGGAAAAAATCCTGAAGTTTGCCCGCGAACATAATTTTTTGCCAAATCATTACGCCAGCAACCTGCGCGATAAGAAAACGCGTACGCTGGCCGTTATCATCCCCGAAATAACTAACGATTTTTTTTCGCAAGCCATTAACGGCATAGAAGAGATTGCCCGTAAAAAAGGCTTTTACATACTGTTATACCGCACCGACGATGTTTTTGAAAAGGAAGTATCCTTTGTTAATTATCTAAATAATGGCAAAGTGGATGGTATCATCATGTCCGTATCGGGCGAGGCTAACGACCACAATTATCTTCGGCAACTTGAGCAAAAAAATACTCCGGTTGTATTTTTCGACCGCGTATATGAAGACATTGAAGCGGCTAAAGTCACCACAAACGATTACGACAGTTCATTTGCTGCTACAGAGCATCTTATTGAAACCGGCTGTAAAAAAATTGCTTACCTGGTGGTTAATAAAAGCATCTCAATAGGCAAGGTACGCATGCAGGGATATATTGATGCGCTGCAAAAATATAACCTGCCGTTTGACGATAACCTGGTAGTTGATTGCAGTAACGATGAAAAGGTGAATTATGTCGTGCTAAAAAAAGTATTGGAAGAAATTAAACCTGACGGTATCTTTAGTTCCGTTGAGCGCCTGGCCTTTGCAACATATTACGTTTGCAACGATATGGGCATTAACATTCCGCGCGATCTAAAAGTTATCAGCTTCTCGAGCCTGGGAATCGCACCGTTGCTTTGCCCGCCGTTATCAACCATTACTCAGCCAGCTTACGAGATGGGAATAAAGGCCGCCAATCTTCTTTTTGACGAGCTTGAAAGCAAGGGTCAGCCTGTAAATAAGAAGGAGCATGTATTAAAATCGAAGTTGTTTATCAGGAAATCATCAGGTGGCTGATCCTGAAGTTGCGGTTACCAATGCAACAGTTTACAGTTAAAACCATTTAAAGTTACTGCAAAATGAAAGCTGCATCCTACCGGCTATTCTTTATTCAGTTCCTTTAAAGCTTTTTCCGCCTGTTTTTCTTCATCACGCAGGCGGCGTTTTTCCTGGCGTATCTCCTTTTTGGTTTTGCCGGCTGTATCAATCATCAATTCCTTTTGTTTTTCGGCGTCGCGCAATTTCTGAATGTCTGCTTTTAATTTTGCCTTGGCGTCTTCTTTCTTTACTTCCTCTTTTTTAGCTGCCACAGAAGTGTCCTTTTTACCAAAAAGGCGTTGAAAAAAATTGGGCTTTTTAACCTCGGGCTCAACCGTAACTATGGGCACAGCCGGCTCGTCGTCTGTGTTGTCGGTTTTCATCAGGCTGTCTGCAACAGCGGTGCTAACAGGCGCTACTTCGCGGCGAAGGCTTTCTTTAAGCCTTACCGTATAAAAACCGTAAGCACTGCTGTCTCGCTGGGCTTTGCCATGGCCGGCCATAAGATTGCCAATCAGGTTAAAATAACCAACCAGGCCAGGCCGCAAAGTTCCGTCAGGCATAAATGAGTACAACCCGGTTTTAGGGTGCGGCACAATGCTTGCCAGGTAGATACTCTCGCCTATGGTGAGCTCCGACGGCGACTTGCCAAAATAATACCTTGAGGCTTCACCGATGCCGTAAATGCCTCTTCCCCATTCTATAATATTGAAATATACTTCCAGCATACGGCTTTTCGACATGATATTATTATTCTCGATCAGCCAAACAATCAATATCTCCTCTGCTTTGCGGGCAAGTGTCTTTTCACGGCTTAAAAATGTATTTTTAATGAGCTGCATGGATATAGTACTGCCGCCCCGTTTAAATTTCTTTTTCTTAAAATCTTCAGCCAGCGATTTGCGGATAGACTCTTCTACAAATCCGTGGTTCCGGTAAAAAGAAGGGTCTTCGGCTGTCATTACCGCGTTTTGCAGGTTAGGCGAGATTTGGCTCAACGGCGTAAATTCCGGGTTTTCAGGTCCTATAATCCTTGGCGCCATTGGTTTTCCATTCTCGTAGGGTGTGTAAACAAATACTTTGTTCAGCTTACCTAAATCCGCCTTACCATATTTGATAATGTTGAAACCATCTTTGTCCAGCCTTGAGTCAAATTGCACGTCGTCCGGTTTTACTGTATTCAGGAATATATTCAGACTATAGTTTAACTTTCCCTTTACCTGTATCCCCTCCAGCGATTCGAACATGCCGGTTGGGAATGAATCAAATATATCCTGTGCATTCTGCCAGCCTGTATTCAGTTTAAGTTCATAAATCTTATCCGGGTTAAGGGTATATTTGATGTAAGGATGCGCAGTAGCTTTTTTCAGGTGGATAGTTGAAGAGCTATCAAGCGACAGGTAATTACTGCCTATAAACAAATTAGCATCTATACCTGCATCGGGTACAATTATATCATTTGAGGAAAGCCCCGGCTGGTTGATCAATAAGTTACGCACTCCCCAATAACCATAAATGCGCGTTTCGCCACTGCTGTTTTCAACCTTTGTAAGTCGCGTACTTACGGTGTCAAATGTCACCTTCAGGTGAAACCTTTTTTCTATATATGGCAACTCCACTTTTTTGCCTTCTGCATATAGCTTTATATCAATGTCTTTATCGGATGGGTGCATGCGGCCGTCAAAATGCCAGATGGCGCGGCCGTTGTCGATATTAATGGTTGAAGTTAGCTGACCGTTTTTTATCGATGCCGTTTGGGCCAATGCCGTAAAGCTGCTGCTGTCGTTTTTAAGTGATACCAGGAAATTGTTCAGTGTAAGGTTGTCAGGTATCTTATATAATAATTGATTAACAAGGTTATTAGAGAGTTCAGAAAGATCGACCTTTGTTTTTACGGTAGTATCCCTTTTCTTTTTGAACAGGAAATCGAAGTTTTTAATGTGATTGATATCGGTGAGGGTGAGGCGTCCTTGTTCCAGGTCAACGTATGCCAGCTTTACATTTCCAAAGATCAGTGGCCCCAGTTTAATACTTACTTCAAAGTGTTTAATACTTAAAAGGCTATCACGGTGTTCGGGCACAACGGTGATGTCATTAAACGAAACCGTACTAAGGCCTGTAAAGGTAGCCGAGCCGATTTCAAGATCGAGGTTGTACGTTGAACGGGCTTTTTCTTTTGCTTTAGCTATAGCCTTTTGCAGGAAAGCTTCCCGTTTTGAATATGCAATATATCCGCCTATCATTAACAGAACGGCTATTACTGCAAGCGCAATGCCTGCAACTTTTATATATTTTGGATTAATATGGATGTTTTTCAGATCGGGCAGCTGCATCAAACGAATATTTATTCAAAGCTAAATTAAATATCATGCGATACAAACGCCGGTTTTGGCAAAATGTTTCCCTGTCGCCGGTTAAAGGCAAAAGATTGTGAGGACGAAAAAGCCGGGTTTTATTTGTTATCTGTTAATTCTTTAGGCGCTGTTTAATACTTCTGATAAATATTATACAGCACATTCAGGTCCAGTTGGGTCAATTGCGGGCTCACATCTGTTTGAACAAAGTGCCGTTTAAAGGCAACAATAGCCGCGTTTATATCCGAAGTATCATACCCGATGAGGCGCAGTGCTATGGCATAATCAAAGTTTTCCGGCGGAAGTTCCAGTATATCATCGCTCCAGAAGCCGAAGCCGTGTATGGCAAGGGTTTTCCACGGAAACAGCGGGCCGGGGTCTGGTTTACGTTTAGGAGCAAAATCCTGGTGGCCGATAAAGTTGGCCTGCGGGATATTGTAAGCCTTCTTTAATTGGGCCAGCAATGTCAGCAGGCTATTAATCTGCGCATCTGTAAAAGGCTCTTTACTGTTATTATCTATCTCGATACCTATCGAGCAGCTATTCATGTCAGTTACGCTGCCCCATTTGCCAACGCCGGCATGGTTGGCGCGCAAGTAATCGTTAACCATATGGAACACTTTGCCATTTTTTGCAATTACATAATGAGCGCTGGTTTGCGTAGTGGTAACAGTAAATGTATGAAGTGTTTGCTGAACTGAATCCTGTGCCGTAAAATGGATAATAACATAATTTGGCCTGCGTATTCCGAAATTTACAGTGCCTACAAATTCAGAAGGGATTGCGGCGCCGGTGCTGTCGGTAAGAGCAGCCGGCAACTCTTGTTTGATGGTCTCGGTAAAACCTTTGGTTTTGTCTTTGTAAACTTTGTTAGTAATTGCGTACGGCCCTTTGGGTGAGCAGGCGCTTACGGTCAACAAAATCAGGAAGGCATAAAAGTAAATTAGCTTCATAGTATTACGAAGCTAATTTAAGTATTTATTGATTTGAATGTATCTCTATTTATATCAGTTGTTACTTCGGTCACTAAATCAAACAATAATGGGGCCTTGCAGTTAATTAATTATGTGAAAATTGGGATAAAACCTGTTCAGCGCGCTGCACATTGACCGGGCATTATACAGCATCTGTCACAAAACAACGCAGCATAATGAGAAGTTGAAACTATTTTAATCGCATCCCGTACAAGAGCTCTTGTTGTGGTAAACCATCATGTTTACAATCGGCGATTTGAACGAAATATTTTAAGGGATATGTGGAGAAATAATATTTTTGGGGTTCAGGATGACGGAAGAACTGCCGGCTTGTGCAGTTATTTTTTTGTATTAGGGTGGTCGGTATCATACTTTGGCTATCATCAAACCGAGAAAACGAGCCTAAGCAGCTTTCATTTACGGCAAACACTTTTCCTCTATCTTTCATACGTGGCATTAAGGTTCGGCCTGCTTTCAATTTTAGATAAGACGGGTGCGCTGGCGGGCATATTTTCCCTTGAGTACCTAATAATAGCTACAAACGCATTATTTATTGTTTTTTGGACGATAGGCCTGGCAGGCGCAAATGCAGGTAAAGAAAAACACATTCCGGTTATAGGGAGAGCAGCGCAATTCATTTTTGCAGGAATACTGTAAGCTTTAAAAACGTATCTCTTCTGTTGTTGGCTGCTTGGGTTTATCCGGGCTGTTTTATTGGGCAACGACAATATTCACCCCTGCCTTACCACTACAAGCAGATATTTTCTGCAAAAAGTAATCTTAATACTTTATTTTTACCTGAACCAATCACTCCTGTTATGAAGAAGTTTCTTTTTATTACTTTCCTGTTAGCGCCCATGTGTATTTTTTTCAGCGCTGCTCAAACCAAAAAATTTATTTCCGTTAGCGGTAAAGAGGTGATCGGGTTAAACGGCAAGCCCTTCTTAATGAGGGGTACAAACCTGGGTAATTGGTTGGTACCCGAAGGGTATATGTTCAAGTTCACTAATGTAAATTCACCAAGGCTGATTAACGAGGCGCTTTCTGAACTGATGGGACCGGAAGATATAAAGGCCTTTTGGAAAACCTACCAGGACAATTATATCACCGCCGCCGACATCCATTTTCTAAAGGCTTCGGGAATGAACTCTATACGCATTCCTTTTAATTATCGTTTGTTTACTGCCGAAAGCTATATGGGCCAAAATAACCCTAACCGTGGTTTTGAGCTGCTCGACAGGGTGATAGGCTGGTGCAAAAAAGAAGGCTTGTTTGTAATACTTGACATGCACTGCGCACCGGGTGGCCAAACTGGCGATAATATAGATGATGGCGTGGGCTATCCTTTTCTGTTTAAAAGCAAAGCCAGTCAGCAATTAACCATACAGATATGGCATAAGATTGCGGCACACTATGCTAACGAAACTACCATTATGGGCTATGACTTGCTGAATGAGCCCATCGCCACCTATTTTAAAGCCGGAGAGTTTAACCAATATCTCGAGCCGCTGTACAAGGATATCACCAAATCAATCCGTATGGTTGATAAAAACCACATCATCATTCTTGGCGGGGCACAGTGGGACAGCAACTTTAAGCCGTTCGGCCCGCCGTTTGATTCCAAGCTTATTTACCAGTTCCATAAATACTGGACTGAGCCGACTCAAAATGTGATACAGGACTATGTGGATTTCAGAAATAAATATAATGTGCCTGTTTATTGCGGAGAAACAGGCGAGAACAAAGATGAATGGGTAAAAACCTTTAAAGACCTGCTGGAGAAAAACAACATTGGCTGGCATTACTGGCCCTATAAAAAACTGGATAATACAGCGGGTATTATCACTTTTGATGTGCCGGCGGGCTATAATAAAGTAATAGAATACACCGAAAAGCCCCGCAATACCTTTGAGCAAATCCGCAAAGCTGCGCCCGAAAATCGGGATGAGCTGGTGAACGCCCTTTGGGGATTTCTCAATAACTGTAAATTCCAGAATTGCCATCCTAATAAGGGCTATATGGAAGCGTTAGGGTTTAAAGCCCAGTGAAATTTGTGTCTTTAAGGTTCGCAACACTCGCCGATAGTGGTGCAACAATTCGAATCACTGCTTCGTTGTGATGTTTGATACTGTCAAATTATTTTTTAGATTTAAAACCATAATTTTTGTACAGCACCTTATCAATGAGAAGAATATTTTCTATTACCGCCTTACTTGCCTTATTAGGCGTCACCAACAGTGTTTGCGGGCAAGCGGTAGCACGATTTAGTCCTAAAACAGATTCGGCCAGCAGGGTGCGCTCTATGATGAAGCTTGCCCAGAACAGCGTAGACTATTATACCCATACATTTACTTTAAAAGGCTTAAAACCAGAAGCGCGGGAACGTATGCATCTTGAACGCTGCCAGGCATATCTGATATTAAATAAATTTGACAAGGCCATTGATGATTGTACAGCAGCAATAGCAATAAATCCAAAATCTACAAAAGCATACATAACGCGGGCGTCAATTTACGATGGGATCAACAAAAGTGAACTTGCCATTGAGGATTGTAAAAAAGCCATTTCCTATTCAAGCACGGACGAAATAAAAGCTGGTTTATACAACCTTATGGCGCGTTCGTATTTGCAACTTCATCAATACAGCAAAGCGATAACGGCGGACTCTACCGCTATTTTGTTAAACCCCAATTTAGCTAATGCGTACATCAACCGCGCTGAAGCGTTCGGCCGGTTAGGAAAATGCCAGCTCGCAATCAACGATCTTTCAATTGCCCTGGCCGGTTACCGTGACAAGCCATTAACGCTGTCGGATTTACTCGCTTACCGCGGAGACATGAAAAGAGGTTTAAAACAATACAAAGAGGCTATAAATGATTATTCGCTTTCGTTGAAACTCAACCCGGATAATGGTATGGCTTATTGGAACCGCGCAGCGGCATACCGGCAAAATGGCGATTATCAGCTGGCTTATGAAGGCTACAGCAAAGCGATAGCTTATTATAAAAATGACCGCAAGCAACTGGCGAGGCTTTATGATGACCGGGCATTAATGGAGATCGGTCTGCAACAATTCCCACAGGCTATTGCTGATGATTCACTCGCTTTGGCTTTAGATACGGCTTTTGCTGAAGCGTATTATAACATAGCTAATGCGCGCGCTCAAAACGGTGAATACGCAAGAAGTAATACTGATTTTAAAACGGCGATAAATTATTATTCGAAAAATCCATTTGCCATGACAGCTATTTATGGTTCGATGGGGCATAATGAATATTTTATGGGCAATTACCAGGCGGCTGTTGATTATTCCACAAAAGCTATTGAATTGCACACGGCAAATTCGTCACCCTATTTTGAGCGAGCAAGAGCTTATTTAAAATTGAAAAACAACGATCTTGCAATAAACGATTTTAAAGAGGTATTGGCGCGTGATACCTCCAAACAATCAAATAATTATGCGTTCTCGCTATTTTATACTGGTGATCCAAATAAAGCTATTGAGATTATGCAGGCGAGCTTTTTGCGAACAACTGACAGTTTTATACTTATGGGTAACTATTATAATATGGCATGCCTGTATTCGCTGATGAACAAGCCCGAAGAGGCAAACATTTTCCTGAAAAAATGTATTGCAGAGGGTTACAATAAAAAATATGCGCTTAACGACGCTGACTTTGATAACATCAGGAACACTGCCGAGTTTAAGCAAATCATCGGCATTAAATAATTTGTATAGGGAACAAAATACTTGTGCTGATAGTTTCCGGGATCTTTAAATCACCTCTTTTAACAGTTTTGGTCTTTTGCTTTCCCTTTTCCAATAAATGTACTTTGTACACTTAGTAGGATAATTGAATTTAAACTTTTATCTTGCCTTAACCTGAACTTGTTACGATAAACCTTTGTTGAAATTTTACTGTACCATATATAAACTAAGGCATTAACTACCTGTATATGAGAAAATTTTTACCGGGATTTTTTTTCGCCGCCGGCATGTTTGTGTTACTGTTTTCAACCGCCGCATGGGGGCAATCCGCAGTCAACATTCGCGATACTTCGAAGCAGCAGATCTTCAGATATAACCAAATTGATTACCTGGAAGATAACACCGGCAGCCTCAGTTTTAGCCAAATAAGCAGCAATGCTTTTATAAACAAGTTCCGGGTAAATACTGAGCCAACTCCGCAAACCAGGGAACCTAACACGGCATATTGGTATCGGATAAAAATTAATCATAACCCCCAAACGCGCAATAACTGGATACTTGAGTTCTTCGATCAAACTATCGACAGTATTGCCGTTTATTCTCCAGGTAAAAATCGCAATTATACAGCTACGCTATTGGGCAGCAGCCGTCCGTTTTCAGAAAGGCTTTATCAGCATAAAAACTTCAGTCTCAACCTCGACAAAAACCTTAGCGGTCCGCAGATTTATTATGTTCGCATCAAGTCGCATCAGCCGGTAAACGTTATTATAGTGTTGCGTTCTGTAAACTGGTTCATCACTTACGCGCTCGACGAGTATTTTTTCTTTGGTATTTTCTATGGAATGATACTGGTGTTCGGGTTGTACAACCTGATGATGTTTATTGCCATGCGGCAGCGGCAATATTTGTATTATGTAGCCTACAACCTCAGTATAGGCTTATATGAAATGTGCGCCGACGGGATAGCTTATCAGTACGTATGGCCAGGCTCGCCCGTATGGAACCATAATGCTTACGGCGTGGCGTTATTTTCAGCCAGTATATTCTCCATACTGTTTACACAGAGTCTGCTCAACTTAAAAACAAATGCGCCCCGGCTCAATAAAGTTGTGTGGTGGGTCATTGGTTTACGCAGCCTGTTTTTTATGCTTTGCCTTACAGTAAACCCCAATTGGTTCAGCTATAAAATTATCGAGATTGTGCCGCTTACCCTTGCCTATTTTACCGGTTGTTATGTGCTGATAAAAGGCTACCGCGCCGCGCGCTTCTTTGTAGTTGGGTACTCTTTTCTGCTTACCGGCTTCGTAATCAAGGCCCTCATAGCCCTAAACCTGTGGACATTGCCGGTAACCGCCGGGGCGTATTACAGCCTTAGCTTTTGTTTTATAGCCGAAATGGTATTTATCTCGTTCGCTATTGGCGACAAGGTACACCTGCTCAGAAAGCAGGAAGAACAAGCCCAGTTGCGTGCCATTAAACAACTGAAATTAAACGAAGAACTGAAAGACGCATTAAATAAGAACCTTGAAGCACAGGTGCAGGAGCGTACTAAAGAACTGGTTGAACAGGCCTCGCTGATTGCAGAACAAAATGAGGAGCTAAAAGCTGCTAACCAATTATTACAGCAGCAATCGGAGGAAATATCCAGGATGAATGTATTGCTGGAACAGGACAATACCAACCTGCATCAGGATATAGAAAAAATATCGCACGACAGGGTAATGTCGGCAGAGGTAGATTTTGAAGAATTCAGCCGCATCTATCCTGATAGAGAAACATGCTTTAAATTTCTATCCGACTTAAAATGGGAAAGAGGCTATGCCTGCCGCAAGTGCGATAACACACATTACGGGCACGGGCATTTACCCTACAGCAGGCGTTGTTCCAAATGCGGGTATGAAGAGTCGGTAATTGCATACACAATTTTACAGAATACCCGTATCCCTATCAATAAGGCCTTCTATATGATATTCCTCATGTATTCTACCAACGGTAAAATATCATCGCATAAACTTTCCGAAATTCTGTCTATTCGCCAAAGTACCTGCTGGGCCTACAGTTCGCGCATAAAAAAAGTGATGGAAGCCCGGAAGAAAGAATTGAAAAATGCAGGAGATAAGGGATGGAGTAAGTTAGTAGTGGAGGCAGGTTGAAAGTGACCTGTTAGGAATAGCGCAGGCGCCAAAGCCTCTTTTTAACTATTAAAAGTAATTGGAGTGTAGATCATTCGGCGTTAGGAGCATTTTTTTTAGCTACACAGATAGAATAAAGAACAGTCATGCCGAAAATGGCCGGCATGGCTGTTTTTGTTGGCTATTAATAAATCACCTTCCCGGTAGCGGTCACGAGCGAGGCAATTCTTACCGCATCAAAAATGCGTTCCTCGGTAGTTCCCAATTTTATCAGGGAGTCTTCGTGAGCGTTTACGCACATTTCGCAGCCGTTCACCGCCGAAACCGCCAGGCTCATTAGTTCAAAAAATTCTTTACCGGTCACTGGTTTCATCATTAGTTGCATACGGATGCGGGCCGGTATCTGGGTATATTTTTCTTTCTGCGTAAAATGCCGGAAACGGTAAAATATATTGTTTGATGCCAGCAAAGATGCACAGCCTACAGCTTCTGCAATTTCGGCAGCAGTGGCTTCCTGCTCATCAGCATATTTGGTGAAGTAAGTAGTAAGCGGGGCGTTATTATTATTCACTGCAATAGAAAGCCCAAGCAGCGCGCACTCTTTGGTGCTGAGATGTTCGGAGGTAAGGGTGCTGGTGAAATTCAGTTTCAGGTCGCGCAGGTAACGCGATTCCCCTTTTTCAAGCAGGCCAAGACTATCGGTACGAAAGGCAGTATCAAGCCCTAAGCTCTGTAATAGTTCGTTTATTATTTCGGTAGATTCGTTCATTTTCTTAAAAAAGAGAGCCAGGAGCCAAGAGTCGGCCATTAAATAGAAACAAACAATATTTCTAATCCTGACTCTTAGTCTTTTTTCCCGGCTCTAATAATAAATTTAAACAGTTAAAGTTTCTTCGCCTTTAACCCAGTTGCAAGGGCAAAGCTCGTCGGTTTGTAAGCCGTCAAGCACGCGCAAAACTTCTTTTACGTTACGGCCTACACTTAAATCGTTTACAGAAACCCAGCGGATGATACCTTGTGGGTCAATGATGAAAGTAGCACGGTAAGCAATTTTTTCGTTTGGTTCCAGGATGCCCAGCTCTTCAGCCAGTGATTTCGATGTGTCGGCCAGCATAGGGAATTTAAGATCGCGTAAATCAGCGTGATCTCTTCTCCATGCAGCATGAACAAATTCGCTATCGGTAGATGCACCAATCAGGCGGGTGTCGCGGTCGCGGAATTCGCCATAGCTTTTGTTGAACTCAGAAATCTCGGTAGGGCACACAAAAGTAAAATCTTTTGGCCACCAGAACATTACAGTCCAAACATTGTCGTCGTTCACAAGGTAATCAGATGTCAGCGTTTCAAACTCTTTTCCTTTTTCGATGCTTACAACAGCAGTTTTTGAGAATTGGGGGAATTTTTGACCTATAGTTAGCATATATAAATATTTGTTTTGTTATGATGCAAATATACGATTTTGAAAAGGGCGATTTTATATAATGTTTTTATACATTATAGTATTTGTCTATAAAGACCAAGATTATCATTAGTTTTTGTTGATATGGAAAAAGCAGCCGCTTCGGCCTGCTAAAAATTAAATATTCGAAAACCGGCGCCGCTTACTTTTACAAAAAACAAAATCGAGCGTAATTAATTTATGGGCATTTTATTGAAATTAATCTGATATTATTTTACTTTTACCAACAACTGTTAACTTAACGGTTATTAACCAATTATTATAAATCACCTATTTCAGCTTATGCAACGACGCCATTTTATCAAACTATCAGCCACTGCATCTGCAACGCTTTTGTTCAGCCGTGTTACCTATGCCGGCGGCAATGCAGCAATGATCAATCACCCGGATGAGGCCTGGGCCAAAACCGATGGCGACTGGTTTCGCCTTAAGGCTGATGGAAAAGGCGGTTACAGTGCTAACGGCGTTGAAACAGGCGTAAGAGCCAATAACAATGCGAACAGTGTTTATATCCAATCGCATAGCCCATTAGCGGGCGTAAAGCTAAAATGGAACCATAAAACAGGAGCATCGGCAAAAGTTGCCGGCGATCATTTTGAACGCAGCTACGGCGATTTGGCTTGGCGCAGCCTGGGTAGTGCCATAAAATGCCCATGGTACATGCTCATAAACGATGGCAATGACACCGCATGTTTTGGTGTAAAAACCGGCCCCAATACTATTTGCTGGTGGACTGCAGACGCTGATAAGATTGAGTTAACGCTCGATACGCATTCTGGCGGCTCGCCGGTTCATCTGGGCGACCGGAAACTGCATGCTGCTGACATTGTAACTATGCAAAGCCGGGCAGGAGAAAATGCTTATGCGACCGACCATCGCTTCTGCAAGATGATGTGTGATAAGCCACGCCTCCCAAAGCAGCCTGTTTATGGCATTAATGACTGGTACTTCGCTTATGGCGACAACTCGTTTGAACTGATTAAGAAAACTACAGGCATGATGGCCGAATTGGTGACTGACACGCAAAACAAGCCGTTTTCGGTTATCGATGCCGGCTGGGCTGAATACTCTCCGCTGCTGCCTGGTGATGGCGGCTGGAATGAACGGTACGACAGGCCAAACAATAAGTTTAAAGACATGCACCTGATGGCCGGCGAGATAAAAAAGCTTGGCATGCGCCCGGGTTTGTGGATACGCCCGTTATGCGCACATCACGACGAAAGCAAGACATTGCTTGCGCCTTCTATACCAGGCCGCAATGACCCTAAAGCGCCCATTCTCGATCCAACTATACCCGAGAACATCGAACGTATCAAAAATTACTTCGGCGTTTATAAACAATGGGGTATCGAAATGGTAAAACATGATTACAGCACTTACGATATATTCGGCCGGTGGGGGTTCAAAATGCTGGATGCCATTACAGTGCCGAACTGGTCGTTCAGGGATAACACCAAAACCAATGCAGAGATAATTAATCACCTGTATCGTTCTATCCGTTCGGCAGCGGGGGATGGCATTTACATTATCGGCTGCAATACCGTAAGCCATCTTTCTGCCGGCTTATTTGAATTGAACCGCATAGGGGATGATACCAGCGGCCGCGAGTGGCCCCGTGTTAAAAAATATGGTGTGAATACGATGGCATTCCGTCTGCCTCAACACAATGCATTTTATGCAGCGGATGGTGATTGCGTAGGCGTAACAAAAGAGATTAGCTGGGAGCACAACAAGCAATGGATGCAATTATTGGCCGAAAGCAGCGCGCCTTTATTTATCTCAGCCCAGCCGGAAGCGACCGGCCCCGAGCATAAAAAATATATTAAAGAATGTTTTGCCCGTGCCGCTAAACCACAGCCCTTAGCTGAGCCGCTCGACTGGATGACCAACCCATTCCCCGTTAAATGGAAACTAAATAACCGGGAGGTAACCTTTAACTGGGATTAATCTCCAGTTAGCGAAATTATAATAACGGCTTGCGTTTCCAATAACGCAGGCTGATTGCCTGCAGCGCCCATAATTACCAGTTTGTTGAGAAGCAGCATTTCGCTAAGCAAGAGATTGTTATTGAGGTTGAGTCCGCGCTAGGAATATAATTTAAAATAAAAACATACAGACTTGTCTGTTTAAAAAATATTATTTATGTTTGCGCCATGAAAAAACATTCAGTTCGCGAACAGATTGTTGAAACCGCCTCACGGTTGTTTTATAAACAAGGCTACCATGCCACAGGCATTAACCAAATCATAGATGAAGCTGATATCGCAAAAGCATCGTTATATCAGCATTTTGCGTCCAAAGAAGATCTGCTGGTGGAATACCTTACACGTAAAGGGATTGAGACCAATGCCGCTCTAAAGGCCGAGGTTGCCAAATACAATACCCCAGAAGAACAGGTGATGGCCATATTTGACTTATTGGCCGGGTTAAGTGCCTCGCACGAATACTATGGTTGCAATTTTCTGAATATAGTATCAGAACTGCCTGTCGAAAATGAGCGGGTGAGGGCTATTATCAAAAAACAAAAAGACGACGTCAGGGCGCTTTTCTCCAGTATACTACATCCTATACACAGGGAGCAGCTGGCTGATGAATTGTACATGCTTTTTGACGGTGCATTGATAACAAACAAAGTGCAGGGCGCCCAATGGCCATTTGAAACCGCGCGAAATATCGCCAGCAAGATCATATAAAAAATTTGCTTTAAAACAAACAGACTTGTCTGTATATAAATTCATCAATTTTTATTATTCAAACTTTAAAATGAAAACAGCAACTATTAGTTACAAAACGGAGAATGTTGATGGCATCAGCATTTTCTACCGCGAGGCAGGGGATAAAAAAAACCCCGCCATTCTTCTTTTGAACGGCTTTCCGTCATCGTCATTTACTTTTAGGGAACTTATAGCCGATTTGGCTGCTGATCACTACCTGATCGCACCTGATTACCCTGCATTTGGAAACAGCGATGCCCCTTTAAAGGAAAGCTATGAGTACACTTTCCATAACCTCTCGCTTACGATGGAAAAATTTATCGATCAGATTGGCTTGTCTCAATTCAGCCTTTACGCTTTTGATTACGGGGGCCCTGTTGGCTTCCGCATTGCCAGCCGTCGTCCGGAGTTAATCCAGTCACTGATCATACAAAACGCTAACGCTTATATCGAGGGTATCGGCCCGGGATTTAACGACGCCATGCCTTTTCTGCAAAACCGTAATACCGAAACTGAAAAGCCGATCAGACACTTAATGACGCTGGATGGCATCAGGATATTTTACTTTAACGGCGCTGAACATCCTGAACAGATCAGCCCGGACGGCCCGATATTGGATTTATTTTACTTAAACCGTCCAGGCGTTATAGATATCCATTTGGACCTCCTGCATAATTATTCATCAAATGTAGCCGAATACGGCAACTGGCAGCAGTATTTCAGAACACATTTGCCGCCTGCTTTGCTGGTATGGGGTAAAAACGATCCGTTCTTTCCATTGTCTGCAGCCGAAGCCTATAAAACCGATCTGCCTGATGCCGAACTACGTGTTTATAACACCAGTCATTTCGCGCTCGAAGAATACCACAGTGAAATTGCCGCTAACATCCGGGCATTTATTATCAATAACAATATCCGTTAATATCCCTCTAACACGTGGTTTGCCAGGCTTCGAGCCATGGCAAACCCTTGTTTTTGGCCCTGTCTTTAATTACAATGAACGTTCAATACTATTATGCGCTGATGCCGCTTGTCGTCGGAACTTGCCTGCCCGTTATGGCGGCTAGCAATGGCGCCTTGGGTAAGACCCTTGGAAGCCCATTTTGGGCAGTATTTTTCGCCTTTTCAATTGCCGCCGTCATAGCCGGCCTCATTATCCTTTTTGGCGTCAGGCAAGCGCCTTCGGCCGGACAATTTGCAGCCACAGGCCCGCAGATGTGGTTGGGGGGCTTAGTTATTGCGGCAAACATCATAACTTTTACAATTGCACCGCAGAAAATAGGAATAGGTGTTACCATTATTCTCTTTATTGCCGGGCAAATGCTATCATCGGTGCTGATAGAACATTGGGGTTGGCTAAGTTACGCTAAACATCCCGTGAACTGGCCCAGGCTTGCCGGGCTTGTTTTATTACTCACCGGTGTTGCGCTCATTAAAATTTATTAGCGGCATTATCTTAAATTAGCTTAATATGCAAAATCCTATCTTATCGCCGCTAAAAGGGGAATATACCAGGCGGCAGTTTGTTAAAACCGCAGGTATAGCGCTGGCGGCAGCCGGTTCGCCATTTAAGTCAGCATCATCGAAAAGTAAAAATTCATTTAAGGCAATCGTTTTTGACGGGTTTGTTATCTTCAATCCCAAACCGGTTTACGCACTCGCGGATATGTTTTTCGGCGACAAAAGTGCTGAATTGTGCGCACTGTGGCGCACCAAACAATTTGAGTATTCATGGATACGCACCGCCGCAAAACTGTACGCTGATTTTTGGCATGTTACCGAAGATGCGCTGGTATATGCAGCAAAGAAAACAGGGGTTTCACTGTCATCCGATCACAAGGCACAATTAATGAACAGGTTCCTCGGGCTTGATATATGGCCGGATGTATTACCAGGTTTAAAAATGTTAAAAGACCAGGGGCTAAGCCTCTCTTTCCTATCTAACTTTACCGTGAACATGATGGAAAGCTCATTAAGCCACAATCAGCTTACACATTTTTTTGACCATAAGCTGAGCACCGACGCAGTAGGTGAATTTAAGCCGAGCCCGGCTGCTTATCAAATGGGCGTTGATACCCTGAAATTAAAAAAAGGAGAAATTATCTTCGCAGCCTTCGGCGCCTGGGATGCAGCAGGTGCAAAGCTTTTCGGATACCCTACTTTTTGGGTAAACCGCGCGCATAGCCAGGCCGAGGAGCTTGGGATCGTTCCCGATGGAGTCGGTTACAATCTCAAAGATCTGCTCAGCTTCGCTAAGGGCTAGCAGAAGCTTCTATGGTTTGCGGGCATATTGATAAAATAACTATCAAAAAAGCTACTGTCTTCTGTAACCTAATTGCGCAATCCGCATCTCAAGGACATATGTATTCATTATGCCCTTAGAAATCAGAAATCTCACCAAACAATATAATAAACACAAGACCGGCTTATCCGATTATTCCATTACGATAGAGAGGGGTATTTTAGGTTTGCTTGGCCCTAATGGCGCAGGCAAATCAACCCTGATGAAAATCATTGCTACCATCAGCAAGCCTACCAACGGAACTTTATTTTTAGACGGACAGGATATTGTAAGCAATCCCGATTACATCCGTAAAATGCTCGGCTATCTGCCACAGGATTTTGGGGTTTATCCCAATTTAAATGCGTACGAATTTTTAGCTTACGTAGCCGCACTTAAAGGCGTAGGCGGGGCCGGTTTAACTAAGCGGATAGATATGTTGTTGGATGGTGTTAACTTAACCGCCGATGCAAAACGCCCGATCGGGAGTTACTCCGGCGGCATGAAACAGCGTATTGGCATAGCCCAGGCATTGCTGAATGATCCGAAGGTTTTAATTTTTGATGAACCTACCGTCGGCCTCGACCCGGAAGAACGCGTGCGTTTTCGCCAGCTAATATCAGATATGGCTACCGATTGTATCATTATTCTTTCATCACACATCGTATCAGACATCGAAACTATTGCAGATGAGGTGGCTGTTATGCAAGGCGGCAACCTGCTGCAAAAAGGAACTAAGACTGACATAATTAAGCTGATTGACGGCAGAGTATTTGAAACTCTAATTGACAATAGTGACCTTACTGCCTTAAAGGCCAGACACCTTGTGATTGACACGAGCAGGCAAAAGGAACTTACAAAAGTGCGGTACATCATCCGCGATGGTATCCCTGAACCATCATCCGCAGCGATAAATGCTACCTTAGAAGATGCCTATCTGTTCTTAACCCATAATAAAGCCTGATAGCATGAAATATATTTACAGCATGGTGAAAGCCGATTATTTACAGCGCACGCGCAGCTATTCGTTTTTAATTACGCTGGCTATTACCATTTACGCGGCTTACTCGTTTGTTCCACCGCCAACCGCATCATATACCACACTTAATGTTGTTGGTTACAAGGGTATCTATAATTCTGCCTGGGTCGGCCATGTCTCTGCGATGATGACAACGATTATGCTGTCGTTATACGGCTTCTTTCTGGTGAACAGCGGTATTAAGAAAGATATCGACACAGAGGTTGGACTGATTATCGCGACCACGCCTATAAGTAATTTTACCTACCTGTTAAGCAAGATGCTCAGTAACTTTCAGGTGCTGCTTACCATAACAGGAATCACGTTTGTAATGAGCATCGTCATGTTTTTCATACGTGCCGGGGGCGCTCCTTTTATACTTACCAATTTCGTATTGCCTTACTTGTTTTTTTCTCTGCCGGCGTTGCTGACCATATCGGCTTTAGCGGTAGCTGGCGAGGTTTTTCTGGGCCGGCGGCAGATCCTGCAATATGTTTTGTTTTTCTTTTTATTCGGTTCAATTATGGCTAATGTCGTTGGGCATAGTGCAAACACGCTAACTACATTTATTGACCCCTTCGGGGTAAATGCGATGACCAACAGTGTTAAGGACCAAGTAAATACGCAGTACCACGAACACATCGAAAGTGTTAATCTGGGCTTCACCTTCAGCGCAAAAAACCGGTTTAAAACTTTTGTATGGGATGGCATTGAGTGGAAAGGCATTTTTTTGCTAAGCCGCCTGGTTTGGGTTTGTTTTGCTTTCGCGATAGTTTATTTTTCATCGTTTTTCTTTCACCGGTTTGATTTTAGACAGCCGGCCAGCAAAAAGAAAAAACAGATGACAATTACAGGTTCATCGGGCGCAATGGTATTTGCAAAGGGAATAAATATAACATTACTTCCGCCTGTGATTACGGATTACGGCATATTTCCCTTCATTAAAACTGAACTTTTGTTGCTAATTCGCAAAGGCCCGAAATGGTTTTGGCTGATAAACGGGGGAGCATGGATAAGCACGCTTTTTGCACCACTTGCAGTTGCACACGCTTACATATTGCCGGTATTATTGTTTTTACAGGTTACCCGCTTTTCGGATATCGCAACCAAAGAGACAGCCAACCGCCTGCATTACTTCACATGGTCATCGTACAAACCCCTGCAACGGATGCTGCCTTCGCAAATGCTGGCAGGCGTTATATTAGCACTAGGCCTGGCATCGCCGGTGATGCTGCGTTACGCTGTATCCGGCGATTTTTATACCGTGCTCAACCTGGTTAACGGCGCTGTGTTTATTGTATTGCTTGCGGTAGCGATGGGGATATTAAGCGGCGGCAAAAAGCTGTTCGAGATATCATTTTTCTTTGTAACCTACTGCATCATCGAAAAATTGCCGGTAGCCGATTACCTTGGCTCGATGCCACACTATTCTCATACCGGATATGTATTTATTATTTCGCTGCTAAACCTGCTTTTCGCGGCGGTGAGTTTTGGAGTTAGAAGTTACCAGGTGAGGCATTTGTAATTGACCGGAAGATTTATCAGCTTCGATAAGTTAACGAATCCGGACGCAGTATTACTTATTGACTTTTATTTACCTGTTCCGGCTCCGACACCACTATCTCCGGCCGGTTTTTAAACATCTGGAATACCCCTGTAACACAAAGGGGCTTGCCTTTTAGATTCGCAAAATCGAGGTTTACCTTATTCCCTTTAACGGCGACGGTGTATTTTTGATTGGGATAAGCAGCTCCCATATTCAACAAGGTTAAAGTATCGCTGAATATCCTAACAGAATAGACTGTATCGCAAAGTGTGCCGGTTTTGCCAAGGTTTTTACTAAATCCCTCAGTTGAGAATCTTTTTTGGGCTGATGCTGTAGCCGCAAACCCTACAAGGATTGCGAGAACAAGTAATATTTTCTTCATGATAATTTACGATACTTTTATGACGCAATAATCTCAAACACTACCATCAATAAAAAGAAAATGTTTGCTTTGTGCCAGCCTTGTTACTCAGCAGGTCTTATTTTCCGCCGGTAGATTTTTATAGCGCGATAAATTGATGAAGCGATGGCATCCTGGCCGCTCTCCGAATTAAGATATTTTTCCTCAGTGCTATTGTTTATATACCCGGTCTCCACCAGTACCGCAGGCATAGCGCTGTGGGCTAAAACAAGCACGCCCTGTTCTTTGACCCCCCGGCTGCTACGGCCGTCATGGCTTACGAACTGATCGTTTAAAAGTTCGCCGAACAAGATACTTTGTTTGCGGTACTTTTGCATAAAGGTATTCAGCACTATCATTGCCGTAGGGTCTTTTTCGTTATAGCCGGCATAGTTTTTCTTATAGTCTTTTTCCTGGTAAATAGAGGCATTTTCGCGCAGGGCTTCCAGTTGTTCTTCTTTACGATGAAAACCATATACCAGCAGCATTACCCCCTTTTCCTTATGTGCTCTTTTTGCTGTTCCCTCCGGCGATGAATTGCAATGGATAGATACGAATAGATTTGCATTGAGCCGGTTAGCTATGTCAGCCCGTTTATTTAATTCAACAAACCTGTCTGTGCTGCGGGTCATCACTACGTTTACATCCTGCATGTTATTTTTAAGAAGCCGTTCAAGTTTTTTAGCTATTGCCAGGGCGACATTTTTCTCGTAGGAGTGTGAGCCATGTGCGCCGGGATCTTTACCACCATGGCCGGCATCAATTACAATAGTTTTAAAGTGGAATGATGACTTGGTTTGCGCCCCGGCAATTTGCGTTAAAATCAGCAGCAAAATAAGCACTGTGGCGGTGTAGACTTTCAGACTTTGGGCGTTCATCAAGGTAGATAAGCGCATAATTAAGCAAATTGTTTCAATCGGTATAATTATGCTGGTTTGTTGCATTTGGGGCAAAGACCCGATGCATATAAGGTAAAGCCCTCTGCTTTAAATCCTTTCGGCAGATTTATTTCAGGCAACTGCAGGTCGTCAAGACAGTAAACGTTCTTGCATTTAGTGCAATTAAAATGCAGGTGTTCATCATGATGGTGATCTTCGCCGCAACCGGATGAGCACATGGCATAATTAGCAGTGCCGTTTAAATCAAATACTTTATGAATGATGCCCTTTTCTTCAAAGGCGTTTAAAATGCGGTACAGTGTTACCCGGTCAATATCCTCCATTACGCTTTCAAGATCAGGCTGAGATGTAGCCACGTTTTTTTTGGCCAGCATGGACAGCACCTTAAGGCGCGGTCCTGTCTTTTTAAGGTGATGCTTCTCAAGCAGATCTTCAAAATTATTATTATGCGTATGAGCCATCTTTATATTAATAATTTATTAAAGCAAAGTTACTAAGAATAGTTTAAGTCTTGAGTCCGAAGTCTTAAACGCAAAAAACCGATTGTTAGAGACTGGTTAATGTTTATGTCCGAAATGCAGGAGGGTGTTATTTGCCTGGCAAACACTGGTGTATTTGTAGTTAAAAAAATGAGCCGCAGCAATCAGTAAGCCACCCAAAGGCACGATAAGCGCCTCACGCCAATTGGTAACGTATAAATGGCCGATAATAATTATTAAAAATCCGCCGAACAATAAAATAGCCGGCAATAACCGGCGATGAGAGCGAAAGTAGGACAGGCCTATCGCATAAAAGCCGACAATCAACGCAAAGGTTATCATTCCCCATTCAAACCAGGGATTAGCTAAAAAGCCAAGCCCAAGCAGTGGCAGGCTGGTAATAAGCAAAGGTACAACGGCACAGTGTACCGCACATAATACCGATGCTGTCATGCCTATATTATCAAGCTTCGAGGTGTGCTTTGGCTTATCCATGGTGCAAATATACGAACAAATGCAATCGTGTTGCATTTGTTCGTGTCGAAATTCCGTCATTCTAATTTAATATTTCAGTTGCTGGCATAATTAACTCCTGTTAACATCGTCTTAAAATCAATTCGTTGAATGTTAATTTAATATTACTTAAACATTCGGTAATCAGATGGCAATTATTACTTTTGCCGTCGCTAAAAAGTGGTGTACCCCTATGTCATTGAGCGTTGTTAAGAGTACCTGGAAAGAGACGTGGAGTGAGGCTGTAAAAAGACAGCAGATTATTATCGGCACAACTATCATGATGTCGGTGGTGTTTACCATGCCGTTATTTTTTACGCACATTGAAAAAAGGCAGGGCACGTTGATAAAGGACCCGGTTCTGGCCGGTATTCCCCCTCACGATGTTTCGTTGCTTATATTTGCTATAATCTGGAGCATGATTTTGCTTATCATCGTCAGGGCAGCCTATAAGCCTTCTATCTATATCATATATTGCTGGGCGCTCATTCCCATAACGCTGGCGCGCTTTATTGCAATAAGCATTGTGCCGCTAGAACCGCCTATCGGTTTGCAGCCGCTAATTGACCCTTTGACCGGAATTTTTTACGGACAGCATTTTATTACCAAGGATCTGTTCTTTTCGGGCCACATTGCTACAATGACGCTGATCTTTTTGTGCCTCCGGAAAAAAACCGACAGGATTATAGGCTTTATCGCCACCATCGCCGTCGCTTTTTTACTCCTGGTACAGCACATTCATTATACTATTGATATTCTTGCTTCCCCGGGTATTGTTTATATCTGCTACCGGCTTACACGGCGCTTTTTAGATAAGGAACTTGATATAACCGTACCGTTCAAGCGGTAGTGAATGTCACTTCGCGGATACTTTAATTTTTCTGGAGTACACACCTAAATGTCCGTTCATGTCGGTGCCTTCAACAATCAAAGTGTAAACCCCAGGTTTATAGGGTGCGTGAAAATCCACTGTCGTTTGCCCTTTGTTATCTGTAACCATATTTGGCTTCCAGAAAATAGTAGCGCTATTATCGCCCGCGGCGCCGTCATTATTATGGACGCGATATTTGGGCTGATAAAATTGTCTGGGCAAACTAAACGGCATCGGCTTATAAAGGTATGTACCCGGCGTAAATGGTATATACGGTCCATTCCCCGAGCGTGTTGTTATTTCGACATAAGCTATGTCCCAGGGGTTAACTGTCATGCCATATTCCATCGAAAAGTATTTCAGCCCATACTTTGCACTATGACTAACCTCAATCCCTTTTATATCTTCAGCAGAGTGTGATGTCAGATAATCCTTTATACTCATGAAGGGCGAAATATCATCCACGTCGTAAATTTTATAAAGCGACACACCATCGACAATAATTTTAACCGGCTGGTCGTTTACAAAATACCAGTCTGTATTAGCTGTCGGTCCGATGCCGTCGGTTATATAGCGATACATGGCATCATCATCCTGTACTTTTTTGCTGAACTGACTGCCCACCAGCAGAAAAAAACCCTCGCGGAAGCCGGGTACCCTTTCAAGAAGCAAATCCAGGAAGGTCTTCCGGCCTGCTTTTTCCAGTTCTTTTTCGTCAATCACAACATCGGCATTGCCCGGACCGTTAGGGTTTTGGGAATCCTTAATAAATTTTTTGGCTGTAATTTTTACTTCCTTTAATATATGCCCGTTTCCCTTAAAAGTGTCCCTGGCGGTCTTAGCCGCTATGGTTTTTTTCATAATATCAAGTGTTTTATTGGTGCTATTTACATACCACGGAACACTTGTTTGGCCGGAGCTTGCAAACGCAGGCGGCTTGAATTCATCTACAGACAAGCTTACATTAAAGCTTTTGCCGCGTTTGTTTCGCGCCTGCATCACGTAAACGGGCGTATCAAGGGGGATGATATCCCGTATTTCAAAACGGCCGTCTTTATCGGTCAACCTATCAATTAATAGCCTCGTTTTTTTTGAAAACAATAATACCTGAGAATTGGCTACCGGTTTATTAAAAACATTAGTAACCCGTCCCCTTATAACAAAGTCCGTCTCGGCCGGGAATAAAGGCGGCACTTGTTTACCAAACACATCCTTCCAGTCATAATTAACCCAGCCCTGGGTAAGCATCAAATTGTCTAAATGCTGTGCAATGCGCCCGCCTGCATCCGCCTGAAAATAGTAACCCGGCTCTTCAATAGTCCCTTTTAAATCCGACGTAAGTAATAATGTACTAACGATATTCGGCCTTGTCACCGTATCAATTTTAACCAGTGAATCATCAGTTACCGCTACCGAGAAATCACTTGTTACCGGCTGCCCTTTATTATCTGTAACCTCTATCTGAAAGTTTATGCTGTCCCCTGGTAAATATGTAATATTGTCCGGGTTCGCGCGGAACTTTAAAAAGTCGTTATGATTAATAAAGACAAGGCGCTGGTTCAAAGGTTCCCGGGCATCACTAAACAACGTGAACCTTGCTATACCTGAGGGAAAAGGTGTTGTTGGTATCTTAAAACGGACGCCGTCACCTGAAAGATTGATTATGGCGCTATAGCAAACGCCAGAATTAGTCTGACCCACCAGGTAATAGCTGCCTTTTGCATTAGCGCCGGCGACAATCACGACCAGGGAATCCTGGCCGGGCATGGCATTGATCTTTAGCATTGTGCCGGTCAATAACACCGTAGGAAGTTTGTATAAGGTTGACGTATTAACGGGCGAATCTATTCGCGCTGTGTAAACTTCGCCGGCAACCGGTTCAAAATCAAAAGCACCGATGCCCATGTGGGCCGACTTAAATTTTGTTACTTCATGTTGTTTACTGTCAAAAATTCTTCCTTCAACATCAGCGGCCTCGCCATCTTCGTTAATCGCTTTAAAACCAATATGACTGGGGACGCCTGCAATCAGGGGGCCGCTTTCCGGCATAAACTGCAGGTCGATTTTTTCGGGGCGATTGATATTTACAGGAATAATTACGCTATGCTTGTCATTAATATTATCCGTTTCCTGCGCCATTATACTAAAGTTTTTTACCGGGTATTTTAGCGTGAAGTCTACATCGGCGGTACCATCCAATTTGGTCCGGCTCTTACTGGAATACAATATTTTGCCGTCGTGCAATACGCTCAACTGCAAGTCTTTTAAAATTACCGGCTCGTTATTAAGCTGATTAAATTGCAGCCGGAGCTTTGCTTTTTCAATATTTTCGCTTTTTACCAGATCGAACCTGCTGTTTATCAGCCACTTTTTTATATTCGGGTCAGAAAAATAGAATTGTTGTTTAAAAATGGACGTCTCCCCAAAATTACGCATCCAATTAGTATAAGCCCGCAATGTATAACCCCCTTCCCGAAATGTTTTAGGATCGATGGCAATATCCCCCCAACTTAAACCATGCGATACGGGGAGCATAATGCGCTGTACTACCTTATTGCTGTCGTTTGCCAGCTCCGCGTACAAAATTCCGCTTTTTAGGGATGGGGCAAGGCCGGATGCATTTAACAGGTATGCTTTAAACCAGATGGTATCGCCGATGGCGTAAGATGCCCTGTCAAATTGGATGTAAAGCTTTTCAACGGCGGCCTTATTGATGAACGAATCAATCGCACCGGTAAGTTTACCTATTCCTGTAGTTGTAGTAGTTTGCGCTGATGCTCTGTTAACGAATATTAATGCAGCCGCAACAATAAAAAGTATAAAAACACTTTTTATTGGCTTATGAAATGCCGGTTTGCGTTTTGCGCCGGATATTTGTTTCAGGGTGTGCAGGTTAATAGGATTGGTTAGGTAAATATAACAAAAAATAGTCCATCGCAATATTTTCGACGAACTATTTAGTTGATTGAATAGTGTTATTAATTAAAGCGTTTCACCAAATCAGGCGAGGCCCCGATCATCTTTATTTTATACCTGAAGCCGCCGTTAAATGAATCTTCTTCCTTTAAAAACTCATGTTCTTTTTTACTTATCCAGTAAGTTTCAGAATATTTACTTCCCTTGTATTCGCCCTCGGTAAATAGTTTCCAGCAGTCAACCTTCTCATTGCCGAGGGTGGTGATCACTTCGCTGCCGGTTACCTTATAAATTACCCAGGCCGGCGGACTTAACCCCGCATCGTAAAAGTTAATGGCAAATGTTTTTCCTGCAGCCAACGGCAGAATCTCGAAGGTCTCAATGTCCAGGTTCCAGTTAAGATTAGGCAGTTTAAAGGCAAGCTTGAAATCTATTTTGGTGTTACTCGCTACGGTGTCGGCTCCGGTAATTTTGTCTGGCCCCCAGTTGTACGCATTTACCTTGTTCTGCACGGTCTCCGAATGGTAAAGTGGTGCAAAATCCGCTATTTTATTGATGGAGTATACATGGCGGTAACTGTTGGTGTCGCTGCCGTACCAGTTCTGGGTAATAGTAAATACCTTTTCACCGTTTTTTGTCCCGGTTTGAATGTTTCTCATCCAAAATGAAAAACCGAGCTTTTTTTTGTCCTTTGGAGCCTGGAAGTACACCAGGTATTGGTTGAGCGCCGGTTTTAAATATTGCGTAAGCAGGCGCTTATCCTGCACGCGAATGGTATCCACCTGGCCATAAACCAAGCCGGCAGAAAAAAACGTTATGACTGTAAGGATGTAAGTAAATTTTTTCATTTTTTGTTTGTACCGGGCCGGGCTATCAACCCCGGCCGCTGTTTTAATTCATTACCGACCAGGTTATAATAATTCCGGTAACTATCGCTTTAATAATCCAGCAAATTAATTGCATACTTCTAAATATTGCGCGGCTTTGATCAAGCTGCCGCCTAATCTCTGAACTTTAGCCTCTATTACTAATTGATGTCCTTGCCTTCCTGCAAGGTTTTAATTTGCCGGGCCATCGCATCTTTGGCCGGCTTGCTCGGCGCTTGCGCTTCAGCTTTTTGGATATAGGTTATAGCCTTTTTATAATCACCCAAGCCTGAATACCCCCGGCCTAATCCCGCATTGGTAAAATATTCGTCAGGGTGCTTGTCGTAATTATACTTGTAAATATCGAATGCTTCCCTGGTCTTTTTTTGCGCCGACAATCCCCGTGCATAGCCGTAAAGCTCAGTAACGCTGCCCAGCGGAATCGCTTTTTTCATAGCGGCATCAGCATCGGCCGTGCGGCCCATCGCCTGGTAAACATGGGCTTTCGAGCTCCATGCCTGGAATTCTTTGTCACCGCCAAAGATTTTATTAGTAGCGGTGTCTGCCCATAAAAGTGCCTGATCGAGATTGGTTTTGTTTTGTGCACAATAGTCTGCAGCCTGGCTCCAGCTTTCCCAAACGAATCCTTTATCAGTTTGTAATTCCTGCCTGAACAATGCTACCTGATTGGCAACTCCGTCCGACTCTATTTTAAATGGTATCACCAGCTTTTCCCATTGCAACTGCACGATAGCGCTATTGGGTGTTTCATCAGTAAATTCATATTTAAGGCGCTCTGCGCTTTTATCAGCAGGCACAGGTTTTACCTTCACCCGCAACACATCCTCATCGGGTTTATAGAAAAAGCTGCCCCACGAACTCCAGTTCTTAGAGAAAATGAGCTGGCATTCATCAGTGCCATAAGCTATATAAAAGCCATACTTTCCGGCTGCCAGGGGCTGGCCCTCTATTTTCACGTCGTTTGAAAATTCGATGCTGGTGGCTTCGTTTGCGCCGGCACGCCAGGGAGCGCTTTTAGACGATCCGAAGCCCTGGTCGACAAAACCCGGAGGAACGAGCTCACCCCAAATGTGGCCATCGCGCTTTTTAACTGCCGGGCGACTGTATTTAATAGTTACATCGGTAAGGCCGATCTGTTCGCTAACCGAAGCTCTTTTATTATCGCCATCAGGCAACGACGTAAGCTGGGCTTTGGCCACACCCATAAATCCGAGTTGGATGCCCGCCGCAATTATGCAGGTATTGATCAATTTTTTCATATCCAAAGGTTTTTGTCAGGATTTAAAACGTAATTTTTAATAAAGCTGGATTTTATGTCCTGGGCAGGCAAATCATTTAAACCTAATAGCTTTTATTTTAAATGAATAGGCGAAAAACATCAATAAGTGATTTTGGGGTTACACCGCTATCTGTTGAACAAACACACCCATTTATTGAAAAGCCTTATCCGAAACAAAAAAGCTTTGTACATTTAAAAATGAAATTTTTTAAGTGGAAGGCGAGTCTTACCCAGCTGCAGTACCTTATCTGGGTTGGTGTATTTCTAATTGTTTTCTTTACCTATTTGCCTGAAGATGGTATTGCCCAGGCTGCTACATTCACGGTAATTAACGGCGCATTTTATATTATCCTTATATATGGCAATATCAGTTTCCTTTTTCCCCGCTATTACGAGCGCGGACGTAAGCTGCAATATGCTATTTACACTTTCATTTTCCTGATAGGCAGCGGCATCATTCGCGGGTATCTCATCATGTATCTTGACATTCATTACTTTGCGATGAAGCCTATGCCGATGAAACCCAGCATGTTTGTATATTTTATAGTGGCAGGTTTTTTAACCTTTATGCTCAGCTTTATCTTCCGGATTGCGATAGCCTATTTTGATTTGAAGCAGCAATCAGAAAAAATATTGGTCCAAAAAAGCCAGGCCGAGCTCAATTTGCTGAAATCACAGGTGCAGCCGCATTTTTTGTTCAATACGCTCAATAACATTTATTATGAGGCTTATCGGGAGGCGCCAAGAACGGCTAAGCTTATCGAACGATTATCTGATATTATGCGCTATTTTGTAGATGAAAGCCCTAAAGAAGAAGTTTCGCTGGCTACCGAGGTACAGTTTCTGGAAAATTACATCGCCCTCGAGAAAATCCGGATAAGGCACGAGATTGAGTTGAATTTTGTAAAGGAGTGCAGCCCCGACCTTCGCCTGCCACCCATGCTGCTAATGACCTTTGTCGAAAATATTTTTAAGCATGGTATTGATAAATCGAGCAGCGACAATAAGATAGAAATCTCGCTGTTGCAGAAAGATGGCTACCTGCTGTTTGAGACACGAAACCTGGTTCATGACAAGACCGGCGCAAGCGAACACACCGGCTTCGGTATCGAAAACCTGCGCAAACGGCTCACTTTACTGTATGGAACAAACTTCGAATTGAACGTAGGTAACCCTGGCACTTATTTTACCGCATTTTTAAAAGTACCCGTTGCATGAACCTTAGTTGTATTATTATTGATGATGAACCCAACGCGGTTAACCTGCTGGAAATTTTGATAACACAAAATACCAAATGGAATTTGTTGGGAAAATGCTATGATGCGCTGGAGGCCATTGCCTTCTTAAAGGAAAATAAACCCGATTTTATTTTTCTTGATATCAACATGCCGCAGCTAAGCGGCATGGAACTGGCCGGATTGCTCTCAAAAGACACCAAGATCGTATTCACAACCGCTTATTCTGAATATGCTGCAGAAAGTTATACTTTCGAGACGATAGACTATCTGCTGAAGCCTATCACACTCAAGCGCTTCCTGGAAGCTATGCAGAAAATCGAACGATATTTCATGTTTAATCAGGCTAGTAAAACGTCTGTAGCGCCAGGCGGCAACGAGTATTTCTTTGTGAAATCCGGCAAGGTGTTACGAAAGATATTGCTGGGAGAAATACAATATTTCGAAGGGGAAAAGGAATACGTCCGCCTGGTAACCCCAAATGAACAATTGCTTATTTATCGCCGCTTAAAGGAAATTGATGAACAGCTCAGCCCGCCGTTTGTACGTGTGCACAACTCCTACATCGTTAACACCAGGCAAATCATTAAAATACAGGATAATCATATTTATATCGGGGCTAAACATATCCCCATCAGCGAAAAGTTTAAGGATAAATTTATGGCGGTAATAAGCCAGCGTATTTTTTGATTCACCGATTTTTTCCGGCAACTGCCTGCTGCCAACTTAAAACTGCTAATTTTTCTATTATTCCGTTCTCAAACTATCTGCCGGGTTGGCCCTTGCCGCTTTGATGGTCTTAAAGGCGATGGTGGAGAGACCGGTGACCACACCCGCTAACAAAGCGATGGCAAATATCCACCAGCTGATTGCAATGCGATAAGGAAAATCCTGCAACCAGTTATTCATTAAATACCAGGCAAGCGGCAACGCGATGATATTGGCTATTAGCAATAATTTAAAGTACTGTTTCGCAAACAGCGATACTATGCCCGCAACACTTGCGCCGATCACCTTGCGGATGCCAATTTCTTTTTCCTTTTGAGCGACCGAATAGGTTATCAATCCCAATAAGCCAAGGCATGATATGAATATTGCTATTACCGCAAAAGAGCCCACCATTTGCTGCTGGCGTGTATCCTGATCATAATCCGACTGAAACATGGCATCCAAAAATCCAAAGCTAAATGGAGTATCGGGATTTAATTCCTTCCAGTTCTTTTGGGCATATTGTACTGCATCCTTAACCCTGCTACCGTCAATCTTAGCTATAATTGTCGTACAGCGCAGCGGGTTTACGTTCATAACGGCGCAGGCTCCAATGGTAGCATGCAACGAAAAGTAGTGGTAATTTTTCAGCACACCTGCTATCTTATATTTATAAATAACACCATTATGCAGATGCGATACAAATTTGCCCGGAGCAGTATCAGGATCGAGGCCGAGTTGTTTTGCAGCTTCCTCATTCAATAATACTTCGTTGCCGAAATCATGCAATTCGGGATCCTCCTGCATATCGGTATTGGTAAAGACCTGCGGGCTAAAATTGCCGCCTGAAACAAATTTTAGTCCGAGTGTATTTACATAGTTTTCATCAGCAAAATCAAAGAACACTATCTGCTTGTCGTTTATAGTCTTGCCTGATGCATATAAATTCATGTCGCCCGATACCAGCGGGGCAGTCGCTGCAGTTACCGACTTAAAAATACCGTTATTTTTGAGCCTGCCAGCCAGGATTGTGCTGTTATGCATCGCCTGTTCCCCGGTAAGATTAAGTACCAATTGCTGTTCCTGGTCGAAGCCAGGTTTGGAATTGATCATAAAATGCAGCTGGCGCCAGATGACAATGGTCGCAAAAACCAGGCAGGTTGAAATGATGAATTGCGATACAATCAGCACTTTCCTCACACTAAACACACCCATCGAATCAGCAACTTTGCCTTTCAGCACTTTCACCGGCTTAAACGCCGAGAGGTAAAATGCAGGATACAAGCCGGTAACCAGCCCCGTTACCATCGCAATTAAGGTAAGCCATAAAGCCAGGTTGCTGTTCTCATCAGCAAAGAATGATAGTTGTTGGTTGGTAAGGTTATTGAACACTGGCAAGGCTAATAATGCCAGGCCCGCCGCAACCACCAGCGCGCAAAAACTGAGGGCTATTGTTTCTGCCAGGAACTGATAGCGGATAGCGGCTTTAGCCGCACCCATTACACGACGCACGCCAACTTCGCGGGCACGGCTCAAGGCCTGCGCGGTTGCCAAGTTCATATAATTTATGCAGCCCAGTACCAGTATAATCAGCGCAATACACCCTAGTAGGTAAAGGTATTTAATGTTGCCCTGCTTGTAAGCCAGGTAGTCCTGGTATTCCCCTGAATGCAGATGAATATCATTCAACGGCTGCAGGCCGTTGGTAATAACGTCGTTATGCTCCTTCATTTCAGCCGCGGCGTGGCGTTTCAAATACGCGTTCAGCTTTATAGTTAAGATTCGCGGGTCGGTGCCATGTTTCGCCTTAATGTAGGTATAAAAATTATCATTTACCACCCAACTATTATTCCTGGCCATTAAATCACGAATGTAATCGCTGTTGTTAGATGCGAAGAAATCCGCTTTGATGTGGTTCAGAAAATCTTCTTTAAACACGCCGGTTATGGTATAGATTGCCGGCCCTGCCTTTACAGTTTTACCTATAGGCGATTCCCCCTTAAATAACTTAGCAGCTAGCGACTGGGAAAGCACGATCG
The DNA here is from genome assembly GCF_030519355.1 of Mucilaginibacter sp. L3T2-6. Lineage (GTDB taxonomy): Bacteria > Bacteroidota > Bacteroidia > Sphingobacteriales > Sphingobacteriaceae > Mucilaginibacter. The sequence goes on from NZ_JAUMKC010000007.1 coordinate 173,336, forward strand.
TATTTGGAGCCGCGAAAGCTGTTGTTCGGTTGCCCTGTGCGAAGTGGAATGACAGCACCTCAAAAAACTGCGGGTCCACCCAATAGCCGGAGTCTTGAATGTATGGCGTACCGGGGTCTGCACCCTGCACCTGCACGATAACCGAACCATTGGTAGGATCCATGCGGGTTACCTGGTCAATTTCAGGAATTTCACCTTTAAGATATTTGGCGTAAGGAAGTCCAACGGTTGGCGCTTTGCTGTCGCCCTTGAAGGTGGAGGTAATGCGGTAAATATCATCGCGGTTATCAAATCCCTTGTCAAAGCTTAATTCATGCTGCCAATATAAAAACACCAGAGCACAGCAGGTTAACCCGATAGCCAGGCTAAAAATATTAATGGCCGTTGATGTTTTGCGTTTCCACAAGTTACGAACGGCAAGCTTTAAGTAGGTTTTGAACATAATTGAATGCACTTATTTCACCAATCGTATGAGCGCGAACTCAATGCCTCAGATTACGCGAATGGATAACGGTGTATATCAAAAATAACTGCGTGGAGAATAGGTTGTATGCCAGGTTATTCAGTTTAACAAATTTTAACGGGCGAAATGTTAATTAACGTTTATTGATAATTAAGCGGGTGGCCCGAGAGTTATCCTGAATGTTTGTGAAAAATCTTATCAGAAATGAGACGCTCAGGAAACATCATTTATCATGATGAAGGGGTCAGAGAGACTAATAAAGCGATAAACTGGCTACATTGCTGAAGGCACAAAACATTTTTACTTCTCCAAATAGATCACAGAACTTCTGGTGCATTGATATCTATCAACACGAGGCGCGAAAAAGCCGCGATTTAAACACTACCGCAAAGCTGCTTAAAACCTTGAATTGCCGTTAACAACGCGAGCTTCAAGCGCCAGCTCATGTACAAACAATTCTTTTACTTTATCAGCAATCTCGGCTCTGTTTACCGTAGCGGCGTTGCGGCGGCAGTTCAAATAATGCTCCCGGGCGATTTTCTCTGCCAGATCGCCAATGGTTTTTACCGGCATCTCTTTACCGAATTTGCCTGCCAGTATCAGTCCTGCGACGGCTAATACCGCCCCAATGCCGCCAACAGCGGGCAAAAAGTACAGGCATGCAAGGGATGCCCCTAAAAGCACAGAGAAAGTGAATATTACAATACCTTTGGGTTTGAGCAGGTTCATTTTAAAACCGAGCTCTTTTTCAACCTCGGCAATAACCTGCAGGCGGGTATCGCTTGGGAAAATGTTACAGAGTTTTGTTTGAGGCTTTACCAGGGTTTTGTCAATACCCACGGTGTTGTTGATGGCGTGGCGAAGCATATAAAAGGCATGTTGGGTTGTACAGCCTTCGCCGTTTCTTTGTTTTACCTTCTTTTGTACAACATCACACAGCTGCCCGAACATTTTAACATGCTTAAGGTCTTCCTTTTCAAACCTTATATTAAACGATGTTTCAATCTTCAGCAGCACATCCCCAATATCATCCGGATCAATATCTTTTAAATCAATTACCGGATTGTCATTCTTAAAACTAATTTTCAAAGCAAAACACACTAAGTTAAACCATAGCGTGCCGGTACCATAAAGCACCCGCACGCTTCAATTTCTGATAGCCAAAACCGCTATCTGCTTAAGTACATTGATTTTTCTTTATACAAGGCCCTGAAATATGGATCCTGCAGGTTTGGAATAAAGCGGATAGCTTCGCCGGTAGATTTCATCTCAGGACCAAGCTCCTTATTTACTTCAGGGAATTTATCAAAACTGAACACAGGTTCTTTGATGGCATAGCCCCAAAGCTTGCGCTCTATAGTAAAGTCTTTTAATTTATTAACGCCCAACATCACTTTTGCCGCAATGTTGATATAAGGCACATCGTAAGCCTTGGCGATGAACGGTACCGTACGTGAGGCGCGGGGATTAGCCTCTATCACATACACCTTATCATCTTTTATCGCAAACTGGATATTCAGCAGGCCGCGCACATTAAGGGCATTAGCAATTTTAGCTGTATATTCTTCCATCTGCTGGATAGCACTGTCAGATAAATCGAAAGGGGGCAATACCGAATAGGAGTCGCCTGAGTGGATACCAGCCGGCTCTATGTGCTCCATCATACCGATGATGTGCACATCTTCCCCATCGCTGATAGAATCTGTCTCAGCTTCTGCTGCGCGGTCAAGAAAGTGGTCGATCAATACACGGTTGCCAGGCAGATTTTTCAGCAGGCTAACTACCGCTTTCTCCAGGTCTTCATCATTAATAACAATGCTCATACCCTGGCCACCCAATACGTAACTTGGACGAACCAGAACAGGGTATCCAACTTCGTGTGCAACCTCAAGTGCTTCTTCAGCGCTTTCGGCAACACCGTATTTAGGGTATGGAATATTAAGGTCTTTTAACAAATCGCTGAAACGGCCGCGATCTTCGGCAACGTCCATGTCATTAAATGAGGTTCCGATAATTCTGATGCCATGCTGATGCATCTTTTCAGCCATTTTCAAGGCAGTTTGACCGCCAAGCTGAACAATTACCCCGTAAGGTTTTTCCAGTTCAATAATTTCACGAACATGCTCCCAGTAAACCGGCTCAAAATAAAGCTTATCGGCCATATTGAAGTCGGTCGACACCGTTTCCGGGTTACAGTTAATCATGATCGCTTCAAAACCACTTTCCTTGGCAGCAAGCAGGCCATGTACGCAGCTATAGTCAAATTCTATGCCCTGGCCTATACGGTTAGGACCGGAGCCAAGCACAATGATCTTCTTTTTATCAGATACTACCGATTCGTTCTCACCCTCATAGGTTGAATAGTAGTAAGGTGTTTTAGCAGGGAATTCAGCTGCACAAGTATCCACCATTTTATACACGCGGTTAATTCCCAGGGCTTTGCGGCGCTGATAAACATCCTCTTCGGTAACGTTGCCTAAGATGTAAGCAATTTGGGTATCCGAGAATCCTTTTTGTTTAAGCGTGAAAAAGAAATCTTCGGGAATATTATTCAGCGAATAGCGGCGAAGCTCATTCTCCAGGTTTACCACATCGGCAATCTGGTTCAGGAACCAGCGGTCAATCTTGGTTACTTTACGTACCGACTCTATAGGCACCCCTAAGCTAAGCGCATCGTATATATGGAACAGCCTATCCCAGCTTGGGTGTTCCAGGCTGTACATAATCTCTTCCAGGTTGCGGCTCTGGCGGCCATCGGCGCCAAGGCCGGCACGGTTGATCTCCAGGCTCTGGCAGGCTTTCTGTAAGGCTTCAATAAAGCTGCGGCCTATGCCCATCACCTCGCCTACCGACTTCATCTGCAGGCCAAGCTGGCGGTTCGCGCCTTTAAACTTATCAAAGTTCCAGCGCGGTATTTTTACAATCACATAATCCAGCGTGGGCTCAAAGTAAGCCGAAGTAGTTTTAGTGATCTGGTTTTCAATTTCATCAAGGTTATAGCCTATAGCCAGCTTTGCAGCAATTTTAGCGATAGGGTAGCCGGTGGCTTTCGATGCCAGCGCCGAAGAACGCGACACGCGCGGGTTAATTTCGATAGCGATGATTTCCTCATCGGCAGGATTTACCGAGAATTGTACGTTACAGCCGCCGGCAAACTTACCGATGGCACGCATCATTTTAATTGCCTGGTTACGCATCGACTGATAGCAGCGGTCACTTAGGGTCATGGCGGGGGCCACGGTTATTGAGTCGCCGGTATGGATGCCCATCGGGTCGAAGTTCTCGATTGAGCAAATGATGATCACATTATCGTTACCATCCCGCAAAAGTTCCAGCTCGTATTCTTTCCAGCCCAAAACAGCCTGCTCCACCAGTACTTCATGGGTTGGCGATGCCTGCAGACCACGGCTTAATGCAGCATCAAATTCTTCTTTTCTGTGTACAAAGCCCGCACCTTTTCCGCCGAGGGTATAGCTCGGGCGGATAACCAGCGGAAAGCCGATTTCCTGAGCGGCTTCTTTTCCTTCCAGAAACGAGTTTGCAATTTTTGACTTCGCCACACCTACGCCGATGTCTACCATCAACTGCCGGAAAGCCTCGCGGTTTTCGGTCTTTTCGATCGCAGCGATATCAACACCTATAACCTTCACATCATATTTTTCCCATAGTCCGCGCTCCGAAGCCTCAATACACAGGTTCAGGGCGGTTTGACCGCCCATAGTAGGCAGTACAGCATCAATTTGCTGTTCCTGTAAAATTTTCTCGATACTCTCGCAGGTTAATGGCAGCAGGTACACATGGTCGGCAATAACTTTATCCGTCATGATGGTAGCCGGATTGCTGTTAATGATGGATACGGTAATGCCTTCATCCTTTAAAGATAGTGCGGCTTGTGAACCGGCATAATCAAACTCGCAGGCCTGACCGATAATAATAGGACCTGAACCAATAATTAAGATGGATTTAATGGAGGTGTCTTTGGGCATGTTCTTATTAAAGAAGATATTTTGCCTTTTGCGCGGGATGCCAACCTAAAATTTCCGGGATTGTGGTTGCGTGCATTCCGAATTCCGGTATCTTCTTGTCGGGGTGCAAAGATACAGTTTGTAAAGGATTTACCATTAAATTTTTTGAATTAGTTTAGCAGGCCCTAAAAGTAAGCGAAGGCTGGAGGTTTGGAAGAAAAAACATTTTATGCTGCTTACAACATGAAGGCATTACCGCTTTCCGGGCTGCTAAGCTAAAATCCTGCTATCACCTGCAAAAAATCATTCATTGTATTAATATAATCCCGGTAAATTTGAATTTCGCTTTATTTGTATAATCAACACTTATATCCTATGAAAGTTATCAACCGGTTTAAACTGAATATTTGCTTCGCGGCCTGCCTGGCAATGGCGGGAATGGTGAAGGCGCAATCGTATGTGCCGGAGTACAACGATGCAAGACTGAAGATAAAGCCTACCGTACCCATCAAAGCTTATTCGTTTGATTTGAAGGACGTGAAACTGCTCGACGGTCCTTTTAAAACCGCCATGAACGCCGATATCACTTACCTGCTTACCATCGAGCCCGACAGGCTGCTGTCGGCCTTCCGCACACACTCGGGGCTAAAGGCAAAGGGCAAGATGTACGAGGGCTGGGAGTCGTCTGGACTGGCGGGGCATACGCTGGGACATTATTTGTCTGCTATCTCCATGTATTATGCATCCAGCCGCGACCCTGAGTTTTTAAAGCGGGTAAATTATATTGTAAAGGAGCTGGATGAATGCCAGGCGGCGCGCAAGACCGGCTATGTAGGCGCTATCCCGAAGGAAGATACGGTTTGGGCCGAGGTAGCCAAAGGTGATATCCGCTCGCACGGGTTTGATTTGAATGGCGCGTGGTCACCCTGGTACACGGTGCATAAGGTAATGGCCGGCCTGCTGGATGCATATCTGTATACCAAGAACTATGAGGCCCTGAAAGTGTGCCGCGGCATGGCCGACTGGACCGGCAAAACCCTCAAAAATCTGAACGAAGAGCAGTTGCAAAAAATGCTGATCTGCGAATATGGCGGTATGGCAGAAGTGCTGGCGAATCTATACGCCATAACCGGCGATAAAAAGTACCTTGCCCTGAGTTATAAATTTTACGACAAACGAATCCTCGATCCATTGGCAAAAAAACAGGATGTACTGCCGGGAAAACATTCCAACACGCAGATACCAAAAATTATCGCCAGCGCGCGCCGCTATGAGCTTACCGGCGACAAGAACGACGATGCCATAGCCAATTTTTTCTGGACTACGGTCACCAAACACCACTCCTACGCCACCGGCGGAAACAGCAACTACGAGTACCTGGGCGAACCTGACAAACTGAACGATAAGCTCACTGAAAACACCACAGAAACCTGCAACACTTACAATATGCTGAAACTGACCCGGCATTTGTTTGCGGTGTCGCCCTCGGCTTCCCTGATGGATTATTATGAAAAGGCGCTTTACAACCATATACTGGCTTCCCAAAACCACCAGACCGGTATGGTATGCTATTTTGTGCCGCTGCGCATGGGCGGCAAAAAACAGTACAGCACCCAATTTGATGATTTCACCTGTTGTGTGGGCTCGGGCATGGAAAACCATGTGAAATACAACGAGAGCATCTATTTCCGCGGTGCTGACGGCAGTGTGTATGTGAACCTGTTCATCCCGTCGGCATTAAATTATGCTGCCAAGGGCGTAACTATTAAACAGGAAAGCCTGTTCCCGGCCAGCGAGCATGTAAAATTCACCATTAATACCAAAAAACCGGTTACAATGGCCATCCGGCTGCGCGATCCTAAATGGGCCGGTGCTGTCAGCATTACCATTAACCGCATTCCGCAGCATGTTAAGCCTGACGCCAAAGGCTACTTTGTATTGAACCGTAAGTGGAGTAATAACGACAAGATAGAGTTCACTCTGCCCGAAAATCTTTATACCGAAGCGATGCCTGACAATGCCGACCGGCGCGCAGTTTTTTATGGGCCGGTGCTGCTGGCCGGTGTCCTCGGCAATACCGAACCTGATCCAACCAAAGGTGTTCCTGTATTTGTAACCAGCGAGAAGGATCCTAACAAATGGCTGGAAATGGTAGACCAGCGTCAGCTCACCTTTAAAACGGTAAACGTAGCCCGCCCGGATGAAGTTACACTAATGCCATTCAATCAAACCAAAGACCAATACTATTCGGTTTACTGGGATGTGTTTACCCCCGAAAAATGGACCGTACAGCAATTGGCTTACGACGCTGCCCGCAAAAAGCAGAAAGAACTGGAAGACCGCACCACCGATGTGCTCCGTCCTGGCGAAATGCAGCCCGAGCGGGATCACAACCTTACCGGCGAAAAGCTCACCAATGGCGAAGAACATACCCGCAAATGGCGGGCTACCGATCCGGAAGGCTACATCCAGTACGACATGAAGGTTGACGGGAAAGCGCAAAATACGCTCATCAATACCTATTGGGGCATGGATAACCGCGGTCGGGTTTTTGACATCCTGGTGGACGGTATAGAGCTATCCACCGAAGATCTGAACAAATACAAGGAAAGCCGCTTTTACGACATCAGCTACACCATTCCCATAGAGCTGACCAAAGGCAAGCAAAAGGTAACTATCAAATTGCAGCCAAAAAAAGGTAATATGGCCGGCCCGGTTTACGGCAGCCGGGTGGTGAAGGAGTAATAAGTTTTCAGTTGGCAGCAGCAGTTATGTTCTGACTGCTGCTGCCAACTTTCTTTCCGGATATTTTGTTTCCTCGTACCAATTCACCTATCTTTATTATAATAAATCACTCATCCACCTAATACCTTTTTAAATGGCCACACTACAAAACGGTTCATCAGGCGGCGAGGTAACCATGTTACAGCGCGCACTTTCATTATTAGGCTATAGCTGCACTGTCGACGGCAACTTTGGGCCAGGCACACAAGCGGCAGTCGAGCAATTTCAAACAGCGCAAGGGCTTACGGCCGACGGCGTAGCAGGCCCCAACACATGGGCAAAGCTGGATTATTTGGCGCCGCAGGGAATGGATATTTCGCATTTCAACACCGTCACGTGGAATAATTTGTCGCAGCACATTCAGTTCGTATTTCACAAATACAGCCAGGGTGCTACCTATAAGGATCCTACATTCAGCGCCAACCTGGCATCCATAAAGCAAAAAGGATTGCTGTACAGCGCTTACCATTTTCTCACCTTCCAGGATTCAGCACAATCGCAAATAGATAATTTTATGGCCTGCTGGAACAGTGTGGAAGGGCCAAACGCTTTGCCGCCCGTGCTTGATGTTGAGTGGCAGGTAGGCAGCAGCGATGCCAACACTAACCAGTTGAATAGTTATATCGCCCAAAATAAAAATGCCTGTATACAGATTATTGGCGAATGGATTGACGCCGTTGCCGCGCAGACCGGCCGCACGCCGATCATTTACACCGCCAGGAGCTTTTGGAACGAATACTTTAGCGGCGTAACGCAATTTGGCGACAACCCGCTATGGATACCGGCATATCAGCAAAACCCTCCGGGATTACCGCAGGGCTGGTCGTCCTATGCTATATGGCAATATTCCGAAAACGCCTCTATACCCGGCGTAGGGGGTGGCAGTTTGGATATGGATATCTTTAATGGAAACCTGGATGCGTTAAAGGCGCTCTAACGCAGTAGTAGCAGTGGCAATAGTAGTAGTAGTAAATACCGGCTGCCCGCTGCCAACTGAAAGACTACCTTGAAAATCTATCAATCTCGAGACTGTTAATACCAGGCTTCAAGTCGCTTTAAGTCGTGCTGGTTTATTTGGTAGGGTTCCCTATCCCAGAAAACGGGAATTTTTGCAATGCAACTGATATTAGTTTCCAGGCTGCCGGAAGAGAGTTCAAAATCAAACCGGGGGTGCTCCGCGGAATAAAATTTCAGGTCCTTGGTGTTTTCTATAAAGCTAAACCTTACGTCGATAATGCCGATAACTTTTACATGGTTGGCCGCCACGTAACGCAGCAGCACTGGTTCTGAGGGATAAACATAGCGATAGCTTTCGGCGGGGGCAGTCATATCATGGCCGGCGTATTTTTTTACCAATGCCATATCAAAGTTTTTTACTTCCTCTATTGAATTAAATTCCCGGTAGTCTGCATAAATATCCCTGTCATCCAGCGGATAAACTGATTTGCTCTCATCTTCTTCATCGTCGTTATACAGGCGGCGATAAAGTGTATAATGGGCGCTAACTTGTCGCGGCTGATCGTAATAAAACGTAAATTCGGCAAAAAGGTGGTCAGTGTTTGTGTAAACTTTCAGGGTTCTGTCCATGGCCAGTTAAGGTTTATTTATAAGCGCCAAAGTATGCTTTTATTTTCTTTGACAGAAATTGTCGCGGGTTTTATTGCCTGATATTCTTATTGGTTTTATCGTATCTTTACGGTAACGCCAGGCCGTATCCTTATGATTTCGGTTCCGTGGCAAAATTTTATTTGTAATGACTAAACCGGCTACATCACGCAACTACGGGCTTGATATGATAAGGGTGATTTCCTGCTACATGGTAATACAGGCCCACGCCGGCGAATTTTTCTTTATCGGTAACGGCGGTAAAATAACCAACACTGCCGATGCATATTGGGTGGGCTGGTATAACCCGGTATGCATAACTTCGGTCCCGTTGTTTGTAATGATTTCAGGCTTTTTTCTTTTCCCGGTGACAAATATCCCCGCATTTTTAAAAAAGCGCTTTAGCAGGATTTTGATTCCCTTTGTGTTATGGTGCATATTTTATGCCCTTTATTATTACGCCAAAGGTTATGTCGACTTAAAAACAACGCTCACCAATATTGCCAATATCCCGGTGAATTATGGCGCCGAGGTGGGCCATTTATGGTTTGTGTACATGCTGCTGGGCATTTATTTGTTTGCGCCGGTACTTTCCCCATGGATTGAAAGCGCGAACCGGCGAAGCATGGAATATTACCTGGTACTGTGGGCGGTGTCGCTGTGCATTCCGTATATCCATTTGCTCACACCCGGCTTATGGGGCGAAACTTTCTGGAACCGTACCCCCATGCTGTATTATTTCTCGGGCTTCCTGGGTTACGTGGTGCTGGCCAACTATATTAAACGCTTCCACATGGCGCCAAAACGCTGGAATTACATTGTTGGTACTATCCTTTTAGTCGCGGGCTATGCCATAACCACCGCCGGGTTCATCAGCAGATTACAAACCGAGCAATACATCAATAAACTGGCGCTTACATGGGGTTTCGAAACCATTAATATTGCCATGATGACTACCGGAGCCTTCCTGATGTTGAAAAACATACAAATAACCAATCCGGATAGTCCGTTTGCAAAACTACTGATTGATATCGCTGCCAAAAGCTATGGCATTTACCTGGCACATATCCTTATCTTAAATGCGGTACATTCAGTATTGAATCCACGGTTAAACAGCGCAGCTGTTAAAATTCCATTAATGGGTATTTGCGCCTTTGTGATTACCTTTTTGGCGGTAAAGGCGCTTTCGTATTTTCCAAAGAGTAAGTGGATTGTTGGCTAAAGCCAAGTTGCATCCTTTTTTAAAGAGCAATTCCAACCTGTATTCCAAAAAACGCTACGGCGTAACACCCCTTTATGGGGTTTGGGGGAACGCATTCCAGCCCTGTGCCTTTAATTCATGTACCGTGCCGCTTTTGGTAATGAGGTTGCAGCCTGCTGATGGCTCGGTGATATAACCGATGATGGAAATATCCATCTTGAATTTAATTTTGTCGTAGTCTGCTTGCTTTACAGTGAAGAGCAACTCGTAATCTTCGCCGCCGCTCAGGGCGCACACAGTTGGGTCGAGGTTGAATTCGCGGGCGGTTTCGAAAGTCATGGGATCGAGGGGGATCTTTTCCTCGTACAGATTGCAGCCTTTGCCGCTTTGTTTGCAAATATGCAGCACCTCGGAAGCCAGTCCGTCCGACACATCAATCATTGCCGTTGGTTTTACATCAATTTCTTTTAGCAGGTCAATAACGTCGCGACGCGCTTCCGGCTTCAGCTGCCGCTCAACAATGTAGTCCTTTCCTTCCAGATCGGGCTGAATGTTTGGATTTTCCAGGAAGATCATCTTCTCCCGCTCCAGTAATTGCAGACCGGTATAAGCACCGCCTAAATCGCCTGAAACACATATCAAATCGCCCTCCTGCGCGCCGTTGCGGTAAACCACATCCTTTTCGTCGGCATAGCCGATAGACGTCACGCTAATAACCAACCCCTGCTTTGATGACGACGTATCGCCGCCAACCAAATCCACATTATATTTTTCACAAGCCAGGTAAATGCCCTGGTACAATTCCTCAACAGCCTCCAGCGGAAACTTGCTGCTTATCCCTATCGATACCGTAACCTGCGATGCAGTGCCGTTCATAGCATAAATGTCGCTTAGGTTTACCTGTATGGCTTTGTAGCCCAAATGCTTAAGCGGGGTATAAGCCAGGTCGAAATGAATACCTTCCAGCAGCATGTCGGTGGAGATGAGTGTTTTTTTTCCGGCAAAATCAAGCACGGCAGCATCATCGCCAACGCCTTTAATAGTGCTGGGCTGGGCAATCTTTATATTTTTAGTAAGGTAGTTGATCAGGCCGAATTCGCCTAATTCCTGTATATTCGTTCTGTCTTTATTATCAAACATATCTTGGAAATTATACCGATTTTTTAATTCACTTCAACCATTTTTCGGACAATGAATACACCCAATCAGCCAACAAAAATACAAAAACCAAAACTAAACCCATTGGGAACTATAGATATATAAGGATCATCATATAAAGCACTTTTCCCTTCATCCCGTAAATTTTTCCTAACTTGCCACTCTCATCACCTATATAGATATAGTGACATTCAAAGATTTTAATTTTAACGACGATTTATTCCAAGGCATCTCGAGCATGGGTTTTACAACCCCGACACCAATTCAGGAGATGGCCATCCCGGTAATACTTAACGGACAGGACATTATTGCCTGCGCACAAACAGGCACAGGTAAAACGGGTGCATACCTGTTGCCTGTGCTGGATGTTATCGGCAAAAAAGATAATAAGCACCATACCAGCACCCTGATACTTGCCCCAACGCGGGAGCTTGCCCAGCAGATAGACCAGCAGGTGGAAGGTCTGGCCTACTTTACCGGTATCAGCTCGATTGCCGTGTTTGGCGGCGGCGATGGCAGTGCCTACGAGCAGCAGCGCCGCGGCATACAGAACAATGTAAATATCATCATTGCCACGCCTGGGCGGCTGATAGCGCATCTTACATCGGGCGTCCTCAAGCTTAATCATGTAACTCACCTGGTGCTTGATGAAGCCGACCGCATGCTCGACATGGGTTTTTACGACGACATTATGCGGATTGTTAGCTACCTGCCGAAAGACCGGCAAACACTGCTATTTTCGGCTACTATGCCGGGGCGCATACGCACGCTGGCCAAAAAGATATTAAATAACCCGGAGCAGATAAACATCGCAATTTCGCAACCTGCCGTGGGCATTGACCAGCAGATCTACCGCGTGCACGATGCGCAAAAAACGCCATTACTGCAAACCATACTTAAAACCGGTGGCTATGTAAGCACTATAGTATTCGCCTCGAGAAAGGAAATTGTAAAATCGCTTACCCGCGAGCTGAGGGCAGCCAATTTGAAGGTGAAAGCCTTCCATTCCGACTTGGAGCAAAAAGAGCGCGAAGAAATATTGCTGGATTTTAAAAACCGGCAGTTGCCCGTCATCATCGGCACTGATGCCCTTTCCCGCGGTATCGACGTGGAAGGCATCGACCTGGTTATTAATTACGACGTGCCTGGCGACCCGGAAGATTATATCCACCGGATTGGCCGCACCGCCCGAGCAGAGACCACCGGCACCGCCATTACCTTCGTAAATCACCGCGACGAGCGCCGCCTCAAAAGCATAGAAACACTGATTGAAAAACCTATCCGCCTAATGGAAGTGCCGGATGACTTAAAATCTATCGAAGGCCCCAAACCAACCGAGCAACCTACCAAAAAACGCTCGAACCGTAGAAGGTGGGGGAATAAAGGAACGCCGAAGAAAGGCTGAATTGCTGTCGAATTATTTCATTTGCAATAAATTTCGAGGATTGATTGCAGAGACGCGTAACATCGGCCCGTACGATTCCTCTCGCAGGCATATACCGCCGGATTTCCCAAATAAACCCTATTTTTGCTTTACCCAAAACTACCATGTTTAAACAATGTCTTTGCTTGTGGTTTTTACTGCTGACAGCGGCCGGAGCCATTGCACAAGACTCACTTGCACAATCAAAAGATACGATAAAACACCTGCAGCCGGTAATTATCCGTGCTTACCTTTCAGATCAGCCGTTGATTAATCTGCCTGCTTCGGTAAGCGCTATCGGCAGGGCGCAATTAAACCTGCAGCCAGATAATTCTTTTGTTTCGGCGCTTAACAGCGTGCCTGGGGTAAGGGCTGAAGAGCGTTCTCCGGGGAGCTATCGTTTATCGGTCAGGGGCAGTTTGCTGCGGTCGCCTTTTGGAATCAGGGATGTGAAAATTTATTACGACGAAATCCCGTTGACGGACGCAGGAGGAAATAGCTACCTGAATGCGGTCGACATTAACGGTATTAATCATATCGAAATACTAAAAGGGCCCGATGGGAGCCTTTTCGGTGCAAATTCTGGCGGAGTGGTTTTGCTTAGTCCGGTTAGCTGGAAGTCTGATAGCAGTTTTGTATCGCTGGGCCTAAACGGCGGTTCCTATGGACTAATACATCAGAACGCTAATATCCAGCAAAAAACCGGCAACAGTCTGTTGAACTTAAGCCAGGGCTACGAAACCTATCATGGCTATCGCCAAAACAGCGATATGCGCCGCCAGTTTGTACAGGCGGCAGACCAATGGAACTACAACGGCAAAGATTTGCTGCGCGTGCTGGGCTTTTATTCTGATCTGCATTACGAAACCCCGGGCGGGTTAACGCTGGCCCAATATCAAACTATGCCGCAATCGGCGCGACTGCCAACAAAGGTTGTACCGGGCGCTATCCAACAAAAAATCGGCATCGGCACAAAAATGTTACTGGGCGGCATGGTAAACGAGCTGCATATTAATGAGAGGCTACGGAATGTATTATCGGTTTTTGGTGCTTATGTAGATTTTTCCAACCCGTTCATCACCAATTACGAGCAGCGCTATGAGGGTACGTATGGCTTACGGACTTACTTTGAACTGAACAGCGGAAAGCATACGGATTACGGCTGGAAAATAAACCTCGGTTTGGAATGGCAGCAAACCAACTCGGACATCAACAACTATGGTAACCGGGCCGGGGTGAGAGACACCGCGCAAACTCTGGATAAAATTCATACCAATCAGCATTTCTTTTTCGCCCGCTATGTGTTCGACCTGTATAACCGCTGGCATGCAGAAGGGGCGTTGAGCCTTAATTTTTATAATTACAGGTTTCGCAATATGTACCCCAATGCCGAAGCCGGATTTACCAGCCGCGACTTCAGGGCACAGTTGATGCCAAGGATAGCATTGTCGTACGATGTTACCGATAACTTTATTTGGCGGGCGTCAGTCAGCCGCGGCTATTCGACACCCACAACCGCGGAGATTCGACCAACGGACAACATCATCAATACAAATTTACAAGCCGAAAATGGCTGGAACTACGAAACTGGTTTCCGCCTGCGCAATATAGACCAGACAATGTTTTTGGATGCTTCGGTGTTTTATTATGTACTGCACAATGCCATTTTGATCCACATCAACCCGGATGAAACCGAAACCTACCTGAACTCGGGTGGCACGCGACAGCCGGGGTTTGAATTGTATTTTTCCGACTGGCTTATCCGTCCGCGCAATACCGGCTTTATAACGGGATTACAGTTTAATGAGTCAGTCACGTTCAATAAGTTCACCTTTAGTGGCAATAACGATGGCAAGCAATTGACAGGTGTTCCGGGACAGGTCTTCATTACCAGCGTGCAGCTCAAACTTCCTGCGCAGCTTTATGTATATGCTGAACACAACTATACTGCCCGCATCCCGCTTACTGATGCTAACACCGTTTTTGCTGATCATTATAACCTGGTGCAGGCCAAAGCGGGATGGCAGTTTAAATCGAATAAAAAAAACAAACTGGAAATATATGCCGGTGTAGGGAACCTGCTAAATGAAAAATATAGCCTGGGGAATGACTTAAACGCTGTTGGCAGCAGGTATTATAACCCTGCGCCATTACGCAATTATTACATTGGTTTTAGCGCAGGGTTTAAATAAGAATTAAAAAAGGCAACCTCAATACCTTTTTATATAGTTAATTTAAGGAATAACTGTTTCTGAAACGTTTCCCCCACGGCCTTTAGTATCAAACGCACGGAATTTAACGGCTTTTCCATCGCTTGTAACAGCATCGTTATATAGCTTGCTTTTTGCGTCAGGGTCCTTGCCATCGGTCGTGTACCTGATGATTAAACCCGGGAACTGGACGTTGGCTAAATATTTGCCATCCTGCAAAACAACACCCGGTTTGGGCACGCGATAGTTGTAGCCGCCATTCATATAGCTTAAGCGGGGCAGCTCGCGTTTGCCAAGCACATTCAGGAAGTTAGACCAGGCTGTTTGATAAAGCGCTTCTGCTTTGGCCGGGTCCTTCTCAGTAGCCCAATCGGGGTCTTTAGCCCATGCACGTTCGGCAAAACCCAAAAGGCGCGGCAGCATCATATACTCCAGGCGTTCTGTGCTTTTAATATTTTCGCCCCAAACCGCACTTTGCAAGCCAATAATATTGCTTTTGCCATAATCGGTGAGGCGTTGCTTGCCGATAAAGATATTGCGGTTAATCGGCAGGCCATCCCTGTCGACCTTTGAGTTTTTAAAATAATCAAATGGGATAAACGAGAATGGCTTATCGATATCAGAAAAAGCGCCCCAGTAATAACCCGGCTCATCGAATGATTTATAATGCGCCATATCGAAATACATATTGGTAACCGGCGTCAACACCGTTTTATAGCCAGCATTGGCCAGCTTGTAAGCCAAATCCTCGTTGCCGCCTCCAAGTGTATTATTCCAAACTTCCACCTGAGGGTGCTCAGGCATAAAATCCGGGTTGGGGATATAAACCGGAGTGCCGTCGAGGGCGGTTTTACGTAACGCCATTTCCTCCCATCCTGACAGATAAAGCCCTTTGACCTTTAGCAGTTGCATTACACGGCCGTAGAAATAGTACCAGACATCCGCGGTGCTTTGTATTTCGGGATTCGATGCTTTGAGCGCAAGAAATGCAGGTGATTGTTCCCAAACGTGAGCCGGAACCTCATCGCCGCCCCAGTTGATAGTTTTCAGTGGCACGCCGGCTTCCTTGTACATATTCACTATATCGCCGATAACGGTTTCCACAAAGTTGTAGGTTGACGGAAGTGATACATCGATCACGTTATCCGTCCAGTACTGGGCGGTGCTGTATTGCGACTTATCGCCGGGAGAATAGAGCAGGTATTTTTTAGCTTCTGCTTTCCTGCCTTCGGCCATTAGGCGATCGTAACGGGCATTCATCGATTTTATGGCTGCACGTGCATGGCCCGGCGCTTCAATTTCGGGTACCACCATGATGTGGCGCTCATTGGCATATTTCAGTATCTCTATAAAATCAGCTTTGGTATAAAAGCCGGTCCCTGTTTTATTCTCCAACTCGCCCCCCGAGCCATGCGAAGCTGGCAGAAATTGTTTGCTATCCAGCGTATGCCCCCGGCGACCGCCAACCTGAGTCAATTCCGGTAAAGATGGCATTTCTAAACGCCAGCCTTCATCTTCGGTAAGGTGCATATGGAATACGTTTATCTTATACAGCGCCATCACGTCCAGCACACGAAAGATCTCTTTTTTGGGCTGAAAGTTACGACCAACATCCAGCATAAAAGCACGGTAAGCGAAGCGGGGTTCGTCTTTTATTTCTACGCAGGGGATTGGGATTTCCTTCTGGCGATGAGCCAGGGCAGTTACGGGAACTAATGTTTTTAAGGATTGGATGGCATAAAATAATCCCGTTGCCGTGCTTGCGTTTACATCTATTTTTCCTGTGGTAATTGTAATCTCATATGCCTCGGAACCCAACCCGTCTTTAAAGTTAAAGCTTATTAATGATGCTCCGGTATTTTTTGCAGGACCTTTCTGCAAAAGCTGGCCAAGCCATGTATCAAAAAGCCGCACTTCACTGGCAAACCGGCCGTCGAAATGAGTCGAACTATTTTTATCAAGTATAAAAAATCCACCCGTCTCTTTATAACTCACCGGCGTAGGAAACACCTTTGTCAATTGCGTTTCCGGCACATCAACAATACTTTTATTCTGCTCATAAACTGTAGCAGGCGTAATCAACCCGGTATAATTTGGCTTAAAAGGTTTATAGTTAAAAGCGCCGGTGTTGTAGCCTCTGTCCGGTTGTACATCCCAGACCACGTAAAAACCTTCCGGGCCGTCGGTAATGTTTACCACCTCGTCTTCAGTCACATATTCAATCCGTACCGATTGCCCCGGTTTAATATCCGGGAAAGAAGCCGCGGGCGTTAAACTGAATAAATCTCCGTTTATAAACTTAATACTGGCATTGCCGGTTAGGGTTTGTTCCAATATCATGCGGGCAGAGTTAAAATACATTTTCCAGCCTGTGGCGGGGAATGTCGCCTTGCCGTTATTGGTTATAGTTACAGCATTTAACGCCTGTCCTTTTTTGGGGCTATCGTTTTGTACAGCTTCCCAGGTAATGCTAAGGTCGCGGGTGTCAAATTTGGGAATATCTGCAGGTTTGGCAGCAACGCTTACCCATAGCATTGCCATCAATATAACAGGAAAATAACGCA
Organism: Mucilaginibacter sp. L3T2-6; assembly: GCF_030519355.1. Lineage (GTDB taxonomy): Bacteria > Bacteroidota > Bacteroidia > Sphingobacteriales > Sphingobacteriaceae > Mucilaginibacter. The sequence continues at coordinate 190,709 of NZ_JAUMKC010000007.1, forward strand.
TAAGGCTTTTAATTGATTTAGTTGAAATAGTAAATATAAACCAATTATGAAATTTCCGAAGCTTTTTAAAAATTTTTAAAAAGTTTTGCGATTCCAGCGCTATGATCTGGAGCGGAGACTTGCAAATGAGCGCCGTATGAATGGCAAAAACATTCGGCAGGCAAAGGGATATGGATTGATTGAATGAGTTAGAAAGCTATAAATTTATCCATCTGTTCCTCAGTATATTTCACGGTATCCTTTTGGAAAAGATTATTTTCGGCATCAAACTCCTTGTTAACATTGCCGATATGAATTTTAAGCGGCATCACATGTAAGTTCATATAATGGCACACGCCGGTAAAATGATCTATCCCCCGGATGTTTCCATATTTTCCTGATGATAAACCCGTAAGTGCGGCCTTTTTATTGTAAAAGCTATCCGGAAAGCTACAGGCGTCCATAAATACTTTCAAAACTCCGGGAAAGCTGCCATTATATTCCGGGATGATAAATAAAAACTTATCGGTTTTGTTTACAATGTCCTGTATTGGCATAAATGCTTCGCTACGCTTATTGTACAGGTCTGTCTCGATAATATTTGGCGGCAGTTGTGTTAGGGACAACAGGCCTGCGTCGAGCCCTTTTTCGCTCAATCTTTTCTGGTAATACTGCGCCAGTTTAAAGGTGGAGCTATGAGGACGGTTAGTTGCAGATATGATGGTAGCTATCATTTTACTTTATCGTTAGCGGTCAAATTCAGACCATTGAAATTCGCAACAGGCAAAGTAAATAAATAAAGATGTAAAGTAATGGGAGTTTTGTAAACATAACAGGACAAAGGCATCTGATTTTTGAGGATAATCTCAACCAGCGATTAGTCTTTTCTTTAACACTTTTCTTATTGGCTTCATTTTAATTAAGTTAAGAGCGGTCCTGCAGATGCTGGAGAAATTTTCAGCGGTATTGCATTTCTGCTGCCTTGGGGAAAAACAACGTCAGGAAGGCAATAGGGCGGGTTTTCAATCTACCAGAGTGAACGGATAGCTCTGACCGTCTTTAGGGTGGCTCGCCCACGCTAATGACGTAAAAGAGTTTTTCTTGAGGTTCGTTTTGTGAAGCTTTTTAGGCAGCGGAATTAATACAGGCATCTGTATGGCACCACGCATTGCCACATGGCAGCAGTACCAATACTTCAAACAAACCAAGGTTTCTGCAGTATTTTACATACGATCCGGCCGGGGCAGAGTAAGAATTTGTTTTAAGTAAAACCGATCAGCTCCTAGCCTGGTGAGCATTTTTGATGTTTTCTAAAATGAATTTACAAAGCACGTTTGCTGAAGCCTCAATGGTTTCGCTGCCCGTATTTATAATTAAATCCCAGTGAAGAGGTTTATCGTAACTATCGTTTATTCCGGTAAGATTATGGAGTTTATCGGGATGATCTTCCGGCAGCAATGCCCGCTTATAAAGGCCTTTGGTGTCGCGTTCAATTAAAATATCAACAGCGCAGTTTATCCACACGGTCTTAATACTATAGTTTTCTCTTAATTCTTTTCTTACCTCTTCAAAAGGATTAATCGCAGCAATAATTGCTGTATCACAGGTGTCACCGAATGCAAGTGCCGCTTTTGCCAAACGCCGGATATTCTCGCAGCGGTCCTGCCGCGAAAAACCCAGATCTGCGCAAAGCGTTTTGCGGTAAACATCGCCGTCGACTATTTCAACCTTTATCGATCGCTCCGCTAATTTTTCCTTAACATAACTTGAAATAGTTGTTTTGCCTGCGCCTGATAAACCGGTGAGTTGGATGATGAGCATCCTCAAAAATAAAACAAATAATATCTATTAGGTTGTATATCAAAAACAACAGGGCCATCTTTATGACGACCCTGTCCTGGTGAGCTGCTGAATAACACTGAAGTAAGTTTTGTGCCCCTGTACTTTTCCGTGTTCCCACCATGTTTTTTTGATGCGTACGGCGTTATTTTGCTAAACCTCTGAAGCAAAAATAACAGTCTGTAAAAGAGCATGGTTATACATATCCATACAAGCTGATACAATTTGGTTCAAAATTCTTTACGGCTGTCCTGGCTGACTTGAACACATCTTCAACCCCAATATTCCAACCATTATCACCAGCATAAAGAAAACCTCCTGCCACGAAAATCGTTGACCAAAGAAAGATATTTCTGATAATTTAAGCAGGATCAAAGTAATAGCCGTCCATATAGCAAAAGCCATGGCCGTCGGAACCTGCTTAATAGCCATTGAGAAAAAATAGATATTGGCGAGGCCAAATAAAAGGTAGCCTGCAAATAGCAGCAACAAAGGCAATCCGCCCGTCCAACGGTAAAAGTTGACAAGCCTCAGCATTTTAAGATCGCTGAATTTCATGAATTTGAGACAGAATGTCCAGGCTGTTTCGCAAGCTGCGGCTAATAATAAATATATCCAGGCCAATAGTGATTATGTGTTTAATGTATGATAAGTTTCAACAGGTTCAGGAGGCGCGCAGTGCCGTCTGGCGGGCCGTGATTTTTGTTTGCCAAATAAACCCAATACCAGTTTCATCAAGCTGGGCCGTATGTTATAATAAAACCGAAACCATTTATGCTTAAGTAACTTTCTCTCATCGAAACGCTTTAGGGAAAATGCGTGCTGTAAAAAATAGTCCTTTGGATAGTCGTAATAAAGCCCCCAATTTCCCGGTTCGTTACCCGGCTTGAAGCCGGGATTATAAATCGTTCCGAAAAGATAATCCCAAACTGCAAACTTGGTGGAAAAGTTAGCGTGAAACACTTCCCGGTAATTAGCATGATGCCATAGGTGCAGCTCAGGTGAATTCAAAATGTACTTAAGCTTCCCAAGTTTTATATTGATGTTGGCATGAATAAACATACCAAACATGGCATCGAGCAATGCCTTTATTGGGATAACTGCCGGGTCGGCGCCGAGGAGCACGATCGGCGCAAACTCAATGGTCTGATTGATGATAATTTCCATGGCGTGGGAACGCGAGCCTGCTAAAAAATCAACCTCTTTACCTGAGTGATGAGTTTCATGAGTGCGCCATAATATTTTATTGGCATGCTGCAGCCGATGAAAGAAATAGATATACAAGTCATGTGTCACCAGGAAAAACAATACCTGCAGGGCTACCGGTAATTCCTTAAAGAACTGCAGACCGTGCCACCCAATATGATGCTGGAGCGGATAAATGATACAATCGAATATTACAATCTTCAGCACATAACTCTGGATGATAGTGTACCAAACCAAATCTACCCAAAATCCCTCCCTGAAAAACGGTAAGCCCTTGCGGTAAGGCGACAGCCGCTCCCAGGATATGATAAAGATTATCCAGCAGATGAGGATAGTGGTTGTGATTTGAATTAATGTCATCTTACATTAAGAATGTCATTGCAGGAGTACCGATGAAGTTTGATGAATTTTACATCAGTGATTTCTCTTTATACTCTTCACTGATATTTACTCTCAATCTTTTCATTGGCCCGAGCTCTGATTCATAAACCTTTTTTATACCATCGCCGGTGGCAGTTTCGACATCGCGTATATCACGTACCAGGCGCTGGAAGCCCTGTGGTTCAACTGAAGCGGCATGATCTGAACCCCACATGGCCCTGTCAAGCGTAAAGTGGCGCTCAACAAACGTTGCCCCTAATGAAACGGCCGCAACCGTAGTGGCCAGGCCGGTTTCGTGACCGGAATAACCAACCGGTACGTCCGGATAATTTGAGGATAGCGTTTGTATCATTTTCAAATTCAACTCCTCAGGCTTGCATGGATACGCCGATGTTGAATGAGCGATAAGCAAAGGGTAATTTTCATCAAACGCTTTAACCAGGTTAACTGCTGCTTCTATCTCTTTAGTGGTCGACATCCCGGTTGAAAGCATCAATGGCTTGCGGGTTTGTAATATCCTGGTGATAAGCGGGAAATCTGTCAACGATGCTGAAGCCAGTTTATACAAGGGTGTATCAAAACGCTCCATAAAATCAACCGCTTCCACATCCCAGGCAGAAACGAACCAGTCGATACCTTGCTTTTTGCAATACTGGTCGATAGTGGCGTATTCGGCGTACCCAAATTCGGTTTTGCGTTTATAATCGATGTATGATATGCGGCCCCATGGTGTGTCGCGCATCACGTCCCATTGGTCTTTTGGCACGCAAATCTCCGGCGTTCTTTTCTGAAACTTTACAGCGTTGGCTTTTGCGGCAACAGCCTCGTCAATCAGCTGTTTGGCGATGTCGAGTGAGCCATTATGATTGATGCCTATTTCGGCAATAATATAACAAGGCTCGCCGGGCCCAATTTTAGTACCGGTGTTTAATCTGATGACTTTATTGGCTGGTTTAGCCGTTTTTGCTTTCTGCCGCGATGCAATAATCATCTCCGCAAATTCCCTGAAACAGCCCTCGCCGCCTTTGGCCTGGCAAGTAATGGCTGCAACTTCCTTTACAAATGATATGGCGTCAGCCGGGCAGGCAGTAATACCTGCCAGCTTCATTACTTCAATGTCATTAGTGTCATCGCCTATATAAGCAACCTCTTCGGGTTGTAAATTAAGGCGGTTAATAATTTCTGCAAAAGTGGCAGGCTTGTCTTTAACACCCAAATGCAGTTCGGTAATTTTTAATTTTTCAGCACGCTTGATCAATGAGGGCGATAATTCGCCGGTAATGATGCCGGTAGTTATCCCTGCAAAATTATGCAGCCGCTCCACACCCATGCCGTCACGGATGCCGAACTTTTTAAATTCTTCGCCGGCTTCTCCATAATACACACCACCGTCGGTCAGTACCCCGTCACAGTCTGTGAGGAGCAGTTTAATGCGTGAAAGCTTTTCGTTTAGCACATCCATTTTTTTTAGTTTAAATATTTAAATAGCAGTCCAGCCGCCATCAACAATCAGGTTAGCTCCTGTCATATAAGCGGATGCGTCGCTGGCCAAAAAAACCAGTGCACCCTGGTAATCCGAAGCATCGGCCATACGCCCCAGCAGGGTTTTAGCAGAATAGTTTTGAATGAAAATCTCGCTTTGCCCGTTCTCTACACCGCCAGGCGAAAGTGTGTTTACCCTAACACCTTTATTGCCCCAGTAGGCTGCCAGGAAACGGGTGAAGTTTACAACAGCTCCCTTGGTAACCGGGTAAACCGGTGATTTATAAAAAGTTTGTTCTCCGCATTCGTTGCGGTAAATGGACTGGTCCGGGCCGACAACACCGTAAGTTGAGGCAATATTGATAATGCTGCCGTACCCCACTTCAACCATAGCCGCGCCGAATATTTGCGAAGCCAGGAAAACACCGGTAATATTTACCTCCAATGATTTTTTAAAGGCATCAAGCGGATAATTCTCAAATGCGGATAACTCTTTGGCCATCCCCGGATTTTCGAACATATCATTAATGGCTGCATTGTTCACCAGGATATCGATTGTACCATAGCGATTCATGATCTGCTCACGCGCGGTCTTCAATGAACGCTCACTGGTAACATCTACCTTTAGTCCGCCGTGCTGGTCGCCAAGCATTTCGGCAAACTCTATGGCGCCGCCTTCATCAAGGTCGGCTACGACCACATTTGCGCCCGCGTTAGCCAGCGCCTCGCAATGTTTTCTGCCCAGCAAGCCTAAAGCACCGGTGACGATTGCAGTTTTATTTTTTAGCGAAAACAGCTCCATAGATTTCTTCTATACTGCTTTGGGCTTAATATTATAATTATCTACTTTACGGAAAACAGCCTCCAAAACTTCACCTTTCAAATACCGTTTAATATCTCCGCTTTGTATCGCGTCTTTCATTATCGGCATTACATCGCGGTATGCTGAAAGGATGTAAGCAATATCATCATCCGTATGGCTGTAGCACATATTATGAAAACCCGCCCACAGCACGCCCCGCTTTATCATTTCCTGCTGCATCAGGGTTTTTACTTCAAGCCCATTGCCTGCCGCGGGTGTAAATGTTACCATCGAGCGGCAATTGTAACCGATACAGCGGGTGTAAATGTCCATGCCCAGTTCAATCGCGATTGCGTTGTAGCCGTCTTTTAATAAGGCTCCTTTTTCATCAAGATATTGCGGTACATTTTTATCGCGCAGCTCGTTTATGGTGGCGATACAGGCGGCTAATGAAAGGGCCTCGCCGCCAAAGGTGGTATAGCTAAAAACCTTTGAGTTGAACAGATCCATTACGTCAGCTCTGCCAGTTAGCAGGGCTATAGGCATACCGTTGGCGCAAGCCTTGGAGTACACTGCCAGGTCAGGCTTCACGCCAAAATATTCCTGAGCACCACCTAAAGCAATACGAAAGCCAGTCCACATCTCGTCGAAAATCAGCAGGGTGCCGTTGGCTTTGCAGGCTTCGGCAAGCTCAGTGAGGAAACCCGGATTTGGCGCTTCGAAAATGAAGGGTTCCAGTATAAGTGCTGCAACGGTTTCATCAAGTGCAGCTTTAATAGCATCAATGTCGTTATACTGAAAGGTATAAGTCATATTCTGAACAGCCTCAGGGATACCGGCATTGCGACTGGTAATACCGATATACCAATCATGCCATCCGTGGTATCCGCAGCAAAAAACTTTTTCGCGACCGGTGAATGCTCGCGCAACACGTATAGCTGCAGAACATACGTCAGCGCCGGTTTTGGAAATTTTTACGGCCTGGGCGTTCGGGATGACTTCCTGTACCAATTCAGATAACTCTACTTCCAGCGGGTGCATCAGTGAAAAAGTGATACCGTCGGCAAGTTGTTCTTTTATAGCCTCGTCTACCGCCGGGTAAGCATAGCCCAATGAAATTGGACCGATAGCCGAGTTAAAGTCGATATATTCGTTTCCATCAACATCCCATACGTGCGAGCCTTTTGCCCGCTGAATGTATTTTGGCGCTACGCCATTGGTGAACTGACCCGGGCCTTTAGCCAGGGTTTGGGTAACCGGCTTTTGCACCTTTAATGCACGGGCATATAATTCGTTTGATCTGGTTATTTCGGGGTAATCGGGATTAAATGATATCGTATTAGGCATAGTATTTTTATTTTATTCAGAAAACTGCGGGACCATTATTTCAGGTTGTTTATAAAATGTTTTGTAGCCGAGTATCTTTTCGGCTATTTGCTTTCCGGTGAAGCCTTCGTGCTGTAACACGGCTGGCAGTAACGCCGGTTTGAACCAGCGCTCGTTTAAAGCGATAGGCAATACGTTGGCTGTCAGGCCATGCTTCAGCAGTACCTCTGCCACGATGCTGTATAAGCCTCCTGTTTGGAAATGATCTTCCAGCGTTACGGTAAGCGCACTGTCGCGGGTAGCTTCTATGACGGCGCGCTCGTCGACCGGCTTCAGGCTGCGCAGGTTGATAAGGCCAACCGATAAGCCTTCGCGTCTCAATATTTCCACGGCAATCAATGCCTGTTCAAATAGCAAGCCGTAGGTTATAATGGTAACATCATCCCCGATGGAGATTACCTCGGCCTTGCCCAGTTCAAATGGTGCATGTATATAATCCGCCCTCCGGGTATTAATGCGTACGTATGATGGCCTGGAATAAGCCCATATCTGCGGCAGCATTTTTACCAGGTCATCCTCATCGGCTGGTGCGAAAACCGTCATGTTCGGGATGCCACGCATTAAAGAGATATCCTCTAGGGCCTGGTGGGTCGGGCCATTACCGTCTGATAAAAATCCCGGGATAAAGCTGCTCAACTTAACAGGCAGGTTGGGTATGCCGGCATCGGTCCTTAAAAATTCAAAGGCACGCATGGTTAAAAACGAGGCAAGCGCATGCACAATTGGTATGCGACCGCGCAAGGCAAGTCCCGCAGCAGCGCCGATCATGGTTTGTTCGGTTATACCGGTATCAATAAAACGGTTGCCCAATTTGGCGGGTATGTTACGCACCAGCGCCCGGTTCTCGGCTGTCATTACGATGAAGCGTTCGTCGGCTAAAGCTGTTTCTGTCAATAATTCTTCGTACGACATGTTATCTCACTACTAAAGTTTCGGAAGTTAATCGGGTTAAATGTTCGCCATGCAGTTCCTTCAACAGGTCGTCAACCTCCGCGGCGGTAAAGTTGCAGAACCACCTGTCGGCACGGCGCTCTATGCTGGGCAGACCTTTGCCGCGTACGGTATCGGCAATCACTACATTTACCTTGCCCTTTTCAAAAGGGAAAGCCGAAAAAGCAATATGCAATTCATCAAAATCATGACCGTCTATCCGCCTTACCGATGCACCGAAGGATGCGAACTTGTCATGCAATGGTTCCAGCGGGATAAGCTCCTCGGTAGGCATATTGGCCTGGAAGTGATTACGGTCGACCACGAAGATCAGGTTATCCAGCTGATAGGCATTAGCTACCAGTATTGCTTCCCAGCAAGTGCCTTCGTTCAGTTCTCCGTCGCCTGTAATGCAAACGACTTTATTATTACCGCCCCTGATTTTAATATCCATAGCCACACCAATAGCTATGGATGGCAAATGCCCCAGTGAACCGGAATGGAATTCGATACCCGGTATTTTTGTATTGGGGTGCCAGTAGATATTATCGTGAACACTCAAATGATTTTTTAATCTTTCGGGGGCGATCAGGCCAAGCTCGGCGAAAGTGCCGTACAGCGCCGGTACATCATGGCCTTTCGAAAGGAACAGGTAATCGCGGTTAGGGTCGTCCAAATTTTCGGGGGTGATGTCCAGGAATTCGGAATAGAGATAAACGATCAAGTCCGCCGCAGATAATGAGGCCCCTACAAAACAGCCGCCGTCCGTCGACATTTTAATAATATGCTCCCGCACTTTTAAAGCGGTAGATTTCAGATTTTCTACAGAAATAACTTCAGTTTGCATGTTTTCTTTCTTTATCCTGCGACGCTTCTCGTCTGTTCGGCCGAAACAGTAGCCAACTCATCCAGGTGGTTCCGGTACCAGTTTACACCGGCGTATTTGGCGTTGATATCGTATATCTCCGGTTTTGCATCAAGCAGCGCCAATATATCGCAGCAACTGAACCGCGGATTCACCGGATATAATTCTTCGTAAACTCTTTTGATAAATTGAAAGTCGGCTTCATAATCGATAGTGAACCGGTGCGACATGGAGTAATCCAACCCTGTCGCCCATGTATAGTTGCCGATGTTGAATTTGCCGGGGTTCTCCCATATATAGGGCGTGGTATGCTCGAGTTCCAGGGGTCGCTTTGCTTCTTTCCAGGTTTTGTAAAGGCAATCCATACTCATTATCTCCACATCGTTCCCATCGGGAAATGTGGCCGGGTGCAGGTTGCTCACATAATCGTATTTACCCTTCCAGGCGAAATAAAAGCTTAGTACCTCGTCTATGATTTGCCCATCAATCAAAGGGCAATCAGATGGGATTTTTACCACATGGCCGGCATTAAATAAGCAGGCGGCCTGGTAGTGGCGATCGAGCAGGTTATTAAGGTTTCCGCGGAAACAGGCAACGCCCATACCCAGGGACTCTTTTTCTATGATATCATCTTCCCGCTCGCAAGAGGTGGCAACTACTATATACACTTTATGATGCACCTGGCGCACGCGCTCAATCATGCGGTATAACAGGCTTTTGCCCAAAACCGGGAGCATAACCTTTCCCGGCAGCCGGCTCGACGACATTCGCGCTTGTACAACAATCAGCGTTTTTGCTGCCATTCTTTCCCTCTTAAAAAATTATATCAGGCATATTGTAAAGCGGGAACTTCTGCACTTTCCCTGTGAAATTGGAAGTCTCTCAGAAAATCTTTCCCGGTGCCGTCAAACTCAACATAGCCGCGGCATATCTGCGCTATATTTCCCGCCGAAGCGCCACCATTTTGGATTGGAGCCAGTCTCCTCAGCTCATCAATGTCAAAATATGAATGGACCGGTTTGCCAAGTGCTATGCCGGTGTACACCACAGTTGAATATTGCGTTATCAGCTCACAGCAGTTGGCAATCATGTGGCTGGTGTTGCCATTCTGGTAAACCATCGTCCCGGCGGGGGCATGTTTGCGTATCTCGGCTTCCGCACGGTCGAACCTTTCGTTAGGATGCAGCTTAAAAAGCAGCCTGCGGCCCGCGGCTATTTTCACTGCTTTTCTGATAAATGCCGGTCTGTTTTCAAACTTGTAAGTCTCGCGCATATCCGAGGTGGCCACCATCACGTAATCTCGAAAGGGGAAATCGTTAATAATATGCTGGAAATGATTGTCGTAATTCGGGATGCCGGTAACAATCAGTTTTGATTTATCGGTTCCATTTTTGGCGAAAAATTCTTTGTAGCCTTCGGAAGCGGTACAATAGATATCGCAAACATTGGTAGAGCCGTTTAATGATGTATCGCCGGTAAAATAGGGCGGCAAACCTGCCGACTTAACTATGCCGGTTAAAAGTCTGCGCTTGTCAATCATGCCTTCCTGTACCCAAATAGTTTTGGTATTTCTGAACTTTTTGGCCATCAGCATATCGCTGCAATAAACCACCAGGTCATAGGTGTTTTTTTCGGCGCCATAGTCTACCTGCAGGTCATGTGTTTTAAGGTAATTTTCTGACTTCGCTCTGAACTGGCCTGTCAGCACGGTACCCTCGGCAAGACTGGTATGTTTCATCAAAGCTTTCAACACAGGCGAGTCGGTAAAGACCTGGCTAAACCAGCAGTCGTATTCGCTATCCAGGTGTTGCGAAATCTGGTGCATTTGTGAGGTTTGATTTATCGAACCTGTGATAAATAATATCTTCTTCCTCATCGCTTAGGGGACTTTAGAATGACCTAAAATAATGATAAGGTTACCGGCTTGTATGCCCTGGAAGAAAGGGTAATGTATAATTAATCTGAGCTTAATACGGTTTGCTAAAACAGCCTTTTTGCGTTTTTTGGTTAACTTTTTTTAAAGAAAAACTTTAAACTAACTGAACATATATAAAGCATATATAATATTTTTACCGCCTTAATATCAGCAACCTTGCCAACAAGAAAACTAAGGCCGGTACAACTAATTGCGGTCATTTTCTTCACAGTTTCGGGCGGGCCTTACGGGCTCGAGCCTTTACTCACTTATGCCGGTCAACATGGGGCTTTGCTGCTGCTTATTGTGACGCCTTTGTTATGGGATGTGCCAGCCATTTTAACTGTGCTGGAGCTGAACAGCATGATGCCCATAACCGGCGGCTATTATAAATGGGTTAAGCACGCACTTGGCACCCGCTGGGGATTTTTTGAGGGCTGGTGGACCTGGCTCTACACTTTCGTCGACCTTGCCATTTATCCCGGCCTGTTTGTATTGTATGCCTCTTATTTTTTCCCGGTACTGGCAGACTATCGCATACCTATCTGTCTTTGCGTGGTCTGGGCTTCAGCTGGTTTAAATATATTAGGCATTGTACCTGTGGGCCGGACCTCCCTGATTTTAGGAGCGATTGTGTTCACGCCGTTTATCCTGATGTTCGGGCTTTTCTTCGCGCATCACACAGGGCCGGTCAGTATACCGTCGCCATCAGTAAAAGGCATTCCTTTCTCATCATTCGGCATGGCTTTATATACAGTAATGTGGAACTGCCTGGGCTGGGATAACGTAACCACCTATGCCGAGGAGGTAGAGAAACCAGTAAAATCGTACCTGGTTTCGGTCTTCACATCCTTTGTGCTGGTTATTTTATTATATGTGATGGTGATACTGGTAACCCAGCAAACCGGCATTGGCACTGAAATATTGGAAGAAAAGGGCTTCCCGGCAGTTGCTGAAATTATAAGCGGCAAATGGCTGGGCGGCCTGATCGCTTTTGCAGGGATGGCCAGCAGCCTTGGTATTTATGCAGCTGTACTTTTATCCGTGTCACGCGTGCCCCAGGTTATGGCAGGTGACGACCTGCTGCACAACGGCCTTAACAGGAAACACAAAAAGTTTGAAACACCTTATGTATCGATACTGATCTGCTCTGCTATTGTAAGCCTGATGATATTATGGCCGTTTGCTGATCTGCTCATTATCGACGTCACGGTTTATGGCGCCGGCCTCTCGCTGGAATATGTCACATTGGTAAAACTACGGCTCCATTCGCCGAATATGCATCGCCCATTTAAAATACCGCTGGGCATACCCGGCCTTCTCTTTATGATAGCCTTGCCCTTTACCGTTTATTTCGTAGCTATGGCCGGCGCATTTGCCTCGCAGGAGCACGCGGTTTGGGCGGCTGTGTTTGCGTTGGTTGCCTTATCGAGCGCGGAATTAGCGTGGCGCATAGTTATTTGGAGAAAGCCGCATCATAAGAAGAAGGCGTTTAGCTGATAAATGTTGGCGTTCCCATTACATAATGCATGGGTGTATGTGATACGTCCTTACAACAATCCGATATCCTAAAATCCCTAAATCCTGCGAATCTTAATCCAATCTTAATTATATTTGGCCATTAACTGTCTCATTAACATCAAATGAAGAAAATACTGATCGTACTTTTCAGTTGCGCAGCGCTATATGCACAGGCACAAACAAAATCTAACGACAACCTTATTCAATATGTAAAGCCGATTATCGGCACCCAGCGCATGGGGCACGTGTTCCCGGGAGCAACCGTTCCGTTCGGCATGGTGCAGCTAAGCCCTGAAACAGATACACCAAGCTATGAGTTAAACGGCAAATATAATCCCGACGTTTATAAGTATTGCGCAGGCTACCAGTACGACGACAAAACCATCGTAGGCTTTAGCCATACCCACTTTAGCGGAACAGGCCATAGCGACCTGGGCGACTTTTTAATAATGCCCACCATAGGCAAAGTAATGTTAAACCCGGGCACTGCAGATAAGCCCGGCAGCGGCTACCGCTCGGCATTTTCTCATGCCAACGAAGTTAGTGAGGCTAACTATTACAAGGTGAAGCTGGACGCCAGCAATATCATAGCCGAGATGACTACGACCACCCGCGTTGGTTTTCACCAGTACACTTTCCCAAAATCAGATAATGCCCACATCATTCTTGATCTAATGGCAGGTATCTATAATTATCCTGATAAAAACGTTTGGACCTACCTGCGCATGGTAAACGACAGCACAGTGGTTGGCTACCGTTTAACCAATGGCTGGGCACGCACACGTACCCTGTATTTTGCTATGACATTCAACAAGCCATTCATCCAGATGGGGTATAAGAAATTCGATAAGCGCGAAGTTTATGGCGGTTTCTGGGGCAAGTTTGCCCATGTGAAAAATTTCCCGGAGATAGCCGGTCGCCAGCTGCGTACTTATTTTGATTTCAAGACAGAAGAAGGCGAGAAAATTAAGATAAAGTTTGCCTTGTCGCCGGTGAGTATTGACGGCGCTCTGAAAAACATGCAGGCTGAGGTACCCGGATGGGACTTTGAAAAGGTGAAAAATGACGGACAGGCACAATGGGAAGCAGAACTGCACAAAATTGTGATTGATGGCGGCAAGGATGAAAAGGTAGATTTTTATACCTCGATGTACCATGCTATGATCAACCCAACCATCTATATGGATGTTGACGGACAGTATAAAGGCCTTGATCAAAACATCCATAAAGCTGATGGCTTTACCAACTACACCACCTTCAGCCTTTGGGATACGCACCGGGCATTGCATCCCCTGTTTAATATCATCGACCCGAAACGTAACTCGGATATGATACAAAGCATGATGGCTCATTTTGACCAAAGCCCGGAGCACATGCTGCCTATCTGGAGCAACAGCGCCAACGAGAACTGGTGCATGAGCGGCTACCACAGTGTGTCGGTAATTGCTGATGCCGTGGTAAAGGGTAATGCGCCGTTTGATGCCAACAAGGCGTTGGATGCCTGCGTGGCTACAGCGCACCACCGCGATTATGAGGGTATAGGCTACTATATGGATATGGGCTATATTCCTGACGATAAGAACGGTGTGTCGGTATCATCCACACTTGAGTATGCGTATGACGACTGGTGTATCGCCCAGATGGCTAAGAAGCTGAACCGGATGGATATTTACAATGATTTTATTAAACGTTCGCAAAACTGGAAAAACGTATACGACCCGAAAACCGGTTTTATGCACCCCAAATTGAGCGATGGCACCTTTCGCAAAAAATTCGATCCGCTGACAACCATCAACCAGGGCTTTATTGAAGGCAATGCCTGGAACTATACGCTGTATGTTCCGCATGATCCTGCCGGCCTGATCAAAACGATGGGCGGCAATAAGCGCTTTGTGTCGTATGTGGATAGCCTGTTCAGCTTTAACCTGCCTGACAAATATTTTGCAGAAACAGAAGATATTACACGCGACGGTATTATCGGCAACTACGTGCATGGCAACGAGCCTTCGCACCACGTAGCCTATCTGTATGACTGGACTGACAAGCCCTGGAAGACTCAGGAAAAAATCCGTATGATATTGCCGAAGATGTATAAACCAACCCCTGACGGTTTGGGTGGCAACGATGATACGGGCCAAATGAGCGCATGGTATATTTTCAGTTCGCTTGGTTTTTACCCGGTTGCGCCGGGAAGCGATCAATATGCAATTGGCAGCCCGGCAGTTAATCACGCCATAATACAAGTTGGCGATGGCAAAACCTTTACAGTAAACGTAAAGAACCAAAGCGATAAAAACGTTTATATCCAGAAAATGATGCTGAACGGCAAACCGCTCAATACATACTTTTTAACCCATGCCGATATTATGAACGGCGGCGAGATTACGTTTGTGATGGGTGCGAAGCACCGTTAGTTAGTAGTGAATGGTTGATTAAGTAACAACTCCATATAGCGCTTTTCCGGGATGCTTTCCTGCCTTTATTTTGCTCCTATGAAGCAACGGCCGAATTGGCCTTGAATATTTTACGCCGATAAAAGCTTTACCTTACCGGCTGCAGCAACTGGTTTACAGGTGTAGTGTGCTGCAAATATGAAGACGGTGTAACACCCGTAAAGCTTTTAAAATCGCGTATAAAATGCGACTGGTCGAAATAGCCGCACTGGTAAGCAATTGAGGTTAACGGATGCTGGTTTTTGGCGATAAGCTTAAGTCCGAGCTGGAACCTGTTGATTTTATTAAACGATGTTGGCGTAAGGCCTGTATGCCTGTAGACCAATTGCTGAAGGTAACGCGCGGTGATGTTATGCTTAGAAGCGATATAGCTTATATTAGCCTCAGCTGCATTTTGCTTAATACTGTTTAAAATATGCGCAACTTTATTGATTTTGAAAGACTTTTTTTCACTGCCGACCAACTGCTTTAATAAAAACAATTCTACCAGGCCAATTCTCCTTTCGGCACTTTTGGCCTCCAATAACTGATTGTGCAATTGCTTCGCCGGGCGGCCAATGATATCGCCGGTATCGGAAACCTGGTTATTGAATATACCCAGTTCGTCGTTAAAAAAATACGCCGCGCTGTGGGTAAAAAACTTTATACCCAGCATAGTATGCTTCCCTTTTGATTTGATGGCGAGCGGCTTAGTGATCTGTCCCCATAGCTCTATAGGAGGTGTTTTCAGGAATTTATCTTTTACTGCAGACTGCCATTCGCCGGAACCGAGATTGAATATCATTTCCATATCCCCGCTGGGGAAAACGGTGTCGTCAAACGCTATGTCTGCGTCAGATTCAAAGATATAGTAATGCCTCACATAGGGCTTTAAAATATCAGATGGAAGAAATTCCTTAAATTCCATAAGTTGAAGTTACGGTTTTTATATGGGTTATTAGTTTTTGTATCACAAAGCTACAGCTGAGGACTATGGTAAAATTGTACAAAACGGAACAAGATTGAGGAATTAAAAGTGTAGAATGAATTTTAAATTTTTTGCATCGGGGTAACGTTTTCCTTTTAACTTCGGGGTAACTATAGCTATTAAGAACACCATACATGGCAACTGAACAAAACAACACGATCACGGTAGCAGCAATTATAAATGCCGGCGTTGAAAAAGTATGGGAATTTTGGACGAACCCCGAACACATTACGCAATGGGCCTTCGCGTCAGATGACTGGCATGCTCCTTACGCCGATAACGACCCGCGTACAGGCGGAAAATTCAAAACAACCATGGCTGCAAAAGACGGCAGCTTTAGCTTTGATTTTGAAGGTGTTTACAGCAAGGTTGAAGAACTTGCCCTGATGGAGTATGCGATGCCGGACGGACGTTGGGTTAAAGTTCAATTCTCTGGCGATAACAAAACGACTAATGTAACAGAAGAGTTTGTGCCCGAAAACCAAAACTCACTTGAAATGCAGAAAGGCGGCTGGCAGGCTATACTTGATAATTTTAAGAAATACGTTGAGGCGAATTAATCTGGATTTCTGATTCAGAAGTCTTTAGCCGAGGTTTTATCAGGCGACCAGGGCTCCCGGCTCAAGCGTAATTAATACACTATCCTGACAAATATTTGATGGTTGAACATTACATGTTAATAACACCCATGTATATTTGCAGAAGGGAAACCACTTACTCCCGGTACTATCTCACTATTTAAAAACTTCCAGATGATCGAAACTAAAGCTTATGCTGCTCAAAACGAGCAAACTCCCCTGGCCCCGTGGACCTTCGAACGTCGCGATGTGGGTCCGCACGATGTGCAATTTGATATTTTATATTGCGGCGTTTGCCATTCTGACCTGCACCAGATACGCAACGACTGGTTCCCCGGCATATTTCCGATGGTTCCGGGTCACGAAATTGTGGGCCGCGTGGTAAAGGTGGGCGACCATGTAACCAAATTTAAAGTTGGCGACCTGGCCGGTACCGGCTGCTTGGTTGACTCGTGCCGCGTGTGCGAAAACTGTAAAAGCGACCTCGAGCAGTATTGTCTTAACGGCGGTTCGTATACCTATAACAGCACGGAGCAGGACAAAGTAACACCAACATACGGTGGCTATTCCAATACAATTGTAGTAAATGAAGATTTCGTGCTGCATGTATCCGAAAAACTTGACCTTGCTGCTGTAGCACCATTGCTTTGCGCCGGAATCACGACCTATTCACCTTTAAGGCATTGGAAAGTGGGTAAAGGCACCAAACTCGCCGTATTAGGCCTTGGCGGATTAGGACATATGGGCGTTAAATTCGGCGTTGCTTTTGGAGCCGATGTTACCGTATTAAGTACATCGCCTAAAAAAGAGGCGGATGCAAAGAAACTTGGCGCACATCACTTTGTGGTAACTACCGATGAAGAGCAGGTAAAAGCAGCTGCAAATTCGTTCGACTTTATTCTCGACACGGTATCAGCCGAACACGATTTTAATATGTACCTCGGCATGCTGCGGACCAACGGCACGCATATTTGCGTGGGCCTTCCTTCCAAAGCGATGGAAATCGCGCCTTTCGCTGTAGTTGGTGGCCGTAAAAGTGTCGCGGGTTCAAGCATCGGCGGTATTGCTGAAACCCAGGAAATGCTGGATTTCTGCGCAGAGCATAACATCGTTTCTGATATCGAAATGATCGATATTAAAGACATTAACGCAGCTTACGAGCGTATGGAAAAAGGCGATGTGAAATATCGTTTTGTGATTAACATGGCCACGCTTTAAGCGAAAATTTTTTATGATTTGAAAGCGCCCGTGTTTGTTGCGGGCGCTTTTGTTAAAGTCTGCCTTATCGGTATTCACTCAACCGTTATCAACGGACCACCACCCGGCCCCGTTAATCTGCCAAAAGAGGTTGAATTCAGCCCCAGATCAGTCAGCAATTGTTCAAAGGAATCACAATAGTCTTCTTCAACGGCAACCAACAAGCCTCCGCTGGTTTGCGGGTCCGCAAGAATATAGCGTTGCTCATCGGTAAGCGGGCCTATTTTGTGGCCGTAGCTGTTCCAGTTGCGCTGCGTTCCGCCAGGAAAACATTTTTGTTCAAGGTAATATGGGAGTGACGAGATCACAGGCACTTTATGAAACCCAATGACTGCCGCTACGCCGCTGCCTTCACACATTTCAGAAAGATGGCCGAGCAAACCGAAACCGGTTACATCGGTAAGCGCTTTAACGCCGTCCATCGCTGCAAAGCGCTCGCCGGCTTTGTTTAAGGTGGTCATACTTTTCAGGGCGATGGCCGCATCTTCCGGCTTCAGCAGCCCTCGCTTCTGTGCAGTCGACAGAATGCCTACCCCCAGCGCTTTGGTTAAATACAGGCGGCATCCGGCGGTAGCTGTTGAATTTTGCTTCAGCTGCGCGATATTAACCATACCATTTACTGCCAGCCCGAACACCGGCTCCGGACAGTCAATACTGTGGCCGCCAGCAAGCGTTATGCCAGCCTCGGCACAAACAGCCCTGGCGCCTTCCAGAACCTTTTGCGCAACCTCTGGGGCCAGCTTTTCTATTGGCCAGCCCAGTATCGCGATAGCCAAAACAGGCTTGCCACCCATGGCGTATACATCGCTTATCGCGTTAGCGGATGCAATCCGGCCAAAGTCGAACGCGTCATCCACAATCGGCATAAAAAAATCGGTTGTTGAAATCAACGCTGTGCCGTTGCCCAAATCAAGTACGGCAGCATCGTCGCGTTTATCATTGCCTACCAGCAAACGGGCATCAGGTGCTGCGGCAATGGGGCTGTGTAATATCTTATCTAAAATAGCAGGACTGATTTTACAACCGCAGCCTGCGCCGTGTGAATATTGTGTGAGTTTAATCTCCGTTGTGTCCATTAACAGGTGTTTGTATTTGATTAGCGAAATTTAAAACGGCCCGTGCGTCCTCTGCTTCGTTCGAGCAGCCAATGTTCAGTGAAAAAACCTTTTCGGCAGGCCGTTTTTGCAGGCCGTTAAGGTACGTTTTATCGTAATAATAAAGTACCGTCCGGATGAAGTCTGCCATTCGGCCTTCTTCAATGGCAATGATGGCATTTTTCGTTTGTTCCGGGCCCAGCCGCTTGCGGATACGGTCGGTACAGGTTATCAAAAACTCTTTATCAAGCCTGCCGTATTCCTCAACCAGTGCAGCAATACGTTGCTCAACAGGCACTACCAAATTAATCAGAGCAGCGTCGCGCATTTGCCGCCAAAAGCTATTTGGAATTGCCCTTACGCCTATGGTTAGGCTTTCATCTTCGACCCAAATAGGGCGAGAGTAATCCATACGCGATAAACGGGAGGCCAAATCGTTCTCAAATTGCTCCTGCGTGGGCTGCACCAGCTTGTTCATGCTGCCGTATGACGAGCCCTGGTGCTGTGCAAGATCTTCCAGGTCAATAACCTGTTCGCCTATACCGGCAAGCTGCTTTAAAATCCTGGTTTTACCGGACCCCGTCATACCGCCGAGTACGCAGAGGTGGTAATTCTTTTCGAATTGCGTGTGCGCCCAGCGGCGGTAACTTTTATAACCGCCGGAAATCACCAGTACATCAAAACCATACAGTCCCAATGCCCAGGCCATGGCGCCGCTGCGCATACCGCCCCGCCAGCAGTGCACGGCTACTTTTTTGTCCGGCGCAATTTCGAGCGCCCGTTTGATAAAGCCTGACCATTTGGCCCCGGTTAAATCAAAGCCGAGCAAAATAGCCTGTTCGCGGCCAACCTGCTTATAAGTGGTGCCAACCTGCACCCGTTCTTCGTTGCTAAACAGCGGGATATTATATGCACCGGGAACATGGCCCTGCGCAAACTCGGCAGGTGTACGAACATCAATTAACGCAACCGGATTGCTTAATTGCATGAAATCATTTATTGTTATTTGCCGCGTCATTTGCTTTCGAGGCTATAAATATACGTCAGTTTTTTTCTTACTTCCAGATATAATACAGCGCCATACTATTGCCGGCTGCAAAACTCAAACCGGCTACACATCATAATTAACATATTGTTCTTCAAAGCTTCCATCTTCATACAAATCAATCAAACCGTAGCCGGGCGCCGTTTGGCGCTTGTTGCCTTCCCACCAGGCACCGCTTACGGCGCCATTGCATATATAGGTTACGCCGTTGTAAACTACCTTATCGCGCAGGTGAATATGGCCGCTCAGGCATAGTTTTACGTTGGGATATTTGTAAAACAGATCGACAATTTTGTTGGCGTCAGTATGCATATCGCCACCAAGTATTTCCCATTTGTTGGCGCCGTCGGCTATGTCATCTACCATTAAAGTAGCGGATAGAATGGGAATGTGCGACAATACGCATACCGGCATGTTTGCAGGGGTGTGCTGCAATTCATTTTGTAGCCAATTAAACTGTTCATCGCCGAGCTTACCAATATACCATGTGTTATCAATGTCGAGGTGAACACTGTCCAGCATGATGAATTTCCAACCACTTTTAGTGAAGCTGTACCATGGCGATTTTAGCTGAAGCTGGTCCATGGAATACTTTTTCCCGTAAATTGCCTGCCCTTTATCATTTTCGTTCCACCAGATATCGTGATTGCCCAACACATAATGCATCGGCAAGCTGCATTCATTTTTCATAGTTGAATGCCATAACGTCCACTGGTCGTTTATGGTGCTTAAATTTTCTTTATTGATATCGAATACCACGTCGCCGCCATTCAGGATAAGGTCGATACCCGGCTGCTGCTGAACATGGTGCAAGCATTTAGCAAAGCGGGCAGGCGCATCCCATTTGTTTTTAAGGTGAACGTCGGTCAAATGGGCGAGCCTTAAAACACGCTCTCTATTGGCGGCAGTGCTTTTAAATGGCAATGCGGGAACCAACATTAAACCGCCAAGGCTTTTCAGGAATGATTTTCTTTGCATAGGTAGATTCATTTTCCAATGCGAAAATAGCGATACAGAATAAACCTGACATTACCTAAGCATGAATGGATTGGGTTTTCGGAAAAAATGTCTGAAAATTTTAATTTGAAACAAAATTAATACAAACATAACGCTGTAATTATTGTATGCTGCTCCTGATTGCCGTATATTTACGTTCATCAGATGATACGATGAGCCCTAACATTGTCCCAATTCCCCGTAAATCACTAGCCGATGAAGTTGCTGCCAAATTACAGGAGCGAATTTTAAAAGGCGGCTATAAAGTAAACCAGAAACTTCCTGTTGAATCAGAGCTGATGAAGGCCTTTGGCGTTGGCCGTTCGACCATCCGCGAAGCGGTAAAAATTTTAGTTAACTCCGGCTTCCTGCGCGTGCAGCAGGGTATCGGTACGTTTGTTGAAGAGAACTCCGGTATTAACGAACCGCTAGGCCAGCGGCTGAAACGGGCTTCGCCTAAAAATATCGATGAAGTACGCGAAATACTCGAAATGAAGATTTCGGAAAAAGCAGCGATGAACCGTACTGGCAACGATATTTCTAAACTGGAGCATTTCCTGAAAAAACGTACGCAGGCCGCCAATGATAACCTGGTGGAGGAATGTATAGATGCACATGTAAATTTTTATATCGTGCTGGCCGAAGCATCGAAAAATGATATACTGGCTGATCTTTATAAACAATTTGCAATACAGTTAAAGGCGGATCTTCTGGCCGCGAATGAAGACACGACCTATTTTAAAAACCTTCCCGACACCCACCACAAGCTTTTCGATAGCGTATTACGGGAAGATCCCAGGATGGCCTGGCACTGGAGCGGCAAAATAACCGGGCAGATAACGAGATGATTTTAATCTTAAGTATTTCGCGGGTGCATATCTATTAAACCAGCCCCACCTGGGACTGAATGGCTGATGCCGGCGACCTCCGACTTGTAACAAACTTGTTTCAATAATCCCTCAAAAAAATTAATTGCTGTTTAGTTAACATTTATTTGCTTAACTTTAACTTCCATTATAAACCAACTGAGTACTCATTATTGATTAACTATGCGGCTGAAATACTATTTTCCGGCGTTTTTATGTGCGGTTTTTGTGGCCGTTGCGTTGAATGCCTGCCATAATTCGCCGGCAAATATTGATGACCAGATGCCGGATACGGTAAGCTACAACTTCAATATCCGCCCAATCCTCTCAGACAAATGTTACAAATGCCACGGCCCGGATGCAGGCAAAAGACAGGCAAACCTGCGGCTTGATAACCCGGCGAGCGCTTATAAGGCATTGCAGGATAATCCCAATGCCCATGTGATCGTTCCCGGCAGCCCTGAAATGTCGGAGCTATTCCGCCGCATTTCTACTAACGACACTGCTGATGTGATGCCGCCGGCAAATTCAAATCTGAAGCGACTTACCCCGCACGAGGTAGATTTGATTAAAAAATGGATAAAGCAAGGTGCGAAATATGAAAAGCACTGGGCTTTTGTGCCGCCAAAATCATGGCCTGTGCCGGAGGTTGATAACAAAGATTGGGCAAAGAACCCGATAGATAATTTTATCCTGAAAAAACAGGAGCAGTATGGTTTAAAGCCCAATCCAGAAGCAGATAAAGAACATTTGCTGAAACGTCTTAGCCTGGACCTAACCGGTCTGCCGCCCACCATCGAAATGCAAAACCGTTTCCTGGCAGACTATAGCCCAAATGCCTATGAAAAGATGGTGGATGAGCTGATGAAGAAGCCTGCGTATGGCGAAAAAATGGCTTTACATTGGATGGATGTAGCCCGCTATGCAGATTCGCACGGGTACCAGGATGACAACTACCGCACACAATGGCCGTGGCGCGACTGGGTAATACATGCCTATAACGAAAACCTGCCTTATGATATATTTGTGACCTGGCAGCTCGCCGGGGATTTGATGCCCAATGCCACCAAAGAACAATTGCTGGCAACAGGCTTTAACCGGAACCACAAAATCACCGAGGAAGGCGGTGTAATTGACGAAGAGTACCGTGTGGCTTATGTTACCGACCGCACCAATACCTTCGGCAAGGCCTTGCTGGGCGTTACACTGGAATGCTCACACTGCCACGACCATAAGTACGACCCATTCTCGCAAAAGGAATATTACCAGGTTTTTGCATTCTTTAACAGCGTGAAAGAAGCAGGCTTGCAATCAACCGTAGGCGGCCCCGAAACTTATGCCAAGCGGCCGATGATGCAGATATCAAACGACGATGTAAAAAGTATCCTGAAATTTATAAATAAAAAAGACACAGGAAAACTGATTGTTTCGGTGATGGGCGACAGCGAAGTTTACCGCAAAACGTACGTATTGAAACGCGGCAATTACGACAGCCATGGCGACGAAGTACAGCCTGGAACTCCAGCATCCATCATGCCTTTTGATAACAGATTACCAAAAAACCGCCTTGGTTTGGCTGAATGGCTGTTCGACAAGCGCAACCCGCTCACTGCCCGTGTTTTTGTTAACCAAACCTGGCAGGAGTTGTTCGGGAAAGGCATAGTCAAAAGCTCGGGTGATTTCGGCATGCAGGGTGACCTGCCTACGCATCCCGAATTACTGGATTGGCTGTCGGTTGATTTTATGACCCATGGCTGGGATATGAAACGGCTGGTGAAACAGATGGTGATGTCGGCTACGTACCGGCAGTCGGCGGTTATTACTAAGGACAAATTAAAGCTCGACCCGGACAACAATTTATTGGCGCGCGGTCCGAGATACAGGTTGCCTGCCGAACTGGTGCGCGACCTGGTGCTGGCCAGCAGCGGATTGCTGAATCCAACTATCGGCGGCCCGAGCGTGAACCCATACCAGCCGCCGGGCTTGTGGGAAAACGCCACATCAGGCCGCGGCATATTGGCCACCTATAAACAGGTACATGGCCCCGACCTATATCGCCGGGGTATGTACACGCTAATTAAACGAACTGTTCCGCCTGTTGAAATGGCCATTTTTGATGCCAGCAACCGTGATCAATGCGAAGTAAAACGGCTACGAACCAATACACCGCTGCAAGCCCTGCTGATGGAAAATGATCCAACTGTGCTGGAAGCGGCAAGGGTATTGGCCGCCAAGCTGCTTAAAGATAATAGCCAAACAAAAGCCAAAATCACCAAAGCTTTCAGGCTGATTATGTGCCGGACACCGAACGAAAAAGAACTGGGAATATTAACAGGTTATTACGCAGACCAACTAAAAACGCTGGATAAAAAAGACGCGCAAAAAGTATTGGCTGTAGGGGAATACCCCGTACCCCAGGATCTGGATAAAGTGATGCTGGCAGCGATGATGAAAACTGTGGACACAATTTATAACTTAGAGGAAGCGATAACAAAAACCTGATGGCAATGGAAAAGGAAATTTTAGAGCATCGCCTCAATATCAACAGGCGGAAATTCCTGTCGAAGCTTAGTTTAGGCATCGGCAGTATCGCGCTTGGTTCGCTGCTTATACCAGATTTATTTAGTGGAGGTGAGAGCGATTTGGATGTTATTGCGGGCTTGCCTCATTTTGCCCCGAAAGCAAAGCGGGTTATTTACCTTTTCCAGGATGGCGCTCCGTCGCAGCTGGAATCATTTGATTACAAACCAAAGCTTCGCGAAATGATGGGTCAAGAATTACCGCCATCTGTTCGCGGCGGCCAGATCTTAACCGGTATGACGGCGAATCAAAAGTCGTTTCCGCTCGCCGGGTCATTTTATGATTTTAAGCAGTATGGCAAGTCGGGCCTATGGGTAAGCGACTTGTTTCCGCACATTGGCAATATAGCCGATGATATTTGCATGATCAACACCATTTACACGGAAGCTATAAACCACGACCCGGCGCTGACATTTTTCCAAACCGGAGCCCAGCAGGGCAACCGGCCAAGCATGGGCTCGTGGGTAAGCTACGGCCTTGGCAGCGAGAATAAAAACCTGCCTGCATTTACCGTGCTGCTGTCAAAAGGCAAGGGCAACGGGCAGGGCGTATATTCTAAATTATGGAGCAATGGCTTCCTGGATTCCATCCACCAGGGTGTGCAGTTCAGCAGCAGCGAAAACCCGGTGTTATACCTGAATGACCAGCCTGGCATCAGCCGGCAGGAACGCCGTAAGATGCTTGACAAGCTTGCAGAGCTGAATGAGATGTCGTATAAAGAATTTAACGACCCGGAAATAACTGCTAAGGTGCAGCAATATGAAATGGCCTATCGTATGCAATCTGCCGTGCCGGAAATTATGGATGTTTCAAAAGAGTCGGATGATATTGTAAAAATGTATGGTCCGGACTGCTTAGTACCCGGCACTTACGCAGCTAACTGCCTGCTGGCCCGAAAGCTATCAGAAAGCGGTGTCCGGTTTGTGCAACTTTATCACCAGGGCTGGGATCAGCATAGTAACCTGCCCATGGAAATGGCAGGGCAGGCGAAAGACGTAGACCAGGCTTCGGCAGCTTTGGTGACAGATTTAAAGCAGCGTGGCCTGCTGGATGAAACTTTAGTAATTTGGGGCGGCGAGTTTGGCCGGACAAATTACAGCCAGGGCAAACTGGAAAAAGCCAACTATGGCCGCGACCACCATCCCCGCTGCTTCAGTATCTGGATGGCCGGCGGAGGCATAAAGCCAGGTATAGTTTATGGGCAATCCGACGAATTTGGATACAATATTGTGAAAGATCCGGTGCACGTGCATGACTTTCATGCAACTATATTAAATCAGTTGGGGCTCGATCATACAAAATTAACTTTCAAAAGCCAGGGCCGCAGGTATCGTTTAACGGATGTGGCCGGCAATGTGGTTAAAGGAATTATATCTTGATTCTTATCGGTGAAATTATATAAAAATGGAAAGAAGAAACTTCATCAAACAGTCTGCTTTAGTAACCGGCAGCTTTTTTATAGCAAAAGATTTATTGGCCAAGGATGATGGCCCTGTTTATGGCCATGGCAATATGCGCTACCGTATGGATAACAAATGGAGCAAGGCCGACCCGATGAAAAACCCGGTGAATGACTGCCACGAAATGGTGCAGGACAAAAAAGGCCGCATACTATTGCTTACAAACGAGACTAAAAATAACGTACTCATCTATAATAAATCGGGCAAGCTGCTGGATACCTGGGGCCACGAATTTCCCGGGGCACATGGGCTTACCCTGTTTGACGAAAACGGCACCGAGTTTTTATTCATTACTGATACGGTAAAGCACCAGGTTTACAAAACCACTATGGATGGCAGGATACTGATGACCATGGATGTGCCACTGGAGACCGGCGTTTACAAAAAACCGGAAGATTTTATCCCGACAGAAACAACCGTGGATACTAACGGAGATTTTTGGATAGCTGACGGATACGGTTCGCAGTACATTATGCAATATGATAAAAACGGCAAGCTGAAACATTTCTTTGGAGGCCGCGGTGATGGTGATGAGCACTTGGACAATGCTCATGGCATAACTATAGACAGGCGCAAAGCAACGCCTACACTGATTATTACTGACCGTACCCGCAATTGCTTCAAGCGTTTCAGTATGGATGGCAAACTGCTGGAAGTGATTAAGCTGCCTGGTGCATGTGTATGCCGCCCCGTAATAAAAGGAGACTACCTGTATGCTGCGGTGTTACGTTCGCCAAATTTAAATGCCGAGAATACTGGTTTCACTACCATACTGGATAAAGACAACAAGGTGGTATCGAACATCGGCGGCACTGAACCGACTTATAAGGATGGTGTGCTGCAGCCGATGGCCCAGGCCGAAAAGATATTTTTAAACCCGCACGATGTGCTGGTGGATAACGACGAAAATCTGTATGTTGCGCAATGGGCATCGGGCAAAGTGTATCCTTATAAATTTACGAGAGTGTAAGAAACCCCGCAAACAGACTTTGCGAACGCGGCAATCTCATCGCTGGCAATGGCGTACGATGCATAGCTCCGGGATTGCTTTGATCCCCGCAATAACAGTATTATTATTTTAAGATATTAAACTACCCTGATTAGATGATAAAAAGCACGCACAAAAGTTTTGCCGCGAACCTGCTATTTGCCCTCAATATATTTATCATCTTTTTATTGCTGTTTGGTTCACGGATCGTTATCCCGATATGGCTGCAGCTCGTAGGCCGTATGCACCCGTTGATATTGCACTTCCCGATTGTAGTGCTGATAATGGCCATGATGCTGGAATTTTTTCGCTTTAAGGAGCGGTTCCGCACTGAGAAATTATATCATGACTTTACCGATTACCTGTGGCTGACCGGGGCAATATTTGCTGCTGTAACAGCCATAATGGGCTTGTTTTTAGCGAAAGAGCCCGGCTATGAGGGCGACACCCTGCTTTGGCACAAATGGATGGGCGCATCAGTTGTTTTTGTGTCAACAATAATTTACTGGTGCCGCACTGCGGGATGGTATAATATAACGCTTGCCCGCGCTGGCGCTGCATTTGTAGTGCTTTCACTGGTGGTTGCCGGGCATTTTGGTGCGGATCTGACGCATGGGGACAACTTTGTGCTGGCGCCTGTTTGGCATAATGAAAAAGAGCTGGTACCGGTTGATAAAGCCTATGTATATAAAGATGTTATTCAGCCTATATTCGAGAGTAAATGTATAAGCTGCCATAATCCTGACAAAACCAAGGGTGGCCTGATGCTGATTGATGAAAAATCAATACTAAAAGGCGGTAAAGATGGCAAGCTCATCGTTCCCGGTCAGCCGAATATCAGCTTGTTGTTGCAGCGCATACATTTAGATGCAGGGGATAAAAAACACATGCCCCCTGCCGGAAAACCACAGCTGACCCCGGATGAAATGAAGTTACTTTACCTGTGGGTAAAAGAAAACGCTGATTTTAAAAATAAGGTGATCGCCCTGCCTGAAAAGGATTCGCTACGTCAGATCGCATCAACCTATCTAAAGCCTGCCGAAGAAACCGAAGAGAAATTTGATTTTGCTGCCGCTGATGAAAAAACCGTCAAAAAACTGAACAACAATTACAGGGTAGTCTATCCGATTGCTAAAGAATCGCCGGCTTTGGGTGTAAACATCTACAATAAAAGCAGCTATCAGCCCAAAGTGCTGGAAGAATTAAGCCCTATAAAGAAGCAGGTTATATCGCTCGACCTGGATAAGATGCCGGTGAAGGACGCCGAATTGAAAACCATTGCTCAATTTGAAAATCTGCATACCCTTAACCTGGACTTTACCGACGTGACCGGGGCTACCTTAAAAGATCTTGCCGGTATGAAATCTTTAAAGATGATTTCGCTGGCGGGTACACCGCTAAAGGCTGATGCTATTAAACAAATCAGCTCTTTGAAAAGCCTTAGCAAAATCACGCTTTGGGACACCGGCCTTACCGATGCCCAGATACAGGACCTGCAGGCACACAATAAAAACATTGAATTTATTAAGAGTTTTAAAGATGATGGCAAACCGATAAAACTGAATGTTCCACAGATAAAGAACACTACGCTTGTGTTTGCCAGCTCGCTGCCCCTTGAAATTGTTCATCCGATAAAAGGCGTTGAACTACGCTACACCACCGATGGCAAGGACCCTGACAGCGTTAACTCGCCTGTCTATAAAACAGGGGCGTCAGTCACCAAAAATACCACAGTTAAAGTAAAAGCCTACAAAAAGGGGTGGCTGAGCAGCGATGTAATACAGTTTAATGTTTTCAAAAGCACCTACACGCCGGATAGTGTTAGCTTTTTAATGCCGCCAAATCCGAAATACAGCGCCGAAGGTGCAAAATCACTGGTGGATAAAGAGCTCGGCGGACCTGGCTTCGGCAGCGGAAAATGGATTGCTGCGCAAAGCAATATTGGCGTTTATATGCAATTTAATAAACCAGCCAATGTGCGTACCGTCACCATAAATTGCCTGCGCAACCTGGGCAGCCAGATATTTTTACCTATTGGGATAGAGGTGTGGGGCGGCCCTGATAAAGAACACCTGAAATTGTTAAGCAATGTTGTACCTCCCCCGGCAAAAAAAGGCGAACCAGATGCCAGCATCGGCTTAGATTGCAAACTGAATACAAATAAACCCGTTTCCTGCTTAAAAATCATCACTAAAAATATTCAAAGTCTCCCATCGTGGGACCCGGTAAAAAAAGGACCGGAGTGGGCTTTTATGGATGAGATATTTTTGAATTAAATTTTTATTTCGATATTTATTCCGGTGGACATTTGCTGAGAACAATGTCCGATTGTTAAACCTTATTATCAATTATTTATGGCATGGTCTGTTACCTCTACGCCCTGCGTTACTGTACATACAACCCTTGTGCGCCAGGGCCAAATAGATTATCGCGTTCAATTTACTGATGCTGGTGCGCTAAAAATGTCCGACCTGGTATTCTTTAACACCGCTGCGAGCAGTAATATCGTCAAGACGCAGGCTTTAATGCTGGCCAATACCCTGGACAGTATATTCACCAATACGTACCTGGCGGTGTACCAGACGGGCTGCGATCAGGACAAAAGCGTTGCTGCAATGGTGACGACGATGGTAGTGGCTAATAATACTGTGGAAAATTTATGTGACACAATTGTTGAATGCTATAATATCACCTAATGAAAAAACTAATACTGAGCAGCATAATAATTGCTTTATTAACGTCCTCAGCCCGGCTTTTTGGACAAACAGGATCAATTTCAACAGTAATTGACCAGCCTTATCCCGGGATGAATGTTAAACAAGTCGACAGCATTAAGCAAGCTGCTTACAATTTTATTTTTTCGAACCCGGATTTGCTGAATGATGCATTCGCTAAATATGTCGGCGCTTTAAAAACGGCCAATGGTAAAACATACGATTTTATGCGCGACCTGAATATTAAATTCAAAACTTTCCAGGCGGACAACCAGTCACCAGCATTGGGTTTTGAATACAAATATGAAAACAGCTGGAGCAAGGTGAGCCATACGCCGAAGCATTCGTTCAATCAGTCGTATAATCTGAACTTTAATGGAAACGTTGCATTTAAAAAGGCTTATAACCCTGCAGATTTCCTGGAATCGAAAGCTTTTTATAATGGGACATTTATATGGGGCGGCATAGCCAAAAAGAATACCCCTGAACAAAAAAAGAAACTTGATACCATCAACAGGCTAATTGAAACCGCGCTGGCAGCATCCGATTTTGAGAGAGTTAAAGCACTTTATGAACAATCGGATGAACTGACAAAAATTACCGACCAGTATCTGCTTGGTGTAAGCTTAAACGCATCTTATGAATCGAACCAGGATTTTTCAAAGCGGCAATTTGTACCGGGTGTTTTAATTAATGCAGGCGCCAAAGCCTGGGATAAAAACGAGGCGCTGCGGTATTTTAACCTCCCTGATTACCCTTTCGCCCTGATCAGGATGCTTACGGGTACTGACAGTGATTTTAACCTTTCCGGTGCATCCTTTCCATCTGCTTTGTTCGGTCTCGATTATGTAACTCCTGAACAAGACAGCTTAAGAAAAGCCGTAACCGGCGCATTGGATCCTTTTTTCAGGCTCCGCTTCGAAGCTGCATTTAAAACCAAGGCGGCAGCGGTGGGCAAACAGATCATTTATTTCAGCGCCGATTATCGCTGGTATAAGGAACTGAATGCGTCTGATGCCATCAAAAATGCCCAAATAGACCATTTCAACTATTTTGTGGCTACCCTGGAATCAAACAATGGTTTTTTTGTTAATTACACGACCGGTAAGCTGCCATTTGACAAAAAAAGCAGTAATGTTTATGGGATTGGATTTCATTATGACTTAGGAAATTGGAAATAGCCCCGCTTGTTAATCCCGTTTGCGGATAAAAAACGATCGCAATTACTTTATATTCATGTTTGTCTGCGGGTAATACGTACATTTATTTTCCGGTTTTTTTTATAACAGGAAATTATGGAAAACAAAGACACATACGATGCCATCGTTGTCGGCTCGGGCATAAGCGGAGGCTGGGCAGCTAAGGAACTTTGCGAACTGGGCGTAAAAACGCTGGTACTGGAGCGGGGCCGGAATATCGACCATATAAAGGATTACCCAACAGCTACCAAAAATCCGTGGGACTTTCCGCACCGTATGCAGGAACCCAAGGCCGTGCTGGACGAAAATCCCGTCATCAGCAAATGCTATGCCTTCGGCGAAGACACCCAGCATTTTTTTGTAAAAGATAAGGAACATCCCTACATACAGGAAAAGCCGTTCGACTGGATACGCGGCTACCAGGTTGGGGGCAAATCCATTATGTGGGGCCGGGCCTGCCAGCGCTGGAGCGATTTTGAGTTTAGTGCCCCCCAGCGTTTCGGCTATGCCATCGACTGGCCCATCCGATACCAGGATATCGCACCGTGGTACAGCCATGTTGAAAAGTTTTCCGGAATTTGCGGCGACAGGGATGGCTTAGAAGCCTTGCCCGACGGAGAATACCTGCCGCCGTTTGAAATGAGCGCAGTTGAACACGAAATTCAGCGGAAAATACACGGGCATTATAAAGATCGCTTTATGGTGAAAACACGCTGGGCACATCTTACCAAACCACTACCCATTCACCTGGAGCAGGGCCGGGGCCAATGCCAGGCGCGCGATCTGTGTACCCGTGGTTGTCCGTTTGGCGGATATTTCAGCTCGGTGTCATCCACTCTGCCCTGGGCGAAAAAGACGGGAAACTTAACTATCAGGCCGCATTCGGTTGTTCATTCTGTAATTTATGACGAGAAAAAGGGTAAGGCCATTGGTGTAAAAATTATTGATGCGCAAACAAAGCAAGAGGTGGACTACTACGCCAAAGTGATATTTTTAAATGCAGCCTGCCTGAATACTAACTTAATATTGCTGAACTCAAAGTCGCACCGATTCCCTAACGGATTAGGTAACGATAACGGGTTGCTGGGCAAATATGTGGCCTTTCAGAATTACCGTGCCAGCGTTTACGGCACGTACGACGGACTGAAAGATAAGTACTACTACGGGCGCAACCCTACCAACCCGATCATTGCCAATTACAGGAACCTGCATAAACAGGACACCGATTACTTAGGCGGATTTTTGACCTTTGTATTCTCTAACCGCAGCCCCGGATTCAGGAATGGACCGCAAGATGGTATTGGCGGTGAGTTTAAAGATTCTCTTACCGAGCCGGGACCATGGCGCGCAGGCATGTTTATGCAAGGCGAGACTATTCCGAAAGAAACAAACCATGTGCGCCTGAGCGACGACCAAAAAGACCCATGGGGTATTCCGCAACTAATAACGTCGGTCGGTTATGACGATAACGATGATAAAATGGTAGCCGACTTTTTAACCCAGAGCGCGGAAATGCTGGAAGTCGCCGGGCTGCGCGATATTGAAAAACATGACACTCACCAGGCTCCCGGTCTCGACATACACGAGATGGGCGGCTGCCGCATGGGCCACGACGCTAAAACATCATTATTAAATAAATGGAACCAGATGCATTTGTGTCCCAACGTTTTCGTAACCGATGGCGCCTGCATGACCAGCACCGGCAATCAAAGCCCGTCCATTTTATACATGGCTTTTGCCGCAAGGGCAGCGCACCATGCGGTGGAAGAGATGAAAAGGGGGAGTTTGGGGTAGCAAAACAGGCTGTCGCAGCATCCGGGAGTGCTACTCAATCAAAATCCAACAAAACCATTTGACAATTAAACAAATAACCCTATCTTTGCAGTCCCGAAAATGCGGGGTATAATAAACGTTTAATTAATTTAATTTAAAGCAAGTGAATACGTTAAGTTACAAAACTGTCTCGGCCAACAAAAAAACCGTCAACAAACAATGGGTTGTTGTTGATGCAGAAGGCGAGATTTTGGGGCGCTTGTCTACGAAGATCGCCATGATCATCCGTGGAAAAAACAAGCCTGATTTCACCCCAAACGTAGACTGCGGCGATAACGTGATTGTTATTAATGCAGACAAGGTAAAACTGACCGGAAGCAAATTCAGCGACAAGCGCTATGTTTCTTACACTGGTTATC
This sequence comes from Mucilaginibacter sp. L3T2-6, assembly GCF_030519355.1. Taxonomy (GTDB): domain Bacteria; phylum Bacteroidota; class Bacteroidia; order Sphingobacteriales; family Sphingobacteriaceae; genus Mucilaginibacter. The sequence continues at coordinate 223,404 of NZ_JAUMKC010000007.1, forward strand.
CAGGTGGTCAGCGTTTCATTTCTCCTAAGGAGTTAATGGCGAAACATCCAACACGCGTAATTGAAAAAGCCGTGCGTGGCATGTTACCTAAAAATCGTTTGGGAAAAGCATTGTTTGGCAATTTGCATGTGTATGCAGGCGCCGAGCACCCACATGCAGCACAAAACCCAACAACCATTTAACTTTTAACCATTAAAGAGAAAAGAAATGCCAACAACTAACACTTCGGGCAGAAGAAAAACCGCAGTTGCACGCATCTATCTGAGCGAGGGCAACGGCGCTATTACCGTTAACGGTAAAGATTACAAAGAGTACTTCCCTACCTTACCTTTACAATACATTGTTAACCAGAGTGCAGAGGTTTCTGGCTCGGCCGGTAAATACGATGTTAAAGTAAACGTAGCAGGTGGCGGCGTAAAAGGACAGGCTGAGGCCGTTCGTTTAGCTATCGCGAAAGCAATTGTTGAACTCGACCCTGAAAAGAAACCTTCATTGCGCGCTAAAGGTATCATGACCCGCGACGACCGTATGGTTGAGCGTAAAAAACCAGGACGCAAAAAAGCACGCAAGAGATTCCAATTCAGCAAACGTTAATCAAAGGAGGACAACAAAATGGCAAGAACAACATATCAGGACTTACTGGACGCTGGTGTACACTTTGGTCACCTTACCCGCAAATGGGATCCGAAAATGGCGCAGTACATTTTCATGGAACGTAACGGTATCCACATTATCGACTTAAATAAAACCTTAACAAAGGTTGAAGAAGCTGCATCAGCTATAAAACAAATTGTAAAATCGGGCCGCAAGGTATTATTCGTAGCTACGAAGAAACAAGCTAAGGACATTGTAGCCGATTACGCAAAATCAGTAAACATGCCGTACATCACCGAGCGTTGGTTAGGTGGTATGTTAACTAACTTTGCTACCGTACGCAAGTCGATTAAAAAGATGTCGAACATCGATAAATTGACTAAAGACGGTACTTACAGCATCCTCTCGAAAAAAGAGCGTTTGATGATACAGCGTGAGCGTATCAAATTAGAAACTTTACTGGGCGGTATTGCGGACCTTAACCGCCTGCCTGCTGCATTGTTCCTGATTGACGTTAAGAAAGAGCACATCGCGGTTAGTGAGGCATTAAAGTTGAATATCCCTACCTTTGCAATGGTTGATACCAACTCTGACCCTTCGAACATCGATTTCCCGATCCCCGCTAACGATGACGCTACAAAATCAATTTCGTTGATTACCGGTATCATCATCCAGGCAATTGTTGAAGGTTTGGACGAGCGTAAACGCGAGAAAGAAGACGAAGCTGAAAGAGAAGCAGTTGCTGCCAAAGCAAAAGCTGATGCTCCTGAAGTTGCTGACCGCTCAGGCGCCGGCGATGGCAAAAGGGCACGCAAAGTAGCTGTTGAAGCTGAAGCCGCCGCTGAGGATACTACCCCGACTGCTGAGTCAAGCGAAGAGTAATATAAAGTTGTAAAGGTTGTAGATGTTGTTATGGTTAAAACCACTTCAACATCTGCAACCTTTACAACATCTACAACTTATTTAAACAAAATACAATGTCTACAGTAACAATATCTGCATCAGACGTGAACAAATTGCGCCAGCAAACCGGCGCCGGTATGATGGATTGTAAGAAAGCTTTAACTGAAACCAATGGTGATTTTGAAGCTGCTATTGATTTTTTAAGAAAAAAAGGCGCTAAAGTGGCTGCAAGCCGCCAGGACCGCGAAAGCAACGAAGGCGTTGTTATTGCACGCGCTTCGGAAGACGGCAAATTTGGTGTGATCATCGAGCTGAATTGCGAAACCGACTTCGTGGCTAAAAATGCTGAGTTTGTGGCGTTCGGCAACCAGATTGCCAATGCAGCTGTTGAGCACAAGCCAACTTCTATTGAAGAGCTTTACGCGATCAGTGTTGACAACGAAAACACCATGTCGAAAATTGGCGACCTGATCATCGAAAAAACCGGTAAAATCGGCGAGAAGATCGGTGTATCTAAATATGCTGTTGTTGAAGGCGAAAAAGTTATTGCTTACATCCATGGCAATTTCCGTTTAGGTGTATTGGTTGGCCTTAGCGCAAACGTTGAAGGTGCTGACGAAGCAGGTAAAGACGTTGCAATGCAGATTGCCGCCATGAACCCTGTTGCTATCGACAAAGACGGCGTTGACGCTACGACTATTGAGCGTGAGCTTGCCATTGCAAAGGACCAGATCCGCGCAGAAGGCAAACCGGAAGAAATGGTTGAGAAAATTGCTGCCGGCAAGCTGAACAAGTTTTACAAAGACAGCACCCTGCTGAACCAGGAGTTTGTTAAAGACCCTTCAAAAAACATTGCGCAGTACCTGAGCGGTGTTGAAAAAGGCTTGACAGTTACCGCCTTTAAGCGGGTAGCCTTAGGAGCTTAAATATTTTATCCCCCTCGGGTTTCGAGGGGGATTTTTTTTGTCATAGCGATGGCGTTAAAGCTCATCGCTATTTTTGTGAAAAATAGAATACAACAGGCTCGTTATTTTAAAGCAGGCTTAAATTAAATTAGCCTTTAATAAAGCCATCCCGGCCATGGGCTTCCCGAGGCGCAGCTCCAAAATGCCTCAGCGCATGATGCCTGTTCGAACTTACCGCCGGTAGCTATATTCCGCCGTCTTTCTTCAATTCAATCACATCCTGCACCGTTTGCGGCAGTGCTGATAATAAATTGTAGCCGGTAGCTTTTTCTATATCGCGCACGGTGGTTATGTATTGCCGCCAGTCCGGGCTAATGGTATTGTCATTTGGTGTATTTACTGCAATCACCCTGGTAGCGGAAGACACGCGGCTAAGGTCGCCATTGCCAGCGGGTAGTATTACCGCAACTTTCCAGATGTTGGCCGGCACATTAACATGGCCATTGTTTATGGCGTTTGCCTCACCTTTTGAGCCAGTGCCGCCTGTACCATAGCTGCCCATAACAATATAAACTTCGTTACCCCCGACAACCTGTTCGCGCAGGTAATTTTCCAGGTTAGCCCAGGTTTGCTGGTTGTTCTGTGGCGCCTGGGGAATCATGTTGGTCATCAGGAACGTGGAGGCGTTAGCATCTGTAGAACTTGTACGGTCGGCCGACGGACAATTGTGCCCTCTGTCGAACCCGGAACCACTATAGCTGTTACTTTGTACCACGTACCAGCCGGAAGGCAGACCATTAAATCCGGCAAAATCATCAAGGCGAGGCGAGGCATTGGTTGTGTTAGTAGCATCCAGGTGCCAGCTTACCCAGTTCGGTTCGCCCCTTGTAGCGTTGTACGACTCAGTGTAATAACCCTGGTCCATGAGGTAATTATCCATCATAGCTATCGATGCAACGGCACCCGAAGGATTGCCAAATAACAGGTCGCTGTTATCGCCGCTTGCCGGTGGCGCATCCGGCCCTTTGGTTATTCCGCGGGTTCCCGCAACGCCACCTGTTGCGGTAGTGTCAGTGCTGCTCGTGTCAGGACTGCCGGGTGTAATGCCGGGATCGCCTAAGCCTTTAAAAGTAATATCATCAATATTGATACGCGTGGTTCCTGATTTTTCAAACCTGAAACGAACTTTCCCTGCCGCAGAAATCTTTACGGAATCGGCAACCAGTGCGGTGCTGTTTTCGGTGTAGTCTTCGCCAAGCTGACTGTAGCTAACGCCACCATCGGTGGACATTTCCAGTTTCCAGGTTGATGTTCCGTCAGAACCATATCTGGCGTGTTTAAAACTCAATAAGGTGAGGCCGCTGATGTCGAAATTCATAGAGATGCTGCCTGTTCTCAGTCTTACCGACCAGTTACCGTCTTTAGCATCGCCGGCCAGGTTCCCTATAAGCGCATCTTTAAAATCCCATGGGCCGGTACTTAAATTGATATTGGCATCCGCATAGGCGGTCTTCGACCCTGTTTCAAAAGTTTCTGTAATGCTGTAGGGAATTGGTTTAGGAGGATTGGTTGTGGTTGTATCACTCCCGCCTGTGTGAACGGGCATCGTTGCATCCTTTTTACACGCGGCGAAAAATAACAAAAGGATCGCCGCTGTAAGTATTTTTCCTGATTTCATAAGCTATGTAAGTTTTGTGCAAACATCGTTTATGAAAATTAATTTAATATTAATTTTTTTATCTTTTTAAGAAAATCAAAGATGAGGGGGGGATAAACCCTTAGTAGTCTATGGGTTGCGACAGGCCGCGACTGAGATTTTATAAGATTACTGGCTAACTATTTCTTTGACCGCATTTGCAACTGCTACCAGATGTTCTTTCTGTAGCGGCTTATACAAATAATCTTTTACAAAGTTATAGCGAAGAGCGCGTTCCCTATCACGGGGATCGATGGAAACAGAAATAACATATATAGAAATGCGTTTGGCAAACGCCAGGTGGTGCAGGTCTAAAAACTTTAATACATCCCAACCATTGCATACCGGCATGCCCACATCTATAAAAAGTACATCCGGCAGATTATTGCTGTCTTTATAATTTTCTTTCAGATAATTTATCAGCGGCAAACCCGATTCGAAATACAGCACGTGTTTAAACAAGGGGTATTTTATGAGCGTCATTTTCAAAACGCGCTTAAATAGCTCATCATCGTCGGCAACAAACAAGCTGGGCATATTAAATTTTTTTGAATAATACGCATTATAATTTTGCTTGTGGAGCGCAACTTATCAACACAGGTTAATTACAGTAATAACATAGCCTTTTCAGTGAGTTTAATACATAAATAACTGTTAGCTAGCTGTTGCTGTTTTTAAATTAATGCTTGCCGCCAGCGCCAACATGCCAGCCAGCAGAGATATTGCAGCCGCAAACGGAAAGAAATATATCAACTCCGAAACCCCCATCAGCAATAAAAATATTGCGACGACCGGCAGCAGCTTCCCGGTAAGCGTATTACCCACAGCATTGGATAACAACCATAGCAGAACAGTAATAAATAGCAGAACGAAGATATTGATAACGCCATATCCCTGGAAGAAAGAGCCCAGGCTTACCTGCCGGCCCATAAACGCAAAATGAATGCTTTGCATATCGCTAATCAGCCTGGCAACTGTGCTATCAGGCGCTTGTTTCCAGGTAAGCGCGCCGATAGTATGCCCGGCCGTATGCAGTAGCATAAGGGCGGATGAAATTCGGATAAAAATTTTAGGTTTCATATAACTGTTATTTTTCGGCTTCAGCTTTATACAGACCCATAATGTAACCCCAACCCTCATCCATGCCGGAGGTATGAACACCTTCGCCCAGGCGGTCCAGGTCTTTATGTTCAAATTTCACACGCGTACGATTACTGCCTTCCGGAATAAATTGCACTTCTACCTCAGTTACCAGGCCTGGCACATATTTAAAAACGCCGTTAATCTGCCATGAAAGTACGATTAAGCCGTAGGGGTCCCAGGTGAGTACGGTGCCGATATCTGCTTCGCTGCCATCTTCGTGACGCGTAAACCAGCGGCCGTTTACGCCCGGCTCAAGCACCATTTCAGTCATAGGTGTTGCGCCGATGTGGTGCGTGCGCGGCCACCATTTGTCAATGTTTTCGGTAAATACTTTAAAGGCTTTGTCTTGCGGGGCCTCAACCACAAAATCTTTTTTAATGGATGGGATGGTCAGGTTATTCATTTTCTTGTTGATTTTCAGCAAATTGTTTGAATGCGGTAAGGGCAGAATCCCACATGCTATCGAGATAAAAGCGCATGGCGATAATGCCTTCGGGGTCTATTTCGCAAACGCTCCTGGTGCCCTTGCGATGTACACGTATGAGCTTTGCATCTTTCAGAACCTTTAAATGCTGCGACACGGCCGGTCTGGTAACCGGCAAGCCGTCAGCAATATCAGCTACTGCAAGCGGATTATTACGCAATTTTTCTAAGATCGCCCTTCGCATCGGATCGCCAAGGGCGTTAAAAGCTTTTTCAGAGTCGGTCATATCTTTATTGGTAAGTTTTAACTAACCGTAAGTACAAACTTACTAATAAGATTTAAATATGCAAATATTTGCAAAACTTAGGTTTGACTATAACATCGGATTGATAAAAACGAGAAGGGGATAAATATTCCGGAGCCCGGCAAACAGACCGGATACGAACAGGCCTATGCCCGGTTTCGTTACAAAAAGAATTTGATGAATTGATTTAAATTTGTGATAAACAATCAATTGAAATTAGGAACGGCGATTGCTGTGACTGATCATCGTGACGACATATACATTCCATATCAGCTTTTTTGACCTTGCTTCGCTGGGAGCAATATTTATTGGATTAACCTTTGCGTTACAGTTGTGGTTCGTAAAAGGTAGGGCACGTGCCGCTAACCGTTATCTGAGCGCGGTACTGGCAGTGATGATTTTGTGGATGATTAGAATACTGGCGATAGATATACGGCTGGGAATTTATCAGCCCGGCTGGGATCGTCTGCCGATGCAATTCTTACTGGCTCTTGGCCCGCTGATCTATTTTTACGTACTTAAGAAAACAAATCCTGAATATAAGCTAAGTTGGAAGGATCTGCTGCATTTCACCCCGCTTTTGCTCGAACAGGGTGCACTGGCAATCGAAATAGCGGAAAGTGTGAGAACGGGGGCAGCAACATACGCTACGTCTGCATTCCAGTGGCTACATCCATTATTGCAGCTGCTGATATTTATTTCAATCACAACCTACCTGTATTACTCACACCAGCTTATTCAAAATTTTTACCGGCTTAAAGCGCCGGTCTTCATGGACCGGTCGCTTCTCGAATTCCGGTGGCTGGACCGCTTATTGGGGGCAACAGGGCTATTGTGGCTGTTTTGGATATCTTATACAACCGTTGATTATTTTGTTTATCATGGGCAGTTAGGGCTAACCTTTTACTATCCGGTTTATGTATCTTTCGCGGTTATAATTATTTGGACGGCAGCGGCAGCATTCCTGAGGCCGCAACAGGTACCACCAGATCCATCCATTGTTCCGGCAAAGACAGCGCCCCCGTTTGAGCTAAAGGAAAAAGCGGCCTGGTTAAAAAGGACGATAGAAGCCGGGAATTACTATCAGGACTCCGATCTGAGCCTGGGGTCATTAGCCACTAAGCTTGATCTGACGCCTCATGAATTATCACGGATCATTAATAGTGCCCTTAAAAAAAGCTTCAGCGATTTCATTAACGAATACCGGGTTCAGCACGTGATTTACATGATGCAGGATCCGGCTTACGATCATATTACACTGCTGGGCATTGCTTATGCAGCCGGATTTAATTCCAAAGCTACCTTCAACCGCAGTTTCAGGGAAGTGACCGGCGCCACCCCTTTGGCATACAAACGGCAGATGGCAAAAGATGTCTCATATTATAACTTGAGGCGCACGCCCCGGACCGCAAGGCTAATTTCGGCTCATGATACCCCAACAAGGTGGCCTGAAAAGAAATTAAGCCGTAATTATATGTTAAAAAACTATTTAAAAATATCTTTCCGCTACTTAATGCGGCATAAGGAGTACACGCTCATCAATATTCTTGGCCTGGCGGTAAGCGTTACCTGCTGCCTCCTGATTATGTTATTTGTGCGAAGCGAGCTAAGCTATGATGCTTTTCACCCCAAAGCCCCCAGGATATACCGTGTTTGGCAGCGCGAAAAGGCCGACAATATCACCTCCGATAACGTTTTTACGCCGCTGGCAATGGCGTCGGCTATTAAAAGTACCTTTCCCGAAACCGAGGCGGCGTCGCATGTGCTGGCGTTTTCTCCCATTGTAAAAACCGGGGCGAATTCTTTTAAGGAAACCATGGACCTGGTTGACCCGGATTTTTTCAAAATGTTTAACTTTAAGGTGATAGCAGGGAATGCAAGCAGTCCGCTTTCTCTCGATAATAATATTGTGCTTACAGCAGCTACTGCAAAAAAATATTTTGGCGACGCCAACCCTATCGGGAAAAACGTTGAATTACAAATCCAGGATGATAAAGTGCTGTTTACCGTGAGTGCAGTTGTTGACGATGCGCCCGAAACATCAAGTATCAGGTTTAATGCGCTATTGCCTTTTAGTGCGGCAAAACACATCTATCCGCAAGGGGCTTTCAAAAACTGGTTTGCCGTTTTTACGGAATCATATATACTGGTGAAGCCAGGAGTGAATGCATTGGCACTGGAGAGCAAGTTTCCGCAAATGATGAAGCAGCAGTTGGGCGAAGACTACGGCAAGGAAGAATTTACTGTACATCTGCAACCTATTAAAGATATCCATTTAAATACCAGCCTGCCTCCGGGTAACCAGCCCACCAGCGATCCTAAGTATTCGTACATCTTAGGCTCAATTGGCTTATTGATATTAATTGTGGCCTGCATAAACTTCGTTACGCTATCCATTGGGCAATCCACCAAACGGGCTATGGAAGTGGGTGTACGCAAAGCGCTTGGCGCAGCACGTAAACAGCTTATCATTCAATTTTGGGGCGAGGCATTCCTGGTGGTTTTGATATCGGTGACCATAGGTGTTGTGTTGGCCCTGGTAACGGTTCAGCCGTTTAACGATATCGTAAACCGGCAGCTATCCCTGCATCCCGATTTGTTTTTTGCACTGTTCTGTCTGTTGGTAATCGCCCTGATTGCAATCATATCCGGAATTTATCCGGCGCTGATATTATCGGGCTTTAACCCGGTTGAGGTACTAAAAGGAAAATTAAACCTTAAAGCAGGCAGCAACTGGCTGCGCCAGGGCCTGGTTATAGGGCAGTTTGTAGCCTCCATTGTTATGATTATTGGCACTGTGGTAATAGGGCGCCAGATGGATTACATGCAGCAAAAGGATCTCGGCTATAAAAAAGAACAGGTTGTTGTAGTGGAAACAAATAAAAACATGACGTTGGGTCAACCGGTTGCAGCCACATTCCGCGCTGAGCTGAATAAATATTCAAAGGTGATAAACTCCAGCATATCATTATACAGCATGGCCGAAATACCATGGATACACCTGGATTATAAAGACGACCATGGGCAGGTGCGCGACTTTTTATACAACTCCGTTGATGCGAATTTTGTACCTACCATGGGAATAAAAATGGTAAGCGGCCGAAATTTTGCGGAAAACAATGCGATGGATGTTGCCGGTACAGCCCTGGTGAACGAAACTTTTATAAAAGCCTTTAATATTACGGATCCTATCGGCAAAAAACTGCCCGGGCCATTCCCGCAAATAATTATCGGGGTGATGAAGGATTTTAATTACGAATCGCTGCATGCCAAAATACAGCCGCTGATATTATCGGGCGAAGCGAAGGCGCTGATGAAATATGTCAACGATGTAAATGTGAATGCCCCGCCTCAGCCGCGCATTTCTGTACGGTTAGGCGCAGGCAGTTTGTCATCAAACATCGGCATTCTTAAAAAAGCATGGGCTGTTGCTGCCCCAGGCCAGGATTTGGATTATAGTTTTTTAGACGATACTATAGCTGCACAATATCGCCAGGAACAACGTTCAAGCCAGGTAGTACGTATCGCTTCGGGCTTATCTATTTTTATAGCATGCATAGGTTTGTTCGGCCTGGCTACCATCACCGTAGCGCGGCGCGTTAAAGAAATTGGTGTGCGTAAAGTACTGGGCGCACGTGTGGGCAGCATAGTGCAGCTGCTATCCGTTGATTTTGTAAAGCTGGTGCTGATTGCAGCCGTAATAGCCAGCCCGATTGCATGGTGGGCTATGAATAACTGGCTGCAGGATTTTGATTACCGCATTGACGTTAGCTGGTGGATATTTGTTTTAGCCGGAGGCGCCGCCATATTGATAGCTCTGGTTACAGTGAGCTATCATTCTATTAAAGCAGCACTTGTTAACCCTGTGAAGAGCCTGCGCTCGGAATGAGCGTTTGAATCGAGTAGAGGGCGAAACTTTTATTCGTTTCACCGCTCTCTCACACCACCGTACGTACGGTTCCGTATACGGCGG
>NZ_JAUMKC010000008.1 GCF_030519355.1 Mucilaginibacter sp. L3T2-6
ACGAGGCTGCGGCTGTTGTGGTACCGGCCTTGGCTGTTCCTGTACAGGACGAGGCTGCGGTTGTTGCGGTACCGGCCTTGGCTGTCCCTGTACAGGACGAGGCTGCGGTTGTTGCTGTACTGGCCTTGGCTGTTCTTGTACAGAACGAGGCTGCGGCTGTTGTGGTACCGGCCTTGGCTGTTCCTGTACAGGACGAGGCTGCGGTTGTTGCGGTACCGGCCGTGGCTGTTCCTGTACAGGACGGGGCTGCGGCTGTTGCGGTACCGGCCTTGGCTGTTCCTGTACAGGACGGGGCTGTGCCTGTTGTGGTACCGGCCTTGGCTGTTCCTGTACAGGACGGGGCTGTGCCTGTTGCGGATTTGTGTCACCCCGGCCGTTATCCATCCCCGGCTTTTGCTGTCCCTGCCCGGTAACGGGCCTTGAGTTTTTATTGCCCTGCTGCGGGTTATTTTGCTGGCCCGGTTGCGGGTTCGGCCGCAGCTGTTCCGGTTTGGGGTTAAAGGGGTTAAGCCTCCCCGCGTTACGGTGATCACCTTTATTATCGTACTGGCTTACTTGCTGCGGCGCAGGTCTTCTTCCATCACGACTGGGTTCGCGATTAATTACGGGCCTGTAAACATTTAAACGTCCCCCCGACACTGTTGCCTCGCCTGGCCTTTGAGCTACTCCGATAGTAACTGGCCTCACAGTATAATGTCCCCTGCTTTCCACATCAGTTACACGCGGGCCGCGGTTATAGGTAAACCCACGGTGACCATTGCCTCTGTTATAATTATAATTATTTGTATAAATATTGTTAATTATAGTAGTGTTATTAATAACAGTTATGTTATTTCGTACCACATAGCGATTGATGTTATTGCGTGTCATATAACCGGCGTGCACATAACACCAGTCTTCACCGCGCGGCCGCCAGTTTCGGCCGTACCCAACGTTTGGTGGCAGCGGGGCCCATCCGTAATAATCGCCGCTTTGGCCCCAGGTCACCCAGGCAGGAGCCCATTCGCCGCCAGGCAGCCACATCCAACCATAGCCACCGTCGTAAAACCACCTGCCGTAATGAAATGGGGCCCATCCCCAGCTATAATTTGAGGCCCAGGTCCATCCCTCATCTGTGTAAACCCAGCTGCCATTGGTCTCGTAGGGGCGAAAATCTTCATCAACGTAAGGTTGCCATACATAGCCATAATCCGGATAATCTATCCATTGGCCGTATGGACTAAGCTCGTCATAAAAAACCTGGTCGTCAACGGGCTGCTCTGCGTATTGCTCCTGGTTGTCGTAAACTGGCTGTTGATTGCTGGTATATATAATCGGTGAGCATGAGCTTAAAAGCGCTGCAACCGGTATCAGGTAAAGTATCTTTTTCATGACAAGGCCCCTTTCTATAAATATATAATATCTTTTTATATACTTATGACGAGGGCGGAATAAATAAGTTTAACGAGTTAGCATATTTAGTTGACTGACTAAGCTGTTGGACGTTACTTCGAACTTTAAGGTCAATTACCCGCAGACCTTATCAACTCAATACAACTCAATACAACTCTTTCATTATCTCCACGCGCCAATTATGGCTCCCATCAGGGTGAGTGATACCAGGCTGTAGCCGCCGTTAATCAAAATATACCGCCAGCTTTTCAGCTCGAAAAGGCTGTGTATGGCGATAGCGCTGAAAGTCCATATCCCGGCGAGGAAACCCGCGGTGGTACCCCATGCTAAATCTGTTTTGGCATCGGCCAGAAACATGCCGAGGTTTACAGCCATCAAAAGCGAAAAAATGGCAGTAAATCCAAAAATCTTGCCCTTATTGCCTGCCTGAATCTGCTCCATGTTAAGGTTGCTGTCAATCATCCATGCATTGCCGAATAAGGGCCTTGAATACCAGATACCCCCTACCATAAATGCCGACAAGGCCGCTACGGCTATAGCCAGCCAGTTAATGTGTGAAAAGTCCATTGTTCCAGGTTTTAAAGTTTAATTGGTTATCAGAATGTAATAGCAAAAGTCGTGAATAATAATTTCAGCGGCGCCAAACAGGGGTTTATAATTGGCGTTTATTATTTGGTTAATTTCGTAAATAATATTCAAATAACAATATGGCACTTGAAATTGAGCGGAAATTTTTAGTCGATAAAAAAAAATGGCAGGCGACTGCAAAACCCGACGGGATTCTTTACCGGCAGGGCTATTTGACCAACGGAAATAACCCTGCCATAAGGGTGCGTGTGGCAGGCTCTAAAGCATATATCACGCTAAAAGGGCGAACCGAGAGCATTTCCCGCAAAGAATTCGAATACGAAATACCTGTTGCCGAAGCTGCCGAAATGCTGGATAACTTTGCCTTATCAGAAGTTGAAAAAGTAAGATACTGGGTGTACTACGAAAACAAGTTATGGGAAATAGACGAGTTTAAAGGGGCGAATAGCGGTTTAATACTCGCTGAAATAGAATTACAAAACGAAAGTGAAAAATTTGCCAAGCCCGATTGGATAGAAAAAGAAGTGAGCAATGACGCGCGTTATTACAATTCCAATCTGTCAGTAAGTCCTTACACCACCTGGAATGTTTAGTTTAGTCATCGCATTGTGGCAAGAGCAACAGGCTGTCGTCTAACGATTCATCCTCCACAGTTTTAACATACTTATTCCCTTGAGGGCAAATAGCGGGTATTAAATATACCTTGTTGCCTTTTTCATCAGTAATATACGCCTCTCCATTGCCTTCTTTTATCCAGTCGTATATCTGCGTCCTGTCGGTTATGCCGTTTACGTTTATTCTCTCATTAACCCATTCAAAATAATCTATCGCAAGATAAGGGTTGCCGGTTATGCCCTCATCCTTTTTTATGCAAATTATGCGTACAGCCATTGTGTAGTAATTAATCAATTAGGTGCTGTAAAATTAGTATGACCTTTTTGATCCATAAACCGTATTGCCACTCAATCTGGCGCGTAAAACTACGTATCGCACTACCGGAAACACCTGTTGATTAATTGTTTAGAAATAAAATATATTGAAAGGCAACCTTTATCCGTTTTTGCGCGTGATAATTATAAATAGTATATGTATTTATTAATTATCCATCTCATGAAAAAAACACTCGTATTTCTCCCGGTTTTTATAATGGCGGTATTTACTCTTAACAGCTGTTCATCCAATAAGGCAAAGGTTAATCCAAACCCGACTACGCCGGCGGCCACTGTATCTATCGAAAATTTCGCATTTTCGCCAGCAACAGTGACAATCAAAGCCGGCCAATCTGTAATGTGGACCAATAAGGACAGCGCACCGCACACGGCAACCGAACTCAGCAGCTTATTCGACAGCGGCAGCCTGGCAACTAACCAGAGCTTTAGTTTTACCTTTCACACAGCAGGTACTTACACCTATCATTGTTTAATACATTCAATGATGGCCAACGCGACAGTAGTAGTAACAAATTAACAGGGATAGGTTACTTGGGCGAATGATGGGGGGCGTTGCAGTTTATTGCACGCCCTTTTTAATTCAGAAATTAACCTTACGCATCAATGCATCTTTAAAGTTGACAGATACCGGCACCCTCACATTCCCTATTAACAAGTGGCTCCGTTCAATTTTATCAATTTTAGTAACTGCGACAATATACGACTTATGCACTTTTTGGAAAGTTGCTGCGGGTAATTTGTCAAGCATTTCGGTTAAGGTCATCCGCGTTAGCGTACGTTTGCTGCCTTCATAAATGCTCAGATAATTGTCTCCAGCCTCAACGTATGAAATATCAGGTATGTTAATTTTTACAAGATCGTAGCCATCCTTCACAAACAAGCTTTGGCTGCTTCCGAGCTGAGGTTTTCCAGCGGATATCCGCTCTTTCACTAATGTACAGGCCTGCAACATCCGGCTAAGATTCACTGGCTTTAACAGGTAATCCGTCGCGGCAAGGTCAAAACCCTTAACGGCATATTCAGGATAAGCAGTTGTAAATATTATGTGGGCTGGTTTTGATATAAGCGACGCAAATTCTATCCCTGTCAAATCCGGCATTCTTATGTCAAGGAATACCACATCTGTTTCGTTTTTCTGTATCCATGCCAATGCCTCTGTGGCGCTTAAAAATGTTGCCTTTAAATCTATAAAGGGAATGTTAGCTGCATGCGTTTTAATTATATCCAGGGCAATCGGTTCGTCGTCTATAGCTATTGCGCTTATCATTTTACTTCGGTCATGCGTTTTACCAGCGCCAGCACCTCATCAGGTTCCAGGTTGCGGCCGGCTACTTTTCCTTGCGTATCAATCAGTACATTTTGCGGAATGGCCCTTACGCCATATAGTTCGGCTACCGTATTATCCCAATGCTTCAGGTCCGATACCTGCGGCCAGGTTAAGCCGTCATCCTTAATCGCTTTCAGCCAGCCAGCTTTGGTGTCGTGTCCGTCAAGAGATATGCCTAATATAGTAAAATTTTTATCCTTTAGTTGGTCGTATACTTTTACCCATTTGGGGTTATCCTCCCTGCATGGACGACACCACGACGCCCAAAAATCGATAAGCACATACTTACCACGAAATGACGAGAGTTTAACAGGTCTGCTGTGAGTATCAAATTGAGTAAAATCCGGGGCTATAGCCCCTACCTCAACTTTATTATTCAGCATCATATTTATTTTCTTGCCTAAAAAGTTATTTCGCAAGCCCGTGTCGATTTTTTTAAATAAAGGCCTCAACTCTGCAGTATCGGCGAAATCACCACCGTAATCCATTAGCGCGGTAAGCGCAATATAGCTTTTAGGGTTTTCCAAAATAAATTCCCTAAGCAAGGGCCGCCGCGCTTTTTTCAAGCTATCGTAATAAGTCACGTAGGCTTTCCCGGCCGCAGGTGTGCGTAATTTTTGCATTTGGGCTGACAGGGAATAAAGTTTGTGCTCCTCATTTATGCCAAGCAGCTTCTTTAACCTTGCATAATCCTGGTTTACCTTCGAATCGATAAAAACTGCAGTTGAGATAGAATCCTTTAAGTTCAAGGTTATACTACCGGGCTGCAGGTAAAACTTCAGGGCATCTACCTTATCCACGGGCGCCTTAAGCAGGCCCTTCAGGCCGACAGCCTGGTGATCCATTACCAACGTCGCCAAAACTATAAACGGGGCAGTATTATTCAACCGGAACCTGCCGTCAATAACCGAAGCAGAATCGATAAATTTTTGACCTTCGTATTGATAAACCAGGTACACCTTTGATGCGGTAATTTTGGGGCTTATCGTGCCTGTTAGCGTAAATGGAAATGTCTTGCTTTGCGCTATCAATTTGCCCTTGAAATGCAACGATAGCACGATGGTTAGTAAAAGTATCTTTTTCATGCTGATATTGGTTTTTGTTAGACGGTAATAGATAGTTTAACCCTGAATCTCCCGTTCTCATTTTCTATCATGAGCTGATGCAAGCCTGGATAGATCATCTGCAATCGCTGCTTTACGTTGGCGATACCCAAACCGGAGCCTTTTTCAATGTTTATATCAGCAAAAACCGTATTCTCAACAATCATTATCAACTGATGCTTTTCAACCCGGATTTCGAGGTTGATAGTGCCGGGTTTATCTATACTAACACCATATTTCCAGGCGTTTTCTACAAAGGGGATCAGCAGCATCGGCGCTATCTTGTAATTAATTTTAGGGTATTCGATGTTAATCCTGATGGTAATCTTCAAATTCGCAGGTATGCGCAATTGCTGCAAAGCGAGATAGTCCTCAATAAATTTAAGCTCAGTTTTAAGCGATATAAAGTCCTCCTGTACCCCATCCATATTGTACCGCATCATGTCCGACAATAGTTCTAACGCACCGGCTGTTTTAGAGGCATTTTCCTTTAATGCTATTCCATAAATATTATTCAGCGTATTAAAAAAGAAATGCGGGTTAATCTGAGCTTTCAGCAATTGCAACTCTGCTTCCGACTTTTGCTTATAAAACTTAATACGCTGGTAGCGATCGTAAAAGAAGTTGTATAGTATGGCATAACCTGCAATGTAGGCCATCATGAGTAACGTCGTCCCCACAAATTGGGCAGCTACAGGAAAAAAAATAGATTTCCGGGTAAAAAGCAAGCTGACCGCCCCACCGATGATTCCAAGACTGACACAGCCGGCAACAAACCGAACCAACTTTTGACGATTGAATACAAAAACCCAGTTTAGCTCGGCCAATAACGCGAACAACAGCACCGAGAGAATGAAAGTATGGTTAAGACTGTGGTTGGTAAACCGGTCAGAAAATCCCAGCGTGCTGCCGTTGACGTCAACGCTTTGCGGCAGGTCAAACTTGATTTTAAAAAGATATTCAAGCCAACCCCAGATGTTGATCACCAGCCACAGTGTTATGGCATGCAGCAGGAATCGCTTGATAAAATTGTAAAAAGCTGGCTTTTTAATTGTCTCTTCCATTTTTCCGTTTGCTTATTCAAATGAAAGACGATCTTTCCGTTTGTTAAAATAAATGAGGTGAAACCCGGGAAGTTTGTGGTGAAATGAAAAATCAGGAAAATTTTAAAGAAATCGAGCAGACATTTTTGACAGGCGCTATCTTTGCCCGCCTATCCTTTCAAAGAAGCATGCTGGGAATATCAGGACAAGTGCTGCCTTCAGGAAAACTTCAACATGACCACGGATTGCGTCGACCGTCAGCAACAACAACGTAAAATACAAAAACAGGATATCTCACTGTCAGCCTATAAAAAACTGCTGACTAACGATCTTACCCTTGTCTATTTTATAAACGCATAATTCTTCAATAGACTTAGTATCCTGACCTTTTACCGTAAACTGCATCGAGAGAACTACGGTAAAATAACTTCCGGCAAAGCTAGCGTCTGATATTTTTATATCGTGGATTTCGGCTCTCGAAAGAAACTGTTGTTCGCGTTCAATTAAGTTATGCAAACCCGTTAAGGGCTCATTATTGTATACGGGATCGATGCTTACGGCATCATCTGCAAAGAGTTCCCTGTAAGCCTCTACGAATTTTCGCTCCCCACAAAGGGATGCCAGACGAGAAGATATTTCGTGAATAGTATTCATGACATTTAGTTACTGAAAATAACATGTTTTGACGGAATTCAAATATCGTAGATTCCGGAGTAAAAAACATGAGCATAAAAAAACCGGTAGGTTACTACCAGCGATTTTTTATTCACAAAAGAATTTAAATGGTACTTTATCTTCCAAATCCGCCCAAAACAGTTTTGATAGTGAGTAATATAATTTTAAGGTCTAAAAAGGATGTTTGGTTCCTTATATAATATAAATCGTATTTATGTTTCCAAACCCCATCTTCTACTGAAGCCCCGTAAGGATATTTTACTTGCGCCAGTCCGGTGATGCCAGGGCGGACACTATGCCTAAATTCATAAAACGGAATTTCGTTCACAAGCATGTCAATAAAAACCTTTCTTTCAGGGCGTGGGCCGATTAAGGACATTTCACCTTTCAGCACATTTATTAACTGCGGTATCTCATCAATACGTGTCTTTCTGATAAATTCACCTATCCGTGTCATGCGCGGATCGTTTTTTTGCGCCCATTGTGCGCCTTTACTTTCAGCGTCCTGTCTCATCGACCGGAATTTAATTACTTTAAATTCTTCATTAAACTGCCCGACCCTGGTTTGCAGGTAAAAAATTGGACCGGCAGATTCCAACTTAATAAGTATAGCAGTGATTATAGAAACAGGCAGTGTTAGTATTATCAGAATAACAGCGTGGAAATAATCTGCTATGCGTTTTAGCGCAACTTTTCGGGTGTTTCTCAACACCGAAAAATCCTCTTTACCAATAAAGTAATCCCAGTCCAATAGCGATATTTCAGTAAAACCATTTATTTCTTCCAAAAAATCAACTATCGAATACGCAATAAAACCATTCTCAATATAATTAACCAAGTGGAGCTTATCCAAGTAATTAATTTGATGTGTATGGTGATAAAGAATAATCTTTTTATTTGAAGAAAACATCTTCTTCAATTTCGAAGATTTCGCTTTTGTTATTGATTGCAGTAGACTTCGGATGCGGTCATGTTCTTCTTCCGGGCAAAACACTTCAACTTTATTAAACCCAATTTCGAATTCAAAAAAAGATGTTTTATTGTTGTCTAGGTTTCTACTATAATTTTGTATTACCGGTTCCTCAATCAATTCCATATAGATGCTTATCAATTGTAAAGTTCAATCCAGTTTTTTCTTAAAACATTTTCCTGCAACCAAAGTTTCTGGATTTTTTTAAAAAAACTAACTTAATCATTAGTTTTCAATATCGTAAATAATTTTTTATTGTTTTCGCAATAAGTTTGGTCTCTCGCAAAGATAACAACTAAAAACTAAATTGTAAGTAAATTATTTTGTTAAGCCAGCATCGTTATTAAAATATTGTATCCGGCTATATCTTCATTTACGATAAAATAATACAAATCGTAACTAACACCTTGATAAAAAAGATTACCCTCGGCAAAATTAGCTGCTTTCAAGTTGTTACCCCGGCGATTACCCGTTTTCTTTCAACGCTTGTTTGCTATTTTAAACTCCCTCACTTGATAAACTGCATTAGCCGCCTTATAATTCTTACCGGCATTAGGAAAAAAGGAGCTTTAAAGCCATTGTCTTTCCACGCTCTTAAAATTTCTTGGTTGCCCTTTATCACATTCTTAAGATGTTTGTTTGTAGCGCCACCGAGCCGCATCTTTACTATCAATCTTTGTATATAAAGCGATTTAAAATTGAATTTTTTAAATATTCTTAACATAAATTCGTAATCTGCCGCTAAGGCATACTTGGTGTTAAACAGTCCGGCTTCTTTATAGATTCTCGATTTCACAAATAATGACGGATGAGGAGGCACATGTCCAAGCTCAAAAAAATGACGATGGTAACGAACAGAGTCCCATCTTCTCACTATTTTCTCTGGATCCTCATTCCCGACGTATACTAAATCGCCATACAAAATATCTAAATCAGGGTCGTTATTAAAATGTATCATAACGTCACTGATCACATTTTCGTCATGATAAAGGTCATCTGAATTCAAGATGCCGATAACCTCCCCCGTAGCCTGCATAATTCCTTTATTCATGGCGTCGTAGATACCCTTATCAGCCTCAGAAATATAATTGTTAATATTACTTAGGTGCTTACTAATGATATTGGGAGTATTGTCGGTTGAATTGCCGTCAATAATGATATATTCTATGTTTTTATAATTTTGAGATAAAACGGAGCTTATTGCATCCTCGATTGTTTTTTCATTATTATAGACAACTGTTATTATAGAGATTTTCATTCTAAATTAATTCTTTATAAAGACCGACAGTTTCCTGATAGCATCGTTCCCAGGAAAAGTTCGCGGATTGTTCCAATCCTTCTAAAATATATTTCTTCCTGTTATTTGCAATTTCTTCTAATGCATGTTTTACATCATCAATATCCAATTGATCAATTAATTCGCCGGCTTTACCGGCTACTTCGGCAATTGAAGATTTATTCAATGCAACAAACGGCAATCCTGCCCTCATCGCTTCTAAGAGAGGAATTCCAAAACCTTCATACGACGAAGGGTACAACAATGCAAAAGCCGAATTATATAGCTTATTAAGTTCAGCGTTACAGATGTTGACAAAAATCTTTATTCGTTTTTCTAAAGCTGATATCAGCCGCGCTTCCTGTTTATTGAAAGGCCTTCCTACCACGTATAAATCAAAATCAGGCAACTCCTTTATCAGATTGATAACAAATTCAAAATTTTTATAAAACTCCCTCGAACCTATAAATAGTAAATAAGGTCTGCCTTGTTTTTTTGCGTCTTTAATGATAAAAAAATCATCTGACACGCCGTTATAGATCACCTTTATTTTTTCAGGATCAATGTGAGGATGCAAGGCCAATAAATCATGCTTTGTATTTTCAGATACGCTGATTATCTTTCGAGCAGCATACAACGCTTTATTTTTTTGATAGGAGTGTACATTTTTTCTGGGGCTGCCATAAAATTTTTCGTGCACAAAATCGTGGATTGTCGTCACCTGTGAAGCTAAAGGATTATCCGTGATTCTGTTATAACTGGAATGAAAAATAAACTCGTGTTTAATATTCGATAGTTTAAGCGTCAGAAATCTCTCTATGATAAGCGGATATTTATTACGGCTGATAAGTTGATGCTTATCAATGTAAACATTGTTTCTGGCGATATTATTATTATCGCTCTCAACAAACAATAGATTGACATTATCGCGTAATAATCTTTTCGACAGCTCAGACCAATATGTAGATATACCTCCCGCTGTTTGTAAACTGTAGATTATGTTGTCGTAAACCAAGTCCATATCACTTACTTATTACGTTTCTATAAGGTATAAAGGACTCTTCCTGCGAATTTATCACAGTCATTGCACCCCAATAACAATATGCCCCAACAAATAGAAATATCGCTGCTTTTTGCAGGTTACTTTTGCTATAGGAAAAAAGGTAAGGAAATAACAATATTTCAAATTGTTGAAAATAAAGGCTTCCTCTGCCACCGATTTGCGGCAATGAATTGAAAGCCAGGTAAAAAATAACACCCCAGTAATAGATGTTAAATACGATCAAACTATTTTCATCGCTATATACTTTTTGCCTGTAAAAGCCCAATAAAACCACAATTAAAGAAAGTCTCAAAAACACTGAATAGGTCACCCCGATAATTTCGTCTGCATCTGAATTCCCATAGTACACCAGTTTTTGAGCGATATATTCCGGCATAAAATTGGTAAGGTAATTTATTACGATATTTTTCAAATCTATTGTGGCAACAGCTAAAGCAACGCACAATACAATTACCAACACCGTCGGCTTAAATTGCTTGCGAACAAAAAAATAAACCGGGTAAAATAGTATTGAAGAAATATGTATCGATACAGCAGCTAAAAGTATAAGCGTGTACTTTTTTATATTTCCTTCCTTAATGTAAACAAAGGACCATAACACTAGCCCCGCGGCAAGGCCTTGTCTTATCTGTCCAAAATCGGCAGTTAAGTATAGCCTGGAAAAATAAAACACGATCGACAAAAAAGGAAATAAGCTGTACTGCCATATAAACTTTCCTTTTATCGCCACCGCGAGAAGGGCCATCAAAAATATAAAAGAAACGTAGTTCACTGATATTTTATTAAGAAAGCCCATTATGGCATTCACAGAAGGCTCAACTTCCAGACTATAGCCGCTAAATCTTACATCTTCATAAATTCTTTCATAATTATCATAATCATAGCCCGTTTCATATCTCAGACCCGCAAAAAAAACAAGAAAGACGATCACTAAAGAAAACAGCAGGAATTTGTCAACCTTATCTTCGATAAAATAAGACATTACTGATAGCAAGAGCAATAAAAATAGAATTATGTAGTAAATCATAACTTGCTAAACAGAGACTCCCATTTTTGATATACCGTATCTGAATTATAATCCATCGAATTTACTCGGGCGTTTCTTCCTAATTGCTTCCGTTTGCTTTCATCGCCAATTAGTAGCAATAGATTTTTTAGAAACGCTTCAGAATCATTCATCTGTATCAATATTCCGTCGTCATCCTTTATAAGTTCACGGGGTCCGGTCGGACAATCGTAAGCAATTACAGGAAGGCCGCATGCTTTCGCCTCTAATAATACCATCGGCAGCCCTTCATATCTAGATGTCATTAAATAAATTGACGATTCTAAAAAAAAGTCTAAAATATTTTTTGTCGGAGGTATTAGAAAAATCCGGTCTCGTAAGTCGTACCTGGTAATTTGAGTTGTAAGGTCATTTTTCAACTCGCCATCGCCAACTATATTTAAAACCCAACCTGGATTGTCCTTCAGCGCCAGAGCTGCCAGATCAATCAAGAGATCAAATCCCTTCTGATAAGTATATCGGCCGATTGCCAGTAATATTTTATTATCGCAAGGAGATGGATCCGGCGGATAAAATGACAATTCATTAGGAATAGTTTCGCATAGTACTGTCGGCACATTTTTGTTGAAGTTTAATTTGTCAACATCTGTAAGTACTACAACGGCATCCAGGCGCCGGTATAACAACTTAACTAAGAATTTTGAATAGGGGGTTAATGCTGAATATGATAAGTGTTCGCAACCTATGTATTTGTTAGTTGGCTTAAACAGGCAAAGCAGGGAAAGAATAAAGTTATGTACGTGATTTGTTCCTAATACTATATCGCTATTTTGGGGAACATTTTTTGATAAGACACTAAAGGTTTTAAAAAAGCCAAGTATCCGGAGAATTAAAAACCTCGATGTCCTGATATGCAGATGTTTTATAACAACGCTGTCGTTAAGATTGAAATAGGCCGTCCCCTGAGTCGTATATAAACTTAATATAGTAACTAAATAGCCGTGTTTTGATAGATTATTGGCTAAATTAATAGTGGCCCTTTCGGTACCAGCAGATGATGTAATATCTGAAAGAATCAGTTTAACGTTCATTATTGTCTTTTTGACGAAGAGTGCGGTGCAAATAAAGTTACTTATCAACAAGTAAAATTAATGCGATAACGTCCAGGGCATGTCATATGCCCGGGCACTGTAAATCCAAACGGCAACAAAGTTAATAAAACTTATCAGCGTAGTAGAATAAGCTGCACCTATAGCGCCGAAATGTTTAATCAGAATATAGGATAAAACTACCTGTAAAAGTGAACAGATAAAGGTTATATAGGCAAGCAACCTGGTCTTTTTAACGAAATATATGTAATTAACAAACATTAAATACATGCCCTGAAATGTTTGAGCCAGTATAGCCCAGGGAATGAACCATTTCGATTCTAAATATTTAGCAGATAAAAAATTATTAACTAATAATATTGACATTCCAATCAGCACCACGCAGCTTATAACCAACAAAAGAAGATATAAATAGGTAAACTTGGCTAATTTTAGTTTGGTACGCTTCAATACATGTTCGTCTTCGATACTTAAGCTTTTGAATAGATATGGAACATAGGCATTATTAAAGGCCATTGTGATAAATGAAACAAGTAATCCAAACTGAAAGCCGGTAGCATAAATTCCGGTGGCAGCTTCTCCAATTAATTTACTTATGTAAATTCTGTCGATACCTGACCTTATCCAAATACTTAAGCTATGTGGTAGCAGTGGTAGAGAAAAAAAAACGGCGTCTTTTAAATAAGCCTTTTGTATGCTTAATGTAAAGTAACCGCGATCGTACAAAATATATAGGCTGAATAAACCATAACTGCATGCTGCGATAAAAAAACCATCTAGGCGCCCGCGCCATCCAAGTGAATAACTTATTATAAATAGCAATGAAAGGCTAATATTTAAAGCCGTTTGAGTTATTTCGTAAATACCGTATTTAATCGCTTTTTCTTCTAGTTGCCACAATGTTAAGTTAATAGCCGTAAATGATTGCGATAATGCAATTAATATTCCTGCAAGTAAGTAATTAACAGGTATATGTAAAGTGTTTATAATTTGGGGACTAAAGATCAATACCAGTACCGAGCAAATTATAGCCGTAAAAAAAGTAATTGAAATAACGTTTGAAATATATTCGGCAAGCTGTTTTTTACTTAGCTTGTAATAATTAACGCTTATTGCACCTTGCAAACTTAGCCCAATAAATATCAGTAACACCGACGTATAAACAGAAAAGTTTGAAACAATACCATATTCGGCCGGTACCAGGTAATGTGTCAATAGCGGCAATAACAGGAAAGGAATAGCTTTATTAATTGCATCTGTTAAGGTATACAGAACGCTATTCTTAAATAAAGAATGACGTGTTATCTTTCTAAGGTCCTGTCTAAACTTAGAGGGTTGAAATGGCATTCTTAATTATTTCAAAATTTGTTTTCGGGTATTCTTTTGCATAAAGGTATTCCGTTTTGAATTTTTCATAAGCTACAAAATCTATATTATCATAGAGAGAAAGTTTAAAATCCGAGTCGAGATTGATCATTTCAATATTAATAAGTTCGGCAATATTCCTTCCCCGCCTGTAAACCTCATTCGAAAAATCGTTTCCATGCATAAATTCGTCGAAAAAAATGACATATGCTTTTTTGTTCGCTTGCACAGCATAATTTATAGATAAACTTGAGTGATCTAAAACCATTTCACTATGCAACACCAATTCAGCAGTTTTTCCTGAAATAACACGGCGGGATCCAAATTCATTGGTATACAAGGCTTTTGGATGCGCTGCAATTATAATCTCGCAACCAGTTTGATGCTCAATTTTATCAAATGCTGCGTTAATTTTTTTATAATATAACTCGGGAGAGATTGATCTTTTGCGAAGCCTGGCAATATCCGGGTGACTTGGCAGATAGATATCCAAGAAAACAATATATTTCTCGTTGATAATACGGGGGGTAGTTTGAGCTACAGCATAATTTTCCACATCGAAATATGATATCGAATCTGTTTTGTATTCCCTAAATTCGGGCGCTGTCTTATTACCGGTCAAAAACACCAATGAAACCGGGTTAATCTCGAAGAACCTTTTATAAATTTTATAGGAAAATAAACTCAATTTTCTCCTAACCTTGCTAAAAGACAGATCACTAACTTTAAAACGAATTCTATTGTAATAAATGGCGGAAAGATTATGATAATGATTTATTGAAAAAACTTTGAACTTATCCCCCGATAACAATTTTGCCAAACAGCGCGTATCCCAATTAAACCAAAATTCAGTACATATATAGGTACCTTGAGGTAGATTCTCTATCTCCCGTAACAAATTAATATAGTTATCAAAGTAAATTACATCTTCATCCTTTTCCTCCATATTATAGTTTAATTTTTTTGAATAGGCCAAGGCCCTCCACACACTCCAAAATTGGACATCAAATCCATATCTGCAAAATTCATCCATGCAAAAATGGCCTCTTTTGAAATGCTTATAAGGCTCATGATCGATAATTATCAACTTCATATTTGTTATATCAGCCATTTTATTTACAGCAAACACTGCAAAAAATAAAGTCGTTGCACGGGTATCCAACTTATAGGCGGTAGCAGGATAGCTTACTGGCTTTATAGTAATATAATTGAATCCACTAAATACTTGTCCATCCCCCGTCAATCAAAATATTTTGACCGGTAATATACCTAGCATCATCAGATAAAAGAAATGCAATACAAGGAGATATATCATCAGGAGTTCCCATTCGTCTTAACGGAACTTTATTCGAAAAGCTTTCTACAAATTGTTTGGGTTGATTATCAAATATACCGCCGGGCGAAACACTATTCACTCTTACCTGGTGTGGGCCATAGTATGCTGCTAAATAGCGTGTTAGGTTATTTATACCTCCTTTAATCGCTGAATACGCCGCAGGCATGGTCATTTCGGTGTTATTGTAAACAGAAAAATCGGGACCCACTAACCCATAAATTGAAGACATATTTATCAAGGAGCCGTATCCCTGTGACTTCATTTTGTTAAGTACTACCTGGCAGCATAAAAAGTATCCATTCAAATGCATATCAACATTTCTGCGCCAAGATTCAATTTTTATGTCTTCAAGTTTATCTCCCCAGTCAACTGTGCGTGGATAAGCATTATTTACCCAACCATCAATTTTTCCATATTTTTTTAAGATATAGTCAACGCCGCCTTTTACAGAATCTTCATCTGTAATGTCCAGGGCTAAACAGTCATCAGCATTCTTGCTAATATTAATATCGGCTGCAATGACCTCACACCCGCGCTGTTTAAGTGTTTTTACAATATGGGCGCCTAACAAACCGTTACCACCAGTTACTACCGCTACTTTGCCTTCCATTAAAAATTAATTATATTTTCTAAATACCGGCTTTATAATTTTTGACTGCAAATATGGTTCATAACCATCATTAAGAGCATTTTGATAAGTTTTTAATGAAGTTCTTACAGCACTTAAAGTCATATCAAGCTCAATGTCCTGATGGGAATAAGAGATAGCTATATATGGCATCAGGATCCCCGCCTTGATCATTTCCTGTGCAAACAAGGTGCGCATTGCCATAGATGCGGCGTTATCTCTCCCTTTCGCTATATAGTTTGGTGAGCAAGGATATCCTTCAACATAAAATTGATCTTGAATGCCAAATTCAATAGCGATAGAATTGATTCCAGATATTAGTTTTTGTCCATAATCCCAAAAATGTTTCACTACCTCGTCCCTTTCCAATATCTCCATTGTTTTTAAGAAAGCGCCAAGTGCACTCATCTCCGCACCGTGCGTGGTCGATGTTAAAAAAACTCTTTCGGCGCCCTCATTAAGTATCCCGCCTATCTGCATAATCTCTCTTTTTCCGCCAAGCGCCGCAACAGCAAAGCCATTAGCCATAGCTTTTCCAAAGGTGCATAAATCAGGCGTTATTCCAAAATAGGCTTGAGCACCCCGCAAATCCCAACGAAACCCCGTTATCATTTCGTCAATGATAAATACAGCTTCGTTAACTTTGCAAATGGCTTGTACTTTTGTTAAAAAATCATTTTGAGGAGCTTGTGTTGTTGCAGCTTCCAGCATCACTGCCGCTATTTCGCCTCTATGTTCGTCGAACAGGCGTTCGAGGGATTCTATATTATTATAATTAAATTTAAGCGTTAAACTTTTCGATTCATCAGGGATGCCAGCGTTCATAACCGTTGACCCGATAAACCAATCATCGTATGAGAAAAAAGGCTGTTCAGCCGGTACTGCTATGTATTTTTTCTTTGTGTAAGCCCGTGCAAGCTTAACCGCAGCCGTTGTAACTGCCGAACCATGCTTCGCAAATTTAACCATCCCCACGGATGGTATTAACCCGGTTAACAATTCAGCGGCCATTAGTTCAGTAGTTGAGGCCCGTGTTAAATTATTACCCTTTAGTATTTCTTCGTAACAAGCATCAGCTATCTCTTTGTTACCGTAACCAATGTTTACTGAACGTAGCCCCATACCATAGTCAAGGTATTTTTTTCCATCGGGGGCGAAAACATAAGCACCTTTACCTCTTTCCAAAATGGCAGGCGCGTTTGAGGGGAACTGGTCATCGCCGCGTGAGTATGTATGTGCCCCGCCGGGGATTACATAGTGTAATCTATCAGAATATGTTTCGCTCATTTGCTAGTCCCGTTATTTTTTTGAAGATTAAAATTCGCCCAATATTGTTCATTGAGTTCCGAATTTATTTTATGAAGCTCGTTTTCAATAATATATTTGATTAAGTTTTCATCACTTATCGTAGTGATATCTTTTTTAATCTCATTGATCACTGCTCTGAAAAAATCGGCGTCAGGTTCGTAATCCAGCGTCATTCTCAATTTTGAAGAAAAAGAAATCTCGTCAAAATTGATAATATCTATATGACTTTCGTCAAAGATCCGCCCCCAGCCTGTTTCTAGAATCTTGGGCGTATTAATTAACGAGTGCCTCAAAAAATCTTTGGTATAACCCATTACATTCATACCCAAAGGCAGGCCAACGGTTTTAGCCATTGACGCCCCCTCAATCAAGGAGTACATCACATCCCTCGCCGCTTTAGTAGAACATAATATGTCGTCTCCATCAATTGACAAGATATTGTCCACATTGTGTTCTTCGGCACATTGCAAATGCCTTAAAGGTATGTTATCATCTGCGCCAAAAAATATGTTAATATCTATGCCATCCAATACCTCTTCAAATTTCATGTTTTCAGGGTCGGTGGAAGTGGTTATAAAAAGTTTAACGTCACCTGCGGCGATATCATTTTTAAATTCTGCTGCAAAACGATTTATCAAATATTCAATAAAAGTACTTCCGCCCGCTTTTATTAAATGTTTTTGTAATAAGCGGGTAGAACCTAATCTGGCTGTGATAAAAATCCCTGTCATTTTACGTTCTGGATTTGGTTAGTACGATCTGACGCTTCGACAGCATAAAGTAAATTTAATACTTTGTGATCGTGATCAAGGCTATTAGGATAAACCGTTTGATTTTTTGATGCCTTTAAAAAGGTATCAATCTCATCGATATACATTTGCTCGGTAATATTTTTATTATAGCCCGATTGCGCCGAAATAGTCTCATAGAATATGTCTTCCCAAACATTGTTTTGGGGTTCAAAGGTTCTAATAACATTATCGTCCCAATTCCAATATAATTGCTTTTTATCGCCATTTATGGTTAACCTTCTGGTTGCAAATCTCGAAACAACATCTACTGACAAGTTGAAAATCATATTCCCGTAATCCATAAGCAAATTATAAACGTCGTCTATCTCAGGGGCGCCGTCTATTTCAATTGTTTTTTTGTAAAATCCAACCACCCGCTTAGGAAAGCCCAATACCATTGTTATCCAGGTTAATTCAAAGGGTACTATTTCCCTGCCTCCACCAGTAGATTTATTGGATACATAATATTCATTTACGCCTTCGTACTTATGCCAATCCGGTAAATATTGGCCGGAATGATATATAAAGTTCGACAACTTGCCCAACTCCCCTTTGTTTATAATTTCTTGGATTTTTTTTATTGCAGGGTGAAAGAACAACGTACATGATGGCGCTAAAAACACTTTTTTATTCTTCGATTCATCAATTATCGAAACAAGGTCGGTATCAACCACACTGGCTTCTATAAACGCCGGAATGCCAAGTTCAACTGCCTTTTTCATATAAATATGATGTATATCGGGCGGTAATGAAATAACAAAAGCCTCTACTTCGTACGCTTTTAATACAGATTCCAAATTTCCAAAAGTGTTGATGGAGTATTGTGTTTCAGTCTCTAACCTTCTGTCACTGCGTTTATCTAATCCTACAATATTTTTCAATCCAAGAGCATGCAGATTTCTGATTCTTCGCTTGCCCATTGAACCTAAACCAATTATCAAAACAACTTTATCCATGCTTAAAATTTTATATAATTTATGTCGTCCTGTGCTTTCTTGTAATCCTCATGCTTACCAACATCCAACCAGTATCCACGAAGCGGATAGGAAATCACTTTGTAATTATTTATTATTAAATGATGCAAAAGATCAGTAGCGTCATAAAATTCGCCCCGGGGAATAATAGAGCATACTTCCTTTTTCATTAAATAGATTCCGGCGTTCGCGTAATAGGTGTATGTAGGCTTTTCTTTAAAGCTGTTTATACAACCGTTGGAAGTTTCTAAAATTGCATAAGGGATACTAACGTTGTAGGGAATAGTCGCTACAGAATAATCAGCGTCTGAGGTAATAAAATCCAAAAAGAAATTTTCGTAATCAAGATTTGTGAGAATGTCTGAATTAGTGAGCAAAACGTAATCATGCGTAAACTTATCAATTAAAGACACGGCGCCAATAGTACCAAGCGGAGCGTTTTCTATCACGTAGTTAATCTTCACACCCAGTTCGCTACCGTCTCCAAGATAGGATTTTATTTGTTCTCCTAAATATCTAACAGAAATCCATAAATCATCAATTCCAAAGTCTACCAGCCTATCGATATTGTGTTTAATTATCGGCTTTCCGGCAACGGGCAATAAAGGTTTCGGAATATCATCCGTTAGTGGTCTTAACCGTTCGCCTCGGCCGCCCGCCATTATTACCGCATCTATAGGCAAATACGATCTGGAAAAACGAAAATTAACTACATTTAATATAACATTAAATTCATCCACAACGGGCAGTACCTTATAAGCATTATTACGGTATTTTATTATTTCATAAACGTCGTAGTTCCCTTTCAATATCTTTTTAGGATCTTTTTGAAGAAATGAATCCACTTCGTCATCAATAGTCAACCCCTTTAACAAACCTCGTCTTACATCACCATCTGTTAACGAGCCTATTAACTTATTATCTTTATCTACAACAAAAAGAATAGCATCAGCAGCAAGTTTATCTAAACAACTGAGCGCTGCTCTTGTAGCTGTCCGAGATAATATTAAATGTTTTTTATAATCGTAATTCATGCTGGGAAATCTTTTAAGAGGGCTACAATTTTATTAGCCGCGCCGCCACTATAGTAAATATTGTCCACCGAAAGCATAGCCGCTGTTTCTACATATTGTACCGCCTGACATATCGCAGCACTAACAATGGGTACGGTAATAACATTTGGCCCTGCGCTCCTTCCCTTTTGTCTGTCGCCTAAGTTTATTACATATTTACCAAACGATGCAGCCTCAATAATACCGCTTGACGTGTTGCCTAACAAAAATGCACAATGCTTCATAACTGTAAAATATCCTTTGGTACCTAAATTTTCCACTAAGAATACGCGATCTGAGTTCGAAAAACTTGATATAAGAGCATTCCTGATTACGTTTCCGGCTGTATCTGCATTTGGCATGGTAATAAGTACCTGGTAATTACTCAAACTCGCAATCGCTTTAATTAACTCCTGCGCAAAGTATTCGTTTTGTTCATACGCCACAGTTTCGGGATGAAAGGTAGTAAGTATAGTATCTTTTGCCAAATCTATCCCCCATCTTTTCTGAAACTCTTCAGCGGAAAAAAAAACTGCGTCCTCTAAATTATCCAGGCTAAGCGCACCTATACAGTAAACGTTTTCTTCGCTACCCGCTATTTGCGCTACCCTTTGGGCTGCGTCACTGGTCGAAACAAAATGGTATGTTGATGCCAGCGTAATAGCATGCCTAAACACATTATCAATAGCGCCCAGTGTAGTCTCACCGCCATGCAGGTGTGCAAATACAATTTGGAACGGGATGCCCGCCGTTACTGCTGAAAACATCTCATAGCGATCTCCTAAACAAAACACCAGGTCGAAGTGGGCTTTATGGCTGTCCCAAAATTCAGCAAATTTAACCAGGGTCATCCCCATCGCTGTCGATATAGCCATTGGCGTATCGTCCGCTGGCATAGTTTCGATCCTGTAGGATACGTCAAATCCTTCAGAAAGTACCTGCTCGACCGTATAACCATGTGATGGCGACAAATGTGCGCCAAAAACGATTATACTCAGATCGAAATGATCGTCCGCAGCAAGTCTTTTCAATAGCGGCAAATATATGCCAAAATCGGCTCTTGAACTCGTTAAAACGCCTATCCTCATACAAAATCGCCAAATGATAATTTATGGCCTGCCGGTAAATCGTGTATCAGCATTTTACCTGCAATCGTTTTTAATAGCATTGGCGAAATTCCATCGCCGGGCCGCAGCATTTCCATATCGTCTTCGCTAATTATCTCACCTTTCTTTTTATCCCTACCCAAGTGAATGCTTTTTCGCGCAACAACTATGTTCTTATGTTCTGAGCCAGTAGGTTCTTTTACGGCACTGCCTAATGCTTTCTCAATATTCCTGATAGCCGTTACCATAGCTTTCAGTTCGTCAGGTTCCAGGGATGCAGCATGGTCGGGGCCGGGGAGGCTTTTGTCTAAAGTAAAATGCTTTTCGATAATCTCAGCGCCCAATGTAACTGCGGCGATAGGTACTTCGATTCCAGTCGTGTGATCAGAATAGCCCACCGCTACATCAAAGCTATTTCCGATACTATTCATAGCCAGTAAATTCACATCAGAAAAAGGAGTAGGATATTCAGTATTACAATGCAGCACAGTTATTTTAGCAGTCGATTGTTCTTTCAATACACTTACGGCATCTGCTATCTCGCTCATTGTGCTCATGCCTGTTGAAATAATAATCTCGTCGGCAAGTTTGGCGACTTTTTCAAGATAGGGCAGGTTAGTAATTTCGCCCGATGGTATTTTATACAACGTTAATCCTAATTCTTTCAAAAAATCCAAACTGTCTAAATCAAATGCCGTCGAAAAAAAGCTTATTCCCTTCTCTTTGCAATAATCTAATAACAGAAAATGGTCGGCTTCTGATAATTCAAGTTTTTGCAACATTTCCAGTTGACTTTCCTTATCATTAGCCGTATTTGTATTTTGATAGTCGGCCTTTTGTGCAGCTTTACTAACTAATTTTGACGCCTTAAAAGTTTGAAACTTAACATAATCTGCACCGGCCTCGGCAGCGGCGTCTATCAATCTCTTCGCAATATCAATATCTCCGTTATGGTTTACGCCCGCTTCGGCAATTATCACCGTTCTATTCATTACTTCTTCTTTAGTGTCGAATATAAAAGGTCGCCCCATTTGCCATATTATTATAGTGAAAGCTCCTTCGCTAACTTACGTCAAACGCACACTGCTCGGTATATTAACCAACCTGTCGGCAATCCATTCACTATTGCTTAAATCGCCCCGCTCTGCTTTTTCAAACATTGGTAAGTGGTGCATCAGTTCCCATATGGGCCGGCTCATCACGCCATTGCTGTTCATATATGCTAAGAAATCTTCCCGCTCTTGTTTGTTTTCCAACAATACAGTGTTCAACCAATAATTTGCAGTTGCTTCGGGCAATTCCTTACAATATTTAATGTCCAACGCGTTAAATTTACGATGATAAATAGCGGCCAGTTCCCGTTTGTTTGTCACAAAAGTATTTAGCTGTTCAAGCTGTGCACATGCTAAGGCAGCGTTAAGATTTGGCATCCTATAGTTATACCCTATCTCATCATGAACAAAAGCCCAGGCATGAGGCACTTTGGCTTGGGTGGTTAAATGTTTTGCTCTTTTTGCTAAAGCTTGGTCATCAGTAACAAGTGCACCGCCACCACCGCTTGTTACTGTTTTATTGCCGTTGAAACTAAATGTACCTATTTTCCCAAACACACCCATGTGACGACCTTTATAATAGCTTCCGAGCGATTCGGCGGCATCTTCAATAAGCGTAATGTTCCACTTGTCACAAATCGCGCTTATTTCATCAATGCGGCATGGCAGGCCAAAGGTATGCATGGGCACACAGGCTTTAATACGGCGCCTAGTTATTTTATTGTAAGTGAAGCCGTCCGGTCTTAGCTCTGCATTGTTCTCCAGATATTTTTCTACAGCACTTGGCGACAGTCCTAATGAATCGGCGTCCACATCCAAAAAAAGCGGGTATGCACCAATATAGCTAATTGCATTACAGGTTGCTATGAACGTCAAGCTTTGTGATATTACTTCATCCCCTCTTTCTACATTAGCAAGCACCAAAGCCAGATGTAATGCATTTGTGCCGTTTACAGTAGCTATGGCGAAGGAGGCTCCTGTAATTCGGCACATCATTTGTTCAAAAAGATCAACATACGCGCCGACCGAAGACACAAAAGTAGAGTCAATGGTGTCAATTACATATTTGCGCTCATTACCGATAAACACAGGTGCATGCAGCGGGATAAAGCCAAGATCAGGAAACTGTGACTTTATAAAATCAGCAATATCTTTAAATAATTGTGACATCTTAAATATTGTAAATATCGGCTTTATAACGGCTTAAGTTAGAAGCATCGCTAAACCATTTAATAGTTTCTGCTAATCCTTGTTCGAGCGTGTAAGAAGGTTTCCAGTTTGTGTTCTCCTGTAGTTTTTGGTTTGAACCATATAGCCTGAATACTTCCGATTTCTCCGGTCGCAATCGTTGGGTATCTGTTAAAATTCTCGCATGAGGATTTAGCTGATTAATCAATTCCTGGGCCAAATCTCCTATTGAAATTTCTGATTGAGTCGCAATATTACAATCATGTCCGATCAATGAATCAGATTTGGCTATTTCAGCAAATCCTCTTACTGTGTCTTTAACAAACAAAAGGTCGCGCGTGGGTATGGTCTCACCAAGCTTTACTTCCAGGGTTCCGTTTAAAAGCTGTGTAATAATTGTAGGAATAACGGCTCTTGCCGATTGGCGTGGTCCATAAGTATTAAAAGGCCTTACAATAGTTAACGGCAAATTAAAACTTCTGTAAAAGGACTCGGCAATACAATCTGCGCCAATTTTTGAGGCTGAATAAGGTGATTGCGGCTGCCGTGGATGACTTTCATCAATCGGAATATATTGTGCAGTACCGTAAACTTCCGATGTCGAAGTAACCAATATCCTTTGTATTCCTAAATCTCTGGCTGCTTGTACAATATTCAGCGTCCCCTTTACATTGGTATCAATATATGAATCTGGCGAATGATAACTAAATGGGATGGCAATCAACGCTGCCAAATGAAAAATTATATCGGTACCCTTTACCGCTTCGCGTACGCCGTTAGGGTCGCGTATATCGCCGGCAAATATCTCGACATTTGCCAATACATTTTTTGGCAGGCTATCCAGCCAACCCCAACTGTTGAATGAATTATAATATACAAAAGCCTTTACCCTACATCCCTCTTCTATCAGATTTTCAACTAAATGGCTGCCAATAAAGCCGTCTGCGCCTGTAATTAAAACGCTTTTCTCTCGTAAATCCATCAATTTTCTAATATTTCCCCAAAAAGTCTTTTAAAAATCAAAAATAACAACGTCACCGCCCCCCCCAAAAAACCGCCAACTATAATCCCGATAGCTTTTCCTGTTTTCTTTTTCTCCAATGGTAAAATAGGCTTATCAATTACTTGTATCAATGGAGTTTCTTTTCGTAAGGTCACCTTCGATATCTCCAGGTTTGCAACCAATTGGGTTAAAATCGCCTGGTCAGCTTGTACGTCTACTTGTCGACGCTGCGAAGGTACTCTTAAAATTTGCAATGCAGGGTTTGGGTTTGGG
Organism: Mucilaginibacter sp. L3T2-6; assembly: GCF_030519355.1. GTDB lineage: Bacteria > Bacteroidota > Bacteroidia > Sphingobacteriales > Sphingobacteriaceae > Mucilaginibacter. The sequence continues at coordinate 24,579 of NZ_JAUMKC010000008.1, forward strand.
TTTACATCGACGGACGAAGCTACCCCCAAGATAGCTGAATTTAATTCACGTCTAACAGAGTCTGTTTGCCGCTGAAGTACATTAACGTTTTGAGCTGATCTTTTTGTTTTCGTTGCTATATAAAAATCCGATACTGTTTTCATTAATACTTCAGTAAAGCATTTGGAAAACAACTCATTTTTAGACGTAACTTTTACCCTTAAAATACTCAGCTTTTTATCAACCTTATCCACCACCAGGTTATCTTTTATTATACCTCTAAAAAAAACTCCCAACAGGCTGTCCTGCTGCAACGAAAATCTTGTTCGATCTGCATTGACCGGATACTTAACATTTTTTAATAGCGGTTTATTTTTCCAGTCGTTACGAAGATCATTGAATGATATATACAATTCGGCCAGGGTTTGTGGTTTTCCGCTTGCCGGCACCTGCGTCAATAAAGATGTCTCTACCATTGAACGAGACTTTAGCAGCTCCATTAGATTGTCTCCCGCGAAAGCCCCCCCCCCTCCGCCGCCTAAGTCTATTCCAAATTGACTGGCCAAGCCTAAAGCCGATCCTAAACCTCCTCCCGACGACTTATCGTCTTCCAGCGCAAAAGTTAATTCAGCCTTATAGACAGGCTTGGTCAAAAGCGCATAGACCAAGCCAAAGGCCCCACCCACAATGCCTGCTACCAAAATAATCTTCCATTTCGACAGTAAGTATCTTTTCCATGCCACGAGCCTTAAAAGTACCTGCTTGAGGGGTATTTTGTCGGAGCTATCTTTCCCGGTTTGCACCATTAGACAAGTATTTTTGATTCAACGTTATTTATGTAAACTCAAAATCCCCAGTATGATGGCGCCCAGTGATGCCAAACCTGTCGTAAAGGTCAATATCGTTTGAGCGGTATTGTTAGGAGTATCAGGCTTTTTAGGCACATAAATTTCGCTCCCGGGCTTTACATCAGGGTGGACGTTAAAAAACACGAACTTCCTTGTTCCCTTAACAGTTCCGTTTGGATAAACGATGTATGCGCCGCGTTTCAGGGCCTTTGGCGAGTAGCCCCCCGCGTTCAAAACATAATCCCTAAATGATTTACTACTGGTATAAACAATCGCGCTCGGATATAGTACTTCTCCGTTTACCCTAACGGTTTGTTGTTGCTTGGGGACGCGTATTACATCGGCATTCTCTAATATTAAATCCTCGCTGCCGCCCGGTTTCTTCAATATCTTTTTCAAGTCTATACCCACATAGTTATTGCGCAATTGTACAGTATCTTGTGGTTTTGGTGTCACGCCGTAATCACTTTGCAAACGTTGTAAGTTCAGCTTACGTTCTCGATTTATTTCTACGGTGTCTATTTTGTTCTTATCAACCCCGAGTACAGCTGCATTGTCGCGTTTCAAACTGCTTCCTTCTACGTCCGCAGACTGTGTCAGCCCCCCAGCGCGGGCAATTACATCCGATATCTTTTCATTCTTTTTTTGAATTGTATAGTAACCTGGATACAAAACCTCACCTTCCACCTTAACAGTTTTCTGAACTTCGTAACCAGGCAGACTGTAAACCGATACTATATCGTACGGCTTTAAAGTAAAATTAGTATTTTGGTCTGCAAGGCTTTGGTCCACGTCAACAGTAAACACCTGCGCAATTTTGCTATTCAGTTGCCTTGGGTCACTGTCGAACACACGGCGTGAAACCTCTATGCGCTTTACACTTGCCCCTTCTGTAAACCCACCAGCCTTAATAATTACGTCGGCTACTTTCATGCTGTCAGCAAACGGGAAGTCGCCAGGGTTCCGAACCTCGCCCTTGATAGTAACGGTATAAGGATTGCGCAAATCAAATACGGATGCCACAAAAACGCTGTCTTCGCGCTGTAATATTATATCAGAACTGGGGTTATTGTAAATATCTTTTATATTAAAGGATAATTGTTGAGTAGTGTTGTCCGGGTTGAGCCTGATAATACTGCCCCGACTGTTAAAAGCATCTTCCTTTAATCCACCGGCGTTCTTAATCAGTTTTGATAATGTAAGGCCTTTCTGTAATTCATATTCTCCAGGTCTGAAAACCGCTCCTTGTATCTGCACACGGTTTTCATAGCGCTCCAGTATTTTTTCAACTGTAAACTTATCGCCACGCAAGGGTGTATAGTTTTTATAGTCATTCTCGAATACGTCGGTTATTTTGCGCTGGTTATCGCTAACCTGGTCAACCTTTATACGGGCGGTATAGGCTTCGTCAGTAAAGCCGCCTGCAAAATCAAGTACGTCCTGCAATGTTTCACCAGGCAGGGTTTCAAATAGGGCAGGAATTTTTACTTCGCCCTTTAGTTCAACCCTAATCTGGTACGTAGGGACACGTATCACATCCTGATCTTGCAGTGTTATATCGTCTTTACGGCTGCCCTTCACTAAAAAGTCGTACAGGTCAACATGCCTGATGATACGATTATTCCTTATTACTTCAATCTTCCTGAATGAACCAACGTCATTGGGGCCACCGGCTGCATAAAGTGCATTAAAAACCGACGCTAATGATGGCAAAGTATAGGTTCCCGGCTTCATTAGCTGCCCCTGTACAATCACCTTAATGCTCCTGATATTACCAATGCTCACGTTTACATTAGTGCCATCGCCGATGGCATAATTATTTGCTGCTAATTTTGCTTTAATCGCAGCCGTAGCTGCTTCAATAGTCTTGCCTGCTACACTCAGCACGCCCACCTCAGGTATGTTTATTTTGCCTTCGGGTGTAACATTCAGTGTCCAGTCTACAGAAGAATTCCCGTAAACATTTATATCTATTTCATCATCAGGGCCTATAATGTAATTAACCGGCGTGGCTATTTTCAGATCGGGTATAAAAGAATTAGCTTTTGCATTCCTGAAAAGGTCTGCGCCAAATATCTTTGGTTTAAGGTCGATAAAAAGATCAGCGAATTTTGTTGTATCAACGTTATTCGCCGATGTATCGCTATAATTCCGCCTTTGCAGATTGTGATTATTCCGCGTGGTATCGTTAAGCGATTTTTTACCATTATTAAGCTTATTTTTTGCCCGTATCGCCAGTATCCTGGTCTGTAACTTCTGAACCTGTACGCCCGACATACCCCTTGCCTGGGCCTGCTGTAAAATCTGGTCGTCTGTTAAACCCTGCTTTTGTGCCGATTGTACGAGCTGTGTTATTTGTGCGTCCGTAAGATCATCGACATTTATACTCGCTATATTTTGAGGAATTGTCTGTGCCGATGCCGGTATTGCAAGCGAAAGGCAAAAGAAAACAGAGAAGAAAAACAGGCAGAGTTTAAGTTTATTCATTATTTTATAATAATCCCAGCTAGACGTTTCTTATAAAACTGCGATATCGGTTTTCAAAATCGTTGCAATATTAAGCAAATTTAATTATTTGCCACATAATCATCGCGAGGCCCACCAGGCAAGCCATTCGTTAACGCCTGATTATGGGGTTAATACAATTTAGTTTTTTTATTGTTTTATTTTCAGATTATTTATAAAATGGGCTTAGGACTCCGCTTGTTTATTCAAAAAATCCTGGTACGCAAGTCTGATTCCCTCAGGCAGTTCAATTGTATGTCTCCACCCCTTGTTGTGGAGTTTAGTTACGTCCATTAATTTCCGTGGCGTGCCATCGGGCTTATTAACATCAAATTTTATTTCCCCGGCATATCCTATAATGTCCTTGATCAAAAAAGCCAGGTCCTTGATTGAAAGATCTTCGCCGGTGCCGATGTTTACCAAGCCTTCTTCATCATAGTGCTGCATCAGGTAATAACAAGCCTCTGCCAGATCATCGGCAAATAAAAACTCCCGCTTTGGTGAACCTGTGCCCCAAATGGTTACGTCAGGCAATCCTTGTTCCTTCGCTTCATGGAAACGGCGTATCAAGGCAGGTAAAACGTGTGAATTCTGCGGATGATAATTATCGTTATAACCATACAGATTTGTAGGCATAACAGATATAAAATTGCATCCATATTGTGCCCTGTAGGCATCGCACATTTTTATCCCCGCGATCTTTGCAATCGCATAAGGCTCGTTGGTCGGTTCTAATAAACCTGTTAGTAAGTATTCCTCCTTTAACGGTTGCGGCGCAAGTTTCGGATAGATACAACTCGAGCCCAAAAACATCAATTTTTTTACGCCGTTGAGGTAGGAGCTATGGATGACGTTATTCTGAATCTGCAGGTTATCATATAGAAAGTCTGCACGGTAAGTATTGTTGGCTACAATCCCGCCAACCTTTGCCGCAGCTAAAAAAACATAATCTGGTTGTTCTGTTTCGAAAAAATCTGCTACCTGCTGCTGGTTGCGCAGGTCGAGCTCATCCGATGTGCGGGTAACAAAGTTTGTAAAACCTTCCCTTTTAAGTTTGCGATGGATGGCCGAACCAACCATACCACGGTGACCAGCTATATATATCTTGTTATTTTTATCCATTGAGCTTATTCAAATTGATTTTTTATGCTGTAACCCGATTCTTTCAGCAGCCTTTCCCTTTTGAAAAGTTCAACATCGGCCGCCACCATTTCTTTTACCAGCGCTTGCAGATCATATTTCGGTTGCCATTTTAGTTTTGTATTGGCCTTGGTTGGGTCGCCGATCAAAAGATCAACCTCCGTTGGGCGAAAATATTTTGCATCAACCGCAACTACCTCTTTTCCTTTTTCCATCTGAAAATCTTCGTTTGAACAGCTGACCACGAAACCCTTTTCATACGCGCCGCTGCCTTTAAATTCTATCTCAATGCCAACTTCTGCAAAAGCTAATCTTACAAATTCACGCACCGGCGTAGTAACACCGGTAGCAATAACAAAATCCTCAGGTGTTTCCTGCTGCAGAATAAGATACATAGCCTCAACGTAGTCCTTAGCATGGCCCCAGTCACGCCGTGCATCCAGATTGCCAAGATACAACTTATCCTGCAAGCCCATGGCGATTTTCGCGGTAGCACGGGTTATCTTGCGGGTAACAAAGGTTTCGCCACGCAGCGGACTTTCGTGGTTAAACAAAATGCCGTTACAGGCAAACATTCCATATGCCTCGCGATAGTTCACCGTAATCCAATAAGCATACATCTTGGCCACCGCATATGGCGAACGCGGATAAAACGGTGTAGTTTCTGATTGCGGAACTGCCTGAACCAAACCATAAAGTTCTGAAGTGGAGGCCTGGTATATTTTTGTTTTATCAGTGAGACCAAGTATTCGTATCGCTTCAAGTAAGCGCAGGGTACCAATGCCGTCAGCGTTGGCGGTATATTCCGGCGTATCAAAGCTAACCTTTACATGCGACATGGCGCCAAGATTATAGATTTCATCAGGCTGAACCTGTTGTATGATACGTATCAGATTTGTTGAGTCACTCAAGTCACCATAGTGCAGGATCATGTTCACGTTCTCATCATGCGGATCCTGGTATAAATGGTCTATCCTGTCTGTATTAAAAAGAGAACTCCTTCTTTTTATGCCATGTACTTCGTATCCTTTTGAAAGTAATAGTTCAGCAAGGTATGCACCGTCCTGTCCTGTAATCCCTGTTATAATCGCTTTTTTTTTCACAAACTCATCAATTAATATAAACTACGTTTTCGCAGTTTATGGCAAAGAATAGAAATTTTCCTGTTTGCCAGTTAAGGGGGGCTAATCTCCGAAAATTATATCTAATGCCGAAAAAATATCTTGTTTAAAGAATTACAAATGTTAACATGTCCCGTATTATTAAGTACCAGCGGCAAACAGTTTACTATTTTAATAGCTACTATTTAATCAAAGTAACAAAGTTCATGGCTCATTTTTAAGCCTGTCCCATTGTTCCGCCGAAATTCATTGGGAACGCCGGTGGGTCCGGCTGCACTTTTATCCTTCCATTTGCCGTCTCAAATTTATCGATATTATCTTCCAATGCCGATAAAAGCCGCTTTGCATGTTCCGGCGTAAGCACAACCCGAGATTTAACTTTTGCTTTTGGAACACCAGGCATTACACGGATAAAGTCGATCACAAACTCCGAACTTGAGTGCGTTATTATGGCGAGATTTGAATATACTCCTTCTGCTATTTCTTCCGACAGCTCGATGTTGAGCTGATTATCGTTTTGTTCTTCCATCATGTAAAAATAACAAAGCCTTCCATTTCGAGGAAGGCTTTGTTGATTTATTTGTCAAAACAGGGCTTATGCCTCTATTTCTTCTGCTTTCGAAGCCATCAGGCGGTCGAATTCTTCCTGGGAACCTACGCGGATATTTTCGTATTCGCGCAAACCGGTTCCTGACGGAATCAAGTGACCAACGATAACATTCTCTTTAAGGCCCAGCATATGATCCTTCTTACCGGCTATGGCTGCTTCGTTCAGTACTTTGGTAGTTTCCTGGAACGATGCTGCCGAGATGAACGATTTTGTACCCAATGAAGCCCTTGTAATACCTTGCAGCAGCGGGCTCGAAGTGGCAGCGATAGCATCTCTGACTTCAACAAGCTTTAAGTCGCGGCGTTTCAGCATCGAGTTCTCATCGCGCAGCTTCCGCAGCGAAACAATTTGGCCGGCTTTCATCGTGGTTGAATCACCCGGGTCTGTAACTACTTTCTTATCAAAAATCTCATCGTTTTCGAGCATGAAATCCCAACTGTCAACAGCTTCCCTTTCAAGGAAACGGGTATCGCCCGCATCCTCTATCTGTACTTTCTGCATCATCTGGTGCACAATCACTTCAAAGTGCTTATCGTTAATCTTCACACCCTGTAAGCGGTAAACTTCCTGTATACCGTTAACCAGGTATTCCTGCACGGCAGCAGGGCCTTTAATGGCCAGTATATCAGCAGGAGATATCGAACCGTCAGACAATGGCATACCAGCTTTCACAAAGTCGTTATCCTGTACAAGGATGTGTTTAGAAAGCGGAACCAGGTATTTCTTGATCTGGCCATCTTTCGACTCAATAGTGATTTCGCGGTTACCACGTTTAACACCTCCTAACGTTACCACACCGTCAATTTCGGTTACTACCGCAGGGTTCGATGGGTTACGTGCTTCAAACAATTCGGTTACACGTGGTAAACCACCTGTAATATCCCGCGTTTTACCGGTTGAACGAGGGATTTTGGCAATAACCTGCCCGGTCTGCAGTTTTTCACCTTCGTCAACAGCAATGTGCGCACCCACCGGAATATTGTATCCTTTAATTATACTACCGGATTTGTCAGTTATCTGGATAACAGGGTTTTTAGTCTTGTCCCTGGTATCGATAATAACTTTTTCGCGGTGGCCGGTTTGTTCGTCTGATTCTTCACGGAAAGTTATACCTTCCAATACAGCCTCAAACTTGGCGATACCTGCAAATTCTGATATAATTACGGCGTTGTATGGGTCCCACGAACAGATGCGGTCTCCTTTGGTTATTTTGCTGCCATCTTTTACATACAGGTAAGCACCGTACGGAATGTTGTTGGTAACAATAACCTTATTTGAACCTGGTTCAACAATGCGGAATTCACCTGAACGGCCAAGCACCACATCAACTGCGCCTTCTTCAGCGGTATTAAATTCTACCGTACGAACGTTTTCAAATTCAATGATACCATCAAACTTAGCGTTGATCTGCGATTCAGCAGCGATGTTCGATGCGGTACCACCCACGTGGAATGTACGAAGTGTTAACTGTGTACCAGGCTCACCGATTGATTGTGCTGCAATTACCCCTACAGCCTCCCCTTTTTGCACGCGTTTGCCGCTTGCAAGGTTACGGCCATAGCACAATGCGCACACACCGCGTTTGCTTTCGCAAGTTAATACAGAACGGATCTCGATACCTTCAAGCGGTGAGTTCTCTATGTTCTTGGCAATTTCTTCGGTAATATCATGGCCGGCAGCCACCAACAGTTCGTTGGTAATAGGGTCAAGTACATCATGTAGCGCAGTACGGCCCAATATACGATCGTACAGTGGTTCAACAATGTCCTCGTTATCTTTAAGGGCGGTAGTATATATACCTCTTAATGTGCCACAATCAACCTCACCAACAATCATGTCCTGAGCAACGTCATGTAAACGACGGGTCAGGTAACCGGCATCAGCTGTTTTTAACGCCGTATCCGCTAAACCTTTACGAGCACCGTGGGTAGAGATGAAGTACTCCAATACTGACAAACCTTCCTTGAAGTTCGAAAGGATCGGGTTCTCAATGATCTCGCCACCGGAGCCTGATTTCTGCGGCTTAGCCATCAAACCACGCATACCTGCCAGCTGACGGATCTGCTCTTTTGATCCACGGGCGCCAGAGTCAAGCATCATATAAACAGAGTTAAAGCCCTGGTTATCTGTCGACAGGATCTCCATCACATTCGCAGTTAAGCGATTGTTGATACGGGTCCAGATGTCGATGATCTGGTTATAACGCTCGTTATTGGTAATAAAGCCCATGTTGTAGTTATTCATTACCTCCTCAACCTGTTTCGAGGCTGTGTCGATAAGGGTAACTTTTTCAGCAGGGATATTGATATCTTTCAGGTTGAATGATAACCCACCGCGGAAAGCCATCTGGAAACCTAATTCCTTGATATCGTCAAGGAACTGTGCTGCGCGGGCCATACCGGTAATTTTCACTACCTCGCCAATAATGTCACGCAATGATTTCTTGGTAAGCAGTTCATTAATGTAACCAACCTCTTCAGGCACGTGCTGGTTAAACAACACACGGCCTACAGTGGTGTCAATAATTTTGGTTACAATTTTGCCATCGCGCTCTTTTACTCTTGTTTTTACTTTGATGAAGGCATGCAGGTCGAGCTTTTTCTCGTTATAAGCAATAATAACTTCTTCTGCAGAGTAGAAGGTTAAACCTTCACCTTTCACAACGCGGCTTGCATCAGTTTTACGGCCCTTGGTTATGTAGTACAAACCAAGCACCATGTCCTGCGAAGGTACTGTGATTGGTGTACCGTTAGCAGGGTTCAAAATGTTATGCGATGCCAGCATCAATACCTGGGCTTCCAAAATCGCTGCGTTACCGAGCGGAACGTGCACAGCCATCTGGTCACCGTCAAAGTCGGCGTTGAACGCGGTACAGGTTAAAGGGTGCAGCTGGATAGCTTTACCTTCAACCAGTTTAGGTTGAAAAGCCTGAATACCCAACCTGTGCAGCGTAGGCGCACGGTTTAGCAATACAGGGTGGCCTTTCAGTACGTTTTCCAATATATCCCAAACCAATGGGTCTTTGCGGTCAACTATTTTCTTTGCAGATTTTACTGTTTTTACGACACCGCGCTCAATCATTTTGCGGATGATAAACGGTTTAAACAGCTCGGCAGCCATATCCTTTGGCAAACCGCACTCGTGCAGCTTAAGGTTAGGGCCAACCACAATTACCGAACGAGCAGAGTAGTCAACACGTTTACCTAACAGGTTCTGACGGAAACGGCCTTGTTTGCCCTTCAGGATGTCTGAAAGCGATTTCAAAGCACGGTTACCTTCAGTTTTAACCGCGTTTACTTTACGTGAGTTATCGAACAACGAATCCACAGCTTCCTGCAGCATACGTTTTTCATTACGCAATATAACTTCCGGCGCTTTGATCTCGATCAAACGTTTTAAACGGTTGTTACGGATAATTACGCGACGGTATAAGTCATTTAAGTCTGACGTTGCAAAACGGCCGCCTTCCAAAGGCACCAAGGGACGCAATTCAGGCGGAATTACCGGAACGATCTTAACGATCATCCACTCAGGGTTGTTTTCAATCCGGCCTTTTGCCTCACGGAAAGCCTCAACAACCTGCAGGCGTTTTAACGCCTCGTTTTTACGTTGCTGTGAGGTTTCGTTAGCAGCCTGATGACGTAAGCTAAATGAAAGCTCGTCAAGGTCAAGGCGTTTTAACAACTCTTCCAATGCCTCGGCCCCCATTTTAGCCACAAACTTCTGTGGGTCTTTATCGTCAAGATATTGGTTTTCTTTTGGAAGGGTGTCCAATACGTCAAGGTATTCCTCTTCTGTCAGGAAATCCATTTTGTTGATTCCGTCAGCTTCTTTAATACCCGGCTGAATAACTACGTAACGCTCGTAGTAAATAATCAGGTCAAGACGTTTGGTTGGCAAGCCCAGCAAGTAACCGATTTTATTCGGCAACGAGCGGAAATACCAGATATGCGCAACTGGCACCACCAGGTTGATGTGGCCCATACGCTCACGACGTACTTTTTTCTCGGTTACTTCAACACCGCAACGGTCACAAACAATACCCTTGTAACGGATACGCTTATATTTACCGCAGTGGCACTCGTAATCCTTAACCGGACCGAAAATACGCTCGCAGAATAAACCATCACGCTCAGGCTTATAAGTCCTGTAGTTGATAGTTTCAGGTTTTAAAACTTCACCGCTCGAACGCTCCAGGATAGATTCAGGCGAAGCTAAGCTGATGGTAATGGTGGTGAAGTTACTCTTGATTTTATTATCCTTTTTGTAAGACATAGTCTCCTTGATTTTTGTTGTTGAAAAGTTGTAAGGTTGAAACGTTGTAAGGCTGGAATGTCAAAAAACCTTTCAACATTCCAACTTTTCAACATTACAACAATTACTCTAACGTAATATCCAAGCCTAAGCCGCGTAACTCATGAACCAATACGTTGAATGATTCAGGAACCGATGGCGTTGGCAGGTTTTCGCCTTTAACAATGGCTTCGTATGTTTTGGCACGGCCAATAACGTCGTCAGACTTAACGGTCAATATTTCCTGCAGGATGTTCGATGCACCGAATGCTTCCAGTGCCCAAACCTCCATCTCACCAAAACGCTGACCACCAAACTGGGCTTTACCACCCAATGGCTGCTGCGTAATCAATGAGTATGGTCCTATCGAACGTGCGTGCATCTTATCGTCAACCATGTGGCCCAGTTTCAGCATGTAGATGATACCTACAGTTGTTTGCTGGTCAAAACGATCGCCAGTTAAGCCGTTGTACAGGTAAGTACGTCCCGACTCCGGTAAGCCGGCTTTTTTCACCCATTCTTCCACCTCGTCATGGCTTGCACCATCGAAGATTGGAGTAGCGAATTTAACGCCCAGTTCTTTACCAGCCCATCCTAATACAGTTTCGTAAATCTGGCCCAGGTTCATACGGGATGGTACGCCCAGCGGGTTCAATACGATATCAACCGGTGTTCCATCTTCCAGGAACGGCATGTCCTCATCACGAACGATACGTGCAACGATACCCTTGTTACCATGACGGCCGGCCATTTTATCACCTACTTTAAGCTTACGCTTTTTAGCAATGTAAACTTTAGCCATTTGCACGATACCCGATGGCAGCTCGTCCCCTACGCTGATCGCGAATTTATCGCGGCGATAAGCCCCTAACTCTTCATTTAACTTGATGTTATAGTTATGAAGAAGGATCTTTATCAACTCGTTCTTATCGTCATCGGTAGTCCACTTAGTTGGGTTAATGTTTTCATAATTTAACTCAACCAATATTTTCTGAGTGAATTTAACGCCTTTTGGCACCAGTAATTCTTTGTAAACATTGTAAACACCCTGGGATGTTTTGCCATTTACAATCTCAAACAACTTATCGATCAACGTATTTTTAAGCTCTTTAACCGCTTTTTCGTGTTTGGTATCCAGTTTCTCCAACTGTGCCTTTTCTTCGGCTTTCGAAGTTTTCTTGGCGCGGCTGAACAATTTTGTATCGATAACCACACCTGCAATTGACGGCGGAGTTTTCAAAGAAGCGTCTTTTACATCCCCAGCTTTGTCGCCAAATATTGCACGCAAAAGTTTCTCTTCCGGCGAAGGGTCGGATTCACCTTTCGGAGTAATCTTACCAATCAGGATGTCGCCTTCCTTAACCTCAGCACCGACACGGATAATACCGTCTTCGTCAAGGTCTTTCGTAGCTTCTTCCGATACGTTAGGTATATCTGGTGTCAGTTCTTCTTCGCCGCGTTTAGTATCACGAACTTCAAGTTCGAACTCTTCAACGTGAAGCGAGGTGAATATATCCTGCGATACTACACGCTCTGATATTACAATCGCATCCTCGAAGTTGTAACCTTGCCAAGGCATGAATGCAACCTTAAGGTTACGGCCCAGGGCCAGCTCGCCGTCCTGTGTAGCGTAGCCTTCACAAAGCACCTGTCCTTTTTCAACCCTTTGGCCTTTTTTAACAATCGGCTTCAGGTTCATGGTAGTGCTCTGGTTGGTTTTCTTAAACTTGGTTAAGCGATAGCTCTTGCTGTCGCCATCAAAAGATACCAGGCGATCAGTTTCATCGCGGTCGTATTTTATACGGATTTCGTTTGCGTCAACGTACTCAACCACACCATCGCCTTCGGCATTGATAAGCGTACGTGAGTCTTTTGCAACACGGCCTTCCAAACCTGTACCTACAATCGGCGCCTCAGGGCGTAAAAGCGGCACGGCCTGGCGCTGCATGTTCGAACCCATCAGCGCACGGTTAGCATCATCATGTTCAAGGAACGGAATCAGCGAGGCCGCGATTGATGTGATCTGGTTCGGAGCAATATCCATTAAGTCAAGTCTTTCAGGCTCTATGATCGGGAAGTCACCTTCGAAACGAGCTTTCACTCTCGGAGTAGCAAACTCTCCCTTATCGTCGTATACAGCATTTGCCTGGCCAATTGTTTTACCGTCTTCATCTTCCGCAGAAAGGTAGATCACCGGCTCGTCAACCTGTACTTTACCGTCAACCACACGCTTATACGGAGTTTCGATAAAGCCAAGATTGTTGATCTTAGCGTGAACGCAAAGCGATGAAATCAGACCGATATTTGGTCCTTCAGGCGTTTCGATAGTACACAAACGACCGTAGTGGGTGTAGTGTACGTCACGAACCTCGAAACCGGCACGTTCGCGGCTCAGACCACCAGGGCCAAGGGCTGACAGACGACGTTTGTGCGTAATCTCTGCCAGTGGATTGGTTTGGTCCATGAACTGTGAAAGCTGGTTGGTACCGAAGAACGAGTTGATAACCGACGACAGCGTGCGCGCATTGATCAGGTCAGTTGGAGTGAACACCTCATTATCACGAATGTTCATACGTTCGCGGATGGTACGTGCCATACGCGCCAAACCTACACCAAACTGGGCATACAGCTGCTCGCCTACAGTACGCACACGACGGTTTGACAAGTGATCGATATCATCCACCTCAGCTTTTGAGTTGATTAATTTGATCAGGTACTTAACAATCGCAATGATGTCCTGCTTGGTTAACACTTTGGTTTCCTCGCTGGTAGTAAGCTTCAACTTACGGTTGATGCGGTAACGGCCTACATCGCCCAGGTCATATCTCTTATCAGAAAAGAACAAACGGTCGATGATACCACGTGCAGTTTCCTCATCAGGTGGTTCGGCGTTACGTAACTGACGGTAGATGTGCTCAACCGCCTCTTTCTCTGAGTTTGAAGTATCCTTTTGTAAGGTATTATATATAATGGTATAATCACCGCTGGTGGCGGCATCTTCCTTGTTCAGAATGATGGTCTTTACACCGGCATCAATGATCATATCGATATGATCATCTTCCAGCACGGTTTCACGCTCCAGGATTATTTCGTTACGGTCGATAGAAACAACTTCGCCGGTATCCTCGTCTACAAAGTCTTCAACCCATTTCTTAAGAACCCTTGCAGCCAGCTTGCGGCCAATAAATTTCTTTAAGCCTGATTTGCTTACTTTCACCTCGTCGGCCAATTCGAACAACTCTAATATATCTTTATCAGAGTCGTAGCCAATTGCACGCAATAAGGTAGTAACCGGGAATTTTTTCTTACGGTCGATGTACGCATACATCACGTTGTTAACGTCTGTAGCAAACTCTATCCAAGAGCCTTTGAAAGGTATTACACGGGCCGAGTAAAGCTTGGTACCATTGGTGTGACGGCTCTGGCCAAAAAACACACCAGGCGAACGGTGCAGCTGCGATACAATCACACGCTCAGCGCCGTTTATAACAAATGTACCTTTCGGTGTCATGTAGGGAATAGTCCCCAGGTACACGTCCTGTACAATAGTTTCAAAATCTTCATGCTCTTCATCATTACATGAAAGGCGAAGCTTGGCTTTTAAAGGCACACTGTAAGTTAATCCACGCTCAATACATTCCTGTATATCATAACGCGGTGGATCAATAAAGTAGTCAAGAAACTCTAATACAAAGATGTTTCTTGAATCGGAGATAGGAAAGTTTTCAGCAAACACTTTAAACAACCCTTCTTTATAGCGGTTGTCTGAGGTAGTTTCCAATTGAAAAAATTCCTGGAAAGATTGCAACTGTACATCAAGAAAATCGGGATAATCCAATACCTTTCTGCTGGTCGCAAAATTTACTCTTTGATTATTTTGGTTTGCCAAGGGAATAAAATTTTAGTTTATTAATAAACTGTGCAGATGTTTTTTGGTAGATGTTGATATCCAGATTATTACCAAAAATCACTAAAAAGTAATAACTGAACTATATAAACAGCAATAGACCCCGACCAAAAAGGTCGGAGTCTGATGCCATATTATTATGGGTTACCTTATTTAACCTCAACTACTGCTCCGGCTTCTTCCAGTTGTTTTTTCAAAGATTCAGCTTCTTCTTTAGTTACGCCGGTTTTAACTTCTTTAGGTGCACCGTCAACTAAATCTTTAGCTTCTTTCAGGCCAAGGCCTGTTAAGTCTTTTACTAATTTAACAACTGCTAATTTAGCGCCGCCTGCTTCTTTCAGGATCACGTCAAATGCAGTTTGTACTGCAGCTTCTGCAGGAGCGTCATCGCCACCACCAGCAGCAGGAGCAGCAACAGCAACAGCTGCAGCAGCAGGCTCAATGCCATACTCGTCTTTTAAGATCTGAGCTAATTCGTTAACTTCTTTTACTGTTAAGTTTACTAACTGTTCAGCAAATGCTTTTAAATCCGCCATTTTATTTTAAATTTTTACTTTTAATACTTTTTGTTTATTTAATATCCGTGCTTTACCAAGGTGCCGGATTAACCTCTTTCCTGTAATGTTTTTACAACGCCTGCAAGAATGTTTCCGCCTGATTGCAGGGCAGATACAACGTTCTTGGCTGGTGATTGCAACAAGCCGATGATTTCGCCGATCAATTGTTCCTTCGATTTCAATGCAATCAAAGTGTCAATCTGGTTATCACCAATAAATATTGCAGAGTCAATGTAAGCTGCTTTTAAAACTGGCTTATCACCTTTTTTCCTTAACTGTTTTATCAGCTTTGCCGGAGCAGTTGCCGATTTTGAGAACAGGATTGATGATGAACCCTTTAATACGCCGTACATCGATGTAAAATCGCCGCCAGTAGCTTCCATAGCTTTTTGTATCAAGCTATTTTTTGCTACCTTCATCTCAATGTCGCTTTCGAAACATTTACGACGGATGTCATTTACTTTTGCAACTGTCAGATTAGACGTATCAGTAATATAAAAATTACCATACTCCTTCATCTGTTCAGTAAGGGCGATTACTAATTCGTGTTTTTCTTCTTTAGTCATGATTTAGATCCCCGCTACTGTTTTAGTTTCAACTTCAATTCCGGGCGACATGGTTGAAGAGACATGGATGCTCTTAAAATATGTTCCTTTTGCTGCTGACGGCTTTAATTTTGAAATGGTTTGCAATACTTCCAAAGCATTTTCATAAATTTTATCAGCAGGGAAAGATACTTTTCCTATTGAGGCGTGAATGATACCGGTTTTGTCAACCTTGAAGTCGATCTTACCACCTTTAACTTCTGTTACAGCTTTACCAACTTCGGTAGTTACCGTACCAGATTTAGGGTTAGGCATCAGGTTACGCGGGCCTAAAATACGACCCAAACGACCTACCTTGGCCATAACGCTAGGCATAGTGATAATAATATCAACATCAGTCCATCCGCCTTCAATTTTGGCAATATAATCGTCCAAACCTACGTAATCCGCACCTGCATCTTTAGCTTCTTGTTCCTTATCAGGAGTACAAAGCACCAACACACGTACAGTTTTACCGGTTCCATGAGGTAAGGTTGCAATACCGCGCACCATTTGATTGGCTTTACGAGGATCGACACCTAAACGAACATCAATATCAACAGATGAATCAAACTTGGTAGTAGTAATATCTTTTACCAAAGCTGCTGCATCCTGTAAAGAATACGCTTTATTTGCCTCAATTTTGGAGAGTGCCACTTTTTGATTTTTTGTTAATCTAGCCACTGTCTTAAACTGATTTGTATAAGTTAATTAATTTATGATTAGAGATTAGAGAATATCGATCAGAGATTAGTTAATCCGAAACCGAACATCTGAAATCCAAAATCAATTTAGTTCCAGGGAGCCGTACCTGATACGGTGATTCCCATACTGCGAGCCGTTCCGGCTACCATTTTCATGGCTGATTCTACTGTGAATGCATTCAAATCAGTCATTTTATCCTTGGCTATTGCCTCAACCTGGTCCCAGTTCACACTGCCAACTTTTTTACGGTTAGGTTCTGCCGAGCCACTCTTTAAACCGGTTGCTTCCAGTAACTGGATTGCAACAGGCGGAGTTTTGATGATAAAATCAAATGACTTGTCAACATAAACAGTAATAACTACCGGCAGCACTTTACCAGGTTTATCCTGGGTACGTGCATTGAACTGCTTGCAAAACTCCATGATATTCACACCTTTTGCACCCAATGCAGGGCCAATTGGAGGTGATGGATTTGCAGCGCCGCCCTTTACCTGCAGCTTAACCATCGCACCGACTTCTTTTGCCATTTTTACTTGTTTAAATTATAACTCAATGTTAGTAAGTGGAAGCTAAGTAACATTTAAGCTCGTGATGATTTTGGATTTCGGAAGTTCCTTTTCGGATTTATTTCCTTATCACAAAATCGCATATTTTAAATTCTAATTCCGAAATCGAACTTCCGACTTCCGAAATCAAAAACTATTCTTTTTCAACCTGCATGTAATTCAATTCAAGCGGCGTACGGCGCCCGAATATCTTTACCATTACCTTCAGTTTCTTTTTCTCTTCGTTGATCTCTTCTATCACACCGCTAAACCCATTGAAAGGCCCGTCCATAACTTTAACACCTTCGCCTACATAGTATGGCACGTTCATGGTTTCACCCTGGCTGCTCATTTCGTCGACCTTGCCCAAAATGCGGTTAACTTCGCCCTGGCGAAGCGGGATGGCATTACCGGCCTTATCGCCTAAAAAGCCAATAACACTGTTTATGTTCTTGATGATGTGCTCAATTTCGGCATCAAGCTGTGCTTCTATTAACACATAACCCGGATAAAAATTACGTTCTTTCGCAATCTTTTTTCCGTCACGCATCTGGTAATACTTCTCCATAGGAATCAATACCTGCGGAACGAGATGCGAAATGCCCAGACGGTTAATTTCGGCATCAATATATTGTTTTACCTTTTTCTCTTTGCCGCTTATAGCCCTAACCACATACCATTTTAACTGATCACTCATTACTGTAAAAATTAAATTAGGTTAGTGAAGTATAAAACTGCGTCAGCAAAAAGTGTATGCTTTGGTCCATTAATAAAATTATCAATGCAATTATAAGCGCTGCAATCAACACCAAAATAGAGCTGTTTTGCAGCTCTCTCCAGGTTGGCCAGGTTACTTTTTCGGTAAGCTCTACGTACGATTCTTTAATATACTCAGATACTTTCGACATCTTTTTTGTTTACAGTGTAATGCACGGGAACAAGGATTCGAACCCTGATCAAAGGTTTTGGAGACCTCTATTCTACCATTGAACTATTCCCGTTTGTATTTAAATTCCTTCGCGGAATATAATGTTGGCTTCTTTATTAACAAAGTACTTAGCTGCTTCCAGCTAAGTACTTTGCGTAAATTAACCTTCCTTTAAACGCTTTTTAAGGGCGCAGGCGGCTTATTTTAAAATTTCAGTTACCTGACCGGCACCTACTGTACGACCACCCTCACGGATAGCGAAACGTAAACCTTTTTCCATTGCGATAGCGTTGATCAGCTTTACAGTGATAGTAACGTTATCACCAGGCATAACCATTTCTACTCCTGGCTCCAGTGAAATCTCACCGGTAACGTCAGTGGTACGGAAATAGAATTGCGGACGGTATTTGTTGAAGAATGGAGTGTGACGACCACCTTCTGCTTTTGATAATACGTAAACTTCTGCTTTGAAATCAGTGTGAGGAGTTACTGAACCTGGTTTGCAGATAACCATACCGCGGCGGATATCGGTTTTCTCAATACCACGTAACAATAAACCTACGTTGTCACCAGCTTCACCACGGTCAAGGATCTTGCGGAACATCTCAACACCGGTTACGGTTGACTTCAGGTTCTCAGCACCCATACCCAGGATATCAACAGGCTCGCCAGAGTTGATTACACCACGCTCGATACGGCCAGTTGCTACAGTACCACGACCAGTGATCGAGAATACGTCTTCAACAGGCATCAGGAATGGAAGGTCAGTCAGACGTGGAGGGATTGGAATGTAGCTATCTACAGCGTCCATTAACTCCATGATTTTTTCAACCCATTTCGGATCGTTGTTCAGGCCACCAAGAGCCGAACCCTGGATTACAGGAATATCGTCGCCAGGGAATTCGTAGAATGATAATAATTCACGAACTTCCATCTCAACAAGTTCTAACAGTTCCGGATCATCAACCATGTCAACTTTGTTCATGAAAACAACAAGTGCAGGTACACCTACCTGACGAGCTAACAGGATGTGCTCACGGGTTTGTGGCATCGGACCATCAGTAGCAGCAACAACGATGATTGCACCATCCATCTGAGCAGCACCAGTAACCATGTTTTTCACATAGTCAGCGTGACCCGGGCAGTCAACGTGTGCGTAGTGACGGTTTGCAGTTGAATACTCAACGTGTGCAGTATTGATAGTAATACCACGCTCTTTTTCTTCAGGAGCAGAGTCAATTGAATCAAATGAACGCGCTTCTGATAAACCTTTGTCAGCTAAAACTTTGGTGATAGCTGCGGTAAGGGTTGTTTTACCGTGGTCAACGTGACCGATTGTACCGATGTTTAAGTGCGGCTTACTGCGGTCAAACTTTTCTTTTGCCATGATTATATCTAATTATTGTAGGTTAATTTATATTTTATAAACTTATATTATTAAGTTGAGCCAACAATGGGATTTGAACCCATGACCTCTTCCTTACCAAGGAAGTGCTCTACCCCTGAGCTACGTCGGCTGATTTGCTAGTTTTTAGTTGCCAATTTTCAGTTTGCAGTTCCTTATATAACTGCCGGCTGCGAACCGTATCCTGCCAACTTTTAACAGAGCGGAAGACGAGGTTCGAACTCGCGACCTATAGCTTGGAAGGCTATCGCTCTACCAACTGAGCTACTTCCGCTTTTTTGATTTGCGGTTGGCGCTTTTCCAGCCGACAGCGCTCTGCCCTGAAATTGCGTTTCCGAAAACCTTTTAATCAAGTTAGCAGTTTATGATCTTCAGAAAGCTATTGCCAACTGTCAACTATAAACTGCCAACTCAAAAAAAGTGGGGGGAGAAGGATTCGAACCTTCGTAGCCGAAGCAACGGATTTACAGTCCGTCCCATTTGACCGCTCTGGTATCCCCCCATTGTTTCATTTCGAAAGCCGGATCTAAAATTTCGGAATTAGCTTTTGCAGCTAAAAAACCGAAATCGAACCTACGAATTCGAAATCAAAACAGAGCCCCCTATCGGGATCGAACCAATGACCTACTGATTACAAGTCAGTTGCTCTACCAGCTGAGCTAAGGAGGCTTATTTGTATTTTAAAGAACCATCCCTTCCAACTTGCAGAGGCCTGTTGTGTACCTCTCCGAAAGGGATTGCAAATTTACACATTTTTAATGCTGAACAAAATTTATTTTCTAAAAAAAAATCGGCAGGCTGAAACCCACCGATTTACATATAAAATTAATATTCTTTTCAGCTTAAAACTCTTCTTCTGCTGTCAGCAAGACCGCTTTTTTTGCAGATTCGGCCGCGGCCATTTTCTTTTGTTTATGCTTTTCAATTTGTTTTCTCAGGCTTTCTATCGCCAGATCTGTGGCTTCCTCAAAAGTTTTGCATTGTTCTTTGGCGAAAAGCTGGTTACCCGGCAACATCAGTTTAATCTCCGTTATCTTATTGGCTTCGTCTTCTACGTTCTCCAGTTTCAAATACACTTCACCGCTTATTATATGATCATAAAACGTGTCAAGCTTATCGGCCTTCTTCTGAATAAAATCCAACAATTTCCTGTCTGCATTGAAACGAATAGATTGCACTGTAATTTTCATGATTCCTCCTTTTTACGCCTTTGGATGGGCTTGTTTGTAAATAGACTTTAACCTTTCAACTGAATTGTGTGTATAGATCTGGGTGGCACTAAGGTTAGCGTGCCCCAGAAGCTCTTTAATGGCATTTAAATCTGCCCCGCGGTTTAGCAGGCTGGTAGCAAAGGTATGCCGCAGCACATGCGGGCTTTTTTTGTTTTGGGTTGATATGTAGGATAGATACTTCTGCACAATCAGATAAATGAGCTTTGGATATGCATTGGCTCCTTTATCTGTAACGATTAAGGTTAAGGAATTGTTACCGGAAAAATCCTGCTTTTTCTTTAATTGCTGGTATTCAGCGATTAATATTTTCAACTCGCTGTTCACCGGTATAATTCGCTCTTTATTACGTTTCCCGAGCACCTTTATAGTACCTTCATAAAGGTTTACATCTGTGTCCTTAACGCCTAACAGCTCCGATAGACGCATACCGGTACCGAATAGCATTTCGATCACCAGTTTGTCGCGTACGCCCTTAAAATCGCTGCTAAAAACATCGCTGTCATCGAGCAATTGCGACAGCTTAACATCTTCAACCACAACCGGCAGATTTTTTGGAATTTTAGGCGTTGTTATTTTAGAGGCCGGGTTAACTTCAATAATGCATTCCTGCAGTAAAAATTTAAAGTATTTGCGCAGGGTGGCAATTTTACGGTTGACAGAACGTGCAATAATCTTGCGGTTCATCAATTCTACCATCCAGTTCCGTACCAGATGATGCGTAATTTGCGAAGGATGCGTTATTTCAGGGTTCGGCGCGGGCGTTAAATTATCGGGATTGTTTAAAAAGGATATAAACTGGTCAAGGTCTGATTGATAGGCCGATACGGTGTGCGCAGAATACCGCTTTTCGAATTTTATATAGCGGATAAAACGGTCTATAAACATAAAAAACTACTTGTACATCCGAATTATGAATGTACAAATAGTTTTAATATTTTGATTAGAAAAAACAAAAATTCTTTTGCAGAATTAAGCGCCTGTTTCTAAGTTCATGCTTTGTTTGTAGATGGCATGTTTAACCACGTGACGACGGGTTACAGACTTTTTCTCGAACGCCTGGCGGCTGCGAAGTTCTCTTAACACACCGGTTTTTTCGAATTTCTTTTTAAAGCGTTTTAATGCTTTGTCTAGTGATTCGCCGTCTTTTACGTTAATAATGATCATAGTTTCTGAAATACCTCCTTTCGTGGGAGGGCAAAGGTAAGTATTTGTTTTTGAATATAAAAGTGTAAATATTCAATTGGTTGGTTAAGTGAAATCAGGTTGAACAACTTATAAATCGCATACCATTAAGGCCCGGGATTTAACTTGCGAAACAATAAGCACACCCATGCTCCTGCGCACGCCCAACCGCCCAAACACCCGATGGCACCGGCTGAACACCCGGCAGCAAACCGTCGAGCCATTCCTTTTTAATTGCGGCTGCGTCCTGATTTAGCTTTTGAGCAAATGTTGCGCTCAGTGCGGTCAAAGCCATGTCGCACACGCAAAACATAACGCCACTGGCCTGCAATTCGTTTATACCAATCTGTATTTCGCCGACGCCCGGCGCCTTATAAGTCCCTGGCTTAGGTTCCCAGAATGGATTGTGAATGGCGGGCGACTTGCCTTCGGCATCATTAATTTTAAAAAATTCTCCAAATTTATATTTTTCCCAAAGCTGGTTATTCATCGCATAGGCAGCGCCGCTATGCCGCAAAACCACTACTACACCGCATTGCTCTGGCGATGAGCCGGTTATGCCATTGCTTGCCAAAAATATCCTGGGCCAGGCAAACGGAAATATGCCGTGAGGTTCAGTTACATCAAACATTATTCTATGCTTGCCCTTTACCTTTTTGAACCACTCATCGGCTTCCGATACATCGGGCGAAGCTAGCTTTTCAGCAGCAGAAACTATAGCAGGATTGGCAAATATGCCGGCGCCTAAGGTGGCCGCGCCAGCTACAAACTTTTTCAGAAAGCCGCGGCGGGGGCTGGATTGAGCGATTGCTTTTTTCATGACGGTAAATTTTGGCAGATGTGATGATTAATTGTGTAATTAAAGTTAAGCATTTTATAGTTAATGCAAATCTTTGATTACAATTTTAATCACGGGCACTCCGTCCGTCTTGATCACGTCAATCCAAATTGAATTAGCTTAGTCAACTATTTCAGCACTTCCCTGCTTATCACAATCTTTTGTATCTCCGACGTCCCCTCGCCTATTGTGCACAACTTAGCGTCACGGTAATACTTTTCAACCGGAAAATCTTTGGTATAACCATAGCCGCCGAATATCTGTACCGCTTCTGTAGCAGTTCGCACCGCCACTTCCGAAGCATAATATTTAGCCATAGCTGACTGCTTGGTGACCGGCTGGCGCCTGTTCTTCAAATCTGCAGCCTGCATAATTAATAGCTCTGCGGCTTCTATTTCAGTAGCCATATCAGCAAGCTTAAATGATATCCCCTGGAAATTGCTTATGGCCTGCCCGAATTGTTTACGCTCTTTTGAATAAGCAACCGCTGCTTCAAACGCACCTTTGGCGATACCTAATGCCAGCGCTGCAATAGAGATGCGGCCACCGTCTAAAACCTTCATCGCCTGTTTAAAACCCTCACCTTCAAGCCCCAGCAGGTTTTCTTTCGGCACGCGGCAATTATCAAATATAAGCTCAGTAGTCTCAGAGGCACGCATGCCCAGCTTGTTTTCCTTTTTTCCGTGGGTAAAACCTGGTGTGCCTTTTTCTATAACTAAGGCTGATATGCCTTTTGAATCGCCCTTCTCCCCTGTCCTGACCATAACTACAGCCACATTGCCTGATTTTCCGTGCGTTATCCAATTTTTTGAGCCGTTTACTATGTAATAATCGCCATCTAAAATTGCTGTGGTGTTCATGCCCATAGCGTCAGATCCGGTGTTGGCTTCCGTTAAGCCCCATGCTCCTATCCATTCGGCAGTAGCCAATTTGGGCAGCCACCGCTGCTTTTGCTGCTCGTTACCAAAAGCAAGGATATGACCGGTACATAATGAGTTATGCGCAGCAACGGATAAACCTATAGCACCACAAACCCTCGCAATTTCACTGATCACAGTAACATATTCAAAATAACCGAAGCCGGAACCACCGTATTCTTCCGGTACGAAAACACTCATCATACCCAGCTCGCCCAACTGCTTAAATAAATCCACAGGAAAATGCTGTGTTTCGTCCCATTCCATCACGTGGGGGCGGATATGTTTTTCGGCGAAATCGCGGGCCATCTGGCCTATCATTTTCTGGTTATCATCAATGGTAAGATTAAAGCCGGCTGGGCTATCGGTTAGTAAAGATTCCATGAATACATAATTGGTTTCCGGCAAAGTAACGCAATTATTCAGGTAACAGTTTTATTTTGAACGGCACGAAAGGGGACGTTTTGGGTATACGGTATAAATTGTGGGTTTGAAGAGTAATTTTTCATAAATCCAAATTTCATTCCTCGTAGAAAAGCGATGCTTTGTGTATCAATACTCCGCCAGCGCCACTACCTTATCACAAACACTAGTTATCCTTTCTCTGCCTTTCAAAAAGCCTAATTCAACAACAAATGAAAAACCAGCCACAACACCGCCCATTTCCCGAATCAGCTCGGCTGCCGCAAGGGCCGTGCCACCGGTTGCCAGTAAGTCATCATGAATCAAAATATGCTGACCGGGTTCGAAGGCATCAATATGCATCTCGATGGTGGCTGTGCCGTATTCAAGTTTATAAGCTTTTTGTTTGATGCTGAATGGCAGTTTACCTGCCTTGCGCACTGGCACAAACGGCACACCTAACTTGGTCGCCAGCGATACGCCGAATAAAAAGCCGCGACTTTCAATGCCTGCGATGGCATCAATACGGGTACCTTTTAAGTGTTCGGCAAAGGAATCGACAATTTTTCCGCACAAAGCCGGATCTTTTAATATGGGCGTTATGTCTTTAAAAATAATTCCGGGTTTGGGGAAATCAGGAATATCGCGGATGGCGGATTTAATTTGAGATGCTATCATTGGAAACTTATATAGGGTTCAATTTTACGCAAAATCTTGTCATCAAGCAGCACAATGTTTTTCATATCAGCTATTGATGCATAGTTGCCATGCTGCTTGCGGTACTCTATAATGGCGTTCACCTGCTTATAGCTTAGATAAGGGAATAATCTTAGCTGGTCGAACGAAATAGTATTGATAAAAATCTTCCTTATTTTACCAGGGTTTACCGAAACGTATTTTTCAATCTCTTCGTACCTTGCCGAATCAATCCCGTAAATCTCCTTCAATTGCTCCTTACGGTTAAAGCCGCCTAAACGACCGCGATACCGTGCTATTAACACCGCCGTGGCTGGGCCGACGCCTGTTAACCGTGTAAGTGCTGCGGTATCTGCTGTATTAAGCTCAATTACCTCCCCGGGCTTCAATTTTCTGTTTTCGTGTCCGGGAATAACTATATAAGGTTCCAGTCGCCTGTAGTCCGAATCTGCAATACCGTAAATCTTCTTCAAATCTGCGGAAGTGTAAAATCTTCCGCCCTTATCTTTGTAATGCTCTATTATGCCTGCTTGTTGTGCGGTAAGGCCTAATTGCTGCCATTGAATGGAAGTAAGCTGATTGGGATTGAAGGGAGCCAATTTCCGCCTTGTTACCTGCCCGGCACCGGGTTTCAATCTTTCCTTGTCAGGATCAAAGCCTGAAGCGGGGCCAGCTTTACTTAGCCGGGCAGCTGCTTTGTCAAAATCTTTCAAATCGATAATTGTATCTTTATGAAACAGCTGATATGCATACGGAGCCGCTAATACCACTGCGATTAACACAACCAGTATCACCAAACCGTTCCATTCTTTTTTGGTTATTGAAGAGTAATTTTTCAGGCTCGTTTTCATTAAGGAATTATCAGCGTTAAATTAACTAATTTTACAGCATATTTACCGCTATAGCGATTTAGTCTATATCTATGAAAGTAATTACCACAGAAGAGTTCGCCAAGGCAACCAAGCTGGACAAGCTTAAAATGCCCGGACTGGCGGCTATATTGATGGAATTAATGAAAATAAACCAGGTGAACAACCTGTTTGCCAAGGCTCAACCCAAGGTAGGTCCTGAATTTGTGGACGCAATACTGGAAGGCTGCGGTATAGATGTAGATTATGATGAGCGCGACCTGCGTCATATTCCGAAGGATGGGGCTTTTATAGCCATTGCCAATCATCCTTATGGCGGTATTGAAGGGATGGTATTGTTAAAAATGCTTTGCATGGTTAGGCCGGATGCCAAACTGATGGCAAATTTTCTGCTTAAAAAAATACCTAATCTTGCCGACTATTTTATCGCAGTAAATCCGTTCGAAAATGTTGAACACTCATCCAGCATCAGTGGTTTAAAAAACACATTGGAGCTCCTGGCTAATGGTACGCCTATCGGCATTTTTCCGGCGGGGGAAGTTTCAACCTATAAAGTGGAAAAGAAAGAAGTTACCGACCGTATGTGGCACCCTGTTGTGGGTAAAATTATAGCGAAAGCTAAAGTACCGGTAGTTCCGATTTATTTTCATGGCAACAATGGCTTACTATTTAACCTGCTAAGCCTGATACATCCCGCCCTGCGTACAGCTAAATTGCCCTCGGAGTTATTTAACAAACATGGCCATACTATAAAGCTGAGGATCGGGAAGCCAATTAACATACAGGACATACCTGACTACACCAACACGGGCAAGCTGCTGAATTACCTGCGCGCCCGTACTTATGCGCTGGGTACCGGCCTGGAAGATGAAAAGAAAATATTCAATCCGCGCAACCTGTTTAAAATAAAAAAACAACCCGCGGAAATCGCCCCCCCTATTGCAGCGGATATTCTTGAAAAAGAAGTTGCTAACCTGCGTGAGGATTACCTGGTGTGGACTGAAAAGAACTATGAGGTGTTTATAGCGCCAACCACGCAGATCCCATGTACTATTCGCGAAATAGGCAGACTGCGCGAAATCACCTTCAGGGAAATCGGGGAAGGCACCAATAAATCCATCGACCTTGACGAATACGATATATATTATCACCACCTGTTTATCTGGGATATGGATGCAAAAATGGTAGTAGGCGCCTATCGTATAGGTTTGGGCGATGAAATATTTTACAGCATTGGTAAAAAAGGATTTTATATTTCTGAGCTGTTCAAAATAAAGACACAGTTTACGCCGGTGTTAAAAAAGAGCATAGAGCTTGGCCGTAGTTGGATACGCAAGGAGTATCAGCAAAAACCCCTGCCGCTTTTCCTGCTCTGGAAAGGCATATTGAAATATTTAATCGACAATCCGCGATATCGTTACCTTATCGGCCCGGTGAGTATCAGCAACTCGTTCTCTAATTTCTCCAAATCGCTGATCGTGGATTATATCAACCGCAATCACTTCGACGAGGAGATGGCGCAATATATTCGTCCGCGCAAAAAGTTCAAGGTCGATTTAGGCACTATCGATACTGAACTCCTGATGCAGGGCGAAAATAGTTTCAAGGGATTGGATAACCTGATATCAGAAGTGGAGACACGCAGCCTGAAGGTTCCGGTTCTTTTGCGCCAATATATCGGCCTGAATGCTAAAATCATCAGCTTTAATATCGATCCTAAATTTGCCGACTGCCTGGATGGTTTCCTTGTGCTTGATTTGGAAAAGGTGCCACAGGATATTTTGGACAAGTTGGGTAAGAATCTATAAGCCGTTTTGCGAGCGCGGAACGATCGAAGCAAACTATTCGACATGCATCGTCCGCTATAGTTTCCGACGGGACTCCTTCGTTCCTCGCAATGACAAAGTTTTTCAGACTATTAGTTCGCTTTCTTCCTAAACACGAAATGCAGTACCCAAAGCGGGGATATGATCATAAACTTCAGCCAATCGCCAAATGACGTTGTTCTGCCTTTTAGCCTCAGACTGCTAAATTGCAGTACGGCAGCAGCAATAAACAGCACCGCACTGACAATCAGCAAAGGCGGCCCACCCGCATTTTGCCAGTCTGCCATTTTTGTAATGCCGTAAGCAAATACAAACAGCACTACAAACATTACAAAAGATAACGTTGGCATTAACCGGTAATAATAATAGATAAGCGCGGCTATCAGGAATGACGACCAGTTGAAGAAACCATTATAGTTCTTTAAGAACTCCAGGTGCGGAAAAGGTGCCGCCCAGCTTATGCCAAGCAGGCTAAATATAATAACCACCACACAAACCCAATGGATTGTCTTTTGCGATTGAGTTTGATAGTTTTCTGAATATTTTGAAAAAAGCGCATCCACCGGGCTTAGCGGCACTGCGGGTTGCGATTGTTTTGGCTTTTTGCTGGAGGATTTGCTCACTTAGAAAAATTTAAGAAACCATGTCATTACGAGCGATAGCGAAGCAACCTCGTCGATATATATGGCGAACCATGTATACGGACGAGGTTGCTTGGTCGTTCCTCCTCGCAATGACAAATTTATTTGTCTATTACTTCGCAAACGCAACAGACCTCGTTTCCCGTATTACGGTTACTTTTATCTGTCCGGGGTAGGTCATCTCTGTTTGTATGCGGTTTGATATATCGGCGGCTAAAACTTCTGATTGTGCATCGCTGATCTTTTCGCTTTCTACTACAACACGCAGTTCACGACCGGCCTGGATAGCAAATGTCTTCTCAACGCCAGGATATGACAATGCCAGATCTTCCAATTCTTTCAAACGTTTGATATAGCTTTCAACCACCTCGCGGCGTGCTCCCGGACGGGCGCCTGAAATAGCGTCGCAAACCTGGATTATCGGTGAAAGCATCGAGGTCATTTCTACTTCGTCGTGGTGGGCGCCAATGGCGTTGCAAACTTCCGGATGTTCTTTATATTTCTCAGCCAATTGCATACCCAGAATAGCGTGCGGCAGCTCAGGGTTGTCATCAGGAACTTTACCGATGTCGTGCAGTAAGCCTGCCCGTTTAGCCAGCTTCACATTCAGGCCTAATTCTGCAGCCATGGTAGCACAGAAATTAGCAACCTCGCGCGAGTGCTGTAACAGGTTTTGACCGTAAGATGAACGGTAACGCATCCTGCCTACCATACGGATCAGTTCCGGATGAAGGCCGTTGATACCTAAATCAATTACAGTACGCTCACCTATCTCTACAATTTCTTCTTCTATCTGCTTTTTGGTTTTGGCAACTACCTCTTCTATTCGGGCCGGGTGTATGCGTCCGTCCGTCACCAGGCGGTGCATAGCCAAACGGGCAATCTCCCTGCGGACAGGGTCAAAACCCGATAAGATGATAGCTTCCGGCGTGTCATCCACAATAATTTCGATGCCGGTAGCCGCCTCCAGTGCACGGATGTTACGACCCTCGCGACCGATGATACGGCCTTTAATTTCGTCGTTTTCTATGTTAAAGATGGACACTGTATTCTCGATAGCCGCTTCTGTAGCAGTACGCTGTATAGTTTGGATTACTATCTTCTTAGCCTCTTTGGTAGCTGTTAACTTAGCCTCGTCAACAATATCTTTTATCTGGGCCATTGCTTTGCTGCGGGCTTCCTCGCGCAGGTTGTCAACCAACTGATTTTTGGCATCTTCAGCCGACAGGCCTGCAATGGTTTCCAGTTGCTGAACGTGCGAATTTTTAAGCGACTCCACTTCTTCCTGCTTCTTCGCTACCAACTCCGTCTGGCGCTCCAGGTTTTTACGGATGTTGTCCAGCTCGTTCTCTTTGCGGTTCTGATTTTCCAGCCGCTGGTTAAGTGATTGCTCTTTTTGTTTAATGCCATTCTCACGCTGGTTAATAGCATTATTTTTTTCATTGATGTATTGCTCGTGTTCCGCTTTCAGCTGTAAAAAGCGTTCCTTTGCTTCCAGCAATTTATTCTTTTTAAGAATCTCTGCATCGTTTTCAGCATCCTTCAGTATTTTTTTGACTTTGTTCTGGGCAGCTGCCTCCTGGTCTTTAAATAACTTTTTCAATAAAAAGCGGCCGATTAGGAATCCCGGCAGGCCGCCTATAAAAACGCCCAAAAGAACGTATATTAATGTACTCATGTCTGTAATTGGTATATATAAAAAAACCGCAACTAATCTCTAAGCTTCATGTATTTAAAACCTCATTCCATTACGAGCCTTGGGTTACCGTTAACCGTACGATTAACGCATGCCTCTCTGTGGCCCGTTCATATTGAAGCGTTAAGTTTATAATAGTGAAACTTAAAATTTAACTGCGGTTAAATCTTAATTGCTCTTGAATTATGTAAAGAACGTTTATTGCTTTGAAAAAAATTCAGACAGTAAATGATCCAACTGATAAACCTTTTCGGTCACCTCTGTATCTTCTACCGCCCCTTTCGATTCCGCTTTTAATGATGACGTGGCGTAATGCAGCACACACATCGAAAGCAGATCCTGTTTATCCCTGACTGCATAATTCTCCTGGTACTCCTTTATCCGTTCATTTATCAGCCGGGCCGCACGCCGTATTATTTCTTCTTCTTCCATGTTCACCCGTAACGGGTAAACTCTGTCAGCAATATTTATTTTAATTGAGATTTCTCCCATTTGAGCTATTCACTTTGTATTATTTCTTCAATAATACAATACACTTGTCTATTTCCTGCACAAATTCGTTAATTTTTTGCTTTATGTCAAGACTTTTTTCATTTGTTTCCGAAAACGACTTCGCCATTTTAAGTGCGCGAAGCTTTTCGTCCAGCACTTTTGTCTTGTCACGGCTCGCATCCAGGGCTACCGAAAGCGACTGATTTTCCAGCTTGAGCAAATCATTTTCCTCCTGCAAAGCAGCACAAAGCTCAATTAAGCGCTCCGTTCTTTCTACAATTGAATTTAATTGCTCTGCTAAAGGCATTGAAATTTAGTGATTAGAGGTCAGAGACCAGAGATTAGTTTTTATTTGATAATATTAATTAATTATTAACCACAAATATAGTTTTTTAAATCAATCATGAAATTCAAAAGCCGATTTACCCTTTACCAATCCGCTTTAACTGAGCTCTGATTAACTAATCTCTATCCGCCTACCTTCTCACTTCCGCGCCAGCTTCTTTCTGCAAATTGTAAATCAGCTTTTGCATAATGCTGTCAATAGCCTTATCGGTCAGGGTTTTTTCGTTATCCTGCAAAGTAAAGCTCAAGGCATACGATTTTTTTCCTGCAGGCAGTTTATCGCCTTCATACACGTCGAACACGCTTACTTCCTGCAATAGCTTACGTTCCGTCCGTTCGGCTATCTGTTTGAGCTGGCCGAACGTTACCGACTTATCAATCAGCATGGAAAGGTCGCGCTTTACTGATGGGTATTTGGATACATCCTGGTAAACGATCTTATTTTTACGCACCGCTGCCAGTATCATATCAAAATTGAAATCGGCACAGAAAACATCTTTGTCTACACCGGTCTTTTTCAACGCTTCCGGGCTTATCTTGCCAAACTTAACCAGCTGCTTACCGTTTCGCTTATATTGCATTCCCCAGGCCAGCTTGCTGCAGGTGGATTCTTCCAGCGTAAGGTCGCCAATATTCAGCCTGCTGATAATTCCGTCAGCAATTGCTTTCAGGTTGTAGAACGATACCGGGTTTGCTTTCTGGTTCCATTGCTCCTGCTTATCAGTACCAGAGAGGAATATCGCAAACCTTTGCGTTTCGGTATATTTATCCTCATTCAGGCTGTAAACCTTGCCGAACTCATACAACTTTAAATCGGCATTCTTACGGTTCTGATTATAAGCGATGGCTTCCAGGCCCGAGTAGATCAGTGTTTGGCGCATTACATCCAAATCGCTGCTCAATGGGTTCAGAATTTTTACAGCCTTATCCTGGTCAGACGAATAGGCCGACTTGGTCAGCGAGTTAGACATGATTTCGTTAAAACCGTTGGCGGTCAATATATCCGAGATCAGGTTTTGTACCGTATCTTTCTCTGGCCTTACAGATGTATTGAGCGATGCCCTGATCTGGGTAGGTATTTCGATATTATTATAGCCGTAAATGCGCAATATCTCTTCAACCACATCCACCTCGCGGGTTATATCCACGCGGTAAGGAGGTACTTTTAAGGATAATCCCTCGCCTGTTTCACCAACTATCTGAATATCCAGTGCGGTTAGGATAGACTTTATCTCGCCATGCGGAATCTCCTTACCGATAAGCCGGTGAATATTTTTATAGGTCACCTCAATTTCGAAAGGCGCTACCGGGTTAGGGTAGCTATCCGAAATTTCGGATGAGATCTTTCCGCCTGCGATCTCTTGTATCAGCAAAGCAGCACGCTTCAAGGCAAATACCGTCATATCCGGATCGGTACCACGCTCAAAACGGAACGAGGCGTCGGTTTTAAGGCCATGACGCTTAGATGTTTTGCGAACTGACACTGCATTGAAATAGGCGCTTTCCAGGAAGATATTTTTGGTAGATGCCTTAACACCAGAATCCGCTCCACCGAAAACACCTGCAATACACATCGGCGCTTCTGCATTGCCTATCATCAAATCGTCCGCACTTAGTTTGCGTTCAACTTCATCCAACGTTTTGAATATCGTTCCTTCGGGATAGTTTTTTACGATAACCGTATCGCCCTTGATGGCGTCTGCATCAAAAGCATGCAAGGGCTGGCCTAACTCATGCAGCACATAGTTGGTCGCATCCACAATATTATTGATTGCCCGTATGCCGATAACCGCCAGCCTTTCCTTCAGCCATTTCGGCGATTCCTTAACCTCCACACCCGAAATAGTCACTCCCGAATATCTCGGGCACGCGGCTTCGTTTTCAACCACCACTTTTACAGTACGGCTGGTATCATCCACCTTAAATGCAGAGACATCCGGTTTTTTTACCCCGATTTTCAGGAAAGCCGCAATATCTCTTGCCGTACCCAAATGCGAAGCTGCATCGGCACGATTTGGCGTCAGGCCTATCTCGTAAAGGTAATCGTCGTTTATTTTAAAGTAATCTTTAGCCAGCGAACCCACTTCGGCATCAGCATCCAGCACCATAATACCGCCATGATCAGTACCCAGGCCAATTTCGTCCTCTGCGCAGATCATGCCTTCAGACACCTCGCCCCTTATTTTTGATTTATTGATTTTAAAAGGTTCGCCTGCAGAAGGATGAACGGTAGTACCAACGGTAGCCACCACCACCTTTTGCCCGGCTGCCACATTGGGCGCACCGCAAACAATTTGCAGGTCTTCGCCGCTGCCAACATCTACCCTGGTAACGCTTAACCTGTCTGCATTGGGATGTTGAATCCGCTCTTTTACGTAGCCGATCACCAGTCCCTCCAGCCCGCCGGGAATGGCCTGCACCTTTTCCAGGCTCTCCACCTCTAAACCGGTGCCGGTTAATATGGCCGATAGCTCTGCGGGAGTTTTATCTGTTTCAATAAATTCTTTGAGCCAATTATATGAGATTTTCATTATTGCAAAGTGATAATCGGCAAAGATAGGATTTGAAGCGGAAAGAAAAAGGCGAAAGGTGAAAGGTTAAAGGCACAATTTAGGTGAAAGGCGAAAGGTGAAAGGCAAAAGGCTTTATAAAAGCGCCCTGCAAAACCTTTAACGTTTCGCCTTTAAGCTTTTACCTATTCATCATCATCGCCGAAATCAAGCGTGTAGGATGATTCCGAGGCATCATAAGCCTGGCGTAGCTTATCAGGGTCTGCATTGTCCTCACCGATCTCATCTTCAGCAAAATCATCCAAACCGTTGGAATGAATGTCCTTTTGGCTTTGCTGGTCGTCTGCTTCGCTTTCGTCCGAATCGTTAACAGGTATTTTGTCGTCTGGAGTTATCATAGCTTTTGTTTTTTGGTTTAAAGATAACGGTTTCCGGGTTATCTTGTTTCCAATTTTGAACCAAAAAATCTTTCCGACTTTACTGACTTTCCGGCCTTTACTGATTCCTAAAAATGGCTGTTATCCGCCAGGCTGTAAAATCCGTTATCGGTGATAATAATGTGGTCAGGAACCTTTATATCCAGCAGGCGGGCCGCATCCGCCAGTTTTTTGGTCAGATAAATATCCTCGTGACTTGGCTTTAAATTGCCCGAAGGATGATTATGGATAAGGAAAATGCTTGTCGCCTGGTGCTGCAGGGCTAAACCGAAGATCACTTTTGGGTCGGCTATGGTTGCGGTTAAACCGCCCCGGCTTACCAGTTCTTTCGCAATCACCTTGTTAGCCTGGTTGGTGAGCAATATCCAGAACTCCTCATGATTAAGGTCGATGAAGTGGCGTTTCATCACCAGGTAAATGTCTTTGCTGCCGCTGATGTGTTCGGGTGGCTGGCTTTCCGTTTCGTTTCTGCGCCTGCCTATTTCGAGCGCGGCTATAATGGAGATGGCTTTTGCTTCGCCGATGCCCTTAAAGTTTGACAGCTCTGCAATGGACGCCTTGCCCAGCCTGTTCAAATCGTTGCCGTAATGATGCAGGATGCGCCTGCTCAGCTCTACTGCCGTTTCATCACGGTTACCCGAGCCTATCAAAATGGCAATCAGCTCCGCATCGGTTAAGGCACGCCTGCCCTGCCCGCTCAGCTTCTCGCGCGGCCGGTCTGCCTCCGCCCATGATTTGATGCCGATTTTGGTTTCGTAAGGTTTCACGAGGTCAATATAAAAAACTTTTGTCGTTGCGAGCGACGAACAATCACGGCAACCTCGTAGCTATGCATGGCGAATTATGCATGACGAAGAGGTTGCTTCGTACCTTACAGCAATGACAAAATTTATTAGGATAAAAGGTTCTTCCAGCTTACCTTATCGCCAATGATCTTGTCCAGATCGGCAACGGCAACGCGCTCCTGCTGCATCGTATCGCGATAGCGGATGGTTACGGTGTCGTCTTCCAGCGTCTGGTGGTCAACCGTGATACAGAACGGCGTACCGATAGCATCCTGGCGGCGGTAGCGTTTACCGATGGCGTCCTTCTCCTCGTATTGCAGGTTAAAATCAACCTTCAGCCTGTCCATTATCTGGCGGGCTTTCTCTGGCAGACCGTCTTTCTTGATGAGCGGGAAGATAGCAGCCTTCACCGGGGCTAAACAAGGGTGCAGGCGCAATACCACGCGGCTGTCCTGTTTTTCTTCGGTGCTCAGGTCTTCTTCTTCGTAAGCGTTGATCATGGTCAGCAGGAACATCCTGTCCAAACCTATCGAAGTTTCTATAACGTAAGGGATATAGTTGCCATAAGGCTTGCCTGTTTCCGGGTCAACCTCAGGGTCAAAATACTGCATCTTTTTGTTGCTGAACTTCTGGTGCTGGCTTAAATCATAATTTGTACGACTGTGAATACCTTCCACCTCTTTAAAACCGAAAGGGAATTCGAACTCGATATCATAAGCAGCGTCGGCATAAAACGCCAGCTTGGTGTGTTCGTGGTAACGGTATTTTTCAGGGGCAGTACCCAAAGCAAGATGCCACTTTAAACGGGTTTCTTTCCATTTGTCAAACCACTCGCGCTGTGTGCCGGGACGTACAAAGTACTGCATCTCCATCTGCTCAAATTCGCGCATGCGGATGATGAACTGACGGGCGATCACCTCGTTACGGAACGCCTTGCCGATCTGCGCAATACCAAAAGGTATCTTCATCCTGCCCGACTTCTGCACGTTAAGGTAATTTACAAATATACCCTGCGCAGTTTCGGGGCGAAGGTAAACCACATCGGCCTCGTCGGCAATGGCGCCCATCTGCGTGCTGAACATCAGGTTAAACTGGCGTACTTCTGTCCAGTTACGTGTGCCGCTGATAGGGTCGGCAATTTCATGCTCGATGATCAGTTCACGCAGGCGTGCCAGATTTTCGCCTTTCAGCGCCTCATCCATATCATATTGCAGCTTTTCGGCTTTTTCGGTTTTGCCGTCCTTGCTGTAACGCTCAATTTTATCTTCTAACAGCTGGTCGGCACGGTAGCGCTTCTTGCTGTCTTTATTATCTATCATCGGGTCGCTAAAACCGTCAACGTGGCCGCTTGCCTTCCAGATGGTGGGGTGCATAAATATGGCAGAATCAATCCCTACGATGTTCTCATGCATCTGCACCATAGCTTTCCACCAATAGGTTTTGATGTTATTTTTCAGCTCCGAGCCATTTTGCCCGTAGTCGTACACAGCGCTTAAGCCATCATAAATTTCGCTGGATTGAAATACAAAGCCGTATTCCTTGGCGTGGGATATAACGTTTTTAAAAAGTTCGTCGGTTGATTTACTCATAATAGCGCAAAGATATGTTTTTTGGGGAAGCCGGAAAGCCGGGAAAGCCAGTAATCGCCCCTTAGGTGTCCGTTTTTTTTAGGGGACGGACGTAAATAAAACATCCGGACGCTTTTGGGCAGCATTAAAAAGCGTCCGGTGTCCGTTAGGTGTCTTACCCCCCAAACGGACGGACACGCATTATCTCAAAAAAAATTTGCGGTTATCAATATATTTTGCTAAATTTGTTAGTATAATTTAATCCCCCAATCTTCCCGGTAATAACAACAGCCGTCCTTTATTATTTAAGTAGTAAGTGGGTAAGCAAGGAGTATTTTTTATACTATCGTTATAAAACAATAAAAAATAGTCTCAGAGATAATTACCTGTGGAATAGCCTGATTTGTATTGGTGTAAATAGCCGGAAAAGTGGGTGTAAATCTTTATTTTCCTGAGACATCACTGGCAGTTAACCAAGTATTTACTCAGCTGAAAAACTCAGGCAATCTTACCGGGTGTCCGTTTGTTTTATGCCAAAGTCATACCCGGACGAACGGACACCTATCCGTTAATTATGCTGATGCAGGCTATCAGTCATGAATACAGCGTGTCCGTTTGTTTTATGGGGATGTTTTAACCCGGACGGACGGACACCTATCTGTTAAATGATGTTAAACAATTAACCGCCTTTTAACCGTTAGCCTATTTTTGAGGTAATCTGTTGCTGATGAAATACCTCTTCCTTTTTTTTATGCTGATAACAGGCCATTGCTATGCACAGCGGCTAAAGGGCACGGTTATTAACGCTGAAGATAAACTGCCTGTAGTGAATGCGCTGGTTGTTATGGGCAGCAACCGCACTTATACCGATGGTTACGGGCGCTTCAGTATCAACACCGGAGGGAGCGACAGCATCACCGTTAGCCACATAACCTGCAAAACCTACAGGGGCATCGTCAGCCGGGCCATGGTCACCATACGTATTGCGCTTCAGCCCGCCCCGATCAACCTGGAAGAGGTTAAGGTGCATGCCCATCGTGAAGAAGAATTCAAAAAAGATTCCATCGCCAACCGTGAGTTTTACGGCAGGCAATTTAACTACACCGGCCCAAAAGTAATGGATGCTTTTACCGGAAATGCCTATAACCGGCAGCCGGGCGAGCTGATATCCGTCAACCCGCTGTTACTGGTACGAGCCCTCACCAAAAAAGGAACGCCCGGATATAAGTTCCGTCAAATACTGATACGTGATGAACAGCAGCAATACATCGACCGGAAATTTAACCGCGGCACTGTATCGCGCATCACGCAGCTAAAAGGCGACACGCTGGCTAACTTTCTTACCAAATATCGCCCAACCTACAAGTTCATTAAAAAAGCCACAGATTACGATGTGGAGGTTTATATAAAGGATTGCTATAAAAAGTTTGCCAGGGATGGGTTTAAGGGAGATGAGGTGTTTGGGAAGAGGATGGAAAAAGAAAAGCTATAAAGACATACGCGGCACTCGTGCGCCCAATGTAATTAAGTTAAGGGAAATAATATCGGATAATGTATTTCGAATATCCAACGCCGAAGTGTTTTTTCCTTCATTATCCGATATTCAAAATTCGATGTCCGATATTTTTATTCCTTAAAAGCCTAACTTAATGACATTGCTCGTGCGCCGGCAGCGGGGAGTAGTCATATTTAAGTATTAATCAAAGTAAAATACTCAGGCATTTTCGAGCAAAAAATCTCCGCTTATGCCAAGCTTATTGTGAACGGCCTTTAAAAAGGTTACATCCGGCTCCCGCTTACCACTTAATATTTGAGATAATTTTGCAGTACCTAAACCAAGTAAATCTGCAAGCTTGGCTTGCGTAAGGTTCATTTCTTTG
Source organism: Mucilaginibacter sp. L3T2-6 (assembly GCF_030519355.1). Lineage (GTDB taxonomy): Bacteria > Bacteroidota > Bacteroidia > Sphingobacteriales > Sphingobacteriaceae > Mucilaginibacter. The sequence goes on from NZ_JAUMKC010000008.1 coordinate 62,022, forward strand.
ATTTTGTGCTGAACCACAGCGCTAATGGTTAAAGGCAATGGCATTATCTTTAAAACCTCATCTTCGTATTTTTCGGCTATAATGCTAAGTTGTGCCAGTTCTTCTTTCTCGTCTTCCGGCAAATAATTAAACCCGCCTTTATCTGTCGCATTAGCTATTATCTTTTCAATTAACGATAACACCTGGTTATATTGCGCTTCGTTTCTTATTTTGCCAATCATTGCCTTATTTTAAATTTTAGAACAATCAATCTTATCATACTCGGCATGAGTACCCACAAACCGTATGTACAATGTACGCTTGTCGAAAAATATCATGGCTACTAACCTGAAATCATTCCCTTTTATATTGAAAACGTAACGGTCATTACCGACATAATCTACATTGTTAAAATTCTTTTTTATATCTGATAACTTACTCCAATCAGCATCTTTTGCAATGTTGTACCAATTATTAAGCGGAGCGGCGGCGGTTGGGTGATGCGCAGCAAACTCCATAATGGTACGCTTGATAATGATTATCATTAATCAAAGATAAGGTTTATTTCAAAAAATTAAATAAATTTCAAATAATGAAATATTATACCAACAACGGCTGCACATTAGTAATTTTAAATATCTCCGCCATCAGATCGTCGCTTGGGTTTACTTTGAACGATTTTGAGGGCAGATCAACCAGCATGGCTTCTTCCCTGTCGCGCACCTGGAATCGTAAGGAGCAGTTTTTATTCTGATATTTTTCGCCGTGAACTTTCAGCATGGTATCCAGGTTATCCAGCAGCTGTGAGCTTAAGGTATGCAGATCAAGTATTACCGTTATGGATTTGGTAAGCTTGTCGCGCATTTCGGATAGCAGGCTCATTACCGTGATCTTCATATCCCAGTTGTCTTTCTGACGGAACTTTTCTTCAATGATCCCCCGCAGGTGTACACTGGTAGTTAACCAGGTATTTACTCGGCTGAGAAACTCAGGCAAGCTTACCAGGTGTCCGTTTGTTTTATGCCAGGGTTATACCCGGACGAACGGACACCTATCCGTTAATTATGCTGATGCAGGCTATCGGTCATGAATACAGCGTGTCCGTTTGTTTTATGGGGATGTTTTATCCTTGACGGACGGACACCTTTCTGTTAATTATGCTGATGCAGGCTATCGGTCATGAATACAGCGTGTCCGTTTGTTTTGTGGGGATGTTAATATCGAATAATGAATTTCGACTATCCAACGCCGAAGTGTTTTTTCCTTCATTATCCGATATTCAAAATTCGATGTTCGATATTTTTATTCCTTAAAAGCCTAACTTAATGACATTGCTCGTGCGCCAGCAGCAGCGGGAATTAATGGTCAAGATACACATGTTTCCAGAGCGTAGACGCACTCCTTAACCTGAGGATAATAATCTTCAATATTTTCTCTTTGGATTCCTTTTGGTGTGGAAAATTGACACGACCTGTATCAGGTTTTTGGAAGAAGATATTCTATAAATGATTATAAAAGGAAATCCGCGGACTTTCTTTTCCCGTGTGTCATAGGCTTTACTTGGGTAAAACAGAGGATGCTTTGCTATCGAATTTATCTCTCTGAATATTGCAAATTCAAAACTGTCTCCTAAGCCCGGCTCTTGTTCTTCATACCATTCAAAGGCCTTAAAATAATCCTGGTAGGCCCTTTTCGAGATTTTAACATCCAACATTATCGTTTGGCTGCTAATTCGCTGCGTGCTTTAGTTTTAACTTCATCCCAAGTCATTCCTTCGTCGATACCGCTGTCAATATCATCCAAGCGGCTTTTTAACTCTTCAAGAAAATCTTTATCCTGCCATAAATCTAATTCTTGCACAATCTCGTCTTCAACCATGGTATACATCGCTTGTACTTTTTTGTCGTCAGCAAAGCCTATATATTCACGTAATCTTTCCCTGATAGTCTCTGTGCTCATAATGATAGCTATTTTAACAAATTTAATGCTATAAATCGAAACATACAATTTTACGCCAGTACAGGTTGCACATTCGTGATATTAAATATCTCCGCCATCAGATCGTCGCTTGGGTTTACTTTGAACGATTTTGAGGGCAGATCAACCAGCATGGCTTCTTCCCTGTCGCGCACCTGGAAGCGTAAGGAGCAGTTTTTATTCTGATATTTTTCGCCGTGAACTTTCAGCATGGTATCCAGGTTATCCAGCAGCTGTGAGCTTAAGGTATGCAGATCAAGTATTACCGTTATGGATTTGGTAAGCTTGTCGCGCATTTCGGATAGCAGGCTCATTACCGTGATCTTCATATCCCAGTTGTCTTTCTGACGGAACTTTTCTTCAATGATCCCCCGCAGGTGTAAAAAATAGCCTTCCACCAACATGTTGCGGAATTTTACATAGTCATCGCCAAACAGGGCAAACTCGTATGTTTCGTTATAATCCTCCAAAACAAAGGTTCCAAATGGCTTACCGGTCTTGGTCATTTTATGCTGAACGCTGGATACAAGGCCGCCGATGCAAATTTCGCCCCGCTTGCGCAGGTTGGCAAAGGCCGTCATGATCTCTTCGCCACCCTCGCCTGATCGTGCCTTCTGCATCATCTTTAAATCACTGATCGTACTGTTGCAGAAACGTTCCAGCTCCACTTTGTAATTATCCAGCGGGTGACCGGTCAAATAAATACCGATAACTTCTTTTTCATACTTCAAACGCTCAATCAACGCCCATTCCTCAGTTTCAGGCATTGGCGGCTCCGGGATATACGAAGCTACCGAACCGCCAAACAACGATGATTGGGAGCTGTTCTGTGTATTCTGATAATCGTTGGCGTATTTTATCAGGCGCTCTATGCCTGTAAGTGCCATCGTTTCCGTCTTTGCAAAAAACTGCGACCTCTTCAATCCAAAGCAATCAAAACCGCCGCCGTAAACTAAGTTTTCATATGCTTTGCGGTTAACGCTGCGTGTGTTGCTTCGCTGTGCAAAATCGTAAACGTTTTGGTATGGGCCGCGCTCCCTGCGCTCGTCTATAATGCTTTCAACGGCCTTCTCGCCCACGCCCTTAACACCTGTTAAACCGAAGCGTATCTGCCCCTTACTGTTCACGGCGAACGACATATCACTCTCATTGATGCACGGGCCAAGCACCTGCACGCCCATGCGGCGGCATTCCTCCATAAAGAAGGTGATCTTATCCATGCTGTTCTGGTTGTTCAATACCGCAGCCATGTATTCCGACGGATAATGCGCCTTAAGATAAGCCGTTTGATAGGCCACAAAAGCATAACAGGTAGAGTGCGATTTATTGAACGCATACTGGGCAAAGGCCTTCCAGTCATTCCATATCTTCGTGAGTTTATCTTTGGGGTGCCCTTTAGCTTCGGCCCCGGCCATAAACTGGGCTTCCATTTTGTTCAATACCTCAATCTGCTTCTTACCCATCGCCTTACGCAATACGTCGGCATCGCCCTTGCTGAAGCCAGCGAGTTTCTGCGATAAAAGCATCACCTGCTCCTGGTACACGGTAATACCATAGGTTTCGCCCAGGTATTCCTCCATATCGGGTAAATCGAAGGTTATGGGCTCGCGGCCATGTTTACGGGCGATAAAGTTGGGTATGTACTCAATCGGGCCCGGGCGGTACAGGGCGTTCATAGCAATCAAATCCTCAAACTTATCCGGCTTCAGATCGCGCAGATACATTTGCATACCGTCACTTTCAAACTGAAACGTACCGTTGGTATCGCCACGCTGGTAAAGCTCGAATGTTTTCTGATCATTAAGCGGGATGTCATCAATAACTATATCCACGCCGTGGTTTTGTTTGATCATGCGCAGGGCGTCCTTCAAAATGGTGAGGGTCTTTAATCCCAAAAAGTCCATCTTGATTACGCCTGCATCCTCAATTACACGGCCGTCATACTGGGTAACCAGCAGGTCGGAATCCTTTGCCGTAGCAACCGGGACGATATTGGTTAAATCATCCGGAGCGATAATGATCCCCGCAGCATGCACGCCGGTGTTACGCACCGAGCCTTCCAGCTTTTCAGCCTCACGAAGCACAATGCCCTTCAGGTCGTTACTTTTGTATATTTCCTGCAGTTCGGGTACCTGGTCTATGGCTTGTCGCAGGGTAATACCCAATGTTTCGGGTACCAGCTTTTTTAAGCCGTTAACATCAGACAGTGGCATATCCAGCACACGGCCCACGTCCTGTATACTGGTACGGGCAGCCATTGAGCCATAGGTAATAATCTGGGCTACCTGATTTTTGCCGTATTTATCTACCACGTAATCGATAACCTTCTGGCGACCGGCATCATCAAAATCCGTATCAATATCGGGCATCGACTTACGGTCGGGGTTCAGGAACCTCTCAAACAGCAGATTATATTTTATGGGGTCGATATTAGTGATACCAATGCAATATGCCACCACCGAACCGGCAGCCGAACCGCGACCCGGACCAATGAACACGCCCATATCGCGACCGGCCTTAATAAAGTCGGCTACGATCAGAAAGTATCCGGCAAAACCCATTGTTTTAATGGTGAACAACTCAAAGTTGATGCGTTCCTCTGCTTCGGGCGATATATCGATGTAGCGCTCTTTGGCGCCTGTAAACGTGAGGTGCTTCAGGTATTCCCATTGGTTAAGCACATCGGAATCAGGCACGCTGTCGCCATGTATCTTAAATTCCGGCGGAATCACGTAGTTGGGCAGCATGATGTCGCGCTTCAGTTTCAGCACCTCCACCTTATCTACTATCTCATTGGTATTATCCAGCGATTCAGGGATGTCATGAAACAGCTTACCCATCTCGGCCTGTGTTTTAAAATAAAACTGGTCGTTAGGGAAACCGAAGCGATAACCTTTACCGCCTTCCTCATCGGTAGCGATAGGCGTGCTTTGCATGTCGCCTGTGTTTACGCAAAGCAAAATATCGTGGGCATTCGAGTCCTGCTGATCAACATAGTGTGAGTCGTTCGAGCAGATCACTTTAACGTTATATTTCTTCGCGAACTTCATCAGCACGGCATTCACAGTATTTTGCTCGGGGATGTCGTGGCGCTGCATTTCTATGTAATAGTCCTCGCCAAACAGGTCGAGCCACCATTTAAACTCTTCCTCGGCTTCTGCCTCGCCTTTGTAAAGGATAGCCTGCGGCACCGAGGCACCCAAACAGCAGGTGGTGGCAATCAGGCCTTCGTGATATTTCAGGATAAGCTCCTTGTCTATACGGGGCCATTTGCTGTAAAGGCCCTCCATATAGCCCAGTGAGCATAGCTTCACCAGGTTCTTATATCCCTGCGGATTTTTTGCCAGCATCAATTGGTGATAGCGCTTATCCTTATTCTCTTTGGTAAACTGCTTTTTATGGCGATCATCCACCACATAAAACTCGCAGCCAACAATCGGCTTCACATTATGCTTGCCTGCTTCGGCCACGAACTTAAACACACCAAACATATTGCCATGGTCGGTAATAGCCAGGGCTTTCATACCATCGGCAGCAGCTTTTTTATACAGTTTGCTGATATCGGCAGCACCGTCGAGCAGTGAAAATTGCGTGTGTACGTGTAAGTGAGAGAAATCAGGCATCGTCTATACTTTTCCTAAATGAAGATAACAAAGTTAGGCTGAATTTCGAATATCGGATATTCGATTTCTGATTTGTGGAGAAAATTGCCAGGGGTTGATAAATCGCCTGATTTGAGCTATCGAAGTTTCTATCCGGATTTTTCTTCCATTTATAAAAGCATTTCCTTTTCGTCTTTACCGGCTTTCCGGACTTTACCGACTTTTCACCTCAAACCGTATCTTTGCCGCATGAAAGGAAAATCGCCAAAAGAATCGCTTACTATAATGAACGAACTGGTATTGCCCAACGATACCAACACATTGAACAACCTGATGGGTGGCCGCCTGCTGCACTGGATGGATATTGCCGCTGCCATTGCCGCCCAAAAGCATTGTAACCGCATTGTAGTAACCGCATCGGTGGATAACGTTTCCTTTAAGCATTCTATCAAACTGGGCGATGTGATCACCATCGAGGCAAAAGTTTCGCGCTCATTCAATACGTCGGTTGAGGTAAGGTTAGACGTATGGGCTGAAAATATTCCTACCGGCAGCCGCATCAAAAGCAACGAAGCCTATTACACCTTCGTAGCGCTCGACCAAAATAACCGCACTATTCCCGTTCCTGAACTAATTCCCGAAACTCCGGAAGATATGATACTGTATGATGGCGCATTGCGCCGCCGCCAGTTGCGCCTTATATTAGCCGGCAAAATGAAGCCGGACGATGCTACGGAGTTAAAAGCTTTGTTTTTTGGAGAAGCAAACGCATAATTATCTGCGTTCCCATTACCCTAAAATGCTCACCAACCCTTCATCATTAATGGTGTACGTGATGTTATTTTCCTTATCGGTTATAAAGCCTATAAACTGGTGAGGGGTAGCTTCCATTTTCAGTTCGTTTGGCTTTCCATCAATGGTAATTTCACGGGGCATTTCAAGGTCTTTCAGATCAGTTTTATAGCGTTCGTGGCTTTCAAACCATTGTTTTTGCCGGTAATACAGTGCCCACAAATACTTCTTCTGTTTTTCGGCATAAGGCAGTACAAACTCTTCACCGGCGGCCCTGCCTTTTGCAAATTGTACGTATCCCCAGCGTTCGGGGTAGTGCATATTTATCAAACCCTGCGGGCTCCATACCCAGTTATGCTCAGGTAAGTTATGTCCATTGCTATCTTTTAGCTTTTCGTATTTGCCATCCACTGCCTTTGTATCCCATTCCACGCGCGAAAAATTCATCCGCCAAACAGTTCCCGCTTTGGGTAGCCTGGGCCGAACCCCAATATTTAAGGCGCTGAATGGTATAGCCATCTCCATCGTCCAGCCTTTATCTTTGTCTGCAGGATTATTTAGTGTACCTGTAATTTTTACAGCAGAGCGCATGCCCCTGGCATCCCAGGTACTTAGCGGGTTGCCAAGGTTGCGGTAGGGTTTTGGCAGGTAAAGGTCGAAGATGGTATTGAGCGCATTGCACTCTATCTCGAAGTACTGGTGTGTAGTGCCGGTGGGGCTGATAAACAGCTCCACGTCATTATCCATGAAAATAATATCGTCATGCCGCTTAAGCGTACCCCAAACATTGGGCTCCATAACCTGCGCAGCTATATACAGGCAGGTATCGTCCCAAAGCATTTTAAAATTAGTGCGCAGCAGAGGGGCAGGTTTGTCCGCACCTTCTATGTCTGCAAAATCGTCTGTCCACGGGGCTTGCTGCCAGGTGGCATCGCTAATGTCTCCGTCAATGACCGGAACTACGCTTGTGTGACCAACAATGTATGATTTAGGCGTGGTCAGCAGGTTTTCCAGGCCCTTAAATTCGGGTTGTGCGCAGGCAACTGCTGTATAAAATGAAAAAGCGGTAACCAGGGCAAGCCTTAAAAAACCACCTTGTAAACTATCCGTCATCTGGTTATTTGCTGCCCAACTCCACAATGCGGTCGAACTCTTCGTGCTTAAGGCCCATAACCGAAAGCCTGCCCTGCCGTACCAAATGAATGTTTTGCAGCATCGGGTCGGCTTTAATGGTTTCAAGGGTGACCGGGGTCTTCAGGCTTTCGTGCGGCGCCAGATCTACAACCACCCAGTTCGGGTCGGTAGTAGTAGGATCCTGGTAGGCTTCTTTGACCACTTTGGCTATGCCAACAACCTCTTTGCCTTCGTTACTGTGATAAAACAGAACCAGGTCGCCCTCGCGCATATCACGCAGGTTATTACGCGCCTGGTAATTGCGAACACCGTCCCAAAAGGTACGGCCATCCTGGTTAAATTTTTCCCAACTGTATTTATGCGGTTCCGATTTTACGAGCCAATAGTTCATTGTGTAAAGTGTTTCGCCAAATGTAATGAAATTGCCGAAAATGGAAATGGAGTGTGGCAAATGAGAGGAAATCTCCAGGGCCTGCATCATCCTTTAATCCTCATTTGTTCCGGATATTAAATCGTCCAATTGAGGCTGTAATGGTATATAGTCCAATATCTGCCGCTGGCTGTTTCTTTTTCTGAACAAAACGCCAAAATTTCGTCCGGAATATTATTTCTTACACAGTCAATAATCTTTTGGCACGATTTTATAGCATTAGTTAATACATTATACTTATAAAACATAAACAACTATGAGATCACTATTGTACATTATCGCAGTTATCCTGATTATAGGATGGGCGATAGGAGTATTTGCATACTCTGCCGGAGGTTTAATTCACGCTTTATTAATTATAGCCATTATTTCATTCCTGATAGGTATTATCAGGAGTCCGTCAACTGTCTAAGCCACGCTCACAAATAGTTGATAATGCCAAAGGCGATCTTTACGGGTCGCCTTTGTTATTTTAATTCAAGGCCCCGGGGTTGTTTATCAATCGTAGTGCGATACAAACGGACTTACAACCATGTTATCAATATCCGCTACTATCGATTTTATTTTATCGTCCAGCGCATAAACAGCCTCGCCCAGCATTTCCAGGTATTCGCGCGGGGCGTTGTAATCTGCGTCCTTTATCAGTCCCATCAAGCCCATAATTGAAGTTAACGGAGCGCGAAATTCATGCGCCTGGATATGGGCTATCTTTAATAATGATTTATTTTGCTCGATTATTTTTTGCTCTTTTAATTTTCTCTCCGTTACATTACGGATGAGGTAGGATACGCCAATAATCTCGTCGTCGTTATTCCGGGCAGCCTCAAATGCAGCCTCCCACCAGATTGTACCCATATCTTCATAATATGTTGAGCCTTCCTCGAATGATTTCTTTCCCTCAAGCGCCTCGTTATAGCGCTTTAAAAAAGTACTTACAAAGGCCGGATGCAGGTATTTTATAAACTGGTCATCGCGCACTAGCACTGCTTTGTGCACAGTACGGATAAAGCCGACAGCCGTTTTATTAAAGTCGATTACTTCGCCGCTTTTACCCAGCAGAACGTGAAAGTTTGTAGAGCTTTCAAAAAAAGAGCGCAGCCTTATTGAAGCATCTGTATTAAATTGTCTCTGTTCTTCCAATTCTTTTTGCTTAGTCCGTAAAATCTCTGCACCTGCCTTTAATTCGATTATTTTAATAGCCTGCCCAGCCAGAATTTTAAGCACAAGCGCCTGGTGTTCATCAAGAATTTTAGGAATCACGTCATAAACGCCTAAAACGCCAACCGGTATGCCTGCAGCGGTTATTAGCGGCATGCCCGCAAAAAAACGAATACCCGGCCCGCCGCATACGTTCAGATTATTACCATAAAGCTTATCCTTAAAGGTATCCGCTACTACCGTTAGGCCCGGCTGATTCAGTGCGTGAGCACATAAGCTTGAATAAGCCTCTACCTGCTCAACATCAATACCTCTTCTCACCTTCAGATGTAATATGCCGTCGTGCTGAAGCGCTATAGTTATAAAGGGGGAGTTTGTTATAGCAGAAGCAAGCCCGACAATATCAAGCAATTCATGGTCATTTTCCAGGTCAAAATCAATAAAAAGGGTAGCATCCGAAAGATGCTTTTCTTCAACAATCATTAAATAAGTTATGGTTGAGGTGTAACCGCAGCCTGAGGAAAAACTGCCAGGCCGGCAATTATCAATATTGTACGCGATATTTCTAAGTTTAGTTTGATTTTACCGCACCGGGTGTAATTGTAAACCAACGGAAAGCAACCTTCATAGGCTCTCAAACCTTGCTTTCAGCAGGATCAATACAAGAATCGTGCTGAAAAGTTTCTTTAAAATTTTTACGACATCAAATTATTTAACTCATTATCAAGTATTTAATAAAATATTAAATTATTTACAGAACTATGTATTGCATATTACTGTATTAAGCATATATCTTTGTAACATATTACAATAAAAAGCATTCTCATAAGGAATACCCACACAGGCAAAATATCAATCATGTCAAAATATTAAACAAATGAAAGCAAGCTTCTTTTTAGCACTACTCTGCCTCGCTTCGTTGAGCATTTTTGTAGGCTGGATGAAATTTCAGCACAATAACGATAATCTCTCCATTTCGGTAACAGACACGGACGACACTTATGCACTGTCTGCAAAATTTGACGAAAATTATACCGGAAGAGTGCAGGACTATATCAATCACAGTATCAAGCCTACCGATTTATTCAGGTCCGCTCGCGACTACTTTAATGTAATTACCAGGCTTAAAGACAACACCGAATTTCATATTAAAGAGTCCCCCGGCGAACTGGAAGTAGAATTCGACAAGAAGAAAAATTCCTACGCCTCATACCAGCGCATCAGGAAAATGTGCGAAGGCATATCGAACTTGCTGAAGGGAGAGAAAACCGATAATAAAAAATAACCCATAAAATAATAATCAAAACAATTCACATGAAAAAAATCATTTTAACACTATCGCTGCTGATCGGGATCAGTGCGGTAACATTTGCACAATGCGATAAAACAATTGTGCTCAATTCGTCCCATACCAATCATATAGATGAGTCGGGCGCAATCACCAGGACCGACGACGAAACCGCGGAAATTGCGATAGACAAGTCAGCGGTAAATATTGCTGTAAACGGCGAGCATAAAATTACCGCCAACATTACTTCGAATACCTGTAACTGGAGCCTTCCGTTTAAGGAGGGTAAATCGGTAATTAAAGCTGTGGCAGACCATGATGGGCAGGACAAGAAAATGACCATCACTATTGAAGGCAAAGACGGTAAGGTTACACTATTATTTGAGCTGGAGGATGAGCCAGGCGACAGGATAAAAGTGGCGATAGACAAATTTGTTGAAAAAGCCTAAGCATTGAAACTGATGAGAACGATTATTATCGGTCTGGCCATATTGCTTGCACTCGTAACAGCGGTTTTCGGCCAATGCGGCAAAACCGTTGTGATAACCTCGTCGAAAACTGATCATGTTGACGCCAAAGGCAAGCTTACAAAATCATTTAACGAAAAAGTTGTGATTGAGATAAGCCAGGCCACTATCGGTATTTCAGTAGATGGTCAGCAAAAAATGACCGGTAAGGTAACCTCTTACAAATGCAATTGGAAAACGCCGTTTAAAAAAGGAAAGTCAGTTATTGACGCCGTAATGACTAACCGCGAAGGCGACCGGAAAGCCATCATGACCATTGAGGGAAAAAGCGGCAAAATCAGGGTTCATTTTATGATGCCTGACAAGCCCGGCGACCAGGTAAGCATTGTTGCCGACAGATTTGAGGCAAAAAGTTAATAAAATGAAGCTTACGGAGTTTATCAAAGTTCCGTAAGCTTTCTCTGTATTGTTATTTGGTGCTAACAACCTTCCCATTCTCATCCAGCGTCTCAATAACCGGCTGATTGTGTTTATTTATGTAGATGTTGAGCCTGGGTTTCCCTGTGGCGTCATTCAAAAACAGCCCTACTTCGCCTTTGTCATTCATCCCTGCAAAAAATCGCTGATGGGTGTGGCCGGCAGCCTTTAGTTTTTTGATACCGGCATTAAGCGCTGCTGTGTCATGCAGGTGCTGCAATGAATCGTAATAAGTCAATTACCTGGTTAAGCCAAAATCGTCCCTGTCCCAAATATTCAGGCCGTAGCTCCGGTATAACTTATCGCCCTGTTTTTCCTGCTCATACCTCAGTTGCATTATCTGATCGTTTTTGTATTGGTCGAAAGAATACACCATGCTGGCGCCATTTTTATTGCCGTCATATACCAGGCCTCCGTCTTCATCACCTTCGTCGTTAAAAAATATGATACCAGGCGGACGGCTGCGCTTTGGCAGATCTTTATTGTCCATGCGGCCCGGGTGCTGCCGTTCACTGTTGCTGATCACCATTTTTAACGTACCGTCCTTTTCAACAATATTAATGCGCTCGGCAGTAATTTCTTTGAAATGGCCGCCGTTAAGCGTAAAAACATAAACTACGAGCGCCAATACAACCAGTGTAAGCACGGCTGCATAGGTCTTCAGAATTTTAACTTGCTTCGTCAGGCTTTCCATAGAGATCGGTTTTGATTGAAATAAAATTACAAAATCACTTCAGAGACACAACATTTGTGTTCCCGCGACAGGATTCATTAAAACAAGGATCAATTACAAGGCAGGTACGCAGGTAATATTAGTCTGCGCTGTAAGATTGTTATTAATGCAAAATCTTGAACACCAGCTCTTTCATCAACCCGCCGTTATCAGTGTTCGAATCCACGCCTTTACTTTTTAAATCGCATTCGCGCAGGTAGCTGATGATCTGCATGGTTTTGGCATAATTGAAACTGCGGGCGGCCTGCTCATAATCCTTTACAAAATAGGGGCTGATGCCTATCTCGCGGGCCACATTTTGAGGCGATTTATCCTTAACATAATGGTAGGTAAGCACTTTGCTGAAAAAAGAGAACAAGTTCCCTAAAACCAGCACCAAAGGGTTAGCTTTGGGATTAGCTTCAAAATAGTTGATTATCTGGTTGGCCTTAAATGCATCTCTGCGGCTAAGCGCTGTTTGCAGCTCAAATACGTTATATTCCTTACTAATTCCGATGTTATCATGGATATGCTTTAAGGTAATTTCCTGCCCGGCCTGGATATTCAGCATCAGTTTTTCCAGCTCGTTGGATATTTTGGAAAGGTCATTGCCTAAATACTCGGAGAGCATCATGCTGGCCTGCGGATTAATCTTATAACCTTTTTCAGTAATAAAACCTTCTATCCATGCAGGTATCTTACTGTCGTACAAAGCAGCCGATTCAAAAATAAGTCCGCTCTTTTCAATGGCTTTATAGGTTTTTTTTCGTTTATCGAATTTGCCGTATTTGTAACAAAACACTAAAATGGTACTTGGCAACGGATTTTCAAGGTAGCTTAGCAGCGGGTTCATTCCTTTTTTATCGGCATCATCACTGCCCCACTTCATATCCTGCGCCTCTTTTACCAATACCACCTGGTAGTCTGCCATCATGGGATATCGTTTGGAGGCGTTCAACACAGTCATCACGTCGGTATCCTTGCCGTATAACACAGTTTGGTTAAAGCCTCTTTCGGCTTCAGGCAGCAGCTTCCGCTCCACAAAATCGCTTATCAGGTCGATAAAATAAGGTTCCTCACCGTGCAGCATGTACACGGGTTTGTATTTCCTGTTCTTTAAATCCTTTAAGATATCCTGAGCTGTCATTTCAGGGACAAAGTAATGAATTTTTGCTGAATAGTGCAGGTAGGAGTGGCAGTAGCAGACCGGAATAGCGGTCACCTTGAAACATGAGTTCATACTGTTACTATTCTCAACAGCTTGCATATCACTCCTAAAATCCACACCTTCGCAAATGGATTTGCTGCTGCCGCTTAACCTTCCGCCCTATCCCTTTAAGATAAGTGACCATAACGGGCAGCTATCTCTTTTTGACATTATCCGTAAACGAAATATCATCATCACGCCTGAGGAATGGGTAAGGCAGCATTTTGTACAATATCTTATCAATCAAAAAAAATATCCAAAGACACTTATTAAGCTGGAAGGCGGGCACCGGCTGCATGGGATGGCCAAACGGACAGACATTATCGTTTACAATTCTTTAGGGGAAAAAATTCTGTTGATTGAATGCAAAGCCCCCTCAGTCACTATTGATCAGAAAACTTTCGACCAGGTAGCGCGGTACAACATGGTACATAAAGTGAAACTACTGGCTGTTACCAACGGACTGCAACATTATTACTGTAATATCGATTTTGAGAAAAGCCAGTACCGTTTTATTGAAGATCTGCCGGGTTACGCTACAATTTGATTACTTCCGGCAAAAATCAGAGTTTGAATTTTTTCCATCAGTTGCTCGGGCTTAAATGGTTTTGATACATAATCATTCATGCCCGCATTCAGCACCTGTTCTTCAATATCAAGCAGTGCAGCAGCCGTAAGCGCTATTATAGGCACGTTTGCCTTGCCGGCATCAGGCAGCTTACGTATCTCCATAGCGGCATCGAAACCATTCATCACGGGCATCTGCAGGTCCATTAATATGATATCAAAATCGCCATTTTTAAAGGTTTCAATTGCTTTCTCTCCATTTTCGGCAATAGTTGGTACTATTTTCCATTTAGAAAGCAGCTTTTTCATCAGCAGCACATTTACAGGATTATCTTCAGCAATTAAAACACGCAGACTGCTTAAAGCTCCGGCGTTATGCAATAATGGATGATTCTCGCCAATTTCGTTGATACTGGCTTCTGATACGGGGAATTCCATATTGAACGAGAACTCAGAGCCCTCCCCCAGTTTGCTGGAAACATGCATCTGCAAGCCCTGCAGCTCAAGCAACCGCTTTACTATGGCAAGGCCCATGCCAGTGCCGCCATACTGCCGCGTTGTAGTAATAGATTCCTGTGTAAATGGCTCGAAAATACTTTGCAGGTTATCTTTATCTATACCGATACCCGTATCCTTTACCGTAAAAGTAATTCGTAACTTGTTATTGCGGTCTTCATAACAAAATGCCTTTACATACACATTACCCTGGCGGGTGAACTTGATAGCGTTGCTCACCAGGTTAAACAGCACCTGGTTTAACCGTGTTGGGTCGCCGTAAAGCACCCGCCCTTTCAGCATAGGGTCAACTTTTAAAGTAAAATTAAGGCCCTTGGCTTCGGCTTTTGCTTTTTGGGAAGTACAAAGATTTTCTAAAAGATCGTCAAGGTTAAACTTGATCGACTCGAACATTACCTTGCCAGCCTCTATTTTATTAAAATCAAGCACGTCATTTACAATCGACTGCAGGTTGTTTGCCGATGATTTTAAAACATTCAGGTTTTCTTTCTGATCAGGCCGCGGGTTAGCCATGATCATCAGGTTACTCATGCCGACTATGGCATTTAAAGGCGTTCTTATTTCATGCGACATTGTCGCTAAAAATTCAGACTTCACCTGCGATGATTTTTCAGCCTTTTCAATTGCAAGTTCAAGCTTGCTGTTTAATATCGCCTGGTCTTCGCTGGTTTGCCTAAGCTCCTTTATGTTTTTTATAAATGCACTGTAGAAATGACTGTGTATATAAATTATAATGATGAAGTTGGCAAACATACTGATGATAACTGTCGATTGGTCAAGCTCTTCAGGCTTTAGCGAGATAAAATAGGCCTGGTTATAGGTTATCACATAAAATGCCAGTACAGGGATAATGTTAATTAACGAATAAAACAGCCCCCAGCGCTGGCCCAGCATATAATAGCTGAACAAAACTGCCAGCAATATAACCTGTATGGCAATGATATCAACCTTCTGGATTATTATAAAAACGTTGCTCAGGTTAATTAATGTCGCTATTGCGAGCAGCGCATGTGACACGCCACGCCAGTCGGGCCGGTAAGTAAGGTATTTATATAAAACGATGATGGCGCCAAGTGTAATTGCTGACGTAATTGAAAGCAATGGCAAATGCTGAAGATATACGCTAAAGAACAAGCCGGATACCGTTACGAGCAGGATAAAGAAACCGTAATATAACAAACGGATGCGGGCCTGATCAAGGGCCGACTGTTCATCTGAAAGTATATTGGATAAGGAAAAATTAAAAAAGCCCGCGTCCTTGCTCATTTAAATGCACTATCTGTTAAAGTTGATTATAAAAATCAATAATAGCAAGGAGGTGTAGAAAATTCTAAGCCCCCTGCTCACCATAATTTATCACAGACAGTTATACAATTAGCAAGCCAAAGCTGCCAGGCTTTCTTCCAGTATCTTTAGCTTGGCTTCTGTGTCGGCCTTCTTTTTTAACTCTACTTCAATAATTTCAGGTTTCGCATTCGCCATAAAGCGCTCGTTACCTAACTTAGAGTTAACAGAATTTAAAAATCCGGTTAAATAAACTTTCTCTTTTTGCAGCCTGGCGCACTCTTCAACCGGGTCGGTATTTAGCTCCAAAGGCACGTAAAACTCATCTGTTGAGACCATAAAGCCTGCTGCACCCGCCGGCTTTTCAACAATAAAATTAAATGTGCCGATGTTAGCGAGTTTAGTTATAATTAACTCGTAATATTTGTAAGATACCTCAGAATTTACTTTAGCCGACAGGTTCAGTTTTTCCTTTGGCGCAATCTGTTTTGCATTACGAATATTCCTGACATTAGCGATTACTTGTTTTACCAATTCAACATCCGCCAACAGGCGTGTATTTATTTTCCCAACTTCCGGTAATTGGGCAACTATGCAACAATCCAGTTCGGGGCGCTCGCCAAAAAGTTCGTCGTGCCACAGCTCCTCGGTAAGGAACGGCATAAACGGATGCAATATCTTCAGGATATTTTCGAAGAATGAAATGGTGGCTTTAAATGTTTCCGTATCTACGCGCTGCTTTTCAACGCCTTGCTGATAAGCGGGTTTCACCATCTCGAGGTACCATGCGCAGAAATCGTCCCATACCAGTTTGTAAGTGCTCATCAACGCCTCCGACAAGCGGAATTGCGCAAAGTTACTTTCTATCTCGGCAAGCGACTGGTTAAACCTGCTTTCGAACCATTCAATAGCAATGGCATTTTTAGGCGCAATGCTTTCGTCGGCTTCCCAACCTTTTACCAGTTTAAATGCGTTCCATATCTTGTTGGCAAAGTTACGACCCTGCTCACAATAGCTTTCGTCGAACATCAGGTCGTTACCGGCAGGCGAGCACAGCAACATCCCCACCCTAACGCCATCGGCGCCGTATTTTTCTATCAGCTCCAGTGGATCGGGTGAGTTGCCTAATGACTTCGACATCTTACGGCCGAGCTTGTCGCGTACGATACCTGTAAGGTACACATTCTTAAACGGCGCTTCTCCCCTAAACTCATGCCCGGCCATAATCATCCTGGCTACCCAAAAGAAAAGTATCTCCGGTGCAGTTACCAGGTCGTTTGTTGGATAATAATAGTTTATATCCGCATTATTAGGATCCTTAAATCCGTCGAAAACTGATATTGGCCACAGCCATGATGAGAACCAGGTATCAACAACGTCAGGGTCTTGAGTTAAGTCCGTAGCCGTCAGTCCCAGGTTCTGAGTTTTTTCTTTTGCTAATTTCAGCGCTTCTTCAACTGTTTTGGCAATAACATATTCACCATCAGGTAAGTACCAGGCCGGTATTTGCTGTCCCCACCAAAGCTGGCGGCTTATCGTCCAGTCGTGCACATTCTCCATCCAGTGCCTGTAAGTATTCACAAACTTATCCGGGATAAGCTTTATCTCGCCCTTTAGCACATAATCCAGCGCAGGCTTAGCCATCTCATCCATTTTACAAAACCACTGCATCGATAGCTTTGGCTCGATAACCGCATCGGTACGCTCTGAAAAACCTACCTGCGATTTATATTCTTCTATTTTCTCCAGGTAACCATCAGCTTCCAGCAAAACCGCAATTTTTTTACGGGCAGCAAAGCGGTCTTCGCCAACAAGTATTTGTGCGTTTTCATTTAAAGTACCGTCATCGTTCAAGATATCGATAACCGGCAGGTGATGTTTCTGCCCAAGCTGGTAGTCATTCAAATCATGCGCAGGGGTAACCTTCAGGCAGCCGGTACCAAAATCCATTGTTACATAGTCATCCAATATGATAGGAACCTCGCGGTTAATCAAAGGGATTAATACCTTTTTCCCATGCAGGTGGGTATAACGTTCGTCATTCGGGTTAATACAAACAGCGGTATCTGCCATGATCGTTTCCGGACGGGTAGTAGCAATAGTTACATAGCCTGATCCATCAGCCAGGTTATACCTGATGTAGTATAATTTCTGGTTTACTTCTTTACGGTTTACTTCCTCGTCAGATACTGCGGTCTTCCCTTGCGGATCCCAGTTAACCATACGTATGCCGCGATATATCCAGCCTTTTTTATATAGGTGGATAAAAGTATCGATAACAGCTTCAGAAAGTCCTTCCTCCATGGTAAACCGGGTACGTTCCCAATCGCACGATGCACCCAGCTTTTTAAGCTGATCGAGGATGATGCCGCCGTATTTTTCCTTCCATTCCCAGGCATATTTTAAAAACTCATCGCGCGTAAGGTCTTTTTTACTGATGCGGCGCTCTTTAAGCATGTTGACCACCTTTGCTTCCGTGGCAATACTGGCATGGTCGGTACCGGGAACCCAGCATGCATTTTTACCTTTCATACGGGCGCGGCGCACTAAAACATCCTGTATGGTATTGTTCAGCATGTGGCCCATGTGCAGCACACCGGTAACGTTTGGCGGAGGAATTACAACGGTATAAGGCTCGCGTTCATCAGGCACCGATTTAAAGAAATCATGTTCGAGCCAGTAGCTGTACCACTTGTCTTCAATATCTTTTGGCAGGTATGTTTTGGAAGTACTCATAAGCCTGCAAATTTAACTTTTTTAGTTCATGGTTCATGGTTTTTTGAGAAAGTCCATGGCCGATAGACCATCGGCCATGGTTTTTGCAGATGATTCATACAGGATGTACAACAATCTTCGGCTTTTGTACCTTTTTCCTCCATTTCTATGGTCCATCGTCCATGGATTATAGACTTCCTTCCCTCCGCCACAATATTTTTACAATTGCAAAGTTTAATAGCATATGGACATCAGAACATTGCATCTGCACCGTTTTTTGCTCGAAATGCTTAAAAGAGCACGCTCCTCTTTCCTGGTAAAGTGGTTTAACCGCTAACCCTTAATACCCCATCTACTTGCACCCTTGCACTGTAATTTATTAACTTTAGTTTTTAAGTAACTGATGATGATGTTTAATACCAAAAATTTCATGCTGATGGGCTTACTATGCCTTTCAGCAGGCGCCTTCGCGCAAAACGGCAAGGACAAGCCGAAAACTCCCAATGTATCCCTTAACCTTAAAAAGTATATCGACCCGGCCAATATGGACCCGTCTGCCAAGCCGGGCGATGATTTTTTTGAATATGCCAACGGCGCATGGGTTAAAAACAACCCGATCCCCGCGAAAGAAACCCGCTGGGGAAGCTTCGGCATATTGCACCAGGAAAACACCGACAGGCTTAAAAGCATCCTCACTGATGTAAGCAAAACGCCGGGCCAGCCAAAAGGCAGCCTGAAACAGCGCGTAGGCGACCTATACGCCAGCGGCATAGATAGCGTGGCTATTGAAAAGCGCGGCTATGACCCGATCAAGCCGGATTTGGAGCGCGTTTCAAAAATAAATAATCTTGACGGCGTGGTGAACGAAGCCATTTACGAGCGCACCCATGGAATAGGCAGCCCGCTGTTTGGTTTTGGGGTCGGGCAGGATTCCAAGCATCCCACCGTTAATATACTAAACTTTGGCCAGGGCGGCACCAGCTTGCCCGACAGGGATAATTACCTGAAAAACGACGAGCGGACTAAAAAGATCCAGGCTGCTTACAAAAACTATATTGTAACTTTATTTAAGCTTACCGGTACCAGTGATGCTGATGCGGCTAAAAATGCGGAAACTATTTTCAACATTGAAACTGCTTTTGCGAAAGCCCAGCTGAGCCGCGTTGCCATGCGCGACCCCAACAAAACTTATAATAAGTTTGCCGTAAAAGATTTCCAGTCGCTTACTCCGCATTTAAAGTGGGATGAGTTACTTCCGCTGATGGAAGTTAAAGGACAGGATACGATTCTGGTATCTAATCCTGCTTTTTATAAAGCAACCGATGCGTTGCTGGCTTCAACACCGGTAGATGACTGGAAAACCTATCTTACCTGGAACGTATTGAAAGGCTCGGCATCTTCGCTAAGCTCGCCGTTCGAAAAAGCAAGCTTTGCATTCAGCAGCGCCCTGAGCGGCCAAAAGGTACAAGCGCCGCGCGACGAGCGTGCGGCAAACCTGGTAGACGGCAGCCTTGGCGAGTTACTGGGCCAGATTTACGTAGAGAAGTATTTTAAACCGGCAGCAAAGGAATACATGGTAAAGCTGGTGAATAACCTGAAAGAGACTCTTGGCGAACGCATACAGGGCCTTAGCTGGATGAGCGCCGAAACCAAAGCACGGGCGCTTAAGAAATTGGCGGCATTTACGGTTAAGATCGGTTATCCTGATAAGTGGCAAAACTACGACGGACTGGAAATAGACCGAAATGATTATGCCGGCAATCTTCGCCGGATTTCTGAATGGCGTTACAATTACAATGTAAGTCAGCTGGGTAAACCGGTTGATAAAACCCGCTGGGGCATGAGTCCGCCGACTGTTAATGCTTATTATAGTCCCACCAATAACGAGATCGTGTTCCCCGCAGGGATATTGCAGTTCCCATTCTTCGACTTCAATGCGGATGATGCGGTAAATTATGGCGGTATCGGCTCGGTAATCGGACACGAAATGACGCACGGTTTTGACGACCAGGGCCGCCAGTATGACGCCGACGGTACCTTGCGCGACTGGTGGACAAAAGATGATGCTGACAAATTTAAGTCGCGTGCAGACCAGGTAGTTAATCAATACAATAAATTTACCGTTGTAGACACCATCCACGTGAACGGCAAGCTTACGCTTGGCGAGAACCTTGCAGATTTAGGCGGCTTGAACGTAGCTTATGCAGCGTTTAAGAAGACCAAAGAAGGTCATTCCAACCAAAAAATTGACGGCTTTACACCCGACCAGCGTTTCTTCCTTTCATGGGCACAGGTTTGGAGAAGTTCACAACGCCCCGAAGCCGCCGCACAGCGCATCCTGACCGACCCGCACTCACCGGAGCAATACCGCACCAATGCCCCGATAACCAATATCGATGCATGGTATAAAGCATTTAATGTTAAGCCGGGCGATAAAATGTACAAGAAACCGGAAGATAGAACGAAGGTTTGGTAATTTTTGAGTGCATAGGCGATGGACGATAAACCATAGAAATGTACCGCCGGCTGTGGAAACATGGCCGGCTTTTTTATTTTCACTTGTGGCTGTGTCTGCACAACCGCTGTAGCAAACTTGGCTGTTCAATACCAAAGCCTGTACCTCAACCTCAAATAAACTCTTCGCAAAAAACCAATCTTCGGCAATGGATAACCCAGCTTGTCAGAAAGTTTACCAACGGCGGCTGACAAAAGTGCCAATTCCTTTTTACTCAGTTCTGCGCTTCGCTTATGCTCACTTTGTTTGAGGACTTGACCTGGCCCGGTATCTTGTTTGAAGGAACTGTTGGCGCCCGCCGGCATACCGGCGACAGTTGGGATGTTCAAAATATCAGAATATTCAATTTCGAGAAACGACACCAATTGCCGTATCACAGTCTCCGGCGTTTCGCTGAGTTCTTCATAACGAACCAGGAGAAATCCCGCGTCATCTGCCGCTAATTGTTCAATAGCGACCTTAAAAGATCTCCTCAAATCACGCAATGCCTTGCGCAAATTCAAACCCGGTTCCATTTTTTTGCGGGAGGCGAGAACAGCTATTGGGTTGCGTACCGGGAGTATGATTTTGGCATTGGGCATTTCCTCCCGGATCCGTTCGAGGAAGTGTTCATTGGTGGGTGTCTTATCTACCCATAATTCTGCATTGCCATTAAAACATGAAGCGTAAGCGAGCAAAATAGCGGTATGTGGCCATTGGGTGTCTGAATCAGAAGCCACATTATCCCACCAGGCCATTAAATATCTGGCAAAATCAACATAACGCGAATTTTCAATACTACTGCGCCCCAACAACCAATATGGCGGCTGATTGATAGGATTAGCCAAGCGACGAAGCCACTCCATGCCTAAAAATGCAACCTGATAAGCTACAGGCGCCGATCTTAGTTTGCGCTCCAGGTTGGTATAATAAGTCCCTTCTGATGGCAGTACCGCGAGCCGGGGATGGGCATCTAATAAATTCCTGACCAGCGTGGTGCCGCTGCGATGAACGCCGCATACAAATACAGAGTTCCGGGCAAGATTGAAACCATGTTCTAACTGTTCGTGGCTTAAAGGCATAGCTCCTTGCCGCTCGGCTTCTGCCCAAACTAATTGCGACCATTGGACAGCCGCGGCAATCAGCTCACCTGGAGGATTCTGCTGCGCCCGGCGTAACGGCAGGAGTTCATCAAGGCTGCATTCAGCTTCAATTATTGGAGATAAGCCGGGATTTTGCAAGACGCTTTTTTACAACCATGTACGTACGGTTATCTGAATTGGCTGCCTGCCGTTTCCGAAATATTAAAATATTGCTTCGGCAATTTTTTTAGTGGGCCCGGCGTTGCTCATGGTATAGAAATGAAGCACCGGAACGCCAAAAGCCATCAGCTCCCTGCACTGGTTTATCATCCACTCGATGCCTGCCTCCTTAACATGTTTCTCATCCTTACAGCTTGTAATCGCATCGCACAGATCATCGGGCATATCGATATGGAACGTTTTGGCCAGGCTTACCAGTTGTTTAGAATTGGTGATAGGCTTTAGTCCGGGTATAATAGGCACGTTGATGCCGTTAGCGCGGCAAGTGTTTACAAAATCAAAGTATTTCTGGTTGTCGAAAAACATTTGTGTAACTATAAAACTCGCGCCCATGTCAACCTTTTGTTTCAGGTACTTAAAGTCCGACTTCAGGCTTGGCGCCTCAAAATGCTTTTCAGGGTAACCGGCTACACCGATGCAAAAATTGGTTTTCAGGTTGTCGCCACTGTTGTCATGCAGGTAAATGCCATTGTTCATATTTACTACCTGCTGCAATAAGTCGGTAGCGTAGCAATGACCGTTAGGTGTAGGAACAAATGAGGCGTCCCCCAAACGAGCGTCACCTCGCAACACCAGTACGTTCTCGATGCCTAAAAACTCAAGATCAATAAGGCCGTTTTCAGTTTCGTCTTTAGTGAATCCTCCGCATAACAAGTGGGGTACAGTATCTACCTTGTATTTATTCATTATGGCTGCGCAGATGGCGATGGTGCCGGGGCGCTTGCGGTAGCTTAACTTTTCCAGCAAACCGTTTTCGTGCTGCTTATAAATAAAATCCTCGCGCAACGACGTTACATCAATAAAGGGTGGTTTAAACTCCATCAAGGGGTCAATGGCATCATAAATGCCCTGGATGCTGTGGCCTTTTAATGGCGGAATAAGTTCGAAAGAGAAAAGTGTTTTGCCGTTTGCGTTAGCTATATGTTCTGTAATCTTCATTTGCAATCCTGTCCAGGATGAATATCTCGTTACTTAATCGTGAAGTTTAGATTTGTCCACTTTCAAAGAGTTGACAAATCTTCTGTACCTAAAATCAATTTTGTCATTGCGAGGAACGAAGCAACCTCGTCGCCATGCCTATTCGTTGTGCATATTTGTCAGCATAGGGACGAGATTGCCGCGCTCGTTCCTCGCTCGCAATGACAAAGCTCTATAGTTTATCGTTTCAATAGTTCAGGTTAGGCCCCAGCCATCTTTCAGCTTCCTCGAGTGCCATGCCTTTACGCTTTGCGTAATCTTCCACCTGATCCTTACTTATCTTACCCAAGCCAAAATACCTTGCTTGCGGATGGGCGAAATAAAAACCGCTCACCGAAGCAGCCGGTGTCATCGCCAGGCTTTCCGTAAGATGCATACCCACACTGTCTTCGGCTTTTAGCAGGTTAAACAGCGTAGTTTTTTCCGTATGGTCAGGACAAGCCGGATATCCTGGCGCAGGACGAATACCCTGGTATTCCTCCTTGATCAGCTCCTCGTTGCTTAGCTGCTCGCCGTTGGCATAGCCCCAATATTTTTTACGGACCAGCTCATGCATTTTTTCCGCAAAAGCTTCTGCGAGACGGTCGGCAAGAGCTTTGGTCATGATGCTGTTATAGTCATCATAATCTTTTTCGAACTTTGCCACCAGCGCATCGCAGCCCAAACCAGCAGTAACCGCAAACCCTCCGAAGTAATCCGGCACTTCGCTTTCTTTAGTTGCGATGAAATCTGACAAAGCATAATACGGTTCACCTTTCACCTTTTCAGCCTGCTGGCGTAAGGTATGGATTTTGGTGAGTACGGTTTTGCGGCTTTCATCAGTGTATAGCTCAATATCGTCCCCTACACTATTCGCCGGCCAGAAGCCGATAACACCCGACGCTTTCAATAACTTCCCGTCAATAATTTTTTTAAGCAGCTTTTGTGCATCGCCGAAAAGCTTTTTGGCTTCATCGCCCACAAATTTATCATCAAATATCTTAGGATAGCTGCCACGCAGTTCCCATGTATGGAAAAACGGTGTCCAGTCGATATAGGGCAGCAGTTCTTCCAGCGGGAAATCATCAATAACTTTTGTTCCCGTAAAAGATGGCTTTACAGCAACATCGCCGTCAAGACTGATCTGGAAGCCTCCCTTACGCGCTTCCTCAATAGTTACGAAACGCTTGTCCGAGCGCTTATTCAAATGCGCTTCACGGGCCTTGGCATATTCGTCCTTTATTCCCTGTATATAACCTTCCCTCGTCTCTTTATTCATCAGGCTGCTGCAAACGGTTACACTGCGCGATGCATCGAGCACATGTATAGCCGCCCCGGAATAATTTGGCGCAACCTTAACAGCGGCATGAATGCGCGAAGTGGTAGCCCCGCCGATGATCAATGGTATGGTAAATCCTTCGCGTTCCATCTCTTTGGCAAAGTGCACCATTTCGTCGAGCGATGGGGTAATCAGCCCGCTCAAGCCAATAATGTCTACATTCTGCTTTTTGGCTTCTTCGATTATTCGCTGCGCCGGCACCATCACTCCGAGATCAATCACTTCGAAGTTGTTACAGGCCAGTACAACGCCCACTATATTCTTGCCGATGTCGTGTACGTCTCCTTTAACCGTAGCCATCAGTACTTTGCCTGCACTGCTCGATGCACCTTCCTCACCGGCAGGTAATAATTTCTTTTCCTCTTCAATGAATGGCAGCAGGTAAGCCACGGCTTTTTTCATTACACGGGCTGATTTAACCACCTGCGGCAAAAACATCTTACCGGCGCCAAACAGGTCGCCCACTATGTTCATACCATCCATTAGCGGGCCTTCTATCACTTCCAGCGGACGAGCATATTGCTGCCTCGCCTCTTCCACGTCATCATCAAGGTATTCAATAATGCCTTTTACCAATGCATGCGACAAGCGTTGCTGCACGGTACCGCGTCGCCA
This sequence comes from Mucilaginibacter sp. L3T2-6, assembly GCF_030519355.1. Classification (GTDB taxonomy): domain Bacteria; phylum Bacteroidota; class Bacteroidia; order Sphingobacteriales; family Sphingobacteriaceae; genus Mucilaginibacter. Next base: position 87,054 of record NZ_JAUMKC010000008.1, read on the forward strand.
TTCCTCATCCTTCTCGATAGTTTTGCCTTTGCTCTTAATGGTTTCGGCAAACTCAACCAGCCTTTCAGTAGCGTCGGGACGGCGGTTCAACAACACGTCTTCCACCATTTCGAGCAGGTCTTTTGGTATTTCTTCGTAAACTTCCAGCATACCAGCGTTTACAATACCCATATCCATACCTGCTTTAATAGCGTGATACAGAAACGCCGAGTGCATAGCCTCACGCACTACGTTATTGCCACGGAAAGAGAACGAGATGTTACTTACACCACCGCTCACCTTGGCCAAAGGCAGGTTTTGCTTAATCCAGCGCGTAGCCTCAATAAAATCTACTGCGTAATTGTTATGTTCTTCCAAACCCGTTGCAACGGTTAGAATGTTTGGGTCGAAGATGATATCCTGCGGCGGAAAACCGACCTCATTTACCAAAATATCATACGAGCGTTTGCATATTTCAATCCGGCGCTGCAATGAATCGGCCTGGCCGGTTTCATCAAAAGCCATCACTACCGTAGCCGCACCATAGCTTAATATTTTATGGGCCTGCTCTTTAAACTTCTCCTCGCCCTCTTTAAGCGAGATAGAGTTTACGATGCCCTTGCCCTGTATACATTTCAGACCCGCCTCGATAACTGTCCATTTGGAAGAATCGATCATTATCGGCAGTTTGGCAATATCCGGTTCAGAAGCTACAAGATTCAAAAACTTTACCATCACCGCTTCTGAATCGATCATGCCTTCATCCATGTTGATATCGATCACCTGGGCGCCACCCTCAACCTGCTGACGGGCAACGGTAAGAGCTTCCTCATAGTTTTCAGCCAATATAAGCTTGCTGAACTTGGGCGAACCCGTAATGTTAGTGCGCTCACCCACATTCACAAAAATGCTTTCAGGCGTTATGGTTACGGCTTCGAGGCCGCTTAGCCGCATATATGGCTCTACCTGCGGGATTAACCGTGGTGGATATTTAGCAGCCCTTTCAGCAATACATTTAATATGCTCAGGCGTGGTACCGCAGCAGCCCCCTACAATGTTTACGAGCCCGGCCTTCATAAAATCGTCAACCTGGTGGGCCGTCTCGTGCGCAGTTTCGTCATATTGGCCGAACTCATTTGGCAAACCGGCATTCGGATAAGCCGAAATAAAAACATCAGCCTTTACAGAAAGTTCTTCAATATGCGGGCGCATTTCCTTAGCTCCTAAAGCACAGTTCAAACCAACTGATAATAAATTAGCATGACGAACAGAGTTCCAGAACGCTTCAACTGTTTGTCCGGATAGTGTACGGCCCGAAGCATCCGTAATGGTGCCCGAGATCATAATAGCGCCCTCACCTCTGAAAGGTGCGAAATCTTTACCTGCCTGCTTGCTTTCTTTTTGATAACGGTCGATCGCAAACAGCGCTGCCTTAGCGTTTAAGGTATCGAAAATAGTTTCAACAATCAGCAGGTCGGCGCCGCCATCAACCAATCCGCGAACCTGGTCGTAATAGGCTTCAGCGAGGTCGTCAAATGTAACGGCACGGTAACCCGGGTCGTTAACGTCAGGCGATAATGAAGCCGTACGGTTAGTCGGGCCGATTGCACCAGCCACAAAGCGCGGTTTATGAGGTGTCCTGGCATTATATTCATCAGCAACTTCCCGGGCGATACGGGCGCCTTCGTAACTTAGCTCATAGGCCAAGTCTTCCATCTGGTAATCAGCCAGCGAGATGCGCTGCGTGCTAAACGTGTTTGTTTCAATGATATCCGCACCTGCGTCCAGGTATTCGGCATGGATCGCCTTGATAATATCCGGCCGTGTAATATTTAGCAAGTCGTTATTACCCTGCAGGTCTGTAGGGTGGTTACGGAAACGCTCACCGCGGAAGTCGGCCTCCTTCAGCTGGTAACGCTGAATCATGGTGCCCATTGCTCCGTCAATAACCAGTATGCGTTTTTCTAGTTCTTTTCTAATATCCATTTTGTTGAATCAGGTGATTGCGCTGATTTTAATGATTACATTGAGTTTTGATGGAAGAATCAGTGAAATCAAATAATCAGTGAAATCAAAAAATTAATGCTTATCTCGAAAAGTCCGGTGTTAGTTTGACTTTCGCTTATCTTTCCAGGGGCCATTTGGCCGCCGGGTAGAATGTAGCACCTTGTAAGCACAGGTTGCTAAGACATCGCAGGGTCTAATCCCTCCGTCTTTCTCCATAAGCAGCACAAAGATGAGTATAAATGCGGTTACATGCAATAGGGAGAAGTTGCCATAGGATAAGAAAGAAAGCCTGAAGCCGCGGGTTTTTAGTCGTGAATATGGACTTGCTACGATTGACTATTTACATAGCTATAGCATCGATGTGCGGAAGTGTGTTCGAAATAATTAAGGCCAATAAAAAAGCCGGTGAGAGCACCAATAAAAATTATTGGGACTTCTCACCGGCTGATGGTAAAACTTATGCTGATTATTTCCTTCTGCCGAAAATACGGAGTAAGAAAATGAAAAGGTTGATGAAGTCAAGATATAGTGTTAGGCCACCCATCAACGCCATCTTTGAAGCAGATGCATCGCCGTACTCTAACCCCTGACCAATACGTTTTAATTTCTGAACGTCGTAAGCAGTCAAGCCTACAAATACAGCAACTCCGATATAGCTTATGATCATGTCCAAACCTGTACTATGCAAGAAATAGTTAACAAATGAAGCTATAATAATACCTATTAAAAACATGATGAGTATCGAGCCAAATTTTGTTAAATCTTGTCTTGTAGTATATCCTGCTATAGCCATCACCCCAAATAAAACGGAGGTGGTTAAAAAAACACCAAGGACTGAGCTTGCAGTAAATAGCCAAAGAAGATAGCTGAGGCTAATGCCCATTATAACCGAAAATGCTATGTATAACAAAGCTAACACGCCGTAGGACAGCCTGTTGAAACCGAAAGATATGATTAAAACAAAGGCAAGCGGAGCGAACATCACAATAGTTCCCAACCCAGTGTTACGCCCTGTATTTTGATCTATTAACATGTTGAACAGACTGTGATCGTTTGCGAAAATGTAAGCAAACGCTGCAGAAAGCCCTAACGCGACGAACATCCACAAGAATACGTTAGCAAGAAACTTACGGGTTGTGTCTGCTTCATTAATTTGTATTACGTTGTCATAAACGTAATCAGGTTTATTATTTTCCATTTCTTTATTTTAAAATTTGTTGTTCAAATGTAATTAGTAGATATGTAATTTAAGATATGAGACATAAGATTTTTTTCAAGGTTTATTCCCGCAGCATCCTAAATACTCACCTATAACGCAAATACATCAATTCTCGTACCCTTGCGCTTAATTCAGCCGTTTTGTCAGTTGTTCCTCAACTTTTTTAAATACCTGTAAAGGTTTAAGTGTACGCCAGGCCAGGTTGTCAAGTTCGCCGCCGAAATTAATGTAATAGTCAATATTGTTTTGCTTAAATTCATCAATCACATGCTCCCTGAAGTTGATCCCTGCTATCCAGCCGTCTTCAACATCCTGGAACCATTCCTCATAATAACAATCGTCGGATGAATGGAAATTCAACACATTCTCGCCTATCAGGATGAAATGATTGATGCCATTGTCCATCATCAGCTCCAGTATTTCACGCTTTAACATCATGATATCATTATTTATAGCATCGTTCCATTCGCCGATAAACTCTATGATGGTATAGCCACGGTCATAATCGGCAAACAGCACTTTCATATATAAAGTATTTGACCCGAATGAGTCCCACTGCGGGTGCAGCAGGTAATTGTAAACTTGTTTGTCGTATTCAAACTCACTGTATTGCGTAGCATAAAATGGCGAATACTCATCCTCCGATGCCACATAGTCATCACGCCATTTATAATATGGTTCTATCTCGTGCATAAATATTCTCTCAGTTAAACTTATTCCAAAGTTTAGGGTATAAACCCGGCAACTCGCTTTCTTTCCAATCTTTACCCTTAGTTTTGGGGCCTCCAAAATCATAGTTCAACCCTTTATCAAAGGCCACATTCCGGGGGAAAGTATCATCTTCCTTCTTTTTCCCCGTTTTATTCTGATATGCCGTTGTAGAAACAAATAACAGATCTTCAAAATCCGGCACAACGCCTTTTTCAATAACATCGGCTAATGAATCGGGATCCTTAATTGTTTGTTCAAAAGTTTTTTGGCCCAAACCGATTAACCAGCAACGGAAATATAAATAGGTATCATCAGAGACGGAACCGTCAATGATTTTATCGATAGCTACAATTTTATAATCGTCGGCTGCAATAATCTTTTTACACAAAATCACCTCAAAATCCACTATTTGCTCCGGCGTATATTGCGATAGTTTTTGAATTATTATTTCTCCCTCTGCTTTTGTATTACCCTCCGAGGTATAAAAAGCATAATCTATTATTTTCCAAAATTCTTTCTCATCCATGTTATTGCCTTTTTTAAATTCGGCAAATATCGTTTGTTTGCTTCGTTCCCCCGTGCGTGAACATGCAACTACAACAGCCATTGTTAACAATAAAAGAACTATGGAAAACATTATTTGTAAAAGTCTCGCTTTGGTAATTTTCACGGAGTTATTTCGTTAAAATTGCATCAACAGCTTTCCTGACGCTGCCATGTTTCAGCAACAACTCATTGGCAGCCTTTTCATCCAGGCCCGTTTCGTTCATCACCATGCGCGTACCGCGGTCCACCAGCTTATTGTTGGTTAACGACATGTCGACCATCTTATTTCCCTTTACCCGGCCCAGCTGTATCATTACACTGGTGCTCAGCATGTTTAACACCAATTTTTGTGCTGTCCCGGCCTTCATCCGGGTCGAGCCTGTTAAAAATTCCGGTCCGGTAACCACTTCTACCGGGTATTTTGCCTCCGCAGCTATGGGGCTTCCCGTATTACAAACTATACAACCCGTTAGCACATTGTTTTCATTAGCTTTTTTTAACCCGCCAACCACATAGGGCGTAGTGCCGGATGCTGCAATACCTACCAAAATGTCCTTCTCGTTGATATCATATTCCTGCAGGTCGATCCAGGCCTGTTCTGTGTCATCTTCAGCAAATTCAACAGCTTTACGAATAGCACCGTCACCGCCGGCTATAATACCTACCACCCAATCAAACGGAACGCCAAACGTGGGCGGGCATTCAGAAGCATCCACCACTCCCAGCCTGCCGCTCGTGCCGGCGCCGATATAAAATAACCGGCCGCCCTCCTTCATCTTTGCTGCTGTAACAGATGACAGCCGCTCAATCTGCGGCAACGCCTTTTCTACGGCCAGCGGCACACTTTGGTCCTCCCGGTTTATACTTTCAAGAATCTGCATAACCGGCATTTGCTCCAGGTGATTGTAGTGCGATTCCTTTTCAGTGATTCTTTCCATTAGCACAAAATTGGAGAAAAGATGTGAGATTTTAATCCGGAAACTCAGTAAAGAGTTTTTTTGACTAAGTGCGCTTATCGTTTTAGCTGTTTGTAACAATCTTTTGGACTTTACTGACTTTCCGGACTTTACGACTAAAAATCTTAACTTTGTACTAATACGATAAATGAAACGAGCTGCAGGGATAATTTTCAGAACGGCGCTATTGGTAACGCTGGGTGTTGTTATTGGCGTTTTCATCAGCAACCGCAACCTGATGAATCAAAGCCTTGGCTTTTCGCTGGAGGAAAATGACAAAATATCCAAAGTTCTTAACCTGGTGCAGCAGAGATATGTAGATTCTATTAATGTTGACAGTATTGAGGGCGTTACCGTTAACAATATGCTGCAGCACCTCGACCCGCACTCAATTTACCTGCCCGAACAAAAAGCCACATCAATTAATGAGGGATTATCCGGCGGTTTTACAGGGATTGGCATTGAATACCAATTACTGCGCGACACCATGGTGATCACACAAATCTATCCCGGCGGACCTGCCGCGAAAGCTGGCCTGGTCTCTGGCGACAGGATCATAGATGTTGACGGCAAAAAGTTTTCGGGAACACACTTGACCGTAAAAAAGGTCAATACAATACTTCACGGCCAAAACAATTCGCCGATGGTGCTTGCGGTTAGTCCGCCTGGCTCTTACATCAAAAAATCGTTTACATTAAAACGCGGCCATGTGCCCAACAGCACTATAGATGCTGCTTACATGGCAGGCCCGATGGTAGGCTATATAAAAATCAGCAAATTTGGCCTTACTACAGATGCCGATTTCAGGGAGGCTATCGCAAAACTTAAGACCGAAGGATTACAAAAGCTGGTGCTCGATTTACGCGGAAACGGGGGCGGATACCTGAATACCGCTACTGCCCTCGCCGACGAATTTTTAACCAAAGGCAAATTGATAGTTTATACGCAGGGAGCACACGAAGAACGACGGGATTATTTTGCCACAGATTCAGGCTCGTTTCAGACTGGTAAAGTTGCCGTTATGATAGATGAGTATTCTGCTTCGGCCAGCGAGATATTAGCGGGAGCCCTGCAGGATTTAGACCGGGCGGTTATTGTTGGGCGGCGCTCATTTGGCAAAGGATTGGTGCAGCAGCAGTTTGCCTTCGGCGATGGTTCAGCCGTAAATTTAACTATCGCAAGGTATTACACACCATCGGGGCGGTCCATTCAAAAATCATATAAGGGCGGTATCGAAAGCTATCACAACGAAATAGCCGAGCGGATGCGCAAAGGCGAGTTATTTTCGGCCCAAAGCAATCTTAACGACAGCATCTTTAAAAAGCCATCGCCTTACCATACCGCCAGCGGCCGTAAAGTGTTCAGCGGCGGCGGTATTATGCCTGATGTTTTTGTACCCGCCGATACGACCGGTGAAACTTATCTTTTGGAAGACCTAAGCGACCAGCAGCTTTTCACCGCCTACACCATAGATACCTTACAACCTGTGTTGAATTCCTTCAGTTCGTCAGATGATTTTATAAAGAAGTATGAAGTAAGTGATGATGATTTCCGTAAGTTTATGCTTTATGCATCGCAGACTATAAAAGAAGTAAATCCGCAGGAAGCGCTGGACTCAAAATCAGCCATAAAAGCTATGCTGAAAGCATCGGCCGCCCGGTTTAAATGGGGCGATAATGCTTATTTTGAGGCTATGAACGTTGGCGACGAAACGCTATTAAAAGCAATACAAGCTGTTGACTAAGTCTTGAGTCATCGGGCTGAGGTCAGGATGTAAGGCCGTCGTAATAGTTGAAAATTCAGTTTCATCAACGTTAAAATACCTATGATTCAAACGCTATAAAGCCGGTATCGGCTTAATCACACCGTTATGCCAGGCTGATTATTTTTTTCGCTGTATTGAGCCCACTGGTCAGGGCCGCTTCTACCGTGCCCATGGCAGGCCCTTCGTATAAATATTCCCCTGCGAAGAAGATCGTGTTATCAACAGGCTCACTTAAAATTTTTCTTGCGCCCGCGGCGTCAACAGTATCATAGGCGTATGAGCCCCGTGTGAACGGGTCGGCGGTCCAGTTGGCTACCTCAAACGCAATCAGTTTATTTTTCAATTCATCCCGAGACAATTTAAAAATGTTTGCAATTGATTGCAGGCATAGCTGTAATATTTCCTCCGGCGGCGTATCTTTTTGTTTTGCGGCAGGTAATCCGCCAAGCCAGCCGGTTAAAACCGGACTTTGTTGCGGCGATTGTGTCCACCAGGTGGGGATAATTTCCCCGGATAATATAAAACCCATGTCCTTAAGGTTGGCGCCCACACGTTTTGCGGTTTCCCCATCTTCCCAAAATGGCGCACTAAATTCAAGCAGGATCTTTAATATGGAACCAAAACCCATTTGCTTTAAGGCACTGCTATAGCCAGGAATCGCGGGAGAAAAAGTAACCGCCCCCCGTTCATTTTTGTTGGCCTGCAAAACGCCCAGTGGCATTGCGGCCAGCAATTGGCTGGCTTCATAAAGCGCCCCGTCATCAGTCGCGACCCTTACATTACCGGGCTGCCATGATACCTCCTTCACCACGGCGTTCAGATATATCTTGGCTCCTGCCCGTCTGCTCATGTCTTCCAGGTGCTTAATCATTTTGCCGTACCCGCCTTTTACACGATGCTGCGCTTCAAAATCTTCGCCTTGCCATTCATCGCGCAAAGCGAATGAACTGGCTCTCGCCGGGTCGGCAGTGTCATAGCCAGATACAAAACCGATCACCGATGCCCGCAATTCATCAAATTCTCCCGTGGGAAATTCCCTGTCCAGGAAATCCTGAATGCTTATGTCTTTTTTAAGCCGGGCGAGTTTATCAACTACCTTATCCCAATCTTCAAAGCCGCTGTCTTCTGTAAATTTTCCATCACGGTAACGCATCATTTGTTCGACAGCGGACTGGTATTCGATATCAGCTTCTTTTAACAAATTCAGCGTTACCGGTAAATCGCCATGAATAAACTCGGCGCCAAGTTCAGCATTCTTAGAAAACAATTGATTATGCAGCGTATGGATGCGTCCGCCGCAGCGGTTACGGGCCTCCAATACAGCTACTTTCTTTCCTGCGCTGCTTAATACATGTGCAGCCATCAGGCCTGTTGCACCCGCACCTATGATGAGAATATCAGCTTTGCTCATTGAAATTTATAAGCAGATTTTGCGGGTATTGTTTAGATGATTTTGCAACCTGTCGGCTACGCTGCTCTACCCTTTCTAACCTTATCAGCCTTTATTTAACTCCGAGGCCAACCCATTGTTTGTCCAGATTCCAGCCTTCCACCAAAACGTTTGGCTGTACGCCACCGAGCTTTGCAACCGGCGCACTGACCGATACCGTGATACGCTCACGCGGAGCAAGGGTGAAGTAATTTGCGGTCCAGTAGCTTGGCATTACCTCTTCGCCGTTTTTCATCAATTGCGGCCGGACAAAAAAGGCAATTTTATCGGTATTATTAGCCAGCTGTATCGTCCATTTATGTTCGGAGGCGCCTTTTTCAGCTTTTAATACTTTTACATCAACCCGGGTTCGCGGCATGTTGTTCAGGTCGGTTAAATTGTTGTCCGGCGCCATCCAGTAAACATTATGCGATACGGTTTTACCCGCGGCATCCGTTAAGTTCAGCACCACAAAACTTACACCCCTTGCATCCTTTAATGCCTCCTTTAGCTGGATGACTTCCTGAGTACCTTCGTCGGCAAAACCGATATGATTAATGGTGAATGCGTTTAAACGTTTGCTGTCGATGTTATAGAGTTCGGCCTTAGCACTTAAAACCCCAGTAGCGTGGTGCATACGGTTTATTACTGCGGCGGTAGAATCGTTTTGGTTAAACTGGATATGTAATGGCTCTACTGCATTCTGCATAGCATAATAACCGGCGTTGGGCTCAAGGTACCAGTCGTATATCTGCCAAACAACGCTCGGGAGCGCAGCGTTCAGCTTCCACAGCATTACACCGCCGGTCTCTGTTAACTTATGCCCGGCCGCTTCAAAAATACCCTGGTATCCTACCGCGTTCATCAATTGCATTTTATCCGAAAAGTTCTCCATAGTTGACGGCTGCCCATATCGCTTCACCATCTCCTGGATATAGTTATCGTATTGTGCTGCCCCGGTTGCTGCGTCGTGGTAACCCCAGCTATCATTAAGCGGAAAGGGCAGTTTTGTGTCCCAAACCAGGTTGGGGATTGTTTTGGCAAGTGTTGTATAAGGAGGTTGAGATGGCAGGCCTGTTTCATCTTTGAACACCCAGTCGCCCCCAAAATCAGCCTTTTTGTAATAAACTTTAGGATCCTGCCAACTGTAAGGGCCGCCGCTGTAAACGCCGGAAGCCTGGTCATCTGGCCATGAGCCTTTCCATCCTGCCGGTAGTTTTGCAAAGCCCGATGAGCTTGGAATATATGGACGCGTGCCATCAAGGTTGATGATATTATCACGCATTACATCGTAAAGTTCCTTACGCGCATGCCCTTCGTTACCACCTGTCCAAACCAGCAGACTGGGGTGATTGCGAATGCGATATATAGTGCTTACCACATTTTTCACAAACACATTGCCTTCCAGCGGCCAATCAGGCGAACCCTTAAATTCGCCCTGTGTATCGCCGGTTATCCAAAAGTCCGACCACACCATCTCGCCATATTTATCAGCTGCATTCCAAAAGGCGTCTGGCGGCGTAACCCCGCCGCCCCAGATGCGTACCAGGTTTACGTTGGCATTACGGCAAAGATGCATCTCATAATCATAGCGTGCCGAGTCCCGGTTTAGCATCATATCAGGCACCCACGCGCCACCGTTAAGATGTACGCGTTTTCCGTTTACGTAAAACTCGCGGCGTAGAAATTTGCCGACCATAGTGGCCTTCGAGCTAACCGTACGTATACCGAACACAAATGAAGTGTCGTCAGCAAGTCCTTTGCCGTCCGTATACTGCAGACGTATGCGGTACAGGTTGGCGCGGCCGTAGCCATTAGGCCACCACAAATGCGGTTTGCTGATAGTAAGCTGCTTTACTTTTTCAGCGTCCAAATCAATAACCGACGTCCCGTTTGCAGCAATACTCACATTGTTAGTGAACTGTACAGGTAATCCGGTAAAGTTTTCAGGTTTAATAGTTACTATTAATTTTCCACTATTAGCGGCATTACTATGGTTGGACAAAGTTAAATTTAAAGACAGCTTTGCCACGCCTGTGTCGGGCAGCGCCGGTAAATTGGTAACGAGTTTGGGATGCCCGATTGTTACCGCCCCAGTTGTGCGCAGGTAAACCGGCTGCCATATACCCATATTGCGGTCGCGGACCGGAGGGATCCAGTCCCAACCAGCAGAGCACAACATAGTAACGTTTTTACCGATATCGCCCGTTGGGCCGCCATTTTCATAAAAAGGGCCCAGGGCTTTCAGTTGTTCTTTTGCAGGATAGCCAGGATAATCAAGCGGGTATATCTTAACGGCCAGCGCATTTTCGCCACCTGCGTTAATCGCGTTGGTTACATCAAGGTTATAATCTGCAAACATTCCGGCCACTTGTGTCGAGTCGGCTATCTGCTTGCCGTTAACCCATACCGACGCCCTGTAATTAATACCTTTAAATATCAGCTGGAAAACTTTTCCCTTGTCTGCTGCGTCAACTTTAAATGTGGTGCGGTACCAGTACGGTTTTTTCCACGGATTTGGCTCGCCAGGCAAGTGGCTGTACTGCTCAAGATTATATTCCTTGTTAAACTGATCTGACGCATCGGGAATAAGCATGTTATTCAGCCCCTGGTATGGGTCAGGATAAATATGATTTGCAACCAGTCCGGTCAATACCGTCGACGGCACTTTAACCGGCATCCAGTACACCGGCGATTTGTATTGCACTTTGGATAATGCAGCACCATCGGCTTTTATCACTGCAGAAGACTGCAAATCAAAATTGGTCAACTTAACCTGCTTTACACGGGTGTTTTGAGCGTGCAACAGCAAAGGGGTTAATGCGGCAGAAAGGCTAAGCGTTGCCAGGCAGATTATTTTTTTCATCTTCATTGGTTTAAGCCGGCATAACTGTGCATCAAGTAATTATGAGACTTTTGCCGGCAAAATTCACAGCGGTAAATCTAACTAACTTAGCGTATGGATAAATTGTACTAATTTATCTTTTTATTATATTATTTTGAATTGGCCGGGGCTTGCCTGGCTGATTTACCGGCCTCATTCTTCAAAACAATCAAAGGCATAAATTTATCCCAGTCCTGCTTAACGCCTTTTTGATTAATAAGCCCCCGTCCGGCTACTGAGAAATTGCCCAATGCGATATCGGGATAACCATCGTTGTTAATATCTGCAACTTCCATGGCTATCCAGCGCCCGTATTTATTCACGGGCACCTCGTGTGCTTTAAACTTAGCAGGGCCAGTTTGTTCAAGATAGGTAAAGCCCTGCTGCGGATGATCCAAAAAGTCAGGAAAATAAGAAATTGCGGCTATGTCAAGGTCGCCGTCATGGTCAAAATCCGCCGCAACCGCTTTAGATGCGCCATTCAAATGATAAAAGTAGCTTTGTTTAAACTTCCAGTCTCCCACATTGGTAAAAATGTAAATTCCATGGTATGGTTTTAATATGGGCGAGAGGTCGCTGTTATCGCCGCAGGTATACAAGATATCCAGCTTCCCATCATGGTTAAAATCGACTAATTGAAAACTGCTTGATCCGTAAACAGGCGGAAAATGAAGAATGTTCTTTTCGATGAAGCCGCCTTTTTTATTATTTAAAAACATCCAGATACCCTCATCTGCCTGTGCAAACAGGCACATTAAATCGGTAAAACCATCGTTGTTAAAATCGCCCGTCACCAAGCCTTCACTGCCTGGCATAGCTCTTATAACCGATTTCTTATAATTGTGATCAGCCTGTTGGGTAAACAGGTATAAATTACCCTGGTTATTGCCAAAGCCACAAGTTGCGTAGTCCAGCAGACCATCCTTATTAAAATCAGCCGTGACAGTTTGTACAGGCCGCGAAAGGTTTTCAGCGATTGGCATAGGCTTCTGACCTGCTTTATCGAGCGTAAGAGCAGTAATAGAGCCCTTTAACAAATCATTGGGATTTAAAATTCCGATACAGGTGACAACCGCCATATTCTTTCCCCCTGACTGATAAAAATTTGCGTGCACCGCCGGGGATGGCATTTTTGCAACGAGGGCCGGTTTAAGATCAGCATCCCAGCTGTAAACCTCGTTTTGCATATCACCGGTATACAGCCTTCCATCTGCCGGGTTATAGTTAAGCATCAAGGTGTTGGCCTCATTGCCTGACTTATTGCTAAGGCCAGCAGGCTTCTGCAGGCTGAATATCGACCAATCAATGCTGGCAGTATCAGCAGGGATTGGAAGTCGTTGCGGAGCGCTATTTTTATAAAATGCAACTATGGCTTCAAAATCCGTAACGGAGATTGCCGATTGTACTGTAACTCCGTATTTGGCATGAAAATTTTCGAGTTTTAGCCTGGTAGCCATGGCAGGCAACACCCTATCTTCCCACGTCTTTTTGTCCAATAATGAAGGCTTGGGGTATTGATGGCAGTTCGAGCAATATACAGGTGCAAGCGCTGCACCCCGGTCAACTTGTTTTTCTTTTTCGGTTCTTAGATCAACAACGCCGGAAAGCATTGAAATTGCTATAATGACAATAGCGAAGGCTAGTACACCTGGAAAAAGGTACTTTTTTACCGGGAGATGAAAGTTGCTCATCGATGTTAGACCAAATGTTTCCTACTATAAAAACCTTTCAAATAAACAGTTGCGTTTTAAAGCTCATATAATCTGTTTGCAGATCTTAAAACGGTACTCCTTTCTGTTCTGCTTTTTCATGAAGCCAGCAGCACCTTCAAGGGTATTATTATTTAATCTTAAAATACATACGACAATATAATTTAATAAGTTTTTCAATAAGACAACATTTTTAATGATAGCGAAATTTTTACAAAGTATCGCGAATGTTACCCAAGCCCTCTTTTTATACTAATCCACTGTAAATATTGATGTTATAACATCGATTGACTTTGATGTGGTAACGCCGCCGTTGTCCCCACCACTCCAATTCGTAAGGGCTTTAAATAGATTTATTATAGGGTTTATACAGGGCTCATTTAAAATGAAATGAAGGATTGTGACTGGATTTATAGATTATATGGGGCGTATTACTCCACTTAAAAATAACACCTTTTATAAACTAAAAACATAGTAATATCAAGATAATACCAACTATTGAATATAAATGGCCAGACATAAAATACTTAGATTTCTTATTTTTCTGATTCCATTACCGTTCTTACTCACTCAGTGCTTAACGGAATCAGCTCCCCCGCCTGATCCGCGCGGACAATTGTATGCAGGCCCGGCTTCATGTGTAAGCTGCCATAAAGATATTTATCAATCTTATCTCCATACTGCTCACTTTCTGGCATCAAGTGAGGCTTCTGATAGCCTTGTAAAAGGTAGTTTCAGAAAAGGGCTTAACGAGTTTGCCTTCACCCCTAATACTAAGGTTGTGATGACTAAAGCCGACAGTGGCTTGTATCAAACCAGCTATGTAAATGGTAAACCTGAACTAACACGCCGTTTCGACGTAATTTTTGGCGGCGTTAAAGGGCAGACTTATGCTTACTGGCTGGCAAATGAACTCTTCCAGCTGCCAATTTCATACGTCGCCAACAAACATAGCTGGATAAACAGCCCCGGATATGATTCTACCCGTGCAGTATTCGAACGTGCCGTAAATACGCGATGCCTTGATTGTCACATGTCATACGCCAAACAAGAGGCGCCTGAACTTCCGAATTTTTACTCCGGGGTAGAGGGGTTTGAGAAAAACTCACTTGTATTCGGTGTAGATTGCGAGCGCTGCCACGGGCCTGCAGCACAGCATGTTAAATTCCATACCGATAATCCAACCGAAAAAAAAGCGAAATTTATTGTACCGTTTAGTTCACTTAGCCGTGAGCAAAAGATCAATATGTGTGCCGTATGTCATTCTGGGTCGGGCAGCCCTATTATAAAACCTACTTTTGGCTTTAAACCGGGCGATACGTTATCGAAGTTTATAGCCGAAAACAGGACTTCAGCCCATATAAATTATAAATTTCTTGATGTACATGGCAATCAAAAAGCATTGCTCGAAAGCAGCAAATGCTTTATCAATTCAAACCTGGATTGCTCCACCTGCCATAATGCGCATGTTAATGACCGGGACAAGCTTACATTGTATGCATTAAAATGTATGACCTGCCACAGCAAGCGATCGCATACTTACTGCACCCTGACGGGCAAATTTACTGAAACTATGCTGACGAATAATTGCATATCATGCCATATGCCTGCCTTTCCTTCTCATACAATCGTAGCAGGCCAGCAAGGCGCATTAGTACACACCCATCATATTGGCGTGTACCCGGAAGAAACTCAAAAGATATTGGCGTATATAAAAGCCAAAAAGGCATATTGAACTTCGTGTCAATCTGCCTTCGACTAAACCGTGACTTTAAATAACAAGTAAGCTATCTTTTAAAATTGTTTTGCAGTAGTATAAATGGCGTATTTTTATCCCAGAATTGCTTCAACCCATTCTGAAAATTAAATCCGGTGGAGTAATTGGCCAATATAACATCAGGCCTGCCGTCATTATTGTAGTCGCCAACGTCCATATTCATCCAGCGGCCGTATTTGCTCACCGGTATATTATGCGGTTTAAAACTGAATGGCTTATCCTGCTCAAAATAAATGCAGCTCTCTGCGGGATTATTTTTTAAATCAGCAAAAAATGCCGAGGTCATAATGTCGAGCTTGCCATCGCCATTAAAGTCGGCGGTCACCAATTTCGTGCAGCCGTTAACCGGATAAAACCATTCCTGCTTAAAGTTCCAATTACCGGTATTGCGGTATACATAAAGGCCATGGTATGGCTTTAATATTCTTGATTCGTTGTAATTAAAACCACAAGTATAAACCAGGTCTGGATTACCGTCTTTATCCAAATCGGTGAGTGCAAAATCAGTTGAGCCATAGACCGGCTGAAAACGCAGTAATTGTCTTTCGGTGAAATTTCCATGCTGATCATTCAAAAACAATATAAGGCTTTCATCGCCCCTGCCGAATAGTACCATCAGGTCAGTCCACCCGTCATTATTAAAATCGCCCGTAACTTCCTTTACCGCACCTGGTTTGTTACTTACATTGATTGTTTGATAAGACTTGTCTTTGTTTTGGCGGAATAATGTCACTCCGCCTTTCAGATATCCTTGTCCCAAAACTATCCAGTCTACTAAACCATCCTTATTAAAATCGGCTTGTACAGCCTGTACCGCCCGCGGCACTTCGGACGCCAAAACACCAGGTGTAAGCTTATCTCCCTCGAATTTAAGGTTGATAACCTTACCATTCGGAAAATCAACCGGGTCAAGCTGCCCAATACAAGATATTGTCATACTGGTGCTTCCCTTCTCATCCTTAGCAAAGCTTGCATTTACGGCCGGTGATGGTAAATTTATCGATCTCTCAGGTTTTAAATCAGCGCCCCACTCCTGCAGCATATGCGAAACGCCGTCGGCCGTATAAATTTTATGATTAAATGGATCAATTGTGGCTAATGTAGTATAGGCAACATCTTTTACCGGCCCTGGTTTTTTTA
The DNA here is from genome assembly GCF_030519355.1 of Mucilaginibacter sp. L3T2-6. GTDB lineage: Bacteria > Bacteroidota > Bacteroidia > Sphingobacteriales > Sphingobacteriaceae > Mucilaginibacter. Next base: position 103,176 of record NZ_JAUMKC010000008.1, read on the forward strand.
ATAAAAAGCCAGCCCAATCGTTCTGCGCCTCAATTGGCTTTTTTGCTTTAGGGAGCGAATCGGGAGCTACTTTCTGGTAGTAAGATTGAATGTTTTGCCACTCAAGCAAGGTCAATCCACTCGAGTCTCTCTTGTAATAGCCGTTCATGTAATAGGTTATCCCTACATATTTACTCATTAATGGCAGTGTATGAAATTTCCAGACATCCTTAGTCAGGGCATTCACCGGTACCAGGCTATGACATTTGGCGCAGTTTTGCTGCACCAGGTTTTTCCCGTCAACAATCGTATCGCCGGTCAAAACATACCTCGTGCCTGCCGGATGACCTTTACAGCCATCCAAAATTACACTGCACGTTACAGCAATAATTATTAAAAATGAAAATACTGTAAGAAAATATGCTTTACGCGTCATAGTAAACAAGTCAGTAATAACCTATCAATTAGTTAGTTTTAATTTATTCCAAATAAATTCGGCCATTTCCCTGCCCTGCTTTGCACCTAAAAGCGAGCTGTTCAGGTAGTGGATCCCTCCGTAGTAGCGGCTCATCGCCGTTTCCTGTGCAGCAAGATCAAATGACTTAAAATGACGCTGCATGCCTATATATCTTAAATCGCTTGTATCCTGAAAATCAAAGTTGTCTCCGAACAAATGAGTCAGCATCACTGCTGATGCGGCGCTGATAGTCGAGTGCCCGGCAGTATATTCAGGGAAAGGCGGCGTTTGCAGTAACGGCAGCCAGGTATGATCTATTTTTTCATTGATATTGGTAACCGGCCTGGCATAACTATATTTATATTTCACTTCCCAGCAGCAAATAAATGCGTCATAAAGTGCAATTGAAGTGAGCGCATATGCCTGTGCTGTTTTTATGCCGTCAGCATGTGTTTTTCTGCACGCAATTTCAGTGATGCCAATCCAATGCCCCCCGGGAGTGATTTTCTTATCAGCAAACATCAGGTGGCCATTGTGCTGTATCACAAAGGGATTATCATCCCAAAATTTTGCTATTTCAATTTGTTCTTTTGTTAAATTCTTGTTGGTATTATATACATCTGTATACTGTTTCACGTAGGCACTATTCTTGTCCTCGCTGTAGGGTGGCGGCGGCGGCGGCGAAAACTGAGAAGATGTATCCAAGGCGAACGACTTGATCTCGCCCCAGCAAAATTCAACGCCATCCATATAGTCTGGCGGTGTAGGGCGCCATCTTCCCGGGCCATTATCGCCAAGATATTTAGGCTTCCCCCTGGTTTGCGGATAGTTATCCGTCATTGATCTTTTTACCACAAATTTGCCGATTTGCTCGCCAAAAGCAACCGAGCGTGCAAATGTTGAATCATCGAGGTTGTCTTTATACATCGCATAAACCTTATCCTCGTACTTCTTCAGCGTATCAACGGAAAAAGTAATTTTATGGGCAACGGTAAAAAAGGCCTTGGTGGCAGCCAATGCGAAGTTATATTGCTTCCCTTTTTCAGGCGCAGGGGGCGTACCAAACCACTTGAGCTGACTGACTATTGAATTGTACTTGGGATCGGCATAACGCATCGCCTCATACGATGCCAATGCAGTATACCCATAAATTCGCGCGGCAACCGGAGGCGTAAACACATCATAAATAATTACAGTTGTTAGCTGATTTTCGTTATTGTGCAGCACATCAGCATCACTTAGCATCTTGATCTTATCCTGATGCTTACAGCCAGCAATAACGAATACGATGCTTGTAAAAGCGGCTAGTAATTTTAAGTATCTCATAATAATAAACAATAGTATTAATTCAGGGGAATATTTCTCGTGTGTCCAAAGCTATCAGTTACGCTTACCGATTGCATAGTCTGGTCAATATTAAAAAATCTGCCCGATTGCGACAAAAACGATGTACCATTATAAAACTCCATCTTTCCTGTTTTGCCGTTCTTATATCTTATCGTGGCAAACATATCAAGAGGTTTCAGGGCGACACTTTTAACATTACGTTTCAGTTCAAAAACCTTCATAGCGTCCCGGTTTTGGGTTGCTGCTATCATATAATTGCCCTTCGCTCCCCGTAGCTTAACCAAAGCCTTTCCATCGCCCGGAATGTATAAGCCGCTCTTTTGCAATGAAAGTGCCTTAAAACCGCCCCTTCCGTCGCCTTTCAATAAAAGCCCGTTAAATGCATCATATCTGCCGGTAGACACGTCGGTACCAAAATCATTCCCGCTTATTGCCACGTCAAGGTTGCCATCGCCATCAAAATCGTCAACCACTATCCCGTCGAGCTGAGACATTTGCGCTTCTATAGGTAATGGTGTTATTTTGAATTTTCCGTTGCCTTCGTTCTGGAGATAACAGGATTGCAGGATATTAGCTTTTAACCTTACTGCCCCCTCGCGCATTGCAGGGGTGATCACTGAGTCCATCGTTGCGGTAGCAAACGATTTATAATTCTGAAACTTTACGCGCATACTGATCATTTGTTTCACAATATCATCGCGTGTGTAGGCCGGAAATTCCTTTAGCTTTCCATCCTGATCTTTCAGAAAAACAGATGGGAAAGCATCATAACTGCCATTTTTATCAAAATCTTTGGCAGTAATATAAACCGGGTATTGCTCTGACGCCTTAAAAAAGGTGTTTAACCCTGTATTACCAACAATGTAGTCTGTTTTGCCATCATGATTAAAATCACCGGCAGCAATGGTATTCCACCAGCCAAGCTTATCGCTTATGCCTGTACCGGAGGTAACGTTTTTAAATACGCCGCGGTCATTTTTCAGAAAAGTTATCGGCATCCATTCTCCGGTAAGAATTAAATCCGGCCAGCCATCGTTATCAAAGTCCGAAAAGGTGGCATCGCATACCAAACCTATGTTTTTCAAATCTTTTGCTACAGTGGCGGTAACATCGGTAAACTTCACATGTCCATCCTTGCTGTCGTTGCGCAATATAATGCTCGAAACAGGCTTAGGATAACTCCATGGCTCTACCCTGCCCGATACAAATAAGTCAAGCCTGCCATCTTTATTAAAGTCGATAGCCTTTACACAAAGCTTGCTGGTTGTATTTGAAGGCAGCGCGTCTTCCTGTAATTTAAAATTACCTTTACCGTCATTTAAGTAAAGCCTGTCCTGGTAAAAAGCTGAATTGGGTGTCTTCTCGTAACCGCCGCTGGCAACGTAAAGATCCAGGTCGCCATCACCGTCGGCATCAAAAAGCAGCAATCCTTCGTCCTTAAATTGTTCTGTATTTACCGTTAAGCCCATACTTAAATTCGGCTGTGCCGAAACCTGTTTCTGTTCAGGTGCAAGCGGCCTTTGTACAAATTTGCCATTTGCCTGCTGCAATAGCAGCTGAGCCGGATATTTGGTAGTACCGCCCACAACCATATCGTCGAACCCGTTACCATCAACATCGCCAACGGCCACAGCCGGAGTATATTGAGACAGTTTATGTGGTAAAAGCTTCTGAATATTAAAGTCGGCAAGATCGTCCTCTTTGTGTCTGTAAGTAACCCCAACAGAACGTGTTACTTCTCGAAACAATGATTGGCTGTTTAACGTGGGTTCCTTAAAACTGTAATTTTCATGTGCATCAGCAATAGATACCGTTAATACTCTATCAGCTTTAACATGCTTCAACGTCTGTTTTTTGCCATTTTCCCATCTTATTACTACAGAGTCGAGCAATGAATCGCGGCCTAAGCCAAAATGTGCTATATTTTGAATGGTTGATAAATACCCCCTGAATGGTGTATTTTCATAAACCTGGTGTTTTCCTTTATCATAATAAATATCAGCCCAGGCGCCTATGCCGTTAATATTTTGCGGCCCGCCCTTAAACTGTATCTGCAGGTAATGGTTTCCTGCCTTATCTTTATCGCGCAAGGTATTTTTATAGACAAATGCCTCGTCGTCGATGTTGTTGATAACCATATCCATATCGCCATCGCCATCAAGATCAGCGTATGCAGCGCCGTTTGAAAATGACGGCTCGGTTAACCCCCAATTTTTGCTTACATCAGCAAACTCAAGGTTTCCGCCGTTTTTGAAGGCATAATTCGGAATTTTAACAATTGGTATTTGGTCGAGAATTTGCTTTTTACTGGCAATTAAATATGCCTCCGCCCTAAACGTAGTAAAATCGTGATCAGTTACATCGCGGGGATAACCATTAGTTATCACAATATCGCGGTATCCATCGTTATCAAAATCGGTAATTAAAGGGCACCAGCTCCAATCAGTTTGGGCTGTGCCGCTTAAAAAAGAAGTTTCGCTGAAAGCGGGGGCGCCTACAGAGTCATTCTGACCCGGCCTTGGCCCCTGGTTAATTTGTAATGTATTACGGTTATACTGGTATTGATAGCCATAATAATCAAAGTTTTGGTATAACTGGTAAGTGTTTGAACTCATGAACATTTTGCGCCGGTAATTGTCTTCCGGGCTCATATCCAGCTCAAAAACATCCGCCAGGCCATCATTATTAATGTCCTCTATATCCTGCCCCATTGCACTATTGGCGGTGTGCTTAAAGTATTCTCTTGTCCTATCGGTAAAAGTACCGTCGTGATTGTTAATGTAAAGAATGTTATTGCTTAAAAAATCGTTGGTCACATAAATATCCTTCCAGCCGTCGCGGTTTATATCTGCAATACTTGCTGCATGACCATAGCCTTCTATAAGTATACCCGCCTGTTTGGAAACATTATGATAAACACCATGCTTTAAAACCGGGTCCCAATCATTCCGGTATAACCTGCCTGTACTTCTCCTGGATCCGTCAGTACTTATTGGCCTGAAACTACTCGTATTTTCGTTGGGAGCGGCTTCGTTTACCGTAAGGTACATATCCAGGTCGCCGTCGTTATCATAATCAAAAAACGAGGCCATGGTTGAGTGCACATTTATATCCAGGCCATATTCTTTTCCCATCTCTTTAAAATGAGGTATTCCCTGTTTATCTATTCCCTGGTTTACATATAACAGGTTACGCCTTTTAACAGAATCATTCAGCAACGTATAGCACACGTAAATATCCAACAAACCATCATTGTTGATATCAACTACAGCAACACCCCTGCCCCAGCCGCTGGAACCTTCTGCGCCTGCTTCTTTGGTGACATCCTGAAATTTTAGTTCGCCTTTATTCAGATAGAGCTTATTTGAAACAGCATTGCCTACAAAGTACAGGTCAGGTCTCCCATCGTTGTTAAAATCGCCTATCCCAACCCCACCACCGTTGTAAATATTTAACTTATCCAGTGGATTGATCGTGTCATTTTCAATTATAGTATTTGCGAAAGTCACGCCGGAATAAGAGGAGGGTATTTTTTCAAATAAAGTATCTTTATGCTTACATGAAAAAAGGAATACAGGAATGCAAAAAAGAATAATAAAACGCAGCAATCTCATAGTTTTAAATCACGCTAATGTATAAAATAAAAAAGAGGCGAAGATATCATCCTCACCTCTTTTTTATTAAAATTTCAGGATCAATTGTAACCGGCGTTTTGTTTAATTGCGCCGTTGGTTAAGTTGATTTGTGAAATCGGAACAGGGAACACTTCGCTCTTTCCTTGTACAAAGTGAGCACTATTCAATAATGCTGAAGGGAAGTTTGGCACATGAATTTCATGGTTAAGATAGCTATTTAAAACATTAGCCATAAAACCTGCACCCATAGGGCCACCGAAACGGCCATCCCAACGCTGAAGGTCGAAGAAACGGTGTCCTTCCATACCAAGCTCAATCCTGCGCTCAAACTGAACCGCCTTGCGTGCGAAGTCTTTACCCTGCAATGCAAAACTCATTGTGGGATTCTGTTTGCCGCCGTGGGCTGCTGCCGCATAAGTGCCATAGTAACCAACTTTGTAGTTAGCAGCAGGCACATCGGTAAAGCCACCAAGCGGTTTAGAGTCATCCTTGTAAGTATGTACCCAGCCGGTTGGGTCCGCAGCACGATCCCTTACCATATTAACATAATTCTGTGCTTTATCCAGGCTACCTATTTCAATTTCACACTCAGCTGCCCACAAAAGCACATCAGCAAAGCGGATAGCGTTGTAACCGTTAGCAACAGACTGGTTTGGAGCCCAACCTTCGTATGTTTCGCTGGTTGATGCCTGAGCAGCCTGGTAGTAAGTATTTTTGATAGGAACGTACGGACCACCGTCTGTTTGGTCACGGGCCCAAGATGCACCCGGCATTACACCCCAATCCAGGTAAGGAATACCACGACGACCTACAGACCAGTCTAAACGAGGGTCAAGTGTGCCGGTATAAGGTGTAAATGGCTTATCAGCAGCTATGTTCTGGTCATTTTTGATGTCACTGTCATTGTAGGTATCTAACAATGGCAAGCCAGTTGTTGCATCAACCTTAAATGCGTTAGCAAAGCTAAATGATGGCTGGAAGAAACCGCAGCAAGTAGCAGGACCGGCTGAAGGGAAGTTCAAGGTACCGCCCGAAGATCCGTTATCGCCGTTTGAACCGTCATGTACAGAAGCCTGGATAACAAAAACGCCTTCAGAGTTATTTTTTGTTTGAGCGTTAAAGTTGTCAGCATAATGAACCAAGGCATATTTAGCGCCGCTTGACGTAACGCCGTTAGCAATCAGGTCATTCAATGCAGCCAGCGCCTTGTCATACTTATGGTCGAACATATACGCCTTGGCTAAAAATGCTTCAGCAGCGTATTTGTTTACACGGCCTTTTTCAGCTTGTGTAGCAGGCAGGTCCGCCATTGCTGCTGTCAAATCAGCCTCAATCTTGTCCCACACCTGGGTTGGGTTACCTATATTGTAGTTACCGTTGTCATAGGTGATGGTTTCATCAGCATATGGTACATACTGCCATAATTTAGCAAGGTCAAACTCATAAAATGCGCGCAGAAATTTGGCTTCTGCCGTTACTTCTTTTGCATAAGCAGCAGATACTGAACCGTCTTTTACCAGCGGCAGCTCGCGCAATACATCATTGGCGCGCTGAACGCCGTTAAACATTACGCGCCATTTCGGATCAAGGTAACCGTTGCCCGATGTAGCGATGTATGCTTCGATTTTACCGGCATCAGCCTGGTCATCAGGGGTAGAGCCTTTATGCGCATCATCGGCTGCAACACTGCCATAAATCCAGTTGTCGGTACCGGTCATCCAGGTGTTTCCGGGCTGACCTCCGTAGGTGCCATCCAATAAGGAGTACGCACCGATTAACAATCCGTCAACGCCGGCCTTATTGGCCAGGATGATGGTGTTCAATGATCCCGTAGGTGTTCTGTTAAGGTAATCCTTGCACGAATAGCTGAGTGCAAGTACCGCCATAGCACCGGGGACGATTAGTTTGCTATTAAATTTTTTCATAACTATATTATTTTGTCTTAGTCATTAAAATGATAAGTTAACACCAAAAATGTATTTCTTCTCGTTGTTTGGATATGCACCTATGTCGGTACCCAAACCGTTGCTTCCTACAGCTGGTAATTCCGGATCGAGCCCTTTGTATTTAGTAGCTGTGAACAAGTTAATGCCTTGAGCATAAATGCGCAGCTTATCAACGCCGATAGATTTAAGCAGATTTGCTTTAAATGTATAGCCGAGTGATAATGAACGCATTTTAAGGAATGAGCCGCCAGATACATACCACGAGTTGATGGTGCTGCTGGTACCGAATCCACCTATCGCGGCTGCTTTTGGAGTTGCTGCATTAGGGTTGCTTGGGGTCCATGAGTTAAATAACAGGTCGTTGCTCTTGTTGCCCGCAAATGTATCACCAAAATCTACCCAATATTTGGTATAGTTGTATATTTTGGCGCCATAAGAACCGTACAATACTGTTGACAGATCGAAGCCTTTCCAGGTTGCACTTAAGTTAATACCATAAGTGAATTTAGGGTTCGGGTTACCGATAAATGTACGGTCGGCATCAGTTATTACACCGTCGCCATTAACATCACGGTATTTAAAGTCACCCAATGATTCACCACCATTATTCAAACCGTTTTGATAAACTGCACCGGCCTGGCCTGTTTTAGCAGCCGCATTGGCATTAGCAGCGTCAATTTCTGCCTGGGTATTCCAGTAACCATCAACCTGGTAGCCGAAAAACTCTCCGATCGGGTGACCAACCTGGTTTTTTACCAGCGCGTCCTGACGCTGATAGTTAGAATAGAAATAGTCGTTCTTTACGTCGTTAGAGATCTTGTCGATATTACTGTGGTAAGTAGTAATGTTTGCGCCTGCGTTAAAGCTCACTTCGCTGCTTAGCTTTCCATGGTAATTTGCCGATATCTCAATACCTCTATTGGAAACCTGGCCTACGTTAACTACCGGTGGATTAGCACCCCCTACTGTTGCAGGCAAAGTAACAGCGTACAGCAAATCTTTACTGATCTTATTAAACCATTCTACTGACACATCCAAATGATTGAACAATGATGCATCTAAACCTACGTTGGCTATCGCGTCAGATTCCCAGCTTGTTTTCCTGTTACCGATCTGCGAGGCATAGAAACCACCGGTTGCGGAGTTGATACCGCCGCCTATCGCATAAGAGGCCGGGCCTATACCTGACCTGAATGCTGAATAGGGGTTGCCATCACCAATATTACCGTCATAACCTAATTCACCATAGCTTCCGCGAAGTTTCAAGTCATTGATCCATGACACGCCTTTTAAGAAATCTTCCTGAGAAAGGCGCCATGCTAACGACACTGATGGGAATGTACCCCACTGCCTGCCAGGATAGAAACGTGAAGCACCGTCTCGGCGGATAGTTGCAGCTAAGATATAGCGGTCATTGAATATGTAATCTAAACGGCCGAAGAATGACAACTGTGAATAACGTGGGCCCGGGCCGCCGCTTGCAAGTATTGAAGAAGCAGTACCATTACCAATGCTCACATAAGCAGGATCAAGTGAAAACAGGTTGTTAACAGAAGCGCTTACATTTTGTGAAAGCTCATCTTTCGCCTCAAAGCCTGCGAATGCCTTTATGTTGTGCTTACCGAATACCTGGCTGTACTGAACAGTGTTGGTCCAGTTATAAGCGCTGCCATAACCTGCGCCAGTATTATAACCGTTTGCCCCGGCATGACCTTCACCAGACCAGTAAGGGTTAAGCACAGTGTTATTATAATAGTAGTTATAAATAGTGGTACCTACCTGCGTTTTAGCAGTAAAATGTTTCAGGAAGTCAACTTCGGCATAAGTAGATCCAACTATGTTCCAGGTGCGGCTTAAATCAAGGCCGTTTTGATATTGCGTTGCTACGGGGTTGTTACCGTTACCCAATTGGGTTAAACCGTCGTAAGTACCACCGAAGTTACCTTTAATATCATACACTGGTATCTGAGGTTCCATGCGGTAGCTGTATGATATCGCATTACCTTCACCCTGGTTACCGCCCGGGATATTTCCGCTACCCTGAGGACTTTCGTCAAAATAAACGTTTAATGTTTCACCTACCCGTATCGAGTTGCTTAATGAGAAGTTGGTATTTATACGGGCCTGATACTTTTTGTAGAAAGTATTAATCAGCGTACCCTGTTGATTCAAATACCCTAAAGAGAAATAGTAATTATTCTTCTCATTAGCGCCGCTAGCAGATACCGTGTGCGACTGAACAGGTGCATTTTTGAACAAAGCATGGAACCAATCGGTACCCTGGCCTTTAACAAATTTTTGAATCAGGTAGTCGTTACCCGGGTTGTTAGGATCCAGGTTATATTTAGCCGGATCTACAGCAGGATCGCCTTCATTAGCCTGTCCTTTTGCACCCGGGCCCTGGTAACCATAATCGTAAAAATGGCCTCCGTTGTCTTTAATTAAAAGGTTGTCCGGTTGGATCTGACGCAATAAGGCTTCAAAATTATCAGCGGTTAACACGTTGAACGGATTGCCTCCCAGTGCGATCTGATCACCGTAATAAGCGTCATAAGTAAACCTGGTTTTGCCCTGTTTACCTTTTTTAGTGGTAATAACCACCACACCGTTACCACCCGCAACACCGTAGATAGCCGCAGAACCTGCATCCTTTAACACGTTGATTGACTCAATGTCGTTCGGGTTCAAGTCGCCCATGCCACTGCGCTGTACACCGTCGATTACATATAAGGGACTCGAATTGTCGAAGTTACTTATACCACGAATATAAACGTTAGCGCCGGCGCCAGGAGCACCCTGCTCAACAACGGTAACACCAGCTGCCTGACCCTGCAGTAACGACTCTGCGTTGGTAGTTGGCACAACCTTAGCCGCAGCCACGTCTACCGTTGCTACCGCACCGGAGATGTCTTTTTTGCGCTGGGTTTGGTAACCTGTAACAATTACCTCGTTCAGCGTGTTGCTGGCCGGAGTTAAAGTGATTGTAAGATACTGATCGTTCTGAACAGTAACTTCTTTTGTTTGATAGGTAAGATAACTTACAACAAGTACGTTACCCGGACTCAGGTTAAGGCTAAATTCGCCGTTAACGTCCGTAACAGCGCCGGTATTGGTGCCTTTAATCCTTACGGATGCACCAACCACAGGTTGCTTGTCATCGCTGCCGATAACCTTACCTGTGTGTTTTGTTTGCGCTGTAACTACCAATGAAGAAATCATGCAGCATAGCAGCAGACACAATGTTCTTCCCCTTAGGAGTAAACTTTTAAACATGAGATTGAGATTTAGTTGATTAATTTATTTGATTTAAGATCGTTGTTCTGATTGGGTATATAATATTATGAAGGGGCCGGTAATTTACCCGGCGCCAAAAAGGCCCGGCGCACCCATTTACGGGAGGGTCCGCTTTCTGTGAGATTGAGAAAATGGGAAAAATGTAAAAGTTTTATCATCTAAAGTATATTAATAAACATACCATGTTATTGATACTTAATTTATCTGCCACAAAAAGGGCACTAATTCAATAAATGTTATAATTCTATCAGGTCTTGTATAATTTTTTGTTGGCGCAAAAAATTACATTGGCATTGATACTAATGTAAACAGAGTGTATTGTTTACACAAGTAAGAAAATAAGATTTATAAATTAATTATTCGGGAGCATATATTTATAAAATATCAATACTAAAAAATCAAATTTTATAAATTTTCAATAATTAAGTCACTATTTTATTATCAAAATAACAATGTAACATTCCGGTTATATTAGTGTTTAATTTGGTTGTGATTCTTTTTTATCACTGTGAAGCGCTTAAAACCCCACAATCCCGGCAATTTTAGCCATAACATAAGCCTGGATTAGCACCTTAATTTAACACTGGCCTGATGTTAAAAAAATATCACTTTATGGTAAAAATGTCACTTTTACACTTAATTTACAGGTTTTTAAAGATTTGGGGAGACACATTTCGCGGGACCGGAAACATCAAAATCAGGCGTTGAGCCGGGCCATAAAAAAGGCATCCTATAGTTACATAGAACGCCCTTTTATAATGAATTTTTAACTTATTTTACTTTTTAAGCCATTGAAGAGAGGCTGATTGCACATCGCTGGAGTTAGTACCGATTTGCACGATAAACTGACCGGGTTCCCAATCATAAACCAGCTTTTCATTATAAAATTTCAGATCATTAGTAGTAATATTAAATGATACTACTTTGCTCTCGCCGGGCTGCAGGTATATCTTCTTAAAGTTCTTCAATTCCTTTACCGAACGGCTGATGCTTGCTACCGGGTCTGCTATATATAACTGTACCACTTCTTCCCCGGCATACTTCCCGGTATTGGTTACCGTTACCGAAGCTTTTACCGTTGTATTACCAACGGGGTTAGTTTTATCCAGCTGCACGGCGCTGTAACTAAACGTAGTGTAACTTAAACCGTAACCGAATGGATACAACGGATCGTTTGAGATATCAAGGTAATCCGACTTAAATTTTGCGCCGCCTTTCCCGTCGAACGGACGCCCGGTATTTTTATGTGCGTAATATAAAGGTATTTGCCCAACACTGCGGGGGAAGGTTGCAGTAATTTTGCCTCCGGGATTGTAGTTTCCAAATAACACATCAGCGATAGCATTTCCGGCTTCAGTCCCCGGCGCCCAGGCATCAAGTATTGCAGCGGCGTGTTTGTCTTCCCAGGTTAAAGTAAGCGGACGGCCATTAAATAATACAATAACCAAAGGCTTTCCTGTTGCCGACAAGGCCTTCAATAAATTTTTCTGACTTTCGGGGATGTCAATATCTGCACGGCTTGACGATTCGCCCGACATATTAGCGGACTCCCCTACTACCGCGACAACAACGTCAGCTTTTTTTGCAGTTTCAACAGCTTCGTCAATCATCTCTTGCGGCGTACGCTTGTCTTTTGCTTCAGGAGCAGTTAGTGCGAACGCCCGGGCGCTAAGCAGCGAATCATCAGTAATATTTGAGCCACGGGCATAAAGTACTTTTACATCATTGCCTGCTATATTCTTAATACCCTCTGCAACGCTTACCGATTTATTGGGGTCGCCAGCAATTACCCAGGTACCCAGCATTTCGGAATGATTATCAGCCAGCGGACCAACCAAAGCTATGGTGCCTGATTTTTTAAGGGGCAATGTTTCATTGCTGTTTTTTAAAAGTACAAAGGAATGCTCAGCAATCTTCCTGGCAAACTTGCGGGTTTCATCATTAAACACATCCTGTTTTTCGCGGTCCGGGTTTATCGATTTATAGGCATTATTAAATAGGCCCAGTTTATATTTTGCCTCCAGCACGCGGCGGCAAGCCATGTCAATTTCCTGCTGAGTTATCTTTCCTTCTTTCAGCGATTTTTTTAAAGTGGTTAAAAAACCTTCGCCTACCATATCCATATCCAGTCCGGCTTTTAGCGCCAAAGCTGCTACTGTTTGCAGGTCGCCCAGGCCGTGGTTGGTAACTTCATTAAGCGCAGTATAATCAGATACAACAAAACCTTTAAAGCCCCATTGCTTCCGGAGCAGGTCGGTCAGCAGCCATTTATTAACGGTAGCAGGTATGCCGTTAATCGTATTAAACGAGCTCATAAAGCTACCTGCACCCGCATCAATTGCAGCTTTGTAGGGCGGCAGGTAATCCTGGTACATTTTAATCAGGCTCATATCAACGGTATTGTATTCCCGGCCTGCTTCTGCACCTCCGTACAAAGCAAAGTGTTTAACACAGGCCATAACGGCATCTGCATCGCTCATGCTTTTTCCCTGGTAGCCACGTACCATTGCTTTTGCTACCTGTGATCCGTACCAGGGGTCTTCGCCCGAGCCTTCCGAAATGCGGCCCCAGCGTGGGTCGCGGGCGATATCAACCATTGGCGAGAACACCCAGTTTAAGCCTTCGGCGGTGGCTTCCTTAGCAGCCGTCCTCGCTGATTGCTCAATCAGTCCCATATCCCAGGTTGCTGATACACCCAATGGAATAGGGAATATGGTGCGGTGGCCGTGAATAACATCGAGGCCAAATATTAAAGGTATATGCAGGCGCGAATTCTTTACGGCCACGTCCTGGAATCGTTTTATGCTTTCGGTGCCCCAGGTTCCAAATAATCCGCCAATCTCTCCTTTCTTCAATTTTTCTTCGATGCCCTTGCTCATGGTGGTACCCGTCGCCACATTACCTGTTACGACAAGGTTAAGCTGACCGATTTTTTCATCAACCGTCATTTTGCTCATCAGCTTAGTAACAAAAGGCTCCATGCCAAGGGTTACCGAACCACCCATGCCATCTTTTGATTGTGCCGACGCTTGTTGCAAAGGCGCAGCGATGGCAAAAAGAACCGCAGCCGCAAATGCGGTTTTTAGCGAAAGATATTTATTCATTATCACGAATTATAAATTTTAATATGAGTGCACCAGCTACCGGTATCTATAAGATTATCAGTGCCATTACCCGAAATTCTATCTTAACAAAATATAATTGGCTTACACTATAAATCGATAGTGTATTATTGACACAAGAGTAATATTATAATTTTAATAATCAAAGTATTTTTGTAGAATAGCGCAAATGTTAACCGAAAAAGAGCTTAAGGAATACAGTGATAACGCACGCGCAAGCTATTTGCCCCACATATCAATAGATTGTGTGGTATTCGGCTTTCACGAAGGAATGCTCAAAGTATTGCTGCTGCACATGAAAAATGAAAACGGCTGGTATCTGCCGGGCGGCTTTGTGCTGAAAGATGAACCTATTGAATTATCTGCCAACCGTATATTAAAGGAACGCACGGGCCTTGATGAAATATTTTTGCAGCAGTTCCATGTATTTGGCGACCCGCAGCGCTCAAAAGACCATTTTGAGATGTATAAGGATATGCTGCCCCGGGCCGAAAATTGGTTTACTGACAGGTTTCTGACTATCGGTTACTACGCCCTGGTGGACTTTTGCGACGCTATCCCGCAGCCCGATATTTTTTCGGCAGACTGCATCTGGCGCGACCTGGATGATTTACCAGAATTAAAGCTCGATCACGCTCTTATCCTTAAAACGGCGCTGGACACTTTGAGACTACAGCTTAACTATCAGCCTATCGGCTATAACCTTATGCCCAAAGAGTTCACCATGCCCGAACTGCAAAAACTTTACGAAACCATACTGGATAAAAAGCTCGACCGCCGGAATTTTCAGCGGCGAATGCTGGGCTTTGGCATATTAAAACGATCGGAAAAACCGCGTAAGGGTGGCGCCCATAAGGCGCCGTATTTATATTCGTTTGATTTAGAAAATTACCAGGCCGCATTGACTGAAGGGTTTAAAGGCGGATGGTAATTTTATCAGAATTCAGGTTTCAGTTACGGGATTTGTATATGCCGGTGCGATAGACCCCGATGTTAGCCTATGTTTTTTGTGGATATTATGCCCTTAAACCGGCTATAGATCCAGGACTTCGGCATGGTTTCCAGAACCTTTACAGTTTAAAGCACCTGTAAACATTTAACAACCTTATTACCAATATCGTACAGCAGGGTTACAGTGAAATTCTGTAAAGTACCCGTAAACCTTACTTTTGCAGGCGGATCACTGCTAACCTGTAGCTATAAGTTAATGGGAATTACATTATACCGTAAACCCTGACATATAAACTTTATGTATTTCCCCCTCTAAATAGTGAATTTCTCTTATGATAGAGTAATTTGTATCGCACGTGCAGTCAGCACCATATCCTGCATGAATCCCCTTTTTGAGGTGAGGAAATAATCGATCTAAATTTTGCACCTTTGAGCGGATAAGTTATCAACCATTACAACATTTTTAAATGACCCTATTTTATAAACTTCTGATAACCGCAGTTTTGCTGCAGGGCGCCTATGGCTACGCGCAAACTACCCTGCCCATGGCAGCAAATCTGAAAGCCACTTATAGCAATGGCACACGCACAGAGAGCGGCGCCCCGGGGAAAAATTACTGGCAAAATACAGCTGATTACAACATCGCGATTAATTTCAATCCTGCCAGCCGCGTTTTGGATGGAAAAGTATCAGTGGATTATGTCAATAACAGTCCAGACACGCTGAGCGAAGTCGACCTGAAACTATATCCGAATATTTATAAAAAAGGCGCTATCCGTAACATGCCTGTTTCGGCTGCGGATTTGACGGATGGCGTACAGATAAAAAAGCTGGCTATTAACAATACAGATCAGCAAACATCAGCCTGGCGTATCGACGGCACTAATATGACGTTGAAAACACCGGCTGTGCTGCCGAAACAGAAGATACACCTGGATATTGCTTATTCATACACTTTAAATAAAACGTCACATATTCGCACAGGCCAGGTAGATTCGGGGGCGTTCTTTATCGCCTACTTTTTCCCGCGAATTGCTGTCTATGATGATATAGATGGCTGGAATCTTGCCCATTACCGTGGCAGCGAAGAGTTTTATAATGATTTTTGCCATTTTAACTTATCGGTAACTGTTCCGGGCGATTATAAAGTGTGGGCAACCGGTAATTTGAAAAACGCGCAGGAAGTGTATGCACCTAAAATTGTGCAGCGCATTCATGAGGCAGAACTTAGCGATAAAGTGACCGACATTATTCCGCAATCCGAGCTTGGCGAACGGGTTACCGCCAACAATAAATATAACACCTGGAAATTCGAGGCCGACAGCATTACCGACATCGCTTTCGCTACCAGCAACCACTACATGTGGCAGGCCAGCAGCCTGGTGGTTGACCCAAAAACGGGCAGACGTACACGCGTGGATGCGGTATTTAACCCTGCTCATAAAGATTATTTTGAGGTAATAAACTACGCCCGCAAAACGGTCGAAGCCATGAGCTATACTTTCCCGAAATGGCCTTACCCCTACCCTCACGAGACTGTGTTTGACGGCCTTGACCAGATGGAATATCCCATGATGGTGAATGATAATCCGACGCAAACGTCTGAAGATGGAATTGAGCTGACAACCCACGAAATTTTTCACACTATGTTCCCTTTTTACATGGGCACCAACGAAACCAAATACGGCTGGATGGATGAAGGCTGGGCTACCATAGGCGAGTGGACCATAAGCCCGATAATAGACCCGAAAATTGCAGATACGTTTGGTGTGGAAGCGTATGCGCGAACAGCCGGAAAAGAGGAAGATTCGCCGATAATGACCTTAACTACACAGCTCACCGGAGCAGGTGGTTTTACCGACTCTTATCCCAAACCTGGCCTGGGCTATCTTTATATAAAAGACATGCTTGGAGACGAACTGTTTACCCGAGCGCTGCACAACTACATCAAGCAATGGCATGGCAAACACCCCATGCCCTTTGACTTCTTTAACTGTATGAACACGGGTGCAGGCTTGAATATGAACTGGTTTTGGAAAAGCTGGTTTATTGATCATGGCTTACCCGACCTGGGCATTACAAAAGTAACTAACAACCAAAACGATTATTCAGTTGTGATTAGCCGCATCGGCAGCAAACCTATACCTATCGACCTGACCATAACTTATAATGATGGCAGCACGCAGGCAATTCACCAAAGCATAAAGGTTTGGGCGAACGGCGAAAAGAAATTTACCGTTAAATTTACTGCAAAAGGCAAAGTAACAAAATTAGTCCTTGGCGGAATTTATGATCCGGACTCGAAAAAATCGGATAATGTTTGGGAGGCAAAGTAACTTCCGCAGCGTTAAGATTGCTTTTTGTTCGCTGAATATATTCAACTAGCCATACTCAACCTGTCGATTTGACTACCCCGCGGTTGCCACATTATGGGCGACGGCACTTCGCGTACATGCTACATCAAAACTTTTACGCTTCAATTACCTTTCCTTTTATAACTTGCATCAGCTAATTTATTATTAATGCACAAAGGCGGCTTTCTGCGGGTAATTTTAATCATGGCGGCAATAAGCCTGTTGCTGGATTGGTATGTTTACAGTGGCCTGAGAACACTTGTTGCCGATTGGCAGTCGTCCAGATTACGGTATGTGGTAACTTTTGGATACCTGGTGATTTCTGTAGGGATAACCGTAACTTTTTTAGCCGGACTTAGCAGCTTCAGTACAGCACGCGGCATGACGCCATTTCATGAATGGGTGTTAAGCCTTTTTCTTACTTTCTTAATCACGAAAATATTTTTTACGGTGATATTGTTTTTGGGTGATTTGGGCAGATTTTTTTATGGGATTTTTACCCGCTTAAATATGACAAAGGCTGCTAACGGACCGTTTTTACCCGCCCGCCGCAAGTTCATAAGCGAAATCGCCATACTGGTAGCGGCGGTTCCTTTCGGTGGCTTGCTTTATGGCATGTTGAGAGGCAAATATGATTACAGGGTAAATCATGAAATTCTTTATTTTGATAGCTTACCTGAAGCCTTTGATGGCTTTACCATTACGCAACTGTCCGACATCCATTCCGGTAGTTTTGATGATGAAAAAGCTGTGCAGCGTGGCATCGATTTGGCTAAAGAGCAAAAAAGTGACCTGTTTGTTTTTACAGGTGATTTGGTAAACAATGCCGCCTGGGAGATTGAACCTTACATCAAAGGTTTTAGCGGGTTAAAGGCGCCATACGGACAGTTTTCCATCCTCGGCAACCACGATTATGGCGACTACATTGAATGGAAAAGCGAAGCCGAAAAAGCCGCAAATCTTGATAAACTGAAAGCGCACCATGCCGCCTTAGGTTACCGGTTAATGCTCGATGAAAATATAGAAATAGAAAAAGGCGGCCAAAAAATATCGCTAATAGGGGTGCAGAACTGGGGCCGTGGATTTATACAGGCAGGCGACTTAAACAAAGCTTTAAAAGGTGTTGATGAAAACGCCTTTAAAATTCTGCTTTCTCACGACCCTACGCACTGGGAAGACCAGGTCAGGTTTCACCCGACCACCATACATTTAACACTTTCGGGCCACACCCACGGTGCACAATTCGGCGTGGAGACAGCTGGCTTCCGCTGGAGCCCGGTACAATACCGCTACCTGGACTGGGCTGGTCTCGCCAATGAAAAAGACCGTTACTTGTATGTTAACCGGGGCTTTGGTTTCCTCGCTTTTTCAGGCAGGCTGGGAATTTGGCCGGAGATTACCGTGATAACTTTGAAAAAAGGAATTAGAGATCAGAGGTCAGAGATTAGTTGACTCAAGCTGACCTCTAGTCTCTGATTAACTGATCACCGCTCCAATCTAAACACCGCTGACGGAAAATCCTTATCATTAAAAACTTCTTTTAAATTTTCAACCCTGGTTGATTTATCGAAAATCATTACCCGCCGTGTATCACTTTTATAGAGTGGCCAAGCAGGCAGGCCGGCAGTATTGGGATTGCCAGTTTTAATAAAGGCTACCCAGGCGGCGTGCATTCGTGCCGCTAACTGAGCCTTTTCGCCACCGGCTGCGATTATTTTTTTTGTATCCCATAAGTATTTTAGCTCTTCGGCATGCGCTGCGCCGTATTTTTTACCATCTTCAAAATCAAAACGATACATATAAACGGGAATACGATTTGCTGCAAGCGCTTTTGCAAAACGGTAGCTATGCATCTGGTACATGTATTGAGTAACCACGCCGATAGCCGCAGCATAAGGCGAATCCGTTTTCAGTTTGGCTTGATAGGTGCGGTTAACAAAAGGCTCATTATCCCTAAATAGTGGTTTAAGTATATTTTCATCAGGCTGGTTGCTCCAGGCCTGTTCGCTTACAAAAGCCCGCGCCTCGGATTTATTGGTGCCGATAAGCGCCCTTATGCGAGGCATATTGGCGCCAGAAGCGTATTTATAGCCATCTTCAGCAATTACCTGCCCGTCATATACCGGGCCAAAAAATGAGTTCCCGCCAATACCCTGGCAAACTATGGCCTGCGCATGCATTATCGTATCAGCGGGCATAGTAAGCAATTTGGCAGCATCTGTCGGCTTTAAGCGCAGTTGTTTTAATATCAATGCGCGCTCATTTTTTGCGGTAGTAATATCCCTGATGCATTGCACAGAACCGCTTTCGGGAATTATTTGCTGAAACAAGCCTTTTGATCGCGGCGATACGGCTACTGCGCTCAACAGTTTCGCCCCGGCCGATTCGCCCATTAAAGTCACGCGGCCAGGGTCGCCACCAAACGAAGCAATATTCTGTTTAATCCACGTCAGCGCCGCTATTACATCCAGCAAACCGTTGTTGCCTGATTGGGCATACCGTTTGTCAATATCGCCCAGATACAGAAAGCCAAAAACACCCAGCCGATAGTTGATAGTAACGGTTACAATATCATCATTATCAGAAAATGCATGCCCGTTCATGCTTCGGCCGGAGCCTCCTGTCATGCTGCCGCCATGTATCCATACTACCACTGCGCGTTTTTGATTGTCGGTTTTTGGGGTGTATAAATTCAATGTCAGGCAATCTTCATTACCCCTCGCTGATTTTCCATCCGGTTGGGTAGCTATTTCACCAAATTTCCGGGTGGATAAAGTATCTTTCCATGCAGCGTGTTCTGTTGGTGGCATATACCTTAAAGTGCCAACCGGCGGAGCTGCATAAGGCACGCCTTTAAATACCGCAATATTATTTTCAAGGTCGCCTTTAATGTAGCCTTTGTTTGTTTTAACGACGGGATTAAGTCCCTGCGCATAACTTGAACAGGCGATAGCAACAAAGAAGAAAATTATGTTAATTGATTTTACCGGCTTACAAAAGGAGTCACTGATTTTAGATAGTTGCATAGGAATAATTGACTTAGCGATGCAAATTAGCGATTAAATGTTTTAAACCATGCATAACAGCCATACTGGCACGGTTTAGGCTTACATTGTTACATTTACCACAAACAACATGGCAACTCAGCATACAAAGCGGATAGGCAATCAGTCGGAAGAAAAAACGGTTAGTACAATGGACACCCTGCATGATACATGGATGGTAATGAAGCCATTTGTGCATTTTTCTGTTAAAGCAATGAAATTATTGGCGCATGCGCTTATTTATATCGTTAAGCATGTGCCAAAGCCAGAAGGGCAAAAAACGGGGAAAAGTAATAAGGTAATTAAGATTTAAAATAAGACGTACCGTGGATAAAACTTGCATCATTGCTATGCGTAACGGCCGGGTATGCCGTAAGGTATTCCTTCCGGCGCTCTGAATATGCTTAGAAGTTTAAACACATAAATACAAGTTTTGTCGAATTAAATTCATATTTTATTTTATTATTTTGAATTTAATTCAATAAATATCTAAATTTACCGTATGATTAACGAAACAGAAATCATACTGGATAAAACAGATCTGCACATTTTACGATTGATGCAGGAGAATGCCCGTATCAGCAATGCCGACCTAGCCCGCGAGCTGGGAATGGCTCCGTCGGGCATACTGGAGCGCGTTAAAAAGCTGGAGCAAAAAAACGTTATTCTGCAATACACCACACGCATTGATCCCGACGTTTTGCAGCAAAAAATGCTGGCTTTTATCTTTATGAAAGCTTCAGACGGGCCAGGTTGCAACGATACAGCCCAGGCTCTGGCCAAAATCCCGGAAGTACAGGAGGTGCATCACATAGCCGGCGACGACTGCTACCTGGTAAAAGTGCGTACTTATGATTCGGCCTCTTTAGTTAACATGATGCGTAACGAGTTCAGCAAAATCCCAAAACTGATCAGTACCCGCACCACCATCGTCCTGGAAACAGTTAAGGAACAACAGCAGTTAGTAATACCCGAGAAATAATTTATATCATGGCTATCATGTCACAAAAGTCAGCATCGCCCCTATTGGTTGTACTTGCCTTTGCAACCGTTTACATTGTTTGGGGCTCTACCTATTTCTTTATCCGCATGAGCGAGCAGGGCGGCATGCCTCCGTTTTTGCTCGGCGCCATACGGTTTACTACAGCAGGGGCATTACTAATGGGATGGTGTATATTTAAAGGCGAAAAGATCTTCGTGAAGCGCGACATTATAAACGCCGCTGTTACAGGCCTGCTGTTGTTACTGGTTGGCAATGGAATTGTTATATGGGCAGAAAAAACCCTGCCAAGCGCTATGGTGGCCATTATGGTATCCTCTGCCCCTATCTGGTTTGTTTTACTCGATAAACCAAACTGGGCCGTCAACCTAAAAAATAAATCAACTATAATCGGTCTGATAATCGGCTTTGCAGGTGTGATATTGCTATTCAGTGAACAGCTTCAGGTAATGTTTACCGGGGGTGGCGCCTCAATGCTGCCGTGGATGCTGCTGTTGCTTTTAGGGTCTATGTCATGGTCGTACGGCTCACTCTATGCTAAACACAGGCCATCAACAGGCTCTGCTTCTGTAAGTACGGCCTGGCAAATGCTTGTTGCAGGAATTGCTTACCTCCCGGTAAGCTTGTTTCATGGCGAATTTAGCGGTTTAAACCTTGCTGATATCCAATTAGGCGGGTGGCTGTCGGTATTATATCTTATTCTTTTCGGGTCAATAGCTGCCTACAATGCCTATGTGTGGCTACTGCAGGTAAGGCCGGCTACACAAGTGAGCACTTATGCATATGTAAACCCCGTAATAGCTGTAATATTAGGTGTAGTATTCGCGCATGAGAATATCTCCGTAATACAGTTAACGGGACTATTTGTGATATTAGCGAGTGTGCTGTTAATTAATCTGGCAAAATACCGCAAGGAAAAAATGGCTTTGGCAAGCGCCTGATACTTCCGGTGCCGAGATGCAACGCTTTACGTCTCTGCATTTTCCATTTATTATTACAAATCCTTGGGCAGGGATCTTGCTGGTGTTTCCCATTTGCCGAATTCAAAATAATCTTCGATACTGATGCTGATTTTGCTGCCGATTTGATATTTACCTTTGCTGTAGTTGTTGGCGCGAAGAATCACGCCATCGCGCTCAATCAGCAGCTCTTCAAAAAAGCCTTTAAAAAGTATTTGTTTTACCGTCCATTTAGCGCCCAGGCCTTTGCTTATCTTAACGTGTTCGGCATAAATTATCACTGTTCCGCGCTTGCTTTTTATGCCGCAGCTTTTCGCCTCTTCCGACGTTAGCTGGCTGCCGCTGGCCAATATCTGGGCGGTATACAAAAGCTTGGGAGAATTGTAAAGCTCTTCCGGGCGTCCGCTTTCTACTATCTCGCCCTCTTTTAGTACTATCAGTTCATCCGCCATAGAGAGTATCTCAGCAGGGTCGTGCGATACCAGTACAATGGTTACCCCCCATTCTTTTACAATATAGCGAATATCGTGCTGCAGGCCTTCCCGGTAAGTAGCATCAACCTGGTTGAAGGGTTCGTCGAGCAATATCACTTCAGGCTTGCTTATCAGGGCTTTGGCTATGGTAACGCGCTGCTTTTCTCCGCCGCTCAACTTGCCGAATGGTTGATCTTTAAGCTGGAAGATATCAAGCATATTGAGCGAATCAGTTATTTTTTTCTCTTCCGATTCCAAACCCAATTCACTGATACGCAAACCCGAGCGCACGCTATCCCACACGGTGGCCTCCAAATCCATATCCTGGTTGTTTTGCGTTACCAGGCGCATAGCCTCGTGTGCAGGCTGTAACTTTTCCTCGCGTTTTAGTATGCGCTCTTCTTTAAAAAAAACCTCGCCGCTATCAGGTTCCAGTATACCGTACAATAAATTTAACAGGGTAGTTTTACCGCTTCCGCTTTCACCTACAATGGCGGTAACCTTTCCTTTCGGAATAAAAATGGTAACATTATTAACACCAGAAGATTTATCGCCAAAATAATTTTTGGTAACCGATATAGTTTCCAGGATCATATCATCTTGCATACTGATCAGCAGTTGTATACTCTTTATAGCTCTCCCCAAACCTAAAACATAAAATGCTATCGCCGAAATTTATTTTGGACGAACAAGGGCAAAGATGGCAAAACTGAAGTAAGACAAAGCGTGAAGACGACAGGCTATGATGTAACTTTTCCAGCTTCAGCGGCCGCCTTTGGGGCTTAATTATTAAACAACTATCTTTAAAAGGAAATTAACCTTAAAATTCCCCTGTTATTATTATGGAACACAAAAGAGAACACAGAAACTGGCACGAGGTTCACACCGCTTCACTTGCCTTTGGTCAGCGCCTGGCCGACAGCGTGGCTAACGGCATGGGATCATGGCGGTTCATCATCATTCAAACTTTTATTGTTGCGTTATGGATGTTATTGAATGTGGTTGCCTTTATCCAGCATTGGGATCCATATCCCTATATTTTGCTAAACCTGCTGTTTTCAACCCAGGCAGCCTATGCTGCACCGATCATTATGATGTCGCAAAACCGGGCAAGTGAACGAGACCGGGCCCAGGCTGATGCTGATTACAGGACAAACTGTGAGGCAAAAGAAGAAATCGAACAATTAATGAATAAGCTCAATTCTATTGAGGTGGATAAACTGGACAAAATTTTGGCCTTGCTTGACAAAATGGATAAGAAATAACACGATTGCTGAATTGAATAGATTTGCGTAATATCAACGTAAGCTCAATTCTATAAGCAACACGTTGCGTAGTTGGAGGACAGATTGCGAACACAAAAGTTCAACCGCTGTGGCCATGGCCAGCCAAATCGTCATTTTTCCTACCTTTGTCCTGCATGAACAACATTGATGAGGCGGCAGAAGAAGCGGCAGCCGAAATAAAATCTAAAACCCGAAAACAGCGAATCTGGAATATCGTAAAAACGATTCTAAAGGTTGCAGTTACCACTGCGTTACTCATCTGGGTGTTTAGTAAGGTCGATTTTAAATCGGTGAAAGACAGGTTGCTGCATCCCCAATACTGGTGGATGTACATAGCTGCTATTTTCTGTATGTTTTTATCAATGGTTGTTTCGGCGTGGCGGTTGATGAGCTTTTTTAAGTCGATGGGATTGAAGCTAAACCCGCGGTATAATCTCCGGTTGTACTTTATGGGCATGTTTTACAATTTCCTGCTTCCCGGCGGTATCGGCGGCGATGGCTACAAAATCTATCTCATCCGTAAAATTTATAAAACGCCGGCAAAAAAACTTTTACTTGCCGTAATGTTCGACAGGCTGAGCGGCTTGTGGGCAATTGGATTTATTACCGTGATTCTGATAGCCATGATACCCGCTATCAAGATAAGTATCCTTGTCCCCGTTGGTATATTGCTGGCTGGTTCGGTCATTTATTACCTGGTAGTCAGACGTTTTTTTAAAGACTATATCAAATACTTTTTCCAGGCACATGCCAAAGCGCTGTTATTGCAGGCCTTACAGATACTGGCCGTAATTTGTCTTATAATAGGGCAGCCGGATGCAAACATTATCTATCCGCCTTATCTGCTGGCGTTCTTAATTTCAGCGTTTGCCATTCTTATACCGGTTACTGCCGGTGGCGCGGGGGCGCGCGAAGGCTTCTTTACCCTGATATCCATCAAGTTCAAATCAGTGTTCCCGATAGTTCCAACGCTTGGTGTTTTTATAGCATCGGCTTTTTATCTTATCTCGCTTATAGTAGCGTTATTGGGGATATATTATGCAATATTTCCGGGCCGCCTGCATGATGGATTGCCCGAAGAAAATCCCGGAGGAATTGAGCTTTCCTAAATTTATTAACAGAATTTTATTCTGAATTAAATGATATAATAAAATTAAAATTGCCAATTTCAACCCAATATACTGTATTTAAATTCTGTAAAAATCCCTTAAGGCAGTTTAAAAAAATTTGCCGGTTAAACTTATTTTTTAATTTTGCGTTATTCAAAATAAACCCGGATAATGGCCAGTTTTAATGATTTTGATAACCCGCAGGTGGCTGCTTTACCTGCCCATTTAAAGCAATTTATAGTAGACCAGCACTACGAACATTACACACCAATCGACCATGCCGTTTGGCGATATGTAATGCGCCAGAATTACAGTTACCTTAAAGATGTTGCCTACTATCCATATATTCCCGGATTAGAAAAGGCCGGCCTAACCATAGAAAAAATACCAAGCTTACAGGAAATGAATAATGCACTCGGCAAAATTGGCTGGGGTGCTGTAACCGTTGATGGGTTTATACCACCCGCTGCTTTTATGGAGTACCAGGCTTACCGTGTGCTCGTAATCGCTGCCGATATTCGACAGCTCAATCATATCGAGTATACGCCTGCACCGGATATCATACACGAATCTGCAGGTCATGCGCCTATTATAGCCGACCGGGATTATCACGAATACCTGAGTTATTTTGGGTCGATAGGTGCTAAAGCCATGTTCTCCGCGCAGGACTTTGAGTTATATGAAGCTATTCGCGCTTTATCGATATTAAAAGAAATGCCCAATACTAATGAAGATGAGATAAAGAGGGCTGAAGAACTGCTTGCTTACCGGCAGGACAATATGGGTGAACCATCAGAAATGGCGCTATTGAGCCGCTTACACTGGTGGACAGTAGAGTACGGCCTGATAGGTGAGCTCGATAATCCAAAAATCTATGGCGCGGGTTTACTGTCATCAATTGGCGAAAGTGCAAGCTGTATGCAAAGCAAGGTTAAAAAGCTGCCATATACGATCGATGCAGTGAACTATACTTATGACATCACCAAAACTCAGCCTCAGTTGTTTGTCACGCCAACCTTCCAAAACCTGATTGATGTACTGGAAACTTTTGCAGACACAATGGCTTTCAGGCGTGGGGGCAGCTATGGCTTGCAAAAGGCTATCGACAGCAAAAATACTTGTACGGCAGTTTATAGCTCCGGCTTGCAGGTGTCCGGTACATTTACTGCCTTTAAACAACACAATGGGCAGCCCGCATATATCAGGACTACCGGCCCTTCTGCACTCGCCGTAGATAACCGGCAGTTGTACAGCCACGGAAAAGATTATCACACCGATGGGTTTAGCTCGCCGGTTGGTAAGCTAAAGGGACATGCCATGCCCCTGGAAGATTTAAGCCTTGACGAATTGGACTATTTTGGAATAGCGCCAGGCAAAACAACCGAACTAGATTTTGAAAGCGGAATTACCGTAAGCGGCGAAATAAAAGGAATACACGCATCAAATAACAAAACCCAACTGATTAGTTTTATTAACTGCACGGTAAAAGACGCTGAAGGTAACATTTTATTCAATCCGGAATGGGGCAGCTATGACATGGCGGTTGGCGAACGTATTGTTTCAGTATTTTGCGGGGCGGCTGATAAAGAAGAGTTCATGGAAATTGCCTACAAATCGAACACTGCCACGCACCATGTGGTTTATGACGAACGCACAAAAGAGCTGCATAAGCTTTATCAACAGGTACGCGACCGGAGGCAAACCGGCGGCGATTTCGGTTTTTTAGGCAACGTATGGCAGATGCTGCAAAAATATCACCACGACGACTGGCTGTGCGCATTAGAGATCCTGGAAATACTTGAACATGAAAATGTTGAGCCAGGTCTTGCTGAAGAAATACGCAGCTTTTTGAAAAACAAAGCCGAAACCCAACCGGAATATAAGAAACTGATAAACGATGGTTTTTATTTAATTAAACACCCTGTGGAACAAAAATTAGTGGTGTGAAAAAAAATTTCTGCGGAACAGAAAACATCGCATTCGGGATACTTAATGAACGAATAAAAATCATGAAAGATGGCGAACACCCGGATTAAAAAATATTCGTAATATAGCGCCAACAGACATCTATCTCTAAAAACACTTTAACTCCCCGTCTTGGGGCCAGGGGCATGAACATCATTGTAACAGGAGCCAGCAGCGGCGTAGGTTTTGAGGCTGTGCTTGAATTGATACTATCGGGAAAACACAAAGTAATAGCCTTATCCCGTTCGCAGGATAAATTGGAGCGCTTACTTGAAATTGCGCACGGTTTAAACCCTGACGCGGAAATATACGCTCTTGCCTTTGATATTGTACATGATGACTATGCAGGTTTAGTACAGTTCATCGGGGGCAACTTTGATAACCGCGTCGATGTGCTGGTTAATAATGCCGGCGCGCTTGTGAATAAGCCCTTTGTGGAACTACTGGAGACTGACTTTGTGGAAATGCTGCAGTCCAACTTCATTGGCCATGTACGTATGGTACAGGCAATGCTGCCTGTAATGCCGAAAGGCTCACATATCGTAAATATCGGGAGTATGGGCGGCTACCAGGGCAGCATAAAGTTCCCGGGATTGTCGGCTTACTCGGCATCCAAAGCGGCGTTGCATACTTTAACCGAGTGCCTTGCCATTGAACTGGCCGAAAGAAATATAACTGTTAACTGCCTTGCTTTGGGCTCGGCGCAAACAGAAATGCTGGAGAAAGCGTTCCCGGGCTATCAATCGCCGGTTATGGCTTTCGAGATGGGTAAATATATAGCAGACTTTGCAGTTACCGGACATCGTTTTTTTAATGGAAAGGTTCTGCCGGTGGCAGTTACTACACCCTGAATAGCGGACTGGTAATTAATTTTTCAGGGAATATTCGGATCGTCAGCGCCTCAACCATGCTGACAACTATATATTCCCGAAAGTTGACAGGTATTATTTGGAGCTCTCAGTAAAATTTGTTAATTTTATGTTATCCAGGCACAATTACCTTATCCGTGAAAACATGGATTATAGTCTACCCTTCCTTCTGGAACAATCAAGCGACTTTTTTTGCGTATTAGACCGCGATGGGTCGATAGTAAAAACCAACGCTGCCTTCAGGAATATGCTGGGTTTTTCGGAAGTTGAACTTGCCGGAAAGAAGGCGAATCTATTTTCGCACCCCGCCGATATAAACAGACGGGAAGAGTTGCTTGAAAACTTGTCTGTAAATAATGAAATAACCGGGCACGAAAGCCGCATTAAAGGCAAAGACGGTCGCTATTACAGTATTCGCTGGTCGGTAAGTTTAAATAAAGAGGATAACCTGATATATGCACTTGGGGTTGACATAACAGGCAATTTAAACGATCATGCAAGTGATGATGTGGGCGGCAATATCAGGAACATCATACAAAGTTTTAACGAAGGTTTTTGCATAGTAAATAGCCGGTGGCTGATAACATCGTTGAATCCCGCTTTCCAGGCAATAACGGGGTTAAAAAGCGAGGAGTTGGAAAATATCAACTTTCGGGAAGTGACCAGCCTGGGGTTGACAGATAAACTGCTTGCCGAATTTGAGGGTGCTCTTGCCGACAGTTCATCAAGACAGGTGCAATACTTTAACGACTATCTTAAAAGATGGTTCAGGATAAATATTTACCCTTATAAAGACGAAATTGCGGTGTTTATTAGGGATATAACCAACATAAAAACACAACAACTGGTGCTTGCGCTCGAGAAAAACGTGCTCGAATTAAATGCCTCTGCAACATATACTTTATCCCAAACCATAAACCAGCTGCTTAAAGGCATCGAAGAGATCTATCCGGACATGATCTGCTCTGTTTTGGAAATTGACGAAGCACAGGAAAAAATTTATCACCTGGCGGCTCCAAAATTACCTGCTGAATATTGCATGGCGATTGACGGCAGCACCATCGGTCCGAAGGCGGGCTCGTGTGGTACGGCCGCCTACCACCGCAGCCAGGTAATTGTAAGCGATATTGACACCAACCCGTTATGGGAAGACTACAAGCACCTAATGCAACCGTATGGCATTAAAGCGTGTTGGTCGACGCCTATAATCAGTTCGAACAGTACCAGGGTGCTGGCTACGTTTGCTGTATATTATACCACGAAGCGCGAACCGCGGCCCGAAGAGTTGCGCCTGATTGAACGTACAACCAATATCCTTCGTGTACTAATTGAGAACAAAAGGGTTTTAGCCCATGTGAAAGACCAAAACCGGCGTCTCCAGGAAATTGCATCAATAAGTTCACACGAGATAAGGAGGCCGGTAGCTACCATTTTAGGGCTTACAAATTTATTCGACCGGAACAATCCTGACAATCCCCTGAACAGGGAGATAATCAACCATATCGACAGTACCGCGAAGGAACTCGACAGCGTGATTCATACTATTGTTGAGAAGACAATTTATTTACAGGGCGACGAAGATTAGGCATTGGTAGCTTAATCAATTTTTCGGAGTAAAAACCTGCGTTAGCATAAGTACTTGTGCTATTGTTTGAGTTACCGCAAAAGAAACCATCCGCGAGCGTAACCCAATTTCGCTTATACATTCCATAAGACGATCAGTTCGGCAGACGACATCGGCCAACCTTATTTAGCGGCAGTTGGTCTGTATATTTTTATCTGTTGCGAAAATTCAACGGCTGTTATCAGCAATTAACTGCGGCGGATAATAACCCTTTTGATTACATCCCCTATTTCTTTACAACAGCCGACAGTATGGCAAAAGTTAAGGCAGCTTGTCCGATCCAGAATATAAACATCCATTTTATCGTTTTCGCTTTATTTTCGCTGGCCTCTTTGCGGATGGCAGCGATATCATCTTTTGTGGCTAATGTTTTAATTGCTGCTTCCACGGAGCGTTCGGCTTTGTTATCAATATATTTAAACACCGCCTCGGTGATGTCGTGACCAAGCTTTTCGGATAATAGTTTATAAAGCCGGGCGGTTTCTTTTACTTCCAGGTACATAACAAATATAAGTGAATAGTTGATTGAGTTTCGGGAAATTTGTTTGATTTATTTTATGCGAGAGACCAGTATCCGGCCTCCCGCGTTTCAGGCTATTGTTTTGTAATTAGTTCGAGTTGTTTCTTAACAATTTCGGATTTACCGTTTTTTATGTCGTAGTCAAAAGCTCCTTTCGATGTCATTATACGTATAAAAGCAATCTTTTTATTTTTAAGTATATCCATTTCCTGCCCGCTTAATGCGTAATATATATCACTGCCCACATAAGTAAGTGTCCCGCCGCTAAGAAAAGAGGAATGCGAGTCTAAGGCTGCTGTGATTTTCAGCAACCGGCCATCGGTAAATTTTATGACGGTGGTATCTCCTTTTAATACCGAGTAGTAAATATTCAAAGCATCTTTAAGGTGAAAGGATAACAACACTTCATTCTTTGTCCTGATTGTGCTAACTGTAATGGCATGCTGAATCAATGCAAAGGGATTTGCAAGCACCTCCGTTTTGGTGCTAAAAGTGGTATCTCCGGTTATCTTATCGATAATTGGTTTTTCAAGTTTTTGCGCATTCGCACTAAGCGACAGGATTGTTGTTATTATAATTAAAATATACTTTTTCATATCGTTTAGGTTGATAGCATTATCCTTTAAGTTTTATAAAATCGTTCAGTATCACTTCGGTCATATAGCGTTTATTGCCGTCCTTATCAACCCAGCTACGGCTGGTAAGCTTCCCTTCAATGGCAACTTCATCGCCCTTTTTCAGGTAATCGCCAATAAACTTTGCCTGGCTGCCCCATGCTACCAGGTTATGCCATTGGGTTTCGGTAACCCGCTCGCCTTTGTCGTTTTTGTAAGTTTCGTTTGTGGCGAGCGGAAACTTTACCAGCTGCTTGTTGGTGTCAAATGTTTTTACTTCGGGGTCGGCGCCCAGGTTACCCACCAGGCGCACACTGTTTCTTAATGAATTCATGATTACTTAAATTTTATTTGTTTTTAATTGACATCACAAAGGTGGGTTTTGCTAAAAATATTAGCCGGTTATTAATCGTTTATAATCGACAATTTCCGTTTGTAACCGTTTGCAAACGGATAATTAATTTATATCTTTAGCGAATGGATGACGAAAAATTATGCCTAGACTGTGGCACGCCCCTGCATGGAAGGGCCGACAAGAAATTTTGTAACGACCTGTGCCGCAACAGCTACAACAACCAACTGAACAGCAACAGCAATAACCTGGTGCGGAACATCAATAACATTTTACGCAGAAACAGGCGGATAATGGAAGAGTTGAACCCTGGCGGGAAGACACGCGTTAGCCGGAAAAAGTTGGCATCAAATGGTTTTGATTTTGATTATCATACCCGCAGCTATACCGCGCAAAACGGTAAAACTTACCATTTCTGCTACGAATATGGATATCTGCCGTTGGACAATGACGAATTTTTGCTGGTAAAAAGAGAAGAAATTTAATCTACTGAAGTTTTGAATTGAAACTCAGAGTAGCGAATGCTAAATGAGGCTGGAAAAGCCGGTGCGCAGTTGGCTATGCGTCACCACATTAACACAATTCCGAAACCGAATATTCAAAATCCGAAATTCAATTATCTTTGCAGCCAAATGATAGTCCAGCAGTTTTATGATAAAGGGTTAGCGCATGGTTCATACGCTGTAATACGCACCGGCAAAATGGTGGTTATTGACCCCGCCCGCGACCCGCAGCCTTATTATGACTTCGCCGCTCAGCATGATGCGGATATTGTCGGCGTAATAGAAACCCACCCGCATGCTGATTTTGTAAGCTCGCATCTGGAAATTCACCAAACTACAGGCGCTGTTATTTACACCAGCAAGCTTACAGGTGCTGAATATCCGCATGAAAGCTTTGATGACGGAGACGTAATTCAACTAAACGATATTAAGTTAAAGGCAATCAATACACCGGGTCATTCGCCCGACTCGATATGCATTTTGGTGGAGGATGAGGATGGCAAAGAAACAGCCGTATTTACCGGCGACACGCTATTTGTGGGCGATGTAGGACGGCCCGACCTGCGGGAAAATGTTGGCAATATAACTGCAAAAAAGGAGGAACTGGCCAAACAGATGTACCACTCAACCCGCGACAAGTTGATGAAATTGCCTCACCACGTGGTAGTTTATCCCGCACACGGCCCCGGCTCGCTGTGTGGTAAAAATATGAGTCCCGATTTGCAAAGCACCATTGGCCGCGAGCTGCGCGAAAATTATGCATTGCAGCTGATGGATGAATTGAAATTCGTAAAAACACTTACCACCGACCAGCCCTTTGTACCGAAATATTTCGGGCAGGATGTGGAGCTGAATAAAAAGGGCGCTCCTGCTTTTAACGAGAGCATTAAAGCTGTTGCCCGGATTGACCGCAATGCAGTGTTGGAGGAAGGCCTTTTGTTGATAGATACCCGCCAAAAAAAAGATTTCAGGGCCCGCCATTTAAAAGGCAGTATTAATCTGCAGGATGGCGCTAAGTTTGAAACCTGGCTTGGTTCAATAGTTGGCCCCGATGAGCAGTTTTATTTAATAGGTGCAGACGACAATGCGCTGGACGTTGTTATAAAGAAAGCTGCCAAAATCGGCTACGAAAAGAATATCAAGGCAGCTTTGCTTTGCCCTGACAGGGCGACAGAACGATTAACCGACCTCGATTTGGACAACTTTGTGCATAACACCGAAAACTATAATATAGTCGACGTGCGCAACCCCAACGAGACCGCTGAACAAATGATATTCAAAAGCGCGATCACAATCCCTTTGCCTGAGCTCCGTGAGCGTATCGACGAAATACCGACCGGCAAACCTATTGTGGTGCATTGTGCGGCCGGCTACCGCTCGGCGGCTGCGGTAAGTATCCTGAAAATGCATATCAAAAATGTACAAGTTTACGATTTGGGAGAGGTTGTAGTTGAATTTCAAAAAACCGTAGTTTAATGTCCGGCGACGTTGATCCCGAATCGGTGCAATCATCTTCAAATCGGTATGATCATTTAAAAATAGTCACTACCGCCGATGGTTCGAATACGATATACAATTCCCGGGTTGGTGAAAATTACCACTCAGCAAATGGCGCCCTGCAGGAAAGCCGGCATGTGTTTTTGAATGCGGGTTTGAAATACTTTCTGGAGCATTACCCTGAAAATAATTCGGTTTCCATTTTAGAAGTTGGCTTTGGCACGGGCTTAAACTTTTTGGTGACAGCTGACTACTGCATCAAACAGCATATCAAGCTTAACTATACCGGCATTGAGGCCTATCCGTTAACTGGAGATATGATCAGCCAAACTGGCTATCAAAAGTATATCGCAACAGATTTATGGCAGGAGTTTATCGAAGGTTATGGTAACGCATTTAATTCTTCCATCCGGCTACCCGATTGCCAACTGCAAATCGCTCACTGCCAACTGCTGCAATGCACCCCCGCACATAAGTTCGACATACTGTACTTTGATGCCTTCGCTGCAGCACATCAGCCTGAAATGTGGAATGACGAAGCAATAAGCCACACCATGAGATTTTTGAAAACCGGTGGCGTGTTTGTTACTTATGCCATCACCGGAAATTTAAAACGCTCTCTGAAAGCACTAGGCTGCAAGGTTGAAAAAGTACCGGGCGCAGCAGGAAAACGGGAAATGTTAAGGGCGATTGCAGGATAAAAGCTTGCCATGTGGGCCGCGTGCAAGAACGTTTAAAGCCTGAATCCTACATTGAATTTCATCGTAAAACCATTATTTGTTGGTAATTCCCGTACCGGAAATTGGTTGCCGGGCGTTATGGTACTGTGTGTAGCATAAATAATAGGACCTCCGCATAAAGTAAACGAGAACCGCGAAGATACGGGCGCGTAATTTAACGATGGACCTATGAGCATCCTTGCACCTCCTTCCGCCTCGTCCGCCTCCCAAAAACCTTCCAGGTCTTGTCCAACAGCCTCAAACCCGCCAAAGAGCTGGCCGGCTATCTGCCGGTGAATGCCGA
The DNA here is from genome assembly GCF_030519355.1 of Mucilaginibacter sp. L3T2-6. Classification (GTDB taxonomy): domain Bacteria; phylum Bacteroidota; class Bacteroidia; order Sphingobacteriales; family Sphingobacteriaceae; genus Mucilaginibacter. The sequence continues at coordinate 137,099 of NZ_JAUMKC010000008.1, forward strand.
TGCTGCTGATTACATCTATTTTGTCGCGGCTACTATTGAACGCTTTCTCGAAACGCACATTGCCACCTAGTTTCCACTGCGGGTTTTCGAATGCTGCCGTTAAACGGCTTAACGCAACCTTATCATTATTAAACTCCCGCCTGAAACCAAGGCTTGCCCCTATTCTTATACCCTCGGCAGAATTACCGCCAATAAAATCACGCAATACTTCTGCCTGCTCCAGGCTGTTTACATTTCCTTTCGAGGCAAAACCCACGCCCATTGAAGCAATCAGCGTAAATTTCGCGCCCAGGTAACCTTTAACCGCTATATTCTGGTCTACGCCATCAAAGCCTAATGGCGTAACAGTGCGCTGTCCATACCCGCCCGAATAGTTAAGGCTCCAGCCACGGGCAGACGGGTTAAGCGTGTTAACTGTAAACAAAAATGGCTGGGGTTGCGCAAAACCTTCGTTTGATAAAGTTTGGTTGATGGTTTGCCCCCAGGCGGCCACAGCCGAAAAACACATAAAAGCTGAAATGAAGTATTTCTTTATCATAGGTGTATGTTGATTAAATTTCCACTAAATAAATCTATTTAAATTAATTGTGCGTTAACAAGGCGATATTTTATAAGCTCTGCAAATCAATTGCGCGCCAGGTAAGCGTTCGGGATATTCGGCGGCATATAATCAATGCCGTATACATGTTTTATGAGCAAAGACACCGTTTCAGCAATAGTTTTTTCCCCGCGATGAAACTGCGGCAATAAGCCCATCATGGCATAGCTTATAGGGTTTACGGCGGGCACAAAGGTCTCCCACTCGTAACCTTTACCCCAAATTAAGCCTTTGACAGTTAGGGTAAGATCCGCCCTATTTTCCAAAAGGAAATACAGCATATCTGCCGAGCTGTTACTGTTTTGATTAACGGTATGGAAAACTGGAGTATGGCCGCCAAAACCGTATTCGTCTGTTGCAGCTTTTGCATCAATATCTGCCCCATATTTTAGAAGTAACCCCGCGCAATCCACGCTGTTGTATTCGGCACAAAAGTGCATCAATGTGCCGCCCGTAAGGGGTGTATAAGTATTGTTGTACAACGTGTATGTTTTTTGAATAATTGCTGTATCAGTTTTTAAAAGTTCTTCCAACTTAGTAGCATTGTGTGCTAAAACAGCAAGCAACGCCTTATCTTCAAACTCAAGCCCGGCATCAATAAAAGCGCGGATACACTCTCTAAACCGCGGACCACGGGTGTACATTTCAATCATCATAGTAAACAGGGGCACGCCGTCCGGCAATATATCGTTAGGGCTTCCGCCATCGGCAAAGTATTTATTGATCCCTTCAACAGAGTGTACCTCGATAGCGTAAAGCATTTGGGTTTTATCGGGCATAGTTAAGGCTCATTTATTAAATAAAGCTATTTAAAATCCTGCAGTTTAATGTTATTTTTTCATCTTTTTGATTGGTGGGCTTTTCCGACTTTTGAACTTAAAACCATATTTTTACAGCAAATAAACTATGGCACTTACTCCCCCTCCCGCTGCATCCACTCCCGAAACTGCCTTTACCAGGCTGCTTACCATTATGGACGACCTTCGCCTGAATTGTCCGTGGGATAAAAAGCAAACGCTTGAGAGCCTGCGTCATTTAACTATCGAGGAAACTTACGAACTATCTGACGCTATACTGAGTAATGATATGCCGGAAATAAAAAAAGAGCTGGGCGATATTATGCTTCACCTGGTTTTTTATGCCCGCATCGCATCAGAAACCAATGATTTTAATATCGCCGATGTGTTGAACGGTGTATGCGATAAGTTGGTGAATCGCCATCCGCACATTTATAGCGACACAGAGGTACAGGACGAGAACGATGTAAAGCGTAACTGGGAAAAGATAAAATTGAAAGAGGGCAACCGCTCTGTGTTAGGCGGCGTGCCTGCATCGCTGCCCGCCTTGGTAAAGGCGTCTCGCATACAGGAAAAGGCCCGCGGCGTGGGGTTCGACTGGGAAGAAAAGCAGCAGGTATGGGCTAAGGTTGAGGAAGAAATGCGTGAATTTAAAAACGAATTTAATGCCGAGGATAACAGTGCAATCGACCATGAAAAAGCTGAGGCTGAGTTTGGCGATTTACTGTTTTCATTGATAAACTATGCGCGTTTTATAAATATTAATCCCGAAGATGCCTTAGAAAAAACCAATCGTAAATTTATTAAACGGTTCCAGTACCTGGAAAGCAAGGCGGCTGAAACAGGGCGGTCTTTACAGAATATGAGCCTTGCCGAAATGGATATTTTTTGGGAAGAGGCAAAAAAGATATAAAATAACCAGGCTGGTGTAGCGTTGTTAAGGAAAAATACGTAACAGAATAAAATAAACCTGATATGAGATTTAAATCTACTTGCCTTGTACTCTCGATAGCCGTTATGTTTGCAATGAGTTGCGGCAGCACAAAAAGCGAAAATCCCACCCCACTGCCTGACGGAAGTTATTCAGGTGAATTCCGGCTTATACATGTACACAATGATAACACAAGGGATACGTCAAAAGCCAATATCACAGTTTATATCTCGCCTGTTTCTACAGGCACCTATTCTGTTACCGGTGATACTACCACATTGCATGCAGGCAGTAAAGGAAACTATGAATTTTATTCAAATGGTACCGTTCAGTTTGCCGACAAAACATATTCGGCCAGCGCTCCCACTACTAAAACCCATCTAAATGGGCTGTACTCCTATGCTTACGACGGCAATATATTCAGATTTGTGGCTTACGGTCTCTCCAATACGCTGATATTACAATATGACCTGAAAAAATCAGGTAATTAATCTAACCGGCGCAAGTTAATTACGCCCGCGATTTTTAGCGCGCGTCTTTTCTATAAACAAAACATCAAATTGTTGTATCGCTTTGGCTGTTAAATACGTATGGAATACAAACGAACAATAAATTTGAGTTGAATTAACCATTTTTAATGCATCAAACGCGGGGCATTGCCGAGGAAGAAATTATCGGCCAGTGCAAAACAGGCAGCTTAAAGCACCAGGAACTGCTGTATAAGCAATTCTATGGCTATGCCATGGGTATCGGCCTGCGTTACAGTATAAACCGTGACGACGCATTAGAGGTGGTGAATGACGCATTTATAAAGGTATTTAACAGCATAAAAAATTACCAGAGCGACCGGCCTTTTAAAGCCTGGCTTCGTACAATCGTAGTCAATACTGCTATCGACCGCCGGCGGAAAGACCTGAAATTTCAGATGCACGTTGAGATTGAAAATGCCGGACCGGTTAGTAACAGCGGCAATGCCATTGAAAAACTGAATGCACAGGATATTTTAAAGCTGATGCAACAGTTGCCGCCAACTCAGCTGGCTATTTTCAATTTGTACGAAATTGATGGATACAGTCACGAAGAAATATCAAAGCTGTTAACTATACCGGAAAGCTCTTCGCGGGTTTACCTGAGCAGGGCTAAAGAAAAGTTAAGAAATATATTAAGAACAGAAGCACACGATCATGGACGATCAGTTGGATAACGACTTAAAGAACCATATAAGAGAGGTGTTCGATAATTATGAGGACACAACCGCCGATGAAGGCTGGCTGTTGCTGCGCGAAAAGTTTCCGGTAGCGAAGAGACGTAACAGCATGATATGGCTATGGCGTGCGGCAGCGATATTGCTACTTTGCTGTGGCATTGGTGTGTGGCTAAAAATATCAACAGACAAGCCTTTAAATCCTGTTGTCAGGAAAGTCAACCGCCCCTTGAAACAGAGCGGCGAACAGGTAAAACGTGTAGCGCCTGACACCCTGAACAGCAATAGTATTGCGGCAAAAACTCCGGACAAATTTACGCACCAACGTATTGCGGCTGCCATTGCCGAAACCGGCAAAACATTGCATACTAACAGTCAAAATCCGGCTGAGGCAGGTAACAAGCAAATTGGCTCAGTTTCAGACCGGATCAATAAAGACAATCAAGTGCAATCTACACAGACTGATAAACAATTGCTGACCAATAACCAAATGCCGATACCTCTGGCAAATAAGCAGTTAAATTTAAATACAGGAGCTATTGCACAAACTACAACACCAGCCGGTCAGCAGACCACTACGGCGCCATCCGCCCCAACCAGTACTGCAACAACAAGTATAAACACTTTGGCAGCACAGCAGCCCAAGCAACAGAAAGATATAATGGACATGTTTAAGCATGACCAGGGCAATAAGCAAGCTGTAAAAGATGAGAATCAGTCAAAAGAAAAAAAAGTAAATTTCGGTTTATACGCAGGCACCTATTTTAACTATGGAAAGGGCAGCGACAACCAGGTTAATGTTGGAGGCGGAATAACTTCAGACATTAAGCTAAACAGAAATTTAAAACTCGTTACCGGTATCAGCATCGCTCAAAACTCATTGAGCTACCAGGCTATTCCAACCGTTGCGGCATCGCTAAAGAGTAGTCTTGCTGTCCCGGCTGCAATTCAATCCGGCAACATGTATGCGACCCTGGCCTCTACACCGACAATAAAAAATTATAATGCTAGCCTGGTGGGGCTTGATATCCCTATCAATTTAAAATATGAATTTAACCCCGATAAAACTGATGCCTATGTATCGCTCGGTTTAAGTTCTGGCACTTTTATCGATGAATCGTATACCTACAAATATAATTATCCTTCCTTCCAGTCATCGTCGTTAAAGGAGACGCGAAACGAAACTACAGGGAACAACTTTAATAGTTTTTATTTTGCAAAAACCTTAAATGTGGCTTTTGGCGTTGGATATCCCTTCGGTAAAAACAGGTTAGTAATAGAGCCTTTTTTAAAGTATCCGCTTGATGGACTGGGTTCGCAAAATCTTAAGTTTGGTGCAGGCGGGTTAAACCTGAAATTTAATTTTTTACCGTCACGTAAATAAAAACTTCAATTACTAAAGATTAAGGCTTTTTATCTTACTTAAATTGTATCGCCTTAACCGGCTCGATACGGGTTACCAGCATGGATGGCAGCACCATTACGAGTAAGCAGATTATCAACGTGCCTATGTTAAGTAATACCATCTCGACCCAATTAAATTGTATAGGGACAAAGCTCATGTAATACGAGGCCTGGTCGAGTTTGAACATGTGAGTATGCGTTTGCAGTATACCAATGCCAAAACCAAACAAATTACCAAACAGCATACCTAAACCAATAAGGTAAAAGGCATTGTAAAGAAAAATTTTTTGTATCGTCCAGTTATTGGCGCCCATAGCTTTCAATATGCCAATCATAGTTGTGCGTTCCACAATCATTATCAGCAGTGCCGATATCATATTGATGACGGCAACCAAAATCATTAGTGTTAAAACTACCAATGTATTGCCGTCGAGCAAATCCAGCCAGCTGAATATGGTGGCATAGTTCTCCATTACGGTGTATGATTTGAGGTGTGCAGGCAGCACATTGTCGATATCGTCTGCTGTGAGGTTTATCTGGCCGAAATTATTCAGCTGTATTTCATACCCGCCTATTTCGCCTGGCTTCCAGTCGTTCAGGCGGTTAATTAATGCAAGGTCGCCAACCACGTATGTTTTATCAACTTCTTCTATTCCGGTGCTAAATATACCCGTTATGATAAACGGCCGGCGGCGCAGTGGCTCCTGCACAAAATACATCTGTATCTTATCTCCAACTTTTAGCCTTAGCCGGTTTGCTGTGACCTGCGAAATCAGGAGCTGCTGTTTGGATTTGATAGTATCCGCAAAATCAATAATCTTGCCCGACAGCAGATTATTTTTAAAAAAATTCCAATTATAGGTTTTGTCTACCCCCTTCAAAACAACGCCTTCAATTTCGCTGCTTGTTTTTATAATGCCGGGCTTTATGGCAAAAGGCGCTATGGAACCGACGTTAGGTATGGTCTTCGCCTTTTTTACAAAATCGGCATCGGCGGCAAAAGGCGAGTTTTCATAAGAATTATTAAGATCAAACTTAACGACCTGCACATCTCCCGAAAATCCGCGGATCTTGCTCCTTATTTCCTGCTTAAACCCCCGTACTATGGCAAGCGCTAAAATCATGACACCTAAACCCAGCATAATACCCACGATAGCTATCCGCACAATCAGCTTAGAAAAGGTGCGTTTAGATTTGAATGTAATGCGGTTGGCGATGAAATAGGCGAAACTCAATGCGACACAGATTTTTTGTACCTTCGCAAATATGCGGTTTTAACCTTAAAAACAGGCAATAATATTTGTTCGGCGCCGGTTTGACCGCAATTAAAGCAAGTAAGTGCTTTGTTAATGAGATAAAGCGATTTTTAGATAATAATATAAAACAATTACGGTCTGTCGCCGTTTTCAGCCCGGTTACAGGTATGCAGTACCTAAATAACTTAACACGCAAAATGAAAAAAACATTCGCCGTAATACAAATTTGTCTCCTAACGTGCTGTGTGGCTTGTGCATCAATACATCAAAAAAAACCAACCGGACCTGGTATTATCACAGGAGCAGATCAAACCAGTTTATACGTTAATTATCTGCGTAGCAAAAATGTAGGGATGGTTATTAACCAGACCTCCGTTATCGGCAAGAACAATACCCTCAGCCTGGACACCTTACTTAGGTTAGGCATTACCGTAAAAAAGATTTACGGGCCGGAACATGGTTTCAGGGGCGATGCCAGCAATGGGGCTGATGTTAATAATAGTATCGACGCCAAAAGCGGCGTGCCCGTAATTTCGATATATGGCAATAAGCATTATAAGCCAACGGCGGAAGATTTGCAAGGCATCGACCTGATGATTTATGACATACAGGATGTCGGTGTACGGTTTTATACATACTTAAGCACGCTGCAATATGTAATGGAAGCATGCGCCGAAAACAATATTGAGTTAATGATACTTGACAGACCCAATCCCAACGGGTTTTACGTGGATGGGCCTATACTGGATACCGTAAACCGTTCTTTTGTTGGCATGAATACGGTGCCCATAGTTCATGGCCTTACCACAGGCGAATATGCCCAAATGCTAAACGGCGAGGGCTGGCTAAAAGACCATGAACAATGCAAGCTGAAGATCATTAAAGTTGCCAACTACAGGCACAATTCGCACTACACATTACCTGTAAATCCGTCGCCTAACCTGAACACCCCTGAGTCGATTTTACTATACCCGTCGGTGTGCCTGTTTGAAGGGACGACACTTAGTCTTGGACGGGGTACTATGCTGCCGTTTTTGCAGATAGGGCATCCGTCGCTAAAAGGAAAATACAGTTATTCATTTACCCCGGTCAGTATAAAGGGCATGAGTGAAGACCCGCCGCAGAAAAATAAAATTTGTTATGGCATCGACCTGAAAAATTACGATACCAATACCATTTACAATAACCGTAAGCTTAACTTAGCATGGCTGATTGAACTATATAAGGCTTTCCCCGATAAAGCGCATTTTTTCAATGCGTATTTTACCAAACTGGCGGGCACAACCGAACTGCGCAAGCAGATTGAAGCGGGCAAAACCGAGGCAGAGATAAGAGCGAGCTGGAAGCCTGGATTGAGCCAATATTTGGCGATGAGGGCGAAGTATTTGTTATACCCATAGCTAAAAAAGCTGGAAGAATAAAGCGTTTCGCTTTCGGCTTTTAGCTGTTACCTTTTTTATTATTAAAGTCTGCTATTTATCTGTATGAGAATAATTTTTATGGGCACCCCCCAGTTTGCGGTAGCGTCGTTAGATGCACTGATTAAAGCAGGGTGTAATATTGTAGCCGTGGTTACTGCCCCCGATAAGCCTGCGGGCCGGGGAAAAAAATTGAGCGAATCCGCAGTGAAACAATATGCCGTGGAAAATGGCATTAAAGTTTTACAGCCTGAAAAGCTGAAAGACCCTGATTTTCTGGAAGAGCTCAAGGCTTTAAAAGCAGATTTACAGGTGGTGGTTGCTTTCCGTATGCTGCCTGAGGTGGTTTGGAATATGCCGCCGCGGGGCACGATCAACCTGCATGCCTCGTTACTGCCACAATACCGTGGCGCTGCGCCGATAAACTGGGTACTGATAAATGGTGAAAAAGAAAGTGGCGTTACCACATTCTTTTTAAAGCATGAAATTGACACCGGTGATATTTTATTTACCGAAAAAGTGACACTAAGCGGTCATGAAACTGCCGGTGAACTGCACGATCGCCTGATGGCAAAAGGCGCGGGCTTATTGGTTAAAACCGTAAAAGGCGTGGAGAGCGGCAGGTACAATGAACACCCGCAATCAGTATTGGCTGAGGGTGTTGAGCTTAAGAATGCTCCGAAAATTTTTAAGGAAGATTGCCTGATCGACTGGAACCAGCCCGCCGAAAGTATTTATAATAAGATCCGCGGCCTAAGCCCACACCCCGCCGCCTATACCCTGCTGAATGATAAGGTACTTAAAATATACCGTGCCGAATATGAAATAACTGAACCCGGCCTGCAGCCCGGCGGTTTTGTTAGCGATAATAAATCACATCTGAAATTTGCAGCACCGGACGGTTATGTGCTGTTAACCGAGGTGCAAATGGAAGGAAAAAAGCAAATGGATATTGAGGCGTTTTTGAGGGGAGTAAAATTGTAACAGTTTGTCAATGGCTTGTTTATAAGGCATGCGAAAATTTCTTTTTGCGGGGGCATGGGCCTAACTGGTTAAAATATTTTTAATTTTAATGTAACATTCGGTGAGCTGTACTTCTCCAAAGCATAGCAAGTTAAAATTAATTATCACTCCAATACGTCCCAATCATGACCACAAAAGAATCATTTTCCATAAACGGCGAGGGCCTGCTGGATAAAATAAAAGAACTTATTAAAGAGGGCAATGTTACCCGCATTATTATCAGCGACCGTATGGGGAAAGAGTTGCTGAACTTCCCGCTTACAGTAGGTGTTGTAGGTGCATTGATAGCGCCTGTGTTTGCTGCTGTTGGTACATTGGCTGCGCTGGTTACCGAATGCACCATAACGGTTGAGCGCGAAATACCCGACACAGAAGAGATGAAAGACGAAACAGCAGTTTAATGGTAGACCATGTGTCACTGAATTTCGTCCCTGGAGTCAAAGTTCAATCTTAAAAACCACTTAAAACAACATATCCAACCGATTACAATCCCCCTTATTATTTACATTGATGAAAGAAGATAATATATTAACGGTGGAAGGCCTTAGCGTGAGCTATGGCAGCTTCAATGCGGTACAACAGGTATCATTCGAGGTTCGCAAAGGCGAAATATTCGGGCTGCTTGGACCCAATGGCGCCGGTAAAACCAGCACATTAAGTGCTGTCGAAGGATTATTAAAGCCACAAGCCGGTACCATTCTTGTCGATGGGCACGATGCCATCTTGAAGCCGCTGCATGCCAGGGCTTCTTTAGGGGTGCAACTGCAATCCACCAGTTTTCAGCCTGAACTTTATGTAATTGAGGTTTTGCAATTATATGCCGGTGTATATGGCGTATTTGCAACCAAAGAGCAACTGATGGGCATATTGCGGGATATCAATCTTGCTGATTCGGCCATGAAAAAATACGGCGAATTATCAGGGGGGCAGCAACAGCGTGTATCGCTGGTTATAGCAACTATTCATAACCCCAAGCTGGTATTACTGGATGAGCCAACCACCGGCCTCGACCCGCAATCTCGCAGGCAATTATGGGAGCGTATTGAAGCTATCCGCGAACGCGGGCATGCTGTATTGCTCACCACCCATTCCATGGAGGAGGCCGAAGCGGTTTGCGACCGCATCGCTATCATCGATCACGGAAAAATTATTGCGATAGATACCCCGCAAAATATGATCGATAAACACCGGAATGCCCCTGAAGTTATAGCTGTATCTCGCCGCGGCAAAATAACACTGGAAGACGTATTTATTGCACTAACCGGAAAAGACGTCCGGGAATAACTAATCCACTAACTCACTTAATCGCTATTCGCTAACTGGCTATGGAAACTTCATCAATACCTCAAACCTCAACCGTACTTAAAACGCTTTTACGCGCCGATTTTACTACCCAATGGCGCAACCGGCGGGCCGTTATACTCACACTTATTGTGCCTGTGATTATACTGATGACCTGGAAGCCGTTGATAAAAGTTGCGGGGGGACCTTTCGTTCTATCCAATAGCATAGTGCTTGGTCTGATTGCTACGGGGCTGATGGGTTATTCAAATTCTATAGCACGAGACCGGGACAAAGGAATATTCCAACGCCTTCGCGTCGCACCAGTCCCTTCATGGTCTATAATGGCGAGCAGGATACTGGTTCAACTGGTCATGATAATTCTTTTGACGACTGCGGTCTTTATAATTGGCAATTCGGTCGACAAAATAACACTATCCCCTGGCGGCTACATAGCTACCTATTTTACGGCGATTGTAGGGGGCGCGGTTTATTTAAGCCTGGGACAGATGATAGTGGGGCGCATAAAAAACCCAGAAACGGTAAATGCTACAGTTAGGCTTGTGTATTTTCTGTTTATTTTGGGTGGTATGATGGGGGAAATATTCGTTATTCAATATCCTCAATTTAAAGTAGTAGCTGATATTATTAAATGGTCGCCTTACGGAACGGCGCGAACAATACTGGCAGCAGGCATGGAACCTTTGAAGTGGAACGCCGACGCATCAATGGCCTTATTGGCAACAATAGGTTATGCGGCAGTCTTCGCTTTCCTGGGAATAAAATGGTTCAAGTGGAATACGAAATAAGTGCATAAGATCGCTTTATAGTATATCTCATCTACCAAATGCTCATCAACAAATATTCCTGCAGCAGCGGGATAAACTTATCGATAGCCAAACAACCGTTCGCCCGGCCATAACCGCCTTTGCGAAAAGTATATAGTATTCGCCCGTCAGTCAGGCACTCCAGGTGAAATTCAAGGTCTTCGGCATTCCATACCAGGTAGAGGCTTTCTGCCGGGGTGAATTCGAAAGTGCTTGTACGCTCCAGGTTAATATCATCAATGTAGTGTAACAGCGCTTCAGCATTCTGCAGCGTTACTGCATTCGGCGTAAAATAAAACGGACTGCCGCTATTTAAAAGCTCTTTTAATTCGGGATGCATATACATTGCTGGTATCGTACTATAAATACAGCCTTTTTATACGTGCATGCCTATAATTAGTTGCGCTCTAATGTAATTTGTTCTACAACTGTATAAATGAATTAAATAAATTTGAACCGAAAAATTCAAAATAATCCTAACTTTACCGCGGCTGATCTGCAGCACTGTTTAGCAAACAATTTATTATGAAAAAAACCAGCATACTTTTGATTATAATAGGCATAATTATAACTGTCGGATTGATAATCTATTACAAATCGGTTCCAAACCCTGTTGATTCTGACTCAATGACTATCGCACCTGATGGTCACATGGTTGCTAAATGGCCAATTTTCATCGGTATCATCTTTACCTTTGTGGGTTGCGTATTTTATTACGTAGCACAGTCTGAGAAAAAAGCGGAATAATATTGGGAGCCGGATAGCCCGCTAAAAAAATAAAAAGCACTAAGTAATGCATAAATAATGCAGGTTGCTTAGTGCTTTCTTTTTTTCTCGGTTTTATGAAACCTTACAGGCATTTTACCCGAATCCCAAATAAGCTATCCAGCAATTCCCGCTTGACGCTGGTATGCAATCAAAAGAGCAATTCCGCTGAAGCCCAGCGCTTCAAAAACACTTGTCAATTCGTTGCCGTTATCTGTGGCCGGAGCCACAATTGCCCGTGGTATGTGCAGCAAAATCAGCCAAAGAAAAATCATCAACCCTAATAAAAGCGCCGCTGTTTTCAGTCGGATTCCCAGGATGATGGCTATTCCCGACAGTATTAATGCCACGCCCGCTAAGTAGCACCAAAAAAGGTGGCCGGGCGCCCAATTGGGTACAAGAGAGGCTACGAAATCAGGATAAAAGAAATGGTCGAGGCCGAAGAGTATCATGGTTAGTGCAAAGAAAATGCGGTTAAAAGGAATAAATTTCTCCAGGAACCGTATTAGCCCCGATGAATCAATCGAGACGGGTAGGGAGCCCGCGACTGCAAATGCGCCCCCGGTAAAAGCAATTTCCTTTAGAGCATTTGCCCATACGCCCAGATGCTTTGGATAAAGGTCAACTATAAGTTCATAAGTAACATGCCCAATTAAAAATAACAGCAGAAACATTCCGCCCGATATCAACGCCCACTCCCTGGCCTTTTTATCAAGAATAATAGCGCCGCCGGTTACCAGCATGATTGCTGTAACCAGATATGACATATAATTGAGTCCTTGAATGTGCGATGACCAATCAGCGAGTATTACCGGCCTGAAATCGGCATAGTAAATTTGTTGACACGCAAGCCCGATGAGCATTGTAGCGAAAAATATTCGCCCCATTTTGATAAGTGTTTTCATTAATCAGGTTAATTAGCTGTTTCCAAATTTCGCCTGCAAAAATCCTGGAACCAAATACACAGGCTATACATGTTGATACAAAATGGTACAAGGCAAATCCCAATATGCACTTGTCTTTAAATTGTCGAAGCATTGATTGGTATCATACTTTCACCATTTTTGCTATATTCAAACAATCCTGTTCACCGTGATAGTTAATTTTCTGATATGATTACAAAAGATGAGATTTTCGGCTACCAGCCGGATGAAAGATATAAAACATCTGTGGCCTATTTTTCCATGGAGTTCGCCATTGATCAGCCTTTAAAGATTTACAGCGGCGGCCTGGGCTTTCTGGCAGGCTCGCATCTGCGCAGCGCCTATGAGTTGAAACAAAACCTGCTGGGAATAGGCATGCTGTGGAAATATGGCTATTACGACCAGGGGCGCGACGGTAATGCTTTGATGAAACCTGAATTTATCGAGAAGCAATACTCGTTTTTGCAGGATACCGGAGTTCAGTTTGTAGTACCGGTCCATGACTCACCTGTTCAGGTAAAGGCTTACCTGCTTAAACCGGAAACTTTCGGATCCGCTCCTTTATTTTTGCTGAGCACTGACGTTGATGGTAACGACGATCAATCGCGCAGTATTACCAGGCAACTATATCATCCTAACGAGGCTACGCGCATTGCGCAAAGTATTGTATTAGGTGTGGGAGGCGCTATGCTGCTTGATGCACTGCATATTGAGCCTGAAGTTTATCACATGAATGAGGGCCACTCTATTCCTTTGAATTTTTACCTGTACAATAAATATAAGGATCTTGACGAGGTAAAAAAGCGCGTGGTGTTTACAACGCATACCCCAGAAATGGCCGGTAATGAGGAACATGACTACTCGCTGCTACAAAAAATGTCGTTTTTCTATGGAATGGATGAAGGCCAGGTAAAAACCCTGCTTGGTTTTGACGATTACCGCTTTAACTACACCCGTGGCGCCCTGAAATTTGCCCGAAAAGCCAATGCAGTATCCAAAATACATGGCGATGTAGCCCGCGAAATGTGGGGTAGTAACCAGGGTATTTGCGAAATAACCTCGATAACCAACGCCCAGAACAAAAATTATTGGAAGGATAGCAAATTAGAAGATGCGCTGATTCAGAATAACGATGGGGCTATTGCCCTTAGGAAAAAAGAAATGAAGCGCGAGTTATTTAAAACTGTTGCCGACCAGTGCGGAAAGTTGTTTAACCCTGATATAATTACTATAGTTTGGGCAAGGCGATTTGCCGCTTATAAGCGTGCCGACCTGATGATGTACGACTGGGATCGATTTATACGTCTCTTATACAGCACCAAATATCCCGTACAGGTAATCTGGGCCGGAAAGCCTTATCCGGAAGACTATGGTTCCATTGCTTTGTTCAATAGTATCATCAACCGGGCAAAACCGATTGCCAATTGTGCCGTGCTTACCGGCTATGAGCTTGGCCTTTCGGCCTTGCTGAAGAAGGGCGCCGATGTGTGGCTCAATAATCCAAAAATGTATCGCGAAGCATCAGGCACAAGCGGGATGACGGCAGCCATGAATGGCGCGATAAACCTGTCACTGCCCGATGGCTGGGTTCCTGAATTTGCCAGGGATAAAGAAAATTGTTTTATAATACAGCCTGCCAATAGTGATGAGCAGGAAGCCAGTAACCTGATGGACACCCTTGAAAATACCGTACTGCCGATGTACTATGACGACCACAAACAATGGCTCAACATCTTAAAAAAGGCAGCAACAGAAGTTGTTCCGGCCTTTGAATCGGCAAGGATGGCAGATGAGTATTATCAAATAATGTATAAATGATGAGCGACGCCTTTAAAATAACCATTCATATGGTTTCGAGCCTCGACGGCATTATTGCCAAAAAGGACAATAGCGTTTCATGGTTTGACACGCAGGATGTTTACGAAAAAGGCGTTGTTTTGACTAAGGAACAAATAGAAACGTTCGTTAAATCGATAGACTGCTACGTAATGGGCTCGCGAACATACGAACATGCTTTAGAGCTTTCTAAATCCTATGGTTGGGCTTATGGCAATGTGCCGACGATTGTTTTAAGCAGTCGCAACCTACCGGCCGAAAGACCAAATATCGAGTTCTATTCGGGGGAATTGGAACACCTGATAAATGAACGCTTAAGGCCCGGGTTCAAAAACGTTTGGGTGGTGGGCGGTGCTGAACTAGCCCAAGACTTTATTAATTTAAAACTGGCTGATGAGATAAGAATGTCAGTTCTGCCGATAATTTTAGGCGAGGGGAAGCCATTCTTTCATGACATAAAAGCAGAGCAAGCATTACACCTAAAGAGTTCTACCGCCTACAAAAATGGAATGGTGGAGTTGGTTTACGAGATAAACAAGTCACAAACCTAAACGTTATAGTCACATCTCGCCATAATGGTTAAAATAGTTGACAATCAATAATGATAAAAACCAACAAAAAATTCTGAGCTGTCCTGGAAACCCTAATATCTTAATCCCTCAATTCAGGATTAATCCTTTTCACATACATTTCATCGGCCAATATCATCAGGATGGCAATAGCCGGAACGGCCATAATAATTCCCATAGCACCGCCGAGTACCCCCATAATTAGCTGGCCAATGATTGTAAGCGCAGGGGGCATATTGATCATTTTTTTCTGGATAAGCGGCGCTATGATATTTTGTACAAGGGTTTGCACGCCGATATAAATTAACGCTACGATAATGGCCGTATTGGTGTCGATCGTAAGCGCCAGCAATACGCCCGGTATCATAGCTATAAAAGAGCCGAAGTTGGGTACGATAACTAATATTGCAGCCAGCAAGCCCAGTACCAATGCCATTGGGATACCCATTAAACTTAAGCTGACAGGTAACAAAATAGCCAGCAACACCATAGATATCATGGTACCCTTAAGCCATCCTTTTAACGACAGGCTAATGTGGTTAACTATTTTTCGGGCAAGGTCTTTGTTGTCAGGCGGAATTAGCAGTATCAAACCGTCTTTATAAAGGGAGGGGCTGGCGGTAAAGAATATACCCAAAAAAAGTATAATATAAATATTGCCCAGTACGCCAAAAGTGGTGCTGAAGAACTGGCTGGCAGTGGCAAACAGTTTGTCGGGATCGCCCCCGGAAGTGGCCTCAAGCACTTTACGGCCAAGCGGTGTTTCAGCTAGCTTTAGTTTCGCGTTATGAATGGTGTGGGGCAGGGTATCGCTTAATTCCGACACCTGGACTTGTATCTTGCTACCCATAAACCAAAGCAAAAAAGCCAATATAATAAATGAACCGGTAACAGAAACAAGCATGGCTGTTCGCCTTTTCCAGCTGGTTTTGCGTTGTATGATATCACCAAGTCCGTGAAAATATACCGAAATAAGGCATCCCGCCAAAGCCACCAGCAGCACGCCAAATGCCACCCGGGCTATCAAAATCAAAACGGCTACTATAGCTACAATACCCACTGTATGCCAAACCTTTTCGGTATAGGTTAGTTCCCGGGCAACTTTTTGGGGTAGCTTTTTGTCAGACATTGTAAGGCCGCCGTGTTTTTTATAAATCTACAGCTTTGCCCGCACACTTAACGTTAACTTTAATAAAATGTTTACAGTCCTGTCAAAAACCCGTTCAAAAGATAGATGTCGATAAAGTAAGCTGAGCCTGCAGCAATTGCCAGATTGATATACCAGTGTTTTTTAAACCATCGCCAGTAAACAACCGAAGTAAATATGCTAATACAAAGGAGCACTATAGCATAAACCGTAAATACAAAAATAAAATCGCCGAAAGGAACATGATGCTTATTGCCAAAGTTAGCAGCGGGTATGCCAATAAAAAATACAACAAGGAAAATTATAAAGCTGCCTAAGTAAATGCGCGCAGGGCTAACTAATGCTTTTTTTAATTTATTCATAAGCTAACAAGTAGTTGTAATTTTAAACGACGCCAAATACTTTATTGGTATTTACCGTCCTAGCTTAGCCTGCACTTCGCGCGTGTAGGTATTGCCGATGGGTATATTGTGCTCACCAATTTCAATATGGGTTATTGTATATGCATTGATATGCCGGGTAGACACAATGTATGACCGATGCACCCGCAGGAAGCCGTCGGCTGGTAATTTTTCATCGAAATAAGTAAGTGTTTGATAGGTGATATAACCCTGAGCAGATGTATGTATCTTGACATAGTCTTTTAAGCCCTCGATATATAAAACATCGGCCAACAGCACCCTGATCATTTTTTTGTTTGATTTGATGTAGATAAAAGCCTCATCGGTGGCTTTAGCGTACTCTTTATACGTCTCAGCCACCTCCTTTTTACCCGGCTCAACCCACATTTCATATTTCTCGATAGCTCTTAAGAAACGCTCGAATGAAATAGGCTTCAACAGGTAATCGATAACATTAAGCTCATAGCCCTCAATCGCATATTCGCGGTAGGCGGTAGTAATGATAACTGCCGGCGGATTCTTGAGTGTTCGCAGTAATTCTATGCCGGTAATGTGCGGCATTTGTATGTCCAGGAAAAGCAGGCTGGGTTTATAAACTTTCAATGCATTAAATACAGCTGCACCATTATTACAGGTAGCCACAATATTCAGGCGCTCAATTTTTCTTACATGGCTTTCTATAACTTCCCGCGCCAACGCCTCATCATCAGCTATAATACAATCGATGTTGTTCATAAGTCTACCTTTAAATCTACTTCAAAAAAATCACCATTGTTGGCCATATGCAACTCGTAGGCGCCAGGGTAAGAAAGCTCCAGCCGGCGCCTAACGTTTCGAAGACCCAAACCAGTGCTATTGACTTTAACGGGGGCGCTACAACTGTTTCCCACCTTTAAAAACAGTTTACTGCCGGTTACTTTAATATCGATGGTTATCCACCCTGAATTATCGCCAATGCCATGTTTAAACGCGTTTTCAATAAACGGAAGCAACAGCAGCGGTGCAATCATTTTTCCGGCTATTTCCCCGGAGTACTGGAATGATAACTCCAGCCTGTCGGCAAAGCGCATTTGTTCTATGCCAATGTAGTTTTCCAGGTACTTTATTTCGTCTTTTAACAAAACTTTATTCGCGCTCGCGTCATACAACATATAATGCATCAGGTCAGACAAACGGAGCACCACCTTCGACGCCTGTTCTGAGCCTTTTAGCGTAAGAGCGTACAAACTGTTCAGCGTGTTGAAGAAAAAGTGCGGGTTTATTTGTGCCTTTAGCAGGCCCATTTCGGCTGAGAACTTCTCCTGCTCTATTTCACGAAGTTTCTTTTCATGCTGATAAGAATTTCGCATCAGCTTAATAACCATTGTAATGATGATAACGGAAAAATCTTCGACAGCATTCCGGGCTATCTTTACCGGTATCCAGAAATTCTTATTCTCGCTTTTATAAACCTCCGGATAATGAACTTTATCCCATGGCATCCAAATGTACCAACCGGCGAAACGCTCCATCAATCCGCCAAAAAGCAGCAGCAATGCAAAAGCGATAACGTACAAAGTATATTTTTGCTTGTAAAAAAAGGCCGGCATCAGCCCATACAGGTTAAGATAGGCCAGTAAGATAGCGACAGGAACGTCAGAAATAAACTCGTGGCCAATAGAAAAATTAAACGTATCGCCATCGTTCCAGCCCTGATGCACCGCTTGATATACGATGTATACCATCCAGAAAAGCACGTGCCGTAATACCGTTTTATAGCTAACCTTTTTTGCCATTACTGCAAAAATGAATAATAAATTTCCTGCATGCCGTGTCTTTTCGACGAATGGGCGTTTGCTTACCGTTAAAAGTCTCAAAAATGCCGTGAATCGAACTTACAGGGGTTAAAGTGCTGTCGGCGGCAGCAACCGTCGCAGTCGTCTAAATTAGCGAAATATAAGTTTTATGCTCTATTTATTTGAGTCATGAAAACTTTATTCAAGACGTTTTTAGTGCTACTTTTCTTGTCAGGGACATATATTACTACGTCCGCACAACAAATATTCCCGCCCCTGCCTGAAGCGAAAAGACCGCATATAAAAGCTGAATTTACCAGCGAAAAAATAACCATAGATGGCAGGGATAACGAAGCTTCCTGGCAGCATGCCGACACGGCCGGTCACTTTACCGTAGCTTATCCAAAGCAGGGCGCCAGGGCTACCTATGACACTAAGGTGAGGCTATTGTATGATAACAGCAACATTTATCTTTTTGTAAAATGTGATTTTCCGCCCGGAAAGAAAAAGATACAAGTGCAGAACATGCGGCGCGACTTCGGCTTTAGTGACAATGAGCTTTTTGAAGTGCTGGTGGATCCATTTAAAGACCCGCGGTTACCGGTTATGGCCTTTTGCGTTACCCCCTATGGCACTCAAATGGATATTATGCATTATGCCGACGGCAGCTACGATTATAAATGGGATGCTGTGTGGAAAGCAGCCAGCCGGATACAGGAACACTCCTGGATAACAGAGATCGCCATCCCTTTTTCAACCTTCCGGTACCCAAAAAATTCAACAGAGTGGAGCATCAATTTTGTCAGGAACATACGTCAGTTTGGTGAGCTGAGCGGATGGTCGGCATGGCCTATGGCTTTTAATGAGTCGAGGATGGAGTATGCCGGAATTGTAACCAAACTAAATCCCCCCGCAGGAAAGATAGACATGCGCTTTGAACCCTATACACTTGTGAACAGCAAATCGGCAAGTAATACCCCTGCAAAATATAAAGTTCAGGCAGGCGGCGAACTTAAATATGCCATTAATACCAATACCTTACTCGAGGGAACCATCAACACCGATTTTGCTCAAGCTGATGCTGATGTGCAGGTAATCAACCTCACGCGGTCGAGCGTTTTTTTCCCTGAAAAAAGACAGTTCTTCCTGGAGAACTCCAGTTTATTTTCAATCGGGAAAAATGGCATTATTCAGCCGTTCTTCAGCCGCAGGATAGGATTGAGTGATGGTGGCAACCCGCTTGCTATTAATGGCGGGCTAAGACTTATTCACCAGGACGGAAAACAGTCTTCGGGTTTATTGATTATGAAACAAGGTGGAGACAGTGCAGAAAACGGCGCGCTATTCAGCGTACTGCGCTATAAAAGAAATATCAGTAAAAACTTTGTTTTGGGCGGAATGGCCGTTCTCCGGGAAAACCTTGCAGGGCCGCAACAGGCATCTTATTTAAACCCCGTTGGCGCATTGGATGCATTCTGGCGGGTCAATCAACCCTTGTTTATCAGGGGTATGGGATCCATTTCAGGAAATACGCTGACTCATCAAAAAGGCTCAGCGTTTTTCAGCGAGATAAATTATGGCACGAACGTGTTCGGACTTGACTGGTTTGAAACGGTAGTATCTAAAGGATATCAAGCACAAACCGGATATGTGGCTAGAGATAATTTTATCAATACGCAGCCAAACGTTTCTGTAACTATTCATAAAGACTGGTTTCCGAAAAATGTCGCGTTTTATTATGCCCAGCTGAGTGCCGACATTTATAACGAGGCGTCGACAGGCGCCCTGCAGGAAGCAAATGTGACACTTACGCCTTTTATGCTGATATTCAACAACCTTGCACAAGTAAGCATTAACATTACATCATCGTCGGAATATTTGACCGAAGACTTTTCACCTGTGCGCAATATCAACATAGCAGCGGGGAACTATCATTTTAACCGGTATGAACTTTACGGATATACCAACCTGGGTGCTCCTTTTAGCGCCGAAGCACGCTTAAGCACGGGTAAATATTATAGTGGAAACTTAAATAGCTATTATATATCGCTCCGTGCTGCTCCAAACCCGCATGCGGAATTTGTTGTCGCCTACACGCGCAACGATTTTAAAAATACCGGTACAACATCCGCATCCCTCACAACCCATCTGCTGGCGCCAGGGTTGCGCCTTGCGGCCAATCCCAAATTGTTGATATCGGGTTTTTACCAGTATAATACCGATGCACGTAATGGCTCATTAAATGCGCGGCTCTCGTGGGAATATAAACCTTTGTCGTTTATCTACCTGGTGTATAATAATCTCGATAATCATTATCATACCCCCTTTGGCATACCGCAAAATCAACAAAACGGCATTTTAAAACTTACCTACATCCATCAGTTATGATAAATTGCGGGCCAACATTGCGTAAAACTACGTACGTAAATTCAGTAAAAATCCGCAAGACATGTGGCTAAGCGGTACTTACTTTTGAAGTAAGATAATGCAGTGGTGCAATATTTTACAGCAACCGGTTTTAAACTGCTATTATTATTCCGGCCCTGCCTGTGTCAGTATTAGGCTATGCTTAATCACTCCATCCTTAAATTAATAAAAATTTAAGCGATACGGAAGGCGCGGTTTAAGAAATAGTAATAGTTTATAAACGGTTAGTTGGTTAATTAGGGAGCAAACAGTTGTTATGGTATAGCAGCTGTTTTGCTTTTTATATTCCTTCCTTTTTTAATTTTCCAACAACCGCCTTTTGCGTTGCAACTATTATAATATTTATTGCCGGTATTATTTTGCTTACCCTATACGGTATAATGCACCGGGAACGACCGGTACCAGCATATAATATAAGCGCTGTATAACAGCAGTGTTTAATTTATTCTGGTTGATTAGTAAATGATGTGACGTGCACCGACGATAAATACTGTTATAACCGGTAAAGCTATCATGATAAATACGCGTGCCATTTGCAATGAATTGGCATTGCCTTCAACAAAAACGTTGTGTAAATCGGTTTTCAGGGTGTTTAATTTGTGTTCCATGATTCGGGTGAATTAGATCGTTAGTAATCAATTAATTTATCAGTAAAATAATTTATCAAATTATGTGCTCTTCTACGGCGTATAATTTGATAAGGTTACATGTTTGATTAAAATAGTTTAAAAAGGATTAAAATATCTATAAAAAAATAAAGGGAACGCCGCTTCAATTGCGGTATTCCCCGTTATTTTAATATTTAACAAACCTAAATAATAATTATCTGCCGATCAGCTTAATTGCGGCTCATGCGGATGCCTGTGTGATGGTTTTTACCGTTGTAGCTGTTCTCATAAGAGAAATCGCCGCCGGCAAAGCGTTTGTATTTTTCTTTGTATTTATTAAATACGGCGTCCGGTTGTTTTTTACCATTAACGGTCATCTCGTCACCGTTTAAAGTTAAATTATGCAAAGCGTCATCGTTAGGTATTATTTTATCACTAACTAAATCACTGATAAGCTGTTTCATTAGCTTACGGTCTTCCTCTGCATGTTTACGGTCAATTTCGGCCTGGGCTCGGTCCTTTTCCGCCTGTATCCTGTCCCGGCCTGCTTGCTCGCGGTCCAGGTCAGCCTGGTGACGATCCTTCTCTGCCTGGACCCTGTCCAACTCCGCTTGCCGACGGTCCTTTTCTGCCTGCAGCTTATCCATGTCTCCCCGGCCTCTTTCTATATCCGCTTGATGGCGGTCCCTTTCAGCCTGAGCACGGTCACGCTCCGCTTGCTGTCTGTCGAGGCCGGCCTGCTCGCGGTCGCGTTCGGCTTGCTGCCTGTCAAGTTCAGCCTGATGGCGGTCTTTTTCAGCCTGTATCCTGTCTGCCTTTATTTGCGCCCGTATTTTTGTTATCTGAACTTCATATTTTCCATAATCTGCAGGGGCTATTTTTTCGTCGTCCACATATAAACTTGCTATCTTATCATTAACCAGTTTTATTTTGAACTCCTTACCGTCTATTTCTGTATCTATTCTTTGCACTTCATTGCCGTTATTATCATTGGTCTGACTGCTGTAGTTTGTATGCATGCTTTGACTTTTCTTAGCACTACCTGATGATGAACGTTCCTGCGCCTGAGCAGTAATACCCCATACTAACGCTGCTATCCCGAGCACGCTGTGTTTCAAAATTTTAGTTTTCATTGTCTTTTTTGTTTAAGATTTAAAAAATTCAGGCAATAGCATATCACCCCGCATTTGCAGCTGATTAAAAAATTGCCTGTTTTGGTTGATTTATAATAGCGGCCTGGTTCCATATTGCAGGTGCGCGTGCTGCATTATAGTTAAGGCGGTATTTTTAAAATTCGTAATCCCTACTTCATCTAATCCCTGATTTTAGCCCCTGGACTAAAGACTAAATGTTAACGCTTACTCCTGCGCACCGGCGAGGCTCTTGGCACTACGGTGCAGTCTTTCTATTTCGGCCTGGGCACGGTCCTTCTCCGCCTGTTGCCTGTCCTTTTCTGCCTGCACACGGTCAAGTTGAGCCTGATGGCGGTCTTTTTCGGCCTGTATCCTATCCCGTTCGGCTTGCTGTCTGTCAAGTTCGGCCTGCTGCCTGTCCTTTTCTGCCTGCGCCCGGTCGCGCACGCTTTGCTGCCTGTCAAGATCTGCTTGCATCTTGCTACGTTCAGCCTGTACTACAGCTGCATCAAGCTGTTTACGCTGCTGTTCAGCTTCCGCCGTTAGATCATTATTTTGGAGCTTTGCAACATTTGTTAAAGCATTGGCTAGTTGTCGGCGGCTTAGTTGCAGGTTAACAACATCCTGTCTTTCTTTAAGCTTATCTGCCGTGATGTTGCTTAAAGCTTTGGGCCGAGCAATCAGTTTGTGTTGTTTTTTGCTGGTTTTTGCCTTACTCACCATTAATATAGCTGAAGGCTTCGTGGTCTTTACCGTCGCCGCCTCTTTCTTCACAGATACGACGGAATATTCCTTTATCCGGGCGACAGCCGCTGTCGTAACGACCATACCGAATAATAAAGCGCTAATAATAAAAAACACTTTTTCACTACGACCGAAAAGCCTATTATCATTGCTTAATATCCTTGTTACCCTGCGCATCAGGTAATTCTTTTTACCGGGGAAAGCTGTAGCATAACCGCCACCGTACAACTGGTGTTCTTTAAAGCTGATGAGAGCCTGTACAAAACCAATCTTGTCATTGGTTTGCTGAAGGGCTACATCGTCACAACAGTTTTCACGTTCTTCCTTCAATACAGTTGACACCCACAGCAAGCCTGGATTAAAGAAAAATATCGCCTCAGCTACATGCTGTAAAAAATTGATAAAATAATCATTGCGCTTTATATGCGCCAGTTCGTGCAGTAAAATTGCCTCAACCTGGGCGACTGGCAAACCAGACATTAAGCCCACGGGCATAAGAATAACCGGCTTTAAATGGCCTACAACCACAGGAACTTTAACATAACCAGATTGCAGCAGCTTTACTGTTTTAGAAATACCTAACTTTCCTGAAAATTCGGTCACCCTATCAATCCAAAACCTACCCGGTTCATACACCTGGTGGTTGCGGATACGCTGATTGTAAGCAAGGGATGATATCATCCTGATGCTTTTGAACAGAAAAATCATAAACCAACACATCATTATTAAAGGTGCATTAGCCGAAAAATAGCTGGTAAAGGAGTTAATAAACTGCTTTGCCGTATGAACATCAAAAAATAAAGATTGAGTTTGGGCATCGGCGCCCGGTGCTGTTGCGTTGACTGTGCTGGCTGAAGTGCTTTGCAGCTCATAAATGAAAGTTAAGCCACTGCCTAAAATAAACAACAGGAACAATAACAGCATAAGGTTATACCTGTATACCGCACTTGATTTTTTTGCAAGTATCAGAACCGCGCCCGCAACTATCGCCAAAAATAAGCCCTGCCAAAGTGAATGAATAAGCATCCAGCTGAAAGCGGTTATTACGTTGCTAAGTGCGCTGTTTATTGAAACCAGGTGCATCATGTGCCTATTTTTTATCCAATTTGTTCAGCATTTCCTTTATCTTCTGCAATTCGGCCGCAGATGTTTTATCATTATCTAAAAGTGCCATCATCAAATCGCTTGGCGAACCATTGTACATCGAATCGACAAAACGGCCGAGCAGGTTGCCTTTAACTGTTTGCTCGGCAACGGCAGGGCTGTAAACGTGCTTCATATTGGTTTCATCGCGGTTCAGCATCCCTTTCTCCTTCATCACCTGCATCAGCTTCAACGTGGATGTATATTGTACAATTTCCTTTTGCTCATTCAGCTTATCGTGTACAAAACGTACGGTCGACGGACCATACTGCCAAAGCACCTGCAGCACATCCATTTCGGTTTTTGTCGGTACTGTTTCTGCCTTCATATCCTTTTTAAATAACATAACAAACCAAAGGTATGTATTAAAAACGTACGTTGCAAGTATTATGTTAAATTTCTAATCTTTTTTAACAAGACTTAAAATTGGGGTGTTATGTTGCACACCTGTTAAATATCACGCAGAGTGATTAGGGCACACACAGTGGGCGATACAAAGCCGAAAAAAAAGCGCGCTGTTCTATGTAGCATTTACAGAACAACGCGCTTAAAATTTTATATTAATCAGGGAAAGGGGATTATGCTATGTGCATCTGCCCTGCCACAAGTTCGCGGCAGGCGCTCAAACATTCAGCCCGGATAACTGCCGGAAGATCATCATTTTTAAACTTAAAAGCGGCAATGCCTCCTTCAAAATGGTATTGAATATGATGCTGAAGCCTGTCATGATTTGCGAAGTTGTTTTTTCCGCCGCGACGGTAAAACCATGCCGAATAAATATGCTCGATTTCATCAAGCTTAGCGTTAAACTTTTCGATCATCTTTATGCAGGCATGGGCTTCGTCGCCAATGTATAGTATATTGCTAAAGGATGTCCAGTTTGTTAGGGCCACACTGTTCATATCATCAATAATTTATGCCAAAGTAGGCCGCAATTATGAAAATGTCATGAAACGGGCGAATCAATTCTTATTAAATGATGTTGAAATGATAATTAAGTCGTCAGATAAATCAGGAGCCAGAACTTGAAATCGCAGTCCGTTGCTTTTTGCTGCCCGGCCCTTGATTCTTACTTTTTATCGCTACTTGTTTCCGGCTGGTAGTGTAACCCAGGCGTAAGCCAGTGTAACAGTATTATTCGGGAATACCTGAAATTGAAGGGAGATAAAATTACGCCAACGGTTAATATAATACCTACGTACAGCCATGGGTTACTGCTGCCGGTTAAGGTACGGATAGCAACAGCCATACTAACCATTTCTGCTACGAACATGGCGTAGCTCACCAGCATAGCCACATAAAAATAGCCCGGTTCCCGCTCAAAAACCATTCCGCAATGCGGACACGTTTTGTTCATTACCTGCGAACCGAAATGATACATCGGTGTGGCGAACATATTACCCCGGCGGCACCGGGGGCATTTTCCGTGAACTATAGCTGGCCATGCAGCCAGCCTTATTTCCTGATTATTCATGATGATTTTGTGTTAAGATATTTTTTCTGAATTCCTCCGGCGTCAAGCCTTCGGTCTTCTTAAAAAACTTGGTAAAATAAGAGTTGTCGCTAAAATTGAGATCTGATGCTATTTCGGTTATAGTAAGCTGTGGGCTGGTTAGCAATCTTTTAATTTCCAGAACTACGCGATTTCTGATTAACTCGCCCGACTGCTGCCCAATAAGATCTTTACAAACGGCGTTTAAATGGTTTGGAGTAATATAAAGCAGCGCTGCGTAATCTTTTGGCAGTTTAAGGGTTTTATAATGAGTTTCTATCAGTTTACGGAAGTTTTTTAACAATGTTTGATTGTATGATGCCGGCGCCTTGTTTATCCCGCCGCCGTTAAAACGGTTTACCTGTATAAACAATTGCAATATTAAAACCCGCATTAAATCGGTGGTTTGTGCGGGCGAAGTCTCCCATTCCTTTATAATATCCTCAAAAAGAAACCTGACTTTCGCTGCCATTTTGCCCGGCAAATTGATCACTGCATCATTTGCGTCGCCGCTGAAAAATGAAAACTTCCCACAATAATTTGCATCCAGTAGAAACGATTGGAAAAATGATTCCGAAAAATTGATAATATAGCCATCTGTAAAACCCTCAAAAGCCCAGGAATGGACCTGACCGGGTATCATAAAATAAATCTGATCAGGCTTAACTTCAAAATTTTCAAAATCCACTGTATGATTACCGCCGCCCGCAGTAAAAAACACCACATGATAAAATGTATGGCGATGGGCAGCGTACAAGTTCTTGTGGTGCTCCAGGTAAGGGGCAAAGCGGCTTACCAGTATATCATCCTGCCTGAAATCAGACAGTGTGCAGATATCATAAACCGGTGTGCTTTGTAACATGGTACAAATTTATGCACAAAACCACCATTAATTATGGTACTATATTTTGTTTTAATGGTACTTTTTATGGATTGTGTTAATTGTTAACGTTGAGTACGCTAACCGCCGAGGCTGGCATCCGCATTATGAGAAATGAAACTCGATATTAGTACCGTCGCCTAGTGGCTGTTAACCAACGACCATTTATAAATAACGTCCTCCAGGCGGTCAATAGTAAATGGCTTGCTGATGAAATCGCACATCCCTGCGGCGCGGCATTTTTCTTCGTCCTCACTTAATACATTTGCTGTCATCGCAATAATCGGCGGGCAAATATCCCGGTATTTTTTCAGCAAATATTCTGCAGCCTGCAGGCCATCCATCTCGGGCATTTGGATGTCCATAAATATAAGGTCGTAATTCTTCTCTTCGGCCATTTCTATCGCCATACGGCCGTTGTCGGCTATATCAATATCGTAGCCAATCTTTTTAAAGGTTTTTCCGGCGATCAATTGGTTCATCTTGTTATCTTCTGCCAATAAAATGCTCAACGGCCGGTGTTGGTGTTCTGCCGGTTTATCAGGCTGTTCAACAGTTTTTGCGGTTACGGTCGCCACCGGCAGGGGCAGGCTAAAACTAAATACCGAACCCTCATTTTCTTTACTTTCGGCCCAAATTTTGCCATTCATCAGCTCGACGAGCTTTTTACAAATTGAAAGACCAAGGCCGGTGCCGCCGTATTTGCGAAGAGCCGTAGTATTTACTTGTGTAAATGGTTTAAACAGTTGCGACAAGGCCTCCCCGCTGATACCGATGCCTGTATCTTTTACGCTAAAGGTTACTTGTTGCGTGTTGTCTTCCAGTTTCTTAGCCGAAACATTTAATATTACTGAACCCTCATCCGTAAATTTAATGGCATTACCTATCAGATTCACCAGTATCTGCTGCACACGGCCATCATCCATTTTCAGGTACTCAGCAAGGCCCTTATCTATATTATAATCAAGGCAGATGGCCTTACCGGGAACAGATATTGCAGGACGGCATATTTCAAGTACTGTTTTTATACTATTTCGGATATTTGTCACTTTGGGCTGGATGACCAATTTATCGGCTTCAATTTTTGAAAGATCGAGGATATCACTGATGATATTTATCAGCAGGTTACTACTAGATTGCAGCGTTTGCAGTAACTCCCGCTGCTCTGCATTGAGATTTGACAGCGACAGTAGCTGTGCTGTGCCGATTATACCATTAAGCGGGGTGCGGATCTCATGGCTCATGTTTGCCAGGAAGTTAGACTTGGCTATTGTTGCGTCCTCGGCCCTGTCTTTCGCCTGGGATAACGCCAGCTGCGACGAGAGGAGTTCTTCGCTCTTTGCGATTAATGAGTTCTTATCTTTTGCATGGCTCCGTTTCAAAAAGCTGACCAACAAACCAACCAACAGCACATTAATTATGGTTGATGTTATTATATCTGCTTCCTTTTCGGCTTTACCTGCCGGCAGGGCAACCCATTGCGGGTAATACTTCTCGAGCGTGTAGCACAGATAAAACACAGCTATCAATAACCCGATAAAATAGAAATGATACCGTCGGTTTAACAGCATAGTGATGAGGACGATCATAAAAATGCCCACCTCGGGTGTAGAACCTTCAATGCCGCCGTTGTAAAACCAACCAGGTATTAATAGCAAAATACCACCTGTTATATAGCCTATCGCCATATTTTCGGTGTAGCGAACGTATCTGCTCCGATAAAACGCATAAGCACACATCGCGCAAATAAAAACCTCAACAAGTATCAGGTTAATGGTAAAGCCAAGCAACAGGTTAGTGACAATCCCCGTCAGCATGTCCAAACACAGAAATAAACAGACAGAATTAAACAGCTTGTTTTCTAATGTTAAGGAAGGTTCGTCAAACCCAACAAATAGCTTTATCTTTTTAATCACCCTCATCAATATATCTATCAAATTATTTTAAGCGCCTTATTTGGCGTCGTTCACTTCTATCCAGAAACCGTCAGGATCCTGAAGATAGATCTGCCGCACGCCATCGGCCCTTAGTTGTATTTTCTTCGGTTCACGGGTCCAGTTGGTGTAAGATACGTTCATGCCGTCGAGATGCTTGATGAAAGCATCAAGATTAGGCACCGCAAAGCACAAGTGAATGCCGATATCATGAACGTTTGTTGAGCAATCACCTTGTATAATGTGCAAAGCCAGCCCCTCGCCTATCTTCAGCCATACATGTACGGTATCATTGAACGGATGATTTATTTGTTTAAGCTGCAGTACGTTACGATAGAAGTCGGCTGTTTTTTTGAGGTTTTTCGCGCACAGGGCAGCATGGTTAAAAACGGGCTGTCCATTATTGTTGGTGTTTTGCGCATTGCCTGATTCGGGCCTTGCTACTGCGAAGAGTAACGCCAGAACAATAGTTTTAATCAAGTTTCTGAGGGTTTGTGTAAACGAAAAATTCATATCCAGGTTATTTAAGGTACTAAACATAGAAAATAAATGTCGTTTATACATCACGGCTATTTAATTTATCCAGGCATCAGCAATTAACCCAGGAAGTGGTGGCAGGCCGGAATTACCAGGCCATTAACGGGCTCCGGTTAAAATCAATTGATGCAGATGTAATGGTATTATGGCGGTTCCAATCGTCCATGTCTATTAAGCCAGGCATGGTTTGGTAATGACTGTCGCTTTTTGAACATTTAACTACATAACCAATGTCCCCCACCTTGGCTATCACTGGCCGGGCCCCGCACTCTTTGCACAATTTGCAGTAAATTGTTCCCGGTATGTTTACATATCCCCTCATATCAGCTTATTACGAAACCTGCCAAAAGAAGTTGCTATATTTCTCGTTTTTCACCCGGTTTTTTGGAAAAATGATCTGTAGCCTATAAAAAAGGCGGATATTACTTTAATCAAGGGATACGCCGCTCTATTCCAGAATAGTAACTGAGCCTGACAACGGTTTTTTTCCGTCCTTTAAATCAAGTATATAATAGTAAGTCCCCGCGGGTAACCTGCGGCCGCGGGAGGTACCATCCCATGGCTTGCCGTAGCCTATGGACTTGTAAACCAGTGAACCGTAACGGCTGTAAATATTAAGCGAACACTCCGGATAATAGTCCAGCGCGGTTATATTCCAAAGGTCGTTTATGCCATCACCGTTGGGTGTAAATGTATTAGGAATGTTGATTACACACTGATTTACCGGATTAAAATGTACCACTATTTTGTTCGATGTGCTGGATGGAGTCACAAGGCACTTACCATCGCTCGTAACTACACAGGCAACTACATCGCCGTCGGCCAATGTTTTTGTGGTAAACGTGGCGCGGTTATTACCTACATTATTCCCGTTAACCTGCCATTGATAAGTAATGGCAATATCCGGCATCGACGATGCTGCTGTAAAACTAATTTCAGTACCCGCACAAACAGGCACTGTTAATGACGAGGTAATAGTTACTGAAGTTATAACCGGCGGATCCAGCACAAATACCGCTTCGTTAGATGTTGCTGTAGGGCTTACCGCACAAGCGCTGCTGGTTAGCACGCAAGTTATCTTATCGTTATTGGCCAAACTGTTTGTAGCAAAAACGGGGCTGTCACTCCCGGCAGGCAGGCCGTCAACCAGCCATTGAAAGTGCGGACTGTCCCCGCCGTTTACCGGCGTGGCTTTGTAGGTTACTGTATTTCCAGCACAATCATCCACGGTTAACGGGGTTATAGTGAGCGATGGCACAACTGCTGCGGCTATGGTTAGTGCCTGCTGAAAGGTAGACACTCCGTCAGACGCCGTGATTATCACCGTGCCGGCATTAACAATATGTACTTTATTATCAACAATTTCAGCCACACTTTCATCGCTGCTGGTATAGGTAATTGGCGAGTTACTGGTGGCGCCCGGATCGAAATCCTTATCGCAAAACATTTTCGGCGGTATAGGGCTAAAAGCTATGGTTTGTGTATTCACGACTTTTATATCCACGCTGGTCTTACTGCTGCCGTAAATATTATAGCCTATAACCGGATAATTCGTTAAAGGCGATAATACATTGGGCTTGCCGCTGATAATACCTGTAGAGTTACTGAATATCATTCCCGACGGGAGCGGTTTACCGATACGATAGCCCACTGTTATAGCAGTCCGTATTTCGTTATCGAATGAGTCGGCAATGTATAATTTTCTGTCCGCATCAAGCGCTAATCCCCGCGGACCATTAAAGCTGGCTGCGGTACCTGTATTGTTAAGGCCGTTTGATGTACCATCGCCCGCAAAAGTGATAACCTCCCCTGAAGGATCTATCATGCGAATAAGGTTCCCGGCGAAATCGGATATAAATAAATCGCCTATATCGTCTACAACTATTCCACTGGGCTTATTGAAGCTTGCCGAGAGTGCCGCACCATCCTGTCCTCCCGCCGAACCATTACCGGCGTAAGTGGTAACGTCACCTGCAGATGTAATTTTACGGATGAGGTTATTATCCATATCGGTTACATAAACATTGCCATTGGCATCTACCGCTAAATTTTCAGGATTATTAAATGCGGCATTAATGGTGCTGCCATTATTATTTCCCGGAGAACCGCTGCCTGCCAGTGTACTCACCTCTCCTAACGGGGATATTTTGCGGATCAGATTATTGCCGGAATCTGCTATATATAAATATCCCGCCGCATCCACCGCTATACCTGCGGGCATGTTAAAACTTGCCGCAATGCCTGTGCCGTTTGCGCGGCCGGCTACGCCGCTGCCGGCAAAGGTAGTGACAGTACCATCTGGTGTTATTTTACGTATCCTGTTATTGTATGAGTCGGCAACATATAGATCGCCCGATGCATTTATTGCGATGCTACTAGGTTTATAAAAGCTGGCGTTGACGCCTCTGCCATCTGAGAAAGTTCCTTGTCCGCTGCCGGCAAGTGTTGACGAAGCGCCCGCAGGGTCGACCTTCCTGATTACGTTATTCAGGTAATCCGCTACGTACATATTCCCCGACGCGTCCAAGGCTACGCCAACCGGCTGCCTGTACGTTGCCGATGTTGGTCCGCCTTCTTTATAACCTGGATTCCCGGAACCACTGTACGTAACTATTAAACCAAATTCTAACGCAGGGATTTCACTACCGGTTGATTTTGGTGGAAGCGGTATGATATCCTGGTTGACATAATAAGTTTGTGGACTATCGTATGCTATGTGCGGAGGCGTGCCGGGTGAGTTTTGAAGCCGCATAGAAACTTCAGAAGCAAAAGGACTTCTTCCCCCTGCATTATAAGCCGTCACAGCAGAAGGAGTTATATTTCGGGCTTGCGTCGGTGTCCCCGTTATCACACCGCTTTTTTTATCTAATGTTAATCCGGCAGCAAGCGCCTTATTTTGCTGAGACCTGTTTAAGCTAACCTTAATAATAGTAACCGGAGGGACAATGCTTTTCCGCATATGGGCGTCCCGGCCGGCATGCGCACAAAAGCCGGCGACTGCGCAAAATACAAAAGCCGCTACAAAAACAGCTACGGACCTGCTACCGCTCATATACTACCATTCACATACCGCAACAACAATAAAACATATTTAAGGAAACAATACGTTTACTGGATGCTACTGAACCTGATTACCAATAATTATTAAGGATATTATAAGTTTTTTGAATTGATATTTTAAAGATAGTGATTAACTTAAATACCAGAAAATATCACTCAAAACCGGCTCCCTTATATGCTGCACGGCGGCTATTTACCCGGCTTGGTTACCAGCACCCAATCCACCAAAACTTTAGCCTGCCCGGCTTTTATTTTATTCACAGTGGCTTCCGGGATTCCGAAATAAGGCTTCTCAACTTTGTTGACGCCATGGGGATAACCGCCGCCTAATGCAAAGTTAAGGATAAGAAACTTTGGGTTATCAAAAGCCCAACGGCCATATTTTTCAACCATTGCACGGGTAACAGTATAAGTAACTTTACCGTCCACTTTAAAAACAATGCTATCATGCGTCCAATCTACAGAATACTCATGCCACTTGGTAACATCTGTACCAGCCGGAAAGAAAGCCCGGTAAGTCAGCGGTGTGTTACCGAAATAGCCGGGGCCGTGAAGGGCATTGCTTGTCCAGCTTTTATCGCCTACGGTCTCCATAACGTCTATTTCGCCGCAATCGGGCCAGTTGCCGTTACCCAAGGCCCAAAACGCAGGCCACAAGCCTTCACCTGCTGCAATTTTCATGCGGGCCGTGGCCGTACCATAGGTAAATTGCATCTTATGTTGGGTGTTTATCCTGCCGGACAGAAAATCATATGTCTTTTTCTGTTTGCTCGTGTATCCTTTTTTATAAACCGGCCTGATTACCAGGGCGCCATGCCTTGCCCCTTCGGCTTTTGCATTTTTAAGCAGGTATAATGTCGCAGAAGAGTCCACATAAGCCTGCTGTTCGTCGTTAACGGTTGTGCCAGTAACTTCTACATTCCATTTGCTGCGATCGAGCGACTTTTCGTTAAAGTCATCGAAAAAAACGGTATCGGCTTTTTTCGATTGTCTTTTTTGAGCCGATGCCGAAAGCGTAAGGAGTACTGCTAAAGCTGTTAGATAGTATAATTTCATTTATTGGTTTTAGTTGGTTGTATAAAAATAGGATTTATCATATTAACTCAAAATTTGCAGTGTTAATTTTAAGATCAGCAAGTTCATTTTGCTTTCCGGCAATCAATTCCTTAATTTCAATCCAGTATTTCTTGCGCGTTACCCAAAATTCAGAATCTAAACTTAATACGCTTTTCAAAAGATCGCCCTCATATAAGTCGCCTTCAGCAAGCAGATTACCGCTTAATACTTCAATCGCAAGTGAGACCAAATAATCCAAACCTATACCCTGCGCTATCGTTATCCTTAAATCCTCCACAGAAAAGTCATTCAACACCTTTTTTCTTAACGTATAGCATCTCTTTACGAGCCGGCTTTCTCCACCGTTTAAGGCCGGCCATGCGTCGTTCTCCAACTGCTCTATCGTTTTATAGCGCCAGTTGTGTTCAAGTTTTATCTGATCAGTTTGCTTACTCATTATGCACTGCCGCCGGTTCTTCCAATTTAAGGCTTTCCGTATGAATAGCGTTCATTAACGTTTCAATAAGCTCTGGCGAAAGGCCTTCCGCTTTGCCATTTTCTTTGGCCTTATCAACAACCTGCTTAAACCTGGCGGGCTGCAAGGGGGCAATGTGGTTTTTGGCTTTATAAACACCAATTTCCCGAACAATACGCTGGCGCTCACCAATGGTTTTTATCATTTGCTTATCCAGCGAATCAATTTTAGTCCGCGCGGCATCAAAATCGGCTTTTGTATTGATGGGCCTGGTTTGGGCGTTTACGGTGCTTAAACTAATTAAACAAAACGCTGCCAGGAATATAGATTGATTGATATTCATAATGTTTATTTAGAACTAATCGCTAATTTGAGAATAAATATCGACTTAACGATGTCAAAGAAACGCGGCTCATTGTCATCTCTGCAGTTCTGCAAACAAACTAATTC
The DNA here is from genome assembly GCF_030519355.1 of Mucilaginibacter sp. L3T2-6. Taxonomy (GTDB): domain Bacteria; phylum Bacteroidota; class Bacteroidia; order Sphingobacteriales; family Sphingobacteriaceae; genus Mucilaginibacter. The sequence goes on from NZ_JAUMKC010000008.1 coordinate 171,193, forward strand.
CAGTTACAGTAAAGACCTGATGCTTCATGTCTGTCGGGAGATAAAACACACATATAAATCCTTGCCGGCTAATAATCAGCTACAACCTGTCAATTTATAGTTAATACCGGGCTTGTTGTCTTGCTATTTTTATCCAGTGGTAAAATATTTTATATTTCAACCGGCAAATCTTAATCCAGCAACTATGCTCAACAATTACAAGCGTTCATTTTTTAATAAATTAGTAAAACCGGCCCTACTTGGTTTAATCCTTTTAGCTTCGGCAAACAGCCTGTCTGCACAGACCACTTCGCCAAAATCGTCACTTTATGAGCAGGCCAGCGAGGTATCCGGCCTGATTATCCAGTACGGTCAGGATATCAACGCCATCCGCGATTTTTATTCGCCTTATACTTCTATCGATGGCTATAATAATCAATCGGTGCAAACTTCTCCCGAAGAACGCAAAAGACTGACAGATATCTGCAATGATTACCTGGAAAAACTGAAACAAACTGATTTTGACAACATGAGCATCTACGGCAAGGTAGACTACACATTGCTGAAAAAGCAAATTGTGTATGAGCTTGGCGCCATAAAGCTGGATGATGACGAATACAACAAAATTGCTGCCTACATTCCTTTTGCGGGTGAAATTTATCAACTGGAAAAAAAGCGCCGCCGCGGCATTACTGTAGATGGACAGGAAATTGCCTTGCAGCTGGCTAATATTTTAAAAGAGGTTAATACCTCAAAAACATCCTTCTCAGCTTTAAAATCGCTGGATATGCCGCTGGCGCGGAAGGGAAAAGCAGCTGTCCTTGGTTTGAAAAGCAGACTGAAAAGCTTTTACGATTTTTACGATGGCTACGACCCTAATTTTACCTGGTGGGTACCAAAGCCTTATAAATTACTCGATTCTGCTTTAAACGGCTATGCGGAGCTTATTATCAGCAAAGGTAAAATCAACACTACTCAAAAGCCCGACAGCAGCGGTATCCAGGGCGTTCCCATCGGGCATGACGAACTGGTGCGCCAGTTGAAAGCGGAAATGATTCCGTATACTCCCGAGGAATTAATAAAGCTCGCCAATAAGGAGTTTGCTTATTGCGATGCAGAAATGCTGAAAGCCAGCCAGGAGCTTGGTTTCGGCAATGACTGGCACAAGGCTTTGGAAAAAGTGAAGAACAGCTACGTTCCGGCAGGCCACCAGCCCGAAGCCATACTGAAGTTGTATAACGATGCCCTATCGTTCATTAAAGAACGAGATCTGATCACCATCCCGCCGCTTGCCGAGGAAACATGGGGCATGACGATGATGACGCCGAAACAGCAACTGGTTAATCCTTTCTTTTTAGGTGGCAGCGAGATTATTATTTCCTACCCTACCAATACCATGAACGAGGCCGACAAACTGATGAGCATGCGCGGTAATAATCCATATTTCAGCCGCGGCACGGTACAGCATGAGCTGATACCCGGCCACAACCTGCAATATTTTATGAACAGCCGCTACAAAAGCTACCGCGGCATGTTTTATACACCATTCTGGATAGAAGGATGGTCGCTTTATTGGGAATTGCTGCTTTACCAACAGGGTTTTGCTAAAACACCCGAGGAACGCATAGGCATGATGTTCTGGCGTATGCATCGTTGTGCACGCATTATATTCTCGCTCAATTATCACCTGGGCAACTGGACGCCTCAGCAATGCATCGACTTTTTAGTCGACAGAGTGGGCCATGAGCGCGCTAACGCCGAAGGCGAGGTGCGGCGTTCATTCCAGGGAGGCTACAGTCCGCTTTACCAGGTAGCCTACTTAACCGGCGGTCTGCAGCTGATGAGCCTGAAACATGAGCTGGTCGACGGCGGCAAGATGACCTATAAACAGTTCCATGATGCGATAATGAAGGAAAATACCATGCCTATCGAAATGGTTCGCGCTACGCTGACAAACCAGGCATTAACCCGCGACTTTACTACGCAATGGAAATTCTATGATTTTGGAAGTGAAAAGCAGGTGAAAGACAAAAAGTAAAAGCCTAAAGGTTTCAATTTGCGTTCCTTTTCTAAAAGGAACGCAAATTGAAAAATAACAAACTGACTTTCAGACCAATACACATTAGGGGTGTTCCGTTTTTCTGCGGAACACTCCGAACACCCTGTAACATACTCACTATCAGCCATTTTCTGATTAGTTAACACACAAGTCACTAAAAATCAGGTTATTTCATATTTAAGTATTTCCCGAAGGGAAAATTAGTATTAAAAACCTTCTCTTCAGTTTCTCTTTAAATCTCCGGAATGACCATTCCCAGCAACTGTTCTCTCTGCTCTCAAACATTTTACCTTTCAAATCCTCCTGGTTTAAAATCTTAAAAATAAAAGCAGCATATTTGGCATAACAGATATGCTGCTTTTATTTTCAATTACCTGGGGAACGGTTTCGGGATGGTGGACGCCAGCCTGCCTGTTATTGGGCACGCTGTATGCCTGGCTCTTATACCGGCAACCGGTTGGCCTTTCTGATAAATTCAGGTATCTTTTATTTGCCGGTCGCGCAGCTGTAGTAACCATTATCGCTTTGTTGCTGGTGTCGCCATTAATAAAATCGGTAAGCTATAACCCGCAAATGCCACTGGTATTGGTATTGCAGGATAATTCAGAATCGATAAAGCTGTTTAAAACGCCGGGTGAAACTACACCGGAAGGAAATTGGGCAGACGGCCTTGGCAAGCTGAAGCAACAATTAGGCGACCAATACAATGTGCAGGAATTTCATTTTGACAAAGACCTGGCTGCCGGTTTAAGCAAAACCTTTAACGGCAAACAGACTAATATGTCGCAGGCGCTGCACCAACTGAATGACCGCTTCGTTAACCAGAACATCGGTGCATTGGTAATAGCTTCCGATGGTTTGTACAACCAGGGCAGCGACCCACAATACGAAGCCAAAAACTTTAAAAACAGCATTTACACTATCGCTTTGGGTGATACCGTTGCCAAACGCGACCTGCTCATCGCTAATATCAACTATAACAAAACCGCTTTTTTAGGCAATGACTTTGAAGTTGAAGTTTTAACGGAAGCATATCAAAGTGAAGGCGAAAACCTCAGCCTGATTGTAACGGAAGATGGCAATAAAGTTAACCAACAAACTATCCCCGTAACTTCAAATAATTTCCAAAAACAGGTTACCATTAAGCTGAATGCCGGTAAAAAAGGCCTGCGCAAATACAACATCAGCATAGTGCCGGTTAAAAATGAAATATCGGCCCAAAATAACTCGGAAACTATTTACGTAGATGTGCTGGATGCCAAACAAAAGATTTTACTGTTGTACGAAGCGCCGCACCCTGATATAAGCGTCATCAAGCAATCCATCGAAGCCAATAAAAATTATGAGGTTAAGGCGAGTTTGGTATCAGACATAGGTGATGCTAACTCAGCCGGTTACAATCTGGTTATACTTTACCAGCTCACTACCGCCAGTAACGGCGCAATCCAAAACGTAGTGAAAAGCAAGGTACCGTTATGGTATTTTATTGGAGGCCAAACCGGACTGGGAAATTTTAACAATCAGCAAAAGGTAAACCGCATCAGCTCGAACCGGCTGGAACTGCAGGAAGTATTTGCACAACCAACGACCGACTTTACCGCCTTCACTTTATCAGACTCATCACGAAAAAAAATAAATGGCATGCCGCCGTTAATGGCGCCGTATGGCAGCTACTCAGTTCCGCAACCGGGTAACGTATTGCTGAAACAGCGGATTGGTACCGTGACTACCCCATTTCCGTTATTGTCATTTGCCGATGATGCTGGCCGACGCATTGGTGTGTTAACCGGTGAGGGTTTATGGCGCTGGCAACTAGCCGAATATCAGGTCTACAACAACCATCATACGCTCGAAGAAATTTTTGGTCAGGGCGTGCAATACCTCACCGCCAATGCCAACCGGCAGCGGTTTATAGTGTACACTGCCAAACATGTATTTGACGAGGGTGAGAACGTACTGATTAATGCCGAACTTTATAACGATGCCCTGGAATTAATAAATTCCCCCGATGTTCACATCGAGTTAAAAAACCAGGCTGGCAAAAACTACAGTTTCCTTTTCAGCCGTAATGAGAAAAGCTACCAGCTGGATGCCGGCCCACTACCCATAGGCGAATACAGCTATACCGCTACCACAAAAAATGGCGACAGGCAGTTTACTGCCACCGGGCAGCTCACCGTTAAACCGCTGAACCTTGAATCCCGCCAGAGTGCTGCCAATCACCGTCTGCTAAATACCATCGCCAAACAAAGCGGGGGCCAAATGCTGCAGCCATCCCAGGTAAACCAGCTGGCAAGCCTTATCCGCAAAAATGAGAATATCAAAACGGTGGTTTATGAAGATAAGCGCTATCACGATGTTATCGACGTAAAGTGGATATTTATGCTGATATTGGCCTTACTTGGTCTCGAATGGTTTTTAAGAAAACGGGAAGGAGAAGTTTAATGGTCAATATCTCTGCAATCATCGAAATTTCAGGAACGGTGGCCTTTGCTATTTCCGGCGCTTTTTCAGCCATGCAAAAGCGGTTGGATGTTTTCGGAGTATTGATTATGGGCTTTGTTACGGCCATAGGCGGCGGGACAATAAGGGATGTACTGATTGGCGATACGCCGGTAGCCTGGATGCGCGACTTTCAAACGCCGCTGATTATACTTGGTACCGTTGTCGCTACCATTCTCTTTAAAAAATATATCAAACCCTTAAAGGTTACTTTGTTTTTGTTTGATGCCCTGGGGTTAGGTTTGTTTACTGTTATTGGTATACAAAAAGGCATAAACGTAGGCTTAAATCCGGGGATTTGTGTAGCCCTGGGAACTATTACCGGATGCTTTGGCGGCGTAGTGCGCGATATATTACTGAATGAGATACCCTTATTGTTTCATAAAAAGGAAATTTATGCTACTGCCTGCATTATAGGCGGCGCAATTTATTTTCTACTACTCGAAATTTTAGATGCTAATGTTGTAAAGGTAATTGCCGTGACGCTGATTTGCGGCATCCGGATCATCTCGGTTAAACGCAACTGGAGCCTGCCACAGATAGACGCCTGAAACCTGTTAACCGCATCAACTAATTTCTTCGGATAATTTTAACTTCCCCCATTATTGTGATAAATTACAGGCAGATTTCATATCACAATTGATGGCTGATACTACCGGTACCGATAACCATAAACTTTTAGGGCTCGACCACCTCCGTGCGTTCGCTATTGTATATGTAGTCTGTTTTCATTATAAATTTTTCGGTCATCCGGATTGGGAAGTGGCGCCTGGCAGCTTTGGTTGGACGGGTGTAGATCTGTTTTTTGTATTAAGCGGATTTTTAATTTCAGGTCGGCTGTTTGCCACCATTGCCAAAGAAAAAACGTTGCAGCTCAGGGAATTCTTTATCAAGCGCTTTTTCAGGATTATCCCTCCCTATCTTCTGGTGTTAATTTTATATTTCAGTTTCCCTGTTTTAACAGAATGGGGCCACCTTTCGCCGGCGTGGAAATATCTTACATTTACGCTAAACTTTGGCCTTGACCTCCGGAAATACAGTGCTTTCAGCCATGCCTGGTCGCTTTGCGTTGAAGAGCAGTTTTATCTGATGTTGCCTTTATGCCTCTGGTTGTTTATCCGCTTTAAAGCTTTCAATAAAGCCTGGATACTTATCATTTTATTATTTGCCACGGGGTTCGTAGTTCGCCTGCTTTGCTGGCACTATCAGGTAGCGCCCCGCATGGGCGATGAAAACCTTCGTCCGCTATGGAATAAGTATGTATACTATCCCACCTATAACCGGCTCGATGGCCTGCTGGTTGGCGTAAGCATAGTCGGATTATTTACCTTTTACCCAAAAGTAAAGCAATGGGCCAACCGGAACACCGCTTTATTAATGCTTACCGGCATCGGTACGCTTACCGGCGCATATTTTGTTTGCATACCCAAAGAAGGTTATTATGCTACGTTATATGGCTTTACCCTGGTATCTCTGGGCTATGGTTTTATAGTTGCCGCCGCCGTATGCCCCGGCAGTTTCCTTTATCGCTTCAAATCAAAAACAACAAAGATTATTGCCAGCCTATCTTATTCCATTTACCTGGTACATAAAATCGTCATCCACATAACACAGGTATTACTCGAAAAAACAGGCATGGATAAAAACAGCGGCATGATGATGATTTGTTGTTTTGCGACAACGGTTCTTGCTGCCCTGCTAATGCGGTATCTGGTGGAAAAGCCGGCCTTGCGCTTACGGAATAAGATCTTGCAGAATATAAACAACACAAAATCAATTCAGGCGCCGGTATCGGTATTAAGCGAAAATTAAAAGGTAACGGCTTGTCAACATAATGCCGCATCGCTTCATAAAACAGCCCCGGAAAGCTATTTTTCCGGGGCTGCAACCAGTTTTTTATTTATTATTCAAGCATCCGAAGATCAATTCTTCATCAAATTGATAAAATCGTCGAACAAATATCTGCTGTCGTGCGGACCAGGTGATGATTCCGGGTGATATTGTACAGAGAATGCTTTTTTACCTTTTACCCTGATGCCCTCTATAGATTGGTCGTTAAGATTAACGTGGGTAATTTCTACTTTATCAGAAGCACGAACTGCCTCAGGCACCACACCAAAACCGTGGTTTTGCGAAGTTACCTCGCAGTGATCGATGATAATGTTTTTTACCGGGTGGTTTAATCCGCGGTGTCCATTAAACATTTTAATGGTTGGGATATCATTAGCTAATGCCAGCAACTGGTGGCCGAGGCAAATACCAAACATTGGCTTTTCTGATGCTAATACTTTCTTTACAGTTTCCACTGCATAGGGCATAGCGGCAGGATCGCCGGGACCGTTGGAGATGAAATATCCGGTTGGAGCAAAGTCCTTTTCCATTTCTTCGAAAGTTGTCTTTGCCGGAAATACCTTTGCATAAACATCTCGGTCATCAAAGTTACGAAGGATGTTTTTCTTTACACCAAGGTCGAGCACCGCTACACGATACGCAGCATTTTCATCTCCGAAGGTATAAGTTTCGGTGGTTGATACTTTCGACGAAAGCTCAAGGCCATCCATTGAAGGCACTTCATCCAGTCTTGCTTTCAACTCTTCCAAATCCAGGATTTCTGAAGAGATAATGGCATTCATGGCGCCTTTGTCACGAATGTGGCGTACCAGCTGACGTGTATCAATATCAGAAATACCGACGATATTTTCTTCCTGGAAATAATCCTGTATCGACTCATCCGCCTGTTTGCGGCTATAGGCTATGTTGTAGTTTTTACAAACCAAACCTGCAATCTGTATCCTTTCAGACTCAACCTCGGCATTGGCAATGCCGTAGTTACCAATGTGTGCATTTGTTGTAACCATGATTTGCCCGAAGTACGAAGGGTCTGTAAAAATTTCCTGGTAACCGGTCATTCCGGTATTAAAGCAGATCTCTCCGGTGGTGGTTCCCATTTTTCCGGCAGCTTTTCCATGAAACACAGTTCCGTCAGCCAGTAATAATACCGCAGGTAATTTGGTGAAATAAGTCATTAGCTAAAATTTTTGAATGATTAAAAATCCGGTTTGCCTGGTGCAGCGCTCCGTGAAAACAGACTGAAATATTGAAGTAGGATACTTCTGGATTCACGCGTGCAAAGGTATGGAAAGATTTCGGATTTCGGAATTAGTATTTCAGATTTTTTGAACGCGGAAACTGCAAAAACTTGCATTCGTGTAATTCGAAATAATTAGTGAAATTCGTCCCATCAATATATTCCCTATGTCAATCCACAAAGAGGTTAAACGCATCACCACGCACATTTTGCAGGAAATGAAGAACCGCGGTGAAAAAATCAGCATGCTTACGGCTTACGACTATTCAATGGCATCCATTGTTGATGAAGCCGGCATCGACGTTATACTGGTGGGCGATTCGGCCTCAAACGTGATGGCCGGCCACGAAACTACTCTGCCCATCACTTTAGACCAGATGATCTACCATGCCTCATCGGTTGTGCGTGCCGCCAAACGCGCGCTGGTAATCGTCGATTTGCCATTCGGTTCGTACCAGGGTAATTCCAAAGAAGCGCTTAATTCGGCCATCCGCATTATGAAGGAATCCGGGGCGCATGGAATAAAGATAGAAGGCGGTATTGAGATAGCAGAGTCAGTCACCCGCATACTTACCGCAGGCATCCCGGTAATGGGGCACCTCGGACTAACGCCGCAGTCCATCTATAAATTCGGCACTTATACCGTAAGGGCCAAGCAGGAAGCCGAGGCACAGAAATTGCGTGAAGACGCCCTGAAGCTGCAGGAGCTGGGGTGTTTTTCAATAGTGCTCGAAAAAATCCCGGCAGCATTGGCCAAAGAAGTCAGCGAAAGTTTAAGCATTCCTACTATCGGTATTGGCGCGGGCAAGCATTGCGATGGCCAGGTTTTAGTGATACATGATATGTTGGGCATCAATAAAGGCTTTAGTCCACGCTTTTTAAGAAAATATGCCGACCTGCATACCGTAATGAACAATGCCATTGAGAACTTTGTTAAAGATGTAAAGGATAAAACGTTTCCGAACGATAAAGAAGAGTATTGAGACTGCAGTTCATAGTTAATGGACCACAGACCATAGTTAAAAATTGCAGCTACTATGGCCTATCGACTATGGACTATGGACAATTAAATCTGCCATGAACGCCAAAGCCAACATCAAATACGTCAACCTCGAAATAACTGACGCCGATATTCTCTATGAAGACAATCACCTGATTGCGGTTAACAAGCGCGCCGGTGACATTGTGCAGGTTGATGAAACGGGTGATGAATCGTTGGAGGACAAGGTAAAGAAATACATCGCAAAAAAATACAATAAGCCAAACGGCGCTTTTTTAGGTGTAGTGCACCGGCTTGACAGGCCTGTTAGCGGTGTAATACTGTTCGCCAAAACCAGCAAGGCCCTTGAGCGTATAAACGCAATGTTTAAAGGCCGCGAGATGCACAAAACTTATTATGCAGTAGTTCGCAACCGGCCGACCCCTTACGCCGGGAACCTGGTTCACTGGCTCGTAAAAAATCCGCAGAAAAACGTCACCAAGGCATATAATCAGGAAATAAACGGCGGCCTTCGTTCCGAACTTAGCTATAAAACGGTAGCCGAGCTTGGCGGTTATTATTTAGTTGAAGTCGACCCGGTTACCGGCCGTCCTCACCAGATAAGGGTCCAGCTTTCAACACTCGGCTGCCCAATAGTCGGTGACAATAAATATGGTTATCCGCGAGGCAGTCTCCGTAAGAGCATCTGCCTGCATGCCCGCAGGCTGGAATTTATGCACCCCATAAAAAAAGAACCGGTTGTAATCATTGCTCCTGTACCTAAGGATGGCTTCTGGGAACGGTTTGAGGGATTGATGGTTAGCGGGTAAATTGTTTTATCCCATGATCTTTTAGCACCCCACTAATATCTAAAAGGGAGTTGCCAAAGGCTCAGTAATTTTCTATCTTTTTTATGGCTTGAAATAAGTTACTTAAGCTAACTACAGGATATATTATAACGAAGAAAAAACATTTAAATCAGGCGGTTTAACAATTCGGAATAAAAACTCAATTGGGCGTGTGGCGAGGCAGAATTTATCCCTCTTCCAATATCAATCCGCCAATCTCTTTAAAGTGCTTATCTTTCGTAAAAAGTATTAAGTCGTGCTGCCTGGCAACTGCCGCAATCCAGATATCATTTTCAGGTATAGGTTTGCCTTTTGTAAGTAAATCAGCCTTTATTAAAGCATAGTTATCTGCTGTAATGCTATCAGCCAACAGTATATTACATTTGGTCAGGAAAGCACTTATCTGATCTATATGTTTTTTCGGGTTTAGTGACCTGTAGGCTCCCAGATAGAGCTCACCCAAAACAGCGAACGGGATATTCACAGTTTCAAGACCAACCAGCGTATTTGCCACTGAAAGATTACCTTTAAACAGTTCAATAACAATGCTTGTGTCTAAAAGCATGCTATTTCCAATCATCGGGATGAATGGTTTCACATGATGCAGAAATAATTTTTTCTATCTCGTCCGCCTCTTCTTTTGTCCAAATTCCTGAAAACGCTTTGATATCAAACTTTTTGGTATATTCCTTTCCTTTGCCGGAAATTTTTAAAAAATTCTCCAATGCAGATAAGACATTATCATTGTCGATTTTAAGAATTTCTTCTATGATATGAAGCTTTTTCGTTTCTGCGAACATAAGTTTGGTACTTCCCTTAGCTACAAATATACAAAACTTCTTTCATCAAGCCGTCAAAGCGCCTTTACTATTTCCCATATCCTTTCATCTACCCAAACGCCTTCTTTCAAACTTTTTTCCCTAGTTCGCAATGTATTTTCACCCGGGTAAGCAACAAAACCACCGTCTGCCGGCTGGCTAGTTTTAGTATATTCAATAACCTCTTCAATAGCCTGTTGGGCTGCTGTATTCAATTCAGGTCTTATGCAAATAAATACCTGGCAGTTGCTGGTTTCTTTTCCGCTTTTGGTGATCCTGGCCGTAGAATTTCCCTCGCTTAGCACAGTCGCCAGCAGATCCAGCATCATCGACAGCCCCGAGCCTTTCCAAAAACCAACCGGCAACAACCTTTTCGACTCCAATATTTCAGCAGGGTCCGTGCTAAGCGCACCGGAGGAATCATACCCGCCCGCTACAGGCAACTGCTCATTGTTATTTTTATACTGGTTCAGCTTTCCGACGGAATATTGAGAAATGGCCATATCCAGTACGATATGCCCTTCATTCCGGGGAACAGCAATAACCAGCGGATTGTTGCCCAAACGGGGCTCCGCACCGCCCCATGGCGGCAGGTTGGCTATGGTATTTGTAAAGCAAATGCCAATCATACCGGCTTCTGCCGCCTGCCAGCCATAAGTACCGGCCCGCATCCAATGGTTAGTATTCTTTAACGCTACGCAACCAATGCCGTGCTTCGCAGCCAGCTCAATGGCCCTGCCCATACAAAAACCGGCATTTAGCATACCCGGGCCTAAATTACCATCCCAGCGCTCCAGTGCGCCGAATCCGTTTTGCTTGGTTGGTTCTGCATCCGGCTTAACCAACCCCTCCTTTACAAAATCCACAAAAACCGGAAAACGGTTTAACCCGTGCGAATAAACGCCATCCCGGCTGCTTTCGGCAAAAATGGTGGCGCAGAGGCCGGCTTTCTCATCCGTAAAGTTTAAAGAGCGCAACACTCTTTTAAATTCGTCTCTGAGGGTTTCAAATGGAAGTCGCATGCCGGCAGATTAAGTTACATTTTCAGAATGCACCAAAACTAACAAACTTTTTCTTCCGGGTCTTTCATTTTTGTATGCCAGTCTCATTCTAATGTATAGTTCTAAATAATAAAAATTCGTTAAGTCTGTTTAATCCTTTAATTTATGGTCAAATCTTTGGTCTATTTTCTACCTTTGCTGTCATATTTTTCATGAAAAAAAGATATCCGTTACTGCTGATTATAATTGCTTTTGGCCTTATTGTTAACTCCTGTAAAAAGACGGGGCAAAACGCTATTGCCACCCTGTTTACCGGCGGCACCTGGAAACTGGCGTCTATAGAAACCAGGAACTACATCGGTAATCAGCAAACGTCGGATACGACCATCAACGACACCTGCTCGCAGTTTTTCACCTTCAAACCCGATAATTCCTGCACTTACACCAATTTCAGCTGCGTAAACCAGACAGCCAGCGGAAACTGGTCGCTTGCTAAAAATCAGCTGTACTTATATGCCAATATACCACTAAAAGCAATTGGGGATACTACCGTCAACCCATTTAACAACGCCCATATAAAAACGCTCGGGCAATACTCCATGGTGCTCGAGACAGGAGACATAGCACCTAATTATTCCCTAAGTCAGCCACGCACCATAGTGGTTTATGGTTTTGTGCGGCAAACTTCGGCGGGAGCACAGTAACCTGGTCAAAAAGCTACATTGCAGCAATAAATGGTCACAAGCTTTCCCCATTTTAATTAAAGGTTTTACCTGGCCCCTATCCTGTTTAATTAATAATTTAATAACAGCTCAATTTGCGGTTTAATCAGCAACTATTACAACGAAAGGCTTATCTTTGGGTGCGTTATGTGTTTGATTGTAACTAAAATGTTACCTTCAAAAATGATTTGATGCTGTTATAACGGTGTATAATACCTTTACCACTTTTTAGGATACGAGTTTAATGAAAAAGAGAATTGCCATTTTCGCTTCGGGATCGGGGTCGAATGCTCAAAAAATTATGGAGCATTTTAAACGCAATGCAGAAGCTGAAGTAGTACTGATACTCACTAATAATCCCCAGGCTTACGTTCTCCAGCGCGCTGATAATTTCGAAATCCCGTCGCATATTTTTACCCGTCACGAATTTTACGATACCGATGACGTTATAGCCCTTTTAAAAAACCTGCAGGTTGATTTGATTGTGCTGGCGGGCTTTCTATGGCTTGTTCCGGAAACGTTACTGAAAGCATTCCCTAATAAAATAATCAATCTTCATCCTGCCCTGCTGCCTAAGCACGGTGGTAAAGGCATGTACGGCGACCATGTGCACAAAGCCGTATTAGCCGCCGGTGACGATGAATCGGGCATTACCATTCATTTTGTGAGCGATGTATATGACGACGGTGAGATCATCCACCAGTCGCGCTTTAAAATTGAACCGGGTGACAACCTGGAAGTGATAAAATTTAAAGGGCAGCAGTTAGAGCACCAACATTTCCCCAGGGTGATTGAGAGCTTGCTGAAGAAGATGAAAAGTTGAGAGTTAGCTGATCAAAGATAAATTTATTCATCCCACTTCACGTGCTTCGTTCCGCAAGCCTCGTAACATCTTACCAGCCCATCGCGGCTTATAGCGGTAATGTTAAGGGTTATCGGTATTCCTGCAGCGCTTTACGCGGCCGATCCGTTAATGCTGCAATGGCAGTTTTAATCCATTGAAAAAAACTTAAAAAAAACTAACTCCCAGCCTCTAATCTCTAATCACTAATCCTTACCTTTGCGGCTCAAAAAAGTCCCTGTAAATGAGTGAGTCAGTGCAAATAAAAAACGCTTTAATTTCTGTTTATTATAAAGACAATTTAGAGCCCATCATCCATGAGTTAAACCGCCTCGGCGTAAACATATATTCAACCGGCGGAACCGAAACATTTATCCGCAATCTGGGTGTTAACGTTATACCGGTAGAAGACCTTACTTCATACCCTTCTATACTGGGTGGCCGTGTTAAAACCCTGCATCCAAAAGTTTTTGGTGGCATTTTAGCCCGCAGGAATTTTGCAGGCGATGAGGAGCAGCTGGCGCAATACGACATTCCGCAAATTGATCTGGTGATGGTTGACCTGTACCCTTTTGAAGAAACTGTACAATCAAACGCCGAAGAGGACGAGATCATCGAGAAAATCGACATAGGCGGTATCTCTTTGATACGTGCAGCCGCCAAAAACTTTAAGGATGTAGTGATAGTTGCATCAAAAAAAGACTATGGTGAACTTGAAGACATTTTAAAAACCCAGGGTGGTTCAACCACTATCGATCAGCGCCGTTCGTTTGCGCAGCGTGCGTTCAATATTTCATCGAACTACGATACCGCAATTTTTAAATATTTTAACCAGGAAGAGCCTTTAGCAGTATTTAAGGAAAGCATACAAACCAGCCAGGTATTGCGCTATGGAGAAAACCCGCACCAGCGCGGCGTATTTTACGGCGAATTGGATCGTATGTTTACCAAACTGCACGGCAAGGAATTGTCATACAATAACCTTGTAGACGTTGATGCAGCCGTTGCCTTGATTGACGAATTTACTGAGCCTACCATCGCTATATTAAAGCATACCAATGCCTGCGGTGTCGCTTCGCGCAGCCATATCAAAGAGGCCTGGATTGATGCATTGGCCTGCGATCCGGTTTCAGCATTCGGCGGTGTTATCATCGCAAATGACGAGATTGACGCAGACACTGCAACCGAAATCAGCAGGATATTTTACGAGGTGTTGATAGCTCCGGCATTTACCGATGAAGCAGTTGAAATACTAAAAGAGAAAAAGAACCGTATTATACTGATCCGCCAGAAAGTTGAACTGCCTGCAAAGCATTTTAAAACTTTATTGAATGGCGTTATTGAACAGGATAAGGACGAAGTAATTGAAGGGCCGGAACAAATGACAGCCGTAACCAACAGGAAACCGACTGAACATGAGCTGCGCGATTTGTTTTTTGCAAACAAGATTGTAAAACACACCAAATCAAACACCATTGTTTTTGCAAAAAATAACCAGCTGATGGCAAGCGGTGTTGGTCAAACTTCAAGGGTCGACTCATTAAAACAAGCCGTAATAAAGGCCCACAGCTTTGGCTTTGACCTGAATGGCGCGGTAATGGCCTCTGATGCCTTCTTCCCTTTCCCTGATTGCGTTGAACTGGCAGCTGAAGCCGGCATAGTAGCCGTGCTGCAGCCGGGCGGCTCAATAAACGACAAGCTTTCGGTTGAAATGTGCAATGAAAAAAATATTGCCATGGTAACAACCGGCGTTCGTCATTTTAAACATTAATGGTGATAAATGGTTGATTGGTTAAATGGCTGATTGAGTTATATATATTTCAATTAAAACCACGTCCTCGATCAACTTATTCAACTATATTTATCAATTTTGTACCTTATTTTGAAATAAAACCAAATGGGTCTATTTAATTTTTTTACGCAGGAAATCGCTATCGATTTAGGTACCGCAAATACCCTCATTATACATAACGATAAAGTTGTTGTTGACGAACCATCAATAGTAGCTTTTGATCGTACAACCAATAAAGTAATCGCAATCGGTCGGCAGGCCATGCAGATGGAAGGCAAAACCCACGATAATATCCGTACCGTTAGGCCACTTAAAGACGGTGTAATTGCCGATTTTAATGCGGCGGAACATATGATTCGCGGCATGATAAAAATGATCAACCAGGGCAAAGGATGGTTCTTCCCTTCGCTGCGTATGGTGATCTGTATTCCCTCCGGCATTACCGAGGTTGAGAAGCGTGCCGTGCGCGACTCTGCCGAAATAGCGGGCGCCAAAGAGGTTTACCTGATACATGAACCGATGGCTGCCGCCGTAGGTATTGGTATTGACGTAGAGGAGCCAATGGGCAACATGATCATTGATATCGGCGGTGGTACTACCGAAATTGCCGTAATCGCGTTATCTGGTATTGTTTGCGACCAATCAATCCGCGTAGCGGGCGACAACTTCGACTCAGATATTGTTCAATACATCCGCCGTCAGCACAACATTATGATTGGCGACAGGACTGCAGAAAAAATAAAAATTGAAGTTGGCGCCGCATTACCGGAAATTGCCGACCCACCAACTGACTTTGCAGTGCAGGGACGCGACCTGATGACCGGTGTGCCAAAACAGATCATGGTATCGTATTCAGAAATTGCGCATTGCCTGGATAAATCCATATCGAAAATTGAAGAAGCGATATTAAAGGCACTGGAGATCACTCCACCGGAACTTTCGGCTGATATTTATCAAACCGGCATATACCTGACAGGCGGCGGCGCCTTGCTCCGCGGTTTGGATAAGCGTATTGCCGCCAAAACCAAGCTACCGGTACATGTGGCAGAAGATCCGCTCCGCGCAGTTGTACGCGGCACCGGAACAGCCCTGAAAAATATAGGTAATTTTAAGTTTTTGATGCAGTAAGTTTGTGAGTAGTGAGCGGTGAATGGTGAGTAGTTTGATTTACTTGCTCTTTCCACTCCCTACTCACCATTCACCATTCACAGCCCATGCGCAACCTGTTAATCTTCATTACCAAGTACAACGCATTTTTCCTGTTTATCATTTTCGAAGTTGCTTCGCTGATAGTATATGTAAAATACAATTCTTTCCAAAAGGCCAGCTTTATCAATTCGGCTAATGGAATAACCGGGGGCTTATACGCCAGGGTGAGTGAATTTAACAGTTACCTTACTTTAAGAGACGAAAATGAGAATCTCGCCCGTGAAAATGCGCGGCTGCGCAGCCAGTTGAAATCATCTTTTTATATCGATACCGCCACCAGGCACAAAGTTGCGGATACAAACTATAAGCAACAATATGAATATATTGTTGCACGGGTGATTAACAATTCGATAAACAGGAGCTATAACTATCTAACCATAAACCGGGGCAGCCTCCAGGGGGTAGCCAAAGGGATGGGGGTTATTTGTAACCTTGGCATTGTTGGCAAGGTAATGTACGTTTCTCCGCACTTCGCCGTAGTACAATCGCTGCTGCATAAAGATTCCAAGTTCAGCGCTATGCTGGCCGACACCAAAGAGATAGGAAATGTGGAATGGGGCGACGATTTAAACCCGCATAAGGGCGTGTTAAAAGACGTATCGAATAACGCAGTTCCCAGGCTCGGCGAAGCGGTAGTAACATCCGGCTATTCTCTTTTTCCGGAGGGTATTGCTATCGGTAAAATTAGTAACCTGCACACCAAAGCCGGCGGGTATGCTTTAAATATGGAAGTCGCCCTGGCCGTGGATTTTAGTAAGTTGCAATATGTTGACGTGGTAGAAAATAAATTTGGCCAGGAACAAGAGGGAGTGGAGGCCCAGCAGAAAAAAGATGAGTAGAACTATTATCATTAATCTTCTGCGGTTTGTTATAGTGGTTTTTATACAGGTTTTTTTGCTTAAAAACATTGGCCTGTACGATATGCCATCGCCTTACTTCTATATCCTTTTTATTTTGCTGCTGCCATTTAATGTTCCAAACTTATTACTGTTTGTGCTTGCATTTATATTGGGTCTCACCATCGATGCTTTTTATGACACACCTGGCCTCAACGCCGCCGCCAGTGTATTACTTGCATTCGTGCGCATACTATTTATCAGCATAACGGTTCAAAAAGAAGGCTTCGACAATGAGCCGGAGCCAACACTGGGCATTATGGGGTTCCGCTGGTTTTTTACGTATGCCGCCATTTTGACTGTTATTCATCACTTTTTCCTCTTCAACCTCGAAGCTTTTAGCCTGTCTCAATTTGAATCCACAATAAGCAGGGTTTTATTGAGTTCATTATTTACCGTGTTTTTAATATTAATTTCGGGTTTGTTATTTTTTAAGAGAAAAGAGCGTAAATGAACAGTTTTTTTGAGCGCCGATATGTTATAGCCGGAATATTTATTGTTATTGTCCTTGTGCTGCTGGCGCGGCTGTTCTACATACAGATCATCGATCCTAAATATGCTATATACGCCAGCAACAACGTAAGGCGCCAGATCATTCAATACCCCGCCCGCGGCCCCATCCTCGATCGCAATGGTAAAGTGCTGGTTCAAAACGAGCCATTTTATGACATCATGGTAACGCCGTTGGAGGTAAAGCCTTTTGATACCGTTGAATTTTGCAAAATGCTCGGAATCGACCGGGATGAATTTAACAGGCGCTGGGAAAAAGCGTGGAAGTATTCGCCAAGACTCGCTTCCGTGTTTGAAAAACAGCTCACGGCCCAGGCATATGCATCTATCCAGGAACGGTTATCCGAATTTCCGGGGTTTTATTCAACCCCGCGCTATCTTCGCAATTATCCTGATTCCGTTGCCGCCCAGTTTCTTGGATATATTGGTGAAGTACGTGATAAAGATATCAAACGATCAAACGGCTATTATCATCCAGGCGACTTTATAGGCATAACCGGTGTTGAAAGATACTATGAGCACGTGCTGCGCGGCCAGCGCGGCGTACAAAACCTGCTATACGATTCAAAGAACCGCCCGCAAGGCAAGTTTGCCAATGGGATGTTCGATACTGCTGCAGTGGCCGGAGAGCGGCTTACCTCTTCGCTTGATATAAACATCCAGAAGTTTGGCGAGCAATTAATGAAGAACAAGGTGGGAAGTATAGTTGCTATAGAGCCATCCACCGGTGAAATACTTTGCTATGTAAGCAGCCCGACCTATGATCCGAACCTGATGGTTGGCCGCGAGCGCGGTAACAATGCGGCCAAAATGTATGCCGACCCTTACAACCCATTTTTTATCAGGCCCATACAAGCGCGGTATCCGCCCGGTTCATCATTTAAGCCATTAAGCGCACTTATCGCTTTACAGGAAGGCATTATTACGCCGGAAACAGGCTACTTGTGTACCGGCCGCTATCGCTCAGGTAATCGCTGGGTTTATTGTAATAAGCACGAAGCACATGGGTATGTTACCCTAAACAGCGCCGTTGCACAGTCGTGCAATGGTTATTTTTCAATGGTGTTCGAAAAAATCATTAACCGGAACGGGGCCAAACAAACAGAAGCAACCTTTGCCGACTGGCGTGCAAAGGTGAATAAATTTGGACTTGGATCTAAACTCGACCTGGATATGCCAAGCGAAAGCCGAGGCAACCTGCCTACGCCGCTGTATTATGATAACAAATATCAAAAAGGAGGCTGGCGCTCCAGCACAGTGGTATCGCTTGCTATTGGCCAGGGCGAGCTTTTGGCTACGCCGTTGCAACTGGCCAACCTTGAATGCACCATCGCCAATAAAGGCTTTTTTTACAAACCTCACCTGATTAAGGCCATTGGTACAAAAAATGTGATCAAAAAGGAATACCTAGAGCGTAACTACGTCGGTATTGATTCACAATATTTCGAGCCAGTTATCAATGGCATGCAGCGGGTAGTTGAAAGCGGCAC
Source organism: Mucilaginibacter sp. L3T2-6 (assembly GCF_030519355.1). GTDB lineage: Bacteria > Bacteroidota > Bacteroidia > Sphingobacteriales > Sphingobacteriaceae > Mucilaginibacter. The sequence goes on from NZ_JAUMKC010000008.1 coordinate 189,927, forward strand.
TGCAATCCGTTCAAAAATTCCGGGTATTATTATGTGCGGCAAAACAGGTACGGCCCAAAACCCTCATGGCGAAGACCATTCGGTGTTTGTAGCTTATGCCCCGCGCGACAATCCGAAGATTGCCATTGCAGTAGTAGTTGAAAATTCGGGCGAAGGCGCCCATTGGGCTGCGCCTATCGCCAGCTTTATCGTCGAAAAATATTTAAGAGGCTCTATATCGCCACGCGAATCAGGTATTACCCCTGAGTATTACGAAAACGCTAATCGCCTGCCAGACCTGAGCACCTTTTTTCATAATAAGCCGGTTAAGCCCGCAGTTATAGACACGGTTAAGAAAAGCAATGGCGACTCGTCAGCCCGCAAAAAAAGCGCAGTGATCAATCATCATACCAGCACTTCAAATAAATACCTGGCAGCACAAACCAAAACTAAAAAGAGATGAGCAATCACCAGCGCAGCTTCTTCTTTAATGTAGACTGGGTAACCGTAATTATCTACCTGGCTTTGTGCATTATTGGATGGTTTAACATCCATGCAGCGGTTTTTGATGTAAGGCATCCCAGCATTATTGATTTTAGTACAAATTACGGTAAGCAGTTTATGTTTATCTGTATATCCATTGTACTGGCTATTTTTATTTTATTGCTCGAGAGCAGGTTTATAACGGCATTAGCTCCTGCGTTTTACGTTGTCACAGTTGTGCTGTTGGTAGTAGTATTGATAATAGGCCGCAACGTAGGCGGAAACCAGGCCTGGATAAGCCTGGGTGGCGGGTTCAGGCTGCAGCCTTCGGAATTCGCCAAGTTTACCACCTGTTTGCTGCTGGCACGTTACCTGAGCGGGCCGAACGTAAGGGTCAGCGAAATTCGCGCATTTGGTATTGTGGCGGCCATTATTGGTATACCAATGTTTTTGATTTTGAGACAACCGGATATGGGTTCCACATTGGTATTTATATCACTGATTTTCGTGCTTTATCGCGAAGGGCTCTCTCCCTATTTCCTTATCATCGGATTTTTGATGATCGCTTTGTTTATCACATCAATATTATATAATCCCTTAACAGTTATAGCTGTAATAGCCGTGCTGGGCAGCTTAATAATATGGTTCTTCAAGCGATATAAAAAATTCACCTATACCATGCTGACCGGTATGGCCATATGCATTGTGTTTGTGCTAAGCGTAAAGTTTATATACAATAACGTTTTGCAGCCCCACCAGAAAGTACGTATCGATATTGTACTTGGAATTAAAAGTGATCCGAAAGGCAAAGGATATAATGTCAATCAGTCAAAAATAGCCATTGGCTCGGGTAAGCTTTGGGGTAAAGGGTATTTACATGGTACGCAAACCAAGTATTCATTTGTGCCTGAACAAAGCACCGACTTTATTTTTTGCACCGTTGGAGAGGAATGGGGCTTTGCAGGCTCCGTAACCGTGATCGGGCTTTTTCTTTTCCTTATTTTAAGGCTCATTATGATAGCAGAACGACAGCGTTCGCCTTTCTCCAGAATTTATGGGTACGGCGTCGCATCTATCATTTTTTTCCACGTAATGATAAATATTGGTATGACCATCGGGCTTGTTCCGGTGATCGGCATCCCCCTGCCTTTTATCAGCTACGGCGGGTCCTCCCTGATGAGTTTCACGCTGTTGCTATTCGTGCTGCTTAAGCTGGATTCAAACAGAATGGGGATAGTTTAAGCAAGTAGTAGTGGCAGAAGAAAGTGGCAGACGGATATTTGCTGCTATTAATTACTGCAAACTGCTACTCACATCTCTTACGCGTACCTTCTTCTCAGCAGCGCGTAAAACTTATCTGCAGTGGCTTGCTTGCTTTCCCAGTTATTCTTGGTAACATAATTAGCCCTTAAAAAGCGTTGTGCTTCCTCGAACGTGGTAAAGCGGTTCAGTATTTCAATTGCCTCGCTGTAAGCCAGGTTGTAGCCATTAAACAGGTCTTTTACATAAAGCAGTTTATCATTCAGGGTGATGGCCAGTTTTATATCGCTTATCGGCTTTATCGCAAGCTGGTCTGTTTTGGAAAGCTGTTTCTCACCCATTTGTGAAGATATCTTCTGATTTCGGGTAACTAATTCATCTTCATCCTTAGCATCCGGCTTATCTGCAGTTCTTTCTTCGGCAACTGCTTCGGTCTTTGGTTCTTCGGTTTTTGCCTCTTCGGTTTTCGCTGTAGCTTCGGGTAATACTTTATCCTTTTCCTCCCCAGCGTCTTCCTTTTGTTCCTTTGTGGCCGGCAATTCAATTATTTCCGGTTGCTCTTCAGTAACTACAGGTACTTGCTCTTCGCCCTTTTTCTCATCTCCATCTTCTGCTTCTGTTGCTGCTTTAACTTCGTTTGTATCCTCCTGAACTTGTTCGGTATCGTCATCCCATGTTTCAGCCTCATCTAAAATAAGCTCATGGCGTATGGTTTCAGGTTCTTCACGTATAAACGAATAACTATCTTTCGGTATATCGGATGAGAAGTCAAATTTAGGCTCACTATGCTCTTCGGCAACTTTCTCCGGAAAATCAAATTTCGCCTCAACCTGCTCTTCTTTCTTTACCTCCTTTTCAGCAGGTTTTTCAACTGAAGTTTCAACCGGTTTTTCAGCCTCCGGGCGCTTTTTGTTTATTTCCGCCTCCGATGGCTTTGGGGCCACAACATTTGGCCGTATCCCTTTAATATCTGCACCCGGTTTCATCTGCTGCACAACCGGCTCAAAAAATTTCTGCTGGTATGTATTGCCTTCCGGTTTTTCAATTACGGGCCGCTTAGGCCGGTTCTGCAAATTCAGCTTGCAAAGTATTTCTATATGGTCGGTTAAAAAATGAGCATTGGCAACAAAAAGCTCCAGCTCAAGATCGTTCAGGTTGTCTGATACCGTTTCAAGGTATTCGTATTGCTCACTCAGCTCCTGTAAAATTCCACCTATCTTTTTAAATACGTCCTTTTGCTTCATGTCAATGTTAGGAAAATGCCAATCAAAAATAAGATTAAATTCTGATATTTGGGGTTCAGGCAAGTCAAAAGCTGAAAGGCCAAAGTTCAAAGTCAATATAATTATCAATAGAGCTTTCTGCCTTTTGCTTTAAGCGTTCTGCTTAGTAACAACATTATTTAACCGGCAATTAGTGTTCACAGAAGAGATTTTTAAGCGAAGGACTGAATTAGGCGGAAGCATCGAGGTAATCTGCGGTTCCATGTTTTCCGGCAAAACCGAAGAGTTGATACGCCGGCTCAATCGCGCCCGGATTGCGCGACTTAAAGTTGAGATATTCAGCCCCAAAGCGGATACGCGGTACGATGAAAATTCGTTGGTATCTCATAATTCAAACTCTATCCCGTCTACGCCTGTTGAGAATGCATCATCCATATTATTGTTAGGCAGCGATGTACATGTAATCGGTATAGACGAAGCGCAATTTTTTGACGCAGAGTTACCCGACGTTTGCAATCTGTTGGCTAATCGCGGCATCCGGGTAATAGTAGCCGGATTAGATATGGACTTTAAAGGCCGCCCCTTCGGCCACATGCCTGCTATTATGGCAATGGCCGAATCTGTTACCAAACTGCAGGCCGTTTGCGTTCGCTGCGGAAACCCGGCACTCTACTCCTACCGCCTTGTGCCTGACGAGCGAAAAATTCTGCTGGGTGAGAAAGAAAGTTATGAACCGCGATGCCGGGCATGCTACCAGCTACTACCCGGGGAATAATGATCAAGAGCACCTCTATGCGGCAGATAAATATATTTTCTTCAAAAAATAAATTGTAAACCTAAAACAAAATCTATATCACCGGTTGTTATAGCATTATAAGCGTTTAGCAAGGGTTATGGCCAAAAAGATAATGGTGATTGAGGATGATAAAGATATAAGGGATACGATTGTTTACATACTGGAGGAAGAAGGATATGAAGTACTATCATCCGGCGATTCCAAAATCCTGAAAAATGTAACCGACCATAACCCTAACCTCATCCTTATGGATAATTGGCTAACGGAATGGAAAAGCGACGCAAACGGTCAACAACTCAGCAAGGCGCTTAAAACTAATCCAAGTACCCGGCATATCCCGGTCATTATAATTTCCGCAGTAAGTAACATTCAGCAAATTGCCGAGGAAGGTCTGGCCGACTCTTTCCTCAAAAAACCATTCGACATGGATGTGTTGATTGGGATGGTGAAGAAATACAGTAGTTGATTTTAGTTGTAGCAATTGAAAATGTCGCAGAGGGCAAAGAGGTTTGACTCCATACTTTAGGTACTACCCATAATTTTTATAATAAACCAAAATCTGCAGGCGTCACAAATTCCTAAACCTTTGCAACTCCTAAAACATTTACAACCACTACAACCTTCCACCGCCACTACAACTAATCCAAACAATTTCCCTACCTTTAGGCACCAATTGTAACAAAAGAAAAGATATGAAAATGAGGAATTTGTACTTATTGCTTATCAGCATACTGCTGGCAGGTGTTACTTCATGCAGTAAAAAGCCTTCTTCCGGCGGAAGTTCCGGGAACGTTCCCGATCCTAACCCGGCTGCGAAAGATGTACCCGCAGGCGCCGCTGATGGCGTTACTTTTATTAATGGCGGTAAGTCAGCCATTTTTAACTTGTATGCCCCCGGAAAAAAGACGGTAACCCTTACCGGCGACTTTAACGACTGGTCGACCGATAAGAAATATAATATGACCAACTCAACCGATGGCACGCGCTGGTGGATACAAATTGACAACCTGGACCCTAATACCGAGTATGCCTATCAATATCAGGTAGACGGTTCACTAAAAATCGGAGACCCTTATTGCGAAAAGGTGCTCGACCCTGATAATGACAAGTATATAGATAAGAGTACATATCCTGATCTAAAACCCTATCCAACGGGTAAAACAACCGGTATTGTCAGCGTTATGCAGGCAAATCAGCCGGCCTATAGCTGGACAACGACTACATTCACCCGGCCGGAGCCAAAGAACCTGGTGATATACGAACTGTTGGTGCGCGATTTTGTACAAACGCACAGCTACAAAACCATCAAGGATACATTAAACTACTTTGTTCGCCTTGGCGTAAATGCCATCGAACTAATGCCGGTAAGCGAATTTGAAGGCAACGACTCGTGGGGATATAACCCTGACTACTACTTTGCGCCTGACAAATACTATGGCACGAAGAACGATCTGAAAGCGCTGATAGACGCTTGTCATTCAAAGGGCATAGCCGTGATACAGGATATAGTATTAAATCATTCTTTCGGTTCATCGCCAATGGTGCAGCTGTATTCAAGCGGCGGTACCCCAACCAATAATCCCTGGTACAACAGCACGCCGACGCATCCTTTCAACGTTGGTTACCAGTTTAACCACGAAAGCCCTGCAACTAAGTATTTTGTAAAAAATGTGCTTAAATTCTGGATGACAGAATACCACATCGACGGTTTTCGCTTCGATTTGGCTAAAGGCTTTACGCAAACTAACAGCGGAAGCGACGTGAATGCATGGGGAAAATATGATGCCAGCCGCATTGCTATCTGGAAGGACTACAATAATTTCATAAAAAGCATCGACCCGAAATTTTATGTGATACTGGAATATTTTTCTGAAGCCAAAGAAGAGTCGGAACTGGCAGATGAGGGTATGATGACCTGGAATAACCAGGCCTTCAATGCAGAGCAGGCCACCATGGGTTATAACGATGCCGGCGGTTCATGGGATTTTTCCTATTTGTTTTATGACAGGTACCCCATTGCCAATCCATATGCCCTGGTTAGTTACTTTGAGAGCCACGACGAAGAGCGGCTGCAATTTAAAAACGGCATGTACGGCAACAGTACAACCGGCTACAATATAAAAGACCTGGCAACCGGCCTAAAACGCGACGAAATGGCTGCGGCGTTTATGTTCTCGGCGCCGGGGCCAAAAATGATCTGGCAATTCGGCGAACGCGGATATGATGTAAGCATAAACGACAACGGCCGACTGGGTGATAAGCCACCACATTGGGAATACATGAATGATGCTAACCGCAGGCATTTGTTCAAAGTGTATTCGCAGATGATTAACTGGAAGAAAAAGAACCCGGTATTTACCAGTACCACTTTTAATTATGATCTGGCGGCCACCGTTAAACACATCACCATGACAGATGCAACGAACAGTATTGAGGTAGTGGGGAACTTTGGCCTGGTTAGCACTACCACGACCGTGACATTTCCGTCAACCGGTACATGGGTTGATAACTTTACCGGGACAAACATCAATGTCTCCTCAGCGACTATGAATATGACGTTCGCTCCAGGTGAATATCACTTGTACAGTAAAACAGCGCTAACAAATTAGCCCGTCTTATCATTTTGACAGAAGGAAAAAGGAGAAAACTTATGCTCCCTGCATAATCTGCTATGCATAATGCATAAGTTTTCTCACTCTCGCTCGAAAAGACATTGTTTTAAAATCTTATCATATTCTCTGGCATCGTCTCCCCGGTTGGGTTAATATTTCGTTATAACCAGTCAAATTATTGTTAGTAAAGCTTAATTGGCTTATTTAATTTTATCTTACAGTAATTATTTAAAAATCCTCGGGATATGATTGGTAAAAAGTTTTCAGGTACGGCGGCTATCGTTGTTTTAAGCTCAGTGTTTTATGTTTCGGGAGTTTCGGCGCAACAAAAGGATTATCCTATTCAGCCGGTGCCTTTTACTCAGGTGCATGTGAACGATGGCTTTTGGGAACCCAAAATGGAAGTTAATGCTAACGTTACCATTCCGTATGTGCTGGAACAATGCAAAGCTAATGGCCGTGTAGATAATTTTTTGCGTGCCGCCAAGTTAGAACCTGGCGACAAAATGAGCGAATATCCCTTTGATGATACCGACATTTATAAGGTTATTGAAGGCGCATCGTACGCCATGCAGGTAAAAAGCAACCCTAAGCTGGATAAATATATAGATAGTTTGATCAGCATCATCGGCGCAGCGCAGGAGCCTGACGGTTACTTGTACACCTTCCGTACTGTTCAAGCTAAAAAGCCCCACGAATGGATCGGCGAAAAACGCTGGCAAAATGAAGAAGTGCTGAGCCACGAATTATATAACGCCGGTCACTTATACGAGGCGGCAGTTGCTCATTACCAGGCAACCGGTAAGCGCACCCTGCTTAATATCGCCTTAAAAAACGCCGATTTGCTTACCCGTACTTTTGGCTGGGGAAAGATAGAAGAATATCCCGGTCACCAGATTGTTGAAACCGGCCTTACCAAACTATACCGTGTAACCGGCAACAAAAAATATCTCGACCTGGCAAAATTCTTTTTGGATGTGCGCGGTCCAAAAGGAGACTCGTACAACCAGGCCGACAAGCGGGTGGTTGACCAGCATGAAGCCGAAGGCCATGCTGTACGAGCCGCGTATATGTACACCGGCATGGCCGACGTTGCTGCCCTAACCGGCGACCAGCAATACCTGCATGCCATCGATGATATCTGGAATGATGCCGTGGGTAAAAAGATTTATATCACCGGCGGCATCGGTGCAACTAACAACGGCGAGGCCTTTGGCGATGCTTACCAATTGCCAAACATGTCGGCCTATGCGGAGACTTGTGCAGCCATTGCCAACGTTTACTGGAACAGCCGTATGTTTTTATTGCATGGCGATTCTAAATACATAGATATACTGGAACGCACACTTTATAACGGATTGCTTTCGGGCGTATCATTAAGCGGAAATAGATTTTTTTATCCGAACGTCCTTTCAAGTATGAGCCAGCACCAGCGCAGCGCCTGGTTTAGTTGTGCTTGCTGCATCAGTAACATGACGCGCTTTTTACCATCTGTACCGGGCTATGTTTATGCGCACGACAAAAATAACCTGTACGTCAACTTGTTTATGAGTAATAGCAGCGATATTACGCTTGACGCAGGTAAGATTAATATTGTGCAGACCACCGAATATCCATGGAAAGGCAAGATCGACCTGAAAGTTAACCCGGCCAAAGCCACTGAATTTAGCTTACACGTCCGCATACCGGGCTGGGCGTTGGCCAAACCAACCTCCGGCGGCCTGTACACCTTTATGAACCAGCATCCTGCCCCTGTAACAATCAGCATAAATGGTAAACCGTTGGCTTATCAAACCGAAAAAGGCTATGCCGTTATTACCCGCAAATGGAAAAAAGGCGATGTAGTTACCATGAACCTGCCTATGGAAACACAAAAAGTTTTGGCTAACAAGCTGGTTAAAGCCGACGTCGACCGCTTTGCATTTCAGCGGGGACCGATAGTTTATTGCCTGGAGGGCCCCGACAACCGCGACAGCACTGTGCAAAATATTACCGTCGATAAAATGGCCGTTACCAACGCTATCTATAAGCCCGAGCTGCTTAATGGCGTAGAAGTCATTAATGTAGAAGGTAAAAGCACCAAACGCCAGCTCAATAGCGATAAACTACTGGAAACCGACCAGCAGGTAACCGCCATCCCCTACTATGCCTGGGCCAACCGCGGCGCCAGCGAAATGACTGTTTGGATACCCTACGAAGCTTCAGCCTCTATGCCGAAGCCTGCGCCAACTATTGCAAGCACCAGCAAGGTAAGCGGCTCTATCAAAAACAAGCGCATGCTGAAAGCACTGAACGACCAATATGACCCGGCCGACAGCAAGGATGCCAGCATGCCTTACCTGCATTGGTGGCCGAAGCAAAACACCACGGAGTTTGTGCAATATGATTTTGACGCCCCGCATACCGTATCCCAATCAAAAGTTTACTGGTTTGATGACGGACCTTTCGGCGGCTGCCGCATACCCGCGTCTTATAAAATCTATTACAAAAAAGGAGAGGATTGGGTGCCGGTGAAGGAAACTGCGCCTTACGCTATCAGAAAAGATGCCTACAACACCCTGAGCTTTGAACCGGTTGAAACTACCGCGCTGAAGATGGAAGTACAACTGCCAAAGGACAATTCGACGGGGATACATGAGTGGGAGGTGAAGTAGAGTTAATTTGTCCGTTTCATCATTGCGTCGTTCCCCCGCACTAACGTGATGGTCAGTCATTTCCGTAAAATAGCCGGATGCAATTACCACATCCGGCTATCTATTTCCATTAGAAAACTAATCTCTCGTCTCTGATTAATTAATACAATCTACCCCAGCATTCCGCCATCAACAGGAATTACCTGCCCGGTGATGTATGACGCCATATCTGATGCCAGGAATACGCAGCAATTGGCTACTTCTTCAGTTTCGCCGCCACGTTTCAGCGGGATACCAGCTGCCCAGCCTTCAACCACTTTAGGATCCAGCACTTCCGTCATTTCGGTTTTGATGAAGCCTGGGGCAACGACGTTGGTACGTATGTTACGCGAACCCAATTCTTTTGCAATCGATTTGGAGAAACCAATGATGCCAGCCTTCGAGGCTGCATAATTAGCCTGGCCTGCATTACCCTGCACGCCAACAACCGAGCTAATGTTAATGAACACACCTGCGCGGTTTTTCATCATAATTTTTGATGCCGCCTTGGTAACGTTGAATATGGATTTAAGGTTAACGTCGATCACTTCATCCCATTGCTCCTCGGTCATACGCATCAGCAAACCATCTTTGGTAATGCCGGCGTTGTTTACAACAATATTCAGGGTGCCGAAATCAGCAACGATATCGTTGATCAGTTTTTCTGCTTCATCAAATTTAGAAGCATCGGAGCGATAGCCTTTTACCTTTGTGCCAAAACTTTGCAGTTCCTGTTCCAGCGCCTGGCCTTTTTCTACAGATGACAAATAAGTGAATGCCACGTTTGCGCCATGCTCGGCAAACTTTTCGGCAATTTTACGCCCTATCCCTTTTGATGCGCCTGTGATAAGTGCGGTTTTTCCCTCTAATAATTTCATGAAGTGTTTGCAATGAGTTATAGTGGGCGAAGATAGGGAATTAGTGCGAAAGTCGGAAAAGTCCTTAAGGTCCTCGCCCTTGTTGATGTTATCAACAAGAGCGGGTTTTTCTCAAAGGCTATTGCTGAACCAACATCGCCCTATACTCCTCCTGCAATTCCAGCAAACATTTAGCGCACATGCACCCATCATAATTCTCGGCAATGTATTGCACCTCGTTTAAATTCAGCTGCACAACGCTGCACTGGCATTTGGTGTAAGCATTTGCCTTACATTCAATGCTGTCGCCGCAGCGGTCGCAGGGGATTATTTCGTGCTTGGTCATTTATCGCTATAAGTACCATATCGTTTTCAAAAATCACACGCCAAGGAAAATTTCGGTATCGTCGTGTATTAAAATTGCCAAGTTATTCGACCAATTTTTCTATCAACATGTCGATTGACCCCTCATCTAAATCACTTGTAGACATTGTGCGCACATGCATAACGTGCTCTCTGCCAAATTCATACTCTTGAAAAAAATCTGGTACATCAATAGCATATTGCCATGGTCTATAATTTCTGTTCAAACCATTGTCATTAAACCAAACGATTGACCAATCGCCATATAAATCTTCTTCGGAATCTTTTTTCAGCAACAAATTGTACCCCCACCTTTCACCGCCATGCGAAATTATTTCCGCTTTGCCTATCAATTCAACTCTTTCGATTTCCAAGTAACGTTTTTTGTATTCTTCAATAATAAATCCATACCTCTCATTTTGCCGCTGAAAAAAAGTCTTTTTATTTTCAGCCAAGTATTCAGCTACGCTGTTATCTCCATAAAATGATATGGTGGCTTTGTTATCTAAAAAACTAATATCTAGTCTATTACTGCCAGCGTTGTAAAATTTTATTTTTTCCCGTTCAAGTTCGGTATTTAACTCATTGATTCTATTTATGAATTTCTCAAGCAGCTGTCTTTTTGAAAAATTTATCAATTGTGCTTTTTCGTGCCGCAATTTTTGTTCTTTTTCCAATTGTAGAGTTTTCTGATCAATTTCAGTTACTTTCTGTTGAGCTTTCAGTAATACATTAGTTAAACTTTTCGCTTTTAAAGAAGGCTCACTTGTGCTGATAGAATCGAGTATCGTTATCAATTCCTCAGCGTTTTGGTATCTGTCGACGGCCCTTTTACTGGTTAATTTATGTATCATTTCCACCAGTCTTACGGGGATGTCGCTTCTGTAATTTGACAACGGCGGCAGACTTTGGAAGAGATGCTGGTCTTTATAGTCCGATTCTGATGGGCCTTTAAAGGGTCGTTCCAAAGCCAAAATTTCAAAATACATTATACCAAGTGAGTAAAAATCCATGGCTTTCGAATTATGGTCGAACGTCCAGGTTTCTGGTGCCATGTAAGGTACAGTACCCGAACCTTTTAACGTTCTACTCCTTGTTTTTGAATCCACATACTTAGATAAACCAAAGTCGCATATCAACAGCCTCCCATTATCATTCAAAACATTTTCCGGTTTCAAATCCCGATGAATCGCAAATTTATGAGCATATGACAACCCTACCGCAAGTTGCCGCATATACGATACGGAATCGCGCAATTCGATTTTTGAGGACTTTCTAAGCGTTTCTCTAAAATTACCAGTTTGAATAAATTCCATAGCTGCATAGACGAATTCGGTATCATTTAAACAAAAATTTGCTACATAAAACGTTTCGACTACATGCTCATGTTTTAATTTTAATGAAATTTCGAATTCCTGCTTTAAAAGTTCTCTTTCGGAAGCATCATTTACAGCTATAATTTTAATTGCTACCTTCTGCTTGTTTACAACGTCATCTGCAAGAAATATTTCGCCCATTCCACCTTTACGATGAAAGATCAAATTTTGATATTGTTGTTCGAATACGGGACCTGGTAAAATATTTTTCATCTTATTAATACAAAATTAGAAACCCTATAAAGCAGTTAGAGACGCAATATTTTGCGTCTCTACTTGTAATTTGTTGCCATAAACTAAGACGCAAAATATTGCGTCTCTCTAGGAATCACGCCGAACAGGTTACACAGCCTTCTTCCATCGAACAAGTTGGGCCTGCTGGTACGTCGTCGTTGATCTCGGCAACAACTTCAGGTACAACAGCGTCCATGTTTTTGCCGCCCTGGCTTTCTACAGTAAATTTAACTGCTTGCGAAGCTGCCTGTGTGCGCAGGTAGTACATACCTGTTTTAAGGCCTTTCTTCCATGCATAAAAGTGCATCGAGGTAAGCTTGCTCGCATTCGGCGAGTTGATGAACAGGTTAAGCGACTGCGACTGGCAGATATAAGCGCCGCGGTCGGCAGCCATATCGATGATGTTACGCATCTTGATTTCCCATACGGTTTTGTACAGGTCCTTAATGTTCTGCGGAATTTCAGGAATATCCTGTATCGAGCCGTTTGCAGTGATGATCTTATCCTTCATGGTATTATTCCACAAGCCAAGATTCACTAAGTCGCGCAACAGGTGTTTGTTTACGATGATGAACTCACCACTTAAGACGCGGCGGGTATAAATGTTCGAAGTATATGGCTCGAAGCACTCGTTGTTCCCCAATATCTGGCTGGTTGAAGCAGTTGGCATTGGCGCTACTAACAATGAGTTGCGCACGCCGTAGTTCATTACATCCAGGCGAAGGTCTTCCCAGTTCCAGCGGCCGCTTTCCGGCTTAACGCCCCAAAGGTCGAACTGGAATTTACCCTCAGACAGCGGCGAACCTTTAAAGGTCTCGTACGGGCCATCTTTTATAGCCATATCTTTTGATGCAGTCATTGCAGCAAAGTAGATTGTCTCGAATATCTCTTTGTTCAGTTTTTTAGCTTCCTCGCTTTCGAATGGCATACGCAGCAGGATGAAGGCATCTGCCAGACCCTGTACGCCTAAACCGATTGGGCGATGGCGCAGGTTTGAGCGCTCTGCTTCTTCAACCGGGTAATAGTTACCGTCGATGATCTTGTTCAGGTTGATAGTTGCCTGGTAAGTAACTTCATACAATTTGTCGTGATCGAAGATACCATCGCGGATAAAGCGGGGCAACGCCAGCGAGGCCAGGTTACAAACAGCAATCTCATCAGCCGAAGTATACTCGATAATTTCGGTACAAAGGTTGGAGCTTTTAATGGTGCCCAGGTTTTGCTGGTTGGATTTGCCGTTAGCCGCATCTTTGTACAGAAGGTATGGCGTGCCGGTTTCAACCTGTGCATCCAGCACGGCAAACCACAATTCCTGTGCTTTTACTACTTTGCGTGCACGGCCTTCTTTTTCGTATTTTTTATAAAGTTTCTCAAAGTCCTTACCCCAGCAATCGGCTAAGCCCGGTGCTTCGTGAGGGCAGAATAAGCTCCAGTCCTCGTTAGCCTCAACGCGCTGCATAAACAGGTCAGACACCCATAGGGCGTAGAACAGGTCACGCGCACGCATTTCTTCTTTACCGTGGTTTTTGCGCAGGTCTAAGAATTCGAATATATCAGCATGCCATGGCTCAAGGTAGATAGCGAATGCGCCTTTACGCTTGCCGCCGCCCTGGTCAACATAACGGGCAGTATCGTTAAACACGCGCAGCATTGGGATAATACCATTGCTGGTACCATTGGTGCCGCTGATGTACGATCCTGTAGCACGCACGTTGTGGATGCTCAGGCCTATACCACCTGCGCTTTGCGATATCTTTGCAGTTTGTTTAAGAGTGTCGTAAATCCCTTCGATACTGTCATCTTTCATGGTTAACAGGAAACAGGATGACATTTGGGGTTTTGGTGTGCCGGCATTAAAAAGGGTTGGGGTGGCGTGGGTAAACCAACGCTCGCTCATCAGGTGGTATGTTTTGATGGCGCTTTCAATATCGTCTTTATGTATACCTACCGATACACGCATAAACAGGTGCTGCGGGCGCTCGGCTATTTTGCCATTTATTTTTAACAGGTATGATTTCTCGAGGGTTTTAAAGCCGAAGTAATCGAAACCAAAATCGCGGTCGTAAATAATACTGCTGTCTAACAGCTCTGCATTTTTTTCAATTACTTCCCAAACGTCGTCTGCTATTAACGAGGCTTCCTTGCCTGTTTTGGGGTCAACATAATCATGCAGTAAACGCATGGTTTCTGAAAACGACTTGATGGTGTTTTTGTGCAGGTTTGATACCGCAATACGCGATGCTAACAAAGCGTAGTCAGGGTGCTTGGTGGTAAGCGATGCCGCAGTCTCAGCAGCAAGATTGTCCAGCTCCGACGTGGTTACACCGTCAAACAAGCCTTCGATTACTTTTTTTGCCACGTCAATCGGGTCAACTAATTGAAACCCGTAGCACAGTTTTTCAATACGTGCCGTGATCTTGTCAAATTTTACCGACTCTTTTTTTCCGTCTCTTTTAATTACGAACATGTTTGTTTCCCCCCTTTTTTAATTCTGCCACCGGCAGAACAACTATTGTTTAATTAAATTTTAACACCCTGTTTTAGTGCCGGTTTAGGTAAGTTTCTATTTATTTTTTTACTGTTTTTTTTTCCTCAAACGTTTTTTGCAGCTGCTTCCGGACTTTTCCGGCTTTACTGACTTTTTGGACTTCCTAAAAATCCTCGTCCAGTGAAAACGATTTGCTTTCCTGCGAATTGAGTACGCCACTCTTCTGGTAATCACCAACGCGTTTTTCGAAGAAGTTGGTTTTGCCCTGCAGTGATATCATTTCCATAAAGTCGAACGGATTGGTTGCGTTGTAAACTTTGTCGTAACCAAGCTCGGTCAACCACCTGTCGGCTACAAACTCAATATATTGGCTCATCATCTTAGCATTCATGCCTATCAGGTTAACCGGCAAAGCATCGGTAACAAATTCTTTTTCAATTTCAACCGCATCCGTGATGATTTTGGTAGCCGCCTCTTTCGACAAGCGGTTCTCCAGCATCTTATACAGCAGGCAGGCAAACTCACAGTGCATACCTTCATCCCGCGAAATTAACTCGTTGCTGAAAGTCAATCCCGGCATCAGGCCGCGTTTTTTCAGCCAGAATATAGAGCAGAAACTACCTGAAAAGAATATGCCTTCAACTGCTGCAAAAGCCACCAGGCGCTCAGCAAAGGTTCCGTTATTTATCCAGCGTAAGGCCCATTGCGCTTTTTTGCTAACGCAGGGCACCGTCTCGATAGCGTGGAATAAACGGTCTTTTTCTACCGGGTCTTTAATGTAAGTATCGATCAGCAGCGCATAAGTTTCCGAGTGTATGTTTTCCATCATAATCTGGAAACCATAAAAGCACCGGGCTTCGGGCAACTGCACCTCGCTCATGAAATTAATGGCCAGGTTTTCGTTAACAATACCGTCGCTCGCAGCGAAAAATGCAAGCACGTGCGAGATGAAGTGACGCTCACCGTCGTTCATGCTTTCCCAATGTTTCATGTCGTCGCCAAGGTCAATTTCCTCGGCGGTCCAGAAGCTTGCTTCACACTTTTTGTACATCTCCCAAATTGCAGGATATTTAATCGGGAGGATTACAAAACGGTCTTTGTTTTCCCTAAGCAATAATTCTGTTTCCTGTTCCATGCGCTCCTTTTATTTACAAAATTTTCGTCTGCACTATTTAACATAATTTAACGCCGCGGACAGCCGACAGCAAGCCCGTAGCGTTAGTTTCCTGTTGATATCAAAGATTTACCAGATACCTCTAACTACTTAATTTTCACCTCACAAATCCCTGCCAAACTGCTTTTTATTTTTCGCCTGGGGTTGCTCATCAGCCGCATCCCTTATTTTAAATTACCGGTCGGCAAACAGTAACTTCAGATAGTATTTCAAGAAATTATAATCAAATATAAGCGATGCAATTTTATGATGATAGCCGAAGTTTTTAACACGCCCTATAAGTTGTCAACAAAACACCTGACTACACTTGCAATGCAGGTTTTTGGCTGCATAAAACCTGTTGAAATTGTATGTTAAAAATTATTTAGGCAGCCGTTAAAAAAACTTTTCTATGTTAATTAATCAGCTTTCGGAACAAACTTCATCGACACTGAATTAACGCAGTGGCGAACGTTTTTCGGTGTCAGATATTCGCCTTCAAAAACGTGCCCTAAATGGGCGCCGCAGTTAGCGCAAACTATCTCGGTACGGCGGCCATCCGCATCAGGAATACGCTTTACCGCATCGGGTATTTCATCGTCAAAGCTGGGCCAGCCGCAGTGCGACTCAAACTTCGATTCTGAGGTGTATAAAGGGGTGTCGCAACGCTTGCAGACATACAGGCCCTGGGCTTTATTGTTTAACAACGCACCAGTAAAAGGGCGCTCTGTTCCTTTGTGTAATATTACCCACTCTTCGTCGGGCGTTAATTGATTGTAATTACTCATATTCTTAACTTGATTTCAGTGATTAAATGATTTCACTGATAGAACAATTAGTGATTTTATGAATTAGCGAATCAGTGATTTTTCCTGGTAGATATATTTGTTTCGCTATATAAAGATACGACAAATCGGGCGGATACTTTGTTTTGGAGGAGGGAAATGACGGTGGGATTACAGGCGCTACAAGCTTGTTATTCGTCTGAACAATGATTTATAGGATGAGAGGACTTTAAGATACCGGTCGCTTTGCAAAGTCATGTTTGTAATGATAACAAATCCTTCAATCTGTCAATCCTACGAATTATAGTTCAGAAAAAAATTCAATCAACCGACGGGACGTTAATTTTTCAATTGTTCCAATAGATATCCATCATTACTCCCACCTCACTTTCTCCTTATTCTCAGCAATATACTGATAACATTGATCGAAATATTTCTTCATAGTTTTGTTAAAAGCACTTGCCCAGGCAATATCCTCATTACGGTAATGGGCCAGCCAGGCCATGGCGTAGGCTATCACCTGTTCGGGCAAAAAGCCGGTCTTTCGCATATTCCAACCCTGGTGAGATGAGCCTGTCCATTGCGAGAAGTTGAAATAAGAGTTCCCCATAAAAATACCGAAGCCGTAGGCCACTGCCATTAAGCTGGCTAAAAGCGGGTCGTTATCTTCCAAGACTTGTTCATTCGCTAGCTTAAAAGTGGCCAGTTCGTAAGCGAGGGTGGATACAAAACTTTGCGAATCATCCAATTGCCGCTCTTCTATCCAAATTTCTTTATTACCTAACCCATTATCCACATATTTGCCAACTGCATTGCTCCAGGTCCCTCTTATTTTTTCGCTTGGTGTTTCAACAATGCCTTCTGTGTATTTTGCAGACCGGTTTGAAAAATACATCAGCCGTATCTCCCATCCGTCTATATTCATTACCGAAATCATTTTCTGCAAAATATGTTTCGCGTCATCTTCGGTGAGTTTAGCCCCGACCTCCAAATCCACAAACGTTAATGTCGATAATGATTTAAAATATACCGGCTCAAGTATTTCGCCCAGCCATATTAGGTCTCCTTCTACCCATTTCTTATCAGCATCAGTAACGGGCAGCTTACTTTTGTTTTTCCAAAACCAGAAAAATTTCTTCTCTGGTTCTTCTTCAACTATTGCCTCATGCCGGACGTACCATTCCGCATTAAGACTCATTTGCCCGCAGCCGCCTTTGCTTCTGGAACAGGCCGTATCTATAAAAACTTTACCACAGCCAGGACATTCCCCGTGTGTTTCAAACGTATTCCACCTCGTTTTGCAAACATCGCACACCCAAAGACAATTTTCATCTGGTTCCCAGCCGCATTTAGGGCATCGTACATATTCTTCAGTCATGACAAAGTTTCTATCCCCTAAAAATAAAAAATCCCGGTTGATTAACCGGGATTTTTATATCTATTAAGCCAAAAACTTTTCAGCTTTCGCCTTTTACCTTATTTAGCCAATTCTTCAGCCAGTGCTGCGCCAATTTCTGCAGGCGATTCTACCACGCGGATACCGCACTCGCGCATAATTTTCATTTTGGCTGCTGCAGTATCATCGGCGCCGCCAACAATTGCACCGGCGTGGCCCATACGGCGTCCCGGAGGCGCTGTCTGGCCGGCTATAAAGCCAACTACTGGTTTAGTACCGTTTTCTTTTATCCAGCGCGCTGCTTCGGCTTCCATACCACCGCCAATTTCGCCTATCATAATAATACCATGAGTCTCAGGGTCGTTCATCAGCAACTCAACAGCTTCTTTGGTAGTTGTGCCGATAATCGGGTCGCCGCCGATACCAATAGCGGTTGTAATGCCTAAACCGGCTTTTACAACCTGGTCAACCGCTTCGTAAGTAAGCGTACCTGATTTTGAGACTACACCAACATGTCCTTTCTTAAAGATGAAGCCTGGCATGATACCGATCTTAGCTTCGTCGGCAGTAATGATGCCAGGGCAGTTAGGACCGATCAAGCGGGTGTCCCTGCCTTTAATATACTCCTTCACCATGATCATATCCTTTGTCGGGATACCTTCGGTGATACAAACAATAACTTTTATGCCTGCTTCGGCTGCTTCCATAATCGAGTCCGCCGCAAAAGCAGGGGGAACGAAAATGATAGAAACATTAGCGCCGGTTTCGGCAACTGCATCAGCAACAGTATTAAATACCGGCCTGTCTAAGTGCTGCTGACCACCTTTGCCCGGGGTTACACCACCTACAACATTTGTTCCGTACTCAATCATCTGCGAAGCATGGAAACTGCCTTCTTTACCTGTAAAACCCTGAACTATTACTTTGGAATCTTTATTTACGAGTACACTCATTGGATTTTCTGATTTT
The DNA here is from genome assembly GCF_030519355.1 of Mucilaginibacter sp. L3T2-6. Taxonomy (GTDB): domain Bacteria; phylum Bacteroidota; class Bacteroidia; order Sphingobacteriales; family Sphingobacteriaceae; genus Mucilaginibacter. Next base: position 208,573 of record NZ_JAUMKC010000008.1, read on the forward strand.
GTAGCGCAAAGCTAAAAAAAAATTGTCCCCGTACCCCGTAACGGCAGAACAATTTTACAATTAGGTTATTAGAAGTAATACCTGAGTTCATGATTTTCGAATTGCTCTGTTGGGAACAAAATATTGGTAGAAAATAATGAAATTACATTTGCGCTTTGCATCTGCGTAACATCTACCGGGTTACGCACCTGCGGAGCGGATGTTTTATTTGTTTTTTTACCGATATTAGCCCCCGCTGGGGGCCTGGCTTAATTTAAATATAGGCTAAAGCCGTCCTCACGAAACCAAATCAGCTTAACAGTCCAAAATTTTCTGAATCAACATATTTTTTGTCACGCGCTCGGATTGCGTAGAATAAGAAGCCGACAACGGCCAGCAGTACTTTTGTTTTGGTAGACATTCCCATAGATAAATAGTTGAGTTTAAAACGAGCGGGGTATTAATAAATTAACCGATGGGAAAATTAATAGTTTAAAAAATAAAAAATAAGTTAATTTTATTAGCCTATCCCACTCCTCTTAGGTTCTGGGCGCAAACTCCCCCTCACTCTTCGCAATCACAATCGTAGCAATTCCATTACCAATCATATTGGTAATAGCCCTCGCTTCCGACATAAACCTGTCCACACCAAATAAAATCGCCAGGCCCTCTATAGGTATTATTTTTAAAGCAGTGAGCGTAGATGTGAGGATGATAAAACCACCGCCCGTAACTGCCGCTGCGCCTTTTGAGGTTATCATTAATATACCTATCAGCATTACCTCCTGCCCGATGGTAAGCGGCACCTGAAAAACCTGCGCCAAAAAGATTACAGCCATAGAAAGATAAATCGTAGTGCCGTCGAGGTTGAAAGAATAGCCGGTAGGAATAACCAATCCTACCACTGATTTTGAACATCCGAACTTTTCCATTTTTTCCATCATGGCCGGTAAAACTGTTTCGGAAGAAGAGGTACCCAGCACAACCAGTATTTCATCTTTTATAAACTTTAAATATTGCCACAGGCTGAACTTGTAAAGGCGACATATAATATTAAGCACAATGAAGATAAACAGGAACATGGTAAGATACACCGATCCCATCAGCTTGGCCAGCGGTTCCAGGGATTTAACGCCGTAAGTGCTGATGGTATATGCCATCCCGCCAAACGCACCTATAGGCGCCAGGCGCATCACCATGTGCATAATGTTGAAGAACACCTTCGATATCTTTTCGAAAAGTGTTATCACAGTTTCACCCGAATCGCCCATTTTACTCAATCCAAAACCGAACAATACCGCAAAGAATAGTATCTGCAATATATCGCCCCTGCCGAAAGCGTCTGTTATATTTGATGGGATGATATGAATAAAAAAGTCGCCCCAGTGCATTTCGGAGGCGGCTTTCTGGTAGGTGTCAAGCTTGCTGTTATCAACTGCAATGTGGCTGGTAAAATGCCCGCCAGGCTTCACCACGTTGGCAACAACAATACCGATTACCAGCGCAAAAGTGGTTACTATCTCGAAGTAAAGCAGTGCCTTCCCCCCTACCCGGCCCACCTTTTTCATATCGTTCATGCCTGCAATGCCCAGCACTATTGTTAAAAATATAATGGGTGCAATCAGCATCGTTATCAGGGCAATAAACATCTTACTGATGGTATTTGCGGTTGGGCCGAAAGATGGGTATAAATAGCCAACTATAATGCCCAGCACGATACCGGCAATTACCTGGAAATTCAGGTTAAGCAGAAGTTTCTTCATCTCTCAATAATACAAATATTCGCCCTGATATTTAAAAACAAAAAGCTCCTGCGGGGAGTTAGCCTGCAGAAGCCTTGTTGACATAAATATGAATTATTTTAAACTACGACGCCGGTTCTGATATCAACATTGTAGGTTTTGCCGTGAATGCTCACTTTGGCCTGGTGGTTGCCAAGGAAAGTAATGGTGCCGGTAAAATTCCAGCTTCCTTTTGAGCCTGTCCCCTTAGTGCTGAAGCTTATGGTGCCGCTTAATATATCATCATCATCTCCGGACCCTAATACGATGTTGTTGATTATATAATTAAAGGCACGGGTACCGCTTTTGTTCCCGGTTTTGTATTTATAAGCAGTGGTTGAATTCAATGTACCTTTTAACGTTGATGGTGAATTGGCATCGTTGATGTCTGAAATCGCCAGTGTCAGCGTTTCCTGAAGTTTCGAGGTCGCCGTCAATTCCGGGGTAGATATGGCAATGCTTAAGTCGTCGTTAGTACTGAAACCGGTCAGGTTGTCATTGGAACAGCTAAAGGAAAACTTTATATGACCTGATACCTGGAGTGTACTGTCTTTACCGGCGGTTACCGATGCGTTGATAGCTGTATCGATAACTAAACCGCAAAAAGGGTTGCTCAAATCATGCAGTTTAGGACCACTCAGATGTTTTGCGCCGAAACTGGATGGGCCTTGCATACCTTCGCCAAAGTTAACACCGCCATATTCTCCGAATAAAGCGCTGTTAAGATCAAGGACCACTTGTGTGGTAACCTGGCTTTCAGTTAATGCGGGGCCGGCAGGGCTGCTGTCAGATTTTTTACAGGCACTATAAACTATAGCCATGCCTGCAAGCATAACAATGGGAAGTAAAAATTTGATTTTCATTTAAAATTGGATTACTACTGTGATAAAATTGATTCTCTTATTTCTTTCGTCGTATACGTTTAAACATAGATGAAAGATACAACTAATATAATCGTTACAATTTATATTCCAGTTATAATTTAACCAACAACATTTACTTATTTCACTATAAGTAAATGTTGTTATTGCAATGCGTAGAGTTTAACCTGTTTAGATAAATAAAAATATTATACAGGTGGAGCTCTTAATTGGTTTATACTGTACTTCTGTTAAACGGCCGTAACAGCTCCCGTTAACAAATCCACCAGATATGTTTTATTCAGGAAAGCTAACTTGGCTTTATGGTTGCCCAGGAAAGTAAGGACTGAAGTGTAATCCCACGAGCCTGTGCTGCCTGCACCTTCCGATTCCAGGTTAACTGTACCGCCTGTAATATCATTATCGCCGGCATGCACAAATACATCCATAAATTTATAAGTGCTTACCATGCTAGTGTAGCTGGACGGATTGGTATAGTCTTGCCGGATGATTGACTTCAGGGTACCGCTAAACGTAAAGTTAGAGTTGGCAGCGTTTAAGCCCCTTACCTGATAATCCTGGTTAAGGTAGTAGCTAAAGGTATAAGCGGGAGTGCCGCTTGTTTCGCCGCTGATGTTCAATATGGTGTTAACATCGTAACCGGTGGTTTTATTGGTAACATCGTCGCAAAGAAACTGGTAATGTACGCTGCCGGTGGTAGTTGATTTAGTGGCGCCATCATCAAAAGGAATATTCAGGCTGTTGTCGTTAAAAAAGCCACAGCCTGTTTCGCCCTGTACCTTAAGCTTTGGATTAGAAGCGGTAAGCGTTGAGTTGGCAGCGACGCCATCTTTTATACTTGCACCACCGTATCCGCCGGATAACGACTGCACGAGGTTTGTCGCAATTGCTTTAACCTGGTCAAGCGTTGGCCCTGCTGGTTGTTTGTTTTCTGCTTTTTTACAGGCTGAATAAAATAGGGCAACGGCTAATAGTACTGGCACCGCCCTGCGTAGGTTTAAATTCATGCTTTCAACATTTAGTTTACAATTTGTTTATCGCCTTAAGTAAGGCAATAAACATACCATTGGAACTTAAATACGCCGACCGGTCGCTTTGTAAGCGTTTTGTTAGTATAATTAAGCCGACTTACAGCGTGCCTTCCTATAACTCCAAGGTTACTGACGGTATCTTTGTTTAATCTGCAGGCACGCTTGAAACCGGCCATTTCAAAATCTGGGGAATAGATTGCCGGATTGTATAAAAAAAGCCCCTCACCGTAACCGGTAAGGGGCCTGATAAGTTATTTATTGACTCCGTTAAACAGGTGTTACGACACCGGTTAGCAAATTAACACTGTACGAATGTCCGTCGAAGGTTATAATAGCTGTGTGGTTGCCTATGTATTCAATAGTTCCCTCATACTCCCATTTGCCAAACTGGTTGCGGCCCCTGGTTGTAAATGTTGCAGAACCGCTGATGATGTCCAGATTATTATGGACATCAATAACCAGGTTATGCATTACATAATTTTGGTGCTGATAATAAGTGTTAGCCAGGTGGGTAGTATCAACAAATGGACCGCTGCCGTTTCTGAAATAGCCGAACGACTTCAATTTTCCGTCCATGGAAACCTTGCTGTAAGATAAATCCAATGCCTGCACCTTGTATGACTGGGTAATAGCATATATAAATGCATAGCCCGGCGCTTTACCTGCGTTGATAAAGTCTGTAAATACTTTGTATCCGTCGGGCACAGTTGATGAACAGGTATAGGTAAATTTAAACCTTCCGCTAACTACCGATTTGATACTGTCGCCTTGTGTAAACACATATTTAGTGGTGGTATCAATGGTAAAGCCGCAGAGGGAATTAAAGCTGTTTAAAACCTTAGGTTTTACAGAAGCCAGTACGGCAGGTGGCTTAACACCATCGTTCAGGCTAACGCCGCCATAATTGCCGGCAAGTGCGTTTGCGAAATCTTTGCCAATTAAACCTGCGACATCTTTCGGCGACGCATTGGGAACCGGTGCATCACCTACTTTTTTACATGCAGTATAAAAGAATACCAAGCTGACTAATGCAGCCGCCATTAGTTTGACGGTAAGTTTCATTTTAGAAATGTGTTAGTGTGTTCAATAATTTATCTACCCTAAAAATATATAAAACCAAGGCCTTCGTTATATTTTTTTTAAAAAAAGTTCCGTTTATGCTTATTAATTACAACATTTTTACCGACAAGTAAATAACAATTGTTTATTGGTTAACGCCTTGTAAATATTCACGTTAAATGCATTTAATAACTATCAATTGCTTCAGGTGCTGATATAAAGGATGATACTCTAAAAGCGATAAGTTATGGCAACATTCAGTTTGATGTTATTTGCATCAAGCGACCGCTGATTATAATAAGAGATGTCAGGGTCGTTCCTGAATTTCCATTCATAGTTAAGCTCCCTTACATACAGTAATGAAGCCGACAGCAAAATATTATCAAAATCCCAATCGCTGCTAACGCCGCCGCTATAATCAACCCAATGCCGGCGCGTCTCGCCCGCCGCAAAAGCCTTATAATAAAAATCGGCATTATGCTCGTAGCGCTGTATCTGCAGGCCGATACGCTTAATGCCGTTAATCCATGATACATCAAGCGTTTGCAAACCGCTGCCTGGGCCTATGCCCGCCCCAAGCACTTCGCCATAGTTAGTGTAGCCCGCCCTAACCTGCGAATGTGCGTACCAATAACCAGATTTTCTATTTACAACATCGTCTGATGGCTGCGCCATCTGGGTGGTTTCGAGTCCTACCTGTATTTGTTCATCAGGCCGACCCTCGAGCCCGATTATTTTCCGGAACCCCATGGTATAAGCCCTTGAATGTTCCGGGTCCAGTAAAAAGTCCCTTGCATCCCAGTTGTGATCCTCTCTGCCATATTCAAAATAAATCTCTGCATTGCCGCCTGTCCAGAGCCACCGCATAAAGACTGAGGCAAGCTGGTCACGCTTCGCCGCATCTTCCGACACAACGCCCGATACCGGATCATAAAAACTATCCCTCAAAAAAGATGAGAAGAAGGGAATATAATCGCCTAACTTATGCCCCAAATCATTGTGATATACCTGAAACGCTCTTGTTGCTCCCAAAAACAGGCCAGGGACCCATTTAGGATGGTAAGTAAAAACGAAGCCCGATAAATACCGCCAGTCGTTAGATTTGGGTCTGTACAGGTTGTCCATATTACCTTCCTGTCCCGGCGCCAGCGGCGCATAGCCTGATGCATTTAATTTGCCCGCTATTACCTGTGTTTCAAATGAACCGATAGGCGTGTTTACGGGCCTGGTAGTATTAAGTGTAAGATGTGCAAAGCCTCTTGCATTGTTACTCATCAATAGTGAGTTCTGTATCCCGGGCCCCCACCACAGGTTTTCGGTAGAAAGACCGAAGGAGACCGGGTCGAAAGTAATGCGTATACTGCTTGGACCAGGTAATAACCTGGTATACGCAGAAGTACCAAAACGCTCCGGTGCATCTATCTGGTTGTAAACACCATACCAGGCTTTCCATGCATTATTATCATTTCCGGCCTGGGTAAAGCCGTCGAACGCTTTATTTTGCGCAAAAAGGAATTCCGGCCGGAACTGGATACTTAAAAAACTATATTTCGCATATACACCCCCACTCAACAGCGTTTGGTACCCGGCAGCCGGGATCATCGAACCGTCATTCCAGCCGTAAGGGTTATGTGTGTTGTATTGATTGCTCCAGGTAACCGGCAATATTTTTACCAGGCCTTTATCGCCTGCAAATTTATAGTCAGGGACTCGTTGCAGACCACTTTCACCAAAACTTTTGTCCGGGTCGAAAGCGTCATTTAAGCCGAAAGCAGCGCCCGGAAACAGCGGGCGCACGGTAAATGACACACTTGAATCAAGCTTTCCCAGTAGTTGCTGCCTGCGGTACATATCTTCAATCACAGGCGTCCCTACCGGAACGGTTTGTGCATCTGCTACGCCGCAAAGCAAAAATAACAATGCAGTAAAAAGGCCTTTGGTAAAGCCATTACCTAAAAATGAGGGCATCAATAGTAAAATTTAATTCGTATATCGTTCTGTTTATTAATGAAGCAAAGAAATCAAACGAGTTAACCGGGCTTTTCTATGATTGCTCATGGTGATGACCGTACCTTACCGCCTGTCTGCACTCAAAAATTTTGCGATTCAACAATTTATCGCACTCAAAATAGTCAAAATTTATACCCGAGTAAACATTTAGCTCATAAATTAAAACAACAACCCGACGAGAAATAAATAATTAAACAAAAGGAAATATCTGTAATCAAGAGTATATGCTCGATAACAGACCGGTATAAAAATCAATTCCCTTTTGCACGAATTGTGGACAAAGCGGGAATTTATTACCTCGTTTGATGCCCGGCTGATCACATTTAAACCGGTTTCCCCTTTTTGACCCAACAATCACTACCATCCTAATAGAGATTTTCTTAATTTCGCAACCTTATATGCCTTATAATATATATGGACTATCAATTTAAAGATATCGAGCAAAAGTGGCAGAAGTTCTGGGCAGAGAACCAGACTTTTAAAGCGGAAGACAAAAGCACCAAGCCAAAGTACTACGTGATGGACATGTTCCCTTACCCATCTGGTGCGGGGCTGCATGTAGGCCACCCGCTGGGCTATATTGCTTCTGATATTTTTGCCCGTTATAAAAGGCTGAAGGGTTTTAATGTACTGCACCCGATGGGTTACGACAGTTTCGGCCTGCCGGCGGAGCAGTACGCCATTCAAACAGGGCAGCACCCGGCTATTACTACCGAGGCTAACATTGCCACCTATCGCCGCCAGTTAGACCAAATCGGCTTTTCGTTCGACTGGAGCCGCGAGGTGCGTACCAGTTCGCCTGACTTTTATAAATGGACGCAGTGGATCTTTATGCAGCTTTTTAACAGCTGGTATAATAAAGATGCTGATAAAGCCGAAAGCATAGAAAAGCTGGTTAGCCATTTTGAACAAAATGGTTCTGCCGGTATCAATGCTGTGTGTGACGATGATATTCTTTCTTTCACGGCGGATGAATGGAAAGGCATGAGCAACCAGGCGCAGCAGGAAGAACTTTTAAAATACCGCCTTACCTATTTACGCGAAAGCACCGTGAACTGGTGCCCCGCATTAGGCACCGTATTGGCCAACGACGAGGTTAAAGATGGCTTTAGCGAGCGCGGCGGGTACCCTGTTGAACAAAAGAAGATGATGCAGTGGAGCATGCGCATTACTGCCTATGCCGACCGCCTGCTGAAAGGCCTCGACACTATAGACTGGCCTGAGCCTTTGAAGGAAATGCAGCGTAACTGGATTGGCAAGAGTGTTGGAGCGAGTGTAAGATTTAAGCTGGAAAACTCTTCTGATTTTATAGAAGTCTTTACAACACGTGCTGATACTATTTTCGGGGCAACATTTTTGGTGCTCGCGCCGGAACATGAGCTGGTGCCATTATTAACCACTGACGCACAAAAAGCGGACATCGATGCCTATGTTGCCCAGGCGAAAAAGAAATCGGAACTGGAGCGTATGGCAGAGGCTAAAACCGTATCGGGGGCTTTTACGGGCAGCTATGCCATTAACCCGGTTAATGGTGAAAAAATACCGGTATGGATCGCTGATTATGTTTTAGCCGGCTATGGAACCGGTGCAGTAATGGCCGTACCATCTGGCGACCAGCGCGATTATCTTTTCGCCAAACGTTTCGAATTACCGATCATACAGATCATCGACATCCAAAAAATTGAAACGGAGGCCGACCCGACCAAGGAAGGCAAGTATATAAATTCGGATTTTATAAACGGACTCAACTACAAAGAGGCTACCGCCGCTGTAATTGCCAAACTGGAAGAAATAGGCGCAGGAAAGGCCAAGATAAACTTCAGGATGCGTGATGCCATTTTTGGCCGTCAGCGCTATTGGGGCGAACCGGTGCCTGTGTATTTTAAAGACGGACTGCCCTATTTGATTGATGAAAAGGATTTGCCGCTAGTATTGCCTGAGGTTGATAAATATCTTCCCACTGAAGACGGAGAACCACCATTGGCGAGGGCTAAGGGCTGGAATTATAAACCACATACTCCTCCGGTCGCCCCCTCTAAATCTCCCCCGGCTGGGGAGACTTTAGCTGCGGAAGCGGGTAGCAATTTTTCAGAAGATGAAAAATTGCCGGATTATTTAACTGGCGCTTATCGGGAAACAGCAGATGCGTATATATATGAACAGCTAAGAGACTTCAGCAGAGAGAACAGAAAAAACCCAACTCATGCTGAGAACATTCTGTGGCAGTTGCTTCGAGGTAGCCAAATCGGTCACAAAATAAGGAGACAACATGCAATTGACGCATATATTGGAGATTTTGTTTCGCTACAAAAGGGTTTAGTTATTGAATTAGACGGCCATCACCATAAGCTAAATAAAGAAGCTGACGACATCCGTACCGGGGTGCTTAATCATTTTGGGTTTACTGTTATACGTTTTTCTAATGATGAAGTGCTGGAGAATCCACAAAAAGTAGCTTCAGTGATTAAGCAGAAATTAGATGAAATGCCGGAGAGAGATTTAAGCAAGTTATCCGACACATTCCCGAAGCGTGCAGTTCAAGTCTCCCCTACCGGGGGAGATTTAGAGGGGGCTTCGGACGATGTAGAATATTCTTACGAGTTAAGCACCATGCCCGGCTGGGCCGGCAGCAGTTGGTATTGGTTCCGCTATATGGATGCGCATAACGATAAGGAATTTGCATCGCGCGAGGCTATCGGGTACTGGAAAGATGTTGACCTTTATATAGGCGGCAGCGAGCATGCCACCGGGCACCTGTTGTATAGCCGTTTCTGGAACAAATTTTTGAAAGACCTTGGCCTGGTGATTGAAGAAGAGCCTTTTAAAAAGCTGATTAACCAGGGGATGATACAGGGGCGCAGTAACTTTGTGTATCGCCTGATGGATGATGAGGGACGCCCTATCAATACATTTGTATCGCACGGGTTGATAAAACAATACAAAACATCTCCATTACATGTTGATGTAAACATCGTGGACAACGAAGTACTGAATGTCAATAAGTTTAAGCAATGGCGCCCTGAGTATGCTGACGCTGAATTTATTTTGGAAAACGGCAAATACATATGCGGAGTTGAGGTTGAAAAGATGTCGAAATCAAAATACAATGTGGTTAATCCGGACGACCTGATTGACCGCGTTGGCGCCGACACCCTACGCATGTACGAAATGTTCCTTGGCCCGCTGGAGCAAAGCAAACCCTGGAATACCAATGGTATCGAGGGTGTGTTTAAATTCCTGCGTAAATTCTGGAGGTTATTTCATGATGCTGACTGGAACTTTAAGGTATCAGATGCTGAGCCAACCAAAGCCGAATTAAAATCATTGCATAAGATCATCCGCAAAGTTGAGGAGGATATCGAACGCTTTTCGTTCAACACATCGGTGTCGAGCTTTATGATCGCAGTGAACGAACTCACCGATCTGAAATCGAACAATCGGGCTATTTTGAGCGATATGGTTATTATCCTGTCGCCCTATGCGCCGCATATCTGCGAGGAATTGTGGGTATTGCTGGGTAACAAGCCGGGCTCATTATCACACACACCTTATCCGCAATTTAACCCGGATTACCTGGTGGAAGATGAGTTTGCGTACCCGGTATCCATAAACGGCAAAACCAAACTCAATCTTAACATATCACTTAGCCTTGAAGGCGCCGATGTAGAAGCCTTTGTTTTAGGCAGCGCCGATGTGCAAAAATACCTTGAAGGCAAAACGCCTAAAAAAGTGATTGTGGTTAAGGGCCGAATTGTGAATATTGTGGTATAAACCAAATGGCGCATAGCGATGGGCGACGCCCATCGCTGACATATGTATCCCCTTCCGGGAATTAAACTACAGGTTTAACCTTAATCTACTTCACTGAAAGGGAAAAATATGTCAGCGAAGGGGTATAGCCCTGCGTTGAATAAAGACAAGCGCGCAAAAAATATTTCATCATTCCTGTCACGTTTTGCATGTTCGGATTGTTATGATATGAGAGATTAATAACAATATGGCATTCTATCAATTCATGAGCAAAAACCCCGGTTCCGGCAATCATTATTGTACATTATACACCAAATTCTGCAACTAATCTGTTACAGTTGCTTTGGTTGTAAAATAATCGTTAATCGCCTGTAACATTTAGTCTATTTTCGCCTCCAATTACCAAAATCATCAAAAATGAAACGTTTTTACATAATTATAGCAATATTATGCTCCTTTATCACCGCCCAGGCCCAAATTGGCTTAAGCGGAGGCGGTGGCCCAGCGATTGTTGGAAAAATTTCCGGCACACTTATCGACTCGCTGACTAAAAAACCCGTGGATTATGCATCGGTAAGTCTTTATCGCAGCGGCGGCAAAGCGCCCATTACCGGTGTAATTACCGATGAAAAAGGTGAATTTAAGCTGGACAATATTAAGCCCGGTTCCTACAAGATCACATTTACCTTTATCGGCTATCCTGACAAAGTGATAGACCCTGTGACTACAACTGCCGGAAAGCCGGACAATAACTTGGGCACAGTGCTTTTCGCACCAAGCGCAAAGGTGCTGAAAGAGGTACAGGTAACCGGCCAGGCAGCCCTTATTGAAAACAAAATTGACAAGATTGTTTACAACGCCGAGAAGGATATTACATCGGCGGGCGGTAATGCTACCGACCTGTTGGGCAAAGTTCCTTTGGTAACAGTTGATATTAATGGCAACGTATCCGTACGCGGCGATCAAAACGTACGTGTATTAATTAACGGTAAACCATCAGGTGCTACATCAACAAGTCTTTCGGACGTGTTAAAAGCTATTCCTGCTGCGCAAATTAAAAGTATCGAAGTAATTACGTCGCCATCAGCAAAATATGATGCGGAAGGCTCGGCCGGTATTATTAATATCATTACCAAATCAAAGAATGTTTCAGGTATCAGCGGCCAGGTTAGCGCAGCGGTGGGTACCAGGCAAAACAATGGTAATTTCAATCTTAATTACAGCAAAAACCGCTTTAATTTTTCAGCCAATCTTGGTGGTAACTTAACGTGGCCACAAACCTCTATTACCAGTTTTGATCAGCAGATTGACCTTGATACGGTGCATACGCACACTACCAGTAACGGTACCAGCAGGGTTACAAGGCATGCTACCAACAGTTCATTAAGCGCAGGTTACGAATTTAATGCCTATAACAGCATTACATCGTCATTCAAGCTACTGGATTTCAATTTCAATACAAACGGCAATACATCATTTCAGTCTGCTACGCCTTATAATAACCATTTGTTCCAGCATAACGAGTTTAGCAACTTTGATTGGAACCTTGATTATACCCATAAATACAAATTGGAAGGAGAAGAGCTTGACTTATCGACGCAATGGAGCCACGGTAGCGGTATTACTAATTTCACCAACACCTACAGCGGTGTTTTTGATGATCTGCAAAACAATCTGAACGGCAAGAATAACGAATATACCGTCCAGTTAGACTATACACTGCCGATCAGCAAAACACTTAAACTTGAAGCAGGCGGCAAAAGTATTTTCCGGAGAATAAATAGTACGTCTAATTATTTTAACGATACAAATAATTCCGGTGATTTTACATTTAACCCGTTGTTATCCAATATCTATAAATACAACCAAAACGTTTATGCAGGCTACACAGTATTTACAATAACGCTTCCAAAAAAATGGTCGGTGATGGCTGGTGTCAGAGATGAGAATACCGATATTAAAGGCGAGCCTATCAACGAGTCACAAGCTTTGTCGCCGTTTACTCAAAACTATAATACGTTTGTGCCAAGCCTAACCATTCAAAAGGCGCTGAATGCCAAGCAGACTATAAAGCTGGCGTATAGCAAACGTATCACCAGGCCAAGCTTACAATTTCTGAATCCTTTTGTAAACCAGGTTAACATCCAAAGCCAGACCCAGGGCAACCCGAGGTTGAATCCGGAAATTTCCCAGACCGTTGAATTAGATTATAATGCTTTTATCGGAACTTCAATATTAAATCTCTCCGGATATTATAAGCATACGGATAATTTAATTGAAAATATTGCCAGACCGATATCTGTAATTGTTGACGGTATAGCACAGGGCGGGACTTTAACCACTTTCCAAAATATCGGCAGCAATAACTCATTTGGTGGAAATGTGTTCGGTACAATTAATCCTTTTAAAGCGCTGACCATTATAATGAGCGTTAACGCATATACTTACAAGCCAGACCCATCCGGTGTGTTCCATCTTGATCAGACTCAAAATGGCACATATATTCAGTATGGTGGTTTTGCCAGAGCAAGCTTAACACTGCCAAAGGATTATGTTGCAGAGGCTTTCGTGTTTGGCAATTCGCCACGTCATACTATCCAGGGTACAACGCCAACATTCAGCATTTTAGGCATTGGTGCCAAAAAGCAATTTATGCAGAAAAGGCTGGCAATTGGGGTTAACGTAATTGAGCCATTTAGCGAATACAAAAGCTTTAATTCTAATTTAGAGAGCCCTGGCTTTAAACAGTCAAGCAAGTTCCAAATGCCATTCCGTTCATACGGCTTAACGTTTAGCTACAGCTTTGGTAAACTAAACTTCAGTAATCCTAACCAGCAGAAGAAAGGACTGAATGACGACCTGAAGCAAGGCGACCAGGGCATGGGCGGCGGTGGCGCCCAGGGCGGCGGCGGAAGATAATTCCAGAGAAGCAATGCTCAACAGCCAATAATCAATATTTATAAAAGAATGGCCTGGGAAAATTCTCAGGCCATTTTGTTTGACTAAGATTTGCGGGATTATTAGGATGGCGGGATTTATTTCCTATGCGGGGCACTATTGTTGTTTCCACCCTGTTGGTGTTATCACCAACAGCAATTGGTATGCAGAAAACCATCCGCTTACAACGGTCCTCAGGCTTCTTTTTATCACAAACACCGCCGTGTTGTTGGTGACGACAATAACGTCATCAAAGGAGTTGAAATCTTCAATTTTTCAAATCACCGCATCTTCAAATCATCTCCGCATCAGTCCCCAACCTCTATCCCGATCTGTTTCAACAACAACGAAGCATTGAACGTTTTACATTCGCCGTGCTTGATTTTATAATCAAACAGCATTTCGCCGCCTTTTACCTGTATATCAAAGTAAAAATTCCGGACATAATCCGGGTGAGATTCTTCTAATTCGGCAATTTGTAAATCATGGGTAGCCACCATGCCGACGCCTTTTTTGCGGATCAGTTGTTCAATAACCGCTTTTGAGCCCCGGTATTTATCAACTGAATTGGTGCCGCGCAGCATTTCATCTATTAAAAAGAAAACCTTGGGTTCATTTACTACAGCGTTTAGCAGCATCTGCAGCCGGTCGAGCTCAGCTTTAAAAGTTGAAGTACTTTCGTTCAGCGAGTCTTTGATGCGCATATAGGTAATGATGGTCACAACGGATACTTGCATCCTGTCAGCACAAACAGGCGCACCACATAAAGCCAGCACGGTATTTATCCCGATAGTGCGCAAAAATGTACTTTTACCTGCCATGTTAGAACCTGTGATAATATCTATTTTAAAGGTATCGTTCAGCTCATAATCATTTGCTATTCGTTTATCAGCGCTGATAAGGGGATGAGCAATTTTGTTAGCGGTCAGGGTATAGCTTTCACCATCGGTAATTTCCGGGAAGCTCCAATCCGGATAGTTGATTTTAAGGCTCGCGAGGCTCATTACAGCTTCAAATTCTGCCACTACATCAAAAGCCGCCTCGATATGAACCAGGTTATTTCGTTTCCAGTTTTCAATGGCTATAAGCTGTCGGATGTCCCAGATAAATAAGGCGTTCAGTATAAACATCATCACCATGTTAAGGCGGTAGTTCAGCTTGTTTATCAATTGCGCCAGTTGTTCAATTTTGCCGGATATACTTTCGCCATTTTCGTTCCTTACCTGTACTCCCAGATTTTTAAGATAGGCAGATCGCCATTCCTCGTTTTCTATACTTTTAAAGGCCAGCACGAAGTGGTGTAGTGTGGTACCGATCTTGCCGGCAATAAGGTCGGCTTTTTGAACCAGTTTGGCTTTTGCCATAACCAGCCGGATGTTAACCAATATCACAACTGGTGTAACGTAGCGCAGGGGCATATAAAAAATACTGCCTGTTATCAATGCAAGCACAAGGTAGGGCGAAATTTTACTGTAGGTAGCCAGGACCTTTTCGCCATTGATTTCGATTGGCGCCTTTAAATATTCAACCAGCCTTTTTATTTGTTCGCGGTTTTGTTTGAGCGAAAATAGCAGGTGTGCCTGTGTATTCAGCTTCCAGTCGTTTTTGCCGGCAATTTCTGCCACGGCCTGCTGGCGTTCCATTATCACCGGTTTTGCAGCCGGCTTAACCAGCCACCCCGCCAGTTTGACAATGCCTGGAAAAGTTGCCGCCCGGTTTGTCAATTGGTACAGCGAACCGTTGCCAAATATATCAAGGTCGGCGGTGTAAAAATGCTTATCCTCATTAAAAATCAGCCCGTTATCATAGATGTTTTTATAGCTTTCTATCGATGTTATTTCGTTCTCGATGACGGCGTGAAGGTCGATAAAGTAATTCTTGAGCTCTTCGTACCGGTTTTGTTTATTTATAAGCCAACTGAAACACGCAACGAGGATAACAACCGCCACGATTATTGGGGCTATCTCTTCGACGCTGATAGCTACGCACACAATAACGATGAACAGCCCGAATACCAACAGCCTGTAGAGAGAATAAGTATTTGCCAGGCTTTTATATTTATCTGCCTCATGCTGTGCTAAATCAGCTCGCCGGCGGTAATCGGCTAATATATCCATTTTGTTTGTTTTAGGTTGAAAAGTTATAATGTTGAAAAGGTTGACTAACCTCAACAGGAAAACGTTGCGAATCAATCTTTATAAATGCAAAAACATCGGCTGCAAGTTATAACATTACAACTTTACAACCTTAAAACATTTCAACAATAGCTAACTTTACAACTTTTAAATGACAACCATTAATGAAAATAACTTTTCTTACCGTCGGCAAAACAGAAGATGCTTATTTAAAAGACGGTTTTGAAAAGTATGTCAAACGGTTGAAGCACTATGCGAAGCTATCGGTTATTGAAATTGACGAGCTAAAAAACACCAAAGCCTTAACACAGGAGCAGCAAAAGAGTAAAGAAGCTGACCTTATCCTGAAAAAAATAACACCTCAGGATTACGTTATCCTCCTGGATGAAAAAGGCACACAACTAACCTCTGAAAAGTTTGCAGCCTATATCGACAAAAAAGCCATTGCGTCTGTTTCCAACATGGTATTTGTGGTTGGCGGGCCTTATGGATTTGACGGTACGGTTTATGCGAGGGCCAATGACAAGCTTTCACTTTCCGCAATGACTTTTTCTCATCAAATGGTGCGCCTGTTTTTTATAGAGCAGCTTTACCGCGCTTTTACCATTATTAAAGGCGAGCCCTATCACCATTCCTGACTATCCTTGCCAGGCAGATTTCTTATTGCTCCGTTAGGAGCAAAATATCGGCAGAAAATAATAAACCGAAACCAGCGCTCCGTAGGTGCGTAATGCAGCATGTCGTGGGTACGCACATACGGAGCGACTGGTCGTATTTGTTTTCCTTCTACCAATATTTGGCCTCTATCGGGGCTGAGCTCCATTAGGGTTTAATCCCTGACTTATTCGCATAAAGAGTCAATCAACTGTAAAAATGCAGTAAATTAGCTTATTTTTGTACGGGGAGTAACATAGCCCCATATTTTTGCAAAAAAGTCGTTACAATGCACAACATTCTCCCCGAGCTCATATCCTTTAAGTTTATACTTTTCTATATACTTATTATTTCGACGATCGTTGTTCATTATCGCGGCAAAGTGAGGTTTAAGTTTTTCAGGCAGCTGACAGATCATTCCACTTTCATGGCGCCGATAAATATGCCCATGTATGCATTTTCAGGAGTGGAAAACAAACCTTATATCAATGCCGATAATTTCCCGCAGCTCAACCTGCTCAAAGAGAACTGGCAAACCATTCGCGACGAGGCTTTGCAACTGGAGCGCGAAGAGCTGATCAAAGGTTCGGACAAGTACAACGATATGGGTTTCAATTCTTTTTTTCGGAGGGGATGGAAACGCTTTTACTTGAAATGGTATGATGATTTTCATCCTTCAGCCAAAAAGTATTGTCCGCAAACTATCGAGCTGATCAAAGGAATTCCAGAGGTTAAAGCAGCAATGTTTGCCGTTTTGCCTGCCGGAAGTGAATTGCTGATGCACCGCGACCCGTATGCCGGTTCGTTACGATATCACCTTGGGCTGATTACTCCAAACTCGGAGCAATGCCATATTGTTGTTGACGGCCAAAGCTATGCCTGGCACGATGGAGAGCATGTATTATTTGATGAAACTTATATTCACTACGCCGAAAATAAGACTGATACGGACCGCATCATTCTTTTCTGCGACGTGCAGCGCCCGGTAAAAACCTGGTTTGCGCGTGGGTGGAATGCGTTTTTTGGCTGGTTTATTATGGCCGCGGCGGTATCGCCAAATATGGGTGAGGATAAAACCGGGAATATCAATAAAGCTTTCCGCTATGTTTATTCCATCAGGCTGCTGGGCAAACGCATTAAAGCCTATAACCGCAATTTATATTACGCGGTGAAGTATTTGCTGATGCTGGGGATTTTGTACCTGATATTCTTTTAAACCCTATTTTTTGCATGCGGGAGATGCGCAGCATCGTGTCTCTCTGCAATCCTGCTTTTAATTTTCTTCCGGACTCACGGACTTTTAACTAAATTTGCTGCATGTCAGCAGGTCACGATCATTCAGGTCACCACCATCATCACCATGATCATGCCCCCAGGCTCGATCATCTTAATGCCGCCTTTATCTGGGGCATTATATTAAATTCAGCATTTGTTGTTATCGAAGTGATTGCGGGGTTAATCACCCATTCTCTTTCGCTGCTTACCGATGCAGGCCATAATTTGAGCGATGTAGCCAGTCTTGCGCTCGCACTGCTGGCGTTTAAATTGTCGAAAGTAAGCTCAAATAGCCAGTACACCTATGGCTATAAGCGGTCGACGATCATTGTGTCATTTTTTAACGCAGTCATCTTATTTGTAGCTGTAGGCTTTATTATTTACGAAGCGATAATGCGCTTCATTAGTCCCCAGATAGTGGAAGGCGGTACAATGGCCTGGGTAGCCTTTATCGGCATAGCTATCAACGCATTTACCGCTTACTTATTCGTAAAAGATAAAGATACTGATCTGAACGTTAAAGGTGCCTACCTGCACATGGCGGTTGACGCCATTGTATCGTTAGGTGTGGTTGTCTCGGGCATCATTATTTATTTCACCAAACTTTACTGGATTGATAGCGTGGTATCGCTTATCATAGCTATCGTAATTTTAAGGGGAACCTGGGGCCTGCTGAAAGATAGCCTTCGGTTGGAAATGGATGGCGTGCCTAAAGAAATGGACCTCGAAAAAATCAAGGCGGAACTGATGAAATGCAAGGGCGTTACCGATGTACACCATATGCATGTTTGGGCCCTAAGTACTACCGAAAATGCGCTTACCGCGCACCTGGTTATCAAAGCTGAGCGGCTACCCGACTTTACTAACATGAAGAAGGACTTGCGCCACCGCCTGCAGCACATGAGCATTAACCACGCCACCTTTGAACCTGAGGTGGAAGAGGAAGATTGCAGGGAACTTAATTGTGACTAAATGATCGTATTAAATTTGTCATTGCTGGAGGAACGAAGCAATCTCGTTGCTATGCATGGCGGATAATGCAGGCCGACGAGGTTGCTTCGTCGTTCCTCCTCGCAGAGACAATGTTTTTTAAATGAAAAAAGCCGGAGAGTTCTTCCCCGGCTTAATTCAAAGACACGATTGTTGTGCCTCTGCAGATAAATCCTTATGCTTTCTTTGCAGTTGCTTTTTTTGCTTTTGGCTTTGCGGGAGCGGTTTCTTCTGCCACGAGAGCTTCCTCAGCAGGCTTTAGTTCTTCCGCTGGCGCGGCTTCAGCAGGCGCTTCGGCAGGGTCCGGCTCGTTAAACAGCGGGTATTCCTTCAGAATGTTATACCAGCTGATGATCTTCTTCATATCTGAGGCGTAAACCTTCTCCTCATCATGATGAGGTGCAACTTCCCTGAAAAACGTGCGCAAGGCTTTTCCGTCAGCCTTAGCATCCGGAACGCCCGAAGCGCTCTTCATCCGCTCAAAAACGTCGGTCAGTTTTATATCGTCTTCCAGGCCAAATATGGTTATCTCGTGTAAAGCAGCCAGCTTAGCGGTTGATAAATTGGCAACCAGCTTGGTTTTTTGTGCGTCTAAACTTTCTAATATATAGCCTGTTTTATTTTGAGCCAATGCTCTCCACAATCCCGGCTTGCCCGACACGGCTACAATTCCCTGTAAATTCATTTTTTAGTTGTAAGTATGTTTATCAGTTGCAATGGTTGCAGTAGTTGTAATGGTTGTGCAGCTAAACAACCACAACTTCTGCAACAACTACAACTATTTCAACTATTCTTCAATAACGTCGATGCCTAAAATTTTATCACCCTGGCGAATGGCGTCAACCACGTCAACATTCTCAACTACTTTACCAAACACGGTATGGTTGCGGTCAAGGTGAGCTGTATTCTGACGACTATGGCAGATAAAGAACTGCGAACCGCCTGTATTGCGGCCTGCGTGCGCCATCGATAAAACACCACGGTCGTGGTATTGATTATCGCCGGTAAGCTCGCAATCAATTTTATAACCCGGTCCGCCTGCGCCTGTACCGGTTGGGTCGCCGCCCTGTATAACGAAATTAGGGATAACCCTGTGGAAAGTTACATTATTATAAAATCCCGACTTTGCCAGCTTCTGAAAGTTGGCAACCGTATTCGGTGCATCCTTGTCGAAAAACTCAACGGTCATGTCGCCTTTTTCGGTTCTGATTATTGCTTTGCTCATTTTATTTAAAGATAGATGGCAAAGGTAATAATTTGGGTGAAAGGTGGAAAGGTTAAAGGCGAAAGGTTTGAAACGGGCACCTAAAACTGACAATACAATATTTATTTATTCGTTACATTTGGATACCAGTATAAAACAAAGTGATCAGGACATTCAGTTTCAAATACCTTTTACCTTTCTCCTTTCTGCTTCTGCCTCTTTTCACAAGGGCCGCTTCCATATTAATCCCGATGGACGAGGAGCAAAAAGATCACCTGAAGTCATACGGTATTGCTTTCTGGACATTGAAGAACGGCGAGGTGATAGACTGGCTGCTGAACTACCGCGGCGGCAGCTTTTTGATGCCTTATAATAAAAATGTGGAGGATGAGTGCAAAATACGCGGCGTAAGTTACGAGGTTGTTGCCGATGCAAAAGTAAACCAGATTTTAGCCGAGGTGAGCGATCCGTCCGTCAATATGGATGTGGTGAAATTGGAAAAGGCGCCGAAGATTGCTGTTTACTCGCCCAAGAATAAATTGCCCTGGGACGATGCAGTAACCCTGGTTTTGAAATATGCGGAAATTCCTTACGATGTGATTTATGATGAAGAGGTAATTCGCGGCGACCTGCCTAAGTATGATTGGCTGCATTTGCACCACGAGGATTTTACGGGGCAATACAGCAAATTTTACGGCGCCTTTCGTTATGAGCAATGGTATAATGATGATATACGCATACAGGAAGCAACTGCGCACAAACTTGGCTTTAAAAAGGTATCGAAGATGAAACTGGCTGTTGCCGAGCACATCCGCGATTTCTGCGCCGGCGGCGGCTTTTTGTTTGCAATGTGCTCTGGTACGGATACTTTCGACATAGCGCTGGCAGCTTCCAATACCGACATCTGCGAGCAAATGTTCGACGGTGACGGCGCTGATCCTGCTGCGCAGTCAAAGCTGGATTTTAGCCAGACTTTTGCCTTTCAGAATTTCCAGCTGGATATGAATCCGATGTCGCACCAGTTCAGCAATATCGACGTTACCGCTACCCGCCAGGTAGAACGCACCCGGGATTTTTTTACCTTGTTCGATTTTTCGGCCAAATGGGACGTGGTGCCAAGCATGCTTACTCAAAACCATGACAAGGTTATAAAGGGATTTATGGGCCTCACTACAGCCTTTAATAAATCGCTGCTGAAGCCTAATGTAACCATTATGGGCGAAATGAAAAGCAACAACGAGGTGCGCTATATTCATGGCGAATATGGCAAAGGCCAGTGGACATTCTACGGCGGCCACGACCCCGAAGATTACCAGCACATTGTAGGCGACCCGCCAACAGATCTTAAGCTGCACCCCAATTCGCCCGGGTACAGGCTTATACTAAACAATGTACTGTTTCCTGCAGCGAAGAAAAAGAAACAGAAAACGTGAGAGTGACCAGAGATCAGTGGTCAGAGATTAGGAAAAACCGATCTCCCCATTTTGCTCATTCCAACTAATCTCTGATCTTTAATCTAGAAAGAAACAGAAAACGTGAGGTTGAGTGACCAGAGATCAGAGATTAGGAAAAACCGATCTCCCCATTTTGCTCATTCCAACTAATCTCTGATCTCTAATCTAGAAAGAAACAGAAAACATGAGGTTGAGTGACCAGAGATCAGTGGTCAGATTAGGAAAAACCGATCTTCCCATTTTGCTCATTCCAACTAATCTCTGATCTCTAATCTGGAAAGAAACAGAAAACGTGAGGTTGAGTGACCAGAGATCAGTGGTCAGAGATTAGGAAAAACCGATCTTCCCATTTTGCTCATTCCAACTAATCTCCGATCTCTAATCTGGAAAGAAACAGAAAACGTGAGGTTGAGTGACCAGAGATCAGTGGTCAGAGATTAGGAAAAACCG
>NZ_JAUMKC010000009.1 GCF_030519355.1 Mucilaginibacter sp. L3T2-6
CCGCCGTATACGGAACCGTACGTACGGTGGTGTGAGAGAGCGGTGAAACGAATAAAAGTTTCGCCCTCTACTCGATTAACTGATTGGCAACGCATAACGACATCGTCCGTAATCTATTATATGGTTGCTATTTTGCTGTTAACGGCATTTTATGTTGCATATGTTACACTATTTTAGCGTACTTGTTTCATCGTTAGTAAGTAAATCATCTACCTTTAACTGAACAATAAATGTCGATGTTTAAAGGTTTACTAATCATACTGTTATTTATAAGCTTCAAGGCATTCGCCCAAACCCCAAATATTGGTTTTGAGGATGGTACGTTTAACCACTGGGACTGTTATGTTGGGCAAATCGATTCAATTACCGGCAATATCCGGCTGGCGCGTTCTATCCCCGTACCGAACAGGCATGTACTCTATGGGAAAGAGTCGGCCGGACTAAAGGATGGGTATGGTAACTTCCCGTTTCTTTGCCCCAACGGAAGTAAGTATTCCGTAAGGTTAGGTAATAATTCAGCCGGAGCACAGGCGGAACGGCTGTCGTATACGTTAACTGTCCCGAATAGAAAATCATACAGTATAGTTTTCAATTATGCGGTAGTACTGGAAGACCCGGGGCATCCGGTGCAGGAGCAACCTAAATTTACCGCACAGATATACGATGTTACAGACGACGAGCTGATCAGTTGCCCTTATTTTGATTTTGCAGCCTCTTCCACGTTACCGGGATTTAAATTATCAGCCACGCGCGGATACAAAGGGGATGCGATTTACTATAAAGACTGGTCGACAGCCACTATTAATCTGAGCAGATATGTGGGCAAGGAAATACAAATCCAGTTCACTACAAACGATTGTGCCCGGATTTTTCACTTCGGCTACGCTTATCTCGACATAATTGAAAACAACGGCAATTCGATAACCGGCAATTCGTATTGCGAAGGGCAACGGAATGCCACTTTATATGCACCTAACGGTTTCGCCGGGTACGAATGGTACACGGCAGACTTAAAAAAGCTGGTGGGCACCGGTCAAAGCCTTACCATATCGCCCGCGCCTCCTGATAATACGGAATATGCGCTAAAAATTTTCCCTTACCCCGGTCTGGGCTGCGTAGATACCCTATACACTACGGTAAAAAAAATAGACGAAGGCTTTAGAATGAAGGTGACAGACACCATTAACTCCTGCCCTGGCTATCCTGTAGACCTGATGCTGCCGGAAATAACCGCCGGTACTACCCCGGGAACCACTTTTAGCTATTTCGCTGATTCATTAGGCACCCGGTATTTATACAATCCAGACCATATAGACACGTCTGGAACTTACTATATACAGGGCGTTAACGCAGAAGGCTGTATGAATATTTTGCCTGTAAGGGTAAATATAACAGCACCGGCCATAACCGTTACCGATCCTGAACCTGTAGATTTTCCAACCACGGTGGACCTTACTAAAACCTTTGTGCACAAACCGGATATAACTTACACCTATTTTAAGGATGCGGCAGGCCTTAATGAAATAAATAATTATACAGCACTGAAATATGGCGGTACATATTATATAAAAGCTACCAGCCCTCAGGGATGCTCGCAATTGGCTAAAGTAAACGTAGTAATACATCCGCCGCCGCCCTATACCATAGTAGCCCCTAATACCTTTACGCCGAATAACGATGGTATAAACGACCGGTTTTCGATAACGCTGAACGGGACAGCGACATTTAAAACCGTAAAAATTTATGACAGGTATGGCCGCCTGGTTTACAATTCCGCATTGAGAATTAATTATTGGGATGGCACCAACAAAGGGCGCAACCTGCCGCCAGGGGTTTACTATTGGGTGTTTGATGGTTTTGACGACTACAACCAGCTGGAGATCAGTAAAGCGGGGAGCATTACTTTATTGCGGTGATTTCGGAATTCAACTTTTCGATTTCGGAAGTTTTAAACAATAGCCGCCTCGCCAAATCCGAAATCGAAATTCCGAATTCCTAAATTAGAATGATTCTAAATAATATTAATGTGTTGTAATAAACATTATTACATTAACGTTTTGTATTTTTGTGATCCGTAAACAGAGGAGAAACTCTTAATGAAAAAAAGTTCAATACTTGGCCTGGTGGTAATTGCTATAGCGATATCCGTAATAATTGCCACTTACTCCAAATCAAGCACTTATGGCTCGTTCAGCGATGCCAGGCAAACTGCCGGGGAATTGCGTGTTGTTGGTCAGTTGGATAAAGGTAAGGAACTGTATTACGACGCAACCAAGGATGCCAATTATTTTTCGTTTTTTGTGAAGGATAACAAGGGGGAAGAATGCAAAGTAGTATTCACCGGTACCAAGCCGCAGGATTTTGAAAAGTCGGAGCAGATAGTACTTACCGGTAAAATGACCGGCAAGGAGTTTCATGCATCTAACATCCTGATGAAATGCCCTTCTAAATACACCAAGGATAAAATAGAAGTTACCGAGGCCAAAGCTAAAACGGCCGAAATATAAATCATTTAATGGCTATAGATTATAAAGGGGAACACCTTTTACCGGGCGAACTGGGCAAGGTATTTGTTATTCTGTCGTTCGGCGCGGCGCTGTTATCCGCTATCAGCTATTATTTTGCTGCCACCAATACCGATAAGCTCGATAAATCGTGGCTGCGCATGGCGCGCATTGCCTACCGCATTAACACCTTCTCTATTATCGGCGTAGGTGTTCAGTTGTTTTATATCCTTTATAATAACTATTTCGAATATCATTATGCGTGGAGCTATACTTCGCGCTCCCTGCCGGTTTACTACCTGGTATCCGGTTTCTGGAACGGACAGGAGGGGGGCTTCCTCCTCTGGACTTTCTGGCAGGCCGTATTGGGCAATGTACTGATCTCCCGCGCAAAATCGTGGGAAAAACCGGTAATGACGGTAGTGGCCCTTTCGCAGGTGATATTGGCTACCATGTTGCTTGGGATCGATGTATTTGGCGTTCGTTTGGGCAGCTCGCCATTCCTGTTGCTGCGTGAATCAGGAATCGAAGCGCCAATATTTCAGCGGGCCGATTACCTGTCGTTTATTAAGGACGGACAGGGCATGAATCCTTTGTTGCAAAACTACTGGATGATCATTCACCCGCCGACGCTTTTCCTCGGATTGGCTTCAATCGTGGTTCCGTTTGCCTACGCAATTGCGGGTTTGTGGCAGCGCCGCTACAAAGAATGGATCACACAGGCGATACCTTACGCGTTGTTTGCCTCCCTGGTATTGGGCGTGGGCGTTATAATGGGCGCTCTGTGGGCTTATGAATCGTTGAACTTTGGCGGCTTCTGGGCATGGGACCCGGTGGAGAACGCCTCTGTTTTCCCGTGGTTAACGCTGGTAGCCGGCCTGCACGTAATGATAGTTTACAAAAACTCAGGTCATTCTTATTTTACAGCAACATTCCTTACGCTGATCAGCTTTGTAATGGTGTTGTACACTTCGTTCCTGTCACGCAGCGGCGTTCTTGGCGAGTCATCCGTGCACGCCTTTACCGACCTGGGCATGTTCGGGCAGTTGGTAGCCTATATATTGATATTTCTCTGCATTTCTATCTGGTTTTTGGTAAGCCGTTTTAAGGAAATGCCTATCTCTAAAAAAGATGAAGAAACCTACTCCCGCGAATTCTGGATGTTTGTAGGCGCTATTTTCCTGGGTTTATCCTGCTTCCATTTGGTACTGGTAACCTCTATCCCGGTATGGAATAAAGCCTTTGGCACTAAAATAGCACCCCCTATTGATCTGGTAGGTCATTACAACGTTATCCAGGGTGCATTTGCTATGGTAATTACGGTGCTAACCGGTTTTACGCAATTTTTAAAGTATAAGAAAACTGACATTACGCGCTTTTTTATTACCACGGTTATTTATTTCGCTTTATCAGCAGCAATTACTGCCTTAGCTGGCTACCTCACCGGCGTCTACAAACTGCACTTTGTGTTTATGCTGGTATTGTTCGGGTCGGTGTACGCTGTATTGGCCAATGGAAAGGTATTGGCCGATGCGCTTAAAGGTAAATTCAAACTGGCGGGCTCGGCCGTGGCGCATATTGGTTTTGCCCTGATGCTGATCGGTGCGCTGATCTCTGCGGGTACCCGCAAGATCGTTTCGCAGACAGACGGTACAGGTATCAACATCGCCGGTTTTGATAAAGCCGAAGGCATGGGCAGTCCGCGTGAGAACATCATGATTTACAAGAATGAGCCCAAGCGTATGGGTAAATTCCTGATTACCTACCTGGGCGACTCTGTTGCAGCGCCAAACCGCTATTTTAAGGTAAATTATAAAGAACTGGACGACAAGGGCAAAGTAGTAGATGAGTTTTTGTTGAAACCGAACGTATTAACCAACCCGCAGATGGGTTCGGAGCCGTCACCGGTGCCGGCTACCAAACATTACCTGTTTCACGACCTGTACACGCACGTTACCGCATTGCCGGTAGCTACCGCCAAAAATCCGAATGCTGCCGATGCACAGGCCGCCGCCGATCATGGCCAGGAAAATGACGAAACTTTATACGATGAGCCCGTCCCGCACCTGGTGGCTGTGGGTGATACCATTCACTATCGTGACGGATATATTGTAGTAAAATCACTGAACCGGGAGGTGCAGGTACAAAACATACCGCTTGGCGCTAACGATGCGGCGATAGGAGCAAGCCTGCAGGTTGTTGCGCACGACCGCACCTTTAATGCCGAGCCGGTTTACATGATCAAGAATAAAGCGGTGCTGACTTTCCCCCGCAAGGTTGAAGATGCGGGCCTGAAACTGGCATTAACCAAAATTATCCCAAGCGAAAACAAGGTAGAAATAATGGTTTACCAGCAACCGTTGAATAAGCGCCCGTACATCGTAATGCGTGCCCTTGATTTTCCGTTTATCAACCTGCTGTGGTCCGGAACGGTTATTATGATAATAGGTTTTGTACTATCGATATCCAGAAGGAATAAGGAATTGAAAGCCCCATCGGCGTTAAAGGCTGAATCTGTGGCGGCAAATGCCTAATATTTCGGTAAAAGCTGTGTCAGTATATGCATGGTTCAATTCATCAAAAAAATATCTCGGATAGCGGCTTTACTATCGTAAATAATATTTATTCTGGTGATGAAATAAATGAAATGATCCGACTGATAGAACAAACTGACCAGTCGAATAAAACATTTCGCAAAAGCGAAGACCTGTTTGCTATCAGGCAGTTTTTGAAAGAAGTGCCGCTGACAAAAGAACGTATCTTCAACCACCGGCTTAAGACGTTAATCAACGGCTTGTTTGGCGGTGGTTATTCTGTGGTGAAGTCAATATATTTTGACAAACCGGAAGCGTCAAACTGGTTTGTTGCCTGGCACCAGGATTTGACGATTTCTGTAGACAGGAAGATTCATTTGCCCGGTTATGGACCATGGACTACCAAACTGGACCAATTCGCTGTTCAGCCTCCACTGGATATTTTGCAGGAGAACTTTACCATCAGGATACATTTGGATGATACCGACGAAGGTAACGGCGCTTTGAAAGTAATCTCCGGTTCCCATTTAAAAGGCATTTGGCGGACTGATGATTTTGGTTCGCAAACAGAAGCGGCTATAAGCTGTAATGTTCGGGCAGGAGGGGTAATGATTATGCGACCCCTGCTGATGCATGCATCAAACCGTACCACCACTCATAAGCGGCGCAGAGTTATACATATTGAGTTTAGTAAGGTTCAGCTGCCGGATGAATTGAAATGGGCTGAACGTGAGACCATTTGATCTATAAATACCACCCTGGCGCTGTTAGATACGGGCTTAAACATAAGGTTTACAGTTTTAAGCCGGGTGTAACCATTAAACTTCTGATTGTCAATGTATTGGGTAGGGTGCAACCTCTGGAAACTGTAAAGTACCTGTAAACCCTATCTTGATTGTCCGGCATATTTACCTACAGCTTTATTTCTTACGATACCAATGGTAAGCTTTACCGGGCATAAAAGAGCCATCAGCTAAATCCCAATTTCTTAAATACAAAATAATCTCCTTAAAATTGCGCCATGCGGATTACGATAATAGGTTCGGGAAATGTAGCCACCCACATGGCCGCGGCTTTTAAAAATGCCGGACACCGTATTGTACAGGTGTACAGCCGGGATATACAACATGCCTCGCTGCTGGCTTATCATGTCGGCGCAGAGGCTATTGACAGCCTTGTGCAGATCAATCCTGAAACAGACATTTTTGTTATCTCGGTAAAAGATGATGCTATAGGCGGACTTACGAAAGCTTTAGCCAGATATGAAAAAACAATAGTTCACACTTCCGGCGCCACCAGGCTTGACGTGCTTTTAACTTATACTGATAAAGCAGGCGTATTTTATCCCCTGCAAACTTTCAGTAAAACAAAAGAGCTTGATTTCAGGACTGTTCCGCTTTGTATCGAAGGCGCTGATAAATTAATCGAAAAGCAACTGACCGAACTTGCGCAAACTGTAAGCAATAACGTTTATAAAGTTGATTCGAACCAGCGGCGTGTACTTCACCTGGCGGCGGTTTTTGCGTGTAATTTCCCGAATTATCTTTACAGTGCAGCGCAACACTTACTGGCCGCCAGCGGTATGCAGTTTGAAATGCTGCGTCCGCTAATATTGGAAACCGCTGAAAAAGTGCAAACCAACCTGCCTGAACAGGTGCAAACCGGTCCTGCCGTACGCAATGACGAGGATACGATGCAGGCCCATATACACATGCTTGAGAATGAGCCGGAACTAAAACAAATATACCGGCTGTTAAGTCAGGAGATTATCAAAAACAATAATGCAGAACCTCGGCACGGGTAATTTTGTTACTTTTGCTGAAATGGACATTTTTAAGTTAAAGATAAACTTTGAGGAAAAGGGGCTGGAAAGTGTTGAGTTACCCATTGCCGAAGGTGAATCTGTTTTAGACGTATGCCTGGAAAACGGCATAGAGCTGCAGCACAACTGCGGCGGAGTTTGCGGATGCAGTACCTGCCACGTTTACGTAAATAAGGGGATGGATAACATCCAGGAAATATCTGACAAGGAAGAAGATTTTATTGACAGGGCTGTAAACCCGCGCATTAATTCGCGCCTCGGCTGTCAGTGCGTGGTGCTCGATGGTGATATCGAGATAACTATGCCTGATCAGAATCAGTTCCTGGGGCACTAAGATACCACTCGTTTAAATTTAAACAGCATTAAGCCGGAAACCTCCGGATTTTATATAAAAAAATGAACGACAATAAGTTTAGCCTTCCAATTCACTGGAATGACTACGAGGATATCGCCATGGAGCTTTATGAAAAGTTTGGCGATGATTTTAACGAATCAAAAATTTACCGTATCCGTTTTACCGATTTGCTGGAATGGGTACTTGCCTTACCTAACTTTGCCGGAACGCGTGAAGAATCTAATGAAGGCCACCTGGAGCAAATACAGTCTGCCTGGGTTTATGAATGGCGCGATAACCAATAACACCCGATTACGTTGTGCTTGTTGTTACTAATTAATCATTTTAGCTATCTCAAAATCATTATAAGGAATAATTAATTGCCTTGGTTTGGTTGGAGGTATTGATGCTCACTGATTAACTGATCTCTCAATTTTATATAGTCTACGTTCTGGATTTTGCATTTTTGATTGATTGCCAAAACCGCTGCGGCAGCTGCTGATTGCCCCATCACCATGTAAGTAGGCTCTGTTCGTAACGAGCAGAACGCAGAATGTGAGGCAGACACACAAATAGAAACAGCGAGGTTTGTACACTCCGATTGTCTGGGTACTAATGCTCTGAAACTGATGCCGTAAGCTCTGTTTCTGTCAATAAACATTTGCCCTTCCCCTTCGAGCCTGCCAGGGACAGCAATGCCGTATTGGATCAAATGCGAATCCATGGGATAGGTTCCCAGTGCTATCGGATCGTTTACATGGCCCTTATTTAATATGTAATTATCAGTTATTACGTATTCGGAAATCATCCTGCGAGCTTCCCTCACGTATAATTGTGTCGGCCAACCATTATTTTGCACAAATTCATCTTTCGGCAGCCCAAAATTTTTATAAAATTTTTGAATTTTTGGTGATATCCGCGGGTCGTTTTGAATTAGCCAGATTAATCCTCTATCATAATTTTCAATCCTTCTTTTTATTGAATCACGTTCATCGTATGTCGCTTCGGGATACAATGAATTTATGCCGACGTAGTCAGTCGAAAAATAGTTCGCACTATTAACATCCAATTTGTTATTCTTGATTTTATGCCATCCTAAGAAAACGTTGTATTGCTGCTTTAACATCCTGAACATAATTTCAAAATCTTTCATATTCAAATTGTCCGGCTTGGTTATTGAAATTGTATCTGTAGGGTCATTTGTAAGGCAGATCCTGTAATTATAAGCCATAATTTTATTGTCGCCTGTACCCGGAGCGGAAATCGCAGAACCATTTACCCGCTGTAATAAACCACTTGACGGGTCACTGTCTGTAAAATAAGGACTAACTTTTACCGGAAA
Organism: Mucilaginibacter sp. L3T2-6; assembly: GCF_030519355.1. Classification (GTDB taxonomy): domain Bacteria; phylum Bacteroidota; class Bacteroidia; order Sphingobacteriales; family Sphingobacteriaceae; genus Mucilaginibacter. The sequence goes on from NZ_JAUMKC010000009.1 coordinate 8,537, forward strand.
TATTATTGGCAGCCTGGCGCCGTTATAACTTTCATTGTATTTGCTATTGTCTTCGCGGCCGACCGTGTACGAAACGCCTGCATGAGCCAATAAATCTCCTTCGTATGAAGCGTCGATATATTCTTTTGCGCCAAATATTTTGCCCGACTCCATCGTTATCATTACAATCCGTTTACTTTCGGCGTCTTTAATCACACTGTTTTTTAAGCTTAAACGCTCGTTCCTGAAGATTTGAATATTGGGATAAGAATTTAAAAACTCATTAAAAACCTGAAGGGCAATCTTTGGCTCAAATGTATATGAAGGTACCCGCTCTGCATACTTTGCGGCCACCTTTAAATAGAAATCGTGTGTTAGACCGCCGATATTCACGCCGCTATCAACAATGTCAGTTTTGCAAAGCCCTCCAGTAGTCATCCCCCCTATATATTGATCAGTTGCTATTAAAATGACATTTTTGCCTAACCGGGCGGCTTCGATGGCTGCTATAACTCCCGAAGATGTAGCGCCATAAATAACTACATCAGTCTTTATTGCGTTTGAAGGTAATTGTTGAAGCGTATCGAGCCCCGACCCTGTATTTTCAAGTTTGATTATATGGGTTTTGCGGCAGCTGATGATGACGATTATTAAAGTGAAAATGAATTTTAATCCAATCTCTTTTATTAAAAGATATTTTGCTGTCCTTTTTTTTAAGGGGTATTTATTCAGGGACACGACAATGGTTATAATATGTTTATACTTAGGTACGGCTACATTTGGCTTAAAATTAAAATAAATGGCACATAGACGAGTCGCAATTATTTTTATATATATTGTTAATAACGACGGCGGCTTCTTAATATTGCGAAAATAAAAAACGGATAGTTATATTTTTAAATAACATTGTTAGGTTTGCGCCGCGCATAAATATTAGCATTTTTGGCTTACCTCGGGAGAACAATTGCAGGGATAAATGGAATCATTTTTAACTAAACTAAAAGAAATAACTACGTTCGTGTTTGATGTGGACGGTGTGCTTACTGATGGTTCTGTTTTTGTAACAGACGATGGTTTGCAAAGCCGTGCTTTTAATATAAAAGATGGCTACGCACTACAGTTGGCTGTAAAATGCGGATATAACGTGGTCAGCGTATCGGGCAGCCGCTCTAAAGCCCAGTTGCATCGCCTTAACAGCCTTGGGATCAAAGACGTTTACATGGGCATTCATACTAAAAAAACCAAACTGAAACTGTACCTGGAAGAAAAACATATCAGCCCGGAAACTGTGTTATACATGGGTGATGATATACCAGATATGGAAGTAATGCAATATGTGGGGTTGCCGGTTTGTCCAGCCGATGCGGTGGAGGAAATAAAGGCGCTCAGCAAATACGTATCGCCATATCCCGGCGGCCGCGGCTGCGTACGCGATGTGATAGAGAAAGTATTGAAGATACACGATCAATGGCTTACTGAAGAAGCCTATAGCTGGTAGGTGTTAGTCCATAGACGATTGTCTGTGGATTCGTAGTAGCTGCATTTTTTTTTAAATATTTTTGCCATGGACTATGGTCTATGGACTATCGACTCAAAAATGAACTCTCCCCGACTAATCCTCGCATCCAAATCTCCGCGCCGGCAGGAACTGTTACGGCTGATGGATATTGATTTTCGTATTGTGCTTAAAGATGTGGATGAGTCGTATCCCGACAATCTTACGCCTGAGGAAGTGGCTGTTTACATCGCTGCAAAAAAGGCTAAAGCATTTGATGAGACGTTAACAGATGAGATTGTACTTACCGCGGATACGATAGTCTGTATAGACGACCAGATATTAGGCAAGCCAACAGATGCGCCGCACGCCGTGCAGATGCTGCAATTGCTGTCAGGGCGTATGCACCGGGTGATCACCGGTGTCTGTCTGCTTCGTGATCATCAGTATCATAGTTTTTATGATGTCTCGGAAGTATATTTCGGCAAGCTGTCTGATGAAGAGATACACAACTACGTGGAAAAATACCAGCCTTTTGACAAAGCAGGTTCGTATGGTATACAGGAACGTATCGGGCTCATTGGCATAGAGCGCATCAATGGTTCCTACACTAATGTAGTGGGGCTGCCTACTGAGAAGTTGTATAAGGAATTAGCGAATTTCCGTTAAGACTTACGAAGTCCGAAACTTCGTAAGTCCCCCAATCTGATTATTTTATTGTCCGCGTATTGTTTTTCCTGTTGCTGTCGGGTAAGGCGTTATCCGGGTCAACGGTAACACTTTCAACTTCGGTGGTTGTAGGTATAGTAAAAGTTATTGCCTTATTTTGAAGCCAGGTTTCAACCGGGAAATAGGTGCGCTGTTTGGCGCCGTCTTTGAGTTTTACCTCAACTGTAAATGGCATGGCTAGCTGCTCTTTATTGGCTATGGTTACCTGTACGCCGTTTTTGGGATCTTTATTGGCATATTTTGCATCGATCAGGGCGATGTCCAGCGGCCAGTTATTATAAAACCAGCCCTTCCAGAACCAGGACAGATCTTCGCCTGCGCCGTTTTCCATCGACCGGAAAAAGTCGTCGGGTTGCGGGTGTTTGTAAGCCCATTTAGCTATGTAATTTTTAAAGGCATAATCGAACCTGTTTTTGCCGAGAATCTGCTCGCGCAGCAAAACCAAACCAAAAGCCGGCTTGAAGTAGGTGAGGGGATGACGATACTTTTCGGGAATAGCGTCTGCCGCGGTCATGATTGAAGGCGAGTTGGGGTCTTGTATGACCGGGACAATTTCATCAGCCGGATTGCCGCCGCCAGGTGCGTATTCACCGTCGCGTTTGGGCGCATATTCGCCATGATTAAAAGCATCCGAAGCATAAATATCGATAAACGTATTAAAGCCCTCATCCATCCAGCCGAAGCGGCGTTCATTGCTGCCCACGATCATTGGGAACCAGTTGTGGCCGATTTCATGAGCTGTTACCCAGTACAACTCTTTACCCTTATCGGTAATGCCATCGAATACGATACCCGGGTACTCCATACCGCCAGCTATACCGGCTTCGTTAATGGCGCAGGGCCATGGGTAAACAAACCATTTTTCGGAAAAATATTCAATAGACTTTTTAAGATACTCAGTTGCCCTTCCCCAGGCCTCATTGCCGGCGCTTTCAACCGGGTATACTGACATCGCCAGTGATTTTTTACCGCCTGGTAAATTCACTCTTGCGGCATCCCATACATAAGCCTTGGATGCGCCGAATGCCACGTCGCGTGTATTCAGCATTTTAAAGTGCCACGTTAGGTTGGCTTTCCCGGCCGGGCGGGATGATGGATTGGTAACCTCGTTTACATCCCTTATCATTATAGTTTTGTCGCTTGCCTTTGCTGTATTGAGCCGGTTAACCTGCTGCTGTGTGAGTACTTCACCCGGATTGAGCAATTCGCCTGACCCGGCTACGATCATATCGGCAGGCGCAGTTACTTTATAATCTATGTTGCCATATTCCAGGTAAAACTCACCGCTTCCGAGGAACGGCAGGGTATCCCAGCCACGGGTATCGTCATAAACACACATGCGCGGGAACCATTGGGCAATTTCGTATATCTTGCCGTTTTTGGTTTGCACATAGTCGGTTCGGTTGCCGAAATTACCGGGGATGGTATATTTATATTTAATGGTAAAGTTTATAACCGCGCCGTTTGCTGCGAGCGCCTTTGGCAGGCGAATCTGCATGCGGGTATCGGTAACCACAAAGTCTGCCTTAGCGCCTGTTTTTCCATTGGTTATGGTTATCGATTGAATGTCGTAGCCGTCGGTATGCTGGTTAGGCCCTGGTGCAAAGCCGGTAACAAAGTTGGAGCGCGCAGTGTTTTTATAAGTGTTTTGGTCTAACTGCAGCCATAAGTATTGCAGTGTTTCCGGGCTATTATTGGTATAGGTTACCTGTTCGGTGGCTGTTAATGTTTTGGCAGCAGTATCGAGCACCGCATCGATGTTGTAATCCACACGGTTTTGCCAGTATTTCGGGCCGGGTTCCCCATTGGCGGCATGCACGGCATTGCCTTTTTCGCTGTAGTAAAGCGGCGAAAATAGTTCTGCCGGCTGATAGTTTGAGGATATGGTATCGTTGGAGTTATTTCCGCGGCGCCGGCGCTGGGCATCGGCAGATATAACAATTAACGCCAGAATGGCGGCGAGTAAAAATTGGGGTTTCATGGGATTTGTCAGTTATTGAGGGCAATATACAAAGGGCGATGGACTTGTCCTCGACTTTTTAATAAACAGCTAATAAAAAATAGCATGTCTTGTCTTATATTAGTTCTCGAATTAATACCCCTATTCAAATGAAAAAACGATTGAAAAGCAGATCGGCAGTCAGGTCTGTCTCTAACTACTATGCGAACCACCCCGAACAAAATAAATTCCGGGGCAATATCTCCACAATTTTTTATAATGTAGCAGCCCTTATTATTTGTGGGGTATTACTGGATATTACCCTTAATGACACGGCAGGTATGATAACATTTTTTGCCCTGGCTGTTTTGCAAATCATCACCTGCCTTATACTGGCCGTCAATTACAATAGTAAGATGTGGTTGTTTAGCGCCCTGGTTGTATTCCTTATAGGCTGCGCATCTTTTGTATATATAAATTTGTAGGGTGGTAATTACTGCTTTATGGCGAAAGATATGATAATAGAAATTAGATGAGGTATTTCGTATCCGGAGATATCGGGTTGACTCTGCATTTAGTACAGCGTCTAGGATTGGTCGCCGGTAGAATAGCTAATTCATCATGTCCGCCAGCACACCCTCCTTCAACGAATGTGCCGACATCGCAATTTCCTCAACCCCTATTTTTTCAATGATAAACCGCGTAAGCAGTGATGCGGTAACAATCATATCCACTCTAACGGGGATAATATTCGGGTTATCCAACCGCTGCTGGTGGTTTGACAAAACAATCCGCTCAATTACAGACAAAAGAATGGCTTTATCAAATTCGTAGTATTTCGTTTTTTTCAAGTCGATGCTACGGCCTTTATCCGCCTCGATAATTGCAGCATAGGATTCGAACACCCCAGACGAGCCAATGATGCTATGTACGCTATAATTTTTAAGCGCTCCGAAAAGGGGGGTTAGAGTGTCATCCAGATAAAAATTCAAGGCGGTTATCGAGTCGCCCGGTATAGGGTCATGCCGGTGAAAGCTGTCCATCAGCCTCGCTGCGCCGATTTCAAAGCTTTGTTTCCATTTAATCTCTTTGTCATCGCAAATAATAAATTCAACGCTGCCGCCGCCGATATCCACAATCAAAGTATTTTGTGCAGATAAACCGCCACCTGCGCGAACGCCTTTGTAAATGTACTCTGCCTCGGCGTTGCCGTCTATGATCTCGACAGAGATTCCGGTTTGTTTTTTTACGTCGTTGACAAAGTCCTGCCCGTTGGCTGCATTGCGTAAGGCGGAGGTTGCAATACACCTGATTTGGTTTACACCATAATCATTAATCAGGCGGCTATAGCGCTTCATGCACTCTATGCCGCGCTGATATGCAGCCGTTTGTATAAAACCCCTATTAATGCCGCCCTCGCCAAGTTTTACCGGCTGTTGCTCATGAACTATCTCTGTAAAACTGTTGCTGGTACCTTCAACGATCAGTAAGTGAAAGGTGTTTGTGCCAAGGTCCATTACGGCGCATTTTTCCATGCCACTAAAATAGATAATCCCTCAAATTGTTTTAAATCTGAGGGATTATTATGTCTGAATCGCTCCCCTTCAGGGGCTTGGGGAGCTTTTATTCTTTATAAAAAAACCATTTTACCAGCTCCTTATAACTGGCTTTTTTGCCGTACATCAAAATACCTACGCGATAAATTCTGGCAGCTACGTATATGGCGAATATAAAGGTAAGTACCATCAGCGTCATAGAAATACCTAACTGCCATCCCGGTACGCCAAACGGCATTCGTAATACCATAGCGACGGGAGCCGTAAGCGGGATCATTGACAGCCACACGGCCAGTGAGCCATTTGGCGCCTGGAACAGGATACTCACCGATAATATGTAGGTAAAGAGCAGCGGCAGCGTAATCGGAAACATAAACTGCTGCGTTTCGGTCTCGCTGTCAACGGCAGAACCTACAGCGGCAAAAAGTGCGCTGTATAACAGGTAGCCGGTAAGGAAATAAAAAATAAATACACCCAGTACCGGCCCGAATGGAATGGTTTGCAGGGCGGCCAGCGCACCCATGATGCCAGTTGGCGGCCCATGCTGCACGCTGCCGGTTATCTTTGTCGCGAGGTATGACAAGACTATCCAGGCGGCGAACTGGGTTAGCCCGACCAGGCCTACGCCGATTACCTTACCCATCATTAACTGGAAGGGTTTAACCGACGAAATTACTACTTCTACAATGCGGCTTGTTTTTTCTTCAATCACTCCGCGCATTACCTGTGCACCGTAGATAAATACCGACATATAAATCAGGATGGAACAGGCAATGCCGACGCCTATCATTGCGCCCAGGCTGGTTTGCTGTTCGCCCAGATCGGTTATTTCGATAGTTTTAAGCGAAATATTGCTTTTAATAGCACTAAGAACGGCCGTGTCGATGTGGTGTTTAATCAGCTCGTTTGCACGGGCAATATCATTCATCTGCTTTTCTATTTCCCCGGTAACAATAGTTGAGGGCTTATCTTTTGAATAGAACTGCACCGCGTCTTTCCTGGTGAAATCTGCCGGAATCACCAGGGCGGACAAAAAGTCGGTCTTTTTAGCCTTTGCTTTCAAATCGGAAACCGAAGAGGTTGAATTTTGAAAAGTCAGATTTGGAATATTGTGAAATTTACCGGCGAAAACTCCGCTATTGTCAACCACAACAACTGTGTTCTGGTCTTCTATCTTATTGCTGCTGTTTGCCACGAGGCCAATAATGACACCCATCACCAGGATGAGCAGCGGCAGCAAAAAAATCATGACGATAAACGAGCGTTTGCGTACACGGGTAATGTATTCGCGTTTGATGATTAAAAGTATCTTGTCCATGGTTTAGCTGATTTGATTTACCTTTTCAATAAATATCTCGTTCATGCTGGGCACTACTTCCTGCAGCATGTTTACCTGTACTTTAGGAATGATGTATTGCAGCACATCGTTTGAAGTAGATCGTTCCTTCAGCTTTATTTTGATGACATGGCTGTCATCTTCCGAAGATTTTTCTTCGAGCAGATCAAAAGGTTCATTGCCATTAAATATCAAGGGACTTCCGATGTATTCAACAAAGTAAGTTGAATTTTTGTAGGAGTTTTTAATGCCTTTAACGGTACCGTCCAGTATCTTATGTGATTTGTTGATCAACGCAATTGAGTCGCACAATTCCTCAACAGACTCCATGCGGTGCGTTGAGAAGAGGATGGTAGCCCCGTTTTTGTTTAATTCCAGTATCTCGTCTTTTATAATTTCGGCATTTACCGGATCGAAACCGCTGAAGGGTTCATCGAGTATGATCAGGTCGGGCTCATGCAGAACTGTTGCTACGAACTGTGCTTTTTGCTGCATCCCTTTTGAAAGCTCTTCAATTTTCTTCTTCCACCAGCTGGTCATATCCAGCTTCTCGAACCATACTTTCAGACGCCTGGTTGCCTCGTCGCGGCTCAGGCCTTTTAGCCGGGCCAGGTATATCATCTGCTCGCCAATTTCCATTTTTTTGTAAAGGCCGCGCTCCTCAGGCAGGTAGCCAATGCGACCGATATGCGATTGATTCAGTTTTTCGCCGTCGAAATAGATTTCGCCGCTGTCAGGCGCCGTGATTTGATTAATGATACGTATAAGCGAAGTTTTTCCGGCGCCGTTGGGTCCAAGCAGGCCAAAAACCTGGCCGCTTTTTACCTCGATGCTAACATCATCTAACGCCCGGTGAGCTGCGTATTGCTTAACAATATTGCGGATGCTTAACATGTTGATAGGTTTGTTTTAGTTTGTAATTGTTTTTAAGATACAGGTTTGTTTAAAATGTTACAAGCCTTTGTATGGTTAAGTTTGTCGGATGGGGTGGGTTACAGAACCTATAAATAGAAATTCACAAGCTCGTCGCCTCTTTTTTTATTGGCAGAAATCATATTAGTTAATACCTTTAGATTAAAAGCCTTTTAACAGAACAATTTGACGACCTGGGAAATGCGAACGATAAGCATCATTTTTATAGCCATATTCAGTTTTACAACGGCTTGTTTTTCGCAGCGAAAGGCGGTACCGGTCCCTGTTATTTTTGACAGCGATATGGGGCCCGATTATGATGATGTGGGAGCCATAACCATTTTACACGCACTGGCAGATAAGGGCGAAGCCAAAATACTGGCCACGATGGCCAGCACTAATTATGAAGGCGTTGCGGGCGTATTAAATATTTTCAACACTTATTTTAACCGGCCGGATCTGCCCATCGGCGTGCCTAAAGGAAACGCCCTTTCCCTGCGCGACTGGCAGCACTGGACTGATACCCTCCTCGCCAAATACCCGCATCAATTAAAAACCAACAACCAGGCCGCCGATGCAGTAAGCCTTTACCGCAAATTATTAGCCGGCCAGCCTGACAACAGCGTAACTATTGTTACCGTAGGCTTTTTAACTAATCTTTCCAATCTGCTAAACACATCCGGCGACAGTTATTCACCTTTAACCGGCATCGGGCTGGTGAAGAAAAAAGTAAAGCAACTGGTATGCATGGCCGGTAAATTTCCGTCAGGCTGGGAGTTTAATGTAATGAAGGACGCGCAGGCATCGAAGAATGTATATGACAACTGGCCCACGCAAATTATTTTCAGCGGGTTTGAGATAGGGGTAAAGATAAAGGCCGGCTTGCCCCTGATCAATAACAAAACAATAGCTAACTCGCCGGTAAAGAATGCTTTCCGGATAGCAATACCTATGGCGAGGGAGGACTCGCTTGGCCGCAGCAGCTGGGATGAGACTGCGGTATTGATAGCAATTAAAGGTTACAGCCAATGGTACACTTTGCACAACGGCAAAATGAAGGTAGCAGCCGATGGCAGCAACACATGGGACGATGCCGCTAATGGTCAGGCCTATATAGCAGAAAAGGTAAATTATACCGTAGTACAGGATTTGATTAATCAGCTCATCATGCACCAGCCGGTGAAACGAGTTAACCGGCGCTCTACCGGACAAACACGCTCAAGTGGCGGTTCGCGAATGAGCCAGTCGACCCAAAATCGTATTGCCCAAATCGAAGCGCTGAGCAGGAAGGTTGACAAGATAGAGGCTAATATTAACAAGCGCGAGCGGGAAATAAAAAGGGTTGAGGCGCATGAGCGCGACTGATGATCTTTCCTAAACAAAAAGCTTTAAGTCCTAATAATCCGCTTTAAAGCTTTCGCCTTTCACCTCCGCAACTGCCTCAAATCAAATCTTAAAATCTCAATCGACTCCTTTTGCCTCGATATGATCACATACATAAAGCCTTTGTAAATAATTGTGTGCGGATAGCCATATTGCCCGCCTTTGTACAGGCCTTCTTTTTTAAGCTGGTAGAGCTCATCGGCGATGATATAATTTTGGCCGAATTTCTTTCCATCGGATGATAATGATAATACCAAAGGGTTGCGGTCGTAATGATGCAGCGTGTCAGGTATGCCCACGTAATAAAAACGCTTATCCGGAAGCCGGCCGAAATGAAATTTGCTGTCGTTGTCTGAAAAAGGGGTCTCAACCGGTTTTGACCATGATTGACCGTCATCAGCGCTTTCCGTCAGCCATAAACGGCCCTTCCAGCCTTTGCCGGTAACACGCAGCAGCATGTGTAATACATCGTCGTCAGTTTGAAAAAATGAGCCCTCGCAAAGCGGCGGCAGCCCCAGCTTAGCCGCGGGGGCATAAAATGCAGCCGAATTATCCTGGCTGTATAATGAATCGGGGTAGGGGCTGCTTAGTCTCCACCCCGAAATTCCACGCGGGTCATCGGTGTAGGGGAATAAGAAATTCCCGCTTATTATCAGTCTGCCACTTTTGATAGCTTCCGGGCCGTGGTTTGGAATAAGCGGAACATGCATGTCAATGGGTTCACTCCAATGCTCGCCATCAGCGCTTGTTTTTGCCCACAAATGCGTGTTTTGCCTGTTGTGCGTGTATTCGCCATAGTAGGCTACCAGCATGCCTTTATATTGATATAAACCAGCTGCTGTAAGCACCGTCAGCGTATCATTTACTTTAACCGGCGATGCCAATGGTTTGGCTGCCGACCAGTGGAAGAAATCGGAAGAACTTGAATAAACCACCCGCTGCCCCGGCGCATCCTCGTCCTTTATTCCGTCAGACCAAATGACGATAAATTTATCTTTAAAATGAATAACGGAGGGATGATGGTTATACAGCCAGGAGTTGCCCGGTGTGTAGATCATAGCCCGCTCAATTTTTAAATGAGGGACGCCGGCTGCTGTTTGATAATTATTGGTAATGACATGCTGAGCATAAATACTGCTGCTGACAAAAAGCAAAACGATACCGGATTTGAGTTTATTAAGCATAAAGTTATACCGGCGCAATATATCAATTGAACAAAAAAGCCCAAAGTAATACAACTCCGGGCTTTCAAATCTTCAATTTTGCCTTTCAGCTTTAACTTTTATTCAAAGTATTCCTTCATCCGCTCAAAGAAACTCTTTTCGTTCTTCCCGGGGTTAGGTTTAAAGTTTGGTGAGCTTTGCAATTTTTCCAGCAGCTCGCGCTCTTCGCGGCTCAGGGCTTTTGGTGTCCAAATATTTACGTGAACCAACTGGTCGCCGCGGCGATAGGAGTTCACTTCCGGAACACCTTTGCCTTTCAGGCGTAATACCTTGCCTCCCTGTGTGCCCGGGTCGAGCTTTATTTTTACCTTACCGTCAATGGTTGGCACTTCAATGCTCGTTCCAAGCGTAGCATCAACAAAGTTTACATGCAGGTCGTATATTACGTTGTTTCCGTCGCGTTTTAATGTTTCATGCGGAATTTCTTCGATCAGGATGATCAAATCGCCAGGCAGACCGCCGCGCGGGGCTGCGTTACCTTTGCCGCTCATGCTCAGCTGCATGCCTTCACTTACACCGGCAGGGATGTTGATGGTGATCGTTTCCTCTCCGCGCACAACGCCATCACCATGGCAAACGGTACATTTTGACAGGATGGTTGAACCTTCGCCATTACAGGTAGGGCAGGTGCTGGTGGTTTGCATCTGTCCCAGGATGGTATTGGTAACCCTGCGTACTGAACCCTGTCCGCCGCAGGTTTTGCAAGTCTGGAACGAGGCCTTATCCTTTGCACCGGTTCCGTCACAGGTTTTACAAGGTATCTGCTTATTAACTTTTATTTTCTTTTCGGCGCCGTTGGCAATTTCTTCAAGCGTGAGGCGTACTTTAATGCGCAGGTTGCTGCCGCGCTGTACGCGCCGGCCACCACCGCTTTGGCGTCCGCCGCCAAAAAAGTCGCCGAAACCACCACCGCCGAATATATCGCCAAACTGGCTGAATATGTCATTCATATCCATGCCGCCGCCGCCGAAGCCACCGCCATTGGCAGAATGTGCATTGGCTGCATGACCAAACTGGTCGTAACGCTGGCGTTTTTCGGGATTACTCAAAACCTCGTAAGCCTCGGCTGCTTCCTTAAATTTATCTTCGGCAGCCTTATCGCCCTGGTTTTTATCCGGGTGATATTTTATGGCCATCTTACGATAAGCTTTTTTTATCTCATCAGCATCGGCACCTTTCGCTACGCCCAATACGTCGTAGTAATCTCTTTTAGCCATATTATTATTTCGGAATTCCGTTTTCGGAATTATTTATTTTTTGAATTATTGATTCAGGAGTTTTTCAGTCAAATGTTCAAATCTTCAGGTCTTAAATCTTAAATTGAACATCCGAAATCTGAAATCCTATTACGCGCCTACAATTACTTTTGCGAAACGGATCACCTTGTCATTAAGGAAATATCCTTTTTCCATTTCATCAATCACCTTGCCCTTCATATCCTCATTAGGGGCAGGGATATTGGTGATCGCTTCCTGCAAGTCGGGGTCGAAGGCCGAGCCAATTGACTCCATTTCCTTCAATCCGTTTTTAGTAAGCGCATTCTTTAACTTATTCTGTATCAGTAAAACGCCTTCTTTCACCGGGGCAACATCAGTTGCATTTTCCATAGCTTTTAAAGCGCGTTCAAAATCGTCAAGAACAGGCAGCAGCGAAGAAATAACATCCTTACCTTCCATTTTGCGGGCTTCCTCACGTTCCTTTATTGTGCGCCTTCTGAAATTATCAAATTCGGCATATAAGCGTAAGTATTTGTCATTGGCCAGTGCCAGTTCTGCCTTAAGGGTATCAACAGGAGATGGAGCATTTTCTTCAGCCTGCTCGTTAATATCCTGTAGTTCGTTATTTTCAACCGTATCGTTTATTTCTTCAGTATTCACCGCTTCTTCTTTCTTTTTTTTCTTCAACATATCGTTAAATTTCATAGATAATAGTGCCAATCAAGTATCCTGCCATTGTTTGAAAGGCGACATCGTGGCAGTGTGTATTTGTTTTTCGGGAAAATGTGGCATTATTTAGTAGAAGTGGCAGTTTTTAGCAGCAGTAATAATGGCGTAATCAGGCTATAGTCAAACAAGTGCCGCTGCCACTTCAAACCGCTACTCCCTTATGCTATCTTTACATCCTCCAGCACTTTGCCATTTTCGCATTTAATAATCCGCGATGGAAATGTACGAATGATATGGTAATCATGTGTAGCGATCAGAACGGCAGTCCCCGACTGGCTGATCTGCTTCAGCAGCAATACAATTTCCTCGGAAGTATCCGGGTCAAGGTTGCCGGTTGGCTCATCAGCCAAAATAATTTCAGGGTCGTTAAGCAATGCACGGGCAATTACTACACGCTGCTGCTCGCCGCCGGAAAGCTCATGCGGCATTTTTTTAAGCTTGGAACGGAGGCCTACTTTTTCCAGGACGTCGAGCGCGCGGTCCGCGATCAGTTTTTTATCGGTCCAGCCGGTAGCTTTCATCACAAACTCAAGGTTGGCTTCAACCGAGCGGTCGGTAAGCAGTTGAAAATCCTGGAAAACAATGCCCAGTTTGCGGCGCAGAAACGGAACTTCGTTTGGTTTGATGGTGTTCAAGTCGTAGCCGCAGGCATAACCTGCGCCATTTGTCAGATTCAGATCGCCATAGATAACTTTCAGCAGGCTGCTTTTTCCCGAGCCGGTCTGACCGATAAGCCAAACAAAATCGCCTTTGTCAATATGCAAATTAACATTGGCCAGCACCAAATGCGACTGCTGGAAAATGTTAACACCGGTAAGCTTTACAATTGAATTTCCGATCATGGTTTCCTTCATTGGTCACCGGTCATCAGTCATTGGAATTATCACCGTTTATTATACGAATGACCACTGACTGTTGACCAATGACAAATTTATAACTCTAATTTAAGGATCTGTCCAAAAGGCAGGTCCTTGATAATATCCATTATATACTGCGCCTTGTCCTGTAAACCAATTTTATCCAGCGACTTATCGGGCCTGTCGACCCGGAAATAAGCCAGCAGCGTAAACTTGTCATCACGCAACTGCACGTAATCGGGAATTTTAGCGACGCCTTTTACTTTTATAATGTGGTAGTTCATTTCAGTCCATTGACCATAGTCCGTAGTTCATAGTCAAAAATGAAGATACCATGGTCTATGGTCCATGGTCTATCGGCTTACATTGCCAGTACTTCTTTAACACGCTCAGCTGCTTCTTTAAGCAGGATGGCCGAGTAAACCTTTAATCCTGATTCATCGATCAGCTTTTTGGCTTCAACAGCGTTGGTGCCCTGTAAGCGAACGATAATTGGCACGGGTATATTGCCTATCTCGTGATAAGCATCAATTACGCCTTGCGCTACACGGTCGCAACGAACAATACCGCCAAATATGTTAATAAGGATCGCCTTTACGTTAGGGTCTTTAAGGATGATATTGAAGGCCGCTTTAACAGTCTCTGCATTGGCTGTACCGCCTACGTCCAGGAAGTTGGCAGGCTCGCCGCCGGCAAGTTTGATAATATCCATGGTAGCCATAGCCAAACCAGCACCATTCACCATACAACCAACGTTGCCGTCAAGCTTTACGAAGTTCAGGTTGCTTTTGCTGGCTTCAACTTCCATCGGGTCTTCCTCAGCTACATCGCGCATAGCAGCAAAATCCGGGTGGCGGAACAGTGCGTTGTCATCCAAATTTACTTTAGCATCTACAGCTAATATTTTATTGTCTGATGTTTTGAGCACAGGGTTAATCTCAAACTGCGAAGAATCAGTAGCATCATAAGCTTTGTAAAGCGCGGTGATAAATTTCACCATATCTTTAAAAGCATCGCCCGATAAGCCCAGGTTAAATGCAATTTTACGTGCCTGGAAACCCTGCAGACCAACTTTTGGGTCGATTTCTTCTTTGTGGATCAGGTGCGGGGTAGAGTGGGCCACTTCTTCAATGTCCATACCACCCTCGGTGGAGTACATGATAATGTTACGGCCTTTTGCCCTGTCGAGCAGCACGCTGATATAAAATTCCTTTGTCTCACTTTCGCCCGGATAATAAACATCCTGCGCAATCAATACCTTGCTTACCAGCTTTCCTTCCGGACCGGTTTGCGGAGTAACGAGTTGCATGCCCAAAATGGCGCCTGCTTTTTCTTTTACTTCATCCAGGTTTTTGGCCAGCTTTACGCCGCCGCCCTTACCACGACCGCCCGCATGTATCTGGGCCTTAACTACCACCCAATCAGAACCGAAGTCCTCTTTCATTTTTTTGGCAGCTTCAACAGCCTGGTCAACGTTCTCGGCCAATATGCCTTCCTGAACCCGAACCCCGAAGCTTTTCAGTATCGATTTACCTTGATATTCGTGAATATTCATGTGTTGTGAAGAATTTGCGGTAAAAGTACTATTTAGTTTTTAGAGATTAGCGGCCGGTGGTTAGTTGTACTGTCACTTTTTTGTTTTTTTAGGGATGGGATGGCTTGGAGACGATAGAAAGCAGCATAATATTTAGCCAGGTAACCATTTAAAGTTTAAGAAAATACCCATTGGGCGATGCATAAACAGCCTGTTCCGTTAAATTGTATATTGAAACATGCTCATTTTAATTGTTTAAATGTAAAATATTTAAGTATTGATAACGAGGTGTTTTAGGTGTTTCGTGCAGGAAAACGGGACGCTTTTATGGTTTATTTCGCCGGGGGTTAACAGGTGTAAACCCCCATGAAGGTATGTGGTTACCAGTATTTCGAAGATAAAATAAATTCAAGTTGTTGTATATCAGTATATTTAATGGTGTTCCGCGTATAAAAAAGGAATGCTTTTACAGTGTCTCGTCCTGAAATAGGTTTACACATTAAGTAAACACGAGATGGACGAAAATTTAAAAATGCTGATCAAACAAGATCATGAACTGGAAGGACTAAGTTATCGTAATTTAGCGGAGAAGTATGGAATGGACCGTACCGAGATTCACCGTATTGTGATGTCAAAAGCAAATAAGGATGTACAAAAGCCGCAGTTAACATCCCAGCCGGTAAAAGAAGAATTGCCGTTGCCGGACGACATTAATGAGCTGAAAAAAGCCCTGCGCGATGCCCGCTTAGAGATTGAATTACAGGAGTTGATGCTGGATATCGCCAGCAAAGAATTTGGTGTCGATATCAGAAAAAAGTCTGGCACCAGGCAGTCCAAATGAAGATGCAAAGCAGCCGGCGAGGTCTTCGCGGGCTTTGCAGACTGCTTGGTTATTCGCCACAGGCGTATTATAAAAACCAAAGCGTATCGCTTAAACAGGGCCTGGCAGAGGACCTGTTATTGAGCCAGGTGCTTATTCACCGTAAGCTTCAGCCTCGTTCAGGCGGGCGTAAGCTACATGAAATGCTCTTGCCTTTTATGCAGGAACATGAGCTTTACATAGGCCGGGACCAGCTGTTTAATTTGCTGCGGGAGAATAACCTGCTGGTTAAAATGCGAAGGTGTAACCGGCCGCGAACCACCGATTCGAATCACTGGATGAGGCGTTACCCGGACCTGGTAAAAGACATCAAAATAAGCCGTGCAAACAGCTTATGGGTAAGTGATATTACCTATATCCGGCTCAAGAATGTCCATTTCTGCTATCTAAGCCTGATTACCGATGCTTACAGCCGCAAGATAGTCGGCTTTCATTTAAGTGATAACTTATCGGCAGAAGGCCCGGTGAGGGCATTGGAAATGGCACTCGATAGCAGAGCAGGGAATGCGCCCCTTATCCATCATTCAGACCGTGGTTCTCAATACTGCTGTGACGCTTATATATCCCTGTTAAAGGATAATAACATTAGTGTTAGCATGACCCAGAGCGGAGACCCCAGGGACAACGCTATTGCAGAAAGGGTAAACGGTATTCTTAAACAGGAACTGCTGACAGCAGCATATGCAACCCTTAGCCGGGCGCATCAATCGGTAGTAACAGCCATTGACATTTATAACCGTTTCAGGCTACATTCCAGCCTGGACATGATGACACCGGAAATGGCGCATACACATGCCGGGCCAATCAAACGCCGCTGGAAAAGCTGGGCAGAAAGACAGGCGGCTGTCCCGGTTTATTAACGAAAAGAAAGGAGACCAGAAAAAGAAAAAAAGAGGCAAAAAAAGAAAAACGTGTTGAAATATGGAAAACTCTACCGAGTTTCCCACATTCCAACACGACAAGCAAACAATAGCAGTTATTCTTTATCTTTACTCATAGTGTAAACCCTATACAGGACTAAGATAAACTGTAAATCTAACACAGGATTATTCATTAAAAAGTGTAAACTTTTTTCAGGACGGCACACAGTTCGCCAGGGGTTGACAGGTAACCCCCATGTAAGTACTTGATTATCAGTGTTTGGAAAATAGCATAAAATTTAAGTTGTTGATTGATAGTGTGTTTTATGGTGTTCCGGGTGTTCCGTAAAAAAACGGAACGCTTACTGTTTTTAAAGGCGGGGTTTGTAGTTGTCAGGATAATAACTCTTCCGATTTTAACCTTGATCTACAAATTTTTCCTCCTAACCTCTAATCTCTAATCACGAATCTCTAACTTAGCGCCCATGCTTAAAGCTAAAGGTATCCATAAATCATACGGACAGCTTCAAATTTTAAAGGGCGTCGACTTTGAAGTCGGCCAGGGCGAAATCGTTACCATAGTTGGTGCATCCGGCGCGGGTAAAAGCACGCTGCTGAATATTTTAGGCACGTTGGACAGACCTGATTCAGGCAAGCTATACATCGATAATATAGAAGTAAGCGGCTTAAGCAATAAAAACTTAAGCACCTTTCGTAATCAAAAAATTGGTTTTATTTTCCAGTTTCACCACCTGTTAGGCGAGTTTGATGCTATAGAAAATGTATGTATTCCTGCGTTTATTGCAGGAACAGTACGTCGGGACGCGGAGAAGAGAGCCGCAGAATTACTAAGATTACTCGGCTTGGGTGAGCGCATGAATCATAAGCCTAACGAGCTTTCAGGCGGTGAGCAGCAGAGGGTGGCTGTTGCCCGGGCGCTGATCAATAACCCGTCGATAATTTTTGCGGATGAGCCATCAGGCAACCTGGATTCGGCCAATTCGCTGGAGCTGCATGAGTTGTTTATCCGGCTGCGCGAAGAGTTCAATCAGACTTTTGTGATTGTTACCCATAACCAGGATCTGGCCGATATGAGTGACCGCACCGTATTTATGAAAGATGGGCTGATAGCCTGATGCATGATGAATATACTGATAACAGCCGCCACGTCTGCTGAAGCGCATAAGCTGAAGAACCAATTTGCCCATGACAATGTTATTTTAGGCGATTACACCGAACTGCCTGGTTTTATGAAAATCATAAAGCTGCCAAGCCCGGCGTCGATGTCGTACGCACATGAAATGCTTACCTTGTGTTTGGATGAAGGGATAAAACGGCTGTATGCTTTGAAGGAAGACGAGTGGCGATTGCTGAACGAGGCAAAGCAATTGTTTGCAGAATACGGGATCGAATTAGTCCATAGACCATAGTCGATGGACCATAGGATTAAACCTCTTTAACTATGTAACCCTGACTAAAACCATGGTCAATGGACTATTGTCTATCAACTTATGAAACTACACACTATCGATACCGGCTTTTTTAAATTGGATGGCGGCGCCATGTTCGGCGTGGTACCTAAAACGCTGTGGAGCAAAACAAATCCGGCGGATGAAAACAATCTTTGCACCTGGGCCATGCGGTGCCTGTTGATCGAGGACGGCAAACGGCTGATTTTGGTGGATACAGGCATTGGCAACAAGCAGGATGAAAAGTTTTTTAGTCACTATTACCTGCATGGCGATAGTACTATGGACAAATCGCTCGGAGCGCTGGGTTTTCACCGCGACGATATTACTGATGTGTTTTTAACTCACCTGCATTTCGACCACGTGGGCGGTGCGATTGTTCGCGACGGTGACAAATTAGTGCCTGCATTCAGAAATGCTGTTTACTGGAGCAATGCCCAGCACTGGGATTGGGCTGTCAATCCAAATGACAGAGAAAAGGCATCGTTTTTGAAAGAAAATATCCTGCCGATAAACGAAAGCGGTCAATTGAAATTTGTGGCTGCAGAAGACGGCGTGAATTTTTGTGAGGGCGTAGATGTCCGGTTTGTGTACGGGCACACCGATGCTATGATGCTGCCGCTAATCAGCTATAAAGGGAAAAAGATATTGTACATGGCAGATTTGCTGCCTTCAACGGGGCATATCCCGCTGCCGTATGTGATGGCTTATGATATGTTCCCTTTGAAAACCCTGGCCGAAAAGAAGATCTTTTTGAACGAGGCGGCTGAGAAGGGATATGTGTTATTTTTTGAGCATGACCCGGTAAATGAATGCTGTACCTTGCAGCAAACGGAGAAAGGGGTGCGGTTGAAGGAGGTGTTGAAGTTGAGCGAACTATAGAATTTAAAAGCCGGCGGTTCGAAAAGACGCTATGTTTCGCGTCTTACTAAATCAGAAAACTTTCCCACAAAATATTCTTTTCCAACACGCCTTTTATCAAATGAATATTATTTGTATATTCAACGTCGTCAGGAGCTTAAGTCCTAAACCGGAAAAAGTAGCCGGAACCAATTAAACCAAATGGGATTTTTTTGTTTAAGTTATAGCTGAAAAGAATGTTTGCCGCACTACAAAAACCGTGCAATAAATATCATAAAATCAGCATAATGTAATTATTTATTTATTTGAGAATAAGTGAAAAAATCTTATAACAATTTCGTACCTTTGCACGTTCATTTCTAAACATAGAATCGAGGTTAATAAAATAAATGAGACAACTCAAAATAACCCAATCCATTACCAACCGTGAGTCGCAGTCGCTTGACAAATACCTCCACGAAATTGGTAAAGTTGACCTGATAACAGCCGAAGAAGAAGTAATATTAGCTCAGAAAATAAGGGAAGGTGACCAGGCTGCTTTGGAGCGGCTTACAAAAACCAACCTTCGTTTCGTAGTATCAGTAGCGAAACAATATCAAAACCAGGGACTTACCCTTGGCGACTTAATAAATGAAGGTAACCTGGGTTTGATTAAAGCTGCCAAACGCTTTGACGAAACTAAAGGGTTTAAATTTATATCATACGCCGTTTGGTGGATCCGCCAGTCGATATTGCAGGCTATCGCCGAGCAGTCGCGTATTGTGCGTTTGCCATTAAACCAGGTAGGGTCATTAAGCAAGATCAGCAAAGCTTTCTCAAAGCTGGAGCAGGAATACGAACGTGAGCCGTCGCCTGAAGAGTTGGCAGATATGCTGGAAACTACCGTTGATAAAATATCTGATACCCTGAGCAACTCGGGCCGCCACGTGTCGATGGACGCGCCGTTTGTACAGGGTGAAGAAAATACATTGCTGGATGTACTGGAAAACCAGGAGCCAAACACCGACTCTATCTTAATCAACGAGTCGCTTTCGGAAGAAATCAAACGTTCCCTATCTACTCTTACTGAACGTGAGCGAGAGATCATTGTACTGTTCTTTGGTTTAGGTACCAATCATCCGCTATCACTGGAAGAAATAGGCGAGAAATTCAATCTCACCCGCGAGCGTGTGCGTCAGATTAAAGACAAAGCTTTACAACGTCTGCGTCATACATCGCGCAGCAAAATCCTGAAATCTTATTTAGGGTAATTTTAAGAAGCAAAGACAACTAGATAAATAGAAGCCGGAAGAAATTCCGGCTTTTTTTTGAACCGTAAAATTTTTGATTTTTGGTACTGATGGTTGAATGCCTTTTTTAGCCGATAATAAAGCTTTTCTTGTTGAAAAACTATATTTTTAAGGGCTGCATTCCGCAAGTCCTGTATCAATTAAATGCACCTGAAGTTTTATTGTGTTTTTTGGCTGTTTATTGTCACCATCGTTTCCGCGGCGAGGGCACAAATCTGTACCGGTAGCTTAGGTGCGCCGGTAGTCAATGAAACTTTCGGGCACGGCGCGCAATATGATGGCGGGCCGGAACTGCCTTCTGGCGAAACCAGCCTGCATTATGTTGCCGGCCCCGGTTGCGGCGGCGAGGACGGTGAATATTCTATTTTACAGCGTATGGGCTCGTCATGCAAGGGCGGTACATGGCAAGCCATTGCACAAGATCATACCGGCGACCCCTATGGATATATGATGGTGATCAACGCTACCCTTGAGGCCAGTCTGTTCTTTACTTATAAAGTTGATGGCAGCAAGCTTTGCCCTAATACTACCTACCAGTTTGCCGCCTGGATAATGAATATTTTGCGCCCGGTGCCGCAAACGCAAGGTTTTTCGCGGCCTAATATTACCTTCAGAATTGAGAAAGCTGATGGCACATTGCTAAAAGAATACAATACGGGCGATATACCCGAAAGTGAAGACCCCACCTGGGTGCAATACGGTACATTTTTTACCAGCCCCGCTGATGGCTCTGATTTGATAGTCAAAATGATTAATAACGGACAAGGTGGGAATGGTAACGATTTGGCACTGGACGACATTACGTTTAGCCCATGCGGGCCGCTGATTCAAACCGGTTTTACTACCCTTGGCAATATAGAGCCAAAAAGCAGCTGCGAGAAAGATAATTTGGATTATACGTTGGTTGCCGCACAGGAAGGCTACGACGATCCAGACTATAAATGGCAGGTAAATAAAAGCGATGGCAATGGCTGGATGGATATTCCCGGAGAAAAGTCGCTAAGCTATCATTTGGTTATCCCTAACGCGCCACCGGGTAAATATCAATACCGCATAGGTGTATTGAATAAGGCTATAATAGGCGCTGAACAATGCCGTATTTATTCCGATCCCCTCACCATTAACGTTTATGCTCCACCCGATCTGGTACTTGCCGAAAACACCAGCGCATGCATCGGACAGCCTTTACAATTAAGGGCAAGCGGCGCCGATACGTATTTGTGGACCGGTCCCAATAGCTTTACTTCCACGGAAAACAGCCCGGTAGTAACCCAAAGCGCGGACCCGGGCTATGATGGCGTCTATAAACTGATGGTAACAAAAAACAATTGCCCGTTTTTTACATCTACCACTGTTAAGGTGTATATTGCTGCCAGCGTACAGCCTATGACGGACATGCAAGTTTGCGAGGGCGATGCCGTGCAGCTGTCGGTACAGAGCGCTAATGCCACACATTTTAAATGGGAGCCTGCCGATGGCCTCGATCACGACGACATCCCTAATCCGGTGGCAAGACCGTCAGCTACCATACGCTATACTGTAACCGTTAGCAACGATGGATGCGCCACGCTTAAGCCAACTTCTTCGTTAATGGTGACGGTTTTAAAACGGCCCAAAGCAGATGCCGGTAATCCACTCAGAATGTTTGAGGGACAAACTGTAAAACTCTCAGGGACTGCCGTCGGGGATCATGTGTCATACTACTGGACGCCTTCGGATTACCTTGACAACCCTGCATCGCTTGCGCCGGTTTGCAGTTCGACTAACGATATTACTTATACCCTGCATGTAGTTTCCGGCGTAGGTTGCGGCGAGGCTACCAGCAGCGTATTTGTAAGGGTGTATAATTTGCTTACGGTAATAAACAGCTTTTCGCCGAATAACGACGGGATAAATGATACCTGGTATATAAAGAACATAGAAAATTATCCAAAGGCTGAAATCAATGTTTATGACAGGTACGGGTTGCCTGTTTTTCATACTGTCGGTTATACTAAACCCTGGGATGGCGAAAAAGATGGGCGCAGGCTTCCCGTTGGCACCTATTACTATATTATCGATTTAAAGGATGAAAATATCCCTAAGCAGTCAGGGTGGGTTTTTATTGTGCGATAAAAACTTGTCACTTTGTTCCCTGGTAGTTCTATAAAAGCCTTTTTCCCTTCTTCAAAATAACATTTTACCGTAATCTTTTCGATCCCTGTAACTATGTATTGTAAACCGCCGTCTATTGGATAACAACAGAAACCAATGCGCAGGCTGTATTTATTACTAATCATTTTCATGAATTGCGGGGCAGCATTGGCCTCGCCCGTAAAGGGTATTCCTCCAGGTGATGTGCGCTTTAATAATGCCCTCTATGCCCGCGACCCCGATCCTTCACCCACAGCCGAATTTAAAACTTTGATTGTTCCGATAAAAAGAGCAGGCAACCTGATAATTGTAGAGGCCCAGGTAGATACGCTGGAAGGCAATTTTGTACTGGATACCGGGGCGCCTTACCTTATCCTGAATGCAACTTATTTCCGCCAGCTGCCGAAGATAGATGACCAGGAGGCGGGTGGTATCAACGGTACTTCACAAGGCTCTTTTACCACTTACGTTCATAATTTTAATATCCTGGATTTAAAATACAGCAGGCTTACCGCCGGTGTGGTTGATTTGTCGTTCATCGAAAACGGCCGCAATCTAAAGATACTTGGACTATTGGGCACGCGCTTGTTTTCAAAGTTTTCTATCACGGTCGATCTTTTTAAAAATGTGCTGTATATACAAAAGCTTGATGCTAAAGGTAATGTTCCTGAAAAAGAGCAGCTTTTCCGGGATAAATTAATGTCAACACCGTTCGCCCTTATGAACGATGTAGTTTTTTTAAAAGCATCAGTAAATGGCAAAACGTTTTGGTTTGCGTTCGATTCTGCTGCCGAAACAAACCTTTTTGATTATGACAGGTCCAAAAGGTTGCCAGGCGCCTTCAAGGTCGTCAGCCGCTCAAAAGTTACAGGATTGGGCGGCTCGAAACTGGAAGTGCTTTACGCCCGGTTTGATGAATTAACGGTCGGCGGGCATGTTTTTAAAGAAAATAAAGTATTATTGACTAACCTTGAAAAAATGGGAGAGTCGTACGGGCATTCTGTTGACGGAATTTTAGGGTTTGACTTTTTCGCAAGGGGAATATTCAGCATCAATTTTGTGAAGAAGGAATTTGATATGTATAATTTATAAGGCTACAAATGAGGCGCAGCGGCTACATCATATTGTTTTTTGTATTGCTTTTAAGCAGTGTGAAAACCGTTTTTGCCCAAAGCAGGAATAATCTCTTTATCCAGAACGATGTGCTGGTTTTGGAATTAGATGTTAATTCCCCCGCGCCGGTGTTAGACAGCATCCTGAAAGTAGCCGGCGTTGCTGCTGAAAATACGCCAAAAATAAAGGCCGGCGACTTTAAGCCGATGGCTGATGACGGTTGGAGCATGATAATGCGCAATGGTAACCTGGTCACCTTCAACCGTCCGTTGGCCGAATTGAATGATAACCCGCAGGATATGCCGCTCAGGATAACTGTCAATTTGCCCCAGTTTGATGGTGAACCGGGGTATCCGAAGGATGTTAAATACGGGATAAACAGGTTTAAAAAAAACACGGTATACGGTTTGTCTTCAGGACTTACCAGGTTCGTTCTGCCGGGGTACTTCCGCGCGAAACGAGTGTTTTTGTCGGGTAGCTTTAACCAGTGGAGTACCCTGAAGGGCGCTATGAAAAAGATTGAAGGGGGCTGGATTATAGACGTTAAACTGGAGCCGGGTGTTTATGCATATAAATTCATCACCGACGGTCGTTGGACTACCGATCCGAATAATCTATTACAATCCGACGATGGGGTAGGTAACACTAACTCGATTTTTTACAAGTATAATTACACGATAAAGCTGAAAGGTTATTCCTCTGCAAAAAAAGTGGTTTTAACCGGCGATTTTAACAACTGGGACAACAATGAAATTACGCTGCAAAAAAGGGGCAACGTATGGGAAAGGCCGCTGTATTTAAGCGAAGGCAAGCATGCCTATCATTTCCTGGTTGACGGACGGAAAGTAAGCGACCCTGTAAACCCGTTAAAACTGAAAGACGGCGAAAGTAACCTTAACTCATTGCTGACCGTCGGCGGGACGGTAAGCTTTAAACTGGCCGGTTATGAAAATGCGAAGAAGGTTTATGTTTCCGGCAATTTTAATGGCTGGAAGCATAACGATCTGGCCATGGATAAGACCGCAAATGGATGGGTATTAAACACTACGCTCGCCGCTGGTAATTACCAGTATAAGTTTATTGTAGATGGCCATTGGATCACCGACCCGGCTAACCCCAACTATGCAAAAGAGGGGGGAATAGAAAATTCTTTTTTGTCTGTAAAACCAAATCAAACATTCAGGTTAAAAGGATACAGCAATGCAAAGCGTGTTACGCTTACAGGTAACTTTAATTATTGGGAAGGCGAGGGATATACCATGACACATGCAGGCGACGAGTGGGTGATCAGCGTTTATTTAAAGCCGGGTAAGTGCTTGTACAAATTCAGGGTTGACGGCAAATGGATAATTGACCCTGCAAACAGCCTTTGGGAGCCAAACGACAGGGGGACAGATAATTCCGTGCTGTGGAAAGAATAGGTGAGAGGACAATGGTAAAAGGCGAAAGGTGTCGATTTGTCATTAAAGAATTGCTTTTACCTTTCATCTTTTGCCTTTCGCCTCAAATATTTACCTTTAGCCGGTTCCTCTTATCAAAAATATCATGACGACGATACCCATTTACCAGGCCGATGCATTTACCGGCAGGCTGTTTGGTGGTAACCCGGCAGCAATTTGTCCACTAAAGGAGTGGCTGCCCGACGAACTAATGCAAACTATAGCTGTAGAAAACAACCTGGCTGAAACTGCTTTTTTTGTAAAAACTGCGACGGGTTATAAGTTGCGGTGGTTTACACCGGAATACGAAATAGACCTTTGCGGCCATGCTACGCTGGCCTCTGCCCATATATTGTTTACTGAGTTGGGGCACGAAGGCAATACCATACATTTTGAAACTGTAAAGGCTGGTACGCTTACCGTAAAACGAGATGGTGATAAATATGCGATGGATTTTCCATCACGGCCGCCTATCCATATTGATGCACCAAATGGATTGATTGAGGCATTGAGCGAAAAGCAGCCGGTGGAAGTTTTGCGGTCGAGGGATTATTTTTTGGTTTACGAATCCGAGAGCGATATCCGCGATATATCACCTGATTTTTTCGCTTTATCAAAAATGGATACTGTTGGTGTTATAGTTACGGCGCGCGGCGACAATTCAGATTTCGTTTCCCGTTTTTTTGCACCTGGTGCAGGCATCCCGGAAGATCCCGTTACCGGCTCCGCTCATTGTAACCTGATACCTTACTGGGCTGAAAAGCTCGGCAAAAACAAGCTGCACGCCTACCAGCTATCGGCCCGGGAGGGCGAGCTTTGGTGCGAGCTGAAAGGAGAGAGAGTTTTGATGAGCGGTAAGGCGGTTACTTATTTGAGAGGCGAGATTTTTGTTTGATTTCGGATTGATCTGAATTTTAATTCCAAAATCGAAAATCCGGCTTCCGAAGTCCGTTAATACCCTACGGTAAACCGTTCCTTTATATGCGCCGGCCTTTCCAACTCATCGGCAATAGCGACGGCAAAATCTTCCATGGATATGCGGCTGTTGCCATGCTCATCGGTTATTAATTGGTCTTTACCGGTTTTGAAGATGCCGGTGCGCATCCCAGGTTCAATGTAAGCAGCGGGACTGATATACGTCCAGTCAATTTCCTTTTCTTTCTGATATTCTTTCAGGGCGTCGCGGTGAGCAAGAGCAGCGGGCTTGAATTCTTCAGGAAATCCGGGGGAGTCAACCAATTGTACGCCTGGTGCGACTTCCAGGCTACCGGCGCCGCCTACTACTATCAACCGCCTTACGCCTGCCTGTTTCAATCCGTTCAGCAATGGTACAGCAATTTCAACAATGGTTGATGGTGTGGCTCCTTTGGTGAAATTGTATGCACTTACCACCGCATCATGGTCGAACACGGCGGCTTCCACATCCTGTGAATTAAAAATATCGCCTTTGGTCACATATAGGTGGTCATGTATTTGTGTGTAATCTTCCGGGTGACGCATAACGGCAGTAACATCGTGCCCCCGGTTTAAGGCTTCAGTAACAACCCGGCTGCCAATATTGCCGGTGGCTCCAAATATTGCGATTTTCATAGTTAGTTATATAAGTTGTAAAGGTTTCAGCCGCCAAAAATGTTTTGGGAAAGCCGTTAAAAGCGAAAGGTAAATGCAAAAAGAGCATACAAAATTCAACCGGTTGCAGCTAAAACCTTTCGCCCTTAACTTTTTGCCTTTCGCCTTAAAAAAGGCATGGAAAAATGAATTTTTTATAATTACTTTACAGGTTCGGATTTTTAAGGAACGGGACAACGTAAATGCAGCTTACTAAGTTAGAAATCAAAGGGTTTAAGAGCTTTGGCGACAAAATTACTATTAACTTTAACGAAGGTGTAACTGCGATTGTTGGTCCTAACGGCTGCGGGAAATCCAACGTGGTGGATTCTATCCGCTGGGTGCTGGGCGAGCAAAGCACCCGTATGCTGCGCTCCGAAAAAATGGACAACGTTATATTTAACGGAACCAGGAGCCGTAAAGCAGCTAATCTTGCCGAAGTTTCCCTCACCTTCGATAATACTAAAAATATCCTCCCGACTGATTTTTCGCAGGTAACCCTGACACGCAGGCTATACCGCAGCGGGGAAAGTGAGTACCGCCTGAATGACGTGCAGTGCAGGCTGAAGGATATTACCGACTTGTTTTTGGATACCGGAATTGGCGCCGATTCCTATTCTATCATTGAACTTAAAATGATAGATGAAATCATCACCAATAAAGAAGGTTCGCGTCGTAATTTATTCGAAGAAGCTTCAGGCATCTCTAAATACAAGTTGCGCAAAAAACAAACCTTCAGT
Source organism: Mucilaginibacter sp. L3T2-6 (assembly GCF_030519355.1). Classification (GTDB taxonomy): domain Bacteria; phylum Bacteroidota; class Bacteroidia; order Sphingobacteriales; family Sphingobacteriaceae; genus Mucilaginibacter. Next base: position 35,818 of record NZ_JAUMKC010000009.1, read on the forward strand.
AAGCTTAAAGACACCGAGGCCGACCTGGAAAGGGTAGAAGACCTGCTGTTTGAAATAGAGAAGAACCTGAAGACGCTGGAGAACCAGGCTAAAAAGACAGAGAGATATTACCAGCTGAAGGAGCAATATAAGGCCCTAAGCATTACGCTTGCATCATTCAGGATAGCTTCCTTCAGCGAATCATTGAGCAGGATAGAAGAACAGGAGCAAAAGCACAAGGAAGGCAAGTCAGGTATTGTTACGCAGATTGACACGCTCGAAGCATCGTTGCAGCAGCAAAAGCTGGATAGCTTAACCAAGGAAAAAAATCTGTCGGTACAGCAAAAAGCCACTAACGAATATGTATCGAAGATCCGGGCTTACGAAAGCGAAAAAAAGATAAAGAACGAGCAGCTTAAATTTCAGCAGGATAAGGAGACGAGGCTAACGGAAGAACTGGAAAAGGACAAAACCCAGCTCAACCACGTCTTGTACAACATCAAGCGTTTATCGGAAGAGAAGCTCCAGGAGGATGAAACTCTTGAAAAAGTGCGGGCACAGGTTGCGGATTTAAAGGAAGCTGTTGATGATCTTCGAGCGCAGCAGGCCGAAGAGCGTGCCGGACTAACTGAGCTTACCAATATAAATACCCGCCTGCAAAACCAGGCCTATAAAGCCGAAAAAGACCTTGATATCCTAAAAATACAGGAGCAGGCCCTGGAACAGGAAAGCCAGCGCAATATGGAAGATGCCACTAATAAAGAGGCAGAACTTTCGCATTTTAATACGGTAGTTGATAATTTAAAGCAACGCGTTGAGGCTGCTGAAAGGGACTATAGCGAGGCTGTTGATTTTGAAACAAAGCTGCAAGAGCAAATAGCATCGGCGGAGGCAGAGCTGCATACGGTACAGGAAACCATTATCCGGGAAAGCCGCAAGCTGGATGCTAAACAAAATGAGTACAATCTTACTAAAAGCATGGTCGACAACCTGGAGGGTTTCCCGGAGTCGATACGTTTTTTGAAAAAGAATACAGAGTGGTCTAAGAATGCGCCGCTATTCAGCGACATCTTGTTTTGTCGTGAAGAATACCGCGTAGCGATTGAGAATTACCTGGAGCCGCTAATGAACCATTACGTGGTTTCTAACTACACTGAGGCAATAAAAGCCATCAACCTGCTCAGCAAAGCCGCACAGGGACGCGCTCAGTTTTTTGTGCTGGATAGTTATGAAATCACACCAGGTTTTTCGGAGAAGCCGGAGTTGGAAGGTGCTATCCCGGCTTTAAACGTAGTGGAAGTGGAACGCCAGTACCAGCCGCTTTGCGAACACTTGCTTAAGAACGTTTACCTTGTGAACGATGATAATGACCATGCGCTAAACAACAGCTCGTTACCCGATGGCGTGGTATTAATAGGCAAGAGCGGTAAGTTTAATAAGGCAAAGCATACCATGGCAGGCGGCTCGGTAGGGCTATTCGAGGGTAAGCGGATCGGTCGCGCCAAAAACCTGGAGGCTTTGCTAAAAGTTATTAAACTGATCGATCTGGAGGTTGCTGAATTAAAAGCGCGTTTTGATGCTTTGCAAACCAGGCTCACTGAATTAAAAGCTGCCGGGAAAGCTGCCGAAATCAAGCAAAAACAACACGAACTTAACCTGCTCAACACAGAGTTGATCACCGTCAAAACCCGGCAGGAGCAATACCAAACCTTTATTGAGAACAGCCTCAACCGTAAAGAAGATATCGCCCGTAAAATTGAAAGCATAAAAGAGGAAACGCAGGCGCTGATACCACAACTTGAGGATTTAAAGGCACAAAGGCAAACCCAGGGCGAATTACTAACCGAAAAGCAACAGGCTTTTAACGAGCTGAACGAATATGTCTCAGTAAAATCAAATGCCTATAACCAGGAGAATATCCGCTTCCATCAGCAGCAGAACAAGGTATCGGGATTGATTAAAGATTTAGATTACCGCGAATCGCAAAAAGAAAACCTGGAAGGCCGGATACAGGTGAACGCCGCCGAACTGGAAAAAGTAAAGCTTGCGATACAGGAAAACCTGCAACAGTCTGACAATTCAGACGATGATTTGCTCGGGATGTACGAGCAAAAGGAGTTACTGGAGAAAGCAACCCAGCAGGCGGAGCAGGAATATTACGCATGGCGCGGAAAGATCAGTGAAACGGAGGAAGAAATATCGGCATTGCGAAAGAAAAAGGATAATGCTGAGCTGGTAGAAAACGAGCTGAAGGATGAACGGAATAACCTGAAGCTGGAATTGAATGCTTTAAAAGAGCGCTTATCCGTAGAATTTAATATCGATATACAGGATTTACCGGAAGCTGAAATTGGCGAAGGCGAAGATGAGCAGGATATAAGAGAAAAGGCAGAGCGTCTTAAAAAACGCCTTGATGAGTTTGGCGCCATTAACCCGATGGCCGTTGAAGCATATAACGAGATGAATGAACGTTACACCTTCATCCAGGCGCAAAAGAAAGATTTGAGCGATGCGAAAGCCTCTTTGCTGGCTACGATCCAGGAAATTGATGATACGGCTAAAGAAAAGTTCATGACCTCGTTTACATTGGTGAGAGAAAATTTTATCAAGGTATTCCGCTCCCTGTTTAACGAAGAAGATTCATGCGACCTGATACTGACCGACCCCCAAAGCCCGCTCGATTCCGATATAGATATTATCGCGAAACCGAAAGGCAAGCGCCCGCTATCTATCAATCAGCTATCAGGCGGCGAGAAAACATTAACAGCAACTGCTATCCTGTTCTCGCTTTACCTGCTTAAGCCGGCGCCATTCTGTATTTTCGATGAGGTTGATGCGCCCCTTGATGATACCAACATCGATAAGTTCAATAATATCATCAGGGAATTTTCCAAAGAGTCACAGTTCATCATCATCAGCCACAATAAACGCACTATTGCCAGCACCGACATAATTTATGGTGTAACCATGGTAGAGCAAGGAATATCCCGTGTAGTCGCTGTTGACTTAAGGGAATTAGCCGATTAGCGAAGTGAAGGTGAACCGGCCGGTATAAAACGCCTGTAACCGTATATAATAAAAGGGTGAAAGGCACGCAAATTGGCATCCTTTCACCCTTTACCTTTAGCCTTTACCTACTTCTTCAGCTTCACTTTCTTAAAATTAAACACCATACCCTGGAACTTGTGTTTGTTCAACTCGATAGATTTATCGTGGGAAGCGGCAAGTGAGAATGTTTTACTCGCGTCTGCTGAAATACTTTGGATCACTCTTTTAGCGGTGCCGAAAGTGCCTGTTTTTACATAGTTAATAGCGTGAGCCAGCAATGCTTCTGACGGATCGCCGAATTCGACAGTGAAATCATCAAAATCATTAATGCCGTTGTAACCACCGGAACCCGGAGTCATGCCATCATAGTAACCACCCTGTCCGGCAGCGTTTTTAGTTTCAAACTCCGGCGTAAACATGGTATACTTATTTATATTAATATCAAAGAAGCCTACAGGCTTGCCATAGCTTTGCTCGCCGATTAACTGCACATCTACAACGGGGCGCAGGTTGTTGATAGTAAGCTCGCTTGCTGATGCAGTGCTGCCGGTTATAATAAAAAATACACGGTTCACATTCAACGACCCCTTCTTAACGAAGTTAGGCTTGTTGTACTGCGAATTTAATGAGTAGTCAATTTGTGAAAGGTTATATAAACTGCCATTGCCGTCACGGCGCACCTGATTTTTCAGCAGTGTTTCTGTATTCGATGTCAGTATGCTGTTAAAGGTAGTAGTGTACATTAAACTACCATTCTTAGCAGATGGCACCAGGTAATTGTCGATATATTCTGCTGTAGAAACATAACCGCCGCCATTATAGCGTAAATCCACAACTACGTCGGTAACATTGGCAGTAGCGAATTTAGCAAACACAGCATCCAGTTTTGGGTCGGCATTAGCATCTGACGTAAAGCTGTTAAATACAAAATAACCAATTTTTTTGCCGCCGCCAACATCCAATACGGTATCTTTTAAAACGGGGTTAACAGTGTAAGTTGCTGCGCTCAGATTGACATCGAACGTAGTTCCGTCCGGCTTTTTGACGGACATCTTAATCGTTCCGCTGTTAAATACTGAGTTATATACATAATTTAAGTTGGTGCCAGAGCCATCTCCATAGGTATGGCCGCCGGAAACGCCGTCGTAAGAAATATTTGAGTTGTTGTTCACACTCATGATGCGGTAACCCCGCCGTATGCCTGCCAAAGCAGCCGGTGAGCCTGGATACACGTAAACGAAGCGGATATCATCAACCGCATTGTAGTTATAATCAAAACCAAAGTCTCCCTTTACACCATTCAGGGCGCCCGTCTCTGTACCATCGTCAATAAACGAATATTTTGCCCGGCCCGGATCATATTTGTAGTATTCGTAGGGTTTACCGGTCGCAGGGTTTATGGCATACTGCGATAGTGCATCCATCTCGTTTGACAGCGCTGTCAAGGGAGCGGAATTGGTAAATGAACGCGGCTTAAAGTCAGCATAGCTGGGTAACTGGTCATTCCACAAATAATTTTCCTTAGCATACAGCCAGATCGAATCCTGGGCAAGCTGGATGGTTGTCCCGTCTTTTGATGGCTGCGTAAGGTCTGTACCACCACCGGTGCTGCCCCCGGTAATTTTTTTATCTTTTTTGCAGGATGATATTAATCCGGCTGACAAAATAATAACTAAGTAAAATATTTTCCTCATATCAATTATGTAAGTAGTTTCTTTTCAAACAGGTATTTAAACGGAAATAAATAAACTATGTTATTATTCCGGCTTATAAAAAATTGTTGACGTTTAAATAATCAATGCCGCTCGCTTCTGCACAAATCCTGTCTGTTTCGGAGTTTTCAATCATCAATATTTCGCGCCGCTGCAAGTTATAATCTTTTATCAATAAGTCAATAACATCAGATTCGGGCTTTGGCTTAAATTCGTCTGTAAAGTACACGGTTAAATACTGCTCCAGGCCGTGCCATTCTGTTTGCTTTATCTTATTTAGCTGCATTTCGCGGTTACCGTTGGTAACTATAAATATTTTCTTTCGGTCGACAACAATATCCTGCAGTAAATTCAGCATGTTTTGATAAAGAAGCAGCTTTAGCGGCAGCCTGGCGGTTATCATTAAGTCCCTTAGCCCGGCCCGGTATTTTTCATCTACCTGCAATTTTGCTTTCAAATTGTCAAATACCAGTTCTTTTCCCGCGGTAATATACGTATCAATCATCAGGTCGGTTGTCTGCTTAGCGTCAATCAGGGTTGTATATTCCAAAAGCCCGCCGAATAGGTAATAAACCTGATATAAATAATCCTTTTCAGGGTAAAGCACATCATCCAACTCAAATATAAATGCCTGTTTCCGGCTGTCGATATCAGTATAATTCATTGCAGGTACATTATTTAATATCAGAACGGCCTTAGCCTAAGCATCGCCGCCCCCGCATCTTCTCCATAATTGCGGTTTTTTGCGCTGATATAAATTTTTTGTAAAGATAATAACCGCCTTGCCTACATTTGCTATGAACACATTATAAACCATGGATGTAATTAGCGCTGTCGCAAAAAAATTGCAGGTAAAACCTGGTAAACGCTGGCTGTTTTATGATGCACCTGAAAATTATTTGGCGATGATGAATCCAATGCCCGAAGAAGCCAAGGCAGTTTTTGATTTAGACGGCGATTTTGACGGCGTACAACTATTTGTAAAAAACAGCGCTGAATTAAAAGACCGCTTAAAAATCATTATGCCGTTTTTAAAACCTGATACCATCTTTTGGATAACCTATCCTAAGAAAAGCTCAGGCATTCCCTCGGATTTGGAAATGATGAGTAGCTGGGATGAACTTGCTCATTATGGTTATAACGGCGTGGCAGCGGCAGCCATTGACCAAACCTGGACTGCATTACGTTTCAGGCCCATAGGGCAATCAAAGGTTTCGGACTCGTGCAACCAGGAAATCAAAAAGAATGACTATGCCAATTACATCGATGTAGATAACAAGCAAATTAAGCTGCCTGCCGAAATGCAGGACATATTAACACCGGTACCTGCCGCTATGGAATTTTATCAAAAACTTTCTTATAATAATAAAAAGGAATATGTGATTTGGATATTATCTGCCAGGCAGGAAAAAACAAAGAACGAGCGGCTGCTCAGGCTGGTTGAAAAGCTATCGGCAGGCAAGAAGAATCCGTCGGAAAAGTAAACCTCATTTATGCACGTAGGGATGGGGCGCTCTATGCCCCTTTTTCGTTTTATCACTTTGAAAAGCTGATACATCTGTCAACTACGCGTGAACCCAACTTCGTTTAAAAGTTTTAGTCGGTAGTGCCTGAACCTATTTTTAAAAATTTGAAATTTAATTTTGTGTAACCAAATGGTTTCGCATATATTTGTAACTGAAAGGTTTCATAAATATGCGCAGAGATGTTTTCCAGGCGATTGCCGACCCCACACGACGAGAGATTATTGGACTGCTGGCTAAGCAATCATTGAATCTCAACGCTATTGCCGATAATTTTGAGATCAGCCGCCCGGCCGTATCTAAACACATCAAAATTTTAACGCAATGCGGATTGATAACTATTAAACAGGAAGGCCGGGACAGGTATTGCAAGGCTAATTTTAGCAGGCTGAATGAGGTATCGGCCTGGGTAGAGCAATACCGCAGATTTTGGAGTGAAAAGCTGGACGCATTAGGTGATTTCCTGGAGAAAGAGACACAGAACGAAAATCTGAAAACTAAATAATCAAAAAACTATGAACACAGAACCATTTGTTATTGAGCAGACTTATAACGCTACTGCCGACCGTGTTTGGCAAGCTATTACCAACAAAGACAAAATGAAGGAATGGTATTTCGACCTGAAGGAGTTTAAGCCCGAAGTTGGCTTTGAATTTCAATTCTGGGGCGGATCGCCGGAGCAACAGTACCTGCATCTTTGCAAAATTACTGAGGTCGTTCCCGGTAAAAAGCTTACGCATAGCTGGCAATACGATGGTTATCCCGGCGAGTCTTTTGTAACCTGGGAGATTTTTGATGAGGGTGGTAAAAGCCGCGTAAAGTTAACCCATACCGGCTTGCACACCTTCCCGCAGGTAACCAAGGACTTTTCAAGAGAAAGCTTTACCAAAGGCTGGACGTACATTACCGGCACATCTCTTAAAAATTACCTGGAAAAGGAATAATATTTTATTGGCAGAGGCGCAGCATTTGCGCTTCTGCTGTTAATTTTGCCGAATGACAGAGCAACAGCCAAACAATAAGCTTCATGGTAAAACCCTCGAAATGATATTGAATGAGCTGGTTGCCTATTACGGCTGGCCTGAGCTGGGTTACCGCATTCGCATTAATTGCTTTTTGGATAACCCCAGCATCAAATCAAGCCTTACTTTTTTGCGCAAGACTCCCTGGGCAAGGAAGAAGGTCGAGGATTTATATTTAAACACCCGGTTTAAATGAGTCAAACTTAGCCAACCTTTAAGTTTGCACCTGTTTTTACCCGTGCTTTTTCTTCTTACTCATTTTTGCTTTAACACCGGCGCCGTAATTGTAAGTTTTGGCATTTTCTGGTTTCTTTTGCTGGAATGCGTCGCCGGTGGTGCTGATTGAAGGTTTGGTTTTTGAAGGCTCGGGTTTAATTTCCAAAGGAGACTTTTTTGCCTCACCGATAATAAGCGCCTCTGGCAGTTCGCCTGTCTGGATTTTATAACCGATAGCCTGTTCTATCCGTTTCACATCAGTTAGTTCAATATCGGTAGCAAAAGTTAGCACCATTGTTTCGTCTCCGCCGGCGGAGGTGTCTGCTTTTATCCTGTTTATAAATACTCCCGTGGTAGCCGGTATCTCAAAATTTATAATGAATGGGATGCCGTGCAAATCAAGTGCTTCTTTTTCTACATCGCAAATTATCATTACCCTGGTGTTGGTGTCGTGTTTAAAATCGTCAACTGAGGCGATATTAGCCAGTTCTGCAGACCAGGAATTTAGCAGCCCAACTGTTTTAGCGCGTCGATTTTGCAAGGTTTGATAGATCTTTTCGGCGGTTTGGCGGGTATTTACAAAAATGGCTGTTTTAGTAAATACTTCGGAATCCTGCATAAACAGGCTGAGCAAATTGAGCTTGGTTGTAAAATTGGGAACATGATATAAAAGCTGCGGCAATGTTTCCATCTTGCTTTCGCCGCTTTCATCAATTTCCACAACAGCAGCCGATTGCATAAAAGGCTCAATCATCCTGTTTAGCTTATCATGAATTACACTTGTAAATACCAGGTGCTGGCATTTGGTGATGCTGTTGGCCAATTCGGTTACGGGCAACTGGAGGCCCTGTTTTACGATCAAATCAGCATCATCAATAATCAGAAGCTCAATCTTATTTAAATTGAGCCCCAGCTTTAAGTATATAGCGCGTGCACGCTCGGGAGTCGCCACTACTATGTCGGCGCCTTCGGCCAGCGCGTCCATCTGGTTTTCTGTGCCGGGGGCAGGGTAGAGGCCTACAACCGAAAGTTGTTTGTTACTGCCAAGCCGTTCAAATTCACCAACAACTGCCAGTACATTTTCTTTGGAAGGTACAAGAATCAGTACCAGCGGCACACCTTCAGGATTGAACCTGATACGGTTAAGTACGGCCAGGACGTAGGCAGTGGTTTTTCCGCAGCCGTCCGGACCGGAAATAACAACATCCTGTCCGCCATAGATGCGCGCCAGTGTTTTCTGCTGAACGTCTTTCGGGCTTGTTAACCCCTTTTCGGTGATTGTTTTTATGAGCTGTTTATTGAGCTTTAGTTTTTCTGGCCACGCCATCCTGCTTTTTTTTATTTACTTAAGTTGCAAAAGTACCGTTTTATGCAGAGTTTGGGTAGGTAATATCCGGATGGCTTCGTTAGATAGCTTACAATCCCGGCACCAGCTTCTGCAGGTTTTTAAAATGATCTTCGTTATTAACAATTTTATTAATGTGTACCTCAGCGTTTTTGCCCATTTCCGCTATCAGCGCCTGGTCATTATATAGGGTGCCGATATAAGTTGCGAGTTGTGCTGAATTGCCGGGCTGGAAAAGTAAACCGGTGTAATTGTCGATTACCATCTCGGGTATGCCGCCGATCGCGGCGCCTATAACAGGTTTACCCATGGCCATTGCTTCTACAACCGTAAAACCTAAAACTTCATAACATTCTGACGGGCAAATCAGGAACTCGGAGCCGTTAATGATCTTTAAAAGTTCCAGCTTGTCCTTTTTGCCCAGGAAGTGTACGTTATCCAGCCTGTTCGCCTCTTTGAAAGCCAGTAATTCTGCTTCCTGTCCGCCGTCGCCAACAATTTTTAATTTGATGCGCGGATGTGAAAGCATCGCTTGCAATAACGTATGTGCGCCTTTTATTTTTTCCAGCCGGCCTACAAAAACTATGTATTTTTCCTCAGTTTTACCGGAGGTTTTCCTGGCTAACTCTACGGTGGCGTAATCGTAGCCATGATAAATCTGTACCAGCTTTTCATTAAAAAAACCGAATTGCTTATACTTCTGCATCTGGAAATTGGATGCGCATATATAATAATCTACATATTCGTAGTAATTGAGGTATTTATGAATATAATTTTCAAGAGCTGCAACCGTGCTGGCCAGGTACGATCCCTTTTTGCAGGAATGGGTGATGCAATTATAAAATTTACCGCCATAACAGCGTTCACAAACCTCGCCATGGCTTACAAAAATGCTGTCCGGGCAAATCGGGGTATATTCATGAAGCGTCCAGATAATAGGAATATTTCTTTTTTTTAAAATTTTTAAGATGGTTGGCGTAATGTAATGATGAATGACATTCAGATGCGCGAAATCTATCTTAACATTATCCAAAAGCCTTTCGAGGTTGCGTTGTGCCTCAAAAGAATATATACTTTTCATAACCACCTTAATACCCGCAGTCAGACTTCGTTTGTTGACGTTTTTATAATCTATGTTTTCAATAAAATACTCGCTGTAAGCTGATGGCGCGTTCCGGTCATCATGCATGGAGAAAGGAATAACAGTATGCCCTTTTTGCTCATAAATATTTACCACATTTTCAACGTATGTCCAGTCACCGCCGGTTGGATACCATGCACGATGTACAACAAGAATATTCATTCGGGCTAAATTGTTAATTCAATAAAACAAAAGTCAAAGATGCTTGTATTAGATGATATAGCGTGATAAAATTTAGAAGTTTAAAATTTGGAGAATTGTTTACATTAATTTTGCGTTGCGTTTTCAGAACTATTTTTAGGTGACCACCGCCCTATGGAAATTGCTGTAGCGTAACGATGCATACCTCCGTATTAATTAAACTTGGTTTTAATGAGCTTTTAAAATTTTAACGGTAAAATTAACGTTATTTTTAGTTGCTGAAATTTTATTTAACTGTACTAAAAATCAAAGAATTTGAATTAATCGTCCTAATTGTTAACGGTTTTAGAAAAATATTCTGGTATGTAAGTCAAAAAAAGTTAATTTTGGCAAGTGAAGACATCTATACCTGTCGCACTTGTTGAATCAGCTACCAGATTCGCCCTTATGGTTTTAACATTTATATGAAGAAAAAGATTTACATTGCCGGCTCGGGCGGAATGCTCGGAGAAGCCTTTTATCGCATATTTAAAGACGACTATGAAGTTAAGTGCACTGATAAGGATGTAAATGAAAAATGGCTTAGTTTTCTGGATTTCAGAGACTTTGACAAGTATAAAAAAGAGGTAGAAAAATTTAATCCTGATTATCTTTTTCACCTTGGCGCCCACACCGATCTTGAGTTTTGTGAGCTCAATCTTGAGGATACTTACCTTACAAATACCACGGCAGTCGAAAATGCTGTTTTTATAGCTAATAATTTAGATATTCCTTTATTATACATCAGTACGGCAGGCATTTTTGACGGTACCAAAGACTTTTACGACGACTGGGATGAGCCTAATCCGCTGGGCCATTATGCCCGCTCCAAATACATGGGTGAGCGTTATGTGCGCGAAAACGCAAGACGCTATATAATTTGCCGGGCAGGATGGATGATGGGGGGCGGGCCTGACAAGGACAAAAAGTTCATCAATAAGATAATCAAGCAATTAGCTGCCGGTAAACGCGACCTGTACATTGTTAATGATAAAGACGGAACGCCAACCTTTACAGTTGACTTTGCAAAAAACGTAAAGCTGCTGATTGAAAAAGAGTATTGGGGCTTATATAACCTGGTATGCAACGGCGAAACCAGCAGGCGCGAGGTTGCCGAAGAACTGGTAAAGATACTTGATCTGGAAGATGAGGTTACTTTCCACGAAGTTTCATCAAACTATTTTAAAGACACTTATTTCGCACCCAGGCCGCCATCAGAGCGCCTGATCAACAGGAAGTTGGAGCTGCGAAATATGAATATTATGCGCGATTGGCGAATCGCCTTAAGAGAATATATCGACGATTATTACACCGGCTTTTTAACGGAAAAAGGCATTTACTCTGTGAAGGAGAATATCTCTGAAAAAGAAGATATAATTGCATTATAAAAATTTTCTGCCATAATGCGTATTGCTGCCTTTGGCTTCCGCTCGGTACCGCCTTCAAAGGGCGCCGCGGGTGCTGATAAATTTGCTTTAGAACTATTTCCGCGACTTGTAAAAAGAGGCCACAGTGTGGTGGCTTATAATCGCCGCTATCCTGATGTGTTTGTCGACATAAGCGAATACAAAGGCGTAAAAATTAAAACTCTTACTACCACTAACAAAAAGGGCTTCGATACACTGCTGCATTCCTTTAAATGTACCTGGGATATTATTGTAAACAACACAGCGGACGTTGTGCACATCCAAAATGGTGGTAACAGCATCTGGGCGCTGCCTCTGCGCATCTTTGGAAAAAAGGTTTTCATCAGCCAGGACGGCGTTGACTGGAAGCGAGATAAATGGCCCTGGTATGGTAAACTGTATCTAAAGCTTTCCGCATTTATAACCGCCCACATACCTAACGAAGTGATATTTGACAACGTGATAGCGAAGAGATTATTCGAAGAGCGTTTTAATAAAAAGTTCAAATTTATCCCTTTTGGTAGCGAGGTGGAACCTGTAAAGCATAACAGCGACATTTTGCAAAAGCTGAATCTTATTAAAGGAAGTTATTATTTATTTGTCGGTAGATTTATACCTGATAAAGGCTTGCATTATCTTATTCCTGCGTTTAAGAATTCAAATTCTAAGAAAAAACTGGTGCTGATAGGGGGCTCGCCTAATCCATCGCCATATGAGCAAACCTTGTTTGGTATGGGTAATGAACAGATTGTTTTCCCGGGGTACATTTACGGCGATGATGTAAATACGCTAATGATGAACGCGTACTGTTACATACAGCCATCGGATGTGGAGGGTTTGTCGCCCGTTGTCCTGACGGTGATGGGCCTGAATGTTCCGTTGATTGTAAGTGATATTGAGGAAAATCAATACGCCGTGCAGGACACCGCCCGCATGTTTAAAAAAGGTAATATTGGTTCTTTAACTGAAGAAATTAATTATTGCGAGGACAATTACCCCGAAATGCTTTCGCTTGCGGCCCGGGCTCAAGAACGTGCCTTAAGTGTATTTAATTGGGAGATGGTTGCTGACGAGCATGTTAGGGTATTTGCCGGGGCATAGCCGCTTTTTTGAACACATTAATTAACTGCGTTGCGGTATTTTGCCACGAGAAAAGTTTTAATCGCTGGCGGCCTTTGTCTATCATCCTGCTTCTTAATTCCGGATCATTTGCTACCAGATTGATTTTGTCGGCAATGTCGGACACATTAAACGGATCAAATTGCAGAACCGCATCACCCCCTACCTCAGGCAAGCAGGTATTGTTTGCAACCAGCACAGGTAAATTATTCTTAAATGCCTCTAAAACGGGGATGCCGAAACCTTCGTTAGTCGATGGAAAAACATATAACAACGCGTTTTGATAAATAACTGCTAATTCGGAATCAGATAAGTAGCCGGTTAAAACTACTTCATCACTCAGGTTGTTTTTTTTGATAGCGTCCCTGATCAGACGATAATCACTGTCAAACTCATTGGCCGGCTTGGGGCCGGCGAGCACGAGTTTTAAGGTCGGGCTTGTTTGTTTTGCAATAGCAAAAGCTTCAATAAGGGCGGGGATATTTTTTCGCTTAAACATCGAGCCGACATGTAAGATGTAGCCCTGCGGTTTTAAGGAAAATTTATCGAGCATGGTATCTCCGTTCGCCGCTTCATCAGCGTTTAAATACTTCGGTCCTTCATATATCACTTCCAGCTTATCATTGGGTATCTGTGTGTAATGATGGATCTGTTTCTTCGACCATTCTGTAGGCGTAATAACAAAACGAGACCGGCTTGCTGCCGGAACCGCCGTTTTCATATACAGCCATAACCATAACTTTCCATAAGCCTCCGGCGATTCAAAACAAAATGCATCATGGAAGACAGGTATAGTTTGATAGCCCAAATGCATAACAGGAACGCAATTATCCGTACAAAACACAATGTCGCAACGCCGGAAAAATGCCTTTATTGGCAAAATTAACTGCTTCCAGAACTGATACCGGGCATGCTCAACATATCGTAACAGTTTATTTTGCCCGTTATAGACGGGGAGCGATGTATCCAGGAAATGAAAGCGCAGTTCGGCGCTTTCCATTTTTTTAAACTCCCGGCAAAGCTCTTCAAGGTAAGTACGGGTGCCGGTTTTTGCCAGGCGCAGATCGCGTATATCAACTGCTATGGTTAAAGGCTTATGCATTTAGCTTTCTCCCCTGGTTTTTATGAGTTTAGCGGGTATGCCTGCAATTACAGAGTTGTCCGGGAATGACTTAGTGACCACACTGCCGGCAGCTACAACGCATCCATCGCCTAAAGTTACCCCAGCCAATATAGTAGAACCTGCGCCAATCCAGCAATTATCTCCAATAGCCACGGGTTGTTTAATTACACCTTGATCCTTTATTGTCCGGCTGGTATCGGCGTAGGCATGGTTCTCTGAAAAAATCTGGACATTAGGGCCCATAATTACATCTTTGCCGATGGTTATGCCGCCCTGGCCTGCAAAGTAAGCTCCGGCGCTTATACCGGTACGGTCGCCAATGGTGATTCCTTTGCCGCGGTAGGCAATAATACCGGTACAAAACAAGATTGAGTTGCGGGCTATGGACACGTTGTCGCCGAAGGTGATCCCGTTTTCAGAAAGGGCGTTCAGGCTTACGTTATCTTCCAGTATCAGGTTTTTGCCTGCTTTTATTTTATAGCCATGCCGCACTTTAACATGAGTTCCCACAAATAACAGCCCGCTGGATTTTTTTAAAAATGGCTTTAAAAATAGCCCTCGCCAAACCTGCAATAACCTAACCCAGCTAATGCTGATTAAGTCACGCGTTGAATGCGGACTTTCCCATTTATAATTGGGGTCGTTTTTTAATTTTCTGATGAGATATTCAATCATTGGAAACAGGCACTAATTCAGCTATGCGCGGTTGCATTATTATACTCAGTAACAATCCTGACAGAAACCAGCTCATGTATGAAATATACGATGATGATTCAACTTCTGAGGTAAGCAGGGGGATAAAAAAGCCGACTTTTATTAATAAAACCGCGAGGCAAACTTTTTTTTCTTTACCGCTTAACCGCGGGAACCATTTTAAGCTCGTTTTTATCAGCATAATATAAATAGAAAGATACATTAGCAAACCGGCAATACCTGCCTGCACACCGATAATAATATACTGGTTCTCTCCGCCCACGTTCTCGCCCAGGCTGCCTGCAACCCTGCCCGAGGTACCTAGGCCGAGTCCGAATGGCTTTTCAACCATGGAAACAAGGCCCTCCATCCACTCTAAAATATGCCCTACGCTGGATGGGTTGCTAAAATCGATGGTGTTTACAACTATTTCGGTTATACCACTGTTCCGTTGCCCAAACCGGGTGAAAATATAAATTAAATATATACAGCCAACACCAAGTGCAGCATGAACCGCGTGGGTGATATACTTTTTTTTAGTAAGCAGTGAGTAAACGTAGATTATCAGGAAGTAACTTACAAAAGGGGCACGGGACAGGGCAAATATGATAGAAAGAAGCGATCCGCCAAGCGCCAGCCAACCCATTCCGCTTGGCTTAAACCTGTTGTCATCGCGGTTAAAAAGGGCTATAATTATTGCCAGAGCCAATAACGTGGCTGATGCATGCTCCAATGGGTTTGCAAAAAAACTAGCGAAACGCTTGTATCCGCCTTCGGATTGGAAGGTCCAGCTCAAACCATAATCGCCGCCGGGCTCAAAATTGAAAAAATAATAAACGTAATCAGCAAAGCCGGTTTTGGTCTGCAGGTGCTGGTTAGAAGCCGCTTCTACAGCAACCACAGCCCCGGCGGCAATAGTTAGCAATACGACGAAATTAAAATACTTGCTGATGTACACCGAACGGATATCCATCAACCGCCCGGTAAAATACACCACAACAAAGAAAGACATGCTTTTAAGTGCGATCAGCCTTTCGAAAAAACTCTGTTCGCCTATAGGTAGTAAAGCGAATATAAAAGTGTAGCCTAAAAAAGCAAGTATCAGGTAATCAACCAGGTGTAAGCGCGGACGGTAACTGAGCGTTAATAGATTAAGCACTAATGTGGCCAGGACTAATATTTCCTTAAAGTACTGAAAAACGGGGATAAAATCCTTCAGCCCCAGCAGAAAGGCTACCGACATAGCAGTAGTATACATAGATAGGCCAAAGATGACGAATACCAGCAAGCCCTGTTTCTCGCCCTTGAAAATCTCACGGCACGCTATAAAGAACGAGGTGAGATAAATAAGTGGGAATATAAATAGCATTCTCGCGGGTTACTTGTATTGTGAAGGCCAAATTACTTTTTTTGGCGTGAAAAATCCCTCTTTCAACCCTTTAATTAAAAGCCCGGCTTTTTGGTTACGCCGTTTTAGAATAAAATATCCAAGCAGGGCGATATAATAAAAACCATTATAAACAAGATTAATTGGATAATAAAAAGGATTGCCATATTGTCTTAAAATCCAGATATGATTCCGGCTCACGTAATAATGTATGACCGGACTAAGGTTGCCTTCCTTTTTTGGTGTAGCTATTTTGGCCGATACTCCTGCTTCATGATACATTTTGCTTGATGGCAAATAGTGCACTTCAAAGCCCGCTTCGCGCAATTTAAAAGACAGTTCGACATCTTCGAAATATAGGAAGAAAAGCTTATTGAACAGTCCGCTCTTTTGTAAAGCCGGATTCCGCAGCAGCATGCAGCAGCCGGTAACCCAATCGGCGATTTTGTAGGTTTTTAAGGCAGCTTCATCCGGAATGGATAAATCGGAAACAGTTTTGCCAATAAATTTATTGAATTTGCCTTCGCCGTTCCAGATTTTGGCCCTGTCGTGCATCCAGTAAATGGCCGGCTGTACAGCGGCGGCTTCCGGATGAAGTTCCATGTGCTGCAGCAGGCCGGCAACCAGGTCTTCGTCTACTACGGTATCGGTATTCATTACAAGCGAATAAGTATAACCGCTGTCGATACTGTAAACAAGCGCACGGTTGTTCCCTTCGGCAAAGCCAAGATTTTCGTTGTTTTCAATATAAATTAAATCCGGGAACTGCACTTTCAGTACCGATAAAGAGTTATCGGCAGAACCATTATCAACCACAATGATATCGAATAATGCCTCGTTACAATATAGCTGAAGCGACAAAACGCAATTCGCCGTATGTTCGGGTGTATTCCAGTTGAGTAATATTACAGCTACAGGTTTACGCATTTTGCAGGTATGGTTTTTTAATAGCGTATTCGTACATCAGCACAGCGCTGGTTTCAACTATCAGGGTAAACGATCCAATAGCTAAGGCCCCGCCGATGTTGACCAGAACGAATGCTACGATCACCGATTCAATAAACAGCAACACAGCGATACGAAAAATAAAGTTGGTGTAATTTTTCAACAGCAGATCCAGCACATTCAATACGTTCAATGCTGACATAACCGGTACAAGGGCCATCACCCTTAAAATTAAAATAGCCGTAATATTATGCTCTTTCGATAAAATGAATATGATGGGGTCCGCCAGTGTAATAATAACAACCGAGCCTGCCAAAAAAACACCAGCCAGCAAGTATTTGGTTTTTTTGCGATAGACGTTCCAAAGCGTAGTACTTTGTTGAAACAGCCGTGCTGCGTTGGGGTAAATAGCATTTGAAACTGTGATAAGCAGGATCCTGCACTGCCCTATAATTTTATCGCAGAGCGTGTAGGGGCCTAATAAGGCGGCCAATCCCCAGCGTGGCAGTACAAAAATGATAATGGATTGCTGCAGGTTAACAGAGATATTATTTACGGTGAGGTAAAAATTATCCTTTCCAATATTTATCAGTTCATTAAGAGAAGGAAATCTGAACCTCAGACCATATTGTCTGCCAAAATAAATTAACAACCCCAAGTAAGTAATTGCATTCGCCCCTCCGAGAATAAAATTCACCCAAATAGAGTCTGCCGGGCTTTTGATAAATATAAAAACGGCAATAATTGTGGCGATGTTTGACAGCAGGTTTAACAGGTTAAACAACTTCAGTCGTTCGGCGCCGATAAAAAAACAAAGCGGGTTGATTACTTCGGCAAGTGCGATAGGAATTGAAAACAGGATATAGGGATAATAATCCATTTTAACCCATTGAAGCACAACCAGTAGTACAATATATAATGCGAAAATTATAACTCTGATAAAAAGATTACTGTAAAAGACGGGACTTAATTTTTTTGAGTCTTTAATATGAAAGGCAACGTCGCGCACTCCTGATTGTCCGGTGCCATAATTAATTACCGAACCTGCTAATTGTGAGAACTTGCTGGCAAACATGATGATCCCAAACTCCTTAATGCCAATAATGCGGGTGATGATAGGTATCAATAACATAAGCAGCAGTACATTTGAGATTTGTATGCTACTTAAATTTAAAAAGTTGGCAATAATATTGGTAGCCTTTAATTTATTGTAATAATACTTTGCGTTACGTTTCAATAGATACAGATTGAGGGCAAATTTAATTGAATTTACTTAAATGCCGTTTGTTTTACAATTAATCGCCTTAGTAGTTTGGCTTAAGCCGGGTATGGATATTTTTATACCGTGGGCTAACCAACAACAATTTTTCATTTAAAAGCCAATTGGTATTATTTTAAGTAGTGGTTTTAGACAAATGTAGATGCAGGCCTGACCCCTAAAACGGCCATGCCTGCTGCAATGCATATTCTGCGTCGCTAAGCCAGCCAGAATATTTATATTCGTAAATTATTAAATTTACTTATGAATTTTCTAAACCCGGAAATAGAAGACCTGCAACAACTCGCCAGAGATAAACAGCAGGAATATCTCAACGCCAAACCTTTCCCAAGCATCGTTTTCGATAATTTTTTTAATGAAGAGATTTTAACACAGGTGTTGAATGATTTTCCGGATTTGTCAAAAAAGAAGGATGTAATAACTTACGATAATCATAACGAGAAAAAATTTGAAGCTAAAGGTGAAAGATATTTTAGCGATGTAACCAAAGCATTTGCTCATTATCTTAACTCGCAACCAATACTTGAGTTTTTACAGGAACTGACTAGCATTAAGGAAATTTTATTGCCGGACCCGTATTTTGTAGGCGGCGGTTATCATGAAATTAAGCCAGGCGGCCTGCTAAAAGTTCATGCCGATTTTAATAAGCATGATTTCACCAAACTTGATCGCCGAATTAATCTGCTTGTTTATCTTAATAAAGACTGGGAGGACAGTTACGGCGGGCATTTCGAGTTGTGGGACGAGCAAATGACCAAATCACACAGAAAAGTGTTACCCATATTTAATCGCGTGGCTATTTTTTCGACCACCGATTTTTCTTATCATGGTCATCCTGATCCGCTTACATGCCCTCCGGATAGGAGCCGCAAATCTTTGGCTTTATATTATTATTCCAATGGCAGGCCTAAAGGTGAGATCAGCAATAAAACACATGGAACGCTCTTTAAAGGCAGAAATAAGAATGATATAGAAAAGGAGCCGCTAACTCTAAGAGACATAGTAGCAGACATTATGCCACCGGTATTGGTACGCACAGCTAAGAAACTGATAAAGCGTAATAATAACTAAATTATTAATAAGTCGAATTGTAAAATTGTAGGCATATTTGCCTGACAATCGCTTTTGCGGTTGTTAAACAAAAACATTTTAGATGAAGAACATTTTGGTTTTTGGCGCTTCAGGTCAGTTAGGGCAATGCATAAAAAATGTAGCTGCTGAAAAAAACATTACACCGTTTTTTCCTGACGAAAGCGAGGCTAATATTTTAGACACCGATGCGCTGAAGCGGCTTTTTGAACAGCACCGGCCCGGCTGGATAATCAATTGCGCTGCTTATACGGCTGTAGATAAGGCTGAAGAGGAGGCTGAAATTGCAGAAAAGGTTAATAAGACCGGCGCAAAGAACTTAGCCGTGCTTTGCAAGGAATATAATGCGGTGCTGATTCATATTTCAACCGATTTTGTCTTTAAGGGCGACATATCCAGGCCGCTGAAAGAAACCGACGCAGCCAGTCCAATAAGCGTTTACGGGCAAACCAAATTGGATGGGGAATTGGCTGTTGCCGCCGCGCTTGATAAACACTTTATCATCCGGACAGGCTGGTTATACTCCGAATATGCCAACAACTTTGTTAAGACCATGTTGCGGCTGGGAAGCGAACGAAGCGAGCTAAAGATTATAGCCGACCAGGTAGGCACACCAACCTATGCCATCGACCTCGCAGGCTTTATCTTGAATATTATTGAGAATAATAGCGACGCTTATGGAACTTACCATTACAGTAATGAGGGAGTGACTTCCTGGTTTGATTTTGCCCGTGCGGTATTTGATATATCCGGAATTAAGGTGAAAGCTATTCCAATTCGTACAGACGAATATATCACCAAAGCAAGCCGTCCGGCTTATTCGGTGATGGACAAAAGCAAGGCTAAGCAAACATTTGGTATCGAAATACCTTATTGGAGGGATAGCCTGGCGATTTGTTTAAACAGACTTAAATAACACTTATTACATGAAAGGAATAATTTTAGCGGGAGGGTCGGGCACAAGGCTTTACCCAATCACCCGTGCAATCAGTAAACAACTGATGCCGATTTACGACAAACCGATGATCTATTACCCGCTATCGGTTTTAATGGGTGCCGGCATACGCGAAATATTAATAATCACCACTCCTGAAGATAACGAAAGCTTTAAGCGCCTGTTAGGCAACGGCGAGGACCTGGGCTGCGATTTTCATTACGCCATACAGGAAAAGCCTAACGGCCTGGCGCAAGCTTTTGTGATAGGCGAGGAGTTTATCGGCGGAGATAAGGTTGCTCTTATTTTGGGTGATAATATTTTCTATGGAACAGGATTCAGCGAGCTGATACGCACTTTTAATGATGTAGACGGCGCCGCGATTTTTGCTTACCCGGTTGCCGACCCTGAACGCTACGGCGTTGTGGAATTTGATAAGGATTTCAGGGCGTTATCTATCGAAGAGAAACCGGAAAAGCCAAAGTCAAACTTTGCCGTGCCCGGCCTTTATTTTTACGATAACCAGGTGGTAGAGATCGCTAAAAATCTGAAACCATCACCCCGGGGCGAATACGAGATTACAGATGTTAATAAGCATTACCTCACGAAAGGTGATTTGCATGTAGGCGTGATGGACAGAGGTACCGCCTGGCTGGATACAGGTACTTTCGATTCTTTAAGCGATGCCTCTGAATACGTGCGGGTTATTGAAAAGCGTCAGGCCACCAAAATTGGCTGTATCGAAGAGGTGGCTTATCGCCAGGGATTTATTGGTAGCGAGCAGCTTGAGATATTAGTTAACAAGTATATCAAGAGTGGATACGGATTATACCTGAAAACCTTGCTTGATTAACTTTTCACGGCTAATTTTAACCTGATAATCGTTAGATTTTTTCATCGCTGGGCGACGGAACCTTATTTCTATGCTTCACGAACGTGTAACCGGTGTATTGTAAAACGGCAAGGCTTTTCGCGCATTCTTCGCTTGTAAGTCAATTTTTAATTAGTCCTCTTAATTATTTCCTTTGCTGCTGCTGTTGCATCCACCCAACCAATCTCCGTATCTCTTCCAAACCAGGTTATTTGGCGTTTGGCAAAGCGGCGGGTATTTTGTTTGATCAGTTCGATAGCAGTAGATAAATCGGTTTTACCATCGAAATAATCAAACAATTCGGTGTAGCCTACAGTGTTTAAGGCATTCAGATGCCGGTAGGGCAGTAGTGATTGTACTTCCTCAACCAAACCGTCCTTCACCATGACATCAACACGGCTATTAATGCGGTAGTATAATACTTCGCGCGGCAAATTCAATCCAAATTTAAGAATGCGGAATGGCCGCTTATTTACAGCAGACGTGCGAAACGAAGAAAATGGTTTGCCTGTTCCTTCAAAGACTTCCAGGGCACGAGCCACACGTTGAGGATTGTTGATGTCTGCCTGAGCGTAATAGTCGGGATCTGCAATTTTTAACTTTTCCTGAAGATAGAGAAGTCCTTGGTTTTCAAGCTCCTGATTTAATCGCTGCCTTATTTTTGGATCGATATCTGGAAATTCATCAAAGCCCTCGCAAACAGCTTTAATAAATAAACCGGAGCCGCCTGCCAACACCACGACCCTGTGAGCCTTGAATAGTTCGTTTAATAAAGCCAGTGCTTGCTTTTCATATTTCCCGGCAGTGTAATTTTCGGTAATAGAAAGCGTATTAATGAAATAATGCTTTACTGCAGCTAATTCCTGGGCATTTGGCTTCGCCGTTCCGATGCTCATTTCCCGATAAAACTGTCTTGAATCCGCAGAAACAACCACCGTCTCAAAATGCCGTGCAACTTCAATAGCGGCCGCTGTTTTACCGGATGCAGTAGGTCCGGCAATAACTATAAGCATGGGATAGTCCATAGGCGATAGACCATGGTCCATAGTAAAATTGTTTGTTGTTACATTAAGTACTATGGACTATGGTCCATGGTCTGTCGGCTAATTAATAATCGTCGCTGCTGCCATGACGGCTTTCATCCTCATAATTTTCGTCATCGGAAAATTCATTGCCGAATTCATCTTCTTCATCTTCCTCCTCATCACTGCCACTTAGTTTTGGCGTTGTAACGTCCTCATCTACGCTCTCGCTCATTTCAGCAAACTCGTCGGCATCTTCCTCTCCGATAGCCATTTCATTCAGGAAGTCGAAATCATCACCTTCAGGATTGGCCACGGGTGTATTCAATACATTGCCGAACTGTTTAGGCGCTTCACCGATGGACTTGATAACGGCAGGATAACTAACCCCCGGCGTCTCATCCAGGATGATTTTCATCAGTTCTACATGAAAATCAAAAGGACGGTCGAAATTAAAAGTATAATAAAATTTTTGATGTGGGTCGTCAATGCGGCTGAGCAGTTTTACCTTATCCATAAGCACGCAGCCCCGATCAATTCTTCGCTGATTGGGCATATAAGTGATTTCCTCACCTTTAATCCACTGGTCATTGCTTACGTAAAATGAGGAAGGATATTCAGGATTATAACCGGTTGATTGATGAATCGCCCTGTGAAGGTCTTCAAATGTTTGGTTCGATCTGATATCGATTTCTCTTATCACATCATCGTAGTCTTCAAAAGCAACTCTGAATCTGTATAACGCCATTGTATAAGTATAGATTTTTTACAAAATTAATAATGTTTTAAGCATTTCGGAATTCGGATTTTCGATTTCGGAATTCGCAATCTTTGATCGTTAATTAGAAATCGTAAATTAAATCATGGCTTTCCCACAACTTTTAAGCCAATTTCGGCCCCTTTTGCAATTGTATAAGCAATGGCTTCATCGCGCGAGTTGGGAATCTCACCCTCCAGTATTGCTTCGCGTATCTGGTTTTTGATAATCCCGACTTCCCGGCCTTCCTTGATACCGAAGAGTTCCATAATATCGTTACCTGTCACGGGGGGCTGCCAGTTGCGAACTTTATCGCGTTCCTCAACATCTTTTAGTTTCTGTTGTACCAGCTCAAAGTTGCTGCGATATTTTTTTATTTTATATTCATTTTTGGTGGTGATGTCTGCTTTACACAACAGCATCAGGCTTTCAATGTCCTCGCCTGCATCAAAAAGTAAACGCCTAACCGCCGAATCAGTAACAATTGACTGCGCCAAAACTATAGGCCGTAAGTGCAGTTGTACCATTTTTTGTACAAACTTCATCTTATCGTTCATGGGCAGTTTTAGCTGGGCAAATATTTTTGGAACCATGCGCGCACCTTTATCTTCATGGCCGTGAAATGTCCATCCATGTCCAGGCTCGAAACGTTTGGTAGGTGGTTTTGCAATATCATGCAATATGGCGGCCCAGCGCAGCCAAAGGTCGTCGGTGGTCTCACAAATATTATCCAGCACCTGCAGGGTATGATAAAAATTGTCCTTATGGCTTTTTCCGTCAATGTAGTCCACGCCGTGAAGGGCTGTCATCAACGGGAATATTTTATGCAGCAAGCCTGTGTCGAACAAATATTTAAAACCAATTGATGGTTTGGCCGATAAAATAATTTTATTCAGTTCATCGGTTATCCGTTCCTGCGAAATAATACCGATTCGTTCTGCATTGTTTCTAATTGCGGACACGGCCAGATCATCAATCCTGAAATTAAGCTGGGTAGCGAAGCGGATGGCCCGCATCATGCGCAGCGGATCATCAGAAAAGGTCTCGGCAGGATCAAGCGGCGTGCGGATAAGCTTATTATCTAAATCGGCAATACCATTAAATGGGTCCAGTAGTTCACCATAATTATCAGGATGCAGTGATATCGCCAATGCGTTGATAGTAAAATCCCTGCGTTTTTGGTCGTCATCAAGTGTGCCGTTTTCAACTATAGGCTTGCGCGAGTCACGACGGTATGATTCTTTGCGGGCGCCTACAAACTCAATCTCCAGATCCTGGTATTTCAATGATGCGGTGCCGAAATTCTTAAATACCGAGACCTTTACTTTAAGCTTCTTCCCAACGCTTTCTGCAAAATCAATCCCATTACCCACAACTACTATATCTATATCCTTAGATGGCCGCCGCAGGAAAATATCGCGCACGAACCCGCCAATCGCAAAAGCCTGTACATTTTGTTCAGCAGCAAGCTTTGAAATAATAGAAAATACAGGGTTATTTAAATGCTTGACCACAGATTTTTATTTTTTGGGATTTCGCCAATCGGCTTCGGATTTAGTGTTTTTTTTATGGATTAACGCGGCTTTTAACTTAACCCAATTCAATCAGCCTAATAAACTCACTCAACTAACGTCGCAAAAATTCAAATTTCCCGTCAGGGGCTAAACGCATAATGGTAGATGGTGTTTTAATCTCTTTGCTATGCTGGTCAATGTCAACAACATAGTCCACGCCCTTTACAATTTCTTCGTCGATCTGTGAAAAATACTGCGGCGATGGTTTGCCACTCACATTGGCGGATGTAGATACCAGGGGCTTTTTCATGCGCTGTATCAGTTGCCGGCAAAACTCATGCTTGCAAACTCTTACACCTACGCTGCCGTCAGCAGCGATCAGGGCCGGTGATATATTTTTAGCACCGGGCATCACCAGCGTCAACGGGTTCTCTGCATATTCTATCAAATCGTAGGCAAGAGGGTTAACATCACTGATATAGCTTTCCAGCTTATTTTCCGTATCAAGCAAAATAATCATGCTCTTGGCCTCGTCTCGCTGTTTCAGTTGAAAAATCCGTTTTACTGCATCGGTATTGGTAGCATCGCAGCCTACCCCCCAGATGGTATCAGTAGGGTAAAGGATGATTCCTCCATTCTTAATAACTTCGAAAGCCTTTGCAACTTCGTCTCTAAGCATGGGGCAAATATACGCTCAAAGCCTTAATCATTTCTAATTCGTCCAAAAGTTCCATGCATTTGGGTATGCCGTACAGCTTGCAGGTGTTTTGTACGCAAGGCTCGCAATCCAGTTTACCCGTGCGTATGATAGTTAAATACTGCTTATTGTAAGGTGCAGTATTGTCCTCATTACCGGCGCCAAACAGCACAATTGCGGGTAAGCCCACACTATTAGCCAAGTGTGCGGGGCCGGAATCGGTTGTCAATATCGCCGCCGAATTAGCCATCAATTTCGCCAATCCCAGTAAATCGGTTTTACCGGCGGCGTTTTCAATCATGGTTTTATTTCTTACGCCGGCAATAATTTCGTCTGCAAATGCAGCCTCTTTAGGTGAGCCAATGAATGTAAAGTTTACACCTGCGAATGTTTGGGTAAGCAGCGTTACAATAGCCTGCGCCTTTTTTAGCGGCATCCTGCGCGATTGCGCCTCCGAATTAAAATTAATAAGCACCCGGTTGTCTGCCTTCTGAAATGGTAAAACGTTGGCATTCAGTTTTACCTGTCTGTTAGTTACAGCTTTCCCGGTAAACTGTTCTAATAAATAGATATACTCATCAACGCGATGGACATTTTTAGGAGGCTTAAAAGAGTCGGTCAGCATGAAGAATCCGCCTTCTTTACCATAGCCAACACGCCTTTTTGCACGGGTAGCCCAGGCTAATGTGATAGATGAAAGAGAGGAAGGCAGGTTAAAAAAAAGATCGTATTTTTCGGAACGAAGACTCTTTCCAAAATGATAAACACCACTCAATCCTTTATGATCCAGCTTTGAAAAAAGATGCACCTTATTTATTCCGGGAATTAATGCTGCAATGCCTGACAGTTCTTTTTTAACGATGACGTCAATCCCGGCATCCGGATAAAGTGATCTCACTCCTGCCACAAATGCGGTACTCATCACCACATCGCCGAGCCAATTGGGAAGCCGCAGTAGGATTTTCATGGTTAGTGAAATAGTGGGTTGCAAGTGGTTGGTTGTGAGCAGAAAGCGGGCAGCTATTTTACCGCTTTCTGCTCACCGTTCACAACTCACTAAACAGCTACGCTGTTTTCCCTCAATGCATCATTCAGGGATGTTTTTTTGTCAGTCGATTCTTTGCGTTTGCCGATGATAAGCGCGCAAGGCACCTGGTACTCGCCGGCAGGAAATTTTTTGGTGTACGAACCCGGAATAACCACAGAACGGGCAGGTACACGGCCTTTATACTCGATTGGCTTTTCACCGGTAACGTCAATTATTTTGGTCGATGCGGTCAGAACCACGTTTGCCCCCAAAACCACTTCGCTCTCCAGGTGAACGCCCTCAACAACTATAGCTCTCGAGCCTATAAAGCAGTTATCTTCGATGATAACGGGTGCGGCCTGAACAGGCTCCAATACGCCACCAATGCCAACGCCGCCACTTAAATGCACATGCTTACCAATTTGCGCGCATGAGCCGACAGTTGCCCAGGTATCAACCATAGTGCCCTCGTCAACATAAGCGCCGATATTCACATAGCTTGGCATCATGATAACGCCTTTTGCTATGTGCGCCCCATAACGGGCGATAGCGTGCGGTACAACGCGAACTCCGTTTTTGGCGTAGTCTGTCTTTAATTTCATTTTGTCATGAAAAACAAACGGGCCTACAGAAATTTCTTCCATCTGGCGGGTGGGGAAATATAATATTACCGCTTTTTTCATCCACTCGTGGGTGTGCCAGCGGTTCCCAATAACTTCGGCTACGCGGTACTCACCTTTGTCGAGCTTTTCAATTACGGTGTCGATAGCGTTTACATATTCGTTATAATTCAGCAGGTTCCTGTCTTCCCAGGCGTCTTCGATAAGTTTTTTGAGGTCTTGCATCTGTATGAATAAACTTTTGGCAAATTAAAGGAATTTTGAAGAATTTGTTTGTGGAAAGTTAACATGAGGGTGAAATGGGGTTTCATTTAAATCAGGCATTGTCCCGACAGCGTCTCGAAATCTTTGGACATTGTCCCGACATATCTTCAAATCTTTGTAATTTTGACAACTATGCCGGAAAAAGAAAAACTGAGAATAGACAAATATTTGTGGGCGATAAGGATTTTCAAAACCCGCACCCTGGCATCCGAGGCTTGCAAGGCCGGTCGTGTTAAGCTGGATAATCAAAACATCAAGCCCGCTCACGAGGTGAAAGTAGGAGAGGTGTACCAGGTGTCGAAGGGGCCGGAGCGTAAAGTGGTTAAGGTAACCGGCTTATTGGAAAATCGCGTTGATGCCAAAACAGCCGTAAATTTTTATGAAGATATAACCCCGGTTGAGCAGACACAATCATTTAAGTCCATGTTTCATGCGCCAATGCTTAAACGCGACCGCGGCACAGGCCGCCCCACTAAGCGCGACCGCCGCGAGATTGATGACCTGAAGGACGACTATTTTGAAAAGGGTTCGTAAATTTCTTATCTTGACATTGTTGCTTTGAAATTAGGCTTTAAATCTGAATGATAAACCGACATACTACCTTATTTAAAGCTTTAAACCTCACGATAGATTACCTGGTGTTGAACATCAGTTTGATAGCCACTTATTATATCGAAAACCATACAAGTATATTCAGCGGCGAAAATAAAAAATATCTTCCTATCGTTCTGGTATTTAACCTGATATGGCTCTTGTCGGCCAATATCTCGCGGCTTTACCGGGGCGTGCTGAACAAAGATTCTATTATTACTTTCCGTAATGTATTTCGCACGTATTTTTTGTTCGTCAGCTTCATTTGCTTTGCCATTTTAATACTCATCGGCACCGAAGCCTATTTCATAACCCGGCAATACCTGTTCTATTCATTAGCGTTGTTTGGAGTTTTGCTTGGGGCTTGGAAAGTGATATTCCTCCTGATAAGAAAAAGCGAGCGTGCGGCATTAATGGATACGCGCAAGGCTGTTATAGTAGGAGCAGGCCGCACCGGTTACGACCTGCACGAATACCTGCTAAAAAACTGGGATACCGGCTACCGCGTTGTCGGTTTTTTTGATGATGACCCTTCGCTGGTTCATGATGGTGACATGTACCTGGGCGATACCGGAAATTGCATAAAATACGTTAAGGAACACAAGATAACCGAGATATTTTGCACTCTGCCCGCCTCCCAAACAGCCAGAATTAATAAGCTGATGCTGGATGCCGACAAAAATCTTATCCGGTTTAAATCGATACCGGAATATTACGATTATGGCAACAAACCGGTTTTTATTCAGAGCTTCGGGCAAATACCGGTTATTTCCGTACGAGCCGAGCCGTTGGAGAACCTGCTTAACAGGGCGATAAAGCGGTCATTTGATATTGTTTTCTCGCTTTTTATTATCGTTTTTATATTTAGCTGGCTTTTTCCAATACTGGCCATACTCATTAAGCTGGAATCAAGCGGGCCGGTGTTTTTTACGCAGGTGCGTTCAGGCCATAACAATAATCCCTTTAAATGTTATAAATTCCGGAGCATGTATGTAAATGGCGATGCAGATAAAAAGCAAGCCACCCGTAACGACAGCCGGGTAACCAAAATGGGAGCTTTTATGCGAAGAACCAGTTTGGACGAATTGCCGCAGTTTTTTAATGTACTGATAGGGAACATGTCTGTGGTTGGACCACGACCGCACATGCTTAATCATACCGAGGAATACTCTGAGTTGATAGACATGTTTATGGTACGGCATTTCCTTAAGCCGGGCATTACCGGCCAGGCCCAGGTAAAAGGCTTTAGAGGGGAAACCAAAACAGTTGAAGACATGAAGCAGCGCGTGGAAGCTGACCTGTGGTATCTCGAAAACTGGTCTTTTCTTCTCGATTTAAAGATTATTTTCCTTACCGTGAGAAACTCATTAGTAGGGGATGAGAACGCTTTTTAGTTTTAGTCGTAAGTCTCAGGTCTTTTCTGACATAGAACCGGGTACTAACAGACTTTAAACTAATAATTTTCACCCTGCCACCGCTTAAAAGCTGATTGTGCTTCATCGCGCAGCAGTTGTACAAATGGAAGTTTCCGGTCGTTCATTTCGCAGCCAATCTCGTCGTAAATAAAATGGTCGTCGAAGCCAATGGCGGCTGCGTCGGCTTTGGTATTGGCGTAGTAAATTTTATCGATATGCGCCCAATAAATAGCACCAAGGCACATGGGGCAGGGCTCGCAACTGGTGTAAATTACACAACCTGACAGATCATATGTATTTAGCGCTTTACAAGCCAGTCGTATTGCCGAAACCTCTGCATGAGCTGTCGGATCGTTTTCAATAATAACCTTGTTTGCGCTCTCGGCAACTACCAGACCATCTTTAACTATCACTGCTCCGAATGGCCCGCCGAGCTCGTTCTCAATGTTTTGTTCCGACAGCCTGATAGCCCTGCGCATAAACTTTTCATGATTTTCCATCTGCCTCAAAAATAAAAAACCCCGGCGATAACCGGGGCCTTTGATGTCGATATTTAAAAAGTGCTGATTGAAGGTGGCGATAGTCGAAATTTCGCCATCTTCAAATCAAATTATTTCTTTTCTTTCGCGTACGCGTCGTTTAGTTTTTTCAGGAAATCCGCCGTAACGTCAAGGCTTGGGTCTGCATACAATAACTGCGTGTTGCCGCTCTGGAAAGTCAGTACCATTTTGTAGCCGTTTTCTTTCGCATATTGTTTCGTAAACTCGTAAACCTTTTCGTAAAGCTTTTTAGTTTCGTCGGCCTGGTTACTTTGCATTTGCGCACCTGCATTTTGCTCGTAAGCCTGCTCAGTTTGTCCTTCACGCTGTAAACGCTGCTCGGTAGCCGCACGCTGGTCGGCGCTCATAGTAGCTGCATTTTTTTGGTATTCAGCAATTTGACGCTGCAGAGCTTGTCTTTTTCCGCCTACATCATTTTGCGCAGCCTTGCCTTTGTCTTCCAGGCGTTTGCGCATATCTTTTGCTGCTTCGTATTTTGTAGTAACAGTATCTTCATTAATGTATACAATTTCCGGTTTCGAACCTGAGGTTGCCGGTGCTGCTGGTTTGTCAGGAGTTTTATTTTGATTGCATGCTGCTATGCCGGCGGCAAATAATACCCCCAGGGTGATTTTGGTGAAAAGAGAACCCGTAGCTTTCATTGTTTAAATGGTTTTTCTGCGTTATACAGAAATTTTGATTGTTTAATATTTGTAAAAATTTTGACAAAGATAATCTTTCGATACAAGTATCCTAATTTGATGTGCGAATGTTCGGACGATCTGGTGATTTAAAAATGGTTCGAAACATTTCTGTTAAGAAGAATGGTGTGAACCGGGCACACGCATACCGGCACACAAAAAATCCGGCCATCAAATCTGCATCAGTACATCATCTTTTCCACATCCATTACTTATCCACAAATGCGGTTTTTCGCGGATTTTTCGTATTTTTGAAGGTTATTGTTTTAACCATATATGAGCGAAGAAAATCAGGACAAATCAAATTATTCAGCGGATAATATACAGGTTTTAGAAGGTCTGGAAGCAGTGCGCAAGCGCCCGTCGATGTATATCGGCGATACAGGTGTAAAAGGTCTTCACCATTTAGTTTACGAGGTTGTCGATAACTCTATAGATGAGGCTTTAGCCGGCTATTGTACCGACATCAATGTGATCATTCATAAAGGAAACTCCATCACGGTAAAAGATAACGGACGGGGTATCCCGACCGGTATCAATAAAAAAGAAGGTAAGTCGGCACTCGAAATCGTAATGACCGTGTTGCATGCAGGCGGTAAGTTTGACAAGGACACTTATAAGGTTTCCGGTGGTTTGCATGGCGTGGGCGTTAGCTGCGTCAATGCGCTGTCAACCCATGTTAAAACCGTCGTTCACCGTGAAGGAAAAATATTTACCCAGGAGTATGAGCGCGGTAAACCGATGTTTGATGTAAAGGAAATCGGCGTGTCTGATAAAACCGGTACTATACAAACTTTTCAGCCCGACCCTGAGATATTTACAGTCACCACCGAATATAAATATGATACACTGGCAGCCCGTTTACGGGAGCTGGCTTATTTGAATAAAGGAATCCGCTTAACCCTGACCGATGAGCGGGAGACCAAAGAGGACGGTACGTTTTACGGCGAAGAGTTTTATTCAGAAGGCGGATTACGGGAGTTTGTTAAATTTCTTGATGGTACCCGTACGCCAATTATTCCCGAGCCGATTTATGTTGATGGCAACAAACAGGGCATCCCGGTTGAACTGTCGCTGCAATATAATGACTCATATTCAGAGAACGTCCACTCCTACGTAAATAACATTAATACGATCGAAGGAGGTACACACGTAGCCGGTTTCAGAAGGGGGTTGACCCGTACCCTGAAAGCTTATGCTGAGAAAGAAGGCCTTTTGAAAAACGTAAAAGTTGAAATCTCAGGCGATGACTTCCGCGAAGGCTTAACTGCGGTAGTATCGGTAAAAGTTGCCGAGCCCCAGTTTGAAGGCCAGACCAAAACTAAATTGGGCAACAACGAGGTAATGGGTGCTGTTGATGTTGCTGTGGGTGAAATATTAGGTAATTACCTGGAAGAAAATCCGCGCGAGGCCCGCATGATTGTCAACAAAGTGGTTTTGGCAGCCACAGCCCGGGCCGCTGCACGGAAGGCGCGTGAAATGGTGCAGCGCAAAAGCGTTATGGGCGGTTCCGGTCTGCCAGGCAAGCTGTCTGACTGTGCCAACAGCGATGCGTCTCTTTGTGAACTTTACCTTGTCGAAGGTGACTCAGCGGGTGGTACTGCCAAGCAGGGACGTAACCGCGAATACCAGGCCATTTTGCCATTGAGGGGTAAAATCCTCAACGTGGAAAAAGCCATGGAGCATAAGATTTATGAGAACGAAGAGATAAAAAACATGTTTACAGCGCTGGGCGTGAGCATCGGCACTCCGGAGGATGATAAGGCGCTGAACATGACAAAGCTCCGTTACCATAAAATCATCATCATGACGGATGCCGACGTGGACGGATCGCATATCACCACACTGATATTAACCTTCTTCTTCCGCTATATGAAGGAGTTGATAGAATACGGATATGTGTATGTTGCTTCGCCGCCACTTTACCAGGTGAAAAAGGGTAAGGAATTTGAATATTGCTGGAACGATGAACAGCGCGATGCTGCGGTTCAACGCCTGAAGGGCGCCGGAAAGGAAGACAGCGTGCATATACAGCGATATAAAGGTTTGGGTGAGATGAATGCTGAGCAGCTTTGGGAAACTACCATGAACCCTGCGACGCGTACTCTTAAAAAGGCTACCATCGAAAACGCCGCGGAATGCGACCATACCTTCTCCATGCTAATGGGCGACGAGGTAGGTCCGCGTCGTGAGTTTATCGAGAAAAATGCGAAATACGCGAGAATAGATACGTAATAATAATTAAACTTTAATAATCGAGGTCCTTGACTATAAAACGTCAAGGGCTTTTTTTATGGATCGTACAGTGGATTGCATTCCCAAGCGGGAACTATGAACGGAAACCCTGGAAGTTACTGGAACATGGTTTAACACTGGCAATTTATTTTCTCAAATACATTTTCCCCTTTCCATAATCAATAACGGCTTTATACTTCATCAATAAATCGCCGCCGATAACACCAAGAACTTCGGGGTGCCCCAGCTGGCGATAGGCGTGGTTAATGGTTGATAAATCAAGCACAGCCACCTCAAATTCATCTATTAGTAATCTGCCTACATGCAGGTCGCTTATTATTGCAGTCGATGATTCCATGGTATTGGTTCCAAGGCCGGTTGAAAGGCGGTCGCTTATGTTTAAGACTGCGTCTGCAAAGGCTTCAAGGAGCATAGTTTTATCGAACGCGGTTTTTGACGCACCGGTATCTAAAACTACTTTGAAACGCTTACCGAAAACTTTAACATTCAGCAGCGGGTGGAAGCCGTCTTCGTGCAGGTCTATAATCTGCAACGGTATGGAAAATTTTTTGGCAGCGGCCGGTATAGTTTTGTTAGTCATGGTCTGATGCTTCCTTCGCCATTTCAATTAAAATGGCATCCATTCTGTTTAATTCACTTTGTATATGGTCGAATATTTCGAGGCTTGATGGGTCTTCCTTCAATATCATAACAAGCCCTTTTACATTGGCCAGCGGGCTTCTGATCAAGTGCGACTGTTTCCAGGCCATATCCTTGATACTGTTGATATGGTCTTGTATGCGCCCGTAGGCGGTCTTTAAATCCTGTTCGGCATTTTTGCGCTCGGTAATATCATACAGCGCCATCATCATGCCTAATATTTCTTTTTTGTTATTGGTGATCGGGAACAGCCGCACATAGTACCAGCATTTGCTGCCGTCGGGTTGCGGGTAATCTATTTCATAATTGATATTGTTGCCGCTTAAAACTTCTTTTGCAAAGCCTTCGAACTGAGGGAACCTTTCTGCCGGGAAATAATCTGCCAAACGGTCGCCGCTTTCCGGGTCATGATGGTATTGCTGTTTAACAAATTCAATGGCTTTCTGATTAAATGCCTGTACTTTTAAATCAATATCAAAAAGTGCATAAGCAGTATCAGTTGTGTTTAAAATTGTCTGCAGGTTGGCTTCTGATTTTCTTAGCGCCTCTTCAGCTTTTAATTTCCCGGTAATGTCGTTGGTGAGCGACAGCCGGACAGGTTTACCTTCAAATATAATGTCATGTGCAATTATATTGACATACATCAGGGTGCCATCTTTCTTAAGATGTCTTACAATAACCGGACTTTCACTGCCGGGCATTTCCCGGCGGTATCCCTCCAGTTGCAGGCTATGATCCTCTTTAGGGCGAAGCGCCCTTGCATTCATGTGCAACAATTCCTCTTTTTCGTAACCATAATGCCTGGCGGCCGCGTCGTTCACCGCAATTATCGATTGGTCTTCCTTCGATATCATCCACATCGGCATGGGATTACTGTCGAACAGCAACTTATATTTTTGCTCGGACGATTTAAGCTCTTCTTCCGCTTTTTTTCGTTCGGTAACATCTATCATTGAACCAATGATCGTCGGCTCGCCGCCGATCATCGCCCTGCTGCCATAATATTCAACCCAATTTGAAGTTCCGTCTTTTTTATGGCCTTTCGCCTCGTAATGTATACTTTCTATCTCGCCTTTTATTCTGCGCCTAACGTTTTCGTTGGCAATGGCGCGGTAACTTTCGTCAAATATCTGTTCGATATCAAAAGTATCTACCATTTCGGCCGGCTCATAACCAAATACCTCCGCAAATCGGGGGTTCACGTAAGTAAAACGCCCATTCTTAACAATATAAACGCCGACGATTGATTTTTCGGCAATCGTCCTGAATTTTAGTTCAGCTTCCCGAAGTTCTGTCTCCATTCGTTTGCGGTCGGTAACGTCGCGGGCTATAACCATGATACGGTCATCCGTAAACTTTTTAACATTTACCTCGACAGTAAAAAGAGTTCCATCCTTATGCCTGAACGTACGTTCGCGTATAACCGGCTTCCAGCTATTATCCATCCGGTCGGGAAGAGGATCGGTCTTCTGTTCATTGGGGTCAACAATATCTCTTATATTCATTAGCAGCAATTCCTCGCGGCTATAACCAGTCATTTTACACATACTGGCATTTACGTCAGTAAACCGGCCATCAGTATCGAGCACATAAATGGTATCAGATGCCTGCTCAATGAGCGAATGATATTTTTCTTCGCTTCTTTGAATTTCGGCCGACCGCTGCTGAACCATTTTTTCGAGACCGGCATTCATTTCTCTTATTTTTTCTTCAGCTTCCGATCGCCCGTCATCAATTTTATTAAGCCACTTAGCCGTATGCCATATAACTGCCAGGCTTACCAGTAAAAACCCAACAGCTAACAATGACACCACTGTCTCGAATGAAAACATGCCTGTCGGCGATCGCCAATGAACTCCTAAAGCCCCGGTAAGTATTACCATCAGTACAATTAGCCCATATAGCCGGCGCGCCATCTGGTTACCTATCTGCCAGCCCGTAAACAGCCTGCTGATACCAATAGATGGGTTGAGCAACGATGCGGCGACAGACAAAATAAAAAACAAAACTGCCGTATGTATAGCCATCGACGTGATGTAAAACAGCGTGTGGAATAATACAGAGCCATATAAATAGCCTATTAGTGCAATAGCTGAAAAGATGACGACGATCTGGAACAGGAACTGGGATATAAAAGTGAAAAGCTGACTTTTTTGCCTGCTTAAAAGAAAACCAGCACCCAGCAATGTAAAACTTAAAGATGCATTAAACGCCATTCGGCCCGGAAATGGCAACAGTGATGATACCGGCGTTTGATCACTTATAAAAAGCTGGTCAATGCCTGCATTAAAATGAAACAAGTCCTGAAGAAGCGTGAGCAGGCTGATAATAAAAGCAAGAGAAGATAAAATAAAGAAAGAAGCTGGATAATACTTCTGCTGCCGGGGCAGTGTCAGTAACAGTGAGCTGCCTAATAAAACAAAACAGAGGGCCGGGTTAAACTTCATTGCAAGAAAGCCCGGTATAATGGTTTGTAATGCCGGCACATCAAAAATCCACCCGCACATCACTACCCCTCCCGTCACTATTACTATTAGTGCCGCTATTGTAATGGGTATATTCTTTGCAGGGGTATTCATGTATATCTGACAGGTTTCGGCATGAACATAATAGCGCTTATCATTATATAAAAGTATCAGCGGTTAACTTTTACGATTCCTGCAGCTATTAAGTTTTAGCGAAACACAAACAAGCAGTCCCCAATTATTAACCAGTTCGCAAATTTATAGGTAAAATTGAACAGAAGGAGCCGGGATGATATTATTTTTAAAAGGCAGGGATTTTGATCGTTTGCAACTTGAGATTTAAAGCATTTAATCCAATTGTAACTTCGTCGTCTATACACCATTCAACTTGCGGAAATAGTATTAAAACGGATAACCGATAGCCAGGTTAAATATCATGTTTGCGCCATGCCACCTGGCGTTAGTATAGTCTATGCCGTCAATTACTGTTCGTTGGCTGGCCGGTAATTCAGGTTTTATTAAAGGAAAACCAAAATCAGTACGTAACACCAATACGGTAAGATTAAAACGGAATCCGAAGCCGGCGTCTACAGCCATTTGATTAATAAAATTGGATCCAAAGGCAGCGGATGGCTGCAGCTTATTAGGCCGCAGCAGCCAGATATTTCCCGCATCGACAAACAATGCTCCTTCAACTATGCTGAATAACTTCGGTCTGAACTCGGCATTGGCTTCAATCTTTATATCACCTGACTCGTCAGCAAGGAAGTTATTGCCTTTGTTCAAGCTTGGCGGCAATACATAAGCGCCCGGCCCGAGCGAACGCGCCTGGAAACCACGCAGGCTGTTAGGGCCACCGATGAAAAATTGCTGACTGTATGGCAGCATTGTTGAGTTACCGTAAGAGAGTCCGACGCCAACCTGCAGCCGCGTAGCGAATTTTAAGCCGGGAGTAAACTTATGATAATAACGTAAATCGTTTTCCAGCTTTACATATTGATTAAATGGTGTGCCAAATACCTTTTTAACCTTGCCGGCTACCGTATCAGCGCCCATTATCAGGCCCAGCAAACTCGCGGATTCGCTTACTTTGCCATTGTAATAAATAGAGTTAGTCCGTGAATCGTCTGTGTTGTTATTGAAGGTATACGAATAAGACGGGCCAAACGTAAACTGATTATTGATAACATGCGCCAGCGCGGGGTTTCGGGTCTTTGCAATACTATCTTTATAAAGCTGGCTAACACTCGCAGCATCCACATATGTTAAATTAAAGAGATTTAAATCATGCTGCTTATGCAGATCGGGTTTCCATGAGTAACCAAACGATGCGTTAAAAGAATTCAAGTTGTATAGTTTCGTTCGGTTAACCAACGTATACCCACCCGTCAGTATAGTATGCGGTATAAAGGCATTCTCCGTGCTAAAGTTTAATGGCCCCACAAATCTTGGGAATGATATGCTTGGCTGTATACCAAACTGATAAATGTTATAACCGTTCCCGGTACCGCCAAACTGTAAATCGGTACTGGCAAATAAAGTAAGTAAAAATAACTCTGCACCTTTAAAGGTATTCCTGTTTTTAAAATTCAGGTTTACCTGGGTACCGTTATAGTAAGCAGAGGTTTGCCGTGCAAGCAAATCCACCGATAATGCTTTGCGTTTATACTGTGTTAACTGGTAATAAATATCAAGAAATGGCGAGTCGGGCGTAACATCTTCAAACCGGTTTTTTACATAGCTGAACGGGCCGAGATTGATCATCCGGTTTAATGAAGCATTATGTTTGGTGCGGTTATAGGTATCGCCCGGGTGAAGCAGGACACTATTTTTAAAAACAAAAGGACGCACCGTTTTCTTTGGGTCGATAACATTATACCAACGGTATTTTACAGCCGAATCCAGCTTATTTGCAGTATCCCTGAGAGAAAATTTAGGGTATACATAAATATCCCTGATCTTGTAGATCCAGCGGGCCTCGTCTGGTGTGGCATCTTTAACCTTTACAAACATATCCACCTGGTGATTTGCAACTGTGCTGTCGTAGCGCATAATCAGGTCTTCAGGTGCGAAATAGAAAAAACCCTCTTCCTTCAGCCGGGCATCTATTCGTATACGCTCATTTTTAATAACATCCAGGTTGTATTTATCCCCTGCTTTTAGCAGGCTATTGGCCGATGTGCCGGCAACAGCAGTATCCAGATCATCATTTGATTTAGGGAATGTAATAGACCGGTAGTGATAAGACGGTCCTGCATGAACGGTGTACACCGCTTTGGCAGTTTTACCTTTGCTGATGGTGTCGCCGGCTACCTGTGCCAGGAAATAGCTTACATTTTGCAGGCGGTTTTGTAATATGCTGCTGTTTTTTTCCAGATCAACACTGCTTACCAAAACCGGCGGTTCGCCGATATGCGTGTTCAGGTAGTGTTTAAGACCGGTTTTTTTGTTGGTGCGGGTTTTATTGTAAACCCAGAGCTTAAACCTTAAACCCAGTATACTGCTATTGGGCTGCGGCCTTAACAGAGCATTAAGGTCTTCTTTTAATTCCTTTGCATCGCTTTTCTTTATATCCTTGTCCTCAATCTTTATTTCGCCGCCGGTATAAAGTTTTTGGTTGGGCGCAAGGTATTTCGTGTTACTGCAGGCGCTCGCCAAAAGGGCCAAAAAAATAAAAATATATCTAAACTTTGCCATAGGTTAGTGTGATGTCTTCTGTATTTCTTCGGGTGTGGGCACCGGCTTTGCGGTGGAATCGGCTTTTCTATCCGCTTCCTTTTTTTCTTTCTTTTCTTCCTTTTGCTTTTCCCTGTACTTTTTCCGCAACCGGCGCTCCTCTGGACTCCTTCGCCTGAAAAGTTCCTTAAAGCGGTTATACTCATAGGTGATGGTGAAACCAATGCCTGTTTCTATTACCTGCCCCTCTACTACAACAAATTGGTCGCGGCGGTAAACCCTTACAATGTAGCGGCCATCCTTGGTTATCTTATAATTGGCGGATACATTGCCGGCAATATCAGTGGATTTTTGACCAGGTGCATTTTGTCCTTCCAGATTAAAATTGTTACCCACCGTTACCGTTAGCCTGTCATTCAGAAACTGCTTGGACAGCCCGACATTCAGGTCCGTCCGGTTCTGCGCCGTGCCTGTTGAATAGTCCTCCCCGGAGGTAAGATCGAAGCTCAGCTGTACGCCGCCTATCAGGTTTCCGGCCAATTTATTCAATTGGTCAGACAATAAACTGCTAACACTATTTCGTATAGCCCCGCCAATACCCGCGTTGCCGCCCTGGCTCTGGAATGGATTGTCGCCTATAAAGTGCCCAAGCACCAATACGCCAAGCACCTGTTTATTCAGCTCGTTGGGGTCAGTTCGTATTTGTGAAAGACGGGTGTTGACAGTGGATATCACATCAGGCGATACCGTATAGGTGCTGTCGGGTAGTACGATATCAAAACTGATATCTGGCTTCATTAACTCGTTTTGTAAGCGCAGATCGACGTTAAAAGGCAACTTTTGCTTATACATAGTTGCATTCTGTTCGCCGCCTAGCTGGTCGCTTACCAAATCAATAGGAGGGACGTTAGCCACATAAACCGCTGTTAAATTGATATTGGCGCTGGTTGGGTCGCCGGTCCAGGTAATGGTACTGCCCGGTTTAAAGTTAAACTTACGCTTAACGGTAGCATAAGCCAGGTTGTACGAGCCCTTGTTAACTGTGTAAGTGCCGGTTAAGTTAATTTTTCCGCTTGGGTCAATACCTCCATTTAAATGACCTTCACCTTGTATGTCAACAACGTCTCCGTTTCTTTCGTCAACCACAATTGTGAATTTGGCGTTTTTGTTTATATTGACATTAGCCGTTACATCCAAGCCGGTAACATCTGATTTTCTCAGCGAATCAAGTTGTTTGGCCAGTAATATGGAATCCAGTTTCGGGGCATTTGGATTTATCACCTCCACAACACCCTTCCTGTCTTCTATGCCCGGGTCATTCTGCGGTAAAACGAACGTCATATCCGTTTTATCATTTACGGTAAGATTGGCGTCCACTACAGGTTTGGTCATGTTACCCCGTATACGGATACGCGTGTCGATAAACAGCTTGCCATAGTATAGTTTGTTATCTTCCCGGGTTGAGTTTACCGCACGGAAATTGTTGGCATTAATATCTATGCCAAACTTAAAGTCGGTGAAGGTTTTGGTGTACAGTGTTCCGGTTACCACGGCCTTGTTACCGAGCGAGTCGACCATAGTGAAATCATCAAACAAAATGCCATCATTATTGAAAGTTATTTTTTCATTCGGCATAGTAAAATAGGAGTTCAGCATGGATACATTAAAGCCCACTTTGTTAAAGTTTACATCACCCCTGACGACAGGAGCAGACGGTGTTCCTGTTATGCGTAATTGCCCGGTAATGTCGCCGCTTGCCCGCCGTATGCTGCCAAAGCTAAAGCCTTCTATGCTTTTCATCTTCAGGCTGATGATATTCAGCGACATGTCTATCTTGCTTTCCGGCGCCGTATAATACAGACCCGTCAGGTTCACCTGGTTACCCTTGCCGGTAATGGTAACATCAGCAGCATAGGCATTAGCGGTTTGGTTATTTACTTTAAGCGCAATATTGCCTACGGTGTCACCTTTGAAATTAAAATTATCTACATTCAGCGCCGCGGTAAACACCGGCGATGCCTGGAAGTTGCTGATATGCGCATCGCCGTTAATGATACCGCCTACCTGCAGCGAATCTTGTTTGGCGGCTTTGGTGAACGTTTCGATCTTAAAGTTTTTAAAGTTTACGGTTATTGGCGCATTGAATGTCTGGGTGTCGCTATTGATGCTTAACACCTGGTTGCTGTTAGTGATCGAGAAGTCGCGCGCCATTATGCCTTTGCTGCCGAATTGCAGCGCATTGTTAGCATTAACCGCCCAGGGTACGTAATCCAGCAACAAGCCATCCTGCAAAAAGCTAAACTGGTATTCGCCTGGCAAAATACTGAAAACCCCGGCAATGCGGTAGCGTTCTTTTTTGGCGGCGTCTCTTATTTGCAGGCTAAGGTTTGCTTTATTGTTCTGGGCGCTGCCGGTAAGGCTGGTGTACAATAAATCGATGCTCGATGATGCCTTTACTTCATCTGCAGTCACACTATAATTAAGCGCGTTATTTTTTGTGTTAACGGCCAGCAACACATTGTTAACTACGTTGGCGCCATAAATGATTTTAGGCATCGAACCATTGATAGTAAGGTCGCCGGCCTGACTATCGAAATGGCCGTTAATCAATACAGGGTCCAGCCGCTTTAAATCTGGTGCAAATTTTTCTGTAATATTTGTTTTAACCAGCCGCATATCAAAGCGAAAATTTTGAGGCGAGTATCTCGGCGCCGTGGTATTAGAAGCAAGGCTGGTATTATAGTATTTATTAATCAGATCCTGCATGGCCGGGCCTATCTCCGTCAGCTTATATTTTCCGGCCAGGTGCGCGCTAAGCATTGGCGCTTTCAGGCGCAGGGTGCTGCTATCGGCATTTGCAGTTGATATAAGGCTGATGGTATCAAGCTTTATAGTTTGGTCTTTTTGAGCAACGAGCAGGTTGGTTACCCGTATTTTAGCGTTCAGGTAATCCGGATCAGCAGTAGGCACGTCGGCAATAATATTGCCATGTATGCGCATGTCGCCCTTTGTGAAATTGAGGTTTTTTAAATTGATACTGTCTAATTGCAGGTTGGCCGCTACGGATGGGTATTTTTTGTTCATATCTGCCTTGCCATCCATTGCAAATGTAATATTGGGGTCTTTCATGGTGGCTTTTGCTGTGTAGTTGCCATCGTGGGCAGTGCCCTTCATTACCAGGTTTTTATAGGTATAACCTTTTACGTACGCATTGGCGACATTTCCGCTAAATTGCAGGCTGGCTTTTTTAGGATCGAGGCTCACGCCTTTAATATTGGCAGACAGCGTAACAGTACCAACTGTTTGCGGCTGTTTGGTGAGTGCGCCAACATTCAGATTGTTCGCTTTTATATTTGCCGAATAAACTTCACGCCCGGCATGGTTCCGGTTTTTCATGGTGGCATCCAAATCAACGGCGCCATAAGTTGAACGAAGGGCCATTTTAGTCTTAAAGTCGTACATAGTACCTTTAAAGGCGCCTTTTAGCTTCAGGCTGGCAGGGATGCTGACTGACGAAGGAATCATATTCGCTGCCACCAGTTTGCCGATATCTGCACGACTGGTGGTGAGGTCATCGATATTTACGTCGAAAAAGGCTTTATTCATGTTCGGCAGGCCCTTCATATTCGCCGACATTTTCAGATGTGTGTTGCTTAACCCCCTCACTTCAAGGCCTGGTATCTTCAGGTCGTTTACCTTGCCAATAACACGGCCATCAATCCTCAAAACTTCATTCGGCGAATGTTTAAAAGGTTCCATATCAGCCATGGCTGGCATCAATAACAAAATATCTTTTAAACCAAGCTTGCTGCCATCAAGATTAGCATTAACATACAACTGGCCAGGATCTTTTGTTAGCGATTCAATGGACGGATAGCTCACTTGCAATTCCTTTTGTATAACAGTTTGTGGGGTTTCTAAAAGCAGGTCTTTCAGGTATGAGCTTTTCGGCCCGTACAAAAAACCGGTATGGAATTTTTTAATTGCCAGGCCGCTCTTTTCGCTGAAAGTAAACTCGTTTATTTTTCCCTTCATCGTATCAGGGCTATAGGCAATATCTTCTGCAGCTAAATTGAGATTACGAATATCCATGTGGGCGAAATCGAGCCCTTTAGCCAGCGGTTTCTGCGCATCATTGTCAAAAACGATATTATCATTGCTGAAACTCAGCTTAGCCAGGCTGGCCCGCCAGCCTTTGCCGCTTGACGGTTTGGCTATCAGCGTGTCCAGTTTTTTAACCGTTTTATCTACAGCCTTTTTAACAGTCTCCGGCTTAGTGAAAACGATGCCCGCTTTAGTATCGTTCAATTCGATGTTCTTAATCCCGACGATTTGGTTCTTTAAGTCGAGCTTGTCCATCTCTACCAAAAATTTCCCGAGATCAACCTTGCTGCTCATTTCTTTGCTCCGGTAATCCACCTTTATTTTAGATATATCAATAGTACCCAGATCAAGCATCATGTTAATTGGCGTTGTAGCAGTATCTACGGTAGCAGCCTTTGCTATCGACGAGCCCAATGGCGTCTGGATGATCCGGGCGTCGACATCTGAAAGTGTGATCTTTGGTATGGTAAACTTCATTTTGTCCATATCAAAATCCTTAATGCGGGTATCAAAATGGCCAAGAACGAATTTTACATCGTTGCCGGTAGTCTTGTCTTTATAGCTGATGTTTATTTTGTCCAGGATAATTTTATCCAACGAAAACTTCATCGCCGAAGCCGTGTCAGTTGGCTTTACCTCTTTTTTTTGCTCTCCGGCAAACGCTTTGATGATATAGTCGAAGTTGAAAACACTGTCGGCGCCGCGGCTTACATTGGCAGTAACTCCCTGCAGGTTAATTTCGTTGATTTCAACCTTGTGATGGAACAATTGCAGCATGCTGATGTCCACCTTTAGCTTTTCGCCGGCGATAAGGGTATCTTTGTGCTGATCTTCAAAGTAAACATTTTCAAGCACCAGAAGCTTTGGCAGTCCAAGGCTGATATGGCCAATGTTTACAGGTGTATGAATTTTACCTTGTATAAAGGAAACGGCTTTATCTTTTACTAAATTTTGAACGGCTGGAACCTGTATTAAAATGACTATGAGCAGTACCAGGAAAAGTAAACTACCAATAATCCACAGTATGGTTTTCAGGGCTATTCGTCCAAATCGTTCCAATGGTATAAGTTTTTCAAGAGTTAGCTATGATTTAGTTTTCTAATATAATCAAATAACTAAGCCAAAAGTTTTTGGTAGCGGCCCGATTTTTTACAGGAAAGAGTTCTTTTTGTACTTTTTGGGGAATTAATTAATGCTTGGTGAGAAATTAGATATCCGGCTTGTACTTTCCTTTGCGGGCGAAAACGTGAGATTGTCTTCAGCGAAAATTCACAAGCTGACGGCGGGCATCTATCCTGTCCATATCTCGCCGTATTGGGATGGAGACCTGTGAAGAGGATGGTTTACAGAGGGTTTACAGAATAAAACTGTAACCATGATGTAAGTTATTGATAGTTAACTGTTTAAAGGTTTCGGGTTGGGTTGCACCTGAAACCTTTGTTAATTCTGGTGAAATCTATTTAACTTATTGATTTTGAGATAATTATTACTTTGTGTGTGATTTCAGACCCCGTAGGCGTTATAGGGTGACTGGAAGAGATAGCATCACTTCTTAACCGAACTTAGTGCCGTGTAGCCAACTAACTCTTCCCAACGGGCGCCGGCAGGTTTGTAATACACCAGTACCTGGTATTCATTTTCGGTTTCAAAATAGCTGCCCTCAAGTGTTGTAATGCCAGCTTTGCCTGTTTTATCCACCCAAACATAGGCGTAATCATAAACGCCCTGCTTTAAGAAGATGTTGGTTACGTACTTATTCAGGTTGGCATCAAAGGCAAGTCTGCTGTTAGCGTCCAGTTTGTAATCATTAAAGCGCCCCACAATATATGGCGAACCTGCATTGGGCTGCTTTGGTGTGGAAAGGCTGAATAGCATGTGTGCGTAATCAGCATCGATGCGGGGGTCTGTGCCATCCTGGTTCAGAATGTAATAATTGCCGTCGAGATCATACTCCAGTGTGTAGTTTCCCCGGCTCCGGTCGGGGTCGGTTAACATCAGTACCGTGTTGGCTGTATCGCGATAAATATGCTGGATATTCTGCGAATTGAGTTTAAGCGTACGGGTGTCAAAATGCCTGAACTCGTTTCCGGCCGGAAAATCGTTAATTGTAACATCACTGTAAATCAGCTGCGAACCCCGGATATACGTCGGCTGCCTGTTCATTACAGCTGTTTCCGGACGGTTATTTTGCATAACCACGACACGGATCTCCCGGTTAGGGTTTTGCACCCGTTGACTGCCGTAATCGAGGGTAAAGTTTATTTTTTGATTGGTTTGCCGGGTAGCATTATCAACGGATGGCACAACCTCGGCCACCAGGCCGATCTTAGGATTAACTACATATAATTTTCTCGTAAGCACCAGCCTGGTTGGGTCGCTGTCTTCGTAAACTTTTAAAATATAGTTCCCCGGGATTTTGGGGGCGATATTTTCATTCGGCAGTTTCAGTTCGT
This sequence comes from Mucilaginibacter sp. L3T2-6, assembly GCF_030519355.1. GTDB lineage: Bacteria > Bacteroidota > Bacteroidia > Sphingobacteriales > Sphingobacteriaceae > Mucilaginibacter. The sequence continues at coordinate 80,570 of NZ_JAUMKC010000009.1, forward strand.
AATGCGTGTATTTTTGAACGGTTGCTGTCGAGTAACTATAGTTGTCCAGCCTGTCATCATTGTAATTTTTCAGGTAATCGGCTGTGGATAAGTTGGATGAATTCCAGTCGGCATCGCAATGCTCGATGGTATAATGATAGTTTACGGATCCGCCTTTAAGGTTATCAAAACCAAGTGTTACGGTTTCACCGGAATTTAACGGGATGATGGGAAAAGATGCCTTTTTGGCTGTATTATAAAACTCAACGCTTTTTATTTCGTGACGATAGACGCTGTCGGTATAGGGTTGAGCGAATGACCTTAGATTTATGAACCCCAAAGCAATTGTTAAAATCCCAAACTTTATTATTGCGAGGAGGAACGATGAAGCAGCCTCATTTTCATGCACTATCCGCAAGTTGTAGCGACGAGGTTGCTTCGCTATTGCTTGTAATGGCAGATTATTTAAGGTGCTTGCTTTATTAGTTTCCATATTCCAACACATATTATATCGTCGAAATTAAAAATAAATCTAAAAAAGGCTTGCTCATCGCAAACCTTTTGCCTTTATGTTAAAATCCGAAACCGGGATTCCGCCTTCCCGAAATCCAGCTACGCTTCTAACTCCATTATCTGCTCTGCCAGCGTCTCCCATTGCAATTGCACATGGCCAAGCTCCATTTTCTTTTTATCGTAGCTGGTGTTAATCTCTTTCATCTTCGCCACATCGTTGTAAAGCTTCTCATCAGCCAGTTGCGCTTCCAGCGCTTTTACTTCTTTTTCAAGCGTGGCAATCTGCTCTTCCATTTTGCTCAAATCCTGGTTCAGCTTTTTTAGTTGCTGGTGCTTGTTTTCTGACGGCTGTGTTTTAACAGGAGCAGGCTCCTTTTTTTCTTCTTTTTTTGGTGGCGGCGGAGGCGTGCTGTTTTTGTTTTCAATTTTACGTTTGGCATACCATTCGTCGTATTCGCGGTAGGTACCCGGGTATTCCTTGATCTGCTGGTTCTCTATAAACCAGATCTTATTGGCCACATTGTCGAGAAAATACCGGTCGTGCGATACCACGATGAGCGTACCCTCGTACTGCTGCAGGGCCTGTATCAAAATGTTAACCGACTGTATGTCCAGGTGATTGGTAGGCTCATCCAGTACCAGGAAATTGGCATCAGCAGTAAGAGCTTTCGCCAGTGCCACGCGCGATTTCTCACCACCCGATAGTACTTTGATTTTCTTAAACACATCGTCGCCGGTGAACAGGAACGAACCCAGGATGGTACGTAATTCAGTTTCCGAGTGCTTTGGTGCAAATGATTGCAGTTCCTGCAATGCCGTATTTTCAAGGTGCAATGCTTCCAGTTGGTGCTGTGCAAAGAACGTCTGTGTTACATTATGCCCTGTTTCGGCTTTGCCGCTAAATTCTTTATCTGCGCCGGCAATAATGCGCAGCAGGGTTGATTTACCTTTACCGTTTGCGCCAATTAAGGCAATTTTGTCGCCCTTCTCAATCAGCGCCTCCGCGTGGTTCAAAATATCTATCGCAGGATATTTTTTGGTGATATCGCTAAGCGTAACCACATGGCGGCCGGACTGCTTGCTGAAGCGGAAGGTGAAATTTACAGTCGGATTATCGTCATCTACATCGTCAACGCGCTCCAGTTTGTCTAACGCCTTTATGCGCGACTGGGCCATTTTTGCTTTGGATGCCTTCGCACGGAAACGCTCTATCAAACGCTCTTCCTGCTTTATTTTTTGCTGTTGGTTTTTGTACTCACCGCGCTGTATTTCTTCGCGCAGCGCCTTCTCTTCCAGGTAGAAGGAATAGTTGCCTGCGTAAACAGTCAATTTACCTTTGCGCGATTCTACTGTGCGGTTAATTACTTTATCCAGGAACCAGCGGTCGTGTGATACAATAACTATAGCGCCTTCAAAAGCTTTCAGGTAATCTTCCAGCCATTGAATAGAGGGTAAATCCAGGTGGTTGGTAGGCTCATCCAGCAGCAGGATGTCCGGTGCTTGTAATAATATTTTCGCCAGCATAACACGCATGCGCCAACCGCCTGAAAACTCGGCCAGTTTGCGATGGGTGTCAGCTTCGCTAAAACCCAGGCCCGCCAATATCTCATGTGCCTTGTATTCAATATTGTAACCGTCCAGCGCTTCAAACTCATGCTGCTTGTCGCTCAGCTTATGCAGCAGGTCTTCGTCGTAATCGGTTTCCAGCTTTTTTAATATTTTTTCTATCTCATCATGCAGCTGATTCTGGCGCTCAAAGGCCTCCATAGCTACGTGCAGGATGTTTTTATCAGACGAGTACGACAGCAAATCCTGGTTAAGGTAACCAATGGTCAGATCCTTCGCCATCGAAATGGTGCCCGAGGTTGGCGTATATTCACCAACAATCATTTTTAGCAGGGTAGTTTTACCGGTACCATTTGCGCCTATAAGGCCAATTTTCTCGCCCGGTTTTATGTGCCAGTTAGCTTCATCATATAAGGCCCGCGCACCAATCTCGAACGTAAGGTTATTTATCGCTATCATTTCGGCCGCAAAGATACGTTTTTTGAGGGAAAAGGGTGAAAGGCGAAAGCTGAAAGGTAAACGGCGGCGGATGAATTTCAGACTATGCTTTTCAGCTTTTCGTCTTTACCCTTTGCCGCTAAGCTACGCTTTCCATCCACGTCCTTGCCATCAGTGCCTCCCCTGCAATACTTGGATGAACACCATCCAGTGTCCAGTAGTTGCCTGGCGCCAGCTCGAGCGCTTTATCAAATGCTGCCTGGTATGGCACAAAAGCGGCGTCATATTCTTTAGCAACATCTTTTGCGGCTTTGCGAAACAAATCAAACGTTGGATACCATTTATCATTTACAGCACTTACGCCTTTAACACCAAAGGGTTCGCATATAACTAATTTAACATTGGGCAGTGCTTTTTTAGTACGGTCAAGCAGGGCGTGATAATCGTTGATGTAGTTGTCAATGGTGCCCGTATAGCCATTAGTAAGGGTATGCCAGAAATCATTTACACCGATGTGGATACTTAATACATTTGGCTTGATGTTTAGCGCGTCCACATCCCAGCGCTCAGCCAATTGGTAAACTTTGTTACCGCTGATGCCGCGGTTATGCACCTTCAGGTTCAGCTCAGGGTATTTTATCAGCAATTGGCCGGTCGTCAGCAATACATAGCCAGTTCCCAGCGTACCGGTATCATTTGGGATCGTTTTACTGTGGTCGCGGCCCCAGTCGGTGATCGAGTCTCCCTGGAAAAGAATCACATCGTCCTTATCCAGCCTGATTTTTTTAAAACCACTTTCCCTAACTGCAGCTTTTACAATTGCAGGCAGGGATAAAGCCATCGAAGCTAACGTGCCTATTGAGGCTGTTTTGACGAATGAGCGGCGGGTTGAGTTTGAATTCATAGTTGATGGTTCTTAGAGTCGTTTGTCCGGAGACAATAGGCCGGAGTAATAATTGGCTAAGATAATAAATCTGATGAGTGTTGATTGATGATAGGTATAGCTATCAGGCTTGTTACAATCGGCGATGGGTTGGTAGCTATAGACTTTCGGACTTCCGTCAAAACTCCTACCTTCGCAGCATGTATCAACTCATTAAGCCACTGCTTTTCAAATTCGACCCGGAGCGGGTGCACTATTGGGTCACCGCCAATTTAAAGCGCTTTAACCGTTTCCCGGGCGGAGCAGCTTTGAGCCGTGTAATTTGGGATGTGGAGGATGGCAGGCTTAAACGCGAAGTCTTTGGACTTACGTTCAGGAACCCTGTGGGGCTGGCTGCAGGCTTTGACAAGAATGGCGAAATGATGGGGGAGATGGCTAACCTTGGCTTCGGTTTTGTGGAGGTAGGAACGGTAACGCCTTTACCGCAGCCTGGCAATCCCAAACCGCGCATGTTCAGGCTGCCTAAAGACAGCGCACTGATCAACCGTATGGGTTTTAACAATCTTGGTGTCGATGTGGTGGCACAGCGGCTGGCCGCATTCCGCAAAACAAAGGCCGGACAAAAAGGCCTGATCATTGGCGGCAATATCGGTAAAAACAAAGTCACGCCAAATGAAGATGCCGTAAGCGACTACATTAAATGCTTCGACCGGCTTTTTGATGTGGTGGACTATTTTGTGGTGAATGTAAGCTCGCCTAACACGCCCGGCTTGCGTGCCCTCCAGGAAAAAGAACCTTTGATGGAATTGTTGAATACCCTGCAGAGCCGCAATAAAAAGAATGAGATCAGCAGACCCATTCTACTAAAGATAGCGCCCGATTTAACCGATGAGCAGTTGGATGATATTGTCGGGATTGTTCATCAAACGGGCATAGCCGGTATAATCGCGACAAATACCACCATCAGCCGCGAGGGATTAAAGTCTCCGGATAAACTTAAAAGCGAAGCCGGAGGGCTAAGTGGCAAGCCTTTAACCAAGCGCTCAACAGAAGTCATCAGCTATTTACATCAAAAATCAAACGGAGCCTTCCCGATTATCGGTGTAGGGGGGATACATTCCGCAGAGGATGCTATTGAGAAACTAAATGCCGGCGCTTCCCTGGTGCAGTTATATACCGGTTTTATTTATGAAGGCCCGGGTTTGATCGGCAGGATAAATAAACGCTTATTGAAGCTTTTTTAATGACAATACAGGTCGCCCTTACAGCCCGGAGAAAAAAACTCCGGTTTTAAAGTAATAATTACGCTATATTTATTTTTGAGGTGTCAAGTAAGTAAACCAGGTTTGTCCGTTGCGATATCCCGTAATAAAAATCTGGATTCTTAAGCTCGTAACTACTGCTTTTAAATTGCAAAAAGCAAAATTCAACGGTTCTATTGGGGTGTATTTTTAACACTTACGCAATTTACCTTTATTTAATCACGAATATGCAAATTATACTATTTGGTTTGTAGACTAATTACTAAAGTCCTAACTTCGAGGCCCTATTAATGTTAAATCGAATTATAAATTTAGATGGAATTAAAAAATTATAAAGGCGTTTTGCATGGCGACCAGGTGCAGGAGCTATTTGAAGCCGCAAAAAAACACCAGTTTGCTTTACCTGCTGTTAACGTTATCGGTACCAATACCATTAACGCTGTTATGGAAACAGCTAAAGCTGTCAATTCTCCGGTAATTATTCAATTGTCAAATGGCGGCGCGCAGTTTTACGCCGGCAAATCATTAGATAACTCAAAATTGCAGGCCTGCATTTTAGGCGGCGTTTCTGCAGCAAAGCATGTTCATTTGTTGGCTGAACATTACGGTGTCGCAGTTATCCTGCATACCGACCATGCAGCCCTGAAACTATTGCCATGGATAGATGGCTTATTAGATCATGGCGAGAAATTTTTTGCTGAAACCGGCAAGCCTCTTTTCTCATCACACATGCTTGATCTTTCTGAAGAGCCGCTCCACGAAAATATAGAGATTTCAGCCAAATACCTGGCCCGAATGGCCAAAATGGGCATGACGCTCGAAATCGAACTCGGTGTAACCGGTGGCGAGGAAGATGGTGTCGACAACTCCGACGTTGACAGTTCACGTTTATATACCCAGCCCGAAGACGTGGCTTATTCTTACGAAGAGCTTTCAAAGGTTAGTCCGCGTTTTACCGTTGCAGCTGCTTTCGGTAACGTGCATGGTGTTTATAAGCCCGGTAACGTAAAATTGCAGCCGGTAATATTACACAACTCGCAGGAATACGTAAAGAAGAAATTTAATCTTGCTGCGGAAAAACCTATCAACTTCGTATTCCACGGCGGTTCAGGTTCAAGCCAGGAAGAAATAAGGGAAGCTATCTCTTATGGCGCCATTAAAATGAATATCGATACCGATATGCAATGGGCTTTCTGGGAGGGCATAAAAGATTATTATAAATCAAAAGAAGGTTACCTGCAAAGCCAGATAGGTAATCCTGAAGGGGAAGATTCGCCGAACAAAAAATACTACGACCCGCGCGTTTGGCTACGTAAAGGCGAGGAAAATTTTGTAAAAAGGCTTACTACTGCCTTTGGTGATCTGAATTGTATTGATGTAAATAGCAAGTTGTAGCAGTTGAGCACCTGGGTTGAATAAGTTTTTCTGCTTATTGACGACTTAATCTAATTCAATTCAACATAATCAACCTGAAATATTCCCTAAAGCGCTGATGTTACCAAACATCGGCGCTTTTTTTTGGTTGTGTTGCTAAAAAACCTGCAATGGCTAAGAAAAAGAACCTCTTCGAACGTTTTGCCAATTGGGCTACCAGCGCCACCGGCAGTTCGGCGGCATTTATAATCGCCGCAAGTGTTATCGTAATATGGATAGTTACCGGGCCTGTGTTTAACTACTCTGACACCTGGCAGCTGATCATCAACACAGGTACAACGATAGTTACCTTTTTAATGGTGTTTCTGATCCAAAAGTCTCAAAATAAGGATTCCAAGGCAATTCATTTGAAATTAAACGAGTTGATCGCGTCTCACCAGGGTACAAGTAACCGCATGGTAAATATTGAAGATCTTACCGAAAAAGAGCTCGACCACTTGAGCAGATTTTATGTACGATTAAGTAACTTAGCCGAAAAGGAAGGCGACATCACCTGTACCCATTCAATTGATGCCGCCGAGGAAAATAACTCTAACAAGGTAAACAGCTTTAAGCTAAGGAAATCGTACAAAAATGGCCGCGACGTTAAAAGCAAACAAAATAACTGATCCCGGCGACTTAAGAAAGGCCTTCGCCATACGTTACGAAGTATTTGTTGATGAGCAAAATTGCCCGCCAGACCTGGAAACAGAAGGCAATGACATCTCTACTCACTTTTTAGCAACAGTTAATGATGACCCAGCCGGCGCAGCCCGCTGGCGTAAAACAGATAAAGGCATAAAGCTGGAGCGGTTTGCCGTATTGAAAAAATATCGCGGATTAGGGATAGGGCAGGCCCTGGTTAAAGCAGTTTTAGAGGACTTACCCCAGGAAGATACCTGTATCTACCTGCATTCGCAAAGCCACGCCACCGGTTTATATGATAAGCTCGGCTTTGAAAAAGTTGGCGATGAATTTGAAGAAGCGGGCATGAAGCACTATAAAATGGTCTATAGAGTTCAATAATCAATCCAATGAACACGCTCCGAGCTTAATCAGCCAAATATAGTATCGGCGTAGTCCATAGCTTCCCTAAACTTTCCCATATTAAGCCCTGTAGGCACATTCCGCGATTCAAGATAACTGACCAGGTTTTCAGTTGCAATATTGCCTGTAAGCTCATCTGCGGCCATCGGGCACCCGCCATATCCTTTTATGGCGGTATCAAAATTACGGCAGCCGCTTTCGTAAGCCGCATTTACCTTTTCATGCCATTTGTCCGGTGTCGAGTGCAGGTGAATGCCAAATGATGCTTTTGAAAAATTGCTGCAAAGAGATGGATAAATTGACGAGATCTGCTCGGGTGTAGCTATACCGATAGTATCGGCTAACGCGATATCATATACGCCTTCATCTATTAGCTTTCCGGCCCATTTGTTTATTATTTCAATATTCCATTCGTCTCCATAAGGATTGCCAAAACCCATCGATAAGTAAACCAGTAAGCGCTTATTGCTGCCTGAACAAAGTTGATTTACACGTTTAACGGTATCAAAAGATTCATCAATGCCTGAATTAGTATTCCGCCTTTGAAATGTTTCAGAAATAGAAAAGGGAAAGCCCAGGTACGTTATCTCCGTATGTTTTGCCGCCTCTTCGGCGCCGCGATAGTTAGCGATAATCGCCAGCAGTTTTGACCTGGTAGTGCTCAGATCGAGCATACTTAAAACCTCAGCGGTATCCCGCATTTGCGGAATAGCTTTAGTTGATACAAAGCTGCCGAAATCAATGGTGTCAAACCCAACCTGTAATAGCAGGTTGATATAAGCGGCTTTCTTTTCCGTTGGCACAAAATCATGCAAGCCTTGCATGGCGTCGCGCGGGCACTCGGTTATTTTTATCGGCGAATGTGTCAAGTCTTAAGCGGTTTTTGATACTTGCGGGTCTTTACTGGCGAGTGCTTCCCTGTTAAATTTACGGATAATCAGCCTGCTTCCTCCGTTAAAGCTGATATAGCTGCCAATCCAGTTGATAAACACAATCACCTTGTTCCTGAAGCCCAGCAACGAGATCAAATGTACAAACATCCAAACCAACCAGGCAAAAAAGCCCTGGAATTTTACCTTGCCTAAATCTGCCACAGCTTTATTGCGGCCAATAGTCGCAAGCGAACCTTTATCAAAGTATTTAAAGGGTTTCGTCGGCTCACCATTTATAGTTTGCATGATATTCTCTGCTACGTATTTACCCATTTGTATGGCAACCTGAGCCACGCCCGGGTGACCTTTAGGTGTATCATTGGTTATCATCGCAGCAACGTCGCCAATAGCATAAATATTTCCTGTGCCTTCAACCCGGCAATTGTCATCAACTTTTATGCGGTTACCCCTTACTATAATGTCCTTGCTCAACCCTCCTGGCATTTCACCCATCACGCCTGCCGACCAAATAACATTTTTACTTTTAATTGTTTTGCCCCCTTCAAATTTGATCACCTTTCCGTCATAGCTTTCTACCTTTACATTTAGTAAAACGTCCACGCCCATATCGGTTAAAAAGTCATAGGCCTTCCTTGATGCCTCGTCCGAGAACGGCCCGAGTACCTTAGGCAGAAAGTCGACCAGGTAAACCTTCATATCTTCCTTTTTTAATTCGGGATAATCCTTGCAAAGTATGTGGTTGCGGATTTCGGCAAGCGCCCCTGCCAATTCAACCCCGGTAGGGCCGGCGCCCACCAGCACAAATGTTAACAGCGGTTCTTTTTCGGCTTTAGTAGCTTTAAGCGTGGCTTCTTCCAGGTTTTGCAGGATAGAATAACGCAAGTTCAATGCTTCAGGAATTGATTTCATTGGCATCGCAAATTCCTCAATATCCTTGTTGCCGAAAAAATTTGTAGTTGAGCCCGTCGCAATTACCAGGTAATCATAGTCGATCTCGCCAATCGATGTCTCAATTGTATTCTTTTCAGGATTAATTTTTGACACTTCTGCTATATTAAAGCGAAAATTCTTTTGTCCTGAAAAATTCTTGCGAAGCGAGAATGCGATCGATTCAGCTTCGAGGCTACCGGTGGCTACCTGGTACAGCAACGGCTGGAAGGTATGATAGTTATGCTTGTCGAGCATCAATACGTCAACAGGTTTGCCGTCCAGCTTGCCGGCAACCTGCAAGCCACCGAAGCCACCGCCAACTATTACAACTCTTGGGAATTTTGTCTTATCTGTAGTACTCATGATACATTTGATTGTAAAACCTATACATTCAAACAAAAACGGCTCCAAATGTTGTTTTGGAGCCGTTTTAAATATTCGTTTGCATGAACAAAGCAACAGCAAATCACTCATATAATTGCCATGTTTCTGTAAAACAAAATCAATTTTCCGGTTATACAGCTGCTGATTATCAGAGTACTACGCAATAAAAAAGGCTGCTTCAACCGAAGCAGCCTTTTTTATTAGTTCAATCCGGTTATCTCAAATCTTTCTTTCCAAAGTCGATAATTACCGGGGTTGCTACGCAGATTGAAGAGTAGGTACCAAAGCATACACCAATCAATAATGCGAATGAGAACCCGCGGATGGTATCACCACCGAAGATGAATAATACCAGCAAAATTAACACTACCGTTAAAGCGGTGATAACCGTACGGCTAAGCGTGTTGTTGATCGCATCGTTGATAACAACTTTAGGTTCATCAGTTTTTGCATGGTGCAGGTGAAGGAATTCCCTGATACGGTCAAACACTACCACTGTATCGTTAATAGAGTAACCGATAACCGTTAGTATTGCCGCGATAAACGCCTGGTCGATATCCAGCGAGAACGGCAGCACATCCTTGAATAAAGAGAAGAACGACAATACCATCAGGGCATCGTGTGCAGTTGCCACCATCGCACCTAAACTGAATTGCCATTTGCGGAAACGTATGAAGATATACGCCGAAATGATAACAATAGCGAAAATAACTGTTAATGCCGCCGATTTTTTCAAGCCATTAGCGATGGTTGGGTCAACTTTCGACTCAACGCCAATGTTTGCGGCAGTAATTTTTGTTTTATCATTAGTGTTCAGTGCCTTTATCAATGCATCTTTAACTTTCGCATCGGTATTGGGGTCAGTGCTATTGATCAGATATTTAGTGGTGATGCTCAACCTGTCGGCGCCAAAGGTTTTCACCTCATTACCTTCACCCAGGTATTTGTTTACGATAGGGCGAACATCTTCGGTAGTCACATTCGGATTGTTGAATTTAATCACGTAGTTATGACCGCCAACAAAGTCAACACCATAATTAAAGCCCTGGGTTGACATTGATATGATGCCCGCAATGATAAACACTCCGGAGAAAATATAAAACTTAAAGCGGTTTTTTACGAAAGCGTAATTCGCGTTTTTAAAGGTGTGTGAGCTCCATGGGTTCGAGAATTTGATATCCCAGCCCTTTTCAAGCATGTATTCCAAAATGATCCTGGAAATCAACAGCGAGCAGAACAGCGATGTAACGATACCGATCATCAATGTAATGGCGAAACCCTGTATCGGTCCTGAGCCAAATATATAAAGGATCAAACCGGTAAGGAAGGTACTGATATTGGCGTCGAGGATGGATGACAAAGCGTGTCTGAAGCCGTCGGTTATCGCAATCCTGAGTGATTTGCCCAACGCCAGTTCTTCACGCACACGTTCATAAATTAATACGTTTGCATCCACCGAGATACCCAGCGTTAGTACGATACCCGCTACACCCGGCACGGTAAGCACTGCGCCGAGGCTGGTTAACACCCCCATCAGGAAGAAGATGTTCACGATAACGGCAATTACCGCAACGGTACCACCACGGTTGTAGTAAGCAATCATAAATACCAGCACCACCAGTAAGCCTACAAGGCATGATAATAAGCTGGCATGGATAGCTTCCTGTCCTAACGACGGACCTACAACTGCACTTGCACTGATATGTGTACGAACAGGCAGGCGGCCTGCTTTCAATACGTTGGCTAAGTCTTTTGCTTCTTCAATGGTAAAGTTACCTGCGATTGATGATATACCGCCTGCAATTTCATTTTGAACAACAGGGGCAGAATAAACGTTGTCGTCCAGAACAATGGCAACCGATTGCTTATTGTTAGGGTCGGCAGCTGCCTCGGCAGTTACGGAGCGCCATTTCTGTGCGCCGTCCGAGTTCATGATCATTACAACTTCGGGGCTGCCTTTTTGGTCGTAATCCTGGCGCGCGTCATTGATTACATCGCCCGCAAGTACAGGCCCGGCAGCGCCTACCAGTTTAATAGCATATAACTCAAATATCTTGGTTTTAGGATCCCGTGGTTTTACTCCCCAAAGGAACTTCATCGTTTGCGGCATAGAAGACTTAACCTCCGGGCTGCGGAAATAGCTGTTTATTTTTGCAGTGTCCTTAACATCGGCAAAGCCAACTACCGGGCCGGGTGCTAATTGTGTTTGCCCATCCTGCGCCTGGTAAGACGCTGGCTGCAAAATACTGAACAGGGGAGCCTGCTCAGCAAGCGAAAGCTTCTTGCTCAATGCAGAGGTATCTTTGGCGGTGCTTTTTTGAACCTTAGCTAAAAGAGACTGACCTGATTTACCTTTTGCAGTATCGGCCTTAGCAGGAGTTGCGGCAATTTTATTCTTCCCGGTATCGGCCTTAGTTGCTGCAGCCGCGGTTTTTGCGGTATCTTTCTTACCTGCTTTTATCTTAGCAGCCAGCAGGCTGTTGATATTGTTCAATACCGGATAAGCCTGCCTGTTATCAAATGTTTGATAAAACTCAAGCTTTGCAGTGGCTGATAATAGTTTACGCACGCGCTCCGGATCTTTTACTCCAGGTAACTCGATTAATATACGCTGAGTGGCAGGTTGCAATGAAATGTTAGCGTTGGCAACACCAAACTGGTCGATACGGGTGTTTATGGTGGTGTACGATTGCTGTACGGCAACTTTTGCCTGATCTTTCAGCCAGTTTTCAACTTCGCTGTTAGTAGCGTTAAACTTTATATGATCCTGGTTGTCTTTTGTTGAAAAGATGGCGGCCAGCTTTCCGTCCGGGCTTAGCTTTTCGTATTCCTCAACAAATAAGGTGATGTAGTCCTTTTGAACGGTGCCTTTGTTAACTATAGCTGTTGCATTCTTCAGGGCCTGGTTAAATACCACATCCTGGTTGTCGTTCGATAATTTTTTAACTAGCTCATCCAGCGAAATTTGCATCGTCACGCTCATACCGCCCTCTAAGTCCAAACCCAGGGCTAGTTCACGTTGTGCAACGTACTGGTAAGTGTGCTTAAAAATAGGATATACCGGTTGTGTTGAAATTGAATCCAGGTAAGCCTTATACTTTGTTGAATCGCCTTTGGCATATAACTGCGCATTCTTCTCAACGTTGTGCCCAACCCATGTGAATGACAGCTGGTAAATACATACCACAGCCAGCAGTATGGCGAAAAATTTAACAACCCCTTTTCCTTGCATTGTGTATTAAAATATGTAATAAATTAGTTTATAAGCATTTTAAATAAGACGGCAAATCTAATAAAAATTCGCAAGCATGAAATTTTTAATTAAAAACTGTTGCGGATGTGGATGGTTAAAGGTGAAAGGTTACCGGTTTATTTGCAACGCATTGATTTTCAATTATTAAATATTGTTGCTTTTTTTAAACTTTTTTAATGGAAGGTTGTTATCAAGCGACACCCTTCACCTTTCGCCTTTCACCTCAGCGAACCCGCTCATAGGTTATAAAGGAATAAGGCAATGAATTCTTTTCGTCCGGCTGATGGTCTTCGCGGGATATCTCTATCCAGTCCTGCTTGTAAATTTCCGGGAAGAATGCGTCGCCGTCGAATTGTTTATGCACTACCGTGAGGTAGATCCTGTCGGTGAAGCTCATGGCCAGTTTATAAATCTCGGCGCCACCTACAATAAACACTTCTTTTTCATCTTTGCATAATTCAAGTGCGGCAGCCGGCGAGTTCACCACTTCACACCCTCCAATGGTTATAGCCTGGCGGGTCACAACAATATTCCTGCGGTTAGGTAAAGGCTTTCCGACAGATTCGTAGGTTTTACGGCCCATAATCACGCTGTGACCGGTGGTGATGGTTTTAAAGTGCTTCAGGTCGTTGGGCAGGTGCCACAACAATTTATTGTCCTTACCGATGGCACGATTTTCAGAAATTGCTACTACTATGGAGACGGTCATGGTTCAACACTGATTAAATGCGATGCTATCCAATCTTTTATTTCGTCAAACCTAATACTTCCGGTACTTGCAGCAATTGTCATATCATACTTTTCGTCCTCGGAGGCTAGTATATCTAGGTTCCCGTCTAGTAGTGTCAATCTCATCAATACAAATGCTATTCGCTTATTACCGTCCATGAACGGATGGTTGATGATTATGCTTTCAAAGATTGCTGTTGCTTTTTCTGCCGCGGTCGGATATAAGTCTTGTTGATCAAATGACGCATAAGGACGTGCCAAGCCCGCCAGTAGCGAACCCTCATCACGTATTCCCTTGCTACCTCCATATTTGTTGATAAGAATATTATGAAACCTTTCGGCTGTACTCAGGTCTATCATTTAGCCAATCGTTCAAGGAGTTTGTTATCTTCCGCAAGGATCTTTTTAAAATTATTATTAAGCCTGACTTCATCAGCGGATTGATGCTTAACGTCGTTCAAGTATTTAAGAATTTCCGGCAGCATATTCTCTGGCACCTCGTCAAGTATTTTTTGAATCCTGGTTTTTACTTCTAAAGCTGTCATATCCAAAATTACAAAATAATTCACTAAACAGCAACCACGCCCTTTATATGCGGCCATGGGTCATAATTCAGCAACTCGAAATCTTCGTACTTAAACGAGAATATATCCTTCACATCCGGATTAATCTTCATCGTTGGCAACGGTCTTGGCTCGCGGCTCAGTTGCAGTTGCGCTTGTTCAAGGTGATTGTTGTACAGATGCGCATCTCCAAAAGTGTGAATGAAGTCGCCGTAGTCTAAATCGCACACTTGCGCCATCATCATGGTAAGCAGCGCGTAAGATGCAATGTTAAAGGGCACACCCAAAAATATATCGGCGCTGCGCTGGTAGAGCTGACAGGATAATTTCCCTTTCGCTTCACCCTTCGCTGGGTTCGGCGGTTCTACATAAAACTGGAACAGGCTATGGCATGGCGGCAGCGCCATCTGGTTAACATCAGCAACATTCCATGCCGATACAATGATGCGGCGTGACTCGGGATTGGTTTTTAGCTGGCTTACCACCTGGGTGATCTGGTCTATATGTCCGCCGTCCGGCGTTGGCCATGAGCGCCACTGGTACCCGTAAACGGGACCGAGATTTCCTTCCGCATCGGCCCATTCATCCCAGATTCGAACCCCGTTATCTTTTAAATATTTGATATTGGTATCGCCGCTCAAAAACCAGATCAGCTCATGGATGATGGATTTAAGATGCAGCTTTTTAGTAGTTACCATCGGGAAGCCCTCCTTCAGGTTAAAGCGCATCTGGTAGCCGAACACACTTAAAGTGCCCGTGCCTGTACGGTCGTGCTTTTGCGCGCCGTTTTCCATCACATGCCTCATCAGGTCGAGATACTGTTTCATTTCGCTGCGTTGATTAGGTTGATTGGGGTGAATTAGTTGATTGAGTATTTAACACCGCCAACGCTTCACATGCCAATCAACAGAAATAATTAACAAATAAAAATAATCTAAACTGGTAAACCTACTTATGTTCAAAAATAGCGGGGGTGTTAATCATTCTTATCATCGTAACATCATAACTTTGCCACAGCTTCGGATAACGCTCATGAAATCTGTATGAAGATAGAATCAATGGCTGACGAAGGTGTTCCGTTTTTGCACACGGAACACCTGGAATACTATGAAAGATATTGACTATCAGTTTATTGTGTTTATTTTTATTGTAAATATCTGATAACCAGGCTGTTGAATATTTGAGCTTTTTCGAACATACGTAATTAGTCAACCCAATCCATTTGCAATGCTCATTTTTCCCAATGCCAAAATCAATATAGGTCTCAATATTATCAACCGCCGGGATGACGGTTATCATAACCTTGAAACTGTTTTTTACCCGGTCGGCATCAAAGATGCACTTGAGATTGTTGCCGCTGATGAATTGAGCTTTGAGTCTTCGGGGCTGGAAATTCCGGGCAGGGCAGAGGATAACCTTTGCCTAAAAGGCTACCAATTGCTTAAAAAGGACTTCGACCTGCCGCCGGTAAAAATTCATCTGCACAAACATATTCCAATAGGCGCAGGGCTCGGCGGCGGATCGGCGGACGCCGCGTTCTTTATCCGCCTGGTTGACCAAAACTTTAATTTAAAAATGAGCGACGAGCAAATGATCGGCTATGCCCGCCGGCTTGGGGCCGATTGCGCATTCTTTATTCAAAATAAACCGGTGTTTGCTTTTGAGAAAGGAGATGAATTTGAATCGATACGGCTCGACCTTTCAAAATATGAAATCGTCGTGGTCATGCCTCCGGTTCATGTTTCTACCGCCGAAGCCTATCGCGGGGTTACACCGGCGCAGGTTAACGATTCGCTGATGGACCTGATTTACGAACCTGTTAATGAATGGAAGAAATTTATTAAAAATGATTTTGAAGTATCAGTATTTAAAAATCACCCGGAGATAAGAGGGGTGAAGGCTGCTTTGTATGAGGCTGGGGCGATTTATGCCAGCATGAGCGGGAGCGGGGCATCGGTGTTTGGGATATTTGAAGATACCCCGGATCTGAGCGCGCTGGAAGCGGAGAATAAAATTTTTTATTGCTGATGCCTGAACCGGATATGCGATTAAGCGGATTTTAACGATTTGGATGTAGACTGGTTTTTGGAAATAATCCTCTTCGCTAAAATCCGTTAATCCCCGGTTCAGAAAATTAAACGCCTGCATCCTCGCTCACGCCTTTACCAAAGCCCTCGGCCCAATCTGCATCGCCCCAACCTTTGGCAACGGCGCTTAACAAACGGTTGTGAACCGTTGAAACGGTTGGCATCGGTGTCTCACTCTGCTGTGATAGTTTCAATGCAATACGCGCGTCCTTATAGCCTAATTTTGCCTTAAAACCTACAGGGGTGTATTGCTTGCCGGCAATCTGCTTTCCATAATTCTGAAATATCGGTGCATTAAAAATTGTCGAGCCAAAAAACTCCGCCACCTTCATCCGGTCAAGTCCGTTCTTCTCAGCCAGGGTATAGGCTTCTGCCATCATCTCGAGCGAGGCCATGATCATAAAATTGCCCGCCACTTTTACCACGTTGGCGCCGCCGGGCTCCTCGCCAAAATCGAACACGCCCTGGCCCATGGCCTCGAGCAGTGGCTTCGCCATTTCCTTTGCCTCCTGCGGGCCGGAAGTACATATCCAGAGCTTCTTCGCAGCTGCAGCTTCCGGCCTGCCAAACACGGGCGCAGCCAGGTAGGTTGATCCGTTTTTTTTGTGAGCGTCTGAAAGTAACTTTGCGGTATCGGGAGCGATAGTGCTCATAGAAATATGAAGCCCATTTTCAGGCAGTCTTTTCAGGATGCCCTCGTCACCCAGAACGGTCTCTTTCAATACCTCATCTTCTGACAGCATGGTAATAATTATTTCCATGCCATCGGCCGCTTCAGCAGGGGAATGGCATTTGGTAACGGAGGCCAGGCCGAGTTCATCTGCTTTTGAAATTGTCCGGTTGTAAACCTGCAGGTGATAGCCCGCTGCGATTAAATTCTTAGCCATTGGCATACCCATGTGGCCGAGCCCGATAAATCCTATTTTGTTAGTCATATTTTAATTAATGTAATCTTTGTCGTCTTCACTTAGTGTACTGGATGGTCCTTTGTCATAATTGTTATCGGTAGGGTCACCGCCAAGCTTCCTTACTTTCTTCGGCCTTCCCACCAGCACGCCGAGCACGAAAGATATGACTGCTACGAAAAGCAGCACCAATAGTTTTGACATTAGAAACGTGGCCCATAAAAATTTAAAATAAACGGCGCCTGCATTCTGCATCAGGATTACTGTTAGCAGGATGGTGATAAGAATGATGATGATGGTTTTTATTCTCATGGTGATTTAGTTTAACATTTAATACAATATCCGGTTTTTTAATGTGGAATAAAAATCGGCGGAATCTTTGGTTCCGGCATTGTGGAATCCGGCAACAGGTAACATGTTTTTTGATGTAGTTTTTGTCTTATCCGGGCGTCAGGATTTTTCGGAAAATTTGAATCCGTCAATGTGAAATTTTACTTCTGTTAAGAATGCTTATCTGTTCAGTGTGGTTCGTTAAAAACCATCCTGAGAGTGGGAAGATTTTTTCGTAGAAATTACACCAAACCCTGATCATTCGTTTAACGGCTCGTTTAACTTTTTGCGGTGAAAAAAGCCTTTAAAAATTCAGTAAAATTTATGGCAGAATTTTTTGCCCGCATACAATCAGCAAAAAATATCGATTTTCAAGAAGCTCTGATAAAGCAATATCAGTACACTTAGTCAGAATACGCTCCCGGATCTTATAAATTGATTTTTAAGTTTAAAATATATTAAATAAATAATTGATTTACAATAAAATATGATACTTAAAATTATCTCTAAAAGTCCTATGCTAAAATAATTAGCTTTTAAGATTGTTAAAATTATAATTTAGTTAAATTAATAATTTATATAAAAATTATTAATCATTTCATTTATAATAAAATAACTTTTTAAATATAATTACAAGTATTGCTATTTTGCATAAAAAACGTCAATCAGTTACATGTTGAGGCTGGGTGGTTTGCAGTTTAGCCTCAATAAATAATAATACACTTAGTCAAATTTGCTATTTTGCTTTAATCGCTGCGAAAATGTGCCGGACGTATAATTTCATTGCTGAGAATCAGAATGCGGCACAGCGCCTGAAACAGGCTTTCAGGAGGAGCTGATTTTCTCCCCCACCCTGGCGCAAAGGAGGTGATGCAATCAATTGGAATAGGGGAAGTGCTCCGGTTTCAGACTGAAGTGGCGGCTAAAATAGTAGCCCCGATCAGGATTTAGTCCTGCGCCTGGCTACTTGTTTCTGCGCTACCGGGTATAGAAAAATCGTCGATAAAAGTATCACTGCACCCACCCAAAATCCGGCTGTCATTTTGTTTATGTCCCGGAAAAAAACAAAGGATAATATGATGCCATATACTGGCTCAAGATTGGTAATAAGCGCCACGCGAAACGCAGAAAGTTCGCGCATTACCGATACGCCTGCAACATAAGCAAGCGATGTGCAGACCGTGCCGAGGATAAGCAGGTAGCCGATGTCTGCTCCTTTCAGTATCATGGATTCGTTAAATCCTCCGGTAAAAAGCAGGTAAATGGTAATCCATAAAAGCGCTCCGGATAACTCGTAAAATGCAATAAATGGCGCTTCGAATTTTTTAACCTGCCGGGAGTTAATAATGGAAAACAGGCTGGCGCAAACTGCGCTTAACAGGCCTGTCTCTATACCCTTAGTGTACCGGCTCTCAAATTTAAAGATTGTGGCTATTCCTAATATGATCAAAACGCCCGCCAGAATTTGCAGGCGCGAAATACGGCTTTTGTTTATCAGCGGCTCAAAAACTGCAGTGAATAAAGTGATGGATGAAAGGCAGACTAAAGTTACCGGAACGGTAGATAATTTGATAGAGGCGAAGAACAATATCCAGTGTCCGCCCACCAGCGCGCCGGTAAAAATTAGTTGGAAAAAGCTTTTCCAGCCCAGGCTTAGCCCGGTTTTATTGACTTTAAAATATAAGAATAATGATGCCGAAGCAATGAGCACGCGGTACCAAACCAGGCTTACTGCAGAGATAGAAATGAGCGCCCCGAGTATCCCCGTAAAGCCCCAGATAAAAACAGTAAAATGAAGAATTAACAGGTTTTTGTTAAGCGCTGAAGAAGTGTTTTTGGGGGTCATTATTTAGGTGCTTTGGCCAGCAAATATAAGCCAACCAAGCCAAATATACCGTTAGGCATACATACCGCCAGGAATGGCGCCATGCTTCCTTTTACGGCAAAGACCAGCGCAAACCGGTCTATCACAATATAGGCAAAACACAAAAATATACCGATCCCCAAAGGCAGTCCTATCCCTCCCCGCACCTTCCTGGAAGACATAGAAACACCGATCAGCGTGAGTACATAGGATGACAACGGGTATATAAATCGCCGGTACTTTTCGTAAAGCATCTCCTTTAAAGCACCCGTTCCTCTCACTTTTTCTTTAACAATATTACGGTTAAGATCCTTTGTTGACATAGCAGTGTACACGTTATCGTAATGGATAAAGTCGACCGGGCGCATATCCAATACGGTATCTTTTGAACGGTTTGTGCTATCTACCCATTTTTCTTTAAGGCCATTTACGTATTTAATGGTGTAGCCTTTTAATGTCCAAACCCGCTTTAATGAGTCGTAAACAATGGAATTGGCCAGGAGCTTTTCGCGCAGCGTGTCGCCGTTAAATTTCTCCATTATAAACTTATAGCCGGTGTGTATAGAGTTGTCGAACGATTCAACATACACAAATGTATGCTTATCCAGTTGTATGTGCACCTCGCTTTTTGTGGGGTCATCTCCATTAAACTGGTGCGAATTTTCGAAGCTGATTTTAAGATTGTTGGTATAGGGTATCAGGTAAACATTTGCGAAAAGTGAAACGATAAAAATTAAGGTTGCGCAAACAAAGTAAGGCCTCAGGAAACGGTTAAAGCTCGCCTTCCCGCTTAATATCGGGACGATTTCCGTTTGATTAGCCATCTTGGCCGTGAAGAATATTACAGCCAGGAAGTTGATCAGCGGAGACAGCAGGTTGATGTAAAATGGGATGAACCCTGCATAGTATTTAAATATTATTTCATCAAGCGAAGAGTGGTTTTTAAGAAAGTTATCCAGGTGCTCAGATATATCGAAAACAACCGTCACCACCACGAAAATGCCCAGCGTAAATACGAATGTGCCAAGATATTTCCGGATAATAAACCGATCAATGGTTTTTATATATCTGCCTATAAACTCCTTCATTTATAATCTTTGCGATAAACGGTTGACCATGGCGTTCTTCCAGCTGTAAAACTCTCCGGCTATTATTTTATTGCGCGCTTCGCCAACCAGCCATAAATAAAAATGCAGGTTGTGCAGCGTGGCAATCTGTGCGCCCAGCATCTCGCCCGAATGTATTAAATGGCGTAAATATGCTTTGGTATAGGCTTTATCAGCCAGCAAATCGCTATTTGCCTCAATAGGCGAAAAATCATTTTTCCACTTTTCGTTCTTAATGTTAATGATGCCGTCTTTAGTAAAAAGCATGCCGTTACGGGCATTCCGGGTAGGCATTACGCAATCAAACATATCAATTCCGAGGGCAATATTTTCCAAAATATTTACCGGAGTACCTACACCCATTAGGTAACGAGGCTTTTGTTCGGGCAAAATATCGCAAACAATCTCGGTCATTGCATACATTTCTTCGGCGGGTTCGCCTACTGAAAGGCCGCCGATAGCGTTCCCTTCCCGCTCAAAACTTGCTATGGTTTCTGCCGATTTTACACGCAGATCCTTATAAACCGAGCCCTGAACAATCGGAAAAAGTGTCTGATCGTATCCATATTTGGGTGCTTTATGGTCAAATCTCTCACAGCAGCGCTTCAGCCAGCGGTGGGTCATTTCTATTGAACGGCGGGCGTAATGATATTCGCAGGGATAAGGCGTACACTCGTCAAAAGCCATAATGATATCCGCACCGATGGTACGCTGGGTATCCATTACATTTTCCGGCGTAAATAAGTGTTTAGATCCATCAATATGCGAGCGGAAGGTAACGCCTTCCTCTTTAATTTTCCGTACTTCGGTTAACGAATATACCTGGTAGCCGCCGCTATCGGTAAGAATTGGGCCATCCCATCCATTAAATTTATGCAGGCCCCCGGCTTTTTCAAGCGTGTCCAGGCCGGGCCTTAAATATAAATGGTAGGTATTGCCAAGTATGATCTGTGCTTTTATATCGTTCTCCAGCTCATGCTGATGAACAGCCTTTACGGTACCTGCCGTACCTACGGGCATAAAAATAGGCGTTTGAATTGTACCGTGAGCAGTAGTAATCTCACCAGCCCTGGCCTTTGAAAGCGGGTCTTTTGCTGTTAAATTGAACTTCATTATGAGGATGCAAAGGTAAGTAATTAGTTGTAACGGTTGTAGTGCTTGCAGAACTTGTAGAGCCGGTGGCTTTGAAACCCTGCCGCAGCGTTTATTACAGGCCTGACTAGAAAACTAAAGTAGCAGACTTAATACTTCGGGTTTATCAGTACAAGCCGGACATTGCAGGCTCCAATTGGTTGATCTTAATTTAAAGCAGCTTTAAGTTATGCAAGTAAAGCAAAAAGTACCAATTTTAACTTCTAAGTCAGCCCCAATCAACCATATAGCTCCCGCATTTATAACCTCTTCAACCACTACAACTTATTACAACTTATTACAACTTCTTTTAACTTAATCCAACTAAATTCCCGAACTTCGCGCATTATTTTTCAAGGATTTGGAAACATATATACACGACGCGTTATTCATTCTTTTTCAACTTTGCTTTTTAACTCAACTGTACTTTCTGATTGCAAGACAGAGCAAATTAAACCGCTACCAGGTTTCTGAAAAACAACCGGCAGCGCTGATCCCGGTATCTGTAATTATAAGCGCCCGCAACGAAGCGGCAAACCTGCGCGAACACCTGCCGTCCATACTCGCACAAAACTACCCTGACTTCGAAGTGGTAGTAATTAATGATTGCTCCTATGACGATTCGGGTGATGTACTTGATGAGTTTAAAGAAAAATATCCGCACCTTAAAGTAGTAACTATTACAGAACACGAGCGCTTTAAAACCGGTAAAAAGTTTGCGCTTACTCTTGGCATAAAAGCCGCGAAAAACGAATATTTGTTATTTACTGATGCGGATTGTGTGCCCGCTTCCGAGTATTGGATAAGCCACATGGCAGCTAATTTTAAACGGCCGGATCAGATTGTGCTGGGCTATTCTCCGTATAAAAAAACGCGCAATTTTTTAAATCCGTTTGTCCGTTTCGAAACCATAAAGACCGCCATCAACTATTTCTCGTCAGCTGTTATCGGGGACGCATATATGGGCATAGGGCGAAACCTGGCCTATACCAAAACTTTGTTTTTTGGCGCAAAAGGCTTTGCCGCGCACATGCACGTGCTGTCAGGCGACGACGATTTATTCGTCAACCAAAATGCAACGCCGGTCAATACCGCTATCGAAATTAACCCTGATTCGTTTGTTTATACTGATGCCAAAACATCTTTAAAAGCACTTTTCCGTCAAAAAAAGCGACATTTTGGGGTCGGGAAATTGTATAAGGCCAGGCACCGCCGTATGCTCAGCATTGATGCACTAAGCGGTTTTCTGTTCTATATTTTATTAACAATTAGCTTAGTTTTCAACTTTGAGCCGCTGTTAGCACTCGGTTTGTTTATGTTTAGGCTGATTTTTCAGTTTGTAATATATGGTAAGCTATTTAAGCGTTTAGATGGCAGGGATTTGTTATGGTGTCTTCCGTTTTTAGACGCCGTTTACTATATTTACTTAAATACTTTTGGGTTGATTGGGACTTTTATAAAAACTACTCAATGGAAATAAATTCGAATTTTACCGAGAACGCAAAAAATGACTTTCACCTCGTTGTAAGGGCCCGCCAGGGTGACCAGAAGGCGTACGCTGATTTGATGCACAGGTATAAGGATTCCATTTATTTTATGGTGCTGAAAATGGTAAATAATAAGGAAGACGCCATGGACCTTACCGTGGAAACCTTTGCCAAGGCCTTTGAGAAACTGGAGAAATATCAGCCGGATTTTGCTTTTAGTACCTGGCTTTTTCGTGTGGCGACCAATAACTGTATCGATTTTATCCGTAAGAAAAAGCTAAATACCATGTCGATTCATGGTATGACCGACGAGGATGGCGAGGAAAAACAGCTGCAGATCAAAGCCGATGTGCTCAACCCGGAAGAAACTTCTATAAAAAAACAGCAGACCCAGGAACTGAGGACCCTGATCGAGAGCCTTCCGCCGCGGTATCGCAATCTGATCACGTTACGTTATTTCGACGAACTTTCATACGAAGAAATTGCCCAGCAACTCGACCTGCCTTTAGGCACAGTAAAGGCGCAGCTTTTCAGGGCGCGTTACCTGCTTGGCAATATCATAAACCGTTTTAACAGGGATGATATCTGAGCAGCTGTTAAAATATTTCCCACATCTTACCGCGCAGCAGCAACATCAATTTAACAGCCTGCCCGAACTTTACGCCTTTTGGAATAACCAGATAAACGTCATATCCCGCAAGGACATTGAATCTCTTGGCGAACGCCACGTTTTACATTCGCTTGGTATTGCCAAAGTGCTGGAATTTTTACCCGGCGAGAATATAATGGATGTAGGCACCGGTGGCGGATTTCCTGGTATACCGTTAGCTATAATGTTCCCAGAGACTGATTTTCACCTGGTGGATTCCATAGGGAAAAAGATAAAAGTGGTGCAGGAAGTCGCAAAGGCTGCTGGCTTAAAAAACGTACGGGCGAGCCACTTGCGCGCTGAACAGGTAAATGAAAAGTTCAATTTTGTGGTATCGCGTGCGGTAACCCAACTGAAGGATTTTTACCCATGGGTGCGCGGTAAATTCAAGAAGGAATCCAGGAACAAACTTGCCAACGG
Organism: Mucilaginibacter sp. L3T2-6; assembly: GCF_030519355.1. Taxonomy (GTDB): domain Bacteria; phylum Bacteroidota; class Bacteroidia; order Sphingobacteriales; family Sphingobacteriaceae; genus Mucilaginibacter. The sequence goes on from NZ_JAUMKC010000009.1 coordinate 104,402, forward strand.
TATCCTTTATCTCAAAGGAGGCGACCTTTCGGATGAAATAAAAGAATCAGGCCTGAAAGTTACCCAATATCAGCTGAAAGATTATTTTGATGAAGAGTTCTTCGAGACCAAACAGGTAATTTATGTTAAGGGATGATGATCAGGTGTGCCCTGAAATCCTGAAAAATAATTCTACGTTGCCGGCGGCTAATCCGGTTCATCCTGACGACTTTTAACGCACTATTTAGCCAGCGTTTTAACATTCACCCTGGCCAGTTGTCTTTGTTTTAGTTTCCCGAAATCATGCTTAATATTATAATCGAGCGTGGCGGAAGTCCAATACCCGCAATCGATCACACGCCGGATAGTCATCAGCGGATCGCCGGGGTCGCGCGGCTCACTTAACTGGAAAGCTGCTAAAAAACCAAGGGTGTGCAATTCAGGTAAATTCTTTGAATTCCATAAACCGTACGGATAAGCAAAATATTTTACGGGTTTACCGGTAATAGCTTCCAGCTTTTTTGTCGGTTTGTCAACCTGGGTTTCCCAGGCTGTGCCCTGTAGTTTTTTAAAGTTTACATGATCTTGCGTGTGGCTCGCTATTACGTTCCCTTCATCAGAAAGCTGTTTTATTTGTTTCCGGTCCATATAATGCCGGTTCTTGCCAATGTTTGTATTTACAATGAAATAAACGCCTTTAAAATTATACTTCATTAGCTCCGGCCGTGCTACCTGGTATTGGTCGCCGTCGGTATCGTCGAAGGTAAGCATGATAGGTTTGGCAGGCAACGCAGTTCCCCTGGTAAGATAATCATACAGCTGATCGGGCAGAATGGTATGATAACCACTGTCGGCCAGCATTTTTATATGTGCTTTAAAAGTTGCGGGCGGAATGATATAATCTTTATCAATTTGCCGGTCGCTGGCCCGCCAGTCGCGTATTTGGTGATAGCACAAAACCGGTACCTGTTTGCGCGCCAGAACGGCGGTATTGTCTATCGGCTGACTCCATACAGCAAAAGAATAAAAGAAAAATGAGGCGAGGGGAATAAGGCGCTTAAACACTGAAAATAAAGATTTATCAAAAATAAAAAAAGGTTTTCAATGTAATTGCAGCAGTGAAACAATTAAAAAATTAAAGCAGTATGTTCCACCGCATTCACAATATTTTTCAACTAAAAAGAGGATCGGGTTATACAACAAATTGCCGAGACGGTTGCCGTATGCTTTATGATCGATAAAGCCCTTTCCTTCCAAAACCCGCACTACGGTTGATACGGTATTATACGCCGGCTTTGGGTCGGGCATTTTTTCAATAATGTCTTTTGCAACCCCTTCTTTTAACTGCCACAGGATTTGCATTACCTGTTTCTCGGCCTTAGCGAGTTCCTTCATATTCATAGCGAACTATTTTAATAGTTAAGTCAACACATAAACTATTTTTATAGTTTTCAAACTATTTTACAGTTACTTAATTTATTTTTTTCTGACTTTGCTAAAATTGTTAGGATTTTTCTATTTTAGTCGATGATTCAGCCGGACTATGATCTTTCGGCTGTTTAAACCAAACATGTCGCTGCTTTACCGTGTTGCTTTAACTTACGTAAAAAATATTGGCCCTACGCTGGCTAAATCACTGATTGCTTATTTCGGCGATGCTGAAAGTGTTTTCAAAGTACCGGCACGACGGCTATTGAAAGTACCCGGCATAGGGGAGAGGACCATCAGCCAGCTTGACTTTGATATGGCCTTGAAAAAGGCAGAAGGCGAACTAAACTTTATTGAGCGGAATGAGATAGAAGTGATTTTTTACACCGATAGTAAATACCCCAAACGCTTAAAAGCCTGCAATGATTCACCGGTTTTATTATACGCAAAGGGAAATATCGATTTCAGCGCCCAATACGTGGTGAGCGTAGTGGGCACCCGTAATGCCACGGAATACGGCAAACACTTGTGCCGCTTATTGATAGAGGAATTACAACAGCACAATGTGTTGGTGGTGAGCGGTCTGGCTTTGGGTATTGACGTGGCTATTCATAAGGAATGCCTAAAACACAATGTGCCGACTATTGGCGTGGTGGGCCACGGTTTGGACAGGTTATATCCAAGCCAGAATAGGGCAACTGCTGAAAAGATGCTGGAGAACGGCGGGCTTTTAACCGAATATCCTTCAGGCACCATCCCCGACAGGGAGAACTTCCCGCAACGAAACCGCATAGTTGCAGGTATTGCCGATGCCACCATTGTTGTAGAGGCTGGTATAAAGGGAGGTGCACTCATCACAGCCGAAATTGCAAACTCCTATAACCGCGATGTATTTGCTTTTCCGGGCAGAATAGGCGACGACTATTCCGAGGGCTGTAACTTTTTGATACGCAACAATAAAGCACAACTGCTTACCTGCGCTGCGGATTTGACCTATAGCCTTGGGTGGGAGAAAGCCGAAAACGCAAAGCCGGCAGTTGAACAGTATGTATTACCGCTTGATTTGCTGCCTGATGAAAGCATGATCCTTAACTTTATTAAACAAAACAATGGCCCGCTGGCGATAGATGACCTGTCCCTTAAAACTAATATGCCAACCAGTAAGCTGGCTATGAATTTATTGAATATGGAGATGCAAGGGTATATCCGTTCGTTGCCGGGGAAGACGTATTGTATATCTTAAGCAGATCATAGTCATTGCTGGAGTTTATAACCTCCCAGCAATGACAAGTGACTAATGACTGCTCATCCGTTAGGCCAGCTAAAATATACCAGTTTGCCCATTCCTTTGCTTACCTCCGCCCAGGCATCAACTTCAAAATCAATTACCGCAACGCAGCTGGTATGTACTTCGCGTGCTTCACCGGTAAGGTATTGAAGTATGTAGGCTATTCCGGGATTATGCCCCACTAACGCAATAAAGTTAAACTCATCGGGAAAATCATTAATTACATTCAGCAGCGTTTGCTCGCTGGCCATGTAAACTAACTTGCTTTTGGTTGGGGCCGGTAAACCCAAATGGTCGGCAAATATTTCGGCAGTGGTGACCGTCCTTAACGCGGAACTGGCTATAATCAATTCCGGTATGATTGATTTTTCTTTCAAACGGTCGGCCATATAGCCGGCGTCCTGCATACCGATATATTTAAGCGGCCTGGCAGAATCTTTTCCTCCTGTCTCTTTTTCGGCCTTTGCATGCCTTACCAGCAATAACTTTTTCATGAATTGGTATTTAAAAAATCAGCGCTAATTTCATGAATTTGAGCGAATTTGAGCGAATTATTAACCCACAAATCTTAATGTCCGCACGCGGTTAATCAATTATCCTGTCCTTACTTATCCTCATTAAAAGTAAGGTTGCTTTGTAAAAAATTGTTTTAAATAAATTTTATTGAAGGGCATTTAATCAGGCGTGCTTTATTAATTCTGCAATTTTACCGGCAATAGTTTCCGGCGTAATATTGTATAAGCAGGCGTAATCTTTACGAAAGCATGGTTTATTGCCGTATACGGAGCATGGCCGGCATTCGATATTATCAGCTACGATGTTTGCTTCCGATTGCCCGTAACCTAAAAAACCTGCATAGTGGTGTGTTGCTCCCCACACTGATACTACCGGAATGCCTTCCAGTGATGCCAGGTGCATACCCGCCGAGTCCATGCTCATCATCACGTCGAGGTTGCTGATGACAGCAAGCTCCTGTTCTATGGTTAATTTGCGAACCAATGTGGTGATATTTGCAAATTTTTGTTCCCATGCCAGGCAAATTTCTTCCTCAAGCAAAGAACCGCCAAAAAGAAAAATATCGATATTTTCTTCGCTGAGGAGCGCCAAAACCTGTTCGGTTCGTTCCAGCGGATAAATTTTACCTTTGTGTTTGGCAAATGGCGCTATGCCTATCCAGGTTTTGGTTTTCGCGCCGGTTATATCTAAAACTTCCCGCTGCAAAACCTTAGGTTTTCTGGTGAGTTGATTGTCAAGCCTAATTTCTAATCCCAATTTTCTGAAGACGTCGGCGTAACGTTCTGCGGTTGGCTTAAGCGGCTTTAATACTTTACCCGGGTAACGGGTTAACAGCTTTTTTTCAGGGCGGCCCTTGTCTATAAACGCGTAAGTTAAGCCTGAAAGACGGAACAATCGCCGTAGAATTTTAGAACGGAGTGTATCGTGTAGATCGGCAAGTGCATAATAGTCTGATGCTTTCTTCAACGCCCTGAATAATTTGATCAGTCCGGCAAAACCTTTATACTTCGTCTGGAAGTCAGCACCATAAAACGTTAACCGGGGAATGCCCTTAAAAAAATCTTCAAATTCGGGCCTGGAAACAAAGGTTATGGTTATATCCGGGTTTTGATGGAGCGCCGCCTTTATCACAGGCGCCGTCATCGCTACATCCCCCATTGCCGAGAAGCGCAACACCAGTATATGCTTTCCGGCAGGCATCTATTTTTTGCTGTTGTATAAAACGGGATTCAGTTCCGGGTCATTATACATCTTCATCTGGCGGTACACTTTCATGTATTTTTTGCCCTGTTCTATATCTGTCAGCAGTTCGTCTATCGCAACTGAAAGGTCGGCTTGCTGTTGTAAAAGGATGTTCAATTTGTTTTTACGCCTGGCGAGTTCGGTATCATCAACATTTTTACGAACACTTTCCTCCTTCATGTGGTAAATTTTAAGCGCAAGGATAGATAGCCTGTCAATCGCCCAGGCCGGGCTCTCCGTATTAATCCGCGCGGATACTTCCGGCAGGATATTTTTATATTTCTCTAAAAAATAGCTGTCAATATGTTCCACCAAATCGGTACGGTCCTGGTTTGATTTATCAATGCGGCGTTTCCATTTCAGGGCTAAAACCGGGTCTATTTCCGGGTTGCGGATTTCGTCCTCCATGTGCCATTGTGCCGTATCGATCCAGCATTTGGCATACAGCAGGTTTTCAAACGAGCCGGTTTCATAGGGATTTACATAGCAGTAATCGATATCATTATACAAATGATAGTCCTCAATCGCTTCTGAGAATATACTATTGCAAAGCCCGCTAACCATTACTGTTCTTTTTCTTTTATCTTATTAATGATCGATGTAGATGAATATCCTTCTACAAAGGTAATTGTTTTAACTTCGCCGCCATTAGCAATCACTTCTTTGGCGCCTACTATGTTATCTATTGTATAATCAGCTCCCTTTACCAGGACATCAGGCAGTAAGGTCGAGATTAGATTTAACGGGGTATCCTCATCAAACAAAATCACGGCGTCAACAAAAAACAGCGACGCTAATAAGGCTGCCCGGCTGTTTTGATCATTTATCGGCCGGCTTTCACCTTTTATCCGTTTTACAGAAGTATCCGCATTCAGGCCGATTATCAGTTTATCGCCTAAATCAGCAGCCTTAGCTAAATAAGTTACGTGGCCAATATGCAGCAAGTCAAAAACCCCATTGGTGAATACTACCTTTTTGCCCTCGTTTTGCCATGTGGCAACCTTGCCTTTTAATGAAGCTAAAGGCTGTATCTTATTCAAAAGCGTTAGTTCGAAATCGTTTTTCATTTGCGATTTTAGAATAAATCGTCAACTGCCTTACACAAAATATGCCCGATCAAAATATGCATTTCCTGTATCCTGGCGGTTACATCAGACGGCACAATAACATTCAGATTGCAAAGGCCATTCATTCTGCCGCCATCCCGGCCCGACAAGCCCAGTGTATTACAACCGGTCTGTCCTGCTGCTTCAAATGCATTCAATATCCCCTGGCTGTTTCCGCTGGTCGAAATCCCTATGAATAAATCGCCGGGCCGGGCCAGCGCCTCTACCTGTCGCGAAAACACATGGTCGTAACCGTAGTCGTTTGCAATGGCTGTCATCGCAGAAGTATCTGTTGTCAGGGCTATTCCTGGCAACGCTCTGCGCTCTTTTACAAACCGGCCGCTTAATTCGGCAGCAATGTGCTGGGCATCGGCAGCGCTTCCCCCGTTTCCGGCTATCAATACCTTGTTACCGCTTTGTATAGTTGATATGATCATTTCACAGGCTTTTTCAATATCGCCGGTAAGCTGTTCAATTACTTTATTGATAAGCTGCTGATGTGCTTTAAGTTCTTCAACAATCATTTTGGTTAATTTCACGTCAATACCAATAGAACGAATGTTTTATTCATAATTTCTAAAAATATCGGCTGATTAGAACTAATATTCAATAATGGAATATTTTCGGACGAAATTACGCCATATCTTTTACAATTTCATCAATTGTTGTAGTGGCGCTGCCTACACGCCGTATTACTATTGCGGCAGCGTGGTTGGCCAGTTCACAAGCTTCTTCAACCGGAAAATCAAGCGCCAAAAAATAAGTAATCGTAGCAATTACTGTATCACCTGCGCCGGTAACATCAAATACTTCGGTAGCTTTTACCGGCAGCAGCTTTTGGCTGTTTTTAGTTAAAATAGCCATGCCATCTTCCGAGAGTGTTACTACCAGGTAATCCGTCCCGGTTTGGTTAAATATTGTTTGAGCCGCCTCCTGCAAGTCATCGTTATTTTTAATCGATTCAGCTTTGGCTGCTTCGGCCAGTTCCTTACGGTTGGGTTTGATCAGGTAAGCACCTTTGTACTTTTCGTAGTTCAGCCCTTTAGGATCGATAATAACTTTTTTCTGATGTTGACTGGCTATTTCTATTAGTCTTTGGGTTAGGGCAGGAGCGAACAGGCCCTTATTATAGTCCGAGAAAATAACAATGTCGGCCTTATCAATAACAGTTGTAAGCTTATCAGCAAGTTCATCTTCCAGCTGCGCGGGCAATTGGTTTGTTGCTTCCCTGTCAATCCTTACCAACTGATGCCTTGCTGCCAAAACACGCGTTTTAACCGTAGTTGGGCGGCTGGAATCGGTAATAATCGTACCGGTTTGTACGCCCTCCTCCTGCAGAATCGAGATAACCTGCTTACCGTGGATATCATCGCCAATGACGCCCGCAACGGTTACCTGCGCACCAAGTGCCACCAGGTTTTGAACCACGTTACCTGCACCGCCAAGTGTAGTCGATTCGTTTTTGACATTTACTATCGGGACCGGCGCCTCGGGTGAGAGCCGTGTGGCATTACCCCATATATAATGGTCAATCATCAGGTCGCCTATAACCAATATAGCAGGCCGTTTTTGTGTCGATTTTATTGAAAGTACCTTATCTTTTGTCGTCATTAGTCATCTGGTAACCAGCACCCCTCGATTATTGTTTGTGCTTAAAGGCATGTTTTCTGCCGTTTTATAGCAAAGACCTCTTTTATTTCAGATAAAGTTAGTGCATTCAGGCATCTTTCTTTGTAAAGCCCGCCTTTCCGCGCAACCAGCAGGCCGTAGTACATATCATGGAAGCCTTCTTTTCGGTGTGCATCCGGATTAATAGACAGCCACACCCCTTTATCCAATGCATACTGGTGCCAACGCCAATCCAAATCCAGGCGCAGCGGATTTGCGTTGATTTCGATAACCACATTATTTGCGGCACAGGCATCAATTACTTTCTTATAATCGATAGGATAACCCTTACGGCTTAAAAGCAGGCGGCCTGTTGGATGTCCTAAAATAGTTGTGTATGGATTTTCGATGGCCTTTATCAATCGGGAGGTTGCCTTTGCCTCGTCCATTTTTAAAATCGAGTGTACTGATGCCACAATAAAATCAAACTTCTGCAGTATTTCATCGGGATAATCAAGCGACCCATCATACAATATATCTGATTCGATGCCTTTAAATATATGGAAGCCGTCCAGCTTTTTATTCAAATGGTCAATTTCTTCATGCTGCTGAAAAACCCGCTCTACAGTGAGGCCCTTGGCATAAAACGCGCTTTTGCTATGGTCGCACATACCAAGGTATTCCAGTTGCATCTCATCACGGCAATATAGCGCCATTTCCTCAATGCTGTTAATACCGTCGCTCCAGGTGCTATGGTTGTGCAGGGTGCCCTTAAGGTCGTTATTGTTTATCAACTGCGGCAGATTATTATTTCCCGCCCGTTCAATAAAGGTCATGCCTTCTCTTAATTCCGGCAAAATATACGAGGTACCCGCTTTGGTATAAATTAATTCCTCACTTTCGGGCTGATCGATTGTATTGCCGGCGCGCGATAAAATGGCTTTTACATGCTCGTCATCACCTGTCTGCATGAAAAGTTCCTGATAATAGTAGCGTTTCTCAACACACACTATCTCAACTGCCAAACCTCCTTCCATTTTGCCGGTTACGCGATTATTTTCTGTTTGTACATCTGTTATAATAGCAGATTGCTGAACTGTATGAAACGCTATATCTTCATCACGGCTGCCCAATACAATAGTCAATCTTTCTATAATCTCACACCGGCGACGGAACTCACCCGCAAAATCTATCAGTGCGCCCGGAAATATATCCTTTAGTTCCTGCAGAAGATCGTTGGCCTGTTGCTCAACTTTGGCATAAATAAATTTACCATGACTCGCCATGTTAAATTCTATCACTTTGCGGATGTCTTCCTGTGTTTTCAATCCGAAGCCTTTGGCTTCAACCAGGCGGTTCTCGTTACAGGCGTAAAAAAGCTCGCCTGCATTTTCAATACCCAGCTCTTTCCAGATAATGCCAACCTTTTTTGGCCCAATGCCTTTAATACCCATCATCTCTACAATACCTTCCGGCGTCTGGGCGATCAGTTCGTCCAGTTCGGTCATAGTCCCTTTTTCCAGCAACTCGGTTATTTTGCCTGCTGTGCTTTTACCGATGCCATCTATCTTCTCCAGCTCTGCAAAACTCTTTCCGGCTACGGAGAATGGCAGTTTATCAACCTTAAAGGCAGCAGCAGCCAGGGATTTTACTTTAAAAGGGTTGGCGTCGTGCAGCTCCATCAATTGCGACAACAGGCGAAGCTTACGGGCTATGGGTTTGTTTTCCATGATTTAATTGAGTTGTAAAAATAGAAAAAGCCGCCCATAACAGGCGGCTTTCACTTAAATATATCAAAACTAATTAATCTCAATATCGTACGGCATTCTTGCCTGAGGGGTGCGCATCAGGGTGGTTACCTCTTTGATCTGTTCGTAATACTTGTAGTTGTCACCCAGTTCGGATTTGATAAAATGTGCTTTTATCTCGGCATTAACGCCCAGGCCGAATTTATTCAGGAAGCTTTTTTGCTCCGGATAGGCCACAAGCGTATAGTTTTTAATGTTTGCTTTTTTTGCAGCTGAGGCAATGGCGTCGCTGATATTGCCTAAACGGTCAACCAAACCAATTTTTACAGCCTGTTCGCCTGTCCATACGCGGCCCTGGCCAATGCTGTTTATGTAATCCTGCGTTTTGTGGCGCCCGTCAGCAACTGCTTTGGTAAAGTAATTGTACCCCTGGTTTACCTGGTTTTGCAGAATAGCCTTTTCCTCCGGGCTAAGCGGGCGCGTTAAATCTCCTAAATCGGCATATTTTCCGGTTTTAACGCCATCGAAGGTGATGCCCAGCTTGTCATTAAACAACTTCTGCAAATTGGGCAGTACTGCAAAAATTCCTATTGAACCGGTAATGGTGTTTGGTTGCGCTATTATTGAATCAGCAGCGCAAGCTATATAGTAGCCGCCGGACGCCGCAAGATCGCCCATAGAAACTATGATCGGTTTTACTTTTTTAGTAAGCATTACTTCGCGCCACATCACATCCGAGGCCAATGAACTGCCGCCCGGCGAGTTGATACGGAAAACAACAGCTTTGATGTGATCATCAAGCCTTGCCTTACGTAATGCCTTGGAGATTCTTTCTGAACCAATCGTGTTGTCATCGCCTTCGCCCCCTACAATGTCGCCCGATGCGTATATAATAGCAATCTTATTTTTGGTTTTTTCTTTACCGTCTTCGTTATCAGCATCAGAAGATGAATTGTAGTCACTGAGTTCAACAGCTTTTAGCTTATTCCCGGAACCAATGCCCGAACGGCTTTTCAATTCGTCCAGTATTTCATCTTTATATTTCAGGCCATCAATAAGCTTGAATTTAACGGCATCCTCCGGCAAGCGGATTTTCAATTCATTTGCAATACTGCGCAATGAGTCTTTATTGATTTTACGGCTTTGACTGATGCCCGACAAAAAGTGGTCGTATAAAGAGCCGAGGTATGAGTTTACCTGCATACGGTTGGCATCGCTCATTTTAGTTAAAAAGAACGGCTCAACCGCGCTTTTGTAAGTACCTACCTTTATAATCTGCGCTTCGATGCCCAGCTTGTCGAGGGCACCTTTTAAGAAAGTGATTTTTGAGTTAAATCCTTTGAAGTCGAAAATGCCTTTAGGGTTCATGTAAACCTTATCGGCTACTGAAGCCAGGTAATAAAAGCCTTGCGTATAAACTTCTGAGTAAGCAACGATGAACTTTCCTGATTTTTTAAAATCGATAAGCGCATTTCTTATTTCTTCGGTAGTGGCCTCACCGCCGGTCATGAAGCTTTCATTAAGGAATATCCCCCTGATGTTTGCATCAGTTTTCGCTTTTTTGATGCTGGCCAGGATGTCGTTAAGACCTAATGTTTTTTCGCCATCAATGCCCAGGAAACCAAATGCGGATAGAGGATTGTTTGGTGTGCGCTCCGCTATAGGGTAGGTGAACTTTAACTCTAATACCGAATTAGGACTAACATCAACCGATTTCTCACTGCTTGCACCCGCTATCAATCCGCCTATGAAAAGGAAAAGGATAAATACCATTATAATGCCAGCAATAATTGATCCCAGCAGACTGGCGAACACAAATTTGAAAAATTGTTTCATTAAGTATTATAAATCGTTTATCTATGCAAACTTAGCAAATCAACGTCGTATACTAATAAGAGCGCCGTCTATAATATTTGTTACAACATGAAAAGTGTTTTTTTATTATTGGGCAGTAACTTAGGCGACAGGCAATATTTCCTGCGGCAGGCAATCGCCTTAATTGATACCCGGGTTGCAAAGGTGATAAAAACCTCATCAATATACGAAACACAATCGTGGGGTAAAAGCGATGCTCCGGATTATTTAAACCAGGTGATTGTTTTGGAAACTGAAGCGACTGCGCAGGAAGTGCTGGATAAGATACTGAACATAGAGTTAATGCTGGGCAGAAAACGGGAAGAGAAGTGGGGCTCTCGCACGATTGATATCGACATATTGTTTTATGGGGATGAGATCATTAATGAAGAAGGGTTACATATTCCCCACCCCGAACTGCATAACAGGCGGTTTACACTGGAACCGCTGAAAGAAATTGCTCCGGACTTACGACACCCTGTTTTTGGGAAAACAATAACTGCAATCAAAAATGAACTTAAAGATAACTTGATTGTAAAAAAATTATAATTTTGAAAAATACAACCGTTATATGCCACACGTATTTCCCGAACATGATTTAGACCTAACCTTTCTATTCGAAATTGCCGACGGCAGCGACGAGTTTATCGTTGAGTCAATAGACATGTTTCTGCAACAGACGCCGGACCTGCTTAATACCATAACATCCGCCATAGGCAGCAATGACTGGACATTAGCCGCGCAGGCATCACACAAGCTAAAACCTAATCTGGGTTTCTTTGGTATGCCGCAAAGCCAGGCCAACATTCAGGAGGTTGAACTTATGGCTAAAGCCGGCGCACCGGATCCTGACTTGCTTCTGTCTAAATTTAATGATGTGAAAGGCGTAATCAATGGTAATCTGGACAGACTCGTAAAAATTAAAGCCGATATTGAAGCCGGTTTGTAATAAATAGCCGGGTGAAAAGAGCTGTTAAACACAAAAGCATCCTTTTTTCAGGATGCTTTTGTGTTTAGGGTATATCTTAGAAAATCAGATTGCCTTTAAACTAAACGTATAACTTTCCATAATCAAATTGGCCAAAAGGCTTTTGCAGGCGCTGTCGACTTTACTGTGCGCCGCTTCTTCATTTTCTGCATCAATCTCAAGTGTAACGTGCTTGCCGATGCGTACATTATGAATTTCGGATAAGCCAAGGTTTTTCATGCTACCGGTTACTGCCTTACCTTGCGGGTCGAGGATCTCTTTTTTTGGCATTACGTCAATTTCAGCCTGGAATTTTTTCATTAGTTTTACTTGAGTATTATTTCTGCTCCGCAGCGCTATCCGTTTTTTCGGGAAGTGTCCATGAAGCCTGGATTTAAAAATTTAAATTGAATAACAGACAGGGCGATATAAAATAGTATTACGACCGGAACTGCCGCAAATTTAAAAAATAGTATCAGTATTGCCGAAAAAAGCAGCAGCAAATAGCGTGAAATATTTTGATTGAAATCCGTGCTCTTGAATTTTAGCGACATCATCGGAACCTCGATAACCAGTAAGGTGCACATCACGACAATCAGAATTGAAAGTATCCATGGATTTTGCAGCGGGGCCGAATAAAACTGGTTATGGTGATCCAGTATAAGCGGAAACGAGGCGATAAGAATGGCGTTGGCAGGCGTCGGCAGGCCGATGAAATTCTCCGCCTGACGTGTATCCACGTTAAACTTAGCCAGCCTTAAAGCCGAAAACACGGGAATAAGAAAAGCTATGAAATTCAGGTAATCGCTGATTTTGTCTATCTGACGCGCCTGCAGCATTATCTGGTACATAATTACTGCTGGTAAAACCCCAAAGCTAACCATATCTGCCAGCGAATCTAAATCCTTCCCGATACCTGAAAAGGACTTAAGCACGCGCGAGGCGAGTCCATCAAAAAAATCAAAAATAGCCGATAGAAAAATGGCGTACGAAGCGGCAATCATTTCGCCTTTAAAGGCTAAAACTATACCTATGCAACCACTAAAGAGGTTTGCACAGGTAATAGCATTGGGCAAGTGTTTTTTAACGCGGTTCTTCATTCGGCTATGAAGGTATCAACTATTTATTAAATAAATATGAAGATGCTATATTAACTTTATGCTAATATAACTTCATAAACACTTATTTATTACGAATTCATTGAAATCAAAAACTCTTCGTTAGTTTTAGTGCCCCTTATTTGTGCCTGTAAAAATTCCATCGATTCCTGAGAATTCATATCAGCCAGGTGATTGCGTAAGATCCATATGCGCTGTAAGGTCTCACGGTCAAGCAACAAGTCGTCGCGGCGGGTGCTTGAAGCCGTAATATCAATAGCCGGGAATATACGTTTGTTGGACAGCTTACGGTCAAGCTGAAGCTCCATGTTACCTGTGCCTTTAAATTCCTCGAAGATAACCTCGTCCATTTTAGAGCCGGTTTCAGTTAACGCAGTAGCGATAATGGTCAATGATCCCCCATCCTCGATGTTACGTGCTGCACCGAAGAAACGTTTCGGCTTATGCAGGGCATTTGCATCAACACCACCAGATAAAATTTTACCTGATGCAGGCGCTACCGTGTTATAAGCGCGTGCCAGGCGAGTGATAGAATCGAGCAAAATAACTACATCGTGACCGCATTCTACCATACGTTTTGCTTTTTCAAGTACAATGTTGGCGATCTTAACGTGACGCTCTGCCGGTTCGTCAAATGTTGATGACACTACCTCGGCACGTACGCTGCGGGCCATGTCTGTAACTTCCTCCGGGCGTTCGTCAATCAGTAATATGATCAGGTAAACTTCCGGGTGGTTTTTGGCTATTGCGTTAGCAACATCCTTCAGTAACATCGTTTTACCGGTTTTAGGCTGTGCAACAATCAAACCGCGCTGACCTTTACCAATTGGTGAGAACAGGTCCATAATGCGGGTGGAGTAGTTATTGGGGTCGGTAAACAGGCTTAATTTTTCTGATGGGAAAAGCGGTGTGAGGTGATCGAACGGCACACGATCACGCACTTCGGCGGGAACACGGCCATTGATGGCTTCCACACGCACCAGCGGAAAATATTTTTCGCCTTCTTTCGGCGGCCTGATACTACCGCGAACAGTATCGCCGGTCTTCAGGCCAAACAGTTTTATCTGTGATTGAGAAACGTAGATGTCGTCGGGAGAAGTGAGATAATTATAATCCGACGAGCGAAGGAATCCGTAACCATCAGGCATAATTTCCAAAACGCCTTCGTTTACAATCACATTGTCGAAATCCATGTTAACAACAGGCTCCTGTACTTTCGGCTGACTGGGTTGGTTGTTCACCCGGCGTTCAAACTTTTGAGGGCGGCCTTCGGTAATCACGTCATCGCCTTTTTCAGGATCCTCATTTTGTACTGAGGATGCGGCTGTTATTTCTGCATTTTCAGGCTCGTCCTGGGCGGTTTCATCATCGGGCATATCAAACAAACTGGCGTCATCCAATGGAACCTCAACGCGGGGTGGTTTGGCTGCGCCCTTAACTACCCTTGTACGTTTACGTGCTTTCTCGCCAGCCGGTGCTGCTACAGACGGCTCAACAGCTGCATAATTGCTGTTCACAATATCCTGCTGCATGCGGGCTGCCTCAATTAGCTGCTCCTGTTCAACAATTCTTTCTATTAATGATGCCTTTCTAAGCTCATCGGCTTCGGCAACGCCTAAATTTCTTGCAATTTCTCTTAACTCTGAAACGAGTTTATCGTTCAATTCGTTCGTATCAAACATATTATGAATTATAATTCAATGGGGTTTTAATATTTATCTGGTCGCAGTTGTTTTTCAATAGTATCGTGGTAGTCGCGGCATTTATAGTCGGGCTTTCAAGCTATAACCCAATTCAGGGTAATATTATTTTAGCTAATTCTATTTATATTATTAATGGAGATGTTTTCTGTGAAATAAACTAAAATGCAACTTTGTTATGCAACATCTAAACCCAGGTAATAATTTACTAAAATAACGTGGAGTTTTAAATTGTTTCTTTAGTACAAGAAAAATTCATCTGAAAACACTGCAATGTTAGTCAATAAATTCAATATTTCAAATTATTTAAAAAAATATCCCCGGCTGGTAGCCAGTTCGTTTAAATTTTAGTTTTTTTGGTGTTTAAAACTACCGCACATGATATCCCGCAAGTATCTTATTGAACAAATCAAACAAAAAAAATCATTTTTATGTGTTGGACTCGATACAGATGTCGACAAGATACCCGCATTTTTAAAAGAATATCCCGATCCGATATTTGAGTTTAACAAAAGGATAATTGATGCCACCCAAGACCTGTGTATATCCTACAAACCCAATGCCGCATTTTACGAAAAGCATGGCGTAAAAGGGCTTCAGAGCCTGATAGCAACCTGGAAATATCTGCCTGAAGAATGCCTGAATATCATCGACGCCAAACGCGGCGATATGGGAAATACCTCCGGTATGTATGCAAAAGCTTTTTTTGATGAATCGGCGGCGGGGATGAGCTTCGATGCTATAACCTTATCGCCATACATGGGCCATGACGCTATATCGCCGTATTTGGAATATGAAGATAAATGGGTAATCATCCTGGCGTTGACCTCCTCAGCCGGGAGTGAGGATTTTCAATACTTAACTACCGAAAACGGGCTGCTTTATGAAGCTGTAATAAAAAAAGCCAATACCTGGGCCAACGCCGACAGAATTATGTATGTGGTTGGCGCTACAAAAAGCACCGAGTTTACCAATATACGCAAATATGCGCCTGATAACTTTTTGCTGGTACCTGGTGTCGGCGCACAAGGCGGTAACCTGGCCGAAGTTTGCCATTATGGAATGAATAGCGATTGCGGCCTGATTGTAAATGCATCGCGCTCCATCATTTATGCCTCCGACGGAGAAGATTTTGCCGATGCCGCCCGTGCAGAGGCTCAAAAAGTCCAGCAGCAAATGCAGGAAGAACTGGAAAAAGCAGGAATTATTTGAATGACGATTTACAATTCTATCATTATAGATAAGGGCATACAAATAATCATTCGTAGCCCTTATTTCCTTCCACGAGTTTCTGATATCTAACTTAAACCTCCAGTTTTCCTTCAACAGAATCATCCAGCGTTTTGCCAATGGCGGCTCCGGCCAGCATTTTTACAAAAGCAATTGCGTTACCGTGCTTGTTATCCCAATAATATCCTTCTATGGGTTCAACTTTTACTATCGATATGCGCGGGTCGTCTTCACCTTCGGTAAACCATGTTTTCATTATTGGCTCCCAAAGCTTTTTAATTTTTTCTTTGTCCTCGCTTACAGAAGCTATTCCGTAAATATTAAGGAAATCCGAATGCGCCGAACCCTGGAACAGCAAGTGCACAAACGGGTCGTGCGAGACTTCGTCATTTTTATGACTGTCGTTCGCGCTCAGGAACCAAAAATTCCCTTCGTCGTCAATCTCCTGCACCGCCATGGGCCGGGTGGTTAAAGGCACGCCTGTTTTTATGTTGGTGCAAAAAAAGCAGGTTTTGTTTTGATAAGCCAGTTCCCTGATCTTTTCAATAGCTTCGGGGCCGTTAAGGTCTTTAGTATTATCTTCTGGTTGTTGTTTGTTGATGCTGTCCATAACAATGTTTTTAATAGGTATGTATGTTAATAACCACCGGCTAAAACTATTGTTTAGGAAAATTAATTAGAATGATAAAACATGTAGTTGTGTGAAAGTTTAGGAGCAGTGCAACACAATACGTAGTTTTTAAAAACTTCTTAAGTCTTAAAGGTCAACCCGCAAATATCATTTTTCTGTCCGGAAACTTAACTGCGTAATTATCTACCATGTTCCTGATGTAATCATTCCCGGGGTAAGGTTTCAGCTGTTCTTTTAGCTGCTCCAGGGAATCGCCATTGTAATAGTGAGAGATATAGCCCATACCATAAAACTTCCCTTTTTCAATCAGCAGGCAGCTGTGCTCATCGTCGGTACGACCGGCGTCGCGGATAGCAAAGGTTGGAAGCGCTTTATTTAGCTGGCTGATGGCCTGGCCTACACGCTCATTATAGTCCTGTACACTCTCGTGTCCTTCGCATGCGCAGTTTCCGGTATTGGCCCCTGTGCAACTGGCGCTGTTGTTTTGTATAAAGCAGAGCTTAGGACAAAGCCGGAAAGTATCGATTAGTTGCATTAAAATACCTCGCCCTTCAAACAAAGTATTGCAGCTGTAAATGGCGCCGGTCATTTTCCGGTGTTTGTCAACAGCCAGGCGGATATAGCCCCGCTGGTCTTCAAAGGCGTAAAGACTGAACGCGTGCTCAAATCTTTTAAGTGAGCGGTTGTATTTTGGCCACAGGCGCTTTATTTCGACGGCTTCAAGCACAAAAGCTACAAGCTCTGTCCCGCAAGCTTCGAAAGTAATGTGATGTATATTTCTTAAAAACTCCTGCCGTTGCGGACCTGGGTTATTGCCGGTAAAATGGCTGCAAACCCTTTTTTTCAGGTTTTTAGCTTTTCCGACATAGATGACTTTTCCTTTTTCATTGTGGAAATAATATACACCGGGGCATTGCGGCAAGGCATCCACATCCTGTTTTGGCAGATTGGCTGGCAGGACCTGTTCCTTCGAGTTTTGTTTTAAAGCGGCTGTAATGTGGTTATTAGTATCTTTTTGCAGCAGCAGCGAAAACAATTGTGCGGTTGCCTCAGCGTCCCCCGCGGCCCTGTGCCGGCTTTCGTTATCGATATTTAAGTGCCTGCATAGTTTGCCGAGGCTGTAGGAGGGAAGGCCGGGCATGATCTTACGTCCGAGTCTTACTGTGCACAGCTTATTGCAGCGCAGATCATACCCAGTAGCAGCCAGGTGGTGCCGCACAAATGAATAGTCGAAATTAACATTATGCGCAACAAATATTTTATTATTCAGCAAGTGATAAATGTCATGCGCCACGTCTTCAAACGGCGGCGCATTTTGAACCATATCATTAGTGATGCCGGTTAGCGCGCTGATATAAATGGGAATATCCCGGCCGGGATTGACCAACGTAGTGTAACGCTCAACCACTTTTTTGCCGTTATGTATGCAAATAGCTATCTCCGTTATGCCGTTTGCGCTGGCATGCCCGCCCGTGGTTTCTATATCGACTATCGCATACATCGATGTAAAATTAGAAAAGTTTTTGCTAATAAAATTAGTTTAATTGAAAATTGTTGTAGTGTTGGAAAGTCGAAACGTCGTAAAACCTGGCAGAAAGGAGAGGCCAAAAAAATAACCCGGCAACATTTTACCGGGTTATTTTTCCTGTTAATAGGGTCAATATTTCAACTTTAAAAAATCATTTCTTCTTCTGTGCAGCTGCCGCTTGTTGCTGTTTCATCATTTCTTCCATACGGGCCTGGAAACCTGATTTCTTTTTCTTTACTTCCGGTTTCTTTTTGTTGTCCTGTATTTGGGCATGAATTTTCTTGTCGTCAACCATCAAACGGATAATATATTGCTGAAGGAAAGTCATCATGTTGGCCAGGAAGTAGTAATAATTCAAACCTGAGGGGTAGCTGTTCAGCGCCCCAAGGAAGATAATAGGGGTGATGTACCCTATATATTTCATCTGCCCGCTGGCGCCTGATATCTGGTTGTTGAAATACGTGTAAATTAATGTCGACACGGTCATCAGCAAACACATTAAGCTGATGTGGTTACCTATAAATGGAATGTTTGTGCCGAATGTGATTACCGAATCGTAGGTGGAAAGGTCATGCATCCAAAGGAAGCTTTGACCGCGAAGTTCGAACAAACTTGGGAAAAAGCGGAAGAATGCGAAGACAATCGGCATTTGTATCAGTAAAGGCAAACATCCGCCTAACGGATTTACGCCGGCCTGTTTATAAAGTTTCAGGTATTCCTGTTGTAACAGTGTTGGGTTATCCTCGCCAACTTTTGCCTTGATCTCGTCCATCTCCGGCTTTAAAATTCGCATCTTAGCCATCGAAAGGTACGATTTGTAAGTCAACGGCGATAAAACAAGCTTCAGGATAAGTGTTAGAGCCAATATGATAATACCATAGTTACTGGTGAATTGGCTCAAGAAGTTGAATACCGGCAATACCGAAAACCTGTTGATATAAGCCAGGAAGCCCCAGCCCATATAAACTTGTTTTTCTAAATGGTAGCCCTGTGTCTTCAGGAAGTTGTATTTATTGGGGCCGAAGTAAAATTCCATCGGATAACTGCCATCGCTGCTTTTGGGGATAATCACACCGGCCGTCATCTGTTTAGAATCTATTGTGTCCTGAACGTTAGTAACAACGCTCAGCTTCGATCTGGTAAAGCCTTCTTTAGCAATCAAAACGCCCGAGAAAAAGTGCGCCTGGAACGATACCCACTGCATCTTTTTGTCGGTTATCTCTTTCGAATCATCTTTTCCTTCACTCAGATAGTCAACATCATTATCGGTGTTCATGTAATATACGGTAGAATACCGGCGTTCCTGGTCGATATCTTTTTCCTGCCTGCGCATACTGGCCGACCAGTCCACATTTAATGAGCTTGTATTGGCAATTACCTGGTCCAGCCCGGTTGTTTTAACAGTGAGGCCAACTTTATAGCCGGTACCTTTCAGCGAGTAGATATAATCCACGTACTGGGTAGGACTGTAGTTCAGTCGCATGGTGAGCGTTGACGAATCTTTTTCAGCCACCTGTAAATCACCGCTGGTGGGTGTAAAATATAGCTTATCGGTGTTAATGCTGTTATTACCTGCGGTGAAATTTAAGCCGAAACGGTTCTTATCACCATCAAATAATATAAGCGGCTTTTTGTTAAAGGTTTTGTAGTCTTTCAGTTCAACCGAATAAACTTTACCGCCCTGCGTGCTCAGTTTTACACGGATGTCTTTATTTTCAAGTGTAACAAATTTCTGCGTGCCGATGGTTGCTGCACCAAAAGGGCTTTTCAAAACTGCCGAGTCAACAGGCTTATTAGCAGTTTTAGCACCAGAAGTGTCGGCTTTGGCGGCAGTTACAGCAGGTGATTTTATCTGGCCTCTTTTTACAGAGTCGGCATGGGCTTGTATTTTTTCTTTTTTAAGGTCAGCCTCACTTGGCTTCATAAAAAAGAATGAAGCTCCCATTATCACCATGATCAGGAATAATCCTGTGAATGTATTCTTATCCATTTCTAAGTATCGTACAAATAATTATTGCTTACGGGCATAGGCCATCGAAGCGGCGACAAAGTTAATAAAAAGTGGGTGCGGATTAGCAACTGTTGATTTTAATTCAGGATGGAACTGCGCGCCGATAAAAAACGGATGGTTTCTTAGCTCAACTACCTCAACCAGATTATTTTCAGGGTTGAAGCCGGTTGGCAGCAGTCCTGCATTTTCGTAGTCCTTCAAATAATCGTTATTAAACTCATAGCGATGCCTGTGGCGCTCACTGATGTGCGTTTTGCCATAAAATTTTTCGGCCTTGCTGCCTTTCTTTAAATCGCATGCATAAGCGCCCAAACGCATGGTGCCGCCCTTGTTTACTACCTTTTTTTGTTCCTCCATCATGCTGATCACAGGGTGGACGGTATCAGGGTTCATTTCGGTACTGCTGGCGCCTGAAAGGTTCAGTACATTTCGCGCAAATTCAACTACGGCACATTGCATTCCAAGGCAAATACCAAAGAAAGGAATGTTGTTTTCCCGTACATAGCGTATGGCTTCAATCTTTCCTTCAAAACCGCGTTCGCCAAAGCCGGGGGCAACCAGCACGCCGTGCAGACCCTTCAGTTTTTCAACGGCATTACCCGGAGTAAGTGTTTCCGAAGGAATATATACGACCTTCACCTTCGCTTCATTTTTAGCGCCGGCATGAATAAACGCCTCTGCTATAGATTTATAGGCGTCAGGCAATTCCACATATTTACCTACCAGGCCAATTCGCACTTCGAAGGTCGGGTTTTTCAGCCTGCCTAAAAAGTCTTTCCAATGTTCCAGGTTTGGCTCATTTTTATGCGGAAGCTTTAGCTTGGCCAAAACGGTTTTATCCAGCTGTTCCTTCAGCATCAGCAATGGCACGTCGTAAATGGTTGAAGCATCAATCGACTCTACAACAGCATTCACGTTTACGTTACAGAACAAGGCTATTTTCTTGCGCAGATCGGTATTTAAATGATGTTCGGTACGGCACACCAGGATGTCTGGCTGTATACCGTACTCCAAAAGCATTTTTACTGAGTGCTGTGTTGGTTTGGTCTTTAACTCGCCGGCAGCCGCAAGGAATGGAATAAGTGTTAGATGTATCACCAGCGAGTTACCAGAACCCACTTCCCACCTGAACTGGCGCACAGCCTCGATATATGGAAGCGACTCAATGTCGCCCACAGTACCGCCTAATTCGGTTATAACGATATCAAAATCGCCGCTTTCACCCAATATCCGGATGTTGCGTTTAATCTCATCAGTAATGTGTGGTACAACCTGTACAGTTTTGCCAAGGAACTTGCCCTCGCGCTCAGCATTGATCACATTTTGGTAGATACGGCCGGTGGTAATGTTATTTGCTTTGGAGGTAGGGGTATTCAGGAAGCGCTCGTAGTGGCCAAGGTCCAGGTCGGTTTCGGCGCCATCTTCGGTAACATAACATTCGCCGTGTTCATAAGGGTTCAGTGTTCCCGGGTCGATGTTAATATAGGGATCGAATTTTTGGATGGTGACGCGATAACCGCGCGATTGAAGGAGTTTAGCTAGTGAGGCAGAGATAATACCCTTGCCCAATGACGATGTAACGCCGCCCGTAACAAATATGTATTTAGTCATGTTTTTTTTTGTTTGACCGGTGTTTTATACCGGATCAAATTCTTTGTGTACGGGATACAAAAGTAAGAAAATTTTTTGGGGTTGAGGGGGAGATTTGAAAATTTGACGATTAGAGAATTTGCCGATGCGGAAGAACTGGAAATCAGGAAGGATAAGCTTCAGATTCTTAATTATAACCGATTTGATCATTCCGAAATCTGCGAAATCACCTTTTCCAAATCCTCCGGTGTATCTATCGCATGCGTCTCTAATTCCGTTTCAGCAACTGTTATACGATAACCGTTCTCTATCCAGCGTAATTGCTCCAGGCTTTCGGCTTTTTCTAGTGATGATATGGGGAGGGTGGTTATCTGCTGCAAAATGTCTGCGCGATAACCGTAAATGCCAATGTGTTTAAAATAAGTAAAGCAACTAAGCCAATCTTTCTGCTCCTGTCCACGGATATGCGGCAGGGGAGATCGTGAAAAATAAATGGCTTCGGATAGCTTATTGATTACCACCTTTGGCGAGTTAACATTAAACAACTCCTGCTCAGTTGCAACGCGCTTAATTAAAGTAGCAATTTCCGTATCAGGATTGTTAAAACACGCCGCCAGCTTGCTGATCTGCTCCGGGTCGATAAACGGTTCATCACCCTGAATATTGATGATGACGTTATATTGCGGATGCTGCCGGGCCACTTCTGCACAACGGTCAGTGCCGCTTTGGTGGTCGGGCAAGGTCATTATCGCATTTCCTCCGAAACCCACCACATGGTCGTAAATGCGGGTATCGTCTGTGGCGACAATAACTTCGGTTAAATGAACGCATTTTTTTGCCTGCGCATAAACCCGTTGTATCATACTTTTCCCGGCAATGTCAACCAGTGGCTTACCGGGGAAGCGGGTAGAAGCGTAACGGGCGGGGATGATGCCGAGGACTTGCATAAGTATTATAGTTGTATGAGTTGTAGTGGTTGAAAAGGTTGTATAAATTTAAGGAAGCCATATGCGATTATCTGTCTAATTACCTACAACACTTACAACCTTTTCAACAGCGCTAAAACAACCCGTGTATATCCCTTTCAATCATCTGCACGATGGTCGCCAGGTCTTCGGTGTTATTGGCAAAATCAATGTTATCTTTATCGATTACCAACAGCTTTCCTAAACGATATCCTTTAATCCACTTGTCGTATTTCTCGTTCAGTTTGGATAAATAATCCAGCCTGATGCCGCTTTCATATTCACGGCCCCGGCGCTGAATATTATTTACCAATGTGGGTACCGATGCTTTTAAATAGATCAGCAAATCGGGCGCTTTGATAAACTCGGTAATGTTTTCAAATATGGCGGTATAGTTTTCGTAATCGCGGGTAGTCATCAGCCCCATATCATGCAGGTTCTCTGCAAAAATGTGAGCATCCTCGTATATGGTACGGTCTTGTATAATGTTTCTGCCGCTTTTCTGTATGTCTATGATCTGTCGGTAGCGGGTATTCAAAAAATATATCTGCAGGTTAAAGCTCCAGCGCTTCATATCGCTGTAAAAATCCTCCAGGTAGGGGTTGTTATCAACAGCCTCATACAGCGGATCCCAGCCGTAATTTTTTGCCAGCAATTCGGTAAGGGTGGTTTTACCGGCGCCTATGTTTCCTACAATAGCAATATGCATATTCTGTTTAGTTCGTTGTTAATAGTTCAAGGTTAGTTCATAGTTTATGGAAGATCGTTCATAGTCAAATCTGCATATACCACTTGTCTAAAAATGAAGTCACGCCTAATATACACCATGAACCATGAACTATCAACGATGAACACTAAAAATTTCGGAAGCCGATAATTTCCCTTACGTCCCTGATCGTTTTTTGGGCGCTTTCGCGTGCCTTTATGGCGCCGTGACGGGCAACCTGGCGCAGGTAAGCAGCATCATTCGAGATATCGTTTATCTTTTCTCGTATCGGCGCAGTTGCTATCGTAATATCTTCTGCAAGCTGCTTTTTTAAATCGCCGTACCGGATCTGGCAGGTATTATAAAGGTTGTCAAAATGCTCGTAGGTATCGGCTGAGGATACTACTTTCATAATATCGAAAAGATTCTGAATTTCAACCGGTTTTTCTGAGTTTTCTTCTGTCGGGCCACTATCGGTAACAGCCTTCATCACCTTTTTACGGATAACTTCCGGCGAATCCGACAAGAAGATCGCATTTCCTTCTCCTTCAGATTTGCCCATTTTCCCTTTTCCGTCAAGCCCCGGTATTTTAACCAGGTTTTCGCTGAAGTTGAAGGCGTAAGGTTCAGGGAAATATTCGTTATTGTAAAGCCTGTTGAAGCGATTGGCAAAGGTGCGCGCCATTTCCAGGTGTTGTTCCTGATCTTTACCAACAGGTACTTTTGTTGCGCGGTGCAGTATAATATCAGCGGCCATTAAAACCGGGTAAGTTAATAAACCGGCGTTAACGTTATCTGGATTGGCCCTTACCTTATCTTTAAATGAAGTTGCGCGTTCAAGTTCGCCCAGATAGGCGTTCATATTCAGGAACAGGTAAAGTTCAGCGGTCTCGGGCACATCCGACTGTAAATATATAGTAGCTCTTTCCGGATCGATGCCTGCAGCCAGGTACTCTACCAAAACCTGTCTTACATTTCCATGCAAGTCGGCAGGGGTAGGGTGGGTAGTTAATGAATGAAGATCGGCGATGAAAAAATAGCAGTTATATTGATGCTGCATTTTTACAAAATTTTGTATCGCGCCGTAGTAATTTCCTAAGTGCAGGTTCCCGGTTGAACGGATGCCACTAACAACAGTTTCCATGGTGCGAAAGTAAGTAAATTTTATATTTTTGGTGGCGATGAAATTAATCTTGAAGAAGGCGCACGTTTATCTTTACGTGTTCAGCGTTGCCTTATGTTACTTTGCGCTCTGGCCTGCATTCTGGTATTTTTCACGCAAGCCATCAGGTTACCGCAAGCTTAATGCTTTAAGGCGCGCATGGGGCTTCATAAGTTCAGGCGCTGTCGGGTTTATTTATAAATTCGACCACGAGGAGCCGATAGATTGGAGCCGGCCATATATAGTTTGTCCGAACCATACATCGAACCTCGACATCACGGCGATGTGTGTGCTGGTTAACGCTAACTGCAGCTTTATGGGTAAGGAAGAGTTGAAAGATGGCCTGGTAACTGGCTTGTTTTTCAGGACGGTTGATATACCTGTAAACCGCGATAGCAAAATGTCATCTTACAGGGCGTTTAAAAAAGCGTCCGAGAGATTAAAAGAGGGAGTTACGCTGATCATTTTCCCCGAGGGAAAAATCAGTGATGATTATCCGCCCACACTGCACGAATTTAAGAATGGCCCATTCAGATTAGCCATCGAACATAAAATACCGGTCATCCCGGTATCATCTGCTAACACATGGAAACATCTGTGGGACGATGGCACTAAGTATGGCACCAGGCCCGGCGTCTGCAAATTTCGGGTACATAAACCGATAGAAACGGCAAATTTGACAGTCGGCGACGCGGACTTACTGAAGGACAAGGTTTATGAAATAATCAGCAGCGAATTAAACCGTCCTGCAAAGCGAAAGACCGTAAGCGTTACGGCCAAAGCAACTTAACTCAACTCAATCAACTTTTTTATAAATTTGGCGCCGATGATACGCGCTTTAAGGAAATTTCACACGCATTTTTACCGGATCAGTGTCGCCCTGTTTTTTGTACTGGTTAAGCCCATTCTGTATTTTCTATCCTTAAAACAATCGCGGTATAAGTACATCAATGGCTTCAGGCGCTTCATTATCTTTTGCAGCACTACCATTTCCGGAATATTTTTTAACATCGATTACGAGGCGCCTGTAGACTGGAAACGCACTTATATTATCGTAGGTAATCATACCTCCAATCTTGACATATCAGCTATTAATCTTGCGGCAAAGAACAACCATTGTTTTATAGGTAAAGAAGAATTGTTAAGCAATTTCGTGTTAGGTTATTTCTTCAGAACAATCGATATCACCGTTAATCGCGACAGTAAAATATCTTCTTTTAAAGCTTTTAAAACAGCCGGCGAAAGATTGAAGAATGGCGTAAGTGTGGTTATCTTCCCTGAAGCGACCATTCCCAAGGACTATCCGCCCGAGATGATCCCTTTTAAAAACGGGGCATTTCGCCTGGCTATCGACCTCAAAATACCTATATTGCCCATAACATCGATGAATACCTGGAAAGTTTTGTGGGATACCGGCAGCCAGTTAGGCAGCAGGCCGGGTATTTGTGATATATTTGTACACAAACCTGTGGAGACAGCGCACCTGACATTGGAAGATGCCGAAGAACTGGAACAGCAAGTACACCATTTAATTAAACATAAATTGGAATCGGCATGACTATAGACAAAGAAACAGTTGATAAAATAGCGCACCTCGCCCGCCTTGAACTAACCTCCGAAGAAACGGACGATATGATGAAGGATATGAGCAAGATTCTTGACTTTATGGCCAAACTGAACGAAATAGATACCTCGGGCGTTGAGCCGCTGGTTTACATGACCGACGAAGTAAACGTGCTTCGCGAGGATGTTGTGAAACAAGAAATAACGCACCAGGAAGCCCTGCAAAATGCGCCTAAGCATGATGATGATTATTTCCTGGTTGCCAAAGTGATAGAGAAATAAGGATCAGTCCGGGGGATTTGAAGCAAAACTCACCATACAGTTTCTTTGTTTACTTTTACGACTTCTTGTGTAACAAACCTACCACTTCGCAGTCAAACGACAAAAAACACATGCAACCACTCATTACCCTTAAAGATATCGGACGGAAATATGTTATCGGCACTGAAATAATTCATGCGCTTAAATCTGTTTCGTTAACTATCAACAAGGGGGAGTTTGTGGCATTGATGGGGCCGTCAGGCTCGGGTAAATCCACCCTGATGAATATTTTGGGTTGTTTGGATACCCCGACTAAAGGGGAGTATATACTGAATGGCATTAATGTTAGCCACATGACCGACAACCAGCTGGCCGAAGTAAGGAATGAGGAAATCGGGTTCGTATTCCAGACCTTTAACTTATTGCCGCGTAATACTGCACTGGATAACGTGGCCCTTCCTTTGGTTTATGCGGGTGTTAGTAAGGAGAAACGCCTCGAACGTGCGAAAACCAGTTTAGAGAATGTCGGGCTTGGCCATCGTGTAGACCATAAGCCCAACGAGCTTTCGGGCGGCCAACGCCAGCGTGTTGCAGTGGCCCGGGCGCTGATCAATAATCCCTCAATTATCCTTGCCGACGAACCTACCGGTAACCTCGACACCAAAACATCGATTGAGATTATGGGCCTGTTAGAGGACATCCACAAAAAAGGCAATACCATTATCCTGGTGACGCACGAAGAAGACATCGCCATGCACGCACACCGCATCGTACGTATGCGCGACGGTTTGGTAGAAAACGACTACGCGAATACCAATATTATTACTGTCGACAGAAGTAAGGCAACGGCTGAGTAAAGGAGTTTGTCTGGGGTTAATCAGATAATCAGCAATTTGAGCATGTCCGCGTGATAAACTCCGCCAGGTGGATAGCTTTTTCGGGTGATAGTGGATCGTGATTTCCTGCAATAAGCGAGTGTTCTACTATCTCAATTAAAAAATTATCGCCCCTTGTATCCATTACAGCATTGCGGAAGCTGCGGTTAATACCTTTTTGGGCTTTGTCATAATCGTTTACTAAAACATAAAAGGTATCACTAAACGGTTTATCTTCCGGAAAATCCAGCTCAACCGGATGAACTAGCTCAATGATTTTATCGCTTAGCGTCTCGCGTCGTATTAAAACACGGCCGAAATCTTGTTTCAAATAAGCTAATGCCCAAATATGATATTCAAGACCAGCGGATAACTGTATTGATTTGCCATAACTTCTTCGTTCCCTTTCAACAAAAAGAATATAGCAGTCGTTATTGTTATCTTGTTTTATAACAAATGACTCACGTACGTTAACGCTCAGGCTGCCGTTAAATACCTCAAACTGCTCCAGGTGAAAATCAATCTGTCCTGTAAACTCAACCGGGAATCTCGATTTTAAGGCTGTGTAAACCCCATTAAACGTGTCTAAATCTGCACTGCAAAGGCCGGTGGTATCAAAGGGGTAGTCAGTCATTGCTTCCAATTGAATCAAAAATAATTAATGTGACCTAAAAACAGAAATTAAAGCTATTTCCACCATTTTGCATTCTCGGTTTCTTTTGCATTTTGATAGGCCGGTGAATCATGTGTCAAAAGATCCCTAAGGGTTTGCCAGCCGTTTTTCAGATATTTTGTATTTGGCGAAAATTCTCCGGCGCCTATATCCAGGTCGCCACTCTGGGGTATCCGGAAGTCGCCCCAGTTACAGGCTTTAGTGATGTGGCTGGTGTAAGATGTCCATTTACCGGTAAATTCGTTATTCGAAAATCCGTCAGCTTCAATTTCAAGGTTGTCATACTTAATGTTGTTGTTCCGATCGACATAAAAGTCGGTCTTAAATTCACCCGAAAATATTCCTGAATGCAGTTGTCGTCTGTCTTCCCTAAGTATATATCTTCCGGTTAGCCGGTACTCCCCTTTGATGCCGGCGTGGGTGTACTTACCGTCAACGCCCATTGCTATGCGTGGATATTGTTTGATGGAAATTATTTTGAGCTTACCATTAAATTTACACATCGTACCCTTTACCATTGATTTCCCATAAACATCAAAAGTTAATGGCATTTCACCTTTCTTTACCGTGATAAATTTAATGCGCAGCCGCTGGTAATCACCTCCAATAAAACCATAAACAGAAGAGTTTTCCGTTTGGACAAATAATGGTGAAAAATCACTCTTCATTAGCGAAGCAATTGAAGGCGCAGGCTGCGATATATTATGCTTGAGAGGTATAGTTTGCGCAGTCACCAAAAAAGTCGTAAAAGTTAAGATATAGCCTAGGATGATTTTTTTCATTTTTTAGTTAAACGGCCTCATTTTTCCACATGAGCAGGCACAATTATCGTCAGTGATACCAAATGCCTTTAAAAAGTGCTGATAAAAGCCTATGCGGTCGTTCATGCTGAATATGTTTTCGCCTTTATTACATTCTACTTCCCCGTTAATAATATTGATGGTCATGCCAAATCCGGGCAAACGGTTGGCGGCTTTGTCGGCTGCGGTAGGCTGCCATTTGCCAATCATTACATCGTGTGCTGATGGCTTGGCGGTTTGCGGTGTCATCCAGAAATAAATTGCAGTTTTAAATGCTGTAACTGCGTCGTTCTCCACCTTTTCAGGATTTTCAAGTAATATTTTTTTATCGCCAAAGATACAATCGGAGGCATAACCGTAGTTGCCGTTGTAGCTTAATTGCAATGGCCCGCGTCCATAATATTTTTTGCCGGGCACTGCTGGGTACGCGTCATTTTCAGTTACATAAGGAAGCGAGGTGTTGTTCTCGTGGATAAACATCAGGCCGTCGTTATACTGGCCATTTTCGCCGTGACGGGTTTCATGGGCTATATTGGCAAAAAAGGCCGCCAGCTCTCTTTTATTAGTTTGCAGGTCCTTTTCGTTACAAAAGTTACCGTAGTCAATAACGTAACTGCTATCGGGTTTCTTTTTGGCCCAATCTTCGTTCCAGTCCTCGTCCTGGCGTACGGTGGAAGATTTACCGGTAGCCTTATCTGTGCGAATAAACTGGTACACAGATACTGCCCGGCGGGTTATCTTAACCGAAACCTGGCCCAATTCATTTACTGCCTGTGTAAAAGCAGTATAGGTATAAAATTTATCGCGCATCGGAAAGAGATCATTAAACTGCTTTTCGGTCAGCAACCTGGTGATCGATCCCTTCTGTGCGGCGGAAGGTGTATAATCTGGGGCGGTTTTACTGTTATTGCTGCTGGCGCATTTGAGGCTTAATAAGAGCGCGGCGCCAATGACAAACGTGGATGTTATAAACAGGGGCTTTTTCACGGTAGAATGTTTTTAAGTATCAAAGTTGAGAATAAAATTTTTATAATCATCAGTGCCTGGAATGTTTCTGTTTTATAACGTTGAGAACTTTTACAGATCAACCCCTCGCATCTGAAATCAAAATCATAACTTCGGTAGCTTGTCGTTTTCCTTTGCAATAAATAACTATTCTGGCTTTAATAGGAGAAATTTTTAAACGTTTTTTAATCTTAAATGAAAATATATACTAAAACCGGGGACAAGGGCCTTACCTCACTGATAGGCGGCGCCCGTGTGCCTAAGCACCACATCCGCATTGAAAGCTATGGCACCGTTGATGAACTGAACTCTTATATCGGCCTTATCGCCGATCAGGAGATCACCTGGCATGATAAAGAAATTTTAAAACAGGTACAGGACAGGCTGTTTACCATCGGTTCGTCACTGGCTGCCGATCCTGAAAAATCCAAAATGGTAATTCCCGATCTCTACCAGTCAGACATAGAGTTGCTGGAGAAGGAAATGGATGATATGAACCTTCAATTGCCCGAACTCCGGCATTTTATTTTGCCGGGAGGCAGCAATACGGTTTCTTATTGTCATATCGCGCGTTGCGTGTGCCGACGGGCTGAGCGCATAGCCGTACATCTTGCAGAAGAAAGTACTGTAGACGAAAAGGTGATTATCTACCTGAACAGGTTAAGTGACTATCTGTTTACGCTTGCCCGGAAAGTAGGTCACGAAAACAATGTTCCGGAGAATAAATGGATGCCGAGAGGATCATAACGGGTGAGTCAGGGCTTCCTAGTCACCCGTCATTAGTAATGCCGTTTGAAGCGTAATCTGCACCATTCTGCCTATGATACAGCCGCTTATTGCGAGCCATCAAATATGAGCCATGAACTGCTACAATTAAATGAAAAAAAATGTTGATAATCGACTGAAAAATATTATACTTTTGCCAAAATTGTAAATTCACCAATAAATTAAATTATATAGATATGTATTGGACACTTGAACTTGCATCACACCTTGAGGATGCGCCCTGGCCTGCGACTAAAGATGAACTGATTGATTATGCTATCCGCTCCGGAGCTCCGGTTGAGGTTATTGAAAATCTTCAAGCTCTGGAGGATGATGGTGAGCCGTACGAAAATATAGAGGAAATATGGCCTGATTACCCTACAAAAGATGACTTCTTTTTTAACGAAGATGAGTATTAAAAAACTTTAAATCGATAAAAGACCCCGCTCAACGGGGTTTTTTTGTAGGTATTCTTTTTTGGAATGGTTTTGGTTACCGGTGAAATAACATTTATCAACTAAAACTTTTACAAAAATGAGAAGCTTACTTTATTTAATCGCAGTAATCCTGGTAATCGGCTGGATCTTTGGATTTTTTGTTTATCCGGTAGGCGGCGGCCTTATTCACGTTCTTTTGGTAATTGCCGTTATAGCAGTACTTTTAGGAATTATACGCAGGGCATAGGTAATAGTCCATACAAACGGTCTATAGCGGTTGGTTTTATAAAATCAATCGCTATAGACCATTAGAATTAACTACAGTCTCTTAAAAGCATTTCTGCAATCGCAATATCTTCCGGGAATGTTATTTTAATGTTCCTGTGGTCACCCTCGGAGAGGTTAATTTTGATGCCCAATTCTTCAACTACGCTGGCATCGTCTGTAAATTTTACATTGTATGCCTGCCGGTAAGCTTTCTTTAACTGTGCCGATTGGAACGTCTGCGGGGTTTGTACAAGGTAAACGTTGTCTCGTAGCAAGCTCTTTGAGACGCCGTTTTCCATCAGTCTCACCGAGTCACGGCTTTTTACGGCTGTTATCGCATTGCCCAATTCCGCGGCGATTTGATAAGAGTTTTCAATTATAAATTGGCTGGTTAACGGACGTACCGCGTCGTGAACGGCGATCAAAGCATGAATGTTATCATCAATTGCATCAAGTCCGTTTTTTACAGAATGAAAACGGGTTTCTCCCCCTGCGACCAATTGATGCGGGGTAATAAATTGACGCTCAACGCAAAGCTGTTTCCAAAAAGCATGATAGGCTGACGGAAGAACCAGAATAATTTCCGGCGTAACGGCCGATGTGGAAAACGCATTGATTGTATGCATCAAAACCGTCTTGCCACTAAATGGTAAAAACTGTTTCGGAACGATTGATTGCATACGCGTGCCCGTCCCCCCGCCGACAATAATGACGTATTTTTTTGATGCGAAATACGGATTGTGTAATGTGGGATCTGCGGACGTCATATTGCTAAAATAAAAATGTGAGATACGATTTTATTCATACCTCACATCTAATATCTCAAATCTATTTTAGATTAACAGCATGGCATCGCCGTAGCTGTAGAAACGATATTTTTCCTTTACAGCAATCTCGTAAGCATTCATTACATTTTCGTAACCTCCGAACGCACAAATCATCATCAGTAATGTTGACTCAGGGGTATGGAAGTTGGTTATCATAGAATTGGCTATGCTGAAATCGTATGGAGGGAAAATAAACTTACTGGTCCAGTCGTTAGCCGGCTTCAGTGTTTTATTTGCTGATACGGCCGATTCTATGGCACGCATTGAGGTAGTACCGACAGCGCAGATCCTTTTTTTGCGTTCGATGCCCCGGTTTACAATATTTGCCTGCTTTTCTTCAATAATAAACTGCTCAGAGTCCATCTTATGTTTAGTAAGGTCCTCAACCTCAACCGGGCGGAAAGTACCTAAGCCAACATGCAGCGTAACTTCAGCAAACTCAACGCCTTTAAGTTCCAGGCGTTTCATCAGTTCGCGGCTAAAGTGCAAGCCTGCGGTAGGTGCGGCAACCGCGCCTTCATGCTTGGCAAAAATTGTCTGGTAACGCTCTTTGTCTTCGGCAGTAGCTTTCCGTTTGATGTACTTAGGAAGAGGGGTTTCTCCTAATATTTCAACATTCTTACGGAACTCCTCGTCGGTACCGTCAAATAAAAAGCGAATAGTACGGCCGCGTGAAGTAGTATTATCTACTACCTCGGCGATTAAAAGGTCATCGTCGCCGAAATACAGCTTATTACCAACACGTATTTTACGGGCAGGATCAACCAATACATCCCATAATCTTAATTCTTTATTTAGCTCGCGCAGCAAAAAAACCTCGATGGTAGCGCCGGTTTTTTCCTTGTTGCCATACATGCGGGCCGGGAATACCTTGGTGTTGTTAAGGATCATTACGTCCTTATCATCAAAATAGTCCAGGACGTCTTTGAATATTTTGTGCTCAATTTTGCCTGTCTCACGGTGTAAAACCATTAATCTTGATTCGTCTCGGGTACCGGCTGGAGTGTGGGCAATCAAAGATTCAGGCAGATTAAATTTAAATTGAGATAATTTCATGTTAAAATATACGAATTTTCAAGGGTGCGAATGTACGATTTTTTTTTGTGATTTTATTGATTTTTTAACAGATTACACGGACAGCCTTATCAATACAATTGATAATTAATAATAGTTTGAAATAATGTAACTAAAATTAAATGCGGTAGTCTAAAATTATCGGGTCTTGATATCGGCAGGGATTTGCGGAAATCAAATTTTTTTAGTCGGTGAGATCAATTTTACACAATCGGTGAAATCATAGAATCATGATAATCTTGAAACTTATAAGGGAGAGTTTTTTGTTTGCCCTGGATGCATTGCGGCAGAATAAGCTACGTACCTTCCTGTCATTAACAGGCGTTACCATTGGTATTTTTACTATCATAGCCGTTTTTTCGGCGGTGGATACACTGAAAAACAATCTGCAAAAAAGCGTTAACAAACTGGGCAGCAATAGTATCTACGTTCAGAAATGGCCATGGGTTGGAGGTAACGACTTCCCCTGGTGGAAATATATGCAATGGCCCGACCCGAAGCTGCGGGAGTTTGATGCCCTTCAGAAGCGCAGTCAAACCGCTCTGGCCATATCGTATGAGATTAATATTGACAACCGTATCGTTAAATATAAAAGCAACACTGTTGAGGGTGCGCAGATAGATGCCGCCTCGCAAGACCACGATAAGACATGGAATTTTGATTTTGAAGACGGACGTTATTTTACCGAGCTTGAATCGAAATCAGGCAGCCCGGTAGTAGTAATAGGCCATGACATTGCAACTGATCTTTTCCCGGATGGGGGCGCGGTCGGTAAGGAGTTGAAAATAATGGGCCGCAAAGTTAATGTCATCGGCGTATTTAAAAAAGAAGGGAAAGATATGCTGGGTATTTCGAGCGATAAAGAAATACTGATGCCGCTGAACTTTGCGAAGAACGTTATTGATGTGCAGAGCGGAAATTATGGCCCGCAGATAGTAGTACGCGGCAAACCCGGCATTAGCGATGTAGAGGTTGAAAGTGAAGTGCGTGGCATTATGCGTTCTGTACGGAGGCTGCGTCCGGGTGTAGAGGACAATTTCTCGTTGAATAAAACCACATTATTGTCCAATCAGCTGGATATTGTTTTCGGTATACTGAATAAGGTAGGGGGCTTCATTGGCATCTTTTCAATATTGGTTGGCGGTTTCGGTATCGCTAATATTATGTTTGTTTCCGTTAAGGAGCGTACGAATATAATCGGCATACAGAAATCACTTGGTTCAAAAAACTATTTCATATTACTGCAGTTCCTGATCGAGTCAATAGTACTTTGTTTGATGGGTGGCCTGATAGGGCTTGCGATGGTTTACGGGGCCACGGCCGCGGTAAAAGCCGCGACGGGTTTGGCCGTGGTGCTTGACATTGCCAATATTATACGGGGCATATCCTATTCAGTAATTATCGGGATGTTATCCGGCATTATTCCGGCTTATTTTGCAGCCCGGCTTGACCCGGTTGAGGCGATAAGGTCTAATTAAGCAACGAGCGGATTTATTGCATTCATTCAGCCTGGTCAACTATTTCGCCAATAGTATAATGCCTGGCTATTTTGTCATATAGTACATCCGGCACAAATGGCTTGGTTAAGTAGCCATGCATACCTGCGGAAAGCGCTTTGCTATGGGTTTCAGGCATGGCATCTGCTGTAAGTGCAATTATGGGTGTTGAGGCATCGGTTTGCCTGATGATTTTAGTTGTTTCAAAACCGTCCATCTCCGGCATTTGTAAGTCCATTAATATCAGGTCGTAAAGGTTTGTTTTTAATAAATTTATTGCCGCTTCGCCACTAATAGCTTCATCCACCTCAATCATCCATTTTTTAAGGAACTTTGACGCTATCATCAAATTCATTTTGTTGTCATCCACAACCAAAACGCGCATGCCCTGCAAATTGCGCCGGGATACTGCCGGTGCAGAAGGAGCAGCAATCGCCTCATTATTTTGTGACTGTAATGCGATATCAAATTTGATGGAGAACGAAAATTCGGTGCCTTTGCCGGGTTCACTCGTTACCGATATTGTGCTTTTATGAAGTTCTATTAACCGTTTGGTAATTGCCAATCCTAAGCCCGTTCCTCCATAGTCATTTTCGTGGCTTTGTGACTCCTGCATAAACGGATCGAAGATCATTGCAAGGTTTCCCGGCTCTATGCCTATGCCGGTATCCGCAACACTGAATTTGATAGTTACATTTTTTTCATTTATGGCTTCTTTTATAAGCTGCAGGCTTACTTTGCCTTTATGTGTAAATTTAACTGCATTGCTTAGCAGGTTATTTAACACCTGTCCAAGCCTCACCGGGTCGCCAATTATGTTTTCAGGTATGTTGTTGTCTGTAAATAAGTCCAGTTCAAGGCCCTTTTCAGCTGCCTTCGCATAAAACGACTGTTTTATTTTCTGTGCGAGATTTAACAGGCTAAATGATTGGGCATTCAGATCAAGTTTACCGGCTTCGATTTTATTGTAATCTAAAATATCATTGATGATAGCCAGCAGGTTCTCACCCGAAAACTTCAGTATGTTCAGGTACTCCAGTTGCTCCGGCAGCGGGTTTTCACTGAGCAGCAAATTGGTTGTACCAATAACAGCGTTCATCGGCGTCCGTATCTCATGGCTCATAATTGATAAAAACTCTGATTTGAAATGAGATGATTTTTCAGCCTGTTCTTTCGCCGATATCAACGCCTGGGTTGCTTTTTGCCTGTCGGTTATGTCTTCGCCTATTCCGGTTATTTCTTTAATTCTTCCATAATCATCATAGCTCACTGTATTTTGCCAGCTGATTATGCGTTCGTCGCCATTGCGGCAAATTACGGGGCTGATAAACTGGGCCTTGAAAGAATTATTGATAAACGCCTGGTATAATTCTTCGCGTTCCCGCCGGGGCACGAATTTATCCAGCCAGTTTAAGCCCATTAGCTCATCTTGCAAGTAGCCGAGCGTTTGCGCCATTTGCCGGTTACAAAAAATAATATTCCCTCTTTTATCAATCGATATAGCAGGCATTTTTATCGTTTCCAGAACCAGCTTGTATTTGTTCTCAGAGCGTTGGTATTCTAATTCTGCCTGCTTTCGGTCTGTTATATCCTGGATTGTTCCTATCACTTTCCGCACGGTACCGTCATCGCGTCTTAATAGCTTACCTACTATAATACTTAAATATTTTACATTTCCGTTAGGCGTAATGATCCGGAATTCGTAGGATGTATGGGTAATATTTGAAATATTCTTTAA
This sequence comes from Mucilaginibacter sp. L3T2-6, assembly GCF_030519355.1. Classification (GTDB taxonomy): domain Bacteria; phylum Bacteroidota; class Bacteroidia; order Sphingobacteriales; family Sphingobacteriaceae; genus Mucilaginibacter. The sequence continues at coordinate 140,560 of NZ_JAUMKC010000009.1, forward strand.
CTGCTGCTTAAGTATGTGCCTGTCATTAGGATGGGCATATTTAACCAGTAACTTAACAATGCTGTCTTCTTTTACTTTATCCGGATCAATTTCGAAAATGTTATTTATTTCGTCGCTCCAGGTGAGCTTGTTTAAGGCGATATCCCAATTCCAGTTCCCTAATTTGGCAATAAGCTGTGCCTCGAGCAACTCGGTCCTGCTCAGCTTAATCTTTTTTTCCGTTAGCTTGGTTTCGGTTATGTCCTGTAAAACCCCGGTTATGCGCCTCAAATTGCCGTTTTCGTCTTCTACCAATTCGCCTTTTAATACCTTGATATATTTCAGTTTACCAGAAGGGGTTATCAGCCTGTGCTCAAATGCATTTTTCCCGATATCCTGGATGTTTGTAAAATAAGCGTGCGCCACATCGCGGTCGTCAGGATGAATCAGGCTAAGGTAATAGTCAAAAGTTTCAGCGCCTTCAGGAATCCGGTCAATCTCAAGTATGTTATATAAGCTTTCTGACAAATAAGTTTCCCTCGCAGTAATATCAAAGTACCAGTTGCCAATTTTTGCGATAGATTGCGCCTCAAGTAACAGGGTCTCATTTTCTTTAAGAGCATCGGCATATTTTTTTTGTTCAGATATGTCTGTTACAGATGCAGACAAGCGGTGAGTATAATTGCCGGCCCTGTCAAAAACGGGGGTTATCCGGGCTACAAGCCATTGCCCGGTACCAAAGTCCGAAGGATAAGTTATTGAAGCAGGCTGGTGCGTCTTGATAACGTAATCCATAGCATTATTAAACTTTTCTGCCTTTTCATCACCTAAAACGTCATTTAACGTTTTGCCGATCAGGCTCGCCGGATCAATTACTCTCCCCTCAATACGTCTGAACCACGCATTCAAACATACTCTGCTTTCATCAAATTCAAAAATTATGTCGTTCAGCGAATTAATCAGGGCGTCGAGTTTTTTACTGCTCTGCCGTAGCTCTTCATCATTAATTATCAGGCTTTTATTAAGGTCGATCACGTTACTTAAAGCCTTATCGAATCGCGCCTTATAAGCGGTCGTTACCAAAAACGATACATAAGCTATAAGCGTAAATGTTATCAGCAAAACCACCAATACGCTCATGGATATATATAGCTGCCGGGCCGTTATGTATGCTGCAACAATGGCCAATAAGTTAAAACAGCATAGCGCTATAAACTCCCGGCGTTTCCGGCAAAACAGCGTGAGCGCTATAAAAATAGTTATAGCACTAAAGAGGTAAACGTGGTTAAAGCCATTCCGGCTTAACAATATGCCGTTATTAATTACCAGGAAGGCGGTGATGGTTAAATATTGGCCCGCAGCACTCAAAAACTTCAGATTCAATAGTGAGAAAGTCAGCGCTGCAAGACAGATGGTACTGCAAATCAACCGAAGCCAGATAGGATCGTAAGAGTTGTAAAAGCAAAGGTAGTGGAGCGCCGGACTAGCGATAAAAAGTCCAATCAGCAGCAGTTGGATGATGGTATTGTCGTTTTGTGTAAATGATAAAAACTTGCTTTTAAACGACATTTTGACCGGCTTTTATTAAACGTGATAATTAGTTTCTGTAAAATGTATCAAATTCTGACAATGATTTAACATGAAATTTTTACAATTGTCATAGGTCTTAAAGGCCATTAATACGCGGATTTAGTTACATTTGTTGCAAATAAAAATATTTTCCTATGTCGGATACAGCACAATTAAAGATTGGCGATAAAACTTACGACCTTCCCGTAATTGAAGGTACTGAAGGCGAGAAAGCGATTGATATTTCTAAATTAAGAGACCAAAGCGGCTATGTTACCTTTGATATTGGCTATAAAAATACGGGTGCTACCAAAAGCGCTATCACGTTTCTGGACGGTGAGCGGGGAATATTAAAGTATCGCGGGTATCCGATAGAACAGCTTGCGGAAAAATCGAGTTTTATTGAAGTAGCTTACCTGCTTATCCATGGCGAATTGCCGACTGAAACACAACTGAAGCATTTTCAATACGAGATCAGCAGGCATACGCTGGTACACGAGGACATGAAGAAGTTTTTTGATGGCTTTCCGTCAAAAGCTCATCCGATGGGCCAGTTATCATCACTGGTATGCGCATTGTCGGCCTTTTATCCGGAATCTCTAAAATCGATACAGTCTGAAGAAGAACTCCATTTAAGCATTATAAAAATGCTGGCAAAAATGGCTACCATAGTTTCGTGGATATATAAAAAATCGCTAGGGCATCCTTTTATTTACCCGCAGAACAAATATGATTATGTGACCAATTTTTTGCACATGACATTCGGCCAGCGTACTGAGCAGATTGAGATTGATCCGGTAATTGTAAGCGCGATGAATACGCTTTTGATCCTGCATGCTGATCATGAGCAAAACTGCTCAACTTCTACTGTGCGCATCGTAGGATCGTCGGAGTCCAACCTTTACGCATCTGTTTCGGCGGGTATTTCTGCACTTTGGGGGCCACTGCACGGCGGTGCAAACCAGGCGGTGATAGAAATGCTGGAGAAAATAAAGGCCGATGGGGGAGATACCGACAAATGGATAGCCAAGGCTAAAGATAAAAACGATCCGTTCCGTTTGATGGGGTTCGGTCACCGTGTATATAAAAACTTTGATCCGCGCGCTAAGATCATCAAAAAGGCATGCGACGATATTTTGGAGAAATTGGGTATAGATGACGAGGTGCTGGATATTGCTAAAAAGCTTGAAGAAGTAGCGTTGAAGGATCCTTACTTTGTTGAACGCAAACTTTATCCAAACGTCGACTTTTATTCAGGCATTATCTACCGTGCGCTTGGTTTCCCGACAGATATGTTCACTGTGCTGTTTGCGCTTGGCCGCCTGCCAGGCTGGATTGCGCAATGGAAAGAAATGAAAGAAAACAAAGAGCCGATCGGCCGCCCGCGCCAGATATTTGTTGGCGCTACAACAAGAGATTATGTGGAGATGAAAGACCGTAAATAATCGAAGGTTCAAAGTTCATAGAAGAGAACAAATTTTATAAAAGATGGTCCGTAATTCAGGTGAGTTACGGACCTTTTTTTTGGGGATGTCGTTGATTGGGGTAATGAATGATACAGACTTATTATCCATATGCAAACCGGAGCGATTTTTTTTAAAATCGTTGAATCATAAATCCAATAAAAAAGCCCGCCGGTTTTTAACCGGTCAGGCCTTTCAATCAATCCAATCAACTCTGTTTTTACAGTTTCGTTAACGTATAAGTATTATTAACCACGTCTAAAACAATTTTATAGTTGCCGGTAGCGGTGATGCTTATGTTGTCGCCGCCCTGGGTTAAGGTTCCGTTGCTCCCGCCAAGATTCACCCCCCAGTCATGCTTAAACCTGAATTTAATTGCACCACCGGCAGTTAAAGGAACAGTGCCCTCCCACAGATTGGTGGTATTGTTATATTTTAAATCGGTGTCGCCGCCCCAGCCGCCTGGTGATGCGTCGCCAATAACGCTCCATTGTGCGTAGGCGAATGCAATTGTATTCTTATTTTCATCAAGTGTGATTTGGTATGAACCATCACCTGGCGCTGTTAAATTGCCGCCAGACAGGCTTACATTGCCGCCACCGGCATCGCCGTATGCGTTATTCCAGTTTTTAGCTGTTGTAATTTTAAAGCCTAAATCAGCACCGGTAAACAAGATGATGCCAGTATAAATGCCGTCACCTTTAGCAGATGTCAGGCTATCGGCCACGGCCGGGTTCCATCCCTGGTAAGCGCCGGGAACATACACGTATGATACCAATGCAAAAGGCGTTACAGTTATCGACATTGTATTTGAATAGACCGGCGCAAGGCTGGCGCTCAACTGAGATTTTAAGCGTACGCTAACATCTGACGCAGAGCCGGTTGGCAAGTGTAATGCCAGCATCAGAGCATTAAAATCAACGGTAGTAAAGCTTTGTGATAATTTTCCGGCGCCGATCACAAATTCTTTTGGCGCAGCAAAGTTGTCGCTTTTAGCATCGATTTGTAATGTATTTGACACTGCTGCTTTGTAACCAAAATCAGCCGAAGTGAAATTGAATGTCACCGCAGTTTTGTCGAGATCAGCTTTTGTCAGCACGATTGCGTTTGATGAAGCTTGCAACGTGCCGGCTTTTCCGCTCGTCGCCACAACCTTCATCTCATCCTTTTTACAGGATGCCAGCATCAGCAGTGCGATGCTGCCAATTGCTAAAGATTTTGTAAAAATCGTTTTCATATTTTCTTTTCTAATTAAATTTCGTCTTAATTATTTGAGCAGGGCGTAGTATAAAACGCCCTGCCTGATTTTTTATTTATAGCCGGGGTTTTGAACCAGGGTAGGGTTGTTAATGATGTCGGTTGAAGGGATCGGCATTAGTTTCAGGTTATCAGATACACCAGTACCATTTTTAACGCCGCCTTTCCACTGCCATACATAAGAGTCGCCGGTAAATTTACCAAAACGAATAAGGTCGGTCCTTCTCTGACACTCAAACAGTAACTCACGGCCACGCTCGTCAAGTATAAAATTTAATGACAAGTCATTTGTAGAGGCAAGATTACCAACCACGCTTCCGTCATAAGCCCTTGTTCTAACCTTGTTTACGTATAATAATGCCTTGGCTAAATCACCGCCGCCGCGAATAGCAGCCTCAGCATAGATCAAATACACATCAGCTAAGCGGAACATCGGAAAGTCAGTGTCAGGAAAGTTGCCAGTATTATCTGTACCTGCCACCCCGGCCGAAGTTACGTTCCTGAATTTCTGGATAGCATAGCCATCGGTAAAGGTATATTCATCGTCGATGTCCAATTTCTGTCCGTCAGTGAAAAACATTGCCCTTTTATCGGTGTTGCCGCTGATATCGTTAAACAAAGCCACGTATTGTTTAGTAGTGCGTAAACCGGCCCAGCCACCGTTGATACCAAAAGCAGCGGGGTTCATGTTGCCGCCAACAGAAGCGTGAATTAAATAAGTCATACCACCATATCCTTGGGTATGAATACCGTCAGACTCGATCGGGAAAATGATCTCTTTCGAGTTGTTATTGTCCGCCAAAAACAAATTTTTGAAGTGTGGTTCAAGAGAGTAGGCGTTTGAATTAATTACTTTGTCGGCATAGGTTGCAGCATCCGCGTAACGGGCAGTGCCGGTGTAAACTTCGGCGTTCAGGTACAATTTCGCCAACAAAGTCCAGGCGGCAGCTTTATCTGCACGACCATACTCAAAGCGTGGAGCGCCTAAATCGCCATCGATTGCCTTTAATTCGCTTTCAACATAGGCAAACAAATCTTTACGGGATTTTTGTTTTGGGAAAAATACGCCGACATTGTCGTCTTCAGTAACAAACGGAACGCTGCCAAATAAATCTATAGCATGATAATAAGCTAACGCTCTTAAAAAACGTGCTTCAGCGCGATACTGTTTAGCCGTCGTCGCATTCTGTCCGGTAATACCGTTTTCTGCCAGTTTGGCATCGCTTGTTTGGCGGATAAACTCGTTATCCAAAGATATTTCGTAGAAAATACGGTCATACATTGCACGGATGAACTCATTTTGCGAATTCCAGGTCATATCATGCAGGTTGTGAACTGTACCGTCATTCCAGACAATGTGGGCTTCGTCAGTAGTCAGCTCTTCCATATTGAACAGCTCACGGAGGTAATTTGAGAAACCTTCGTCAATACCTGCCACATCCGGGTTACCGGCGGGGCCCTGCTGGCCGCTTAAGGCAAAAGCTGTATAAAGCTTGGCCAATACGCTTTTGTAGTTATTAAAGTCCTTGTATACGCTTGCCGTAGTTAGCTGTCCCTGTGGCGTCAGGTTTTTCTTACATGATGTAAGAGTGACTGCAACGCTCAATACTGTAACGAACGTTAGCCTGGTTAATAATTTAAATCTCATGTTGATATTATTATTCATAATATGTTAATATTTTAGAATGACGCGTTCAGACCGAGTGAGAACACACGCGGACGCGGATAAATATTGTTATCTATGCCTGATGAAATTTCAGGGTCAAGGCCGGTATATTTGGTTACAACGAATACATTCTGTACGTTGAAAGTCGCTCTCAGGTTGTTTAAGCCAGCCAATCTTCCAAAGTTATAAGTAAGGTTAGCGTTATCCATTCTAAGGAATGACGCGTTCTCAACATAGTAGTCTGAATATAGTTGATAATTCGAGAAACCGGTTTTCAAAATGCTGTTTGGCAGATTGTTAAGATATCCCTGGAATTTCAGGCCTGCATAAGCGCCGTTGCTTGCCTGCACCGCGTTATAAACATAGTTATCAATATTGGCACGTAGCGTAAAGCCCAGGTTCCATTTGCCGTATTGCAGATTTGAATTAAAGCCCATAAATACGGTTGGGTTCGGATGCTTGTACAGATATTTATCATCAACTGTGCTGCCGTTGCCATTTCTGTCGACATATACACCGTTCAGCGGCATACCGTTTTGGCCGTAAACCTGCTGATAAACATAGAACTGGTAAGGGGTGTAGCCAGCTTTGAGCAGCTGGATAGTGTTACCCACTCCGCCTGGAATACCGCCAACAGCGATAACCTGGTTAGGGTCTTTCGTTGCAGAGATATTATCAACCACAATTTTATTGAAAGACACGTTATAACCGATATTCCAATTCAGCTTATCGGTTGTAATAACCTTTGCGTTAATATTGAAATCAACACCTTGGGTGTGCAGGTTGCCGATATTTGCATAAACGTGGTTAGTTAGGTTTGTGCCGTCTGCAACCGGGGTATCAAATAATAAATCCTTAGTCTTTTTGTAATAGTATTCAATGCTGCCATTGATTTTACCGTTAAGAAAGCCATAATCGAAAGCTACGTTGGTGGTCGCAGTTTGCTCCCATTTAATTAAAGTATTGTAAGCGTCGGCGCGTAAAGTATTTATAAAAGCGCCGCCAAATTGGTATTGGGCGCTGATGTTACTTGGATCATACACTGCCAGGTAAGGAAACAGCGGACCGATATCCTGCTGACCTGTTACACCATAGCCAACACGGAATTTAAGATCGGAAAGGCTTGTCATGGCCTTAAAGAAAGGCTCTTCTTTTAATCTCCAGGCGAATGAAGCTGATGGAAAATAACCATTCCGGCGTAGATCAGAGAATCTTGATGATCGGTCGTCGCGGATTGTGGCGGTTAAAATGTATTTGTCATCAAATGTAAAAACTAAACGGCCGAAAGGAGATTCAATGTAATATTGGCCGGGAAAGATATTTCCCGCGGCAGAAGTTACATGCGTTTTGTCAGCTGCATAAGTGTCATACGGTTTGGTGTAAAAATGAAAATATTGGTAAGAATAACCGACTTGGAAATCAAGGTGGCTTTTAATGCTTTTGAAATCTTTCACATATCTCAGGTAGTAGTCATTATTGTAGGTGTAATTTTCACTGAAATATTGGCTATACAAACCTTTATAAGTTTGGTTAAAGTTCGATGCAGCGGTCGCTGGGATAAAAGTATTGCCCATACCATCGGTTATATCGCCGCCGAAGGTTGCATTAAATTGTAGTTCTTTAAGGAATGGAAAGGTATAGTTTGCTGATATGCTACCTAATGTCCTGGTGGTATAACCGTTACCAACCTGTTGGTTTAGCAGCCCGAGCGGATTACGCGGCGCCAAAGTACTTGGGTTACCGTTACCGCTTGCATCAAGCCACTCAAAGTAACCGCCATATTTATCATTACCCGAGTATACAGGCTGGGTAGGGTCGAAGTTAACGGCAGCGCCGATTGCTCCCTGATTAGCGAAACGCCTGTCGGTATATGTTTCTTTAATGTTGAAGTCCAGTTTTAGGCTTTCTCTCAGGAAGTTATGGTTCAGATTTAATGCAGCAGTTGTTCTTTTAAGGTTATCTCCTTTTAATACCCCATCCTGGTCTAAATAGCCAATTGACAGGCGGTATGGTAAACCTTTAATGCCGCCGGTAAAGCTTACGTTGTTATCAGTGGTAAAGGCAGTACGGTAAATAAGTTTTTGCCAATCAGTGCTGGCCGCTCCTACCAAACCCTGTTGCGCCGGGGTTAAACCTGCCTCGGAACTGCTGGTGACCTGGCGAAATTCATCGGCGGTCAGGGAAGGTGCTTCCTTGGTAATTTTTGCCAAAGAATTCAGCGTGCTTAAGTTGACGGTGAATTTATCACTTCTGCCTTTTTTGGTAGTGATAATAATAACACCGTTAGACGCCCGCGAACCATAAATTGCAGTAGCCGATGCGTCTTTTAAAACAGTGAATGATTCGATATCATTTGGGTTGATCGTAGCAAGCGCATTGTCGATACCCGCGATGCCCGAATTGCTTACGGGAACGTTATCGATAACGATCAAAGGGTCGTTGCTTGCACTAATTGAAGCACCACCCCGGATACGGATTGTGCTTCCTGCGCCGGGCGCACCGCTGTTTGAGGTGATCTCAACACCAGAAACTTTGCCGGTTATAAGGGCTTCAGGGGTTGTTAAAGGTCCCTGGTTGAAGTCTTTAGAGGTAACAGACACAACAGAACCGGTAAGGTCCTTTTTGCGTTGTGTACCATAACCAACTACAACTACTTCGTTCAAGGCAGTGTTTTGCGCTTTTAATGCGAAATCAACGGTAACTACGGAATTTCCTACAGTCACGGTTTTGGTTGCGGTGTTGTATCCCAGGAATTTAACTGAAACGGTGTAATTACCGGCTTTCAGACCCGTGATAACGTAATCACCATTTGGGTCGGTAGTGGCGCCTAAGGACGTACCATCGATGGTAACAGAGGAGCCGGGTACAGGCAGATTGGTTTCATCAATCACCTTACCTTTTATGCCGCCTGTCTGCGCAAATGCAAATACTGATAACATCAGAAATGCGCACAGGAGAACATACTTTTTTGAGTAATTTTTTCTCATATACTTCTTTAGTTTAAAAATTAAATTGGGGCAATATATGCCGGGTACAATTGGTTTGTTATTTTTGCTTTAACAGCTCGTGCCTAATTTACACTAAGATGTAACAATTGCAAATGTTATATAAAAGATAATTTTAATGACCATAATTCAAGAGAAATTAACTTTTAGGAAATAATAAATTAAGGTAGTTTATTTGAGAAAGTTTTTAATTTTTACCGTTGCTTGAATAAAAAACGACGATTTTAATTTTTCATGGTGTCAAAATTACACAATTAGTCATTTTACTTTTATGCAACCATTTTCCGGGAACGTTCCCGGAAAATAAATGTATGTAAAACATTTATTCCGGATGAAAAAAAAAATTTTCTGCGCGTTTTTACTTTTTGGCCAAACTTTTTTGCTTTTTGGCCAGCAAAAAACGGTCTTTAAAACAGGCAGCTTACCGGCGTCCAAAGCGGCGCCGGGGAGCCTTTTCCTGGCGGGTGATTTTAATAATTGGAACCCCGGTGATAAGGCGTGGGAATTGACGCCTGTTATGGAGGGAAAATATACACTTTCGAAAGACCTGCCCAAGGGCATTTACCACTTTAAGATAACCCGCGGCACCTGGCAAACGGTGGAGTGCAGTCCGGACGGAAAGGCAATTGAAAATCGTACTCTAAAGATTGAAAGAGATACGACGATCACTATCGATATATCCGGCTGGCAGGACAATTTCCCTGAAAAACCGAAAGCGCACACCGCCAGTGCGCAAGTACATATTGTAAGTGACAAATTTAAAATCCCCCAGCTTGGGCGCGAAAGGAGGATATGGATTTATCTTCCGGCAGACTATCAAACGTCAGCAAAAAAATTCCCGGTTATATATATGCACGACGGGCAAAATCTTTTTGATGCTTATACTTCCGGTTATGGCGAATGGGGTGTCGATGAAATAATGGATAAACTTGCAGTGCAACATGAATCCATTGTTGTTGGCATTGACCATGGCGGTGATAACCGTATTACCGAGTATGATCCATATGATTCGAAATATGGAAAGGGCAGGGGGGATGACTACACAGAATTCTTAGTGAAGACACTTAAACCATACATCGATGCACATTATCGCACAAAAAGAGGCGCAGCAAATACAACCATGGCCGGCAGTTCGATGGGGGGCCTGATCTCTATGTATGCTGCAATAAAATATCCGAAGGTGTTTGGTAAAGCCGGAATATTTTCACCGGCGTTTTGGATAGCCCCTGAAATTTACAAATATGCTGAAACACATAAAATTCCCTCAAAATCAGGATTTTATTTCGTATGCGGAGATGCAGAGAGTGACAGTATGGTAACTGATATGAAAAAGATGGCAGATATTGTCCGCTCGAAAAATCCCAATCAGGAAAATTCACCAGTTGTAATAATTAAAGGCGCCAGTCATAATGAAAAGCAGTGGAACGGCGATTTTCCGGCGTTTTATGAGTGGCTCTTTAAATAGGTGTGCGATGTGCGAATTTTTGATGTGCGGATGTTTTGCAATCGGGTCGGCTTGTAAACGTCTCAATACAATCCTATTTAATTTTCATCCGCACATTCGCACATCAGGCATTCGCATATCAATTCCCGTCCTGCACGGTAAACTGGTATGTCTCAGTGTTTCCAACGGGTAAATCAGACACTGAGCCGCGATTGAGCTGCCACCAGAAACGTTGCCTTGGTTTTTCGCGGTTGCCTATTTCATTCATCGAATCTGCGTCGTACAGGCGGCCATTAACCATTACATATTTTATTTTAGTGCTATTATGGATATCTTCCAGCGGGTTTGCATTTAACACGATCATGTCGGCAAGCTTACCGGTTTCAAGCGAGCCGATTTCTTTATCCATGCCCAAATAAGCAGCCCCGTTCAGGGTAGCACAACGGATCGCCTGTATCGGTGTCATACCGCCCTGCGTGAGCATCCATAATTCCCAGTGTGCACCGAGTCCCTGCAGCTGCCCATGTGCGCCCAGGTTTACTTTAGTACCACCATCGGCAATCTGCTTTACATATTTAGAAACTTCAATATGCCCGTAATCGCCATATTCCGATTCGCTACGCCGGCGGGAACGTGCATCTACAATGCTTTGAGGTGTGAAGTTCAGCAAGTGCTCGTTCTTCCATACCTCAGTACGGTCATACCAAAAGTTTTCGCCGAACTGCGTACCGTAGCTAACAATTAATGTTGGCGTATAAGCCGTTTTGCTTGCGTTCCATAATGCCTTTACGTCTTTATAAACAGGCCAAACCGGTATGTTATGCTCGATTCCGGTATGCCCGTCCAATATCATGTTCATATTGGTAAAGAAAGTTGAGCCTCCTTCAGGAACAACCTCCATTTGCAGCTCACGGGCAGCTTCAATTATCTGCTGCCGTTGCTCACGGCGCGGCTGGTTATAGCTTTTAACAGAAAACGCCCCTACGTCTTTTAGCCTCCTGATATTTGAACGTGCATCGTCAAGGCTGTTAATCACAGCTTTAAAGTCGCCATCTGCACCGTATAGTATCGTACCGGTGGAGTAAACCCTCGGCCCGACCATGTTCCCGGCCTTCAGCATTTCATTCTGGCTGAATACCATTTCGGTATTGCTGGAAGGATCGTGCGCAGTGGTAACGCCAAAAGCAAGGTTGGCATAATAGCGCCAGTCCTGCTGCGGCGAAATGCCGTCGGGACTTGTGCCCAGATGACCATGCACATCGACAATGCCGGGCATTATGGTTTTACCTGCAAGATCGTATACTTTGGCGCTGTCGGGTATTGCAATGGCTTCGGCTTTACCTATCGCTGTAATTTTATTTTTACTGACGATAATAGTTCCGTTGTCAATTACTTCGTCGCCTTTCATGGTAATGATGCGGGCATTTTTGAAAACGATAACGCCTGTTGGCACGTCTGTTTTTAATTTCAGGCCAAGATCAGTGCCAATAGTATCTGCTACCGGAGTCTTGTCAGTACCGCCTTCAGCGAACGGGAACGCATTACGGATATCCCTCACAAAATATTTTGGCCCCAATGTCCACATTAGTTTTTGGCTGTCTTTACTCCAATGCAGGTAAGTACCCGCATCCCTGGTAACCTTACTAAGCGGAATGGCTTTATTAGAGGCGGATAAGTTTTGGGCGCTGCCGGTGTATATCATTGGCGTAATGTAGCAGTTATATAATTCCGTAAACGCCATCCATTTACCATCAGGGCTTGGGTTGAATTGCGTTGCATATTTGGAAGTGTACAAGGTGCGCTGATTAGCGCCGGTTGTATCCATCATTTTATAAGCCTTATTTTCGCCCTCGTAGCTTTGATAGTAAATTTTAGAATCGTCGGCAGAATACTGCGGATAGATACCATTATCGATGACCATCTTTGGAATACCACCAGCTGCCGGCATCACATATATACCGGGATTTTTACCGAACGCATATCCCGAAGTACCGTTGCCCTCGCCCTTCCTGAAAACTATCTTGTCACCCTTGTTCGAAAATTTAGGCGAATAATAGTAGCCTTTCTCGGCCGTAAGACGGGTTACCTGGCAGGTAGTCAGGTCAATCTTGTTAACAGAGGCTTTTAGCTCATCCGTCCAGTCAATATACACAAGGGATTTACCGTCCGGGCTAAATGAAGGCTCGTACTCAAAATCAGTCGTTGCTGTTATACGTGTGGGTTTACCGTCAGGCAATGCTTTGGTATAAATATAGCCGGCCGCATTAAAAGCCACCGTTTTACCATCGGGCGAGGTGGTTAGCTGGCGTATCATTTTTACAGTAAACTCATCCTGGAAAACTTTTTGCTGAAAGTGAAGCGCCTCTGTAATTGATTGTGTTGACGTAACCTCAAAAGGAATTTGTGTTGCGTTTAGCGTCGTGATATCCAGGTTCCATATCTTCCCTTTGGCATAGAATATAATCTCGTTGCTATCGGGCAGCCACGCAAAATTGGGATAGACACCAAAAATAGCCCAGGTCTCCTGCTGGTCATGCGACAAGCCGTCGTAAACCGGCCATTCCTCGCCGGTTTGCAGGTCGTGGATGAAAAGCACGGATTTCAGTCTAACGCGCTTCACAAAAGCCAATAGCTTCCCGTCAGGAGAGATCTGGGGACGGCATGCCCCGCCAGCGCCGCCGGTTACAGTTTCTATATCGCCGGTTTGCCGGTTTAACCTGCGAATGGCATAAATGCCTTTATAAGGATCCTTATTATATTCAAAAGAAGGACCGGGCGTCATGTCTTCACTCCAGTATACATATTTTCCGTCGGGCGAGATAATCGGTTCACCTGCGTCCTGCTGATCGTTCTTGCGTTTCGTAAGCTGTATGCCTTCACCGCCGGTTTTGTGATACAGCCACATCTCGCCCGCGCCCAAGGAGCGTGTTGCAGTGAAGTGCTTACGGGCAACCAGGTACTGCCCGTCAGGCGACCATGAGGCGTTATTTAGCAAACGGAAATTTTCTTTGGTGATGGAGTGTTTTGCGCTGCCATCACTGTTCATTACCCAAATATTATCACCGCCTTCCTTGTCGCTGGTGTAAGATATAAGTTTACCATCAGGGCTGAAACGCGGTTGCACCTCCCAGGCCTTTCCGCCGGCCAGCAGCGTAGCTTTGCCACCAGTCACCGGAATGGTATAAATATCGCCCAGCAAATCAAAAATAATTGTTTTGCCATCCGGACTAACATCAAGATTCATCCAGGTGCCTTCGTCAGTATTAATAGTGACTTTTTTTTGCGGCGCACCCGGAGGGCTCTCGACATTCCATTTTTGCGCGGATAAACTAAACGAAAGAGACACCAAAAAGAGCGAAGTAAAGATTGCTTTCATATGCAGGGAAATTACGCCGCGAATTTAATTAAGATTTAACAGGATTTTTGATATTGCCGGGATTAATGACAAATTCAGGATTATCTTTACCGCTTTTAATTTTGCATTAAATTAAAAATCGAAAATCGGGAACCCCAAATAAAACAATGACGCTTCACGAAATATTAAAACAGTATTGGAATCATGATACCTTCCGGCCAATGCAGGAGGAGATCATCAGGTCTGTTTTATTGGGGCATGATACACTGGCCCTGTTACCTACTGGCGGCGGTAAGTCGGTTTGCTTCCAGGTACCGGCATTGGCGAAGGAAGGGATCTGTATCGTGGTGTCGCCGCTTATTGCCTTGATGAAAGACCAGGTGGAAAACCTGAAAGCGAAAGGTATCGAGGCGGTTTCTATTGTTTCCGGCATGAGCAAGCGGGAGATAGACATCGCGCTGGATAATTGCATTTACGGGCAGGTTAAGTTCCTTTATCTTTCGCCTGAGCGGCTGTTGTCGGAATTGGCCCGTGAACGCATCAGCTATATGAATGTTAATCTGATCGCAGTTGATGAAGCTCATTGTATTTCGCAGTGGGGATATGATTTCAGGCCCCCTTATCTGCATATCGCCGATTTGCGGGAACTACACCCCAATGTACCGGTGTTAGCACTTACAGCCACTGCCACAGCAGAAGTACGGCAGGATATTCAGCAAAAGTTGTTGTTTAAAAATGCACAGGTCTTTCAAAAATCCTTTGAGCGTAAGAATATCAGTTACGTGGTTCAAAACACCGAGGATAAGTTTCGTAAGTTGCTTGATATACCCCGGGGCGTAAAAGGCAGCGGGATCGTATATGTACGTACGCGCAGGGAGACGGCTGATATCGCTAAGTTTTACCTGGATAATGGTATAAGTGCTGATTTTTATCACGCGGGTTTGGAGGCTGGTCAGCGCTCGAAAAGGCAGGAGAGCTGGAAAAATAATCAAACTCAAATCATCGTAGCCACCAATGCCTTTGGGATGGGTATTGATAAGCCGGATGTTCGGTTTGTTATACATAAGGATATGCCCGAGAGTTTAGAAGCGTATTACCAGGAGGCGGGCCGTGCAGGCCGCGATGAGCAGAAGGCCTATGGGGTGTTATTGTATAACCGCGCCGACCGGCTTAGAGAGCAAAAGAAATTTGAAGGAAGCTTTCCTGCAGTTGCGGAAGTAAAGCAGGTATATCACCATCTTGCCAACTATTATAGCCTGGCTTATGAAGCAGGTGAGGGGCTGAGCTTCGACCTTGATTTAGGCGATTTTTGCAGCCGGTTTAAATTAGACAGTATTAAAACGATTAATGCATTAAAGTTTTTGGAGCAGGGTGATTATTTGTCGTTTAATGAGAGCGTATTCCTGCCGTCGCGGTTCAGGTTTGAAGTTTCGAACGAGGAATTGTATAACTTCCAGATTCAGAACCCCGGATGGGACGCTTTTATAAAAACGATATTACGCTCATACGGGGGCGCTTTTGATAACTACGTAAGCATTCGCGAATTCGACTTGTCGCGGCGCTCAAACCTTAATGTGCAGCAGGTTATTGAGGGCCTGAAGCAACTGGATGAGTATAAAATATTGAGCTACCGGCAGCAGACTGATATGCCCCAGGTAACCTGGCTTAAACCGCGCCAGCACGCCAATGTATTGTATATTAATAAAAAGCTGATAGATGAACGTAAGGCAACCTATCTTAAAAAAATCGAAGCTGTTTTTTTCTATGCTGAGAATAAAAAGTGCCGCAGCCAGATGCTGTTAACCTATTTTGATGAGCAAGACGCCGAAAAATGCGGTGTTTGTGATGTCTGCCTCGAAGAGAAGCGGCAAAAAAATGCCGCAGAAATATTCGATGACATTACCAGCGAAATAATCCAGCTGTTACATAGCTCGGTTTACGACCTTGCCTCCCTGGTTTCTTCAGCAAGAAGTGGCACTGAAAAGGAAAGGCTTGCCGCCATACGGCAATTGCTGGATGCAGGCAAAATTAAATTTTCAGGGGAAAAGCTGGTTATCAGTCAGGATCACTATTAAAAGACCTTTTTCGGTCTTTTTAGTTGTAAACGTACTGCACAGCATATAAGAAACCGTTAATTAGTGCGATGCACCCCAAGAATTAAATGTCGTTTTCGGTTAATTGGTTGATAGAAAAGTCTGCACTTTGTCAAATAATCAGTCTTATCACAAAAACTGACGCGCACAAGTACAAAAAAATCTCGACTCAAACTCTTTTTTACGCCGCGGAAAATCATTTTTTTCTTAAGGCATGCTTGTTTCAGAAATGATTTAAGAAAGGGATCAGGGCTGGTAAATTATAATAAGCTGCTGTAAATAAGTGTTATAAAGGGGTTGTTTTTGAAAATTTGTGGCTTAAAATTAAAAGTGTAAAACTGACACTAAGATGAGAAAAGTTGGTAGATAAAATTGCGACCTTTGCAGACGAAAATAGGGCGTTGGTCTATTAAACAATAAACCTGTGTAACGTTTTAAAATAAGCCTCGTCTTATCGATGTATTTAAAATCAAAAACAATACAACAATTGAGAATCACAATAATAAATAATAAAACAATGAAAACCAAAATTTTTTCCATAATCACAATTTTAGCTGTTATTTTAGGTTTTACCGCTACTGCTAATGCCTCAGCTCTTAAAGACGCCTATACTGTTTTAAGTGACATCAGCGCTATAAACAAGATTGAAGTTCACGGTAATGTTGAGCTGTTTATCTCTGACGCAGCTACAGACCAGGTAAAGGTTTACGACAACTATTATTCAGAGAGCGCACTTGTACAGAATAAAAATGGTGTGTTAAGCATCGCTTCATACAAAAATCAGAAACTGGTAGTTTGGGTTAGCGCGAATGACCTTCGCTCAGTTTCTGCTTATGACAACGCCGAGGTAAAATCATTCGGTAACATCTCGAAAATAGAATTTAACGTTGAGTTGCATGACAATGCCTCTGCTAAACTAAATCTCGACGCTTTTAATGCAAGTGTAACTGTGAAAGATAACGCTAAGGCCGACTTAACAGGCTCTGCAAACCAATTGAACCTTAACAGGGACATTGAGTCGAATGTAAAAAGCAACAACTTCGCTGCCATTCACCGCAACGAAAACAGAATAAGCTTCGCTGCTGATCTCAGCAACGAGTCTTTTGGTATGTAAGCCGACTTTTGCAAAAGTTCAACATATATCACGGGAGCCACTTGTTTTGTGCAAGTGGCTTTTTTTATCAGCGCAAACATGGAAAGAACACTTTTTGCGGATTATATTCTTCTTTTTAGTGTTATAATCACATTGTCATAGCGCTTGTCGTGATAAACTTCCAGCAGCAGGCTGCGGTCGTCCTGTGATTTAAAAAGGTTATCTACTTCTTCCAGCGTCATGTTGGCTATGGGTTTAAAGTTTATTGACACGATCTCGTCATCTTTTTCAAGGCCAATTTTATCCCCGGCTGAGCCAGGTTCAACCCTGCTGATGATTATCCGCTTAAAACCATCGCCGTCGGCGTAATATTCTAAACCGCTCATGTCTTGTTCAAACGGCTCTTTAAAATTTGGGCCGGGCTTTAGGTAGATAGCGCCACCGTGATAATCAAAAACCACAGTAAATTTTTTTAGCAGGCCGATACCCAGATTGCCATCCCGTTTTACGTTAATATATTTTTTAATCGAATCGTCCTGCGGAAAGGAGGATATTACATTCCTGATTTTATATTTACCCAGTTCAATTCCGTTTATGCGGCTTATAAAGCCATTTATCGGGCCGCTGAAACCAACTCCCAGATTTGCGTGGATACATTTTTTTTCCAGGTTCGTCTTGTCGGATATGTTCTCGAGCGATAGCGGGTGCCCAGCGCCCAGGTCTACCACAAGTTTACTTTGCTTTACTATGCCTCCCGGCATATCTACGCTGGCTTCCAGGTATGGTTTGTGGTCTTCAATTGTTATCGGTATCCGTTCGCCTTTGGCAAATCGCCTGGTGTCTTGCGGACGGTAGGCCGTAAGTGTAGAGTCGCTGAAGTTTATTTTAACCGCCAGGTTGTTAAAAAATTCATACCCCAGTAAGCCATGTATCGGCATTCCGGCATAGTTTGAAAGACCAAACTGATCTTTGGTAAGAACGGCTGCGTTAATGCCATAGCTGGTAAGCCCGGGGATGCCGACGTCCAGTGTCGGCGACGCAAAGGCCTCGTATGAATCGTTTTCGCCAAACCCCCGCAATTTCAGCCTGTGGGACATTGGTATTTTGAGTGTATCGATCAGGTTAGGGTCGGTAATTATCATCAACCCCACCCCTGTATCCATTATAAAGTTAAACGGGCCTTTATGGTTGATCTTTAATTTTACAACAACCATATTGCGCACCAGGCTAAATGGTATGGATACCTTGTTACGGTGCGGCTGTAAATCGAATTGTGCGTATGCCGTTGTGAAAAAAAAGCAATTTAAATACAACAGCCACAACAAAAACCGGTGTGTATTTTTACAGAACATAACACAAAAATTAAGTATATATAACCTTTTCGGGGACGGTTGCTGCGCAAACGCTTAAGCGCAGCTGCCGAACCCTGCTATTCAAGTGTTTTCGTAAGTTGGTTACCCTCGAACGGGTGTGTTATAATGGGCGGAATGTCTATCAATATTACGAAAAAAAATGTATTATTCCAAGCCAAACATGTGCTGATCTTGCCATTTTACGGAAGGCGATTTAAATGCTAGCCGCTGCCATCCCTCAACGGGCCTTTAATCGTATAAAGAAAATTCATCGGTAAAAAAAACAATCAGGTTAATAATCGGTGGCACTCCTTAGTTAAAGAATTGTACATTTATAATTGATATTATAAAGTTAGGCACCCTGAATCGCTGATGCTATTCATGCGTTATACAAGTTGGTACAAGTTTGTACAAATCGCCGCTCTTATCTTTATCTTATATTTTTGCTTGCTTTTGATGCCTTTTTAAATTCCCCAATATAACGGACGTTCGGGAAGTGATGTTAACCACAATCAAAATGCATAACGACGAGTATTACATAGAAAAAACAAAAAAACTATTTGAGATAGCTACCGGATGGGGTGACAGCAGCGATTGGACGAACCAGGATTTTGTAGTGTTGAGTGAAAAAATACAGGAGAAAACCGGTGTCGCACTAAGTCACGTCACGCTTAAACGGGTTTGGGGAAAGGTTAAATACGATAGCTTGCCTAATACACACACGCTCGATACGCTGGTACAATTTCTCGGATACGAAAGCTGGCGGGCGTTTAAATCCCAAAATGGGAATGGCGGATTTGTGCCTGCAACTCAAGGGGCATCTGCAGATGTTCCGATAACCGGAGAGGTTGCGCAGCCGGAATTTATAAAAAAGCGAAATCCATATCTGAAAGCAGGAATTTTATTGGCATGTGCATCGGCGATAGCCATATCGATATTGTTTACAAGAAAGAAACACCCGCCCGCTATTTCTGACGATGATTACAAATTCAGCAGCAAAAAAGTGGTTTCCGTCGGCTTACCAAATTCAGTAGTGTTTAATTACGATGCAACTAAATCTCCTTACGATTCTGTCATCATCCAGCAATCGTGGGACCGGCATTTGCAGGTGAAGGTCTCGAAGAACGAGCATCAGCACACTTCAATTTATTATTACCCGGATTATTACAAGGCCAAACTTATAGTAGGCAACAGGATAGTAAGCATGCACCGCTTGCTGATAAAGTCGGACGGATGGCTGCCTGCGGTTACACAAGCCCCGGTACCCGTATATTTTAAAAAGGATGAGGCTATAGCTGACGGCAAAATATCACTGTCAACAGATCAGTTAAAGGCAAAAAATGTAAAGCTCCAGCCAAACGCTTCGGATGTTTTGTACGCAAATGTGCGGGACTTCGGCGAGATATACAGCGATAATTTCATTTTTGAAACGGCTGTAAGAAATGACTACCGGGAAGGGGCTTCGGTTTGCCAGTTAAGCAAAATTTATATTTTGTGCGAAGGCACCGCCATCGGCATACCGCTTTGCGCAAAAGGCTGCATTTCAAATCTCGACCTGCTTTTTACCAATTACTATGCATCGGGCAGGCATGTTGATCTGTCTGTTTTTGGGGTTGATTTCAGTTCATGGGTGAAGGTGAGGGTTGAAACCAAAAATCGCAAAGCCCAAGTATTTCTGAATGATAAAATGGTATTTGCCGTTAATGAAGATATCATCAAATCAAAGATAATTGGTATCGACTATACTTTCCAGGGTACCGGCTCGGTTGATTACGTAAAATTAGCTAACGGCAAAGTGCATTACGAAGATGATTTTAATGATGCGTCGGGAGGAACGCTGAGGCAGAACTAAGCGTCAGGACAAAAAGAGTTGTATGATCTATCCTCGTTTTATCCCGGCTCTTTATTATTGACTCTTCTTATTTGCAGTATTTTTTCAGTTCATCCGGAGCTTCCCTGGAGCCTAATTCAGCGGCTTTAGTTAAATCCTGGCAACCGCTGTGATCGTTCTCCTTTAGCTTGGCTACGCCGCGGCTTAACCAGACATAAGGGTTACGCGGGTCCAGTTCAATCGCGGCGGCGAAATCTTTTAACCCGGCATCATAGTCGCGCAGAAACATTCGGGCCTTTGCACGCAGAACAAAATTGCTGGCGTCTTTAGGGCTAAGCTTCATAGCCTGCTTAAAATCACCATTCATAGCTGCGGTATCCTTCATATAAGCCTCGGCAAGACCACGGTAGGCATAAGTTTTAATATTATCAGGATTGATCAACAGTACACTGATATAATCATAAACAGCGCCTTCGTAATTCTTCTGAAGCATTTTAAGATTTGCCCGGTAAAAATAGGCTTCATCGTTATTTTGATCTTTTTCAATCGCCCGGCTGATGTCAACCGCCGCACTGTCATATTGCTTCATTTCAATTTTAACGTTTGCACGGCCACTATAGGCTTGAGACATAGCGTTCGAATCAACAGCTATAGCCCTGTCAAAATCGATCATAGCCCCGCGTGTATCGCCAACTCCGGCCATTGCACTGCCGCGCAAAACCAAAATCTTACCATTTTTTGTGTACGGCGTAACAACTCTATTGAACAACGCTAATGCTTCGGAATATTGCCTGTTGTCGATCAATATTTTACCGAGACGTAAATATGCATCCTGGTTTTTGGGGTCAAGCTCAACTTGCTTTTTAAAATCGGCAATAGCGCCGGCCCTGTCGCCCATGCGGCTTTTAGCAATTCCCCGGTTTAAATAAGCATCCGGGTTGGCGGGCTGCATTTCAATAGCAGTGTTAAAATCATCAATGGCGCCGCTGTAGTCGGCCAATAATATCTTCATCTCGCCGCGGCCAAAATATCCCTCAAAGTTCTTTGGGTTCATTTTGATTGCCGCGTTATAATCCTCCAGGGCCCCCGTGGTGTCTTGCAAGCCTCTTTTTGCCTTTGCACGGGTTATATATACATAGCCATCGGTGTACTTGTTATAATTTACTGCATTGTTTGCATCTTCAAGGGCGCCGTCATAATCTTTCTGATCAATTTTTAGTTCGGCACGATTTTGAAAAGCGCCGGCTAAATGTGCGTCCAGGGCGATGGCTTTGTTGTAATCGGCCATCGCAGCGTCCTTGCTGTCGCTTTTGCTTTCCGAAATGCCACGATATAAATAGAGCTCCGCATTCTTAGGGTCTTGTGCAATTGCCTTATCAAAATACTCGATAGCGGTTTTATTGTCCGAGCTGTTGCTGATGGCCTTCGCCAGGTAATAGTACAGATTAGGCAGTCGTGGATTCATAGACATCGCTTTTTTATAATCCTCAATAGCGCCTTTATAATCTGTTAAGTTGGTTTTAGTGTTGCCCCGGTAAAAAACTGCTTCTGCATTATTGGGGTTCATCCTCAGCGTGGTAGTATAGTCTGCAAGCGCACCGCTATAATCGCCAATGGTACCTTTAGAATTTGCCCGGTAATAATAAACGTCGGCGTTGTTTGGATTAAGCCTGATCGCCTCATCGTAGTCGGTTATAGCCCCTTTATTGTCGTTGATATTTGCTTTGGTAACGCCCCTGTATTCGTAAAGCTCCGGATTGCTTGGCGTAATGGAAATTGCTGTTGTAAAGTCAGCGATAGCCCCGGTATAGTCGCTGGAATTTACTTTAGCATTTGCCCGGTAGTGGTAAATATCGGCAGTATGTAAACCCAATTCAATCGCTTTGGTAAAATCATTGATGGCCGCCTTGTAAGCTTTTGCGTTTGCTTCGGCGTTAGCACGGTAGTAAAAAGCCTCGGCATTCCCCGGATCGATAGTAACCACTTTTGAGTAGTCTTCCACAGCTTCATCGTATTGTTTGCTGTTGCTGTAGGCGTTGCCACGGTACAGGTAGGCTTTAACATTATTGCTGTTAAGCTCAATGGCTTTGGTAAATTCTGGTATAGCCGCGGTATAATTTTTTTGCGCCGACAGCTCGTTTGCCTTCCGAAGGTGCTCGTCGGAGGTTTGGGCCAGGGCCAGGTAAGGTAGTAATGAAATTATAACTAAAAGTTTTTTCATAATTATGCTACATAAAATTGGCAATAAACACGCCAAACATTATCTACAACTTTAACGGAATGATAAAACGTTTTTTTGTAAGCTATTTTTATGCCCCGCAGCAGCAAAAATCAGCCGAAATTGAACTTATAAGCAATAATTACACCTGTTGTGTAATTTTTGCCCCTTTTGCCATTCGGGCATGTAATACGCAAATACGCTGCAAATGGTTATATTTTTACAGGCAGGGGATTACTTTCTCATTTTGGGGATTTATAATCCCTGTAATATTTAATTGAATTGGGTAGATTGCCTGTATTTTATAATTCTTTCTACTAAACGAACCTTTTATGCCACAGTATTTTGTTGATGCCGATATATCCAAAGCGAAGACACTTCATTCTGCTTTTTATACTGATCCGGAGATATTTGAGCAATGTAAAGAGCTGATATTTTCCCCATCCTGGCAATTTATCGGCAGTGCCGGGCTGGTTGAGGAACCTGGTGAGGTTTATCCTTTTACTTTACTGGAAAGCTACCTGGACGAACCGCTTCTTCTGACACACGATAAAACCGGCCAGATCAATATACTTTCAAACGTTTGCACGCATCGTGGTAATTTGGTTGCAGATAAAGCCTGCAGGCTGAGCAACCTGCGTTGCCGCTACCATGGCCGCATGTTCGGGCTTGATGGAAAGTTTCAGTCAATGCCGGAATTTAAGGAGGTTGAAAACTTCCCGTCCGGGGACGATAACTTACCAAAGCTCGCATCCTTTAAATGGGGAAAATGGATTTTTACTTCGCTTAATGAAAAATATCATCCGGACTTATTTTTCCGCGATATGACAGAACGCGTAAGCTGGCTGCCGCTGGAAGATTTTAAATTTGATCCGTCCTTGTCGCGCGTGTTCAATGTAAAGGCCAATTGGGCGCTTTATTGCGAAAATTATCTCGAGGGTTTTCATATCCCATTTGTGCACGCAGGGCTGAATGCCGTAATTGATTTTGGCGAATATGCCACTGAGCTATTTTTTCCGTATTCCAGCCTGCAGCTTGGCATGGCTAAAACCAATGAAGAGTGTTTCGATTTGCCTGCTTCATCGCCAGACTATGGTAAAAATGTAGCAGCTTATTATTTCTGGGTGTTCCCCAATATGATGTTTAACTTTTATCCCTGGGGACTTTCGGTTAACGTAGTTGAACCGGTCTCCGTTGGTGAGTGCAGGGTGAAATTTTTCTCCTATGTTTGGAACGACTCAAAATTGAACCGGGGAGCAGGAGCAGGACTGGATAAGGTAGAGCAGGAGGATGAAGAAATTGTTGAAAATGTACAGCGCGGCGTGCGCTCCCGTTTTTATAATCACGGCCGGTATTCAGTTATCCGGGAGCAGGGAACGCATCACTTTCACCGTATACTTACCCAATTTATAACTACCTGAAAAAACTTGACACCACCTTCACTTAGCGTTCCATTTTTTTGCGGAACACCCGGAACGCTATAAAATATACTCATTATCAGTTACTTATAGTTTTGGTATTGTAAAATACTGATAATCAATTAATTGAATATTTGATATTTTTCGTTCCAATGAAGTCTGCGTCTTATCGTCAATATCATACAATTATTAAATTATCTTTTTGTGAACAAAAAGGCTGTTTTTGGCATTGTTTAAGTGGATTGTAAGGCAAGTGTAATATTGATAATGAAAAATAGATGTTTAAACATATATTATTTATCTTTGTTATGAATTTAAAACAATCAAAAAAATTAAGATCATGGCAACTACAAAATGGGCAATAGACCCAACACACTCAGAGGTTCAGTTTAAAGTTAAACACCTTGTTATATCTACAGTTACTGGTTTCTTCAAGAGCTTTGAAGGCACTATGGAAACCGAAGGCGACAATTTTGAAAACGCCGATATCACATTCGCGCTGAATATCGATAGTATTGATACTAACCAGTCGCAGCGCGACGCGCATTTAAAATCAGCTGAGTTTTTTGACGCTGAAAAATATCCGCAGATCACTTTTAAATCAACTTCGTTCACCAGCACAGGTGATGACGAGTATGAGTTAAAAGGCGACCTGACCATAAAAGACGTTACCAAACCGGTTACCCTGGCTGCAGAATTTGGCGGTACTGCTGATGACTTTTACGGCAACACTAAGGCAGGTTTTGAAGTTACCGGTAAAATCAATCGTAAAGAATTTGGTTTAACCTGGGATGGTGTTACCGAAGCAGGCGCCATTGTAGTAGGCGAAGACATTAAATTGCTGATCAACATCCAGTTTGCAAAGCAGAAATAAGTTCGTCGGTTGGATTTGGGCTGACTGAGTGGATTGAAGTTAGTGAGCCTTAATGATACCATAAAAGCCATTTGTTAATACAGATGGCTTTTTGCTTTACAACCTTTTTGCAAGTATCTTTGTTATACCATCATGCTAATCAAAATCTACCCCGAAAACCCGAACCCAAAAGCTATAGAACAGGTTGTTGAGGTGTTGCGCAAAGGCGGACTTATCATTTATCCTACAGACACCGTTTATGGCCTTGGCTGCGATATTACCAATCACCGGGCTATAGAGGCTATTTGTAAAATCAGGAACATCAAGCCTGAGAAAGCCAATTTTTCATTTATTTGCTATGATTTAAGCCATATATCGGATTATATAAAGCCTATCGATAACCATACTTTCAGGGTGCTGAAAAAAGCCCTGCCGGGACCCTTTACGTTTATATTTAATGCCAATCATAACGTGCCGAAGCTCCTCAGCTCCAACAAAAAAACTGTTGGTATAAGGGTACCCGATAACAATATTGCCCGCGAGATAGTAAAACAACTGGGTAACCCTATCGTTTCCACGTCGATAAAAGACGATGACGAGATCATCGAATATTCAACCGACCCGGAATTGATTCACGAAAAATATGAAGATATGGTCGACCTGGTGATTGATGGGGGCTATGGCGAAAATATTCCCTCAACCGTTGTCGATTGCACCGAAGGCGACTTCGAAATTATACGCGAAGGCAAAGGAGAGTTGGAATTGTATTTGTAAATCCTGGCAATGCGATACGTTGAATACAAGACTTTGCCTTTAATTTAAAAAATTTCAGTAGTCTCTGCTAAGGCCTTATCGACTGAACAAAACCCGGTATTTTTTCAAGGTACTCTTCCGTTCCCAAAAGCTTTACAAAAGCACTGCCCACAATAGCCCCGGCAGCATACTCGCAAGCTTTGCTAAACGATTTGCTGTCAGTTATACCAAACCCGATTATCGCCGGATTCTTCAATTCCATCGCTTTTACACGTTTGTAGTAGTCTTCAATATTTACGGACACATTTAAATTACCGCCGGTGATGGATGATGAGGATAACAGATAAATGAAGCTGTTGGTCAGTTCATCAATTTTACGGATCCGCTCTTCGGATGTTTGCGGGGTTACCAGGAATATATTGCTCAGGTTATTGGCTTTAAAGTAATCAGCGTAAAGGGTTTCATACTCATACATCGGCAGATCAGGCACAATTACGCCATCAACACCAACATCGGCCGCTTTTTTGCAAAAACGCTCTACGCCATATTGTATCATCGGGTTGGCATAGCCCATTAATAAAATAGGAATTGATACCCTTTTGCGCAGATCCGCCAATTGCTCAAACAGACGGCTAAGGGTCATGCCGTTTTCAAGCGCTTTTTCCGAACTGTGCTGAATTGTTGGTCCGTCGGCTACCGGGTCGGAATAGGGGAAGCCTATCTCCAAAAAATCTGCACCGGCTTTTTCCAGCGCCTCTGCAATATCAAGCGTAGTATTCAGCTCCGGGTAGCCGGCTGTATAATAGATGGACAGAAGGTTATTCTTTTTACGGGAAAAAAGTTGATTTAAGCGGTTCATATTTAGTCGATAGTCCATAGACCATAGTCCATGGTGAATTTTGTGTTATGCTATTTACTATGGTCAATGGTCTATCGACCATTGACTCTCTCAATATCCAAAATATTTAATATAGGTATCCAGGTCCTTATCCCCGCGGCCCGATATGCAGATCACTACGTTATCATCGGAATTGAATTTCATTTTTTCTAAATGCGCCAGGGCATGCGAGGTTTCAATAGCGGGGATGATACCCTCCAATTGGCAGCAAAGCAGGCCGGCCTGCAAGGCTTCATCGTCTGTGGCATTTACGTATTGCGCCCTGTTAATTTTATAAAGGTGTGCATGCTGCGGGCCAATGCCGGGATAATCCAGTCCCGCCGAAACAGAATAAGGTTCAACTACCTGGCCGTCATCAGTTTGCATTAAAATGGTGCGGCTGCCGTGTAAAACCCCCTCCCGGCCAAGGAATGTGGTTGCAGCTGAATGCCCGCTGTCTACGCCTTTTCCCGCTGCCTCAACGGCGATCAGCTTTACACTTTCATCATCCAGAAAATGGTAAAACATACCCATGGCATTGCTGCCGCCGCCAACGCAGGCCAAAGCATACTCAGGCAACTCTTTACCGGTTTGCTCCAGCAGTTGTCTTTTAGTTTCGAGTGATATGATTGATTGAAAACGAGCGACCATGTCCGGGTAGGGGTAAGGGCCGACTACAGAGCCAATAATATAATGCGTGTCAACCGGGTTGCCGATCCAATCGCGCAGGGCCTCGTTGGTCGCGTCTTTTAACGTTTTGCTGCCCGATGTTGCAGGAACCACTTTAGCGCCGAGCATTTTCATCCTGGCTACGTTTGGCGCCTGGCGGGCCATGTCTATTTCGCCCATATAAACCACGCACTCAATGCCCATCAGGGCACAAACGGTAGCGGTAGCTACCCCATGCTGACCGGCGCCGGTTTCGGCTATAATGCGTTTTTTGCCAAGACGTTTCGCTAACAATATCTGCCCGATGGCATTATTTATCTTGTGCGACCCGGTATGGTTTAAATCCTCGCGCTTGAAGAAGATATTAGCGCCGTATTTTTCCGAATACCTTTTGGCATAATATAATGGAGAAGGCCGGCCTACATAGTCTTTCAGTAGTTGCTCAAATTCCAGCTTAAACCCATCGCTGTTGATGATCGGCAGGTATTGCTGGCGTAATTCTTCCACATTAGGATAAAGCATTTCGGGGATGTATGCCCCTCCGAAATCGCCATAATATCCTTGTTCGTTGACCCCGTATTTCATTTATATGCTTTGTTTAATTGTGCTGAATGTTTTTTCTAACTGCCTGATATCTTTTAACCCGGGCGATGTCTCAAATTTGCTGTTTAAATCAATCCCGTAAAAGGCAGGGTGCGTAATGTTCTTTACTTCTTCTATATTAACCGGGCTCAGTCCCCCGCTCAAAAAGAATGGAGTTTCCATTTCGTATTTATCCAGGATATTCCAGTCGAACGTTAAACCCGAGCCGCCATGCGCACTTGTTTTGGTATCAAAAAGAAACAGGTCGGCTTTGTTTTTATATTTTTCCAGTTGCTTAAAATCAAAGTGCTTATCTATTCCGAATGCTTTAATTACAATCGCCTCGTCTTTTAACGATTTGCAAAACGCGGGACTTTCATTACCGTGCAGCTGTACAAAGTCAAAGTCATATTTGCCGATCACCTTACGGATAGTACCTGCATCTTCATTAACAAAAACGGCAACCTTATTAATTGTTGCAGGCAGCCCGCTAAGTACATCCATCGGCAATTCATCGGCAAACCTTGGCGAGTTTTTATAAAATATAAAGCCCATGTAGTCGGGAGCTAAAGCCGCTAAGGCTTTAATATTATCAGCATCCCGCATGCCGCAAACCTTTATCTTCATCAATTAGCTACTAAAGTTTTAAAACTGTTTAATGCTTTTTTGCTGATCAAAGATTCTTCAGCTTCATAAAAACAATCGGCAAATGTTTTCTGCGGATTGATGGTATTGATGGCCAGAGCCGCATTGCAAACAACCACGTTAGTTTGCGCTGTTGTTGCTTCGTTGTTCAGTACTTCCATAAAAATACCGGCTGATTCGCTGATCGTGCTTCCGCCTAAAATATCTTTCGGGTCAAGCTTTGTAAAACCGAGGCCTTCTACGCTGTTGATCTTCTCGCCGGCTTCTGAAAAAGTTTTGAAATCGCAGGTCAGTGAAACCTCATCATATCCCTCAAGGGCGTTCAGGATCGTGTATTTAACGTCCGACTTTTGATACAGATAAGCATAGATCCTCGCCAGTTCAAGATTAAATACGCCAACCAGCTGGTTTTTGGGTTTGGCCGGATTAACCAGGGGGCCAAGCATGTTAAAAAATGTCTTCACGCCCAGTTCCCGGCGGATAGGGGCAACTGTTTTCATTGCCGGATGAAAAAGCGGGGCGTGCAGAAAACAAATATTTGCCTTGTCGATATTCGACCGCAATTTATCCCGGTCATTAGTGAACGCATAGCCTAAAAATTCCATCACATTTGACGAACCGCAGCCCGACGACACACCATAGTTACCGTGTTTGGCCACCTTGTATCCTGCGCCGGCCACTACAAAAGAGGCCAGTGTAGATATGTTGAAAGTATCTTTGCCGTCCCCGCCGGTACCGCACAGGTCAATTACTTCTCCGGCCTCCAGTTCAACGGGCAGGCAAAGCTCCAGCATCGCATCGCGAAAGCCTTCCAGTTCGTTAACCGTAATGCTGCGCATACAATAGGCCGTCATGAATGCTGCCATTTGCGAGTTGTTGTATTTGCCCTGCGCGATGTCTGTAAGAATCTGCTTCGATTCTCCGCGGGTGAATGTCTTGTGTTCGAATAAGTGGTTTAATATCGCTTTCATACCCCTTAGCCCCCCAAAAGGGGAATTTTGATGTTTATTATTAATTATATGTTACCCCTGTTAATCATTCTCCTTTAGGGAGCAGGGGCAAACAAAAAGGGCTGCCTAATGGCAACCCTTCTGATATGTTGAAAAAACAAAAATGGAATTGCCTCACGATTACTCGTTAAGCCACCACCAATTGTTGTTTAATACTTTCATTATTGTTATGCGTTACAAATATGGAAATTGTTTTTACTAAAAGCAAGCAGAATGATATTTTTACGGAAACAGAAATGGCAGGGAACTTGTAATGGCCAAAAAAGAACGTAAAATAAACCCGGAAGACGACTTAGGCTTTGGGCCGCAGCCGGTTATAAAAAATCAACCGCTGATGAACAAGGATGGCTCGCCCAACGTGCGCAGGGTGGGTTTATCTTTTTTTAGTACGGCTAATAACTATCACACGCTCATCACCATGAGCTGGGCAAAATTCTGGGTAGTTATTTTAAGCGGATACCTGGTTGTTAATATCGTTTTTGCCTTTATCTATACCGCACTTGGTCCGGGTACATTGGATGGTACCGAGTCGCATACCTGGTTCGGACATTTTATGGATGCGTTTTTCTTCTCGGCGCAAACCATGTCGACAGTAGGGTATGGGCATATCAGCCCGAAGGGGATGACGGCAAACAGCGTAGCAGCGTTTGAGTCGATGCTCGGCTTATTGGCATTTGCATTGGCAACCGGCCTGCTGTATGGACGGTTCTCAAGGCCGTCGGCGCAAATTATTTACAGCAAAAACATTCTTATAGCGCCTTATGCGCCGACAGGGAAGGCCGTGATGCTGCGTTTGGCCAACCATCGCCGCAACATGCTTATCGATCTGGAGATCGAGATTGTTTTCTCTTATAACGAGGTCGTCGACGGCAAAACTGTGCGCAGGTTCTACCCGCTGGAGCTTGAGCGCAGAAAAGTTAGTGTACTTACACTTAACTGGACGGTGGTACATCCGCTTGATGAGAATAGTCCGCTTAGCGATATGACTAAACAGGACCTTATAGATTCCGAAGCAGGCTTTGCAATTTTGCTGCGGGCTTTTGATGATACCTTCTCACAAACCGTTCATTCGCGCACGCAATACCAGGCACACGAGATAATATGGGGCGCCAAATTTACACCCGTATTTAACCGGGACGAAGACGGAAGGATAGCTCTGGATCTGAGTAAGATAAGCGATCATGAGCCGTTTGCGCTGGAAGATGAAACGGTAAAGGCTAAGGGCTAAGGGCTAAGGGCTAAGGAACCGAACAGTAGTCACCTTTTCCTTCGTTTAAGAGCAAATCGGCCTGTTTCGGCAGGCTGAAATAAAATTTTGCGCCCTTATTCAATTCTCCCGTGGCCCAAACCTCCCCGCCATGTTTATTAATGATCCGCTTTACCAGGGCGAGGCCGATGCCGGTACCGTCAAACTCCGCCTTTGAATGCAGCCGCTGGAATATGCCAAATAGCTTACCAGCGTGTTCATTATTGAAACCTACCCCATTATCCGCAACCACATAAATAAAGTACGCATCATTTTGCTCGGAATAAATCATCACAACAGGACTATCAGATTTTGATGAGTATTTGATTGCGTTTGACAGCAAATTTATCGCCACCCGGTATAAAAGCGCCCGGTCTGCATTTGCTGTGGGCAGGGGTTGTATATCTATCCTTGCATTATGCGTTGTAATTGAATTTATTTCTGTAAGCGCCGAATTAAATAGCTCGTTCATATCAACCCCGGTTTTAACGGTATCTTTTCTTCCAAGCCTTGAAAATTCCAACAGGTCATTGATCATTACACCCATCCCCTTTGCATTTTCCTGGATAACGCTAAGCAAACGTTTCCCCTCGGCATTCAGGTCGGCGCTATGGTCCTCTTCCAGCATTTGGGCAAAGCCATTGATTGCCCGGAGCGGGGCCTTTAGGTCATGCGATACGGAATAACTGAAACTTTCCAGCTCCCGGTTTACGGCTTTAAGTTCGGCGTTGCTTTTTTGCAGGTCCTGGTTTACACGGAAAAGAGCCAGCTCCTGCTGATGTTTTTCGATAAAAAATTTTACTTTGTTTATCAGTACCTCAGGTTGAAAAGGCTTGGTGATAAAACTGAAGGCGCCTTTTTCATAACCTTTGAAAATATTGAGGTTATCCGTGTATACCGCGGATATGAAAATAATGGGAAGGGATGCGGTCTTTTTATGCTGTCTTAAAATCTCGGCCAGTTCGTAACCATCCATTTCCGGCATTTGAATATCGAGTAAAGCCAGGGCAAAGTCATAGTTCAAGGTTGCGCGGAGCGCTTCGTTACCACTATCGGCGGTAACCAGCTCTACATCCAGGTCTGCCAGCACTGCCGACAACACCAGTATATTTTCGGGCTTATCATCAACGATCAGTATTTTGGGAGTGATTTCAAACATGGTTTAGGTTAAAATCTGAAAGATATATCAGCAATATATAAACTGCTGCGGATAATTGAAAAAATCGATTAATAATTTATTCCTGAACGTTGGGTGTTTAAATTAATAGTTTGTAAATATTAATCAAAAGTAAAAATTATTCATATATATCGAGCAGAAGCCCTCAAAAAAATAAAAGGGCTTTAGCCGCGGCGTTTGAACTTCCCAAAGCTAAAAACCCGGTACGAAACTATATGCTCAACAAATAGCGTATGGGCGAAAATCTATTTAAACCCGAATACCAGCGGTAATATAAAAGTCACCAGGATTGTCCATGCAAAATAAACAGGCAGATAAAACGCAATTGATCTTCTTACGCCGGATAAGTCCTTTTTTCGTGTTACTGCTTTAAAAAGATTAGTGGTTACCAGCAGGAGATTGACTAAAATTAAAATATTGCCACCAAGTACCGTTACTCTATTAGGCGTAAAACCCCACTCAGAAATCCGGAAGACAATGGCAGAAAGTGCCACACCGTTAACAACTATGGTCACTATCGAGAGCAGTAAAAGTATCCATGTCTCCGCATAGCTTTTGTCTGTTTTAGAAACCCCGGCAATTGAAAAGAAAATTATGGCCATTACGCCAACCAGCAAAGCATTGAAAATCATCAGGAATTCCCTGTTGTTATAAGGGTCTTTACCTGAATAAATTATGGCTATAAGGTAAGCCAGCAGCATAACCAAAACCAGCGGGCTGAATATTTTCGCAATAACCGGCGAGACTTTGCCTACCAGCTGCGGGTTGGTTTGCGTTAGGTAAGTGCCGACCACCGGCGCTGCTGCCAGCCCGAAGATCGCTATGTTCTTGAAATAAAAGTCCTTGATGTCCAACCCAATTAATGAAAAAAGGCCAACGGTTACACCGCTCATAATAGCGCCCGCTAAGAGGATAAGAGTGCTCATTACTACCAGGTCGCCATTATATTTTAAAAAGCCAAGCCGCTTGTCTTCGTCGTTTTTTCTGCTTCCAACAAAAGCAAAACCCAATACCGACCATAAAAATAAAACCAAATGAATTGCTGATAAGTTCAGTGTGTCGCTTTTTTTATCGGCCGGGAACAGGTTAATGAATATTAAACCTGCCAGTGTTGTACACGCAACAAAAGCTATTTTACCGATAGATAATTTACTCTTCCAGCCAAAGTACGCGGTCAGTACCGGGAAAACGATAAAGCCGATATTCCTGGTATAAAAGTATTCTTCGTTGATATGGAAAATTGCAGGCAGCTTTGCTATAAGCCCGGCAAAAAGCGATGCCATAATTACGAGCACCAATTCATTGGCTGTTCCCCAGTTAATTTCTTCATTTTCATAATTTAATCGTTCATGCCAGCAATCTGCAATGGCATTACCTTTTATTTCCGGGTACAGCGTAGCGAATGCTCGCTTAAACTGGCCTTTGTTTGTCCGGTACAGCTTTTCGAGTTGCCCCGGGTCGTTTAGTTGATGGAGAATTTCGTCTTTCATTTGGGTAGATATTAATGCCAAAGTGTGCCTGCCAGTCCTAAAACAACACCGAGCCAAAGGGCTATTATATATCCGGTCAAACCCAGTATAACCCCTAATGCCTTTTTTATAGCGCCGCCGTAAGCAAAGAAATGATAAACGAAGAAATAGAATGCACCGCCGGCAGCGCCAGCTAAAGGCGTGATAATAAGCGGCCTCATCATCCATAATTTACCCCATTCAGGGCGTGGATAGTTTACTGAAAGCACAAAAGCTCCAATCACCAGTAGGGCAGTGCCCGAGCCAAATAACAGGCCCTTGATTAAGGCAGCCCGACTAACCGGCTGCGCCGTTAAATTGTTTGTGTGTGTCATGATAATTAGTTCTTTATCGTAATTAATTTTCTTTGGTAAATACCTTTTCCCGGTCGTTTCTTATTAGTGTTAGTTGTTTTTTTGTTACGTCGAATTCAAGCGCAGGACCGGCTGGTTCGATTTTAAATTTGTTTTCCGCAACCGGCTCAAGGGGAATAGGGCTTTGACTGTTCATCTGAAGGAACAGCCTGTCAGTATCCCTGGTAATTGTGATCCTTACAGGCGCCGGAGGAGCGGTGTAAACGCCTGTATACGTGTCAAGAACTTCGCGCGCAATAGCAATCGACTCGAACGCGGGGATGTTAAACGGTTTATCCCAATAGATATTAAAGATGCCATCCATAATATCGCCAACAGGGTAAACCTTGGCGTTTGTGGCATAACAAACCGCCAGCTTTTCTTCGGGCAGGTAAACCAGCCACGACCCAAATCCATCCACACCGCCGGTGTGACCATAAAGTGTTTTACCGTTGTACGTAAAGGTGTCCATCCCCGATTTAAGCTGCATCATCCGGCTGAGACTTTCCTTCGATATCAGCTTCCGATCGAATAAGGCCTGAATGAACTTAGCCAGGTCGGACGGTGTAGACGTCAGCGAGCCTGAACCGAAAAGGATGCTTGTATGTGTTTCTGGCTGCAGTTCCCAATCGCGGCCTGATTTGTAGGAGAGGCTTTCGTTTTTATTAACGTCGATATTGTTATTCGAATAAGTGTCTTTTAACCCGATTTTAGTAGTGATTTTTTTCTTCAGCACCTCCTCGTATGATTTGCCGGTCACTTTTTCAATAATGCAACCTAAAATAATGTAGCCTGTATTGCTGTAGGCATATTTTTCGTCCGGCTCAAAATCGGGCGTGGTTTTGGCAATGATGCCTAACATTTCATCTTTGGTGATAGGCTGTGTTCTGGAGGGACGAAAATTCCGGTCCTGCACTATATCATGTATACCGGCGCGGTGTGCAAGGATGTTTTCAATTGTTATTTTCCCGGCGCCCGGCACCTGGGGAAAAAATTTGTTCAGCGTATCGGTCAGTTTTAGTTTTCCTTCTTCAGCAAGCTGAAAAACCATTGCCGCAGTAAACATTTTTGTTACGGAGCCGATGCGGAATTTTGTTGCAGCATCGATGGGCTTCTTCTCTGTTTCGCTGATATAGCTGTAGCCGATTGACCGCTGATAAATCGCTTTACCGTCTTTGGCCATATATAGGCTTCCCATCGCTTTCTTCTTTTCAATGAGCTTATCAAAAAACTGGTCAAGCTTTGCTTTGTCAAAAGTTTGTGCCCAGCCCGCACCGAATACAGTCAATAATAGCAATGTTGTGACAATTCTTTTCATAATTACAAAAGTACTTTGTTTTACAAAGTTAAATAAAACAACTTTGAATTTCAAAGTGTTTCACGCGGATTTAATGTTGTGAGATATTTACCGGCTGACAATCAACGTATTAAAATGTAAATTGCATTGCAAAACGCTCATCGTGATGATGTGAGAAATTAGGCGCCTCAACGAATTTTGTTTTTGAAATGGACATATACAGGTTTATTCCACCCTGCTGATGCTATAAATTTTTACCGGATTAACAAGGTATTGGGAGGTGTCCTTTTGAGACTGGATTTTCCGGACAATATCCATACCATTAGTTACCTTGCCAAACGCGGCAAAGCCCTGCCCATCAGGATTTCTGGCGCCGCCATAATCCAAGGCTGGCTGATCGTTTATACAGATAAAGAATTCGCTGGTGGCAGAGTTGGGCCCGCTGCGCGCCATGGATAGTGTGCCGTTTTTGTGCCGTAGGCCGGTTTGTTTGGTAGTTTCAATCTTAATGCTGTCGAGGGTCTGCTTGTCAGGTACGTTGCCGCCCTGTATTACTTGAATTTTTACTTTACGGTTCGCTTCATTGGCGGGTGTGCAGACCCTGAAAAAACTACTTCCGTCGTACAACTTCTTATCTACATACTGCATAAAGTTCGCTACAGTGCCAGGCGCTTTAGCAGGGTAGAGTTCAATACCGATATTTCCCAATGTTGTTTTGATAACACATTGTATGGGCGCCTGGGCAAAGGCGGTGTATGAAATAGCTATTGAAAGACAGACTAAGAATATTTTTTTCATGTGCGCGTCTTAAATATCAGGAAAGTTACCGCTTTTGGTTCATATCAAAAAACTCAAACTTACTCATATCATGGAGGCTGCAGGATGGCTTAAATATCTTTTAATGGATCAGCCTGGTGCGCATTGTTTCTTCCCGACAAGGTAACGCCTGCACTAGCAATAATAACCAATCCTACTGCAAGCCATTCGTGGAAAGACAGGTGTTCTTGCAGGAAAATCAAACCTGAAAATGCCGCTACGGCAGGTTCAAGGCTCATTAAAATACTAAATGTTTTTGCCGGGATTCTACGCAGCGCCTGCATTTCGAGTGTGAAAGGAATGGCGCTTGATAGCAGTGCTAACACAATTGCGGGCAATATCATCGTTGGTTTGAAATTTATTAATAAACCATTTCCGATAGCGACCGGCAAAACCAGGATAGCCGCAAAAATCATCCCGATGGTCACAGCTTTTCCACTATCCATTATCTGGGATATGCGCCCGCCCAGCACGATATATGCAGCCCAGAGTGCGCCTGCCAGCAAGGCTAAAAGCACACCCGTAATGTCTAAACCCTTGTTGCTCCACGGCGCAATCAGTGCTATGCCTGCGGCCGCAAGCAGTACCCATAAAAAGTCGGCAATACGTTTTGAACCTGTAAGAGCGAGGACGAGTGGCCCTATAAATTCTATGGCGACACCCAGGCCGAGCGGTATTCGGGCTATCGCCATATAAAAAATAGTATTCATTGTTCCCAAGGTTAAGCCGTACAATGCCACCAGTTGCCATTGCGCGCGCGACAGACTGCGCAATTTAGGCCGGTTAAAGAGCACCAGGATAATAGCTGACAAAACAATTCTTAACGAAGATGTTGCCGCTGCACCTAGTACCGGGAATATACCTTTTGCAATGGCGGCGCCACCCTGAAAGCTTGAGATCGCTAACAACACCATCACTACAGCCGGAAATCTGATCCCTTTTTTGTTCTTCATTTTCCAAAGTATTTTATTGCGGAAAATAATGATTTGGAACATACCGGATGTCAATTAAAAGTAAGTTCCATTGAACAAAGCGGGTCGCTTTTTTTTGGCTTTTCCTTTTAACTGTTCATTATCTGTTATATTTTTCTCGTATTTGGTAAAGTCCGCGATCCATTGTTACGCCCCATTCCTTAAGCTTTTCAGTAAGATTTATTCCAAGCCGCTGATAATCTGCCTGCACGGCAGCTTTGGCGCGCTCAACGGCTTGGGCGTTTTCCCATGTAGCCACGGTGATAACAACCACGTTACCCTGTTCATCTGTCCCTTCGTAATGCATGTTTTCTATTAGTCCCGGCTGTTTCTCCAGGAATGAAGTGTTATAGTCTAAGCGTTCCATAACTTGCGGTATGGAATTTTTCGGGATGACGATTTTGTCGATAAATACTTGTCTCATGATTTTGATATTTTAACGTGATTTAATAACCGATTTCAACCGTCGTCCGGCGGACTTTGGCATCATCTATATGATTCATGATAAAATGGGCGACATCAGCCCTGGAAATTTTAAGCCCATTAGGAAGGAATTGATTGATGGCTATGCGGTAGCTGCCTGTTTCTTTTCCGTCGGTTAACTGAGGCGGCCGGATGACCGTATAGTTAATGGAACTTTGCTTAACGATATCTTCCATTCTTAATAAGTCGCTGTACATGTGTTTAAGCAGCTTCTGAAGAACGAAGCGGGCGATGAAACGCACATAAAAGGGAAGTACCGGTCTGATCTCGACTGCTGATGCGGAGATAAAAAAGGCATGAGTAGTTAACGCGGTGCCTAATCCCTTTACAATAAGTTGAGCACTGTCTGAATATAGGGTTGTTGGTTCATCGTTCAGCAGACCGCCGCTAACACCTACGGCAGAAATCACGGCATCCTTGTTTGCAAGATGCGGAATTATCTGTTCGGGATAGCTGATATCACCCTGTACTATATTAAGATTGGAATGATGCATAGCAAGTTTGGCCGGTGTCCGCAATATTGCTGTAACGTAACAACCCGCTTGCAGTGCTGCCCGGATACATTGTTTCCCAATGCCTCCGTTGCCGCCAATAACCAAGACCCGGCGACCGGTTAAATTTTCAGGGATTTTCATGGTGTGGTTAATTGAATTTGAAGACACTTAATAAGATAATGAAAAAGAAGATGGTGAAAGCAGCTATGAAATAACGCTCCAGGAAAGCCCTGGCGCCTGTGATGACAGCCGGCGAGCCGGATTCTGTAAGAACGATAGCTTTTCGAAGCTTCAGGCCACGCCTGCGGGCCAATAAGTTGATGACTATCAGTACGATCACCAGGCCGAATTTTACCCGGAACCACAACTGTTCTCCAAAAACGCCGTGGGTTACGGCCATCATCCCAATGCCGGTTAAAATTAGCAATGCTGCACCAATGCCGGTAATACGGCCAAATTTGCCGGAGACCGTCAGCAAATTAACCGACCGTTCCGTCTCTGTATTGTACTGTCGCCAGAAGGCACGGTAAATCATGCTATCCACAACGATAGTGCCCGCCATTAAAACAAGCCCGGTGAGGTGCAGGGCCAAAAAAGTTTGGAGTAATGTGTAGGGATTCATTTTAAAGAAATTTAAATACAACCAAAATGTAATAATTCTTGGCAATATTATACCTTTTGGTTGTATTTAGAGTCATGAATTTGCCATATAATTGCGTAGTTTTGTACCAAATGGTAGTAATTGATGAATAAGACGGTTGAATTGGTAAACCTGTGGGGAGCATTTGAAGAAAAACACCCGGAAGCAACACTCGAAGATTTTTTCAGGCATAGCCTGGCATCCCGGCCCAAAAGTGAACCAAGGCCAGAACCAGGGGGGAAGTTAATTCCAAACCTGGATGGCAAATTAATCATACTGCTCCGCAGGATCGGTAAGTTCCACATAGCTTACTCAAACATGGGCTTGGCTGCAACTGAACTAAGCCAGATGGAAGAGTTTGGCATATTGGTGACGATTTATAATGAAGGCAACCCTATTAAATCCGAGGCCATTTTCAACAATATAATGGAACTCTCGAGCGGCAGTAACATGTTGATGCGCATGAAAAAAAAGGGCCTGGTAACCGAATATGCAGATCCTGGTGATAAACGCGTAAAAAGATTAAAGGTGACGCCAAAGGGAGAGCAGACTTTGATGGCAGCTAAGGATATTGTATTAAAAGTTGCTGAGATGATGGTGCATGACCTGTGCGATGAAGACAAACGGCTATGCATCCAGTTATTAAAACCCATCGACCGCCGGTTCTCAGGTATGTATCAAAAACAAAAAAATAAATCATTTGAAGATATTTATAAGGAGAATATGCAGAAATAAATAGCAAGGCTGATTGGTCTGCCGGTAAGGATTCTGCTTCGTTTTTTATATTTGATTTCATTTACCTATAGCAAATGCATCCGCTCATACAGCATATCCAAAAAATTACCGGCGACCGGGAGATAGGGGACGATGCTGTTTTGCCATTTTTTGATACAAAGACTTTTAAGAAAAAAGAAAATCTGCAGGAAGAGGGCCATCGCTGCCCTCATTATTTTTTTGTGCTGAAGGGGTGTATTCGCTTGTTTTTTACCGATAGCAATGGGGTGGAGCAAACGCTGCAATTTGCCCTGGAAAACTGGTGGATGACTGATCTGGATGCGTTCCGGTCTTCCCGGAGTTCAGCCTATACCATCCAGGCGATTGAAGAGACAGAAGTGCTGGCAATTACAGCCGCAGATTACGAATCGATGCTGATGAAATTCCCGGTTATAGAACACTATTTCCGCCTGGTTTATGAGCGTGCCTATGCAGCGTCGCTATCGCGTATCCGCATGATATCGAGAATGCCCAAAGAAGAATTTTACGACCTGTTCCAATCCAAATATCCTGATTTTATCCAGCGTATCCCGCAGAAGGTGCTGGCTTCTTTCCTGGGCTTTACGCCTGAATACCTTAGTGAGCTTCGAAAAAAGAAGGTGAAAAATAAGTAAGCATGGAACAGTTGTACCGCCATATAACCAGGCTGGTTCCCACTTTTGCGGCAAGTGCGGAAGAACTTAAACCTTCTTTTGAAGTCAGGCTGGCAGGGCGGGAGGAACTACTACTGCGCGAAAATGAGATTTGTGATACGCTTTATTTTGTTAATAAAGGCTGCCTGTACCTGTTTTATGAGGATAATTACAATAAACAGGTCATCCATTTTGCGTTAGAAAACTGGTGGATAACCGACTATAAAACTTTTGCCGACGGCAAACAAGCCGTTTATTCTATTGCCGCAATGGAAGATTCTGAGATCCTCTGCATCAACCGAAAAAATTATGAAGCGCTGCTGTTGCGATTTCCCTTGCTGGCTTTATATTTTAATAAAATTCATGAACGGGCCTATGGTGCAGCCCTGTTTAAGCAAAAAACGTTTGCCACTGTGTCTAAACAGGATTTTTATAGCCATTTCAGGAATACCTATCCCGATCTTATCAAAAGAATCCCGGATGCCATTTTCGCATCCTATATGGGCATCTCGCTCGAAGCTTTGGAAGCTGTCCGGCAAGAATGTCTTTCTTAAACCAGCTTAAGTTTTCCCCGGCTGGCTGTTTTCATCTTTGTATTGTACAAACAACTAAAAATTTATCAAGATGAAAATAGTAGTGATCGGCGGTACCGGCCTTATTGGTAGCCAAGTGGTAAAGCAATTGCAAAACAGCGGTAACGAAGTAATTGCCGCTTCACCCAATAGCGGTGTAAACACGCTAACCGGCGAAGGATTAAATGAAGCATTGCAGGGGGCCAGCGTAGTGGTAGATGTGTCCAATTCGCCGTCATTCGACGACGAACCTGTAATGCATTTCTTTAAAACTTCTAATGAAAATTTGTTGCCGGCTGAAAAAAGAGCAGGCGTTCAGCATCATATCGCCTTGTCGGTAGTGGGCACACAAAAGTTGCAGGCCAGCGGCTATTTCCGGGCCAAACAGGTGCAGGAAGATCTGATCAAAGCTTCGGGCATTCCTTACAACATTGTTCACGCTACACAATTCTTTGAATTTGCCGGCGGGGTACTGCAAATGAGCATAGCTGATGGTAAAGTAATATTGCCGGATGCCAATATACAGCCCATTGCCAGTAAAGATGTGGCATTATTTGTGGCCCAAACAGCATTGGCGCAGCCCGCAAACAAAATACTGGAAATAGGCGGCCCCGAGAAATTTGAAATGACCGCCTGGATAAAAAAATATGCCGAAGCAACGCACAAGAATTACGAAATAATTCCAGACAAAAAAGCCCTGTACTCGGGTGCGCCGCTTGATGCCGACACCCTGGCGCCCGAAAATCCAGTGTTCCTGGGTAAAGCGCATTATGCAGACTGGATTGCTGTGCCTGAAAATCAGCGGTAAAACATAATCCAAATTGTCAATATAATGACTGAATCAGCGCCGGATATTTCTGTATCCGGCTTTTGCTTGCTTTAAGCGGTTCATTTTTTCGCACGCGGAACACCCGGAACGCTCTGGAACATGTTCATTATCAAGATTTTTTATTTCAGGTTACACGTACCCTGCGGCATAAATTGTTCGATGGTGCTGCTTAATGACACCGGTTTTCAACATCCCTGGCGAATAAAACATCAGGGAGATTAAAGGCTATTGCAAAAACAGCGGCAGAAGTTTTGGCGGTTTGATAGCTGGCTATGCTACTGACAAAACAGTGTCAGCACTTTAACCATTGCAAACCCTTAAATTTGATGCAAACCTTAATTTCATGTCAACATACCCTCCAAAAGAAGCCGCCGGATCATATTTTGAACGGCCCGCTATTATCGAGCAGTTACGCGCCGAAAGCCGCGGCTTGCCCTATCGCCCCGCCAAACGAAAAAGAAGTATTGACCGCCGTCCGCCGGGCCCGTACGATGCCCATCGCCTGTTTACCGTTGAAAATGGTAACCGCTGGATGGAACTGGCCCGTCGCGAACCCGAAGCCAAAATGCTGTTGGGAGAGCTTTGGCACCAGGGCGAACTTTGTATGCTGTTTGCTGATACCAATACAGGCAAATCGGTGCTGGCCGTGCAGATAGGCGAAAGCATTGCACGGGGCGAAAGTATCGCACCTTTTACCTGCCAGACAGAGCCCTCCCGGGTGCTCTATATGGATTTTGAGCTCAACAGGCGCCAGTTTGGATTGCGCTACAGCCAGGGGGAAGATGACTACCAGTTTTCGGATAACTTTTTCCGCGCAGAGTATAATTTCCTGCCCGATCCGCCGCCCGGCGTCGATGAAAATGAGTTACTGATTGCTGCGATTGAGTATAAAATAAAACTCGTAAAGGCTAATGTGCTTATTATCGACAACATTACCTGCCTGCGCGGCGGTACCGAAAATTCGGCCGTAGCGCTTTCGCTCGTGAAAAGTCTTAAAGCGCTGAAAAATGATCATAACCTCTCTATCCTTGTACTGGCACATACCCCAAAACGCCGCAACGCCACAAAACCCATCAGCGCCGACGATCTGCACGGCAGCAAGCTCCTCGTCAACTTCGCCGACAGCGCTTTTGCACTCGGTAAAAGCACGGCGGATACCGGTTTATGTTACCTGAAACAGATCAAGCAGCGCAATACCCGCCAGCGCTATGGTGATGATAATGTATGCCTGTGCCGCTTACAAAAGCCCGGCACTTTTTTACACTTTGACTTTGAAGGTAATACCGCCGAATCCCATCACCTGCTAAGCCGGACTTCCGCTGAACGCAGGCGCCTGGCTGACGAAATAGCCGCGCTCTCCGCCGCAGGGTTCAGCCAGCGCGAAATCAGCAGGCAATTAAGCATAGGTTTGGCAACGGTTAACAGGCTGCTGCGGGGTGGTTACAGATGTACAGGCGCCGATGAAGGTGCGGATATGCCTGTTCTGGGATTTGCGGACAGTGAAGAATGTGCGGAAAATGCCGGGGCGGCCGATAAGACATTTAAAGCGATAGCCACCCCGGACAGCACCTGTCCTCGAAGGAATTTCTATCTCGGAGGTTGTTCGGAAGCACATATTCCTTTAGATAACGAATCGAAAGATTTAACGTGCGGGATGCCGCCGGAGACACCGACGATAGAAAACGTACCACAGACAAAGCCGCCGCTAACATTAAATGTCACTTACGGATTGACCGCAGCGACGGTCGATAGCGAACTTTCGCCCGTGTGCCGGGGCGTAGAAAACAGCACCGGTGCGAAAACATAATAGAGGAAGATGCCAAAAATGACGCGGGACGGCTTTTACCGCCGGTTCAAGGTTCCTGTTTGAACGCAAAACACCAGTGAGCGATACGCTGACATCATCAAATAATTCCTGGCTTTTGGTTTGTTACCGGCTCATTAACAAACAAATATTTAGTCATTTCCATATATGTAATCCCGTTAGTAAGCATAGCATTTGAACCGGTGACAGAATCGGCTACAGGTGTGCAATAATGTGTATAAATTCCGGTATTCGCTTTACATATTCATTGCTGCCGGTGAAACTGTGCTTTATTATCATTAATTTAGTTTACGAAGCTGATAGGAAAAGAAAAAATGGTCGTTCGGTAACGCCGATTTTTCCCCGGGCCAGGAGGTTAAACTACCATGGTTGCGTGTCCAGCCGGCGAAAAACAAAGCCCCTTATTGTGTAGCCGCCCGGACTACGATTGCAGAAAACTTTGACACATTCTATATAAAATAACTGATAAGACTTATAGCCATGTGGAAAGAAAAATTAATGCCGATGACAATTGGCGTGGTTTTACATATGCCATTTGTAAAAACATTATTGTCGTATAGAACAGGGGGCACTATCGAAAGTAAATATTGTTATTCTGTGTGGCTGAGGCACCTTACGATGTTGAATACTGTACGGAGCGGGATTCCGAAAAGAGTTGCCGAGCTTGGGCCGGGGGATTCTTTAGGAATTGGATTTGCCGCATTGTTGTCTGGTTGTGATTCTTTCAGGGCATTTGATGTAATAAAATACTGGAATGTTGAAAGGAATTTAAAGATTTTTGAAGAACTGCTTGTGTTGTTTAAAAATAAAGCGCCTATCCCGGATGATAAGGAATACCCTAAGGTTCAGCCACGACTGGATACTTACGCATTCCCGGATAACATTCTTTCAGACGAAATGCTAAAAGATGCTTTATCCGAATCCCGTCTCGAGGCGATACGTGAAGAAATCAGGGATCCTGACAATCCCCGGAACACCCTTATTAAATATTATGTTCCCTGGGATGATTATAAAGTGATAAGCCCCGGCTCGGTTGATTTTTTATATTCTCAGGCCGTATTGGAACATGTTGAAGATCTTGAAGGTACATATGAGGCCTTCTCAAAATGGCTGGAAAACGGAGGAATCATGTCCCACTCAATTGATTTTAAATGTCACCGGACGACTGAAAGTTGGAATGGACACAGAACCTACAGCGAGTTTGAGTGGAAGATAGTAAAGGGCGGGCGAATGTTTTTGATAAACCGGCAGCCCTACTCGGTGCATCAGCAGCTGCATAAAAAGCACGGTTTCAGCATATTGAAGGAACTTCCAAAGATCATGGCTAACAATATTCCACGGAATAAATTTGCAGAAAGGTTCAGGGATCTTTCAGAAGAAGATATGACAACAAGCGAGGCATATATGCTCTCCGTAAAAGAGGGATAAATGCTGCCGGTTCAAGCGTCCCGTCATAGCCGTCAAATTAAGAAAAACCTCGTACACATCAGATAGTTGAACTCCGCTTTAAGAGCGAAACCCTCGATGAAACAATCCTCCCAGGTTGGGGGCTTGCAAAAATTGAGTGTGGATGGAGCTAAAGTCTCTCCTGCCGGGGAAGTTATAGGCTGCGTAAATGAGTTTTGGTTGCGGCTATGGCAGGGACATTGAACCGGGACCGTCTTGCGCTTCAAAATCATTAGCAATAAAATTGATAATGGGGTTTAGCGATTTTTAGCTTGCACTTGCAACTCTCAATACCGAAACTTATCTTTAACATAAACTTAAATCTTATCATCAATGAAGCGTATAACCTTAGCAGCTCTGCTATTTTTTTATATTTCAATAAGCGAGGCTCAAAAAATTAAATTCGATCAGGCATCACCTTATACTGTATCAGAGGAAAAACAAGACAAAAAGGTAGCTATCACCTTTAAAGTTAATGATATGAAAGCTGGTACAAAAGTAATTGTGTCTGTAAATGATGCTGAGAGTTCTGCGACGAAGGACAAAGACTATGAAATCGGTGGAACAGAAATTCCGCTTGATAAAACAAATAAAGGCGAATTCGATATAACCATAAAGACTGATAATTTCCCGGAGTCGCCGGAAAGTATTAAGCTAACGTTTAATTATACCGATACCAGCGACACTAAACAGGCCTGTACGT
The DNA here is from genome assembly GCF_030519355.1 of Mucilaginibacter sp. L3T2-6. Taxonomy (GTDB): domain Bacteria; phylum Bacteroidota; class Bacteroidia; order Sphingobacteriales; family Sphingobacteriaceae; genus Mucilaginibacter. Next base: position 185,458 of record NZ_JAUMKC010000009.1, read on the forward strand.
TTACAATTATTATACTCGACCAGGCAAACGGACAACCTGATGCTTTACAATACACGCCCGATGAAATGAATATCATCCGGCATTTGTCATTCGAGGTGTTTACAGGCGGCAACCTCGATTTTTTCCATCACTTAAAATTCAACAATATTGGCGGAGAATTGATGGTAAATGCTAATGACATATTCGGTAAAGAAACCCGGTTTGGCGTTTTTTTTGGTATCTCAAACTTCCAGAACTTCTCGTTAGACTCATCCAACAGGCACGTTAGAGTACAACGTATTCGTACCGATACAGGCGCTTATGTAAATGGTAAAACAAGTTACACCGAGCGGACGATGATTGATCACAAAAAGCTGTCAACAAGCGAATGGAGCTATTATATAAATCCAACTTATAGGCTGAACACTCGGAGGAGCGACTTTTTTAACATTTATTTCTCGTTACGTTTTGAAGTTTTGACAACATCGACTGAGACTGAATTTTTGACGGATACTATAAGCAACGTCACTACCAACAGGCCATTAGGCAATGCTCCGGTATTTCAAACAGGCGCTGGTTTTTTGCTGCAAAAGGCCGTTGATGTGCAAACGAACCATTTCTATAGTATCGGCTTCCCAATGTTCTTAAATGCGCAAGATAAATTTAAGGTATACGTTGATCCTAATATCGGTTTCACCAATTATGCATATGCATCTTACGTTCCCGATTCGGCCCGTTCTTCTTTAACTAAATACATTACGAGCAAAACACAGGCTTTCGCTTTAATGAGATTGAGGTTTACCGAGCAATTTACAGGCCTTAATATCACTTTTGGGGGCGAGATACGGGATGTTATTGGGACGTATCAGACAACAATAAATGCTTACCTTGGAATCCGGGTAAATATAGGCGATTGGTTTAATAAGGCGACTAAGCCCGGGAACTGACCATTTAGATTCTATACCGATTAACTGAATGATCAAAATCAATGTTGGTCATGACCCCGGTTATTGTTTCGATGGCAAAAGGATTGAAATTTTGATTCAACTCTTTTGCTTATGAAAAAATTAATTACCGTGCTCGCTGTTCCTTTCATTTTCTCTCTCGCCAATGCTCAAAATGTTGCCATTGGGGTACGGGCCGGTATCAGCATCCCCAATTTGACGGCCGGAAGCGGTAATAAAAACCCATTGAATAATGGCTATGGTTCCAGGCTTGGCCCCGATGGGGCAGTATTTGCAGCGTTTAAATTTTCGGATGTGTTTTCGCTGAGACCTATGATTGAATATTCAGCCCAGGGTGGTAAGAAAAACGGCTTGCAGGCTTTTACCACTCCGGACGAGCTGAAGGGTATGTTCCCTGCCGGCCAGGCGCCGGATTATTTATACGCCAATTATAAAAGTGAAGCGCGGTTAAACTATTTGCTGCTCCCGGTACTCGGCGCGGCCGGATGGAACATAAGGAATACGCGCCTCAGATTTTATGTGTCTGCCGGTCCCTTCGTCGGTCTGCTAATATCAGCTCACCAGGTAACCAATGGCCGGAGCGAATTTTTTACCGACCCCGAAGGCCGGCAAGCATTGCCCGGAGGCGCGCAGTCATTTGATAATGATAGCAATGTGCGTAATTCCCTGCACAGGGTAAACGGGGGGATTGAAGGAAACCTTGGCCTGGCCTACGCATATGGCAGAAACAATTTTTTTATTGAAGGCGGCGGCAACTACGGATTCTTTAATATTCAGAAAAATGCTGTTGACGGCAAAAACAACACCGGGGCGGCAATAGTTACACTTGGTTACAGTTATCAATTAAAACAATATAACTGATAAATCTGCCCCCGGCGGTCTATCTCTTTTCCACGCTGATCCTCAGCACCCCGTCAGCACATGGGTTGTTTTTAATATAATTGATCCGCTCCTGCCCGCTAAGGTTGCCGTTTAGCCAGTTTTTTACATCGGCACGCTCCATCATGGCGGGCATGCGGTTGTGTATTTGGGCCATGTCAGTATTGGGGTCCATGGTGATCATGGCGCAGGTGGGCAGCAGTATTTGCGACTTAATTTCGAACCATATATCCCACAAGCCGGCAATGTAAAAAGGCATACCGTCTTTCCGTTCTATGCGGTAAGTCTTTTGCTGCTCGCGGTTGTACTCAAAAAAAGCCTGGATACGGATTACGCAATGCTTGCGCCCGGTCAGCCCGCGCCACATCGGCACATGCTGTAACGATTCTATACGGGCATGCCGGTTTTTGCTGTGGATTCGGTCATCATCCAGCGTAAGCAGGCCCCAGCGGTATTCCTGCACTTTACCGGGTATGGCATCTGTAACCACGGGCAGCATAGCGCCCGGATTACCGCTGCCATTGCTTTTTGGCGTGTATGAGCTGCCGCTGCGGGTAATTATTTTTATATCTTTTTGTTCACCGATCTCTACATGTCCGCACATATACTAAAATAATTAGAATACAAAGCTAATAATTTTAGTATTAAGGAATTGGTTGTCAAAATAAGAAATTCACAACCACAAGCTATAATCAAATTCTGAACATTACGCCAGCTGCCCTGTTGTTTTGTTATGAAGATATTGCTGACAGGGGCTACAGGTTACATTGGCAGGCGGCTGCTCCCGGTGCTCCTGGAAAAAGGGCATGAGGTAGTTTGCATGGTGCGTGATCAGGCCCGCCTGGACGTGACAAGGTATAGTTCCGGACAGGTAAGGGTGGTTGAAGCCGACCTGTTAAAGCCGGAGACGCTTAAGCCGCTGCCAAAAGATATCGATGCCGCGTATTACCTTGTTCACTCCATGAATATGAGCGGCGGCGACTTTAGTAAAGAAGAAAAGCGTTCCGCCAGGAGCTTTGTGGAATACATGGACACTACGCAGGCCACGCAAATAATTTACCTGGGCGGCATAGCCAATGAGCAGCAGCTAAGCAAGCACCTGGCCAGCCGGAAAGCCGTAGAGGACGAACTGCGGAAAAGCAGCGTGCCCGTAACCGCTTTAAGGGCCGGCATCATTGTGGGGTCAGGCAGTGCTTCCTTTGAAATTATACGGGACCTGGTGGAAAAGCTGCCGGTAATGATAGCCCCGCGATGGCTGAAAACCAAATGCCAGCCAATTGCCATTCGTAATGTCGTGCAGTTTTTAGCGGGCGTTTTGCATAAAAAATATACCTTCAACAAGCATTTTGACATTTACGGACCTGATACCCTAAGCTATAAACAGATGCTGGAACAATTTGCAAAGGTGAGAAAGCTGAAAAGGAAGATCATCATTGTCCCGGTTTTTACCCCTCGCTTGTCCTCCTACTGGCTTTATTTCGTAACCTCAACATCTTATCCGCTGGCCAAGAAGCTGGTGGACAGTATGAAGATTGACGTAATAGCCAAAGAGAATGACTTAGCTGAGAAGCTGCACATAAAGCTGATCCCTTATATGGATGCTATCAGGATGGCTTTTGAAAAGATAGAACAAAACCTGGTGCTATCCAGCTGGAACGATGCCGGCAGCGATCGCATTTTTGCGAAAGGTTTATCCAAACATATCGAGATACCAAAGTTCGGTGTGTTTAAAAACGACCAGCATCAGCAAACAAAAAACCCTGCCAAAGCGCTCAACCGCATTTTTGCCATTGGCGGCCGTAACGGGTGGTATTATGGTAATTGGTTATGGGGATTCCGCGGGTTTCTCGACCGTTTGTTCGGGGGCGTGGGGTTGCGCCGCGGGCGGAAAAATGCAGCCGAAACCTCGCCGGGCGAGGCGCTGGACTTCTGGCGGGTGATTTACGCCAGCCGCGAGGAAAAAAGATTGCTGCTATATGCCGAGATGAAGCTTCCCGGCGAAGCCTGGCTGGAATTCAGGATAGATGATAAGAATTGTGTGGTACAAACAGCAACGTTTCGCCCGCTCGGCCTGGCCGGGCGGTTGTATTGGTATGCCATGCTGCCTTTTCATTTTTTTATTTTTAAAGGGATGCTGAATAAAATAGCGGTTGATAGTTAATCCGCGCCGGGCCGAATTACCGCGTTATAATAATATCCTTCCACGCAGTGGTATATTGCTGGCTTAAAAATTCCTGCTTCATTGCCCATTTTCGTTCAAAGCTGTCGGCGGCCAGGCGCACAGTGCCGCGGCCATAGCGATGGTTGAGCGTATCCATTAACCCTGCCAGGTCCTGCTCGCGCCGATGATCGTAATCCGTAAACATGTTATATTGTACCTCACCTGCGGGAATAATGCCTGTGGCGCGTACGCCTGTTTTTAAATAATTATATCCCGGCTGCCAGATAGCCCTTAAAGCCTGCACGCAAACCCTTGTAAGCTGATGGGTGCTGTTGGCCGCAAATGGTACCTTTACGGTCATGCTTGGATAATGCTGGTCGTGCTTAACGTTATGTTTGTTTGTGCGCAAATAAATGGTAAGGTTGGTGGCCATGCTTTTCTGTTCACGCAGCTTTATGGCAACTGTAGCCGCATGCATCGCCACAGCTTCCTCTATCGGCTCCAGTTCCGTTTGGTAAGTGTTAAAACTCTGGCTCGATTCTATCCCTTTCGACCGTTCCGCCACATCCTTTATTACGTTACAGGGCTTTCCCCACAATTCCTGGTGCAGGCGCCACCCCTGAACGGTCATGTGCTGCCGTACAAAATCCGGTTTCAACTCGCGAAAATCGTGGGCTGTCTGTATGCCGAATTCCTGTAGCTTGCTGAAATATGCCAACCCAACACCCCAAACATCCTCGATCGGGAAGTTTTTAACAACACTGCTGATTTTGCCTGACGTATTCAATACCAGGTAGTTCCGCCCTCGTTTTTTTGCAGCTTTATTGGCCAGCTTCGCCAGCGAAAGGGTAGGGCCCACGCCCACAGTAATGGGCAGCCCCGTATCATGCATTACACTTTTGCTGATCTTTCCGGCATGTTTTTCCAGGTAAACACCATTCATATTGCCCAATGCCATAAATGCTTCATCAATACTATATACCATCAGGGTAGAAGTGTAGCGGGCAAGGTTGTTCATCAGCCTGGCGCTCATATCGGCATATAAAGGATAATTTGAGCTGAATATCACAGCATTGTGCTCCGCAAGCTTTTGCCGCACTAAAAACTCCGCATCGGCCATTTTTATGCCAATAGCCTTTGCTTCGTTGCTGCGGGCTATTACACAGCCATCGTTATTGCTGAGCACTACTACTACGCGCCCTTCCAGTTCGGGCCGGAAAAGCCGCTCGCAGCTTACATAGCAGTTATTGATGTCAACATGCGCAAACACGTGTGTACCTCCCTGTGCGCTGCTGCGGCTGAATAAGCGGGTTAAGCGACAGGGTGACCACGCCCCAGCAAACCCAGTGCTCATCCTTTTCAATAACAATACTGTCTCCCGGTGTGTCGGCCCTCAGCACCAGCCTGTCGCTTTCCGGAGCGTATTCGCGGGTGTAAAAGTTTCCCTCATGAAAAAATACTACGATACAACCGGGCACAGGCATTAAGCTGCGGTCAACTACCAGCACATTATTCTCCAGTATATTGTGCCCCCGCATGGCATCACTCCCCATGCGCATGTAAAAGGTATTGTCCGGATCGATAACGGTTATGTCGGTTATATCCAGTTCGGGCTCCTCGTGCGTGAGCATAGGCAGCCGAAACCCCAGCACATCCCTTTTTGCCCTGTGTCTTTTCAGTCGCAGCATATCCGTTCCTAATTCAGAAACAAATATATGCTAAAAATATTAGCAAAATAAAATGTCTTGAAAACTTGTTAAATCGATGAAGCGGGAATAATGGTGATGCCCTTAATCCGCTATTGCAGCTTTCCGGTTGAGCCGGGATAATACCACCATGATCAAAACTGACAACAATATAAACACCAGATAGCTATAGCTCAGGTTAAGCTGATCCTTAGCGGGAATTACGGCCACTACAAAATAAGTAAGAAGCGATAGCATTACATAAACCATGCCGCCGGTAAACCCTCCTGACATAGCTGCATTTTTGGGAAATCTGCTTAAGCAGTAAGTAAAATAATTGTTATAAGTAAATCCGGCGCCCACGTGTATCACAAAAGCGAAGAATACCATTACGTAAACATTGTTTACAAACTTTGCGGTTATGATCATTAAAACAACCAATAACAGCTGCAGCATGATATTAACGAACAGCTTACCAAAAAACGGCCGGTTGATCAACGCTTTGCCGATAAAGCCGCCTGCCATCCATGCGAAGCCCAGGATAAGCGAGCAATAACCGGCAACAACCGGGGTGAATTTAAAGTGATGCTCGATGATAAACGGACCGGTCATGTTATACATGATCACCATGGAATAAGCAAAGGTAAGCATCAGGATGCCCAGGCTGAATGTGGTTGCTTTAACCATTTCTGTATATACGGCAGCAATTTTTTTAAATTGAAATGCCGTGCGGTGGCGGATAGTCTCGCCGCTATATAAAAACTCCAGTACCGCAATAACCGACGCCATGGCTGCCAGGAAATAAAAGTTGGATTGCCAGCCAAAAGTATGTTGAAAATACCCGCCCAGGAACGGCGCCACAATCGGCCCGGCAGACCAGATTATAGTAAACATGCTGAGGTAATGTTTTAACTGCTCGCCTTCATACACATCAACAAAATAGGCCCGCTTGGCTATAACTATCATAGCCACTGTAATGCCGTGGACAATCCGCATGGCATAAATTACATAAATGTTATGGGTAACGGCGATTACCACGCTCGCCAGGATAAACACCAGCAGTGCGCCCATGCTGAACTTGTACCGTCCATAGGAATCTAACACGCTGCCTAAAAACAACTGGGAGGTACCGTAGCTGATGAGGAAAAGTGTGAGGGTTAGCTGTACCTGTATGCTGCTGATGTGCATGTCGGCGCCCATAGTAGGTAACGACGGTATATAAATGTCTGTAGCGAACCCGGAAAGCGGCAGCAAGGCAAACGCCAGGATAGTTGAAATGCGTTGATTTTTTACTGGCGATGTGGTTATAGCAGATGTTGTGATCATTTGCCGCAAAGGTAACAATAGGCCCAATGCGGATTGTTTATGGTACGTAATAAAGAAAAAGCATTATTATGACGGAATAAGCCCGCGGTCCGAAACAGCGGTAAGTGCAGACCAGAAAAATAAAAATAAATTTGCGCAACCAAAAAGTTGCACATATATTTGCAACCACAGGGTTGCGAATATGGGTTATAAATTAACCTTAGAAAGCAACCCAAAAATCACGATATAAGTAAAAAATTAAAACCAAAAAAATGAGAACAATCAATCCCTGGATCAATTTCAACGGAAATGCCGAAGAAGCATTTACTTTTTACAAATCAGTTTTTGGCGGAGAATTCAAAAAGATTGTCCGCTTCAAAGATCTGGCAAGCGAGGAATTCCCGGTAGCCGAAAAAGAGGAAAATAAGGTTATGTACATTGCTTTGCCTATCGGTAAAAACAACGTGCTGATAGCTAATGATGTTCCTGAAGTGCTTG